>JAQWMQ010000006.1 GCA_029246705.1 Phycisphaerales bacterium | reverse complement strand
CCGACACCGCTTGGGACGTCGCACTGGCCGTAGTTGTTCCGGCCCCAGCAGCGAATCGAGCCATCCTCGAGCAGCGCGACCGTGTGGTAGCCGCCAGCAGCGACCGCCGTCACCAGGTTCCCCGGCTCGCCGACACCGCTTGGGACGTCGCACTGGCCGGAGTAGTTGTACCCCCAGCAGCGCATCGAGCCATCCTCGAGCACCGCGACCGAGTGGAACCCGCCCGCAGCGACCTCAACAACAACGTCATCTGATTGTATTTGCCCACTGAAGCTCGGCGACCCCCAGATGCGAAAGTTCGAATCATCCGCAACCGCGGACGCCATCGGTAGAACACCCAGCACGAGCGCGAGCAGCAGCCAGAGTGCACGAAGCGGACCGGGGCTCTTCGACATGGGTCTTCATCCTTCATTCGAAACGTGGTGCGTCGATCGCTCACCCCATTGCACCTGATCGCCGAACCAACGGCAAGCAAAATGCCGCGATTGGCCGGTCAGACCGGGTTCTGCAGGGCCTTCAGCCCCGATCACTGGGTGGTGGTGGACGTTTCGCCGGCGACGCTCAGGGGCAGGCGCCCCAGGCACTCAGGAGTTCGAGGAGGTCCGCGCCGTCGACCTGGCCGTTGCCGTCGAGGTCGGGTGGGCACTCGAGCGGATCGACGCAGTCACCCCAGAAGCCGAGGAGGTCGGTGAGGTCCGCTCCGTCGACGCGGTTGTCATCTGTGAGGTCACCGGTGCAGGGACCACAGCTGGTGCAGTCAAGGTTGATGCAATTGCCAGAGATGTCTTCGAATGAACCGGAGATTGGTGGAGCGGGCGAGTTGCACCAGATTCGGCAATCTCTCAACTGCGGCCTGCTGTGTTGCAGGTTCGCTATGGCACTGCCTTCCGACTGAGCAGTGTTGTTCGTGAACACGCAGTTGATCAGGATCGGAGTGCAATTGTCGAAATTGTACATTCCACCACCTGATGAGACGTTGTGGTCCGTGAAGGTACAGTTCCGCAGGGTGGGATCGCTGATGTTGTTGTGGATGCCGCCTCCCCAGGCTGAAGAGTTGAATTCGAAGGAACATCCCTCAAGGGTTGGCGCGCTGGCAAAGTTGTAGATCCCACCGCCCTTGTAGAGGCCACTGTTGTATGTGAACACGCAGTCGGTAATCGACGGGCTGCTGTTGCGGTTGTACATGCCCCCGCCTTCGGCCGCGCCGTTGCCACCGATCGTACATCGGACGAGTTCGGGACTGCTGAAGAGGTTGTACATGCCGCCGCCACAGTTGCTCGAACTGCTGGTCAGCAGGCAATCCGTCAGCACCGGACTGCTTCGGTCGTTGTACATCCCACCGCCCGAGGAAGCCCCATTCGCACCGATCTTGCATCCGACAAGATTCGGATTGCTTTCAAGGTTGTACATCCCGCCACCATTGGGTTGGATCGTGTCGTCGAAGGCAATGCCGTTGTTCTCGATCGTGCAACCAATCAGTGTGGGGCTGCTCTGGTGGTTGTACATTCCTCCCGCCGCAGCGGCAAGGTTGTATCCCAGGGAGCAGTTTCTGAGTGTCGGACTGCTTCCGTAGTTGTGCATACCGCCGCCTCTCACGGCACGACCGTTTCTGATCATCAGGTTCTCGAAGACCGTTGAACCGGTCTCGCCATTCGTGCATTCAACGACACGATGTGCGCCACCGCCATCGAGGTACGTCACTGGCCTGCCTTTCTGATCCACGACGCCACGTATCGTGATCACCTTGCCATTGGTGTCAACCGTAGAACCTTCGCTGTAGGACTGCGCAGCAAGCTGAATGACATCGCCATCATTCGCAACGGCAATCGCGGCATTGATGCTCGTGTAGTCACAACCAGATGCACATACCGTGATCGTCTCCGCACATGACACGCGCGCGCCGACCAACACCAGCAGCGCTGTGAGCAGGCATCGGTTCATCTTTCGTTCTCCTTGTTGGCAACCATCTTCACGAACCTCAGATCAATGGCGACAAAGCCCCTTCACCAAACTAGCAAAGCGGGGAATGGCTTCAAAGCCTCGGCAAGTGGATCTCGCCGGATACCTTGATACATCTCCACCAAATGACATATCGATCGAGATCTGGACAGTTATATGGTCACGGACCCGTCGTGCACGAACCCCACGAACCGAGGACGTAGGAAAGATCCACACCATCAACCACTTCGTTGGCGTCGATGTCCGCAGCGCAGATCCCGAGGTGTTCGCGAATCGCGATGTAGTCGGCACCATCGAGGACACCGTCGCCGTTGAAGTCACCGGGAACCGGCGGCACTTCGCGACCGAGCAGCGCGACCGTGTGCCCGTACCCCCCAGCGACCGCCGTCACCAGGTTCCCCGGCTCGCCGACACCGCTTGGGACGTCGCACTGGCCGTGGCCGTTGACCCCCCAGCAGGCGAGCGAGCCATCCTGAGCCTGTGCCTCTTGAACCTGGACAGTACACGCAAGGCTGACCATCGCCAGCAACACAATAATTCTCTTGTTCAGCATGACTTTCTTTCTCCATGTTGTCGTGAACGCACCAGGACGGTCGCCACTGCGGATGATGAAACATCACGCCAGTACTCAACTGCACCAGAACGCAGGCGCGTACGCAAGGCACTTGCCGCGATTAAACGCCCGGCCCGTATATAAAAGTGACTTCAGCCCCGATCACTGGGTGGTGGTGGTCGTTTCGCCGGCGACGCTGCCCATGAGCGCGGGCTCGGCTGCGGGCTCGGCTGCGGGAAAGTAATCCTGCATCGCAGTCACCCCCCACGTGCCGCTGCGGAGACCCGCGATCGCCTGGGTCGCGGCGCGTGCACCGGCGACGGTCGTGATCATCGTGACGCCGTGACGCACCGCCGCGGCGCGGATGCGACCCTCGTCGGTATCGGCACCCTTGCGGGTCGGGGTGTTCACGAGGAGATCGATCTCGCCGTTTGCGATCCGGTCGAGGATGTTCGGGCGAGCGCCTTCCGAGATCTTCGGCATCAGCTCGGTCTCGACGGTGTGCGAACGCAGGAAGTCGTTGGTGCCGCCGGTGGTGTAGACGGTGAAACCCATCGAGACCAGGTTGCGGGCGATGTCGACCGCAGCACCCTTGTCCGAGTCGCGCACCGAGAGGAAGACCGAACCACTGGTCGGCAGCTCGAACCCGCAGGCCATCTCGGCCTTGGCGAGCGCGACCGGAAGCGAACGGTCCGCACCCATCACCTCGCCGGTCGAACGCATCTCCGGGCCGAGCACCACGTCGACCCCGGGGAACTTCGCGAACGGGAAGACCGAACGCTTCACCGCACAGAAGCCGGCGTCGTGGATCTCCTTGACCCCGAGCTCGGTGAGCGAAGCGCCCATCATGACCTTTGCGGCGACGTGCGCCCAGGAGACACCCTTGGCCTTCGAGATGAAGGGGGCGGTGCGACTGGCGCGCGGGTTGACCTCGATCACGTAGATGACGTCGTTCTTGACCGCGAGCTGGGCGTTCATCAGGCCGCGCACCTTGAGGCGCTCGGCAAGACGACGCGCCTGGTCGCGGATGCGGTCGACCATGGCATCGGTCAGTGAATACGGCGGCACGGTGCAGGTCGAGTCGCCGGAGTGGATGCCCGCTTCCTCGATGTGCTCCATCACGCCGCAGACGACGGAGGTCGGTTGGTGGTCGCCAAGGCCAAGATCGGGATGCGAGGCGTCGCCGGGCACGTAGTCGGCGACCACGTCGACGTCGATCTCAATCGCCTCGGAGAGGAACTTGTCGATCAGGACGGGTGCGTCGGCGAGTTCAGACGCGTCGACCGCTTCCGCCATGTAGCGGCGCAGGGCGTCCTCGTCGTAGCAGGTCTCCATGCCGCGACCACCGAGGACGTAGCTCGGTCGCACCAGCACCGGGTAGCCGATGCGGTCCGCGATCACGATCGCCTCGTCGAGCGAGTGGGCGATGCCGTTCTCCGGCTGGACCATGCCCAGTTCGTCGAGCATCGCCTTGAAGCGGTCGCGGTCCTCGGCGAGGTCGATCGCGTCAAGCCCGGTGCCGATGATCGGGACCCCGGCCTTGACCAGACCGTGCGCGAGGTTGAGCGGGGTCTGCCCGCCGAACTGCACGATGCAGCCGACCACGCCGCCGGAGCGGTCGGTGCTTTCGACCCCCCCGCCGTTCAAGCGCTCGACGACGTTCAAGACGTCCTCGAGGGTCAGCGGTTCGAAGAAGAGGAAGTCGCTGGTATCGAAGTCGGTCGAGACGGTCTCGGGATTCGAGTTGATCATCACCGACTCGTAGCCCATCTCCTCGCAGGCGAAGGCCGCCTGGCAGCAGCAGTAGTCGAACTCGATCCCCTGGCCGATCCGGTTGGGACCGCCGCCGAGGATGATGATCTTCGGCTTCTCGGTGACGCGGATCTCGTCGTCGGCGGTACTGGTGACCGAACCGTCGTCGGCCACGGTGCGGACCGGCGTCTCGTAGGTCGAATAGAAGTACGGGGTGATCGCCTCGAACTCCGCGGCGCAGGTATCGACCAGCTTGAAGACCGGTTCGATGCCGAAGGCCTTCCGCCGGTCGCGCACCGCGAGGATGGTGTCGGTGGAGATCGTTCCTCTATAGAGGTTCGCCAGCTGCGGATCGGAATACCCAAGCTGCTTGGCCTTGAAGAGGGTCGCCTCCGGAACCTCCTCGAGCGCGGTGTAGCCGCACAGGACATCCTCGAACTGGACGAGTTCGCGGAACTGATCGAGGAACCAGGGGTCGATCCGGGTGAGCTCGTGGATGCGCTCGTCGCTCCAGCTCATCTTCATCGCGTAGCGGACGTAGTAGAGCCGGCCCTGGCTGGGCACCGCGAGCTTGCGGACCAGCTGGTCCTCGGGGATCGGCCAGACGATCGGCGAACCGTCCGCGGCGACGAAGTCCTCGGGCAGTTCGGTGTCGGCGAGTTCCTCGAGCGAGATGCCGAGCGACTCCGCGGCGCGGCGCGCGGCCAGCCACTTGTCGTTGCGGTCGAGCCCGTAGCCGAAGCGCTTGACCTCCATCGAGCGAATCGCCTTCTGGAAGGACTCCTTGAAGGTACGACCGATCGACATGCCCTCGCCCACCGACTTCATCTGGGTGGTGAGGGTCTCGTCGGCTTCGGGGAACTTCTCGAACGTCCAGCGCGGCATCTTGGTGACCACGTAGTCGATCGAAGGCTCGAAGCAGGCCGACGTGGTCCCGGTGATCTCGTTGTGGAGTTCGTCGAGGGTGTAGCCGACCGCGAGCTTCGCGGCGATGCGGGCGATCGGGAAGCCGGTGGCCTTCGAGGCCAGCGCGGAACTGCGCGAGACGCGCGGGTTCATCTCGACGACCACCATGTCGCCGTTGGATGGGTCGATCCCGAACTGGACGTTGGAGCCGCCGGTGTCGACGCCGACCGCGCGCATGATCGCGAACGAGGCGTCGCGCATCCGCTGGTATTCCTTGTCGGAGAGGGTCATGATCGGGGCGACGGTGATCGAGTCACCGGTGTGCACCCCCATCGCGTCGATGTTCTCGATCGAACAGACCACCACGCAGTTGTCGTTCGAATCGCGAACGACCTCGAGTTCGTATTCCTTCCAGCCGAGCACCGACTGGTCGATCAGCACCTGGTTGATCATCGAGGCGTTGAGGCCGCGGCGGACGATGTCGTCGAGTTCCTCGCGGTTGTAGGCGATGCCGCCGCCGGAACCACCAAGGGTGTACGCGGGACGGATGATCGCGGGCAGGCCGATCTCCTCGACGAACTCGCGGGCGTCCTCGAGGGTCTCCACCGTCTTCGAAAGCGGCTGGCGCAGGCCGAGTTCCTCGACGATGCCGTGGAAGACCTCGCGGTCCTCGGCACGTTGGATGACGTCGCGGTCCGCGCCGATCATCTCGATGTCGAATTCCTTCAGGATGCCCTGGTCGTGCAGGTCACACGCGCAGTTGAGCGCGGTCTGCCCACCGAGGGTCGGAAGCAGTGCGTCGATCGGCGTGCCGTTGGCCTGCTCGAGCTCGATGATGCGGCGAACGGACTCGGGCGTGATCGGTTCGATGTAGGTCCGGTCACTGAACGCCGGGTCGGTCATGATCGTCGCGGGGTTCGAGTTGAGCAGCACCACGCGGTAGCCGTCCTCGCGCAGCGACTTGCAGGCCTGGGTGCCGGAATAGTCGAATTCGCAGCCCTGCCCGATCACGATTGGACCGGAGCCGATGATCAGGATGGTCGAGATGTCCTCGCGTCTTGGCATCGGGGCTTGGATACTTTTCTGGCGGAAGTTCAGGCCAAACTTGCGACAGTCTAACGACCTTGTGGCGGAAGGCGAAACTCCGACACCTTCATCACAATTGACGAACCCGGTGAAAGGCGAGAGGCTGGGTCCATGGACATGCGATCGACCTTGATCCTGATCGGCGGCATCCTTCTCCTGGCCCTGCTGGTCGGGGTGGTCCTCATGCCTTATTTTCGCCGGCGCGGCGGGGGGCGATTGGTGATGGGGTTCTGCAAGACGCTGGTGGGCCTGCCCATCAGGCTCTACTGGCGGGTGAACTACGTCGGCTTCGAGAAGCTTCCCGAGCCCCCCACCAAGGGTGGCCTGATCGTCGTGAGCAACCACACCAGCGGCCTGGACCCCGTCCTGATCGAATACAGGTGCAATTACGACATCCGCTGGATGATGTGGGCGGCGATGATGATCCCCGGGGTGAAGCAGTTCGTCCGCTGGACGGGGACGATTCCGATCAACTTCGCGGCCGCGGACCGAACCGCCCTGCGAAGCTGCACCCAGATCCTGAAGGCCGACGGCGTGATCGGGATCTTTCCCGAAGGCGGCATTGTCCGACCGGAAAAGCACATCAGGCCCTTCATGCGCGGGGTGGGCATGTTGGTGGCCACCTCAAAGGCCCGGGTGCTGCTGGTCCACGTCAGCGGCATTCCGGAGCGAAAGAGCGCCTTCTCGTCGATCCTCCATCCCTGCCGGGCGCGGGTCGAGGTGGTTGATCTGATCGACTTCGAGGGTGAACGAGACATGACCAAGATCACCGAGACGCTGCGAAGCCGGCTTCAGGACGCCTCCGGATGGCCCCTCGAAGACACCCCCCTGGTTGGTGATTCGTCGTCCAAAAGCCCCGAATGACCTGGATCGGCTGGTACCATCGGGGCCGGCATGATCAGCTCCATCGAAGGTGAACTCGTTGAAGTCCAGGACGGACGCGCCCAGGTGCGTTGCGGTGGCCTCGTCTACGAAGTGATGATCCCCGCCGCGGACCGAGGTCGCATGAGCACCGTGGTCGGGCAGGTCGTGGTGCTGCACACCATCCACCTGATGGAAGGCACCGCCCAGGGCACCAGCTACCGCCCTCGATTGATCGGATTCGCCAGCCAGACCGACCGGGCCTTCTTCGAACTCTTCACCACCGTGAAGGGGATCGGTTCACGCAAAGCCCTTCGAGTGATGGAGTTGCCGGTCGGCCGGATCGCCCTCGCGGTGGCCGAAGGCGACATCGACCTGCTGAAGTCCCTGCCCGAAGTCGGCAAGCGGACCGCCGAGACCATCATCATGGAGCTCAAGGAGAAGGTCGCCCCCTTCGCAGACCCCGGCAGCAGCGCCGATGCCACGGGCACCATGGTGCGCGAAGCGGTCGCGGAATTCGCCCAGGAAGCGATCGCGGTCCTGCTGCAGCTGGGCGAACCCAGGCTGCGGGCCGAGGAACTGATCGACCGAGTCACCCGTGCAGACCCCGCCATCGAGACCGCCGACGGGCTGGTGACCGCCGCCCTTCGTCTGAAGCAGTTGGCCTGAACACCCCGAAGAGGACCCCCGGATGCGCCACGCGATGATCATGGCCGGAGGCTCCGGCACCCGACTCTGGCCGATGAGCCGGAACGCGAAGCCGAAGCAGCTCCTGCCCCTGGTCGGCTCGAAGTCACTGCTGGAAGTGGCGGTCGGACGCCTCGACGGCGTGGTCGAACCGGACCGACGGATCATCTGCACCGCTGAACGGTTTCGTGATTTGATCGAGCCGGTCATGCCGGGGATCGAGATCCTCGGGGAGCCCTGCGGACGAGACACCCTCAACGCCGTGGGCCTGACCGCGGCGATCCTGGCCCTGCGTGATCCGAACGCGGTCTTCGCGGTCCTCACCGCCGACCACCTGATCGAACCCCAGGAAGCCTTCGTCCGGTCGATGGACATCGGCTTCAGCCTGGTCGAGGACGACCCGAGCCGGTTCGTGACCTTCGGGATCACCCCGACCTTCCCCGCCACCGGGTTCGGCTACGTGGAACGCGGGACGGCGATCGAAGGCTTCGACGGCGCCTGGCACGCCTCGACCTTCAAGGAAAAGCCCGACCTTGCGACCGCGCAGGCGTACCTCGAGGCCGGCACCTTCAACTGGAACAGCGGGATGTTCGTCTTTTCCGCCGCCACCACGCTCGAAGCGATCGAACGCTTCCAGCCGGACGCGCGCGCGGGGCTCGCGACGATCGCCGAAGCCTGGGACGGCCCCGACCGGGACGCGGTGCTCGCCGAGATCTACCCCACGCTGCCGAAGACCAGCGTCGACTACGGACTGATGGAACCGGCGGCCGCCGATCAGGCGTACACCGTCTGCGTGGTACCGATGTCGGTCGACTGGCGTGACGTCGGCAGCTGGCCGAGCTACGCGGAGACGATCGACCCCGACCCGGACGGCAACCGGGTGCACGGCGAAGCGGTGCTCGAGGACTGCCGCAACGTGCTCGCGGTCTCCGACGACCCGAAACGACTGGTCACCGCGATCGGCTGCGAGGACCTCGTGATCATCGCCACCGAGGACGCGATCCTGGTGGCACCCGCGAACCGCGCCGAAGAGGTCAAGGCGATCGCCGGCGCGGTACCCGAATCCCATCGGTGAGCCCGCAGTGCGCTACCTCGGCATCGACATCGGACAACGACGAACCGGTTTCGCCCTCGGCGAACGAGGCCTGTCGTTCGTGCAACCGTTGCGCGTGTTCGAGCACGCCAACGAAGCAGGCATGCTGGAAGCGGTCGACCAGGTCATCGCCGAACAAGGCCCCGATGCACTCGTGGTCGGCTTTCCGTTGAACATGGACGACACCGAAGGCCCCGCCGCCAAGGAGGCTCGGCGACTTGCCAAGGTGCTGGGTGAACGCACCGGCCTGGCCGTGCACCTGCAGGACGAACGGTTGACGAGTTTCGAGGCGGACGGGCGCATGGCCCGGAGCGGGCGCACCCATGCCGGCAAGAAGCGGATCCGCGATGCGATCGCCGCAGCCGCACTGCTCGAGGACTACTTCTCCTCGGACGCCTGAGCGACGCCGCACGCCGCAGCATCGAGGTACCACCGCAGGATGCCACCGACGGGGTTGATGCCCTTGATCGGAATGTCGTGGGAGGGGTCGTCGCCGGTGGCGATCTTGTGGATCATCGGCGCCTTCTCGGTTCCGATGACCAGCGGACAGATCAGTCGCGAGGCGTTGAGCAGCTTGTAGGTCATGCTCACTCGATCCGGTGGCACCACGGTCGGCCCGGAGTTCAGGGTCATGAGTCGGTCATCGACATCAAGCGCCCAGGAGTTCGGGAAGAGACTCGCGGTGTGACCGTCGGGGCCCATGCCCAGCATCACGTAGTCGAGTCGATCGTGACCCTTCTCGCGCCAGCCGAGGGCTTCCTGGAGTTCCTTCTCGTAGAGGACGTCCGCATCGTCGAGGGTGGCCTGGATCGGATGCAACTGGTTGGTCGGGATGCCGGAATGGTTCTCGAAGATCTCCCGGATGTGCTTCCAGTTGCTCAGGTCGTCATCGAAGGCGACGCGGCGCTCATCGACGATCCAAAGGTGGGTCTTCGCCCAGGGGAACCCGCGATAGAGCGGATCGGTCATCAGGCGTTCGTAGAGTGGGAACGGGGTGTGCCCACCGGACAGCGCCATGTGGAAGCTGCCGAACTTGCGCACGCAGTGCAGCGCCTGGTCGAGGAGGTCTCGAGCGACGTGGGTGAGCACGTCATCGGCCTGCTCCCTCGCCACCACCTGACCGGGAAGCTTCGGTGGATCAGCGACGTAGCCGTCGTTTTCGAGGGCGATCGGAATGATCTGCTCGTCATCGGAACCGGGGGTCGCATCACTCATCGCAGTCTTCCTTCCTGGGGGGAACGATCGGATTGTCCCGAGGATAGTTCCACCTGATGCCGGGGCGCAAGCAAGAAGGGCCGCAAGGGCCCTGCCCCGAAGAAGAGGCGCACCGCCTCGGCGTTCAGTTCGCCTCGACCATGATCGCCTGCTCGAAGACCCGCTCGAGGATCCACCCCGCTCCGTCGGGGCGGAGCAGGCTGCCGTCTGCCGCACGCTCGACCGATGGCAGCGTCGACGAGCGCTGACCGTCGAAGAGGGCGTACCTGATCCGGATGACATGGATGCCGGGTTTGCTGAACACCACCTCCATCGGGAAGACGCGATTCTTGGCATCATTCTGATGGGGATCGACCGCACTTCCGGAATAGAGCACCAGCACGGATTCGAAACCGAAGTCCTCGAAGGGACCCTCATCGATCGCCACCCCTTCGACCGCGATCGTGAGCCATCGCTTCGCAAGCAGGCTTCCGGCGGAACCGAACCTGTCCCCCTGACCCAGGATGATCTCGACGGGTTCGTCGACTCGAATGCGGTCGGGAACGACGAGCTCCGGTATCCAGTTGCAGGCCCTGGCACGATCGAGCTGGGCGGGCGTGAGGTTGCCGGCGGCTTCCTGCTCGGTGAACCAGTCTTCAAAGGTGTGTTCCGGTATGTCGAGACGCCGCTGGGGATCTTCGAGCGCCGTGAAGATGACCTCGAGGAGCGCAGCCTGCTCATCAGCGCTCAAGGTCCTCAGGGCGAGAACGTTGAAGGCCGCGGAACATGTGGGGTCGTTGTACGGCTCACTGCTGGCGAGGACCTGGGTGAGGGTCGGGGTCGACAGGGTGCCATTCCCGATTTCGGCGGCGAGCCAGCGCGCCGCGGAGCTGTAGCTGTAGGCGGACAGTTCCGGATCCTCTCGGTAGGCGAGCACGGTGTTCGCCAGGCGCTCGAGCTGGTCGGCGGTCAGGGTCTGCATCTGGAGTTCGTCCCACACGCCAGACCCGCCCTGCCAGTCGGATTCGGCCGCGGCGACGAGGCCCGATGTGGAATGGTAGGCATAAGGATTGAAGCCCAGGTTTCGAAGGGTGCCGAAGAAGCCGTCGTCCCGAAGCGTGAAGGTCGGCGCCATCATGGCGAGAGGGAACAGGATGATGAAAAGCAGTTCCGACCAGAACAGGGCCGGGGTCTTCTGCACCCTGACCTTGGTGTCATGAATGAGGCTGTATGCCTTGCCGCATTCCTGGCAGTTCTTCCCCCGTTCGCCCGGTGGAATCTCGTGGCCACAGTAGACACAGAAACCGGTCTCCGATCGATGCGTGTTGCGCAGACGCTCCCGCCGCATGACGAGAAACAGGGGCAGGATGACGACGAAGGGGAGGCATACGGTGATGACCGCCGTGACGGTGATCGGCTGGCCGATGATGAAGGCGGCAAACAGCAACCAGCAGAACGGCATGGCGATGATCAGGATGAAGATGTAGGGCTCTCGCCACTTTGAAGCGGGGTCGCCGAGCTGCAACCAGTTCATCTGGTCCAGCCTACCATCAGTCGATTCAACTTCAGATGCTCCTTTGATGGCCGTCATCTCCGAATCCCCGGTCGATGTGCCTGATGGTCGAATACGAGGCCGACCGAATCCGGGTCGCGGACCGGAAGTGCCTTGTGAAAGAGCAGCCACCCCCCGGAAACCCTGCGTCAGGCAAGGCATGCAGGGGCCAAAAAAAACGGTTCGTTCCGGGCGGACCGATCTTCAGTGCGGCTGTGCGGCGTTTTCGTTGTTCCAGGCTGCGCCGTGACGCGCCACCAGGGCGTCCGAAGAGGCCGGCCCCCAGCTGCCCGGGGCGTAGTTGCCGCGAATCCCGGCGCGGAGCCCCGCGGATCGTTCGTCGAGGAACGGCATCACCGCCGCCCAGGCCCCTTCGACTTCGTAGCGGTGCTTGAAGAGCGTCTGGTCGCCCCGCATCGCATCGATGATCAGCGGACCGTAGGCCTCGACCTCCTCGACCTTGAAGCGTTCGTGGAAGTCGGAATCCATCTCCAGCGAATCGAGCTTGAACTCGAGGCCGGGCACCTTCGATTCGAAGCGGACGCGGATCGATTCGCGCGGCGCGATCTCCATGACGATCCGGTTGGGGATCAAGCCGTTTCCGCCATCGATGCCGGGCAACTTGCGGAAGAGGTTCGCCGCGGGCGGTCGGAAGCTGATCACGACCTCGGTGCTCTTGCGCGCGAGGCGCTTGCCGCTGCGCAGGAAGAACGGGGTGCCCGCCCAGCGCCAGTTGTCCATGAAGAGGGCGAGGGCCGCGTAGGTCTCGGTGGTGGAACCCTCGGCGACACCTTCAAGCTCGGCGTAGCCGGGCTGGTCGCCCTCGGGCCCGTACTGCCCGAGTGCGCAGTACTCCTCGAGCCGGTCGTCCTGCGGGATGCGCAGCGCATCGATCACCTTGATCTTCTCGGAGCGCACGTGCGCGGCGCTGTAGAGGGTGGGCGGTTCCATCGCCACGAAGGTGAGGATCTGGAAGAGGTGCGACTGGATCATGTCGCGGATCGCGCCGGCCCCGTCGTAGAAGGCGGTGCGGTCCTCGACCCCCACCGTCTCCGCGGCGGTGATCTGGATGTTGTCGATGTAGCGCTGGTTCCAGATCGGCTCGAAGATCGTGTTGGCGAAGCGGAAGGCGAGGATCCCCTGCACCACTTCCTTCCCGAGGTAGTGGTCGATCCGGTAGATCGCCTCCTCCTCGAAGGCGCGGCCGAGGACGCGGTTCAGGGTGGCGGCGGTCGCGGCGTCGGTACCGAAGGGTTTCTCGACGATGATGCGCTGCCAGGAACGCGATGAAGGATCGATGCTGCACCAGCGCTTGCCTTCGGTCACCATGCCCGCACGATCGATGCATTCCACGATCGGTTCGTAGAGGTTGGGTGCGACCGAGAGGAAGAAGAGCACGTTCCCGCTGCAACCGTGGCGCTTGCCGACTTCTTCGATGCGATCACGCAGCCCGGGATAGCTGTCGTCGCTGGTGGCGTCGCAGGCGTGGTAGTGGATGTGCTGGGCGAACTTGTGCCAGGAGGCTTCATCGAAGTGCGCGGCGTGCTCACGCACCCACGGCTCGAGTTCCTCGCGCCACTCGTCGTCGGACTTCGCGCGACGTGCGGTGCCCAGCACGCAGGCCTCGCGCGGCAGAAGCCCGGCGCAGAACATCTCGAACATGGCGGGGATCAGCTTGCGACGCGTCAGGTCACCTGAAGCACCGAAGATCACCAGGACACAGGAGTCGACTTGCATGGGCGCATTAGAGCATCCCCGCCGCGTCACGGGGGGCCGGGCCCCCTGCGAACCTCAGCCTCGGGGCAGGCAGGTCCTGATCACATCCCGGAGATGGGTTCGATCGACATGGGTGTAGATCTGGGTGGTGCCGATATCGGCATGACCGAGCAGCTCCTGGACCACCCGGAGGTCCGCACCACCCTGCACCAGGTGGGTCGCGAAGCTGTGCCGCAACTGGTGCGGGTGCACCCCTTCCAGGTCGGCGAGGCTGGCGTACTTGCGTACGATCTGCCAGACCGCGACCCGCTCGAGGGGGCGGCCACCGGCGGAAAGCAACAGTCGATGGTCGTCGCGACCGTCCTTGAACCGTGCCAGGCGTGGGCGTTCCTCGTCGATGTACTTGAGGGTCCAGTCGCGAGCCGGTTCTCCGATGGGGACGATCCGGGTCTTCTCGCCCTTGCCGTGGACGGTGACGAGCATGGTCTCCTCGTGGAACTCGTTCAGCCGGATCCGACCGACCTCCGAGGCACGGAGACCTGCGGCATACATGAGTTCGAGCATCGCCCGGTCACGCAACCAGAGTCTTCCGAATTCAGGCCGTGGCGCTTCGACCAGCGCACGCATCTTTCGCGGACTCATCACCCCGGGAAGCTTCTTCCACCGGGTTGGTCGCTCGAGCAAGCGGGCGGGATCGCGTTCGATGCGTCGATTGGCGTCCAGCCAGCGGAAGAAGACCCGCAGGGTCGCCAGGTGCCGCGCGATCGAGGAAGGCTGCATGTCGCGATCCCGGGCCAGGGAACGCAGGTGGGATGCGAGATCCTCGGCGTCCACCGCCTCCGGCTCGGTGATACCGGCAGCCGCGAGGTCACGAACCATGTCATTCAGGTCCCGGGTGTAGGCCTCGATCGTGGCGGATGCGAGCCCCGCTTCGACCCGGGCGAACGCCAGGAAGTCACGAACCGGTTGATCGAAGCTGCTCGGTGCGGCCATGGATGGTCAATTCGGTCGTGGAATCGGCCCCGCGAGACGCCTCGGCGGACACGGATTCGTGATTCAAGCGGTGAAACAACGCACAGCCATGGAATTCGTTGCAGCAGACCTGGAAGGCCTCCGACAGCCGGCCCAGCCTGAAGTGGCAGGCACAGCGGAGATCGTTGCGATCGAGGTGCGGACAGGCCTGGGTGTGATCAACCATGGAGAACTCGCCTTCGAGGATGGCATCGACTCCAGTGCTCGGTTTCATCCAGAAATGGTTCCCACGCGCAATTCCTGCCGGTCGGGCCCATTCAGGCGGATGTCGCGTTCATTTCTGGACGTGCCAACCACCCCTGAGAGCCTCTAAACGGGGTTTTTGCCCCAAATCCGGTCCGGCATGGGGCTTGCAACAGGACATGCAGCTCACGGCGATTGAGTCACGCAAGGCAAGGAGTGCCCACATGCGAAACCGTTCGTTACGCCGGTTGCTGCTGGATGCCTGGAGGCATGAACGCAGCAAGGACCCGGAACAAGACACCACCCTGGACCTCCTGGCCGCTGACCGGCTGGGCCAGGAGATCGACCGGCTCGCTCGACGAGCCGCAGCACTTCATCTCGCAACCCGAGCGGACTTTCGGGCGGGGGATTCACGATGAACTACGGCCTCTATCTCAGTGCAAACGGCATCTCCTGCTCCCAGCACAAGATGAACGTGCTCGCGAACAACCTCGCCAACGTGAACACCACCGCCTTCAAGCCCAGCGAGGTGGTGATGGCCGAACGTCCCCGCGAACCGCAGCAGATGCGCTCGGGTTTCGACAGCCGGCAGCTGCTTGAACAACTCGGCGGCGGAACCACGATCGGGTTTTCCGGCCCGAACCTCCGGCAGGGATCGATCGAGCACACCGACCAGAAGACCGACCTCGCCCTTCGCGGCGATGCCTTCCTGCACGTCGAAGGGGATCGCAACGGTCGCACCAACCTGACGCGTGACGGACGACTGCAGTTCGACGACCAGGGCATTCTTCGCCATGCCGCCAGCGGACTCTCGATCCTGGACGAGCGCGGACGACGGATCCAACTGTCCGGGGATGAACAACTTCGTTTTTCAGGCTTCGGGTCCAAGGGCGAACTCCTGGACCGCGAGAACCTGAACGAACCCATGGCGAAGATGGCGCTGGTCAAGCCGGAGGGGATGCAGGTCAAGCCGGCCGGCGAGAACCTCTTCGAGACCGACGCGAAGATCACGGCCGATTCGATGACCGATGTCATCGGTGCATCACTCGAGTCCAGCGGCGCCGATCCGGTGACCGGCATGGTCGAGATGATCAAGCTCACGCGCGAGATCGAGATGAACTCGCGACTCATCCAGTACCAGGACGCGATGATCGGCCAGGCGGTGACCGCACTCGGCCGCGTCGTCTGATTCTCAACGAAACACCAGGACCTCGGAGCAGACGACCATGTCAAGCATCGCACTCAACACCGCATCAACCGGGCTCAATGCACTGAGCACCGCACTGGACGTGACCGCCAACAACCTGGCCAACGTCAACACCACCGCATTCAAGGCGAGTCGGACCAACTTCGAGGATCTGTTCTACCTCGAGCAGGCCCAGCCCGGCATCGAGGACCAGTACGGCAACGCCACGCCCACCGGACAGCAGGTCGGCCTGGGTGTCTCGGTCAGCGGAACCAGCCTGGATGTCAGCCAGGGTTCATTGCAACCGAGCTCCGACCCCTTCGACCTCGCCATCCTTGGAGACGGCTGGTTCCAGGTCGAGATCTCGCCCGGCATGTCACCCGACGGGTACGGCTACACGCGAGCCGGCGACTTCACCCGCAACAACGACGGCGAATGGGTGATGTCCAACAGCGAGGGCTTCAGGCTCGCCGAGAACTTCGCCATCCCCAGTGATGCGACCAACCTGACCATCGACGAGTGGGGATACGTGCAGTACCAGCAGGGCGGTGCGACCAACGTCGCAGGCCAGATCGAACTGGCACGCTTCATCAACCCCGCCGGACTCCAGGCGATCGGCAGCAACGTCTACGTACCCACCGAGGCTTCCGGCGAGGCCGAGGTCGGCGAGGCGGGACAGGACGGATACGGTTCCATCAAGCAGTACTACCTCGAAGCATCGAATGCCGAACCGGTCACCGAGCTGGTCACGCTCATCAAGACGCAGCGCGCCTTCGAGATGAATTCGCAGGTCATCCAGGCCGCGAACGAGACGCTGCAGGAAATCGTCAACCTCCGTCGATTCTGATCCGAGCAACCAGGAGCATTCACGTGAAACGACAGCTGATCATTCTCTGCGGACTCATCCTCGCCAGCGGGTTCACCGCACATGCGGACGAAATCGTCCTGAAGCGCTCGGTACGCATGAGAAACGCCGATGGCCGCGTCGTCCTTCGGGATATCGCGCGAATCGAGGGCGAACACGCCCAGCGATGGTCGAACCTCGAGGTCGGCGTGTTCCGGGATTCCTCCCGACCGCTCGAGCTGACCGTGGACGACGTGCGAAGAGCACTGACCGAGGCCGGCGCGAACCGGGCACGGTTCGACCTGAGTGGAAACACCGTGATCGTCCGACCCATGGGGATGGCGGCCGCCTCGAAAGTCGGCACCGGCCCCGCCGCCTGCGCCCCGATGGTCTACGGCGCGACCGTCCCGCTCACTCCGAGCAGCCAGGACCCGGTCAAGGTCCAGGTGGAACCGGAGCTTCAGGAAATGATCTTCGACCCACGATCGGTCCTCACCGAGGACTCCCCCCGGGGCCTGATCGCGGAAAGACTTCTCGCCGGGCTCGGCGCCTCCGAGGGACCCTTGCGCGTCAGGATCAGGATGACGAAAATCGCCATCCTGAACATTCGCGATGGGCACCCTTCGCTGGAAGCGACCGACGACGCCGGAGACGGATCACGCGGCTTCCGCATCCACCTGGACGGCGAACCGGCCGGAACGGCGGTCGCCACCCTGGAGATCAAGGCCATGGTGCACCGCACCCGGGCCGAGATGAAGCGCGGCGAACGCGTGGATATCGACGACATCTCGGTGCGAACCGAATGGATGCAGCTCGAACGAGCTCGCGAGATGGCGGTGATCACCCCGATGATCGGCAGCGAGCTCGACAAGCGGGTCGAGGCGGACACCATCCTGCAACCACGCCACTTCGTTCCGAGCGTCAAGCGCAACAGCCCGATCAAGGTGCGCTCCGGCGGCGCCGGCTGGTCCATGATCCTCGACTGCATAGCACTCGAGGAAGGTCGCCCCGGCGACACCATCACGGTGCGAAGCAACACGCCCGGGGTCCAACCGCGCGACGCAAGACCGATCCAGGTCGTGGTGCAGGACTCGGACCACGCGACCCTGATCAACTGAACCAAGTGAACACGTAGTCTCGAACGGAACCACCGATGATACTCTTCAACGAATCCACCCTCTCGACCGTGACCCCCCTCTTCGTCGCCAGCGTGCTGTACGGGGCACCGCAGGACCAGGCACCGCCCATCGTGGAGAGTCCGGTTCGAAAGGCCTTCATCGCAAGCGATGTCTCACTGACCAACGTCGCCCGGGAGTCCCGGAACAACGAGGTCATGCCCAACCCGGTGGCCCCGGCGGAATTCAGCTTCGAACAACCCCCGCCCGGGCGTGCCGCGGCGATGCGTTCGCAGGGCGGCGAGCGATATGCGATCGAAACAGGACTGTTCACGCCGATCCCGATGAAGACCTGGCATGAACACGACCAGGTGACCATCGTGGTGCTCGAAGCATCACGGGTCGAGCGATCGCAGGAACTCCAGACCGACAAGAGCTGGGACCTCGCGCTCGAGGTCGCGGCCTGGACCGATTTCTTCAATGCCGGCAACCTCTTCACCGCCAACGGCGGCAACAACCTGCCGCGTTTCGAGTTCGCGGGCGTGAAGGGCTTCGATGGCGAAGGCGACTACGGCAGCGAGGAGGAGATCACCTTCAGAACCACGGCAACGGTGCTCGAGGTGCTCCCCAACGGGAATCTGGTCCTCCAGGCCCGCCACACCACCAAGACCGACAACGAGACGACGGTGAAGACCATCACCGGAAGCATCGACCCGAGGCACATCGCCCCCGACGACACCATCCTGCACTGGCGTCTCTACGACCTCGACCTGAACATCCAGAACAGCGGCATGGTCAAGGAAGCGGCCACCAAGGGGATCGTCGCCCAGGTCCTCGACGTGATATTCGCCTTCTGACCCGCCACCGAACCATTGAACCCCCGTGGATCGACAGGAGCCCCCCTTCAAGGGGGGCTCCTGTCATGCTCCCCCGATTCAAGAGCGTCGAGGAACCGGCCTTGGAATCGCCGCGTACAGTGGTGTTGCCGGAATCCTGATTTCGAAAAGAGAAGAACAGTGCACTTTCCACATCTCCCCGCACGGGCAGGGCTCAGCAGGCGATCCCTGCAGACCTGCGTGCTCTTGGCCCTCACGGCAACTGCCTCCACCAGTGCGGAGATACGCATCGTCGATGCGACTGGCGGCGGGGATCACACCACGATCCAGGCGGCGATCGACGCCGCGGTCGATGGCGACGAGATTCAGGTCCGCCCCGGCGTCTACCGCGGAAGTGGAACGGAGGTCATAGACCTCGCCGGCAAACGCGTCAGGATTCGAGCTCTCCATGGATCGCCGTTCACCTTCATCGACGGAGAGGGTGTTCGCCGTTGCGTGAACGCGACCGGTGGCGAGACCAACGCAACGTCGCTCGAAGGATTCACGATCACGAACGGACAAGGCCTGTGGGTCGATCTTGACGGCGACGGCACCGTCGGTGAACTCGAGGAGATCGGCGGAGGTGCGATTCTCGTCTCCAGTCGTCCGAGATTCGTCGACTGCGTCTTCAGGAGCAACACCGCGGACGTCGGTGGAGCCGTGCACGCGCGACAGGCACCAGCCACCTACCTGCGTTGCATTTTCCTCGAGAACGTCGCGATCGTCGGCGGTGCGGTCAGCAACAGCGAGGAAAGCTCCGCCACCATCACCGACTGCACCTTCAGTTACAACGTCGGACCGAAAAGCGCCGCGATCGACAATCGGACGGGCAGTGATCCGATGGTCACCAATTGCCACTTCGAAGGACATTTCTCGATCAGCGGAAGCTGCATCCTCAATGTCGGGGTCTCGCCGGTGATCACCGGGTGCACCTTCGATGACAACGCCGCCAGTCGAGGCGGTGCGATCTACGACACCAGTTCCAGCTCCTCGCTCATTCGTTCATGCACCTTCACCGGAAACTCCTCGACCCAGGATGGCGGTGCCGTCGGGGCGTTTTCCAGCAACTCGCGAATCGAGAACTGCATGTTCCGGCAGAACATCGCGAGTGCTGCGGGCGGTGCGGTACATTCGGACAACGAAAGCCGGCTCGAGATCATCGACAGCACCTTCGACCGGAATCGTGCGATCTTCGGCGGGGCCATCAGCAACGCCTCCGAATCCACAAGCAACCTCGACGGCTGCCGGTTCGAGCGTAACCGCGCCGAACTCGACGGCGGATCGGTGAACAGCGATGAATCGAGCCTGGCCTGGATCGGTGGTTCGAGCATGTGCGGAAGCTTCCCCGACTTCATCCAGGGCATCTGGGTCGACGAGGGCGGAAACCAGTTCAACTCGACCTGCTCGATGACCAGCGATCTCGATGGCGACGGAATGATCGGTGGCGGCGATCTCCTGATTCTCCTTGCCAACTGGGGACCGTGCTCGGCTGGTACCCAATGCGCTGGAGACATCGACGGAAACACCCTGGTAGACGGCAACGATCTGCTGATGCTGCTTTCGGAATGGAACGGGTGAGGCAACCGACATCGCACCCGGTGCACCGAATCAACAGGAGCCTCCCGGCATCGGGAGGCTCCTGTTCCATTCAAAGACCAGAGATCGATGGGCGCGCACTCAGCCCCCGTCACTCCACTGTCCGAGGAGGATCTCGAGATCGCGACCATCGATGATGCAGTCGCCGTTGAGATCGCCGGAACAGGAACCGGGCGTGCAGTCCGGGCTGCACCCACCCCAGTGGCTGAAGAGAACCAGCAGGTCATCACCGTCGACCTGGCCGTCGGGCACACCGATGCCGCCAGCAGGCGAGGCGATGTCGGCGATGTTCTGGATACGTTCGAGGTCGAAGAGATAGGCGGCACCGGAATCGGCTCCGTTGTGGTTGGCATACCGTGCGCCGACCAGGACCGAGTCCCCGGCGATCGCGGGCATGAACCCACCGAACATGTCACCCGATCGACCGTCGGAAGCGAGGAACTTCGTGGTTTCCAGCCAGACCCCGCCATCGTTTCGCTTGAAGAGATAGGCGCTGCCCGAGCCGGCACCGTTGTCATCGTCGTATGGCGAGCAGACGACCATGTCGTCGCCATCGATCACGACCGATCGACCGAACTGGGCGTGAAGCGAGGCATCCGAGGCAGTCAGTTTTCGCTGCAGATTCCAGAAGCCATCCGCTTCACGTTGGTAGATGAAGAGACTTCCCGAGGCGACTCCGGCCTGGTCGTCGTTGGGCGCACCGATCACGATGGTGTCACCGCTGATGGCGACGGCTCCCCCGAACTCCGCCCCCTCGGGCAGTGCGTCCTCGGACAAACGCGCCATCTCCAACCATTCGCCATTGGGAAGTCGCTCGAAGACGTAGGCAGCCCCGAGACCATTCGAGTTGGGCGCACCGATCACCGCGGTCGATTCCGTGGCATCCATGAAGAGGCCGAAGTGATCGCCACTCGCGCCATCGGAAGCGGTCAGCTTTCCTGACTCGTGCCACCGCCCGACAGGGTCGGCATTGAAGACATAGACGCTGCCGGAGTCGGTACCGCGGTCGTCATCGAGAAAGGCGCCAGCGAGCATGGTCCGCCCCGAAAGTGCGAGCGAACCCCCGAAGGAATCACCGGCGGCACCGTCGGAAGCGGTGAGCTTGGTGGACGGGATCCAGTTGATCCCGTCAGGCCGCCCATAGACATAGACACTGCCGGAATTCGTACCGCGGTCGGAGTCGCCGATGGCTCCGGTCACGAGGGTGTCACCATCGATATCGATGAAGAGACCGAAGAGATCGTTCTCGGCGCCATCCCAGGCGGTGATGTTTCCAGATGGCATCCATCGTCCGGAATGATCGCGGGCATAGGTGTAGAGGCCACCCGCACTGATCCCGTTGTCCGCGTCGCGGTAACTGCCGACCACCAGCGTGTCCTCGGATGCGCTGCAGGAAGCTCCGAACTGCTCGCCCGATCGACCATCGCTGGGGATGAACATCCGGTCCTGAACGGCGAGAATCGACTCTCCCATGAGCGGGGAAGCCAATCCACAGAGAGCAAGGGTTGCGAGGGTGATCGGGTGCGATACAGACGTCAGTGCCATGGTGGTGCTCCAGGTGGTGTTCCGGAATGGGTGTTCCAGAATCCATAGGCCACCAAACCCATGTTGTGACAGCAAACTCGACCCGAAGGCCCGGATGAACCCTCAGGCGGCTTCGAGCGACGCACCGCATTCGGGGCAGCGCGGCTCCAGGCAGCCCCGGAGGTCGTACCCGCACCGGGAGCAGCAGCCGGGCTTCAGGTCGGCATCGAAGGTGTGCAAGGCGAACCACCAGGCGCCCGTGATGCCACTGAGTACGGCGATGAGAAACACGCTGTAGAGCACCCGCCCCCAGGTGGTGTTCACGCCGGGTTCACCACTGGCAAGAAAACCGAAGATGCCGAAGCCCAAGCACGGCAGGAAGAGCGCGGTGAACACGATGGCAAGAAGAAGTCGAATCGACCTGGGAATGTGAAAAAGCATCATGTGGGTTCCATGGGGTCCATGGGTTCGCCGCATTCGGGACATCGCTCATGCGCGTTTCCCCGAACATCATATCCGCAGACAGTGCAGAAACGCTCCGGGAAGTCGCATTTGAAACTGCGCAGGGCATACCACCAGGCACCCGCAACCACCGCGAGCATGATGAG
Organism: Phycisphaerales bacterium; assembly: GCA_029246705.1. GTDB lineage: Bacteria > Planctomycetota > Phycisphaerae > Phycisphaerales > SM1A02 > JAKVBQ01. The sequence continues at coordinate 44,506 of JAQWMQ010000006.1, read as the reverse complement.
CATGAAGGGGATTGTCGACAGTTTCAGCACACCGGAGGTGCCGGGATCACTGCTTCCGGTGATACCGATGGTGAGGGCGCAGGGACAAGGAACGAGAGCCACCGTGAGCAGGACGGCAAGGAAGACCCGCACCTTCTTCGGCAACCTGCTGGCAATGGAGTACATGCTCAGGGGCTCTTGGAAGTCGGGTGAACGGCGTCATCGATCATGCGCACGATGGCCTTCGGCCTGAAGATCGACATGAAGTGACCGCAGTCGAGTCGTTCGAAGGTGGCCTGCTCGAGCATTCCGCTGATTTCTTCCAACGAGGCCGATCGATTGACCGCCGAGGCGACGTAGTGAAGGGGGCAGTGCATCCTCTCGATGGTCGCGCAGAGATCGACACGCATCATCGCCTCGAGCAGATCCCTGGCCGCGCCGAGAGGCTGCGAGATCATTCCCTGGATGATCTCGTCGCAGATCGGGCCATGCTCATCCGTCTTGAAGTAGATCGATCGCAGTGCATCCGGGAAGAAACCGGCGACCGTCTCGGGCTCGAGGTTCCGAACCCATGTCTTCAGGACCGTGCGCAACGCATCACTGACCACCAACGTGGCGTCGAGCGCGATGACGCCACGAGCGGCGATCATCTCATGCTCGGTCATGTGAACAGCAAGCTGTCCCCCCATGCTGTGGCCGCACAAGAGCGGATCGACCACATCGCGCTCCGCCATGAGCGCAACGATGTCCCTGGAGACACCGTCATAGTCGTGGTTCCCGTGGATCTTCATCCGCTCGAACCAGTCGACCACGAGAACACGATGCGTTCGCGCGAGTTGGCTGGCCACCTCGGCGAAATGACCCGTCCGGCAGCACCACCCATGCAGGAGAACGACCGTGGAAGGACCCTGGCCGATATCGACGAGCTCTGTTGACTCAGGTCCGAACGCCATGCGTGCAGTCCTTCCAGGCAAAGACTGTCAAAAACCAGAAGTTCGCTCAGCGATTCGTTCTTGAAGCACTGCGCAGAAACCGTTTCGAAGCAGCAATCCCATGGTCACGATGACCATCAGCCCGAGATACAAAGAAATCTGGCTGATGAAGCTGCTGATGATCCACCAGGTTGGTAAGCCATTCATCTCGGTGGTGAGGGAATCAATCATGTTCATGAATAAAATCACGATGCCCACGAAGAAGGTCAGCATTGCGATGAACCACAAAAGAACGAAGAGGGAACCCAGCGAGACTGGTCGGGACTGAGCACCGTTGATTGCAGCATGATTCATGATGAAGTCCTCTTCAGTGAGTGGTGTCGGATCAATGTGTCTTGGACAGGATCAGCTCAGCAGGAGTGAACGCTTGAAGAAGCCGAGTCCGGCCGCCTCCTTCGCCAGCGCGAGGGTCTCCTCGGTGACGGCGTTGGCCTCGATCGTGCCCCGCTTGAGGACGTCGATCACGTCGTCATCGTTCTCGAAGCGGGCACGTCGCTCGCGCATGGGCTCGAGCATCTCGTTGATCGCGGCCCCAAGCTCCTGCTTGATGTGGCCGTCGCCGATGTCATCGCCCGCGGCGTAGCGGCGCTTGATCTCCACGACGCGCTCGGCGTCGGGGATGAAGATCTCGCAGTACTGCATGAGGATGTTGTCGGGGTCGCCCTTCTCGGTGGGGCTCTGGCGCCCGGTGAAGATCTTGTTGATCTTCTTCTGGACCTGCTTCGCGGTGTCGCTGATGTAGACCGCGTTGTTGAGCGACTTCGACATCTTGTTGTTGCCATCGATCCCGACCAGGCGACCGACCTTGCCGACATCGGCGAGGGGCACCGGGAAGACGCCGCCCTCGGCGACGTGGTCGGCATCCTCGACCTTGTCCCCGACGTTGCAGTACTTCTGGTTGAAGCGTCGCGCAACCTCGCGGGTCAGCTCCAGGTGGGGAACCTGGTCCTCCCCCACCGGCACCGCGACCGGGCGGAACGCGAGGATGTCCGCGGTCTGGCCGACGGCGTAGAGCGGGAAGCCGAAGGGATAGTTCTCGCCGAGACCCTTGACCTTGATCTCGTCCTTGAGCGTCGGGTTGCGCATCACCCGGTTGAAGGGCAGCAGCATCGAGAAGAGAAAGGTCAGCTCCGCGATCGCGGGGATCTCGCTCTGCAGGAAGATCGAGGCGCGTTCGGGATCGATGCCCATGCAGAGCAGGTCGCGAACGATCTCGAGCGTGTCGGAACGAATCGCTTCCGGTTCGTCGGCACGCGTGGTGAACGCATGCATGTTGGCGAGGATGAAGAAGCAGTCGTGTGAATCCTGGAGTTCGACGCGTCGTCGCACCGACCCGACCCAGTGACCCAGGTGCAGTTTGCCGGTGGGCGTGTCACCGGTGAGGATTCGATCACGGCCGCTGGATTGTGGTGATGTCGTGCTCATCTGGTGCAGACTGTAGCACGACGGTCGCGTTCATTCCGCCGCGGACCGTGGCCGGGCGGCTTCAGACGGCGATCTTCACGAGCAGGAGATTCGTGGCGTTGAAGAGCCCATGAGCGATGATCGGCGCGATGAGTCGGCCGGTACGCTCGTAGATCCAGCCCAGGAAGAGCGACAGGAGCAGCAGTGTGGTCACTGCGGGGAGGATCGAGGCACTCGGGATCACGGGGATATGCATGTACACGAACAGGACCGAGGTCAGGAGGACCGCCCCAGCACGGTTGCCACCCAGGCGACGGAACCCCTGCTGGACCAGCCCTCGATAGGAGAACTCCTCGACGATCGGAGCAGCCACGACCGCCAGCACCATGACGAGCGGGCCCCAGCGATCACTCGGAGCATCCTGCAGTGCCTTGAGCGTCTCGTGCGCGACGTCTTCGGGCACCACGTTGGTCAGCACTTCCTGCAGCCAACCCAACACCATGCCGGAACCCTGTGCGATCGGAAAGGCGACGAGAAAACCGACCAGCCCGATTCCGATCGCTGAAACCATCGGCTGAGGTCTCAAACCGGGCGAATCATCGCTTCGCGCCTGGAACAGCACTGGAAGCAGGATCAGGATCACCATCCCCTGAGGCAGGTACACGATCACCATGCCGATCGCATACTTCTGGAGAGTGCTCCAGTCCTCGTTCTGAAATTGCTGGAAGATCAACGCGCACACGCCCGTCACCACCAGCAGGATGATCCAGCAGAAGAGAAGCAGTTCGGGACGCTGCGGCCAATCGGGACCGATACCGTGGGGTATGCGCCAGAGGCGCCGCCAGACAAGCAGGATCGACATCAGGACCCCGAGAACGAGGATCGCAAGCCCGATCTGGTGGCTGAGCGTGAACGCAACGTCCTCGACAGCCGTGGTGGCTTCACTCGGCGTCAGAATCACCGGTGGCTGGTCCTGTGGCAGCGAGTTCATCGAGCTGGTGACGAATCCCATCGAAGGTTGTTGGAGGGAATCCGCCCGGGAGGCTATAAGGGAGTCAACCGAGGCTTCGGCGTTCGATGCGGATGCCAGTACGAGGACAACCGCGAGCAAGGGCAGGATGATCGGCAGGATGACTTCTATTCTCGACAAGATCGTCGAACGCAAGAAGCGGGAAGTCGCCGAGGCCCGGCAACAGGTCACCCTCGCCGAACTCGAGTCGAGACTCCTGGACCAGGAGCCCGCCCGGGACTTCTTCGGGGCCTTGACCGACGCGCAGGCGTCCGGCGAGACCAGGGTGATCGCTGAAATCAAGCGCAAGAGTCCCTCCGCGGGGGTGATCTGGAAACAACCCGGCCCATTCGACCCGGTCCTCATCGCGAGAAGCTACCACGCGGCGGGTGCCGCCGCGATTTCCTGTCTCACGGATGCGGCCGATTTCGGGGGAGACCTCGCCTACATCGCCGCGATTCGGGAGGCGGTGCCCCTGCCGGTACTCAGGAAGGACTTCGTCGTCGACGAGTACCAGATCTGGGAAGCACGGGCCGCTGGAGCCGATGCGGTGCTGCTGATCGCCGAATGCATCGACCCCGGGATGATCCTGGAACTGCGAGGCCTCGCCCACCGTCTGGGGATGAGCGTTCTGGTTGAGATCCACAGTGAAGAGAACCTGCGTGCAGTCCTCGAGACGATGCACTTTCCCGAGGACGGGCGCACCCTGCTGGGGATCAACAATCGCGATCTCACCCGGATGGAGACCGACCTCGGCAACACCGCACGACTCATCGAGTCGGTGGGTGATGCCATAGACACGCCCACGGTCCTGGTTGGAGAGTCCGGCATCCGGACTCCGGCTGACCTGGCGAGATTGCGCGAATCCGAGGTGCGAATCGTCCTGGTCGGGGAACACCTGATGTCCCAGGCCGATCCGGGTGCGGCGCTGGCGGAACTCCTGTCGTGAGGGAACCGGCGGAAGGCACGAGCACCGATGATGGTCGAAAACCCGAAGCGATCGGTTCGATGAACATCGGCGTGATCGGTGCGACCGGAGTGGTCGGACACGAGATGCTCACGATCCTCGACGAACGTGGTGTCGACTCCGACAGGGTGCACTGCATCGCATCCAGTCGATCGGCGGGCCTGACACTTCCCTACGGGAAGGATCACCTGACCGTGGGAACGCTCGAGGACACCGTCTTCGAGGATCTCGACGTGGCGCTCTTCGCCGCCGGACCGGACACCGCACGAACATGGGCGGGTCAAGCGGTATCGATGGGCTGCGTGGTCATCGACAATTCCAGCGCCTTTCGTGACGACCCGGACATTCCACTGGTGATTCCCGAGATCAACGGCAACCTGCTCGACGGATTCAAGAGCCCGGGGATCGTCGCGAGCCCGAACTGCTCCACCACGATCGCGATGATGGCCGTCGCACCGATCCACCGACTTGCCGGCATTCGATCCATGAGCGTCACCACCTATCAATCGGTCTCGGGTGCAGGCGCGGAGGCGATGGAGGAGCTGGAACAGCAGATCAGGCAGCATGCAGCCGGTGAACCGATCACCAATCGAGTCCTGCCCTCGCGAGCCCTGCTGAACGTGTTCAACCACGAATCCTCGATCGATGCGGACGGCTTCAACGAAGAGGAACGGAAGATCCGCTTCGAAAGTCGACGGATCCTCGACGCACCGGAAATCGCGATCTCAGCGACCTGCGTCCGGGTCGGGGTGCCGAGAGCCCACGCGATGGCGATCGAACTGGTGCTCGAAAAGGGTGTCAAGGTTGAAGAGGTGCGGGAACTCCTGGACGGGTCGGATGGCATTCGCGTGGTGGACGACCGCGAGCTGAAGCGATTCCCCGAACCCCGGCATGCCGCGGGTCAGGACGACATCGAGATCGGCCGGCTTCGATTGCACCCGGACCGAGCCGACGGGACCGGACTGCTCCTCTTCGCTGCAGGCGACCAGCTTCGCAAGGGCGCTGCGCTGAACACCATCCAGATCCTGGAACGCCTGCAGAACGCCTGAATCCGGCGGTTCAGCGGCGGTTCCATGCCCACGGGCGGCAGGGACTTGCCCTCGGTGAGCCGGTCCGTATACTTTCACCCTCGGATACCCCGATGGGGATTGGTGTAACGGTAGCACTACGGTTTCTGGTTCCGTCAGTCCAAGTTCAAATCTTGGATCCCCAGTTTCAACGACGATCGCCCCGGCCTGCCGGGGCGATCGTCGTTTCAGGCCAATCTGATCGAGGTCGGTCCGGGTGGACTCAACGGACCCAGACGTTCTTCACCGCCGAAGTGACCACCGGGTCACCGGATGAAGGCGTGAATCGAACCAGGAACTCGAAACCCCTGGCACCGTTTATCGCGATATCGCGATCGTTCAGGTTGATGGTGAAGCTGTAGAAGTTGCCCACCAGGTTCTTGTTGCGATTCCCAAGCGCTTCCTCGGAATTCCAGTTCCACGTACCCAGCGGCTTGATGTCCGGAACGGAACGAGAGTCAAGAGTCGACTCGGGATAGACGTCGATCCGAAAACTCCCCGGGGTCCATTTCGGGGCGGGCCATCCTTGTGCATACAGGTAGGCCGCGAACGGCAACTGGCTGTTGATGCCACTCCCATCGGTGTCCTGAAGGGAGTTGGTGCTCAGGATCACGAGGTTGGAGATCTGCGCGTCCTGGGGCGTGACCGGGGAAACCACGGGTTCGGGGATGGGCGGTGACGTGGGAACGGAGTTCGTGTCGTTTGAACCGCAGGCACCCAGGAACAACATGGCAACGGTGACGATTGAACAAGGAAAGAAGGGTGACATGTTCAATCGTCCTTCGACGTTGACTTGGGCACCGTGAAATCGACCTCGGCTTCGCCTTCAGACTCGAAATCACCGTTGAACAGGCTCGAGCTTCCATCCAGCTGACCTTCCAGGATCTGCTCTTTCGCACCCTGGAGAAGAGGCATGCGCTCGATCATGTCGGCACTCATCTCCCTGAGCAGTGGCGAACTCGGGGAGTCGATCACGTGCGGAGTCAGGACGATCAGGAGTTCCGTGCGCGTCGCCTTCATCTCCTCGTTTCGGAAGAATCCACCGATCAACGGGAGGTCCCCGAAGAAAGGCACCTTGTCGTCCTGCTTCTCGTAGAGCGTGCGGATCAAGCCGCCGATCACGACGGTCTCGCCGTCACGGACGGTCACCGTGGTGGTGGCGGTCCTGCGGATGATGATGGGTGCCTGGAAGTCGGTACTGAGGTCGGTCTTTTCCTTGCTGAGCTCGGAGATCTGGGGGGAGATCTGCATGCGGACGAAACCATCGGGGTTGATGGATGGGAGCACCTCGAGAATCGTGCCCACTTCCTCGGCGACCACGGCGGTGTTCTGGATGCCGGTGTCGAACGTGGCGATCGCTTCGGGCACTCGAATCGTCTGGCCGACCTGGATACGCCCCTGCTCGTTGTTGGCGACGGTGATCGATGGATTTGCGAGCAGGTTGAAGCGACGTTGCGACTGCAACGCGGTCAACGTGAAGTTCAGGTCGCCGGAAGAGATGCTGTACGGAGCACCGGTGACACCACCCACCAGGGAACCGGCGAAGGAGAGCGACGAGTTGATCGGGATCGTGCCGACCTGGCCGTTGAGCGTGACGCCCGCCTCATCGATGTTGTCCAGGGTGATCTCAGCGAGCAGCACCTGGATCATCACCTGCGGCGGATCGACATCCAGGCCGCGGATCATCTCCATCACCTTCTCGCGGTAACGCGGACTCGCATTGACCAGGACCGAATTGCTCTTGTCGTCCCCGACGATGGTGACCTCGCGTTCGAGCAGTCGACTCGCCGAGGGCAGCTGGTCCGAACCGAGGGTCTCGATCAGCTTGCGCTGGTCAGCGGCGACGAAGTCACCGACCACCTGTGCGATCTGCGCCGCCTGGGCGTTGCGCAGTGGATAGACGAAGGTCTCGCGTTCGTTGGCTTTCTCCGCATCGAGCTTCGCCACCACGTCGGTGACCAGTTCGAGGTAGGTCGGGGTTCCGGAGACCAACAGGCTGTTGGTCCGACTGTCGACGGTGATCGAGAGGGCCTGGCGCTGGTCGGGGACCAGGGTCAGGTCGGTTCCGAGCGCGCCAGCCTGGTCGATGGCGACTCCGGTGTCGTCGACGACCGCGGTGACTTCACGTGGCTTGAGTACGTAGAGACTCCCCTCCTGCTTCAGGTTGAAGAGCTCGCCGAGGATGTCGGCCATCGCATCGGCATCGGCATTGGCCAGTCGGAAGACCTGGATGTCCTGGTTGCCGGTGCTTGAAGCATCGAGGTCGCGAATCATGTTGTCGATGAGCTGCATCGCGTCACGAGGCGCTCGAACGATGATGGTGTTGGTCCGGGCGTCAGGCGTGAGGCTGATCGCCTCTCGAACCGCGGTCGAGACCTCGGTCTGAATGTCGGACTCTTCGCCCTCGATGTCCTTCAGGTAGCGGATGATGGTGGCTTGTTCCGAACCACGACGCCCGGCCAGGGTGTTCCCGGAGAGGACGTTCTCGATGAGCGAGACCGTCTCGACCGCATTCGCGGCCCCGAGAGGGATGTACTTGATCTCGACCACCTGTGATGGGCGCGTGTTGTCGAGCTGCTCGACAAGACGCTTGATCGCGAGCCGGTCGTCGCCGGGCGCATTGACCACCACCGCGTTGAGACGATCGTCGGCGGTCACGCGAATGACGGTCTCGCCCCGTCGACTGTTCTCGTCCTTCACGTACATGTCATCGAGAAGGTCGACGACGTCCCCGGCGCTCTGGTTCTTCAACGCGAGGATCTCGATGTCCTGCATGCTGGCACTCTCGGCACCAGCCTCGACCAGGGCCCCGACGAGATCCTGCACGATCTTGAAGTTGTCCTCGTTGGCCGCGACGATCAGCGTGCGACTGACCGGGTCGGCGGTGATCGACACCTCGTCGGTCGGGGTCTCCCCTTCACCCAGGCTGCGGGTACGGTCACGCATGAGCGACTGGAGTCGCGAGGCGAATTGTTCGACATCACCACGATCGAGCGGCACCACGTACAGGCCGATCGCAGGGTTCATCGGCACTTCCGCCAACTGGGCCACCAGCTCGCGAATGGAAGTCAGGTCCGCGGGGTCCGCCGCGACCAGCAGGCTGCTTGAACGTGAATCGGTAAGGACGAGCGGCCGTCGCGCCTTCGCCACTTCACCGGGGATGTCGGCATAGCGACGTTCCATGATGCGATCGATCGCCTGGGACAGTCGGTCGACGCTGCCACCGGGGACCGGCACCACCGCGATCTCGCCGTGTTCGGAGACCGGCGCGTCATCGAGGTCACGTGCGAGTCGACGAACGGTCTCGTAGGTGTCGTTTCCGGCGGCGACCACCAGCGAATTGGTCCGGTCATCAGAGATCACCAGGACCCGCTCGAGGTCGGCGCTTTCAGGCTGGACCTCACGAAGTCGCTCCACCCTGGCATCCATCATGCGCTGGACGATCGGGGCCACGCGTGCGGCGGATGCGTTGGTCATCGCGATGATCTTGATCTCGCGGATGTCCGGGGGCATCTTCGTGTCGAGGGTCGACAACAGCTGCTCGAGCATCGCGAAGCTTCGCGTGGTGGTGCTCACCACCAGCGAGTTGGTGCGCTCATCGGGGATCAACTTGACCTGGTCGTCATCGCGGAGGGTGCCCGCCGCGATCTGGGCATCGAAGAGCTGCGCAAGCACCGAGGCCAGTCGGGATGCCGAGGCGTTCTCCACCGGATAGATCCTGACCAGCGCACCCGGGAAGGCGGACTCGATGTCCATCATGGAGACCAGACCCTCGACCACCGCGATGTTGCTCGGGGTGCCGACCACCACCAGGCTGTTGGTGGGGTTGTCCGGGCGGACGATGAGACGGTTCATGGGAACGAAGATCTCGGAATCACTGGTTCGATTGCCCTGCTTGACCCTGAGCCTCGCGGCCTGGTTCTGAAGCGGTGTGGCGGCGGGCAGATCGGTCGAACCCTCGACCAGGACATCCTGGACGAGCAGCGCGATGTCCTCCGCATCCGCGAAGCGGAGCGGGAGAACCTTCGCCTCGACCCAGCCCAGTCCGATCTCGCCGTCAAGCCGGGTCACCAGGACCTCGACGAAGGCGACTGCATCCTCGGTGCCGGCGGCGATCACGGTGTTGGTTCGTTCATCGACGCTGAGCGCGACGTTCTCCATCAGCGCGCGACCCACTGCACCTGCAGGAATGCCTCGGACCACGCCACCGGGCATCTCACCGATGCTGCGGCCCTGATCATGCAGTTCACGCGTGATCCGGACGAACTGCTCTGCGGCGATGTTCTCGAGCGGGAACATCCGGACGATCGCCTCGCTGGTGACCGGCAAGGTGTCCAGCATGCCGACCAGCTGTTCGACTGCGGCGACGTTGGCCTCGGTGGAGGCGATGATCACGGCGTTCGACTGTTCGTCGGCGATCAATCGAATGGGCTTTGCGAGGTCGACGCCCGAAGGTCCGTCGAGGCCGTCGTTCATGATCTCGAGTCGCCTGACCTGCTCCTGCAGGGCATCGGCGATGGCGGTGGAGACCTGTTGTTCGTCGGGATCGAAGAGGGTATCGAGAACCTCCACCACCGCTTCCGCGCTGGCGTTGCGAAGAGTCACCAGGCGTACGGACGATTCGGCGAGCTCAGGTTGCGAGTCGAGGGTCTTGGCGATCGCGACGATCACTTCGCGATCGGCGGGGTTGGCGACGACGAGGATCGCATTGCGTCCCTCGAGCACGGAGACCCGGACGGGTTCGACGATCATTCGACCGGCGGCACCTTCGGAAGGCTCGTCCTCGAGCCCGATCTCCTCGATCACCCGACCGACCTCTTCGGCGGGAACATGCTGGAGGTCGATGAGGAAGATCCCCTGACCTGCCGCCGGGCGCAGGGTGTCCATCTGCTGGACGGTGCCCTTGATGTCCGACCACATCGCACCGGTACAGGCCACCACCAGGGTGTTCGAACCCGCGTCCGCCTCGATCGAGAGCGGCGACCGCGACTGTTCCGCCTGGGCGAGGAAGGCCTCGCGCACGACATCGGCGATCCGATCCGCGCTGGCGGAAGCCAGCTCGAGCACGTGGACCGAAAGACCGTTCATCGAGGCTTCCTGCTGGAGTGCATCCGCAAGCGCCTTGATCTGGGTGAATTCATTCTCCTCGGCGCGAACGATGATGGTTCCGCTGCTTTCGTCGGGAACGATCCGTGTCGCGAGCCCGCCGCGCGCGTCGCCGGAGAGATAGATGGTGCTCAGGCTGTCGGCAATGCCCTCGGGAGAACCGGTGCGAATGGCGATGAGCCGGGGTGGTGGCATCTTCATGAAGTCGGCGACATCGAGCTGATCCACGATCTGCTGGATCTTCGAGAGGTTCTTCCGACTTGCCGAGACGACCAACGAGTTGGTCTGTTCCTCCGCGGCCGCACTGACCCATTCCTCGGCCTCCACCAGGATCGGCGGAGCGATGGGCTCTTCCCGACCATCACGGTCGTTTTCCTGGCGGCGATCCTGGCGACGGGAATCGCGTTCGATCGGTCCTCGGAAGGCCTCGTTGATCGCACGAGCGACGCTGCGCGCATCCGCATAGGTCAGGGGCAGGACGCTGAGCTGAAGCGATGAATCGTATTCCGCACTGTCGAGCTTGCTGAGCAGGGCCCGGATCCCGGTCCATTCGTTCTCACTGGCACTGATCACCAGGCTGTTGGTGGCGAGATCCGCGGCGATCTGCACGTTCTTCTTGGCCGGGTCGTCGACATCGACCGCAAAGGGTCCGTAGAAGTAGCTGAGAGCGTTCTGTACCTTGTCGGCCTCGGCGAACTCGAGCGGATAGAAATCGGTGGTCCGGGGCAGTTCGCCGGGCGTGTCGAGCTGACCGAGAATGGTGTCGATCATCACGAACTGTTCCGATGTCGCACCGATCACCAGCTGGTTGTCCCGAGTCCAGTCGATCGAAGGCGCGGCTTCGCGGCCGCCACGATTCCTGAAGACGATGTTCAGGTTCATCGTCACATCGCTGGCCTCGGCGTGCTTGAGGGGGATGATCCGGTACTCGATCGGGCTGGCCGAGGGTGCATCCTCGAGCTTGCCGATCAAGGCATCGATCACCGTGAAGGATTCCTGGGTGGCGGCGACGACGAGCGTGTTCGAGCGTTCGTCCGAGACGATGCGAGCGGTGACTTCCACCGCCTCGCCTTCGGTTCCCTCGACCTTGACCCGGGCACCCGTGGTTCGTCCTTCATTGTCGAGCGCAAGCGTTCGCTGCAGGATGCCCATCGCCTCGTCGGCGTTCGCGGTGGCGAGCACGTAGGTGCGGATCAGGGTTTCGTCACGCATCGGTGGGCCGTCGAGCTTCTCGACCAGGGCCTTGACCTGGACGAACTCGAGGCGTGGGGCGTTCACGATCAACGAGTTGGTGCGGGAATCAGCGGCAACGATCACGCCGGGGGTCCCACCACGTCGCGGGAACTGATCGGAGACCAGTCGGGCGATCTCGACCGCCTCTCCCTTGCCGAGCGGGATGATCTCGATCATCCGGTCACCGGAGGCTTCTGGACGATCGATCTGCTCGACGAGATCCTTGATGGTCGCGAGTTCATCACGAGTCGCGGAGACGATCAGGGTGTTGGCCGCCTCGCTGGCTCCGATGGCGATCGCGGGTTCGGCTTCGCCCATCGCGTCGGCGCGATCACGAACGAAACGGGACAGCATGCCCCCCACTTCACCAGCCGGTGCGTACTCGAGTGCCAGTACCTCGACCTTGAGCTCCGGCTTGATCACCGCGGCCTTGAAGGTCTCCACCACCTGCAGCGCGAGGTCCTGTTCCTTCTGGGTGCCGGAGACGATCACGATCTGGGCATCACGGTCGTATTCGACCAGTGCACCGTCCGAAGGGTCGTCTTCCCACCAGTTCATCGGTTCCGACCCGACCGCTTCGCGGATCATGTTGCGTACGACGCGAAGGTCGGTCCCGAAGACCTCGTAGACCTTGACGACCCGACTGGTTCCTTCGGCCGGGGGCAGGTCGATCGACTTGATCACCCGCTCGACGGTGGCGAACAGCTCGCCGTTGCCGGTGACCAGCAGGGCGTTGAGTCGCGGCAGGACTGCCGTGGAGATCTGGTCATCGCCTTCCTGGCCGCCACGCATCCAGAAGATCGGCTCGAACGTCTCGCGAAGAATCGTGCGAACGTCCTCGGCACTGGCGTGCTCGAGCGGGAACACCTGGAACTCCAGCCCGCGAGTCGCTTCCAGCGAGTCGAGCTTGTCGATCAGGGCGGTCACCTGCTCGTAGTCCTTGTCGCTGGCCGCGATCAACAGGGTCGAGGTCGCATCGTCACCGATGACGGCGATCTGCCTCTTGAGTCGACGACCGCGCGATCCGGAGGCGATCTCCGCCCGATCGTCGTAGAAGTCCTGGATCGCCCGGGCGACCACTCCGGCGTTGGCTCGCTTGAGGACGATGGACCGAACCGGGAAATCGGAGGTCGAGTCTCGATCGACTTCCGCGAGCACGGCCTGGATCTCCTCGAGCACGGGTGGATCGGCGCGAACCAGCAGCACGCCGGCATCCTCGTCGGGCAGGATCATGATGCGGGAGCGCAGGACCTGGTCGTCACCGATCACCACGGTGTCGAGGATCTCCGCGACGCGGCGCGCACTGGCGGAGACCAGTTCGATCACCTTCAACGGAGCCTTTTCCATGATCGTCTCGCGATCCAGCTCGGTCAGCAGCGTCTCGATCTCCTTCATCTGTTCGGCGGACCCGGTCACCACGAGCGAGTTGGTGCGCGTGTCGGCAGAGAAGCCCGGCGCAGGCTGGCCGGACTTGCCCCTGGGACGGCGATAGATCTGACCGAAGGTGCGCACCAGTTCGGCCGAATTCGCGTAGCGAAGGTCGAAGGTCCGGATGGCGCTGTGTTCGGTGCTCGGTTCCTGGTCCATCAGCTGGATGTACCGGTCGACGAAGGGGAAGGCCTCCTCCGGCGCGAGCACCAGCAGTGAGTTTGTGGTGACGTCGGGCACCACCCGGAGACTGTTGACGTCGAAGGTCGCTTCGGTCTGGTCGAGCGTGATCGAGAGTTCCCCGGGCTGCCCCTTGCCACGACCCAGCAGGGACTGAAGGCCGCTGGCAGCCCGATCGGCGGAGACGTTTGCGAGGGTGTAGCTGCGAATCGCGACCTCGATGCCTTCGGGACCACGCGCGTAGGCGGCGATCATGGCGGCAACCGTCTCGAAATCGGAATCGGTGGCAGTGACCACCAGGGAACGTGTACCCGGATCGGCGATCACGCCGACGCGTCGCGCCAGGTCACCGCGTTTACCACCGGAAGGCGTCATCGATTGCAGGGTCTGCACCACCAGTGCACGAAGACGATCAGCCGAGACATCCTTGGGAAGCTGGATCGAACGGATCCGGGAACCTTCAAGGGGCAGTTCATCCTGTGCCTGCGTGGCCAGAGCTCTCACTCGGGCCACTGCCCGGGGACTGCCCATCACCACCAGGCTGTTGGTCTCCGGATCAACTGCGATCACGATATCCGCGGAGTCGTCGTTTGCATTCCCCGAATCAGTCGACGGGGCGGAGTCAGCGGATTCATCGGATGACTCGGATGGCTCGGCCACCTGGTCCTGCCGGAGCATCGAGTCGAAGACGGATGTGGTCTCGTCGAAATCGACCGGGGGCAACACCCCCAGTGCAAGCGCCGCGATGATGCGTGAGAACATCGGGGAGGAGACGGGCGAGGACATGCGTCCTTCCGGTGCGGCCAGGGATCGCGACCCTTCTCCCGGGGTGGCAGGGTCTGCAGCAGGTGCGTATTTCTTCAGCAGGTCCTCGATGGGGATCACCTGGACGGCATCGTCCCGGCCACCGCGTTGGAGGATGCGTTCGAGCAGGCGTGCGATGTCCGCGGCATCCGCACGCGAACCGTCGATGGGAATGGTGCTCAGTTCACGGGAGGTGGTCACCGTCGCATCATCGATCTCGCGGGTCACGCGTTCGATGACGTCGAACTGCTCTTTCGTGGCACGAACCAGAAGTGCATTGCTCGAGGCATCCACCTGGATCACCGGCGGCTGGTCGCCACCCTGGCCATCGATGAAGAGTGCCCTGAGGTTGTCACCGAGCTTTTCGGCATCTGCGTTCTGGACGGCAAGGACCCGTACGGCGCGCTGGCCACCGATCGCGGTGGCAGGATCGACATCCATCTGTTCCACGGCCTTCTGCGCGACCGCCAGCATCGCGGGGGGTGCCGCGATGATCACTGCGTTCAACCTTGAATCGGCCTCGACCCGTACCCGGGGGACATCGACCTCCGAACCGTTGGCGTACCGATCACGGTAGTAGCGTCGCAAGCTGTAGGAATCGATGTTCACCGGATCGACTTCCTCGGTGTTCATCAGTCGTTCGACCACTGGGGCGACGACCTCCGCTCGAGCATGCTTCAGCATGACGGTTCGAACCCCCGAGACGTCGGTACCCGATCCGGAGTCCAGGCCCTTGACCAGCTCGGCAAGCTCCACCTGCTGCGACGGCGTCGCGGTCACCACGATCGAGTTGCTCGAGGGTTCCGCGATGATGCGTGCCTTGGGTTCACCCGGACGCGAGGCATCGCGGGCATCGAGTGCGTTCTGGAGCGCGGTTGCGACGTCGGAAGCCTGGGCCGACAGCAGTGCGTACACCCGGACGTCACCGGCGACTTCACCCATGGAGGCGTCGAGCTGCTGGATCAACTCCAGGGCGATCGGCAAGAGCGGCGTGGGTGCGCTGATCAGGATCCGGTTGGTGGTCCGCTCGGCGCTGATCCGTGGTTCCCCGACCTGGAGTCCCGAGTCCGCTGCGGCACGAAGCTTGAGCGGCCAACGGGAACGGTCCGACAGCAGCTCCCCCACCGTCGATGCGATCGCTTCGGCATCGCCGTTCTCGACGTCGACCACCTTCAGGTCCATGGCGGGCAGGTAGGAGTCGGAATCCCATGACTTGAGCATCGCCTCGGCTCCACGAGCCTCGGCATTGGGTCCGATGATCACGATGACGCCGGTCTGGGGATCGGGAATCAACTCGAGCTCGGAGCGAGTTCCCACCGGACGGGTGGCGACGATGACGCGCTTGGCGATCTCGGCGAGTCGGGCGGGGTCCGCGTTGGTCGGAGTGAAGGTGATGTAGGTCCGGTCGCTCACGGTCTGCGGTCGGTCGAGCTGTTCGATGAGCGTCTTGGCCAGCGCCACCGTTCGTTGCGGTCCGCTGACGATCAGGCTGTTGGTACGGACATCCGACTCGACCCTGACCCGGGGCACCATGTTGATCTCGCCGCGACTTCGGCGAATGCGCTCCATGATGAACCGAGGGTCGTTCTGCTCCTGGTCGACGAGAAGACGTTCGACCACGGAAGCGATCTCGGTGGCATCGGCGTTGACCAGTTCGAAGGTCTTGGCGTCGACCGCGTCGACCGCAGGTCGAGCATCGAGGGGTTCGACCAGGGCCTCGACCTCGTCGAGATCGCCAGGAAGACCGACCATGATGATCGCATTGGACCCGGGGGACGCGACCAGGCGAACATCGATCGGCTCACCGGTGGAGGTGCTGATCACCGAACCCAGTGCCTCACCGAGACTGCTGACCACCTGCTGGGGATCGGCGAAGGTGAGTGGACGAACCCTGATGACCGGGTCGTCCATGGCGCTGGTACCGGTGTCCAGCTGCTTGACGAGTTCCTCGGCCACGGGCATCACCGATTCGGGTGCCTGGATGACGAGGGTGTTGGTCTTGCGGTCGGCGGTGACCTCGAGCAGGGTCTCCAGCTGACTCGCGCCACCGGGGATCTGTTCGGTGATTCGAGAGGCGAGCACCTCGCGCAACATCGGCGCGAGTGCGTCGGCTCGGGCACTGGTCAGTCGGAAGAAACGAAGACTGGTCGCGGGGACCGGCTTGCCGGCCTCGAAGGATGCGACGACGACATCGACCTTGGCGAAGATCTCCTTGGGCCCGGATACCAGCAGGGTTCCGCTCAGTGGTTCGGTGGAGATGGTGATGTTCGAGGCGCCACGACCATCCGCCACACCCAGACCACCCTTGTCGGCGATCTGTTGCAGGGCCGATGCCACGGCTTTGAGTTCGCTGCTGACGATCTTCCAGGTGCGAATCTCGGTCTCTTCGGCGATCTGGGCCCGATCAAGCTGCTCGACCAGCTTCTCGAAACCGGGCATGCGCTGGATCGGTGCATCGACGATGAGGGAGTTGGTCTGGGCGTCGCCGCGAACCACGATCTCCCGAGGAAGTTGCAGGTCGGGCCGGGGTCGACCCCGACTGTCGGTGGGCATCGGCGGTTGTGGGTACATCTCGTCGATGGTCTGGGCGAGTTCCTCGGCGCGCGCGATCTTCAACGGGAAGATGCGGATCTCGCGACCTTCATCATCCAGGCGATTGACGTCGTTGAGCTGGGTGACGATCGCCTGGATCTCCTCGAAGATCTCGGGGTGGGCGGCGATGACCAGCGAATTGGTCTCGATGTCGGCGGTGATCCGAACCGGCTTGCCGGCACGTTCCTCGACGGAACGATTCTCATAGGTGGCGCTGAGTGCCTTGGCGAGGTTCGCCGCCTCCGCGGTACGAAGCTGGAGAATGCGGATCGGGGGCATCTCCGAATCCTGCACGTCAAGACGTTCGATCAGGGCGGACACGATCTCCTGCTGCGCGGGCTGCGCAGCGACCAGGATGGAGTTGGTACGGGGAACCGCCTCGAAGACCGGGGGTGGGCCCCCGCCGGCAGACAGGGCGACATCACCCCGTGCCAGCTGGTCGAGCGTGGAGACAACTTCTTCTGCACGCACATAGGTGAGGGGAATGAGCTTGACCAACGGCGCCGGAGGAAGCGCTGCTTCGAGTTCGTCCAGCACGTTTGCAAATCGGTCCATCGATTCACGGTCGGAAACCGCGATGATGGTTCCGTTGGGGGCGTCGATCTCGAGCTCCACGACTCCAAGACTCGGATCATTCCCCTGCTGGTCGGTATAGAAGCGTGTGGCACGGGTGGCGAGTGCATTCACATCGCCACTCTGGATGTCGAAGACCCGAACCACTCTTGGAAGCGGTGCGGATTCAAGCTCGTCAAGGACCGTCTTGACACGTTCAAAGGTTGATTCATCGCCGGTCACGATCAACGTGCCGGTGGCAGGCTCTACCTGGATTGAAACCTCGGGCGACTTGGCGCCGTCTTCACTGGGCGAACTCAGGACACCCTGTCGGGCGAGCGCGTTCAGGGTCTCGGCAACCTGGTTGGGGTCACCACGCTCGACGCGGAAGGTCGAGAGTTCAGCCTGCGGGGGCAGCTTGACCCGGTCGAGCTGCTCCACGAGTGCGGCGAAGCTCTGCTTGCGCTCGGCAGGAGCCTCGATGATCAGGGTGTTGGTGGCCGAGTCCGCACTCACCAGCACCTCACGAGGTTCCTGCAGATGAGCAAGCGGACGACCCCGGCTGTCCATGGGCATCGGCGGCTCGGGGTAGAGCTTCTCGAGCGCGATGGCGAGATCGGTGGCTCGAGCCAGCTTCAACGGGAAGATCGTGGTCTCGCGCTCCGGTTCCTTGTCGGTGGAGAGGTTCACTTCATCGACGAAGCCGCGGATCTCCTCGAAGATCGTGGGACCGGCGGTGACCACGAGCATGTTGGTCATCGCATCGGCCTCGATGACCACGGGGTTCTCGCGAAGCTGGTCGGCAGGTCGTCGGGCGTAGCGACTGGTGAGTGATCTGGCGAGCTGCGCCGCGTCCGCGGTGCGCACCTGGATCAACTGCATCGGCGGCAGGTCGGTCGCTTCGATCACGTCGAGTTCGCGAACGTAGCGATCCACCATGGCCATGTGAACGGCATCCGCGACGACATACAGGGCGTTGAGCGGCTCGACGACGGTGACCACGGGAACCGGCAGGCGTCGGCCGTTGATCTCGGTCGGCGCGGTGAGCAGAATCGACTGCAGGGTCGGCGCGATGTCCTCGGCCGCGACCACCTCGAGCTGGATCATGCGGCTTTCGGGTTCGGGCGGCATGAGCTTGCGGGCCTCGGCCAGTGCCCGTTCGTACTGGGCGACCGAACGGGATGGACCGGAAAGAGCGATCGAACCGGTGGTGGTGTCGTAGGCGGTGGTCGGACGTTCCAGCTCGTCCTCGGTCTGCAGCGAGGCGATCTGGATGAAGATCGAATCGGCACGGGCCAGCAGGTCGCTGGGATTGGAGGATGCCGCAGGTACCACGCGATACCCGAAGTCCTCGGCACGGACCCGGTCGAGCGTGGACAGAAGACCCTTGATGGAATCGAAGTCGGAGGGATTCGCCTCGACGATGAGAAGATCCAGTTCATCGACCGCTTCGATGCGCGGTGCGTTGAAACTCGAACCGTCCCGCGGATCGAGCACCCGCTTGGCGAGTGATTCCAGCCGGGACGCGACCGCCGAAGGCCTGGTGTTCAGTACCGGAAGTCTCTGGATGGTGCGCGGAGCCTCGATGGTGGCCCGGGCCTGTTCGAGGGCGGCGGAGAACCGGGTGATCGCCTCGGATGATCCGGTCAGGGTGAGACGTACGGTCTCGGGGTCGAATTCACGAGTCAGTGCATATAGAGGATCGGAAGCTTCGGTGGTGGTCTCGTAGATCGTCACCGCACGTTCGACTGCGGCGCTCGGGTCGGGAGAATCCACGGTCAGGAAGCGGACCTGCTTCTGGATCCGCGAGGGGCGATCGATGATCTCGAGAAGCTCCTTCAGCCTCAGGATGTCGGTTTTCTGGCCGCTGGCGACGATCGAATGCCCATCAGGACCCGGGACCATGACCAGGGCACGCTCCCGGCGGGGGCCGAGCATGGGCTTGACCGCAGTGATGGCCGCAGTCGCCGAACCGTGGGTGATCGGCAGCAATTCAGTGATCCGCTGATCCTGGAAACCGGGTTCGGTCTCCTCCAGGGCGTTGAGCAGGGCGACCCCTTCTGCAACCGCGGCGGTATCGCCGACGATCGAGATCTTGTCGACCTCATCTAGGGTGACCACCACGGGACGACGCTCCTTGGGGAAGGCGGCGTAGAACTGGTTGAGCTTGGTCGAGGCCTCCTTGGGCGTCGCACGCAGGAGCGAGACGGTACGCAGGGTGCGTACCGAACCGGAACCTTCCGGAACGTCGAGCAGGAGAATGGTCTCGTTGAGCTGGTCGATTCGAGCCCGGGTCCCCTTGGCGATGATCGCGTTGGTGCGGGGGTCGGCGGTGATCTGCAGCCCGGGGAGCTGCTCGTCCTCGACCTTGACCTGCTTGCCCTTGGAATCGACCACGTACTTGACGACACGTTCACCCATGAGTGATGTCAGTGACTTCACGAGTTCGACGGCCTTGGCGTGCACGATCGGGATGTACTCGATGATGTTCTCGACGTCCTCGCGATCGACCTCCTCGATGATCTTGGTGATACGACGGATCTGTGCGGCGGTCTCGACCAGCAGCACCGCGTTCTGCCTGGGCATCGCGGTCACCGAACCGTAGCTTGCGATCAGCTTGCTCAGCTGTTCGGCGACGGTGCTCGCCTCGGCGTTCACCAGCGGTACGAGGATCGTGATGATCTGGTCGTCGGTGACATCCTCCGGAATCTGACCGATGAAGGTCGGGATGTTCTCCCGCTGCATGTCCTCGAGTTTCTGCAGGTAGAGTCGATCCGCTTCGCGACGAAGCATGACTCCCTGGGTCTGCAGGAGGATGTTCAGGGTCTCCAGCGCCTCGGGCAGTCGATACGGCTGGGGGTAGATGTAGGTGACGGTCCCCTTCGGTGCCGGAACCTCACGCACTATGGGCAGACCGGTGGTACGGGAGAAGAAGTCGAGGATCTCATCCCAGGTCTGATCCTTGAAACTGAAGGTGACCTGGACGTCATTCGCCGCAATCGCATCATCGATCGCCGCACCGGCATCGGCAGCCGGTGTGGTGGGATCGTCTTGTGCGGTTGCGGGAGTGGTCCAGAAGTGCAGCGATAGGGCAGCCGCGGTCCCTGCAATGAGGAACATGCGGGCCAGCCATCCGAAGCGGGCTTCCGACATGAGACATCTCCGTACCAACAGCATCCTGCCGTCGGTGTTCAACGTCTTCAATACTACTGGTTTGCGTCCTGCCTCGTAGCCAAAGTTCGACCAATTCTCACTTCGAAGGTCGCTTCGCCCAGTTTGAAGGCGGCTTCGTCCCCGTCGATCCGGACAAGAACGGCTTCACCGATCGAGCCACCCGGACGAAGGGTCCTTCGTTTCTTGCTGCTGGAATTACGCAACCAGGCCTCGGGCCCGTCGGGACCGACCGCGACACCCGTAAGTACCCAACTGTCATAGGGGAACCTGATTTCAGGTGGCTTCGGTGCCGGCGTGACCACGATCGGATCCGGTGCCGGAGTCACGGGTGTCTCCGGTGGTGGTGGAGCTGGAATCTGGAAGGGATTCAAGCCGGCGAGCGCCGTGATTCGTGCCTGATCGAGCTCCCCGGGCCCGGGCAACTCCGCTGCCACCCGATCAGGCAGAAACAGCGTGGTGAGGCGCAAGGTGAGGCGGATCTCGGATCCATCGGGGTTGGGGTTCATCTGGATCTGGGCGAGACGCTTGACCCAGCCGTCGGCATCGAGCCAGCCGATCATCCGGAGCACCTGCTCGAGCGTTCCCTCCCCGACCACGGTCGCACCGACTTCAACGAAGTCGATCTCGTCCCGAAGCGCACGCTGGGTGCCCCGGCGATCGAATTCACGGCGAGCCGGGGTTCCTCGGCTGGAGGAAGCCGTTCCGGTGGTGCTGACGGTGAGCTCGGAGAGCCCCGCCGCCGAACCGAGGGCATACAGCCGTTCACGGAGTCGGCTGTCGACCGATTCGATGCTTCCACCCAAGGTCCGATCGACGAAGACGTTTTCACGTCGATCCAGTTCAGGACGATCCTTGCGCTGGGCACGAACCGTCTGCATCGCCTTCACGAAGGTGTCGCGCCTGGCGATCAGGTCGGCCTGACTGCCGTCGATGCGACCTGAACCGAACAACCAGCCGACGAAGCCGACCAGCAGGATCGCGATCAGGACCAGTGGGACGATGAAGCGTGCGATGCGGTTCAACCCTCACCTCCCGCTTCTTCGGGCGTTGCATCATCGGAATCGTTCGCCGGAAGCGGGATCGTGGATCCACGGGTGCGCAGGAGGAAGGAGAACGGCACCGGCAGTCGCGTGCCGCCCAGAGTCTCCGAACCGGTCGAACGCAGCAGGTATTCATCACTCTCGACGATCGCGGTACGCAGGCGGTCGGTGGTGCTGCGATCCGTGCTCTCGCCGTTGATTCGTATGACGACCTCCGAATCCACCGTGAAGTTCTTCGCGTCGTCGTCGTAGCGGACCGGGTTCACGACGAAGGAACCGGTGAAACCATCAAGCACCACGGTCTCGGGGTCGGGCGCGAACTTGCGGAAGGAGAAGAGATGATCCATCCAGTCGTTGCCGACACCGGCCCATGATTCCAGATGCTCCACCCGCAGGCGATCCCGTCGATTTCGGTGGTACTCGACGAGTGCACTTCGAGCCTTGCCTTCCAGATCGTCGTTCACCGCACGTTCGCGGCTCAACTGGATGTTCCCGATGGTCCAACCGAAGAGACCCGATACCAGCAGGCCGCCAGTCGCAAGCATGAGTCTCCTGCGCTTGCGTGCGGCGAGGTCAGGCGCCTTGCGAGGCGCGTTGAAATCGATCGTGGGTTCATGAAGGCCCTCGCGAAGAAGCAGTCCGGCGAGTGGCCAGGCGTCACCCGGGAAATCCTCGGGGATCCTGACCCGCGGATGGCTTCTGATCGAGGTGATGTCCAGCCCGGTCGCCTCGCCTATCCAACGTTCGAGCCGGTTGGAGAGATCGAATGGCGCGAACAGGAATCCGGCGGCGACCTCGTCTTCCTCGCGTTCGGAAAGACGGTGGCTGATCCATGAACGGCGGATCTCGGTCACGATCGTCTCGTCGATGCCACTGGTTCCAGGTCGGACCTCCACGCCACGGGTGAACCCGATTCGCCCGTTGCGGGTGACCACGAACTCGAAACCGTCTTCGCCGAGATCGATGCCAAGGACCGATCGGCCCGTGCTTTCGCGAAGGCTGCTCACCAGTGCAGCGGTCCCGAAGAACCGAAGGGAGATCCGACTGACCGCGACCCCCGCGACCGAAGACACCTCGCGCACGCGCTCGACGATGCTGCACGGCACTGCGCACGCGAGGACCTCCGTGCTTGATTCGTCGGACCCGACCACGATGTAGTCGATGACCGCATCATCCGCATCGATCGGGAGATCCCGCTTCATCGAGAGGTTGACCATCTCGGGGACCTCGTCCAGATCAGAGGTCGGAAGAAGCAGCGTGCGAACCACTGCGTGGTCGCGGTTCACGGCGACGACGGCCCGGGTCGCATCGATCTTGTGGGTGCGCAGCTGCTCACCGATCCAGACCCCCACCGCACGATCGTCGTTGACGTCGATCTCGTCGGGCATGGGAATCGAGATCGCACGTTCGATGTTGATGGAACCACGACGCATGATCGCCTCGACACCTCGGAGTCGTCGGCGAATGAAGTCGATGGCGATGGTGGTTCTGGCTGGCATCCGGCGCGGCGTCCTTTCCGCTCCGCAGCAATGCTAGCCGTTCTCAACGAGGAGACCAACGACCACTCGGCAGGCTGGGCTGGGAGCCACCCCCCTCGACGGGGTTTTCGGCGGGCTTCTCACCCCCATCGGCCGGCAAATCCTCGTCGTCGAAGGCGGAATCCTGGAAATCCGATTCGAAATCAGCCAGGAGATCCAGCTCCCCGAAGAGAGGTTCCCCTTCCAGGAACATGTCATCCGGATTCGATTCGACTCCAGCATCTTCCGGACCCGCGGGCAAGGGGTCGTCGATCGAGTCCATCCTGGTTTCATAGAGACGCAAACCGATCTCGAGACCCGAGATGTCGCGAAGTTCGGCGATCCGCGGGCTGGGAGCGGCCAGGTCCACCGTGACCTCGAAGATGACCGGGGAGAAGATGGGGCCGTCGGGGTCATCGACCGAGACGGTCCCGGCTGCCAGTCGCAGGCGCCAGATCCAGGTTCGGGTCGTCACCCGTCCCGCGATCGGCCCGAAGGTGTCCGGCGTGAGGATCTCCCGGAGAAGAGGCCAGATCCGGGTGGCCATCTCGTCGCTGCTCAGCGACCGTCGTTCACGGACGATTGCCTCAGCCGTCTCGGTATCGATGCCTTCCAGCGTCTGGATCACGGCAGCGGGTGCGGTGTTCAGGTCGATGCGTCCGAAATGCCACCGATCTTCGGTGGAGAGCGCATCAAACGCGGTCTCCCAGCGATCACCGGGCTCCGGCTCGAAGAACCTGAGGACATCCACGATGCGTGCATCGTCATCGAAACTGACCCGCTCCATGATCTGCTTGAAACCCGCACCGGCTCCATCCCCGAATCGCTGGTCCAGTCGTCGGCCGAGTTCCTCCGAGTGGGGAACATCGAGGTTGATGCGCAGCACGCCGCTGCGCTGCAGGGCGGGCTCGAAGGAATGGACCGTGAGGACATCCGACAGCGAGACCACTTCAGGATCACCGAGTGCCTCGAGCACTCTTTCTCCACGGTCCAGCTCGACGGCGAGAACATCTCGGGACGGTTCGAATTCCGACAACGGGCCCATCAGTTGTTCGGGCGTGACCACCGAGATTCCATCGGCGGCCTTCACATCAAGCAGATCCTCGAGCACTCGAAAGCGCTGGTCGGGACGGGTGTTTCGCTCGGCGATGATCGCCTGTGCGGCGATCTCGTCGAGAAGGCCGGTTGCGACGAGGTCCACGGCACTCGCCCGGTTCAGGTCAAGCAGGCCCCCCACCGCATGCAGCAGGTCGGTTCCACCGGCGGGAGGAAGCAATCTCACCACCCCGAGCTCGAGATCGTTCTCGTAGAGGACGTACTGCCCATCGAGCTCGATGGGCATTCCGGAGAGAATCCTGTCGCGCTCCAGGTTCAGTTCGGACAGGATGACCTCCACTCCGGAGGCGGCGAGTGCACGCGAAGCCGACCGTTCGGCGCTGGCCACCGCCACGGCGTTTTCGGAACCGGCGAAATGAACGAGCATCGTCGCGACCAGCGCGGCGCCGACGACCACCACGAGGACCGCGATCATGATGAACCCACGACGTTCAGGCATCGTCACCGGGCTCCCTTCGTTGGTCGTCCTCGAGAAGGCCGCCCGAGTCGAAAGAACGCTGGAACAGCGGTTCCTCGAAGAAAGTCGACTCGTCCGGCTGTTCGGCATCGGGTATCGCGAAGACACGCCGTCGGTCCGGTTGGGGCAGGCCGTCATTCAAGGCCGGGTCGATCGAATCCCGATCCGATCCGAACAGCTCGCGCAGTTCATCGGGATCCACGGGTTCCGCGAGCTCCTCCACGGCTCGTGAAGGCGGATCCTCCACGTCGTTGAAACCCTCGGGAAACCACTCGGGAACGACGTCATCCGGCCACGGAGTGAACCAGATCGAACACTCCACCGCCCACGGAAGGCCACCCATCTCCAGGGCGTCCCAACGAGGAAGCCAGTCCCTTCCATCGTGGTAGCGAAGGCGCATCGCGAAGAAACCGGTCTCGAGTTCGTGCATGGAATCGCCATCGCGGGCGAGGGCCAAACGCCCGGAGCCGGGCGAGAACTCGATCGCGATCCGGTCGCCGGGGACGAGGACCGCCTCCGGTGAACCACCAAGCGCTCGCTGGACCGTGGTCGTGTCGAAAGCAATCTCGATCGAGAGTTCATCGCCGACGACCCCAGAGGTTCCATCACCCTGTCGTGCAATGCAGGTTCCCAGTGCATCGTCGATGGCATCGAGAATCGTCGTCGCGGCCGCTTCCCGGGTGGAACGATCACGAATCCGGCTGCGGGAACTGGAGATCTGGTCCACGAAGAGTCCAAGTGCACCGACCAGCACCACGGTGATGCCGAGTGCCACCAGGACCTCGATCAGGGTGAACCCACGATGCCTCGTCATCAATCCATGCCTCCCAGATCGGGCGAGGTCGCCGGCGGAAGACCTTCGAGCATCTCGTCGAGTTCGTAAGCATCCGGTTCCGCATCGCCCAGTCGAACCAGCTGGCGAAGCGTGAAGATGGTGCGCGCGCCTCCATCGACCGCGGATCGTTCGGAATCAAGGACCTTCAACTCGACGAGGGTGAGTCCCTCGTAGGGGCTTCGCTCCATGACGGCTTCGATGCGCAGGCGCTGCTCGGCCTCGACGAACTCGAAGGCGCCGAATTCAGCGCGCGGCTGGTTCGCTTCACTTCGCAGGTCGGCTTCGGAGACGAGGCCCACCTGCAACTCGGCCATGCGGGTGGTGGCGAGGTCGACCGCCCGTTGAAGAATCGCGGCTCGATCGACGGAGTCACTCGCCTGGCTGGTGGCACGGAGGATCGCCAGGGCTGCACCGATGAAGAGTGCGAGCGAGATGAGTACCTCGAGCAGTATGCCGCCGGCACGTCTCATCAGTCGTCACCCTCGGCAGGATCTTCGCTTTCGGGTTCCACGGCAGGAAGGTCTTCGTCGGTGGGATCGGGTTTCGCTTCGATAGCATCCCGCTCGCGTTCGTCGAGGCCGTTCGAGTCGAGTTCGTCTAACTCGTCCCCCTCGGTCTCATCGGTCTCATCGGTCTCATCGGTCTCATCGAAGGCATCGGGGTCCCTCGCGGTGACCGGTTCGATCACCGGCCGCGCGGTCCAGGGGTCGACCGAGATCTGGATCGCGGTGCCACCGGATCCGACGAGGACCAGCGTCTGCCCGACGAGAGCTCCGCCATTCGGCAGGAACACGCCCAGGCGCAGGTACGCGTCACCAGTCGAGACGAACTCATCCGGCATGAGATCGCCGACGGGGGAGCCGAACACGTCGGAGTCCTCCAGGCTCGACAGGTAGTCGTCGAGGTCGAGAAGCGTGATGTCGACGGGAAGTCGGCGGCGTGCCCAGGGGTCACCGATCAGAAGTTCATCGGAATCCACCGACTCCTCGAGCGTCGCCGCCAGCGACGTGAAGTCGTCGACCTCGATGGCGTTCGTCTCGGGAAGTCCGTTGGCGGGGTCGAACCAGCGCGCTTCGATGCGACCATCACGAGCAAGGACCTCGATCGCCCGTCCCTCGAGACGTGCGCTTGCCCGGGACTGAAGAAGGACCGCTTCGACGCCATCCCGAGCACTCTCGAGCGAACCGAGTCGAAGCGACCAGCTTGCAATGGGAAGAACGATGGCTGACAGCGCAAGGATGATGCCCAACGCAATCAGCACCTCGAACAGGGTCAACCCGCGGGAGCGGGTTCGTTGAACGGGATCAACCGCCGCCATCCGATGGACTCGCGAAGTCGGAGAAGTCATCTCCCATTTCACCATCTTCGCCCATCATGTCGTCATGGATGGAAATGTCGTCGTCGTTGTCTTCCTCGCCATCGGGTCCGTTGGAGACCAGGTCGTAGGGAAGGCCTTCGGTCTCCGAGGGATTCCGGTAGACCCATGGGTTGCCCCACTGGTCCTTGGCGACCGGCTTCTCGAGGTAGGGACCACCCCAGGAACCCGAAGCTTCTTCGTCGTCGAGCGCGGAGGAGGACCACAACACCGCGACGCCCTCGTCTTCCGAGGGGTAGCGCTTCATGTCGACCCGGAACTGCTTCATGCCGTCGACCAGGGCCTGCATCTGCACCTGGGTCACACCAATGTCCGCTCGATCCTGGGCACCGAGGACGTTGATCAGCACGATGCCGCCGATCGCGAGCAGGATGGCGATGACGATGAGCAGTTCAAGGATGGTGAATGCGCGTCGTCTGATCCGTCGACGACCGGGGGTCGATGACGGGTTCACGGTGTGGGGGTGCGGGTCGCTGGTCATGGTTGGGTCGCCTCCATTCGCCGATCCGTTGGCAGAGGACCGGGCTGATTCCGTTCTGCCGCATGATAACCCAGCATGAAGCCCGTTCGCGAGCGATTTCGAGCTTCGGGGGGGTGTTCCCTGGCGGTTACAGGGATGAACTCATTCGAAGCATCGGCACGATCAGGGCCATGAAGATGAAAAGTACCACCATTGCCAGCCCGAGCAGGAGCGCTGGCTCCATCAGGCGGACCGCGATGGCAAGCTGGCGATCGACCCGGCTTTCGAGGGTGTCGGCCACGGTCACCAGGACCTCGGCGAGGTTGTTCGCCGATTCTCCCACCATGATCATCTCGATCACGTCCGGGTCGATGATCCCGCTTGCGTCCAGGGGGGTGGCGAGCGAGTCACCGCCGGATACCGCCTCGGTGGCCGAATCAAGGGCTTCGGCAAGCAGGATGCTGCCGACCGCACCACGAGCGATCTGCATGGACTCGATCAGGGGGATTCCGTTTTCAAGCATGGTTCCAAGAACACGGCAGAACCGTGCGCAGGCGATCGCCCGGCCGAGCGGCCCGATCAGCGGCAGGCGCATGCGGAAACGCTCCCATCGTCGAAGGAAGGCCGGGTCACGTCGCTGGTGGAACACCAGCGCCACCAACCCCGCCGTGACCAGCATCAGCAGCGGCCACCAGTTCACCATCAGGTGGGACAGCATCATGAGCAGTCGGGTGGAACTTGGCAGCTCGATGTCTGCGTAGAACTCCTCGAAGCGCGGGACGAAGAAGATCAGGGCTGCCACCACGATGCCCGCCCCCACCACCAGCAGCACCAGGGGATAGATCAGGTTGCCGATGACCTTCGACTGCATGTCCGCCCGCTGGTCCATGAAGGTCGCGAGGCGTTCGAGCGCATCGTCGAGGAAGCCCGCCCGCTCACCGGCACGGATGATCGAGATCTGGATCTCGGGAAAGGTCCGGGAGAAACGTGCCATCGATTCAGCGAGACGTTCACCGTCCTCGACGGAATCCGCGACCTGGCCGAGGACCACTGAAAGCTGGCGATTGGAACGCATCCCGGCAAGAAGACGGATCGCTCTCAGCATCGGGACACCCGCGCGAAGCAGATCACCCAGTTGTCGATAGAAGCGGCCAAGCGCACGCGTGGAGACCCGCCGGCCTTCCTGGGGTGCGTCGGTGGCAACCGTCAGCCGAACCGGGGCGAGGCCTCGCGACTCGAGTTCGGTCAGAACAGATTGCTCGTTCATCGCCTCGAGACGTCCGGTGATGCGTCTGCCCGAGGTATCACGGGCAATGTAAGCGAACAGCGCCATGCACCGATCTTAACCCGACGCGGCGGCCGAACGAAACCGATCCACCCAAGGAATCAGCGTCGTCGGCGACGCAGGCCCATCAGCATGCCGGCAAGGACCGGCGTGACGGCCGGCGCGGGCACTTCAGTGGTCTCGAAATGCACGGTGAAACGTTCCATTGAGCCGGCTTCGGCGATTCGCAGGACAAGTCCGGTGCCGGCAAGACCATCGGCGCCGAAGGGATCGATCCCGGTGCCTCCATCACCTTCGCCATCGCCTCCGGGGTCGTCGTTTCCGCTGTCGGCGAAAAGAAGCTCGAGTTCACCCTGGCGCCCGAGCGAGACATAGACGTCGTCATCCTGCTCGTTGGCACCGGAAAAGGCATCCAGCTGCGAGAGACGGTGCATCAGTTGCTCGGAGGATTCATTTGCATGCGTGGTCGTCGGGCCCACGTAGGAAGCCAGGACCTCCACATCAGGGTCGAGTTCGACGAATCCGATGAAATCGATGTCCGCCCCGGGGCTCAGGGCGCCGTAGGCGTTGGTGCCGAAGTCACGGACGGAGATGGAACGCAGGTAGCGCTCACCGCCCTGGGACATGATGCCCGCGACATCGATGTCGATCACGGTGTAGCCCTGGTCCAGGCTCGAGGTGATGTAGGGCGACCAGTCACCCACGTAGCCGTAGTTCGGTGCGGGGTGCACGTTGTTGATTCGACCGACATCGATCGTCAGGTCGGCCATGGCGGCGCTGCCGAGTGCACATGAGATTGCGATACCGAACACGAAACGTGAATCCATCATCTTTTAAACTCCCATTGTCGGCCGCGCTTGAGAGGCCCCGTCGAAACTTCATTGACGAAGACTCACCAAGGCGACCACCCCAAGAATGCCGCGGAGATCAATGCCGGCAAGGTGGGGGCGCCCCGGGCCGGTCATGCCGAAAGGTATGGAAGGGTCATGCGGGTTGATCGAGGCTCGAGATCTGGTCAGAACGCATGAGAACCACCCTTATCGGTACCAGAGCGCTAGAATTGGCCCGATGAGAGTCGTCAGCCTCCTGCCATCCGCAACCGAAGTCCTGTGCGCCGTGGGCGGCGAAGCCATGCTGGTGGGCCGAAGTCACGAGTGCGATCACCCCCCTGCGGTGCTTGACCGACCCGTCCTCACCCGACAACGGACCAGCGCCGACACCAGTGCCGAGATCGACCGGGAAGTTCGTGAGTCACTTGGTTCAGACGGCTCGCTCTATGTTCTCGACACCGAACGTCTTCGAGAACTGCAGCCCGACGTGATCCTCACCCAGGACCTGTGTGACGTCTGCTCCATCGATCTCGAAACGGTGCGCTCGGTCGCAGCGAGCATGGATCGGCCGCCCCAGGTGATCAGTCTCGACCCACACACGATCTTCGACGTCTTCGACGACCTCCTGACCGTGGCTCGAGCGGTCGGGCTCGAGGAAAGCGGTGAACGGGAGATGGTCGCACTGCGCGGTCGATACTGGGAGGCGATCGACTACGTGAACCCCTATGCCGGGCAGCCCGAAGTCGCCTTCCTGGAATGGGCCGATCCTCCTTTTTCCGGTGGACACTGGACACCGGGATTGATCGAGGCGGCGGGCGGGCGACATTCCCTGAACCCCATCGGCAAACCTTCGCGACAGCTCACGGCTGAAGAACTCATCGAAGCGATGCCTGATCGGTTGATCCTCTGCCCCTGCGGCTTCGATCTTGATCGAACGGAACGGGAACTCACGGTGCTTCGTGAGACGAACTGGTGGGGATTGCTGCCCGCGGTGCAGGAGGGCAATGTCGCCCTCGTCGACGGAAGCGCGATGTTCAATCGTCCGGGGCCCAGGCTGGTCGAGGCCTTTCGCTGGTTGGTGTCCTGGTTGCAGGACCGACCGGAAGTCCTCCCCGAGGACTTCCCCGTTCGATACTCCTGAATGGGTGCCGCAGACCTGACACCAATCCGACTCGTCGTTTCGACATGAGATCGAAATTCGACCGAGGCAACACACACAAGCGTGGAAGCTGTTCGATCAAAGCACCCGTGAAATGAATGGAGACCATTCCAAACGCCCAGTTGAGCTGTTCACTTGTGAAACCAGCCTCTTTGCCCTGGTTGCCTTCGGCGGGAAGTGCGACCAACCATTCGGATGCGCCGCTCGGAATGGGTTTGAAAACCAAACCGTTCCAGAATTCCAGAAGACAATCTCCCAAAGTGGGTGTGTCTTCATCGTTCGATTCGGTAAATGAGAAAAGGGAAAAGATATGGACATGAAAGTCACGTTTGTCGCTGCATCAATTCTTTCGATGGGTGCGGTCGCCAATGCAGACATTGTCTACAGCGGCATGCTTGATATCACCGTCGAAGCCGGCGGAGACCTCGCCATCGACATCAATGGCAACATGTGGCAGCTGGGCATCCTGACCGGCGGACCGCTTGACTATGCATACGTCACCGCACTCGACGAAGGTGCCGGCGTCTTCGTTCCGCTCCTGAGCGAAACCGAAGCCCGGAATTTCGATGATGGCGACGAGATCGGAACCCTCACTTCGGTTCTGAACATGTACCCCCTCGGACCTGGTGATGAGAACATCAACCTGCTGATGCACGACTTCACGTCCGGCGACGGTAACTTCGATGCCAACGGCACCGGCTCCATCGGCTTTGGCTTCGGTGGCGGAGTCGACTTCAACTACGGCTGGATGCAGGTCATGCTGGCCTCCGACAACGCCAGTCAGAGCCTGACACCACCAGTCCCGACGAACCGACCAGACATACCCGCCCCGGAGATCCGGGGCGGGTTTTTTCATGGCAGGTGAACCGACGTGGAGGAGTCCCTGTCACCAGCCATGGTTTTCGATCGATTCGGCTGCTCAATACGGCAAGACTGCTGTTCTGGCAGTCCTGAACCCCCTTGAGAGCCTCTAAAACGGGCATGGATATTGCGACATGCATGGCAGCTCCGGTCGGTCCACCGCGAGCCGCGGTGGCACCAGTCAGAAAGGACCGACACCCATGCGAATGGACAGATTCACCACCCTTGCCCAGCAAGTGCTGGCAAACGCACAGTCGATGGCGGTCTCCGCCGCGAACGCTGAACTCACGCCCCTGCATCTCCTGGCAGCGATGCTCGAGGAACAGGACGGCGTCGCTCGATCGATCCTGGCCAGGACCGGGACCGATGGCGATCGCATCCAGGAGATTGCGAGCGCATCGCTGTCCCGACTGCCGACGGTCAACGGAACGACGCCGCAGACCGGGCAGTCGTTCATGCAGGTCATCGCATCGGCGGAACAGTTCGCGCGCACCATGAAGGACCAGTACGTCTCGACCGAGCACCTGCTGCTCGCCCTGGCGGACACGACTTCGGAAGCGCGGGAAGTGCTTTCCACCTGTGGAGTGGACACCGGAAACCTCAAGGAAGCAGTCAAGCAGATCCGCGAGGCAAGCGGCGTGGAGAACGTCACCGACCCCGGAGCGGAAAGCAACTTCGAGGCCCTTGCCAAGTATGCGGTCGACCTGAACGAGGCCGCGGCTGCCGGCAAGATCGACCCGGTCATCGGTCGCGACGAGGAGATTCGACGCTGCATGCAGGTTCTCTCGAGGCGCACCAAGAACAACCCGGTCCTGATCGGCGAGCCCGGCGTGGGCAAGACCGCGATCGCCGAAGGTCTCGCCCTGCGCATCGTGAACGGTGACTGCCCCGCTTCGATGCGAAACTCGAGATTGATGGCCCTCGACGTCGGCGCCCTCCTTGCCGGCGCCAAGTTCCGGGGTGAATTCGAGGAACGACTGAAGGCCGTCCTGCGAGAGGTCGCAGCGAGTGATGGCAGCATCATCCTCTTCATCGATGAACTCCACACCATCGTCGGGGCGGGTCAGGCGGAAGGTGCGGTGAGTGCGGGCAACCTGCTCAAGCCGGCCCTCGCCCGCGGGGAACTGCGATCGATCGGTGCGACCACGCTCGACGAGTATCGACAGCACATCGAGAAGGACCCGGCGTTCGAGCGCCGATTCCAGCCGGTGTACGTGGGTGAACCGAGCGTGACCGACACGGTGGCGATCCTGCGCGGCCTCAAGCAGCGATACGAGGCGCACCATGGCGTTCGTATCCAGGATGGCGCATTGATCACCGCTGCCACCCTCGCACACCGATACATCGCGGACCGGTTCCTTCCCGACAAGGCGATCGACCTGCTCGACGAAGCGGCATCGCGCCTTCGCATCGAGAACGATTCGATGCCGGTCGAACTCGACGAACTTCGCCGTCGCATCATGCAGCTCGAGATCGAACGCGAAGCCCTGAAGATCGAATCGGACGAGGCCTCCAAGAAGCGACTCGGAACACTCGAGCAGGAACTGGCATCGATTCAGGAAGTCAACAAGGGATTGACCGCTCGCTGGGAAAGCGAGAAAGCCGATCTCGACGCGGTCCGGGAGATCAAGGAGACCATCGACGCAAAGAGCACCGAGCTCGAACAGGCCAAGCGTCGGGGCGACTTCGAGACCGCTTCGCGAATCCAGTACGGAGACCTCGGTGCGCTGGAGGAGCGACTGGCGCAGGCGGAAAGCCAACTGGACGCCCGTGAGGCCAGCGGCGACGCGATGGTCAAGGAGGAAGTCGATTCCGAACAGATCGCGGAGGTCGTGGCGAAGTGGACGGGCATCCCGGTGACGAAGCTGGTCGAGGGTGATCGCGAGAAACTCGTGAACATGGAAGACCAGCTGGCGGCGAGGGTGGTCGGCCAGCGCGATGCGGTGGTCGCGGTGTCGGATGCGGTACGCCGCAGCCGGGCGGGACTGGGCGAGATGAATCGCCCCATCGGATCGTTTCTCTTCCTGGGACCGACCGGGGTCGGCAAGACCGAGCTCTGCAAGGCCCTGGCGGAGGATCTCTTCGACACCGAGGATGCGATCATTCGCATCGACATGTCCGAGTACATGGAACAGCACGCGGTGGCACGCCTGATCGGAGCGCCTCCCGGATACGTCGGCTACGAACAGGGTGGCAGGCTCACCGAGGCGGTTCGACGGCGTCCCTACAGCGTGGTTCTCTTCGACGAGATGGAGAAGGCGCACCCCGACGTCTCGAACGTCCTGTTGCAGGTTCTCGACGATGGACGACTGACCGACGGCCAGGGACGCACCGTGGACTTCTCCAACACCATCGTGGTGATGACCAGCAACATCGGATCACACGAGATCCTGCGCATGACCGAGGATGGTGCGCTCGACATCGAGATCGAATCGACGGTCAAGCAGCTCCTGAAGCAGCACCTGCGTCCGGAACTCATCAACCGGATCGACGACACCGTGATCTTCCAGCAGCTGACCCGGGAGGATCTCAAGGGGATCGTCACGATCCAGCTCGCGAACCTCCGCCGGAGACTCGAAGAGCGCGGACTGGAGATCACGCTCACCCAGACCGCGATCGACGCGCTCTCGAGCGAGGGCTACGACCCCCAGTTCGGTGCTCGACCGCTCAAGCGGGTGATCCAGCAACGAATCGAGAACCCACTGGCAACCCGGATACTGACCGGTGACTTCCAGGATGGGGACACGGTGCACGTCGACTACGAACGGGAGAACTTCACGTTCTCCTCGAAGCCGGGCGCCTTCGAGGAAGTGGCCGGCAGTCACGGGGAAGGATCAGGCAGATCCTGAGCATGCGAGGCATGCGGGGCATGCGGGGCGCGTTTCGTCAGTCCGATGCAGCCTTCGGTTCGATCGAGAAGCTCGCGACGGAATCACCCGGGAGAAGCGGGACCGAATCCCCCGCGATCCAGGCGGCATTCATGCTGCGATAGTGCGGTGAGAGTGGGTTCCCCGACTGACCACCCGGAGTGAGCAGGATCGCTTCATCCTCGTGGGAAGGACTGACCACCAGTCGAGCACTCGCTCCGAACCCGGGCATGAGGACCTTGGGTGCATTCCAGTATCCGGACTGCGGACCGGTCTTGATCTCGAGCATTCCCCGCATGGGTGCCGGTGCCATGTCGGCGAAAGGGCTGCGGATCGAGATCTGGTTGGACTCGCCCCAGGGTTGAAGGTTGCCGCGGGCCACCGAGTCACGCACCTGGTCGCGAAGCCAGGTACGCCAGGAGTCGGCCTCGCCCGGAGGAAGCCAGTTCTCGGCCTGGTCCTCGATCACCCTGAGATAGGGTTCCTCGTGCAGGTAGGCCTCGTTGAATGAACCAAGACCTTCCTCGCCCGCCCAGGTCGCGACCGCCGCGGAGATGTCCTCCAGCGAACGCATGCGAACATCGTCAAGCAGCGTGATTCCGACCTGGTCGGTGTCCGCACGGGAATTCCAGGCCACGATCGCCTCACGGGCCGCGACCAGCTGTTCGTCGGTCTCGTCCGCGGGAATGGCCTCGAGGATGAGCCGACGCCAGGGTTCGAGCCCGAGGGTGGTGCTGTCCATCTGCAGCGCGAGCATCGAGGCTTCGTCGGCATCGGTGGTGGTGGCAAGCACGTCACGAATACGTCGGGCTCGTGCGGGGTGCCCCCATGCGTATCCCAGTTTCTTCGCCTGCTTCTGGTCGACGGTTCGATTGTTCGCGGAGAAGACGTAGTCGACGTCCTCTCCCGACAGGCGAGGGCGGTCGATCGAGTCCCGAGTCGTCCAGCTCGCGGTGCCGTCCCAGAGACCGTACGGCGCACGTCCGTCCTTCCGACCACGATCCGGGAGGAACCCGGTGATGGTGTACCCGACGTTGCCCTTCGAATCCACGACGACCGCGTTCTGCGGGGGGCCGTTCCAACCGGCAAGGATGTCCAGCCCCTGGTCGACGTCTCGTGCATCCTCGACCTTGAGGAGGTTGAAGTTCACAAGCTCCGGGTTCAATGCGGACCACTCGCGCACGCCGGATCGTTCGGCACCGTCCTTGTCGCGATAGGTTGCGTTGACCACGCCCCACTCGGTGGTCTTCAGCTCGAGCTCGTAGGGTTCTTCACCGGCGATCTCGATGCGTTCCTCGATCGCACCGAAGGGCTTCCAGCCGTCGACGGTGCGGTAGCGGGTCGGATCCTCGGGGTCGATCTCGAGTGCGATGATGTCCTGGAGATCCCCGGTGAGGTTGGTGAAGCCCCAGGCGACATGCCCGTTGGACCCCATCACGATGCCGGGAACTCCGGGGAGGGAGAGACCGATCAGGTCGTACTCCGGCCATTCAAGGCGAATTCGGTACCAGGTTCCCGGGAGCAGCAGCTGGAGATGCGGGTCACTGGCGAGGATCGCGCGACCATCACGCGTGAGCCGCCCGCTCACGCCCCAGTTGTTGGAACCGGGATTGGTCTGCTCGGTCTCGAGTCGGGAGCCCGAATCCTCATCCGCTTCATCCTTGGGATCGTCGCCCGGAGCACCGCCGGGGCCGCCGCCGGGGCCGTCATCGTCGTCCATGTCGTAGCGGAACTCGATGATGGGCGGTGGGTCGGGAAGATCACGCAGGGAGATCACGTCACGCGGCGGGATACGCGGAATGGAAGGACTTCGCCGTTCAAGCCCGGGAATCGTCGCGTCGAACCGGGAGATGGGACTGTAGATGTACTCGCGCACCTCTTCGGGCAGGGCTTCGAACATCGCGGCGTTGCGGAGTTCCAGGGCACCACTGCTGTCGAGCATGGTGCTGAAGGCGAGCATCACCAGGAAGGTGTCCTCGACCGTCCAGGCTTCCGGGCTGGTCTTGAGGATCGCGTATTCGGGCGGCGGCACCTTGAGATCGGACAACCCGGCGTTCACACCGTCGACGTACTTCTGGAGCAGCGCGCGTTCGCCGTCAGCAAGATTCGCGACACAGGCGGCGGCAACCGAACGGAGACGAAGCGGTCGCATCCGGATGTCCTGGCCCAGTGCGGCACGACCGGCCATGGCTGCAACCTCGCCCGCAGCCATCCGCCGGGTCACATCCATCTGGGTGAAGCGGTTCTGCGCATGCAGGAACCCTTGCGCGAAGTAGGCATCCCCCCGGTTGGTGGCATCGACCGTCGGAACACCCAACCGGTCGTAGTGGATGGTGACCTTCGCATCGAGCCCGGACGTGTCGAGGGTTCCGGAGGTGCGTACCGTCGGGTCGACCACCGCTGGTGGCGCCTGGACATCCTGTGCGGAGCCAAGAAACGCAGTTGTCAGGATCAGGACATGCAACATGGGTGGGGACCTTCCAGCAAGGACCGGTGGAGAACGGGTCCACTCGGGGAACGAGCAGTCTACGCGTGCTGCCCGTTCGAGTCATCGATACCGGATCGAAAACATGGCGGATAGGCGGGACCCCATCGGATCAGACCCGGAGACTAGATCTGGATGTAGATCAACAGCAGCACCAGGAACGTCACCAGGATCATCGAAAGCACGATCCAGATCGCATTCGGGATCCTCAGGTGGTTCCGCAGCATCGCGTACCACCAGAAGGTGTTTAACAGCAGTGCAACCGACAACGTGAAGAATGGAAGTTGGAACGTGACGTTGCGATACCAGACCGGGAAACACAACCAGCACAACAACCCCAGGAAGGAGAAGATCGGAATCAACAGCAGGGGAACCAGCGCATACCAGCCGACGTGAATCAGGTGGGTGTGGTGCACCTTGCAACGGCGAAGGGTGATCGGGAGCAGCACGAGCAGAAGCATGTGCGTCAACCAGGGCACGACCATGAGGGCGACGCTGAAACCCAACCACCGGGGGGAGAATTCCAGGAAAACACCGAAGAAACCGATTTGTTGGTTGAGACCACCGTAGGTGAAGGCCATGAGGGCGCAGTACAGGAGGTCCATGACCAGGAGCGAGACCACGATGTAGCCGAGCACCCAGTACTTGATCCTGGGGCCATCGACCGGAGTGCTCATGGTCAACCCACGCCAGGCGATGAAGGGCAGGAGCAGGCGGAAGAACGTGGCCACGCTGCATCCTCGCTTGCGCAGCAGCTTCGGCAGCGCGAAGACGCACCAACGAACCGGGTGAGCCAGGGCGGGATGGCATGCCCTCGAGCGGGAGTCAAGACCGCATTCGGGGCAACGCACCACCACCCTCGAGGCATGGATGACTCCGCCCTCGTAGAGACCGATCGAACCTTTCAATTCGTAGCGACACCGTGGACAGGCAGGGGCGACATCAATCAAGGATTCCAGGCTCCGAGCAGGATCGTCAGGTCCCCTCCACCCACGAAACCACTGCAGTCGAGATCAGCGAGGTAGCCGGACCCATCGGTTCCCCAGAGACCGAGGAGGATCGTCAGGTCCGCACCATCGACGCGGCCGTTCCAGTCGAGATCGGCGAGCGCGGGACAGGTCTCCTCGAAGGTGTTGGGTTCATCCTCCTGCCAATCGCCGATGATGTCGGTGCCGTTGGAACCACAGAAGGTGTTGGCATTGATCCGGTAGCTGGTTCCGGCCAGGTTGAGGTCATCCAACCGCACCGTCGCTCCTTCGCCATTGCTGTTGCTGCGGGAGAAGGTGCTGTTCGCGATGATGCCCTCGGGCACGCTGGTCCAGACCGCGGAACCATCGACCGCCGAATTCGAATCGAAGGTGCAGTCGTAGATCGCGAGCTCGCTCCCTTCAACCGAGAGGACCGCCCCACCCGTCGACTCGGACACGTTGTTGTTCAGCGATGCGAGGTCGATCGATGTCTCGGTGGACTGGACGAAGATGCCGCCACCCGCGAAGGCGGTGTTGTCGCAGATGGCGGAGCGAGAGATGAAAAGATCACCATGGCTGCTCCAGATCGCACCACCCTGACCATCGCTGTGGTTGTTCTTCACCTGGCAACTCTCGACCACCATCGTCCCGAAGTAGTTGCAGATCGCTCCACCCCAGCTCGAGCTCCCGAATGGTTCCAGTTCAACGGAGCAATTCTCGATGGTGACATCGACGATTTCGACGGTGGCGAACTCCGAGTAGATCCCGCCACCACGCGTGATGCCGTAGATCGATGAACCGGTTCCGTTGCGAAGGACCAGCGAGTCGAGCACCAGGCTGGAAGCGCCGGAGACGACGATGCAGCTTCCGAAATCACTGATGGAGGGCGAGCCTCCATCGATGATCGTCGGGTCATCAGGCCACCAGCCCCGAATGGTGATTTGCTTGTCCGCGATGTGCAGGTTCTCCTGGAAGAGACCCGGACCGACCTGGATGATGTCGCCATTCGAGGAGGCCTCGATCGCCTCGCCGATCGTCGGGTGATCCTGCGGAACGAACAGCACTTCGAAAGCCTGCACGGAGGCTCCTGAACAGACGGCGACGAGGATGGCTGGCAGGCGATGGAGAATCATCGAAAGCTCCCTTGGACCGAAATCAGAATAGACGCTGCGAGATCGAAGTTCACAGACATTTGATCGAACGGAACCAAGATCCGGCATATTTCGGAGGGGCACCCCGGCAAGAGGCGGGTTACCTGCACTCAATCAAGCGGGGAACGTCCATCCCACCTCACGAAGGCCTCGATCGCCTCGTATTCGGCAAGCCCCAGTTGATCGAGGACCTCCGCGGTGTTTCGATTGCGTTGTTCGGCACGCTGCCAGAATTCACGGACATCAGGGCCGGGAAAGAGCGCCTTGTCCTTCTGGCTTTCATGCTTGTAGATCGCGTTGATCTTGCGCTTGAGTTCTTCCGGGGAAAGCGGAACCGCCTTCTCCATGCGATCGACGTCCCATTCCTGCCAGGCACCGCGATACAACCAGATCGAGCACGCTTCGGCCCATGGAGAATCGCGCACGACCGCCCAACCCTTGACCACCGCATCAAGGCAGGTCCGGTGGGTGCCGTGCGGGTCGGAGAGATCCCCCGCGGCGTAGATCTGGTGGGGCTGGATCGAACGAAGGAGATCGGCGACGATCTCGACGTCACGAACCCCGAGTGGTTTCTTCTTGACCCTGCCCGTCTCGTAGAACGGCAGGTCCAGGAAGTGCAACCGTTCATCGGGGACGCCGCAGTAACGACCCGCGGCACGCGCCTCGCCACGCCGGATGAGCCCCTTCAACTTCTGCACCTCGGGAGAGTCGATTTCCCCGGGTACCTTGTTGCGCAGGGCGGAGGTGATACGGGTCTCGAAAGCCCCCGCACGTTCCCCATCGAAACCGAACATCTCGTTGAAGTCGGCTGCGAAATCGGCGAATCGAAGTGCTGCGGTGTCGAAGACCGCGATCGAACCGGACACCTGGTAGGCGACGTGCACCTCATGGCCCTGGTCCACGAGGCGCAGGAGCGTGCCCCCCATCGAGATCACGTCGTCATCGGGGTGCGGACTGAAGATGAGCACTCGCTTGGGAAAGACGTCGTCGCCGTCCCTGACGATGTCCCCGGCTCGTCGTCTTGACTCGGGCTTGCCTCCGGGCCAGCCGGTGATGGTCTTCTGGAGGGACCGGAACACCTCGAGGTTGATGTCGTAGGCACCCCCCCGCTCGGCAATCAGGTCCTGGAGATGATTCTCGTTGTAGTCCTCGCGGGTCAGCTTGAGGATGGGCTTTTCCAGCTCGTGTGCCAGCCAGATGGTCGCCTTTCGAGTGAGCCGCTGGTCCCAGCGAAGATCCTGCTCGACCCAGGGACACTTGCAACGGACCAGGTCCGCGGCAGCGGCGAGGTCGAGGTGGACCCTCGCATCGGGATGTTCCTGAAGAAAGCTGGCCGCGATGGTCGGCGTGACCGGACCTTCGACCGCACGCTGGACGACGGCGGACTTTCCTTCCCCGAATGCCAGCATCACCACGCGCCGTGACGCGAGGATGGTGCCCACGCCCATGGTGATCGCCCTTGCAGGCACGTTCTCCTCGCCGAAGAAGTCACTTGCGGCATCGGTGCGGGTGACCTTGTCCAGGGCGATCAGGCGAGTGCGCGAGTCACGTCCGGAGCCGGGTTCGTTGAAACCGACATGCCCGGTACGTCCGATTCCGAGGATCTGCAGGTCGATGCCACCCGCTTCTCGAATCATCGACTCGTAGCGATCGCAATAGTCCCGTACTTCCTCCGCGGGAATGGTGCCGTCGGGCACGTGGATGTTCGCGGGGTCGATGTCGATGTGGTTGAACAGGTATTCCTGCATGAAGCGTCGGTAGCTGTGCAGGCTGTCCGGTTGCATCGGGAAGTACTCGTCGAGATTGAACGTGATCACGTTCCCGAACGAGAGCCCCTCCTCGAGATGGAGTCGGACGAGTTCGTCGTAGACCCGGGTCGGCGTGGATCCGGTGGCAAGTCCCAGAACGCAGTGTTCACCTCGAGAGGCACGGTCACGGATGAGCTCGGCGATCTCGTTCGCGACCGCGACGCTCACGTCATGGGCCCGGACATGGACCGAGGTGGGTATCCGCTCGGCGGTGGTCGAATGCATCCAGTGGTCTGAAGAAGGCGTCATGAAGGTCTCGCTCAGCTTTGGTGTCGGATCCACCGAAGAATGCTTCGGACCTGACCATGACGGGTCATTCCTCGGTCTGGTCTTCAGCCTGATTGGGTTCGGCCCGGTCGGGCGGGTCCAGGGGCAGTCTTCGCGCGTATTCCATGTAGGTGTCGTACTGGGCGCGCACCTCGGTCATGGAATCACCGGAGAACTTGTCGCGGAAGGCCCGCGCGATCTCGAAAGCGACCACGTTCTCCATGACCACGCTTGCAGCGGAGATGGCACTCACGTCGGAACGCTCGTACTGGCTGTGTTCGGGTGTCTTGGTGTTCAGGTCGACACTGGGCAGGCCACGAAGGAGCGTGCTGATCGGCTTCATCGTGCCACGCACGACGACCGGCATTCCATTCGTCATGCCGCCTTCAAGTCCCCCCGCATTGTTGGAGGTCCGGGTGAAGCCCATGGAAGGTTCCGATCGAAGGGACTCGTCGAAGCCGATCGGGTCGTGCACGGCGGAACCGGTTCGGAAGGCGCACTCGCGACCCAGCCCGATCTCGACGGCCTTGAAGGCCTGGATGCCCATGACCGCGGCCGCCAGTCGCGAATCGAGCTTGCTGTCCCAGTTCATGCAGGAACCAAGACCGATGGGACATCCAAGACGTGCGCTTCGACCAGTCCGCCCACGGTGTCCTTGTCGATCTTGGCCTGGCGGATGGCGGCTCGCATCGACTCGTCCACCCGGGAATCGGGCACGTAGACATCACTCTCGTCACGAAGGGTGCGCAGCTCGCGCCAGTTGGTCTCGTCCGGAGCCACGTCGCTGATGGCATCGAGTGCACCGCGGACGAACCCGAAGACCTCGATGCCGAATTCGCGAAGCAGGCAGCGCGCGATCGCACCCGCCGAGACCCGCGCAGCGGTCTCGCGTGCACTGGCACGCTCGAGGGTCTCGCGACAATCGGTGGTGAGCCACTTCACGCTTCCCGAGAGGTCGGCATGCCCGGGACGGGGACGATAGACCGGAGGGGTGCGCTCGAGATCGTCGAGTCGACTGTCCTTGTTGGCGACGCACATCAGGATCGGCGAACCGGTCGCATGGCCGAGCCGAACCCCGGAGAGGTATTCCGCCCGATCGGTCTCGATCCTCTGTCGACCACCCCGGCCGTAGCCGCCCTGGCGACGGCGAAGCTCGGCATCGATGAACTCGGTGTTGATCTCGAGACCCTGCGGCAAGCCGTCGACCAGGGTGTAGATGCCCGGTCCATGCGATTCACCAGCGGTTCGGAAGCTCAGTTCAGCCATGGGACCTGCTCAATCGTTTCAGGAGTCTTTGACGCCGGTCGAGTCTGCACTCGAATCCTTCTTGTCCTTGGTCCGGTCGCCGACCGCATCAGCCAGACGGTCGGCGGAGGATTGCGCGTCGGAAGACTTGCCGAAGTTGACCACGAGGGTCTCCGAAACGGGCTTCAGCAGGATGGGCGCGGCAATGATCTCGCCGTCCACCAGGATCGCGACGGGCCGGCTCATCCGGCGAGTGGACAGCTCGTCCATCTTCTTCGAGGCATCCTGGTCGAACTGGAGTATGACGATCGGGTGACCGAAATCGTCCACGGACCGCTTCGCGGAGACGATGTCGTCCCGGACCACGGTTGCATCCGGTGACACCCAGGTGGCCAGTCCGCCCACGTGGAAGTCGAGTTTCGTCCAGTCCGGGTGCTCACGATTCTCGGCGGCACGGATCTCGACCGGAGAACTCGAATTGTCGACGGTTCGGCAGCCGCCGATCACGGCAAGGGCGAGCAGGCAGGCCGTGCCGATCAGGGTTGTACGCATGGGTGGCTCCTTCTGGCGTCGAGGATACCCAATGAAGGCGCATCCGGGTCGAGTCGTGTACCGTCTGTTCATGGATCCAGTGCGGGTCATCGACAGCCACACCGAAGGAGAGCCCACCCGGGTGGTGGTGGATGGTGTGCCGGATCTCGGGGAAGGCACGATCGAGGAGCAGACCGCGATCTTTCGTGCCAGGCACGAGTCCTTCCGACGAGCGGTCACCTGTGAACCAAGGGGCCACGAGGCGATCGTGGGTGCTCTTCTGCTGGAGCCCCGGCTGCCCGGATCCGCGGCAGCCGTGATCTTCTTCAACAACGTCGGAACGCTGCACATGTGCGTGCACGGAACCATCGGGGTGGCCGTCACCCTCGCCCACCTCGGGAGAATCGGCCCCGGATCACACCAGTTGGAGACCTCGATCGGCCTGGTCACCGCGCACCTCGGCGAGAACGGGCTGGTCTCGGTGGAAAACGTGCCCAGCTACCGGCAGCGGGCCGGCGTACAGCTGCATGTCGAGGGCCACGGAATGGTCACCGGCGACATCGCCTGGGGAGGCAACTGGTTCTTCCTGGTGAGCGACCACGGCATGGACCTGGCTTCGACCGACATCGAGGTCCTCAGAAGCCGGGCCCTCCTGATCCGAAAGGCACTTGAAGCCGAGGCGATCCACGGCGTGCAGGTGGACCCGGAAACCGGGGACGAGACCTATCACGTCATCGATCATGTCGAGCTGTTCGACGATCCGACCCGGGATGACTGTGACAGCCGCAACTTCGTCCTGTGTCCGGGTGGTGAATACGACCGTTCTCCCTGCGGGACCGGCACCAGCGCCAAGCTCGCCTGCCTCCATGCCGACGGCGTCCTCGCCGCGGGTGAACCCTGGGGACAGGAATCGATCATCGGGAGTCGCTTCGTCGGCCGCTTCCACGAACGTGATGGGAAGATCATCCCCACCATCACCGGAGGCGCCTGGATCAGCGCCGAATCGACCTTGATCTTCGATCCCAAAGACCCCTTTTCGGAAGGCATCGTTCGTTCGTAGCGAAATTCGACACATGACTGAGATGCATCGAGATGACTGGGTGGGCGTCATGCCCGCGATCACCACGCCGTTGGACGAGGACTTCGAGATCAACCTCGAGTTCATGAGACGGCATGCCCGACAGATGGTCGACGCGGGGTGCACGGGAATCGTGACCCCGGGGTCACTCGGTGAGGGCGGCCTGCTCTCCCTCGATGAGAAGCGGACGATCTGGTCCGAACTCTCGGCCGAGCTCGACAACCGGGCACCGGTCATCGCCGCCATCAGTGCGTTGTCCACCCAGGAAGCCGTCGACATGGCGAGCACCGCCGCTGAAGCCGGCTGCCGAGGGCTGATGATCCTGCCCCCCTACGTCTACCAGGGACCCTGGGCGGAGATGAAGGGTCACTTCAGTGCGTGCCTGGAAGCGACCGGGCTCTCCTCGATGCTCTACAACAACCCGATCGCCTACGGAACGGACGTCCTGCCGGCCCAGATCCAGGAACTTGCCTCGGAGCACGAAAACCTCCATGCGGTGAAGGAATCTTCCGGCGACATCCGGAGGATCACGGCGATTCGTGCCC
The DNA here is from genome assembly GCA_029246705.1 of Phycisphaerales bacterium. Taxonomy (GTDB): domain Bacteria; phylum Planctomycetota; class Phycisphaerae; order Phycisphaerales; family SM1A02; genus JAKVBQ01. Next base: position 139 of record JAQWMQ010000006.1, on the reverse strand, counting down.
TGATGGGTGATCGGCTCGCGATCTTCGCGGGGATCGACGACCTGATCGTCGAAGCGATCGCCGCCGGCGCCACCGGCTGGATCGCGGGACTGGTCAACGCGCTTCCGGTCGAATCGGTCCGACTGTTCGACCTGGCCCG
>JAQWMQ010000026.1 GCA_029246705.1 Phycisphaerales bacterium | reverse complement strand
CCGAGACAGATGGGGCGTCCCACTCCGGTGATGCCCAAGACTCTGGCCAGGCTCAGGTCAATCAGGATCGTGACCGCGGTGGTGACCGTCACGATCAGAAAGACATTCCTGAACTTGATGGCTTCGCCGTCCTCGTCCGTGAACTCCTTCCTCAGACTGAGTGCAACCACCAACCCGAATGCCGTCAAGAGAGCGATCGCAAACAGCGTGAACAGGATCGCTCTGAAGGCATTGTCAAGATCCATGTCGCTGTCCTAACGGCAACCTGGTTGTTGTTCTCGTTGCTGTTCCCTGGCTGACTCTGCTTCCGGTTGGGGCTGTTGATCCCTGCGTCATGCGCAACCGCAGGGGGCCATCCCTGCCTGGGCGATCCGGACGCTAGCGTTTGGAGCGAATCCAGCCGTGAAGCCGTTCGGCCTCCCAGCAGTTGGGGCAGAGGGCCTGGGTCAGGCCGCCGCGTCGCCCGGTGAGGATCCCGAACTTGAGCAGCTCGAAGTCCGCCGGCTTGTGGGCGTCGGTATCGATGGTGACGAGGGTCCCGGCTTCGGCGGCGAGGCGCACGTGGCGGTCGCGCAGGTCGAGCCGCCAGGGGTTGGCATTCAGCTCGAGAGCGGTGTCGTGTGCCTTGGCGGCGGCGACCAGGGTCGCCATGTCCGGGGCCAGGCCCTCGCGTTCGTTGATCAGTCGTCCGGTGGGGTGCCCGATCACGTGAACCATCGGGTGTTCGATCGCCATGAGCAGGCGCTCGGTCGCCTTCTTCGGGTCCTGTCGGAGGCTCGAGTGGGGGCTCGCGACGACCCAGTCCAGTCGTTGGAGAATCTCGTCGTCGTAGTCGAGGCGACCGTCGGCGAGGATGTCGACCTCGCTGCCGGCCAGGACCGTGATGTCGTCGAACCGCTCGTTCGCCTCGTGGATCGCCTCGATGTGTTCGAGAAGTCTTTCCACCGACAACCCGTTGGCCTGCACGCTGGACTTGGAGTGATCGGTGACCGCGAGGGTGTGAAAGCCGCGCTTGCGCGCCTGGTCGATCAACGCATCCAGGGTCATCACGCCATCGGACGCGTTGGTGTGGCAGTGAAGTTCGGCCTTGATCGACCTGGTGGTGACCAGGTCCTCGGGGGCCGCCCAATCACTTGCGCTGCGATTCTCGCGGAGTTCGGGTGGCAGGTAGCCGACCTCGAGCGCTTCGTAGATCGCCTGCTCGGTGTCGGCGGCGACCGGTTCGATCCCCCGGGTCTGCGGTGGTTCGGTTTCGCCGTCATCGGGGAAGAGGCCGTATTCGTTCAGTCGCATCGACTTCGCGATCGCGATCTCGCGCAGCATCACGTTGTGTTCCTTGCTGCCGGTGAAGTACAGCAGGGCGGCCCCGAAGTTCGACTCCTCGACGATGCGCAGGTCGACCTGCACGCCGGCATCGAGTCTGACACTGGTCTTGGTGTCACCCGACAGGAGCACCTTCTCGACGCCGGGCATCTCGGTGAGGGCGCGCGTGGGGCTTTCGGGTGCGCTCGATGCCACGAGGATGTCGATGTCGCCGATCGTCTCCCGGCCGCGTCTCAGGCTGCCGGCATAGGCGATGCGGGTCACGCCCCTGGCGTTCGAGAGTCGGGCGACCAGGGCTTCGGCCAGTGGCAGGGCATCGCCCAGCCGCATGCGACCCTGGCTGCGTTCGCTGAACTCGATCGCATCGAGGATGTTCGCGAGGGTCTTCTTGCCCATTCGGGGGATGTTTTCGAGTTCGCCGCTTTCGATCTTGCTCTTCAGGCTCGCGACGTCGACCACGCCGCCTTTCTCCCACAGGACCTTGACCGTCTTGGGGCCGAGTCCGGGGACCTCGAGCACCTGGATGAGACCGGGGGGGATCGAATCGCGAAGCGTGTCGAATTCCTCGATGGTCCCGGTCTCGACGAACTGCTTGATCTTCTCGGCGCTGGATTTGCCGATGCCGTCGATCGCCTGCAGCCCCTTGAGATCCTCGGCAAGTGGTGCGATTTCGGTGGGCAGGTCCTCGAGGATCCGTGCGACCTTGGTGACCGCGTTCACGCGGAAGGCGTTGGCGCCGGTGATCTCGAGGATCGCGGCGGCCTCCTGGAAGCGGGTGGCAAGTTCGCGGTTGCTGCTCATGCGTTGACGATACCCGCAAGCGGTCGAAGGCTCATCCCATGTCCCCGATTCCGAGTGCTTCGCCGTACACGGCGAGCAGCTTGCGGCGCAGCAGGGCTTCCTCGGGCTCGGACAGCTCCGGCGATCGTTCGATCCAGGCGATGGCATCGGCGCGCGCCTGGTTCAGCAGCTCGATGTCACGGGTCAGGTCCGCCACCCGAAACGGAGGCAGACCGGACTGCCTGGCCCCGAAGAGCTCACCCGGCCCGCGGATGCCCAGGTCCAGTTCCGAGATGGCGAAGCCGTCGTCGGTCGAGCCGATCGCCTCGAGCCTCTTTCGGGCCTCGTCGGTGGTGGGCGTTCCGATCAGGGCGCACACGCTTCGTTGATCGCTTCGGCCGACACGTCCCCGCAGCTGGTGCAGCTGGGCGAGCCCGAATCGCTCGGCGTGCTCGACCACCATCACCGTCGCCTGCGGCACGTCGACCCCGACCTCGATCACCACCGTGGCCACCAGGCACTGGGTCTCGCCGCCGCGAAAGCGCTGCATGACCGCGTCGCGCTCGGCGGCATCGAGTCTTCCGTGCATCGCTTCGAGTCGGCAGCCGGCCAGCGGGCCCTCGCGAAGCTTTTCGAGGTGGGAATGAACGTCGGCGAGTCCCAGTTCCGACTCGTCGATCGCGGGAACCACCACGTAGGCCTGCTCGCCCTTGGCGATCCGCTGGGCGACGTAGCCGTAGACGTCGTCCCGCTTGCCCTCCTCCACCACCCGGGTCACCACCGGGGTGCGACCGGGGAGGCGTTCGTCGATCACCGAGACGTCGAGATCGCCGAAGAGCGTGAGCGAGAGGGTGCGGGGTATCGGCGTCGCGGTCATCACCAGGATGTGGGGGACCTGATCGCTCGAGGCGCTCTTTTCGCGGAGTGCGGCGCGCTGCACCACGCCGAAGCGGTGTTGTTCGTCGACCACGGCCAGGGCGAGGCTCTTGAAGCGGACGCTCTCGGTCAGCAGCGCGTGGGTGCCCACCACGATGTCGACCTCGCCGGAGGCGATCCGTTCCAGTCGTTCACGGCGCACCGCGGCCGGCAGCCCGCCGGTGAGGAGGACGATCTCGACATCACTGTCCTGAAGCATCGCGCGAATCGAGGCGAGGTGTTGTTCGGCGAGCAGTTCGGTCGGTGCCATCAGGCAGGCCTGGTGTCCGGTCGCTGCGGCCAGCAGCATCCCGTAGAGGGCGACGACGGTCTTCCCCGCCCCGACATCGCCCTGCAACAGGCGGTTCATCGGGCCTTCCCTGGAGAGATCGCTCGCGATCTCCCGGATCACCCGGGCCTGGGCCGCCGTGAGTGGAAAGGGAAAGCGTTCGCGGATGCGTGCGTCGAGTTCGTCCGACCAACGCAGCGCGGGCGCGCGCAGTCGTTCGCGGAGGTGGTGACGTCGCATCATGACCCCGAGCTGCAGCAGCAGCAGTTCATCGAAGGCGAGGCGGGTCCTGGCGCGTTCGGCCTCGGCCTCGTCACGAGGCGCATGCACCGCGCGATACGCCTCGGCCAGCGGCATCAGGTCACGTTCACTTCGGTACGCCTCGGGCAACGGGTCCTCGATCCCGCGGATCGCGGGTTCAAGCACGCTGGCGATCACCTGTTCGATGCGCGAGGAAGGAAGCTCCTCGCTGCCGGGGTAGACCGGACGCAGTCGATCATCGGTGGTGGGGGTCGGCGGGGCCTCATCATCGAGAATGTTGAACCGAGGGTTCGCGAACTGCAGGGCATCGCGGTAGAGATTGCCCTTGGCCTGGATGAGGACTTCATGGCCGGGGTGCAGTTTCCCCAGCACCCAGTTGGCGTTGAACCAGACCAGGCTCGCCGTACCGGTGGCATCCTCCACGGTGGCCTCGATCCGGGGTCGGCGGCCCGGTGTCCGGCGAATCACTGCAATCGTTCCCCGGATCGACAGGGTGGCCTTGGGGTCTTCCTCGACCTGTCTTCGCGCGGCTTCGATCGTCAATTCCGCCAGTTCACGCTCGTAGCGCATCGGCAGGTGCCGGAGCAGGTCCGCCACCACCCGGAGGCCCAGGCGCTCGAAACGTCCACGCAGACGATCCCCGACGCCGGAAATTTCACCAAGCGGGCTCTTGATCGTGATGGATTGCATCTGTGACACGTCTGGGCGTCTATCTTACTTGGCGTGGCACGACGACCGTTCAATCCAGACGAGGCCCTTGGTGGCCTTTTTGACCAACCGCCCGAAAAGGGCCCGCCGTCGTCGCCTCCAGCCAAACCTCCAGCCAAGCCTCCAGCCAAACCTCCAGCCAAGCCCCGGGCAAGACCCGCCCCCGAGGGACCACTGAGCCCGAGCGGACTCAACGAACGGATCAAGCAACTTCTCGAGACGGGCTTGCAGGGGCCGATCGAGGTCCTGGGTGAACTCAGCAATCTCAACCGGCGCGGTCACTGGTATTTCGCGTTGAAGGACGAAAGCTCGGTGCTCAGCTGCGTCCTGTGGCGTTCCGATGCGGCACGCGTCGACTTCGAGCCCACTGACGGTCAGGAGGTCCTGGTCAGCGGACGGGTCTCCCACTGGGTGCCTGGCGGTCGAACGCAGTTCTACGTGACCTCGATGAAACGGAAGGGACTGGGAACCCTCGAGGAGCGTTTCCAGGCATTGTGTCTCGAACTTCGGCAGGCCGGTTACTTCGATGAAGCACGCAAGAAGCGTCTGCCTGCTTTTCCTCGCCGCATCGCGGTGGTGACTTCGGCCAGTGGCGCCGCCATCGAGGATGTCCGCCGAACCGCGGCTTCCAGGTTGCCCGGGGTGGAACTGCTGGTGGTGGATGTGCGGGTTCAGGGCGAGACGGCCGCACCTGAGATCGCCCGGGCGATCGATCGCCTCGATGCAGCCGCGGAACAACTGGGTATCGATGCGATCCTGGTCACGCGCGGAGGCGGTTCGCGCGAGGATCTCTGGGCGTTCAACGAGCGGGTGGTGGCCGACGCTGCGTACCGTTGTCGAACGCCACTGGTGGCGGCGATCGGACACGAGGTGGATACCTCGGTCATCGAACTCATCGCGGACCTGCGCGCGTCGACCCCGACCCAGGCCGCGGTCCACCTGGTGCCGGATGCGACCGAGCTGCGCGCACAAGTCGACTACCTCGCGGATCGCCTGCGGACCGGGTTGCAGACGCGCATGAACGCCCTTCGGCAACGTTTCGAGCTGGCACCCCGCACGCTCGAGCGTGCGCTGCGTGGTGCACTGGATCGCCGCCGACTGCGTGTGGCTGAACTGACGACCGCGCTGGAAAGCAATCGACCTTCGGCCCGGGTCTCCGCGGCACGCGCCCGGGTCCAGGCACTGCACGGTCGGCTGGGTGCCGCCACCACCGCCCGACTGCGCCAGGCGACCGCCCGCCTGGAAGCCGGCAAACGTCAGCTGGAAAGCGTCGGCCCCCGAGCGGTCCTCGCCCGCGGCTATGCCTGGACGCTTGATGACTCCGGGGGTTTGGTGCGATCGATCGAGGACGTTCCCGTGGGAGCCCGGCTCACGACGATCCTGGGGGATGGACGTCTTCAGTCCACCGTCGAGGCCCGTCAAGGTCGGGCCGACGTGGACCAAACCAGCCCGCAGGAGTAGAGTCAGACCATGCCAGCAGACACCAATGGAAGCGATGCTCCAGAGACTCCTCCCGATTCTGATCAGGGCGTGATCGATCCCGAGATCGCCAAGCTGCCCTTCGAGGCCGCACTGAATGAACTTGAATCGATCATCGGTCGAATCGAACAGGGTGAGATCAGCCTGGAAGCCTCCCTGGCCGCCTATCAACGGGGCGATCAACTCGTTCAGCGCTGCAAGGCCGTGCTTGGTGAAGCGGAGCAGCGAGTGAGAACGCTTCGAATCGATGAAATTCCCGGTGAAGGCAGACCGGGCGACGCTGGCTGAACCGATGTAACTACCTACTGGCTTGGCTGAATGACCGGAACCAGCGGTCGGGTCACTGAGGAGGCCAGGTTGGATTCATTTTCGATGACAACCATGTATTGGATGACCTGGGGGGTGGGGCTGGCTTTCCTGTTCGCCTTCGGTGCCTGTGCCGGTTCATTCCTGAACGTGGTGATTTATCGACTTCCCAACGGCCTGAGCGTGGTCTCTCCACCCAGCCGTTGTCCGCGTTGTGGCGCCCGACTTCGTTGGTATGACAACATCCCGATCCTCAGCTGGCTCGCCCTCCGCGGTCGCTGCCGACGCTGTGCAACCCGGATTTCCTTTCAGTACCCACTGATCGAGGTGATCGGCGGCGTGCTGGTCGCGGGACTGGCTGCCCTGCTCTACCTCGTACCGCCCGGGAGTTACTGGAGTGCGGTGGGGGGCGAGTGGTGGTCACTCCAGAAGTTCGGTGCGACCTGGCCGGCGTTTCTCTGTTGGAGCCTGACGCTGCTGGGTCTGCTCGCGATGACGCTCATCGATGCGAAGACCTTCATCATTCCGATCCAGATCCCCACCTTCACCACGATCGCCTGCTGGATCCTCTGGCCCATCCAGGCCCTGCTGCCCGCCCACAATCGACTCTTCGGTGACTGGCCGATACCTGCCTTGAGCTGGGCGGGGACGGCCTCCGCCTTCGGTGGGGTCTGCGGGGTCGTTCTGGCGATGCTGCTTCTGAAACGTGGCATCCTGCGCTACAGCTTTCAGGACTACGACGACTACGTGGAGGACGGGGATGTCCTGGCTGACTACCCACATGCTCGTCGTGAAATGTTCGTCGAGCTCCTCTTCCTGCTGCCCTGCATGGCCGGCATCGCCGCCGGTTGGTTGATCGGCCAGGGCATCAGCACGCCTCCGCCGCTGGTGGTGATGGCACTGGGTGCTTCGATGGGCGGGTGGCTGTGCGGCGGAGCGGTGGTCTGGGCGGTTCGCATCTTCGGGACCCTCGGGTTCGGCAAGGAGGCCATGGGCGCAGGAGATGTCCATCTCATGGCCGCTGTGGGTGCCGCTTTCGGTTGGATCGATCCGATCATCGGTTTCTTCATCGCGCCCTTCTTCGGGCTCGGCTGGGTCGTGCTGCGAGCCCTCGGCGGGCGAATGCTCCGTGGGCTCTCCAAGGAGCTTCCCTACGGGCCGCATCTGGCGCTGGCGGTGCTGGCGGTGGTGCTGCTCAGGCCGGTGATTCTCGAGGTCGGGTCGGAACTTTTCCCCGGGCTCTTCACCGATCAGACCGGTCGCCTTGCGGAAAAGGCCTCCAGCGGGTGAAATGGACCTGACCCACTCAGGGATAGTGGGCATGTTTGAACACAGCGGAAAGGATGCCGTACTGATGACCCATCGCCGAATGATGTGGCTCGGAGCAGTTTTGGCCGGCGGGTTTGTCGTACTCACCGCCGGTGGTTGCGATCAATCAGCCAAGGATCGAGAAGCACTCCTGCGGGAGGAAGCCAGCACGCTTCGCATGCAACTCGATGACCAGAAGCGAAGTGCCCGGACCCTCCAGCAGCAGAACGACCAGTTGAAGCTTCGCAACCAGCAGCTCGAAGCCGATATCGTGTCGGCCACCCCGGTCGAACCGACCGTGGCCACCATCGGTGGATTCCAGGCGGAGTCCCGCGGTGGTGAGATCGTGGTGAACCTGCCCAGTGACGTGCTCTTTGATGCGGGTCGTGACACCTTGAAGTCCACGGCGAAGACATCACTCAACGCAGTGGTCTCGGACATCAAGTCGAGTTACCCGAACAGGGAGATCCGACTGGTCGGGTACACCGATTCGGATCCGATCCGCAAGTCCAAGGAACGCTACGAGACCAACCACCACCTTGGTTTCGAACGCGCCTACTCCGTGGGTGAATACATGCAGACCAAGGGTATTCCCGCGAAGCAGATCTCCTATGCCAGCTACGGCCCGCACCAGCCGAAGACCTCGAAGGCCCAGAGCCGCCGAGTCGAACTGGTGGTCGTGGTCGACGAATAGCCGGTCGAGGGGGTTCAGCTCCCCGGAATGATCGAAAGCACCACCCAGGGGGACGGTTCATCCGTCCCCCTGTTCATTTGTTCATTGCATGGCGTGATCGGCTTCGATGGTGTCGGCCGGTTGTGCGACCGTGCGGATCAATGGTTCCACCGTGAACTCGATCGTGTGGGGTGGGTTGGTACCACTGATGACGCGAAGTTCGTGCGTGCCGATTCCCACCGTGATCGGGCCGAGTTCGATCGGTCTTCCATCGAGAAGAAGAACCGTCGGTCTCCCGTCGGTCTCGATGCGTGGATCGATTCGCACGGTGGTCCCCGATGCCACGATGCAGTCGCCGTTTCTGGGTTCAAGAAGTCTGGGCAGGGTTGTTGCCAGGCCTGCGCCCACCTGGTTCCTGACGATCCAGTCGCTTGCCTTGCGGGTGGGGCGGTTGGTCCTGAGCGTGGGGTGGGTCAGTAACGAGTCGAGGATCGGGAGTGCCGAGCGCGAACCCATGAGGATCGGGTCGGAGCCTCCGTCGAAACGACCAACCCAGGTCACCACTGCATAGCGAGCGTTCCACCCGGCGGCCAGGGCATCCCTGAGTCCGCTGCTGGTACCGGTCTTCGCGACCACGAAGGGGAGCGCACCGCCTTCAAGCCCGGGGTCCGGCGCAAGCGAGCATTCCACCGCCCGGCACGCCTCGGTGGAGAACACCCGGGTGGGGGTGGCGGGTTCGCTTTCGATCAGGCGGAGTGGCTGGTGAAGTCCGCCACGAGCGAGCATGGTGTAGGCCTCGGCCAGGTCCAGTGGTCGGACCTCGACGCCGCCGACGGCGATGGACAGCCCTGCATGTCCTGCGGTATCCAGCGGCAGTGCGATCCCCGAACGCCTGAGACCGGCGATGACCGAGGCGAGCCCGAGTTCGTCCGTGATCCGCAGGGCGGGGGTGTTTCTCGAGCTGCGCAGGGCTTCCGCCGCGGTCATCCGTCCACGGTATCGCCGGTCGATGTTGCCCGGTCGCCAACCGGCGTAGTCCAGTGGGGCGTCGAGGACGATCGACTCCGGCGCCAGTCGATGTCGGTCGTAGGCCATGGCGTAGATCAGCGGTTTGAGGCTCGACCCCGGCGACCGTCGGCTGGTCGCGCCGTTGACCTGTCCGTCTCGGGGGTCCATCGGATCGGTGGAGCCGACCATCGCCCGGATCGAGCCGGACGCGACCTCCACCAGCACCACCGAGATGTCCACTTCCGTCGGAAGGTCTCGTGCATGTTGTTCGACGACCGATTCGACGACCGCCTGGAGCGTCGGGTCGACCGTGGTCTCGAGCACGCGTCCGCGACCACTGCGTTGGAGCGCCACCCAGCCCACGTGCCTGCGGTTTCCACTGGAATCCCGGCGATGGATCAGCAGTTCCTCTGCACGTGCGACCTGGTGTTGTGCGCTGGAGATGACGCCTGAGGCGAGCATCCGATCAAGCACGATGTTCTTCCGCCGGATGGCGGCCTCCGGGTGCCGGTCGGGACGGAAACGTTCGGGGGCATTCGGAAGACCGACCAGGAGTGCTGCTTCCGCGATCGAGCATGCAGCCGCGGGTTTTCCGAGCCAGGCACGGCTTGCGGTTTCGATGCCGACGAGGTTGCCACCGAAGGACGCGGTGTTCAGCCACGCCTCGAGGATCCGGTCCTTGTCATGGCGTGCTTCGATCTGCAGCGCACGAAACGCCTCGATCGCCTTGCCGGCGTAGGTCCGCGGGTGTTGCAGGCGAAGCCCCGCGACCTGCATCGTGATGGTGCTGCCACCCCGGACGACCTTGCCGGCGGCGAGGTTGGACCCCAGGGCGCCGAGGATCGCTCCGGGGTCGATCCCGATGTGACTGCGAAAGGCATGGTCCTCGACCGCGATCAACGCCTCGGGTATCCAGGGGCCGGCCTGCTCGAGGGTGATCGCCAGCCGATGCTGCTCATCCGCACCGACGATGTCGAGGAGCACTCCGCCGGAGGCATCCAGGACCAGTGCACCGGGATCACCGGGTGCGAGGAAGCGATCCGGGAGCGGGAAGAGCACCCACGCAGCCGTGAAGAGCACGGTGGCCAGCACGCCGCCGAAGGTGGCCGTCACCACGCTCGCCATCAGGAGTCGCCTGAGGCGCCGGAAGCGTCTTGCCGGTGCCTCGGGCTTCATGGGGTGATCTCCACCCGGGTACCCAGGCCATGGGCCTTGATGTTCGAGTCGTACATCGAGAGTGCATCGGCTGCCGGTACCGACCAGTCCCCGGGAACGATTGCACGCAGCACGTACTGGAACCGCGTCGGTTTGGACTTCAAGGTGGTGAAGGCGACCATGCGATCGTCATGGAAGACGGTGTGGTCGACCTTCGAGAGGCTGACCTTGTCGCTGGCGGCACTGGTTGCCAGGGTCGCAAGCTCGAACTCCATGCCACCTGGGAGCACCTCGAGGATCGCGACGTTTGGAATGGGGATGTCCGCCAGGGCCCGGGCGGTCACTTCCACGATCACCAGGTCCCCGGAAGCAAGGGAGCCTCCTTCGGGGAGCGGCTCGCCTCGATGGTCAAGCCACCGGCGTTCGACGGAGATGCCCTGTTCGACGGCGTCGTTCTTCTCGTCGGTGAGGGGGATTCCGGTGGTTCGGATCACGATGTGGGCGCTGCCGCTGCCGTCGTTCCTGATCAGTTCATCGATCGAGGAGCAGTCGCTGGTCGCGAATTCGAGGTGCGTGGTGCCTTCTTCGGCGAAAGAGATGTCTTTTCCTGCGATCTGTATCGATCCTTCAAGATCTCCGGGCTCACTGCCTTGTTGGTAATAGCGAGCCAGTGCCACGACCGCGGCTGAATTCTCGTAGGTGGTTCGCCAGCCGCGTGCGGTTCGGCTCGAGTTCAGGGTGCGGATGAGCTCGGTGAGTCGCGGGTGATCGGGGCGATGTTCCATGAGCACCTGGGCGGTCACCGCGATCTGGGTGAGGTCGGAAGTGAAGCGAGTTGCAGTGCCTGGGGAGCCAGCCTTGATCAGCGTTGGAAGTGCTTCAAGACCGACGAGGCGTTGCCCCATCTGGTCGAGTCCGCTGTCAAAGCACGCGTCTGCAAGATGTGCCCGGGATTCCAGGTCAAGCTGCTCGCTTGAAGCTTCGAGGTTGCGCATCGCGTCTTCATCGGGTGTTCCGTTCTGGGCGAGGAAGCGCAACCCCAGCGCACGATCGAACCGGGTCATCCGGCCCTCGTCGTGGTTGATCATCGGGATGATCGCCCGGGCGAGCCGGTCCAGCATCACCTTCGGGGGCTTGTAGCCGAGCCTGTCGGCTTCCTGGAGGATGAGCCCGGTTCGGATCGAGATCCATGGCGAGCCGCCCTGGTTCGGCCAGTATCCGATCAGGCCCTTGCGGTCCTGCATGGCGAAGAGGCGATTGATGCCGGTCGCGATCATCGCATCCAGCTCCGAGGGGTCCCGAGCGGTGACCTGTCGAGGCAGGTTCACCATCGCAAGCAGGCCTTCGAGGCGGCTTCCGGTCTGCTCCGCACAGCCGTAGGGATAGTCGATGAGGTCATCGAGGATCGGCTTGAGGTCGATCATCGGGGTCGGGTCGATCATGACTTCCACGCGGCCGTCGAGGGCTTCGAGTGCATGGTTGCGTTCGATGCGCCCGACTTCACCTGCGGGAACGGTGAGGCGAAGAACCTCGGACCGATGTCCATGTGGCGGACGGATCGCGATCGCCTGCTTCAGGGTCCTTGGTTCGACCGTGACCGAGGCCTGTTCGGGGGTCGCGGTGATCCGAACCTCGGCCAGGCCCGGGGCAAGGGCCTCCAGTTCCAGGTGCACGACCTCTTCGCTCATGGCGGAAATCTGCAGTCGTTTCGTGGCAAGTGTTCCGGAGAGGTTCCCCGGCAGTTCCAGTTCGAGCGTGGTGTCGAGTGGGCTGCTCCCACGGTTCTGGACGCGAACCGGTATCGACATACGATCACCGGGCGCCGCGGCTCGTGGCAGCACGGCCACGACTTCAAGCGGAGCGGCCACCGCGACGGTGTGTTCGGTCGCGCCATAACGGTCGTCATCGATCACCACCGCCATCAAGCGCATGGCACCGTCGATGTCCGGCATCTCGAGATCGAATTCAAGGACGCCGTCTGCGTCGATGGGCACCTGCCGCTGCCAGAGGACCGCGGTCTCGCGCAAGCGAACCGGTACCGGGCTGCGGCTGGCCGCGTAGGCATCACCACCGATACGGGCCCAGCTCACCGGGCGTTCATAGTCGGGAAGCAGGGTGTCGCAGGTGTCCAGTGAACGCACCGTTCGCAGTCGTGGTCGGAACAGGTGCTTCAGGAGATCGGGCGCGTGGTGGTCGGTCACCAGCAGCGCACCTTCCTCGACCGCCCAGACATGGGCGACCGCATCCGCCTGGACCGGTCCCGCCTCGAGATCCGCGGCGAGTTCCGGCACCGCCAGGGAAACGTGAACGGTTTCCCCGGGGCGTGCGCCGTCGGAAGCGCTGAGCCAGGGGGTCAATCGATGCGGGCTGTCGTCGATCGCGAGTCGAATCGCGCCCTGGGCACGAGTCGGCAGCCATTCGGTCTGCTGCGGATCCACGGGGCGATGCACGGTTGCGCCGATGAAACACGTGCTGCGGACGGTTTCGGGGATCCTGATCGGGACCCGTACCCCGTCTGCATCCACGGGTACGACCTGGGTGGCGAGGATTCGGTCGGTCTCGACCGTGACCAGCGCCATGCCCTGGAAGGGCGAGCGCAGCAGCACCGAGGTCATCGCGCCGGGTTCATGGACACCGGCTTCAGGAATCAGTTCGAGTCGGTCGGGGCGGTCGGCCGCCATGCGCCCTCGGGAGGCATGGTCGGCGACATGGAAGTCGAGGGTGCATTGCACGCGATCCTCGATGCTGAGCCGATAGGTGCCGCGCTCGAGCCCCGACAACTCCAGCTCGTAAAGGCCTTCACTGGTCGGGGTGATCCTGATCGCACAGTCACTTCGAAGATGGGTCTCTTCCTGGGAGCGCCAGGTGTAGTTGTTTCCCCGTGCACGATGAAGCGACCACCGTTGCTCGACCTCGAACAGCCTGGCCTCGATGGGCTGGTCGGTTCGCGGGGTGCCTTCGGCATCGAGGACGACCGCATCGAAGCGGATCGGTTGGTGGGGTTCATGGAGGGCACCGCCCCGCACGCGTGCGCCCACGTGCTGGGTTGCGGTGTCGAGGGTCGCCCAGTCGGTGTGGGTCGTTGCGCGTCCACCCGGTTCTCGAACGGAGCTCTCGATCCGCGCGAGCCAGGTGGCTGGTGTCGGGGGTTCGTCGAAGCCGGACTGGTTCCTGCCCGTTTCATCGAGCTGGACGGTCCTCTGCACGTGTGCCCCATCGGTCTTGGGTGCGTCCTCGAAGCGAAACGCCCTGAAGCGATCGTCCTGGTAGCGCTTCGTGGTGAAATTCACGCTGATCGTGCCCGGCAGGTCCGAACCGGGTGCGCCATGGAGGTAGTTCGCCGCGACGTCGACGGTGAGCGGATGTTCGGCATCCACTTGATCGACGGTGACCGTCGTGTCGACCTTCAGTCGCACGGGTACGAACGGCATCACCTGGCACGACAGGGTTGCAAGGGTGGTCTCGCTTCCGGGGACCGCGCAGCGCACCTTCCACCGGCCGGTTGGTGCGGACTGGTGGGTCTGCAGGTCGACGTGGAAGAGCCCCTGGGGCTGTTCGGACATGACGGTCCGGGTGGACTTCACGACGCCATCGGGGCGTATGAGTTGCACCTCGAGGGGCAGGTCGGGGACCTGCTCGCCGTCGTCGGTGCGAAGCAGGCCCGTGAGGTGGATCGTCTCCCCCGGGCGGTGGACGCCGCGGTCCGCATACAACGCGACCTCGAGGCCTTTGGACCAGGGGCTTCCGGAAAGAGCCTTGTCATCGATCCGGGTGGCCTTCCTCGGGTCGATGAAGGTCATGTCATCACCGAGGGAGGAGGTGACGAGATCCATGCCGCCGTTGGGGAGGGGGATCCTGAGCAGTCCGTCTGCGTCGGTGGTCCCTTCGAAGAGGATCTCCCGGTTGGGGCTCCAGGCCTTGACGTGCGCGCCGGGCGTGGGCAGGCCGGTTCGGACGGAGTTGACCCAGGCGAGCAGGCCCGTGGCATCCTTCTGGATGTGCAGGCCGAGGTCGCCGACCAGGAGCAGTGAGGTGGTCTCGTGCCAGTACGGTCTGCCGGGAATGTTCAGGCAGACCATGTAGATGCCCGGGGTCCGCTCGATCAGGCGGTCCAGTTCGAGCACCGAGTCCAGTGGGTTCGAATTGTCGTCTCCACCGATGGGAAGGGTGCTCTTGGCAACCACCTCACCCAGCCGACGCACGTCCCAGGTCTCGTCCAGTCCGGCCAGGTAGAGGGGGATGTTCCGCTCCGGCAGTCGATGGATCGTGACGTCCACTTCGGGGACATTCACGTGCTGAACGTCCAGTGCGAAGCTGCCTTCCGGACTCATGCGACCGATCGAGCGCTTGACCCGGATGCTCGGGGGCCGTTCGGGCATCGTGAAGGACCGGATCACGCGTTCTTCGAGCAAGGTGTCGTCCGCACCGCGCAAGGGTGGGTCGACGTTGATCGTGTAGTGCGTCCCGGGTTGGAAATCCGCGGTGATCTTGAGCTGGTTGCCCACCAGGCGGGGGATCATGTTCTTCGCGTCCGGCGTGATGCTCACGCTGCTCAGGTCCGCCTGGCGGATCAGCTTGCGATTGAACACGATGGAGACTTCGGCCCGTTCAAAGCTGCGAAAGCGCTTTCTGAAGGCGGTGGCCTGGAGACTGGGCGGCACGGTGAAGCGGCGGTGTTCCTGGAACTCGAGGCCGAGGGTGCCACCCGCTCCGGTCATGCCGGAGTCGAGGGTGAACTCGATGATCCCATTGAAGCTTGCGCTGGTCTTCAGGAAATGGGTGTTGCTCGTCTCCTGGGTCTCGAAGGTCGGGGTGACCGGCTTCCGATTGACCAGGAACGTGAGGTGTTCAGCCAGGGCATCGGGGGTGACCGGCTGGTTGAAGATCAATTCGATCCGTGCGTCGTGGCTGGAGCCTTGCCGATCCCAGATCCGCTCGATGTCGCTGATCGCGGCCGCTTCGAGTGAGAGGGGCTGGTAGTTGATCTCGGGGAGGTCGTCGGTGAGGCTGAAGCGGCTGAAGATCGGGTGGTTCTCGAGGCGGATCACACGGTAGGTCCGACCCGGTTGGGGCTTGGCATGGGGCTCGAAGCACAGCTGGTCGCGTGCCTCCACCCGCCAGGAGCCCGGAACGGGGGGGTCAATCTGGAAGGGGGCGTGGACCAGCCTCGTCCCGACCGCGTCAGCCACGAAGAGGTCGCGATCAAACCGCAGCGGCAGTCTTCCCGACGTGCCGAGGGCTTCCGCACCGCCCGCATGTATCAGGCGGACCTGCGGCTGCTGCCTGCCGTCCTCGACCGATCGCTTCATCCACGCCCAACCACCGATGTTCAACACCACCAGGACCACGAAAGCGGTCCAGAACCTGATCGCCTGCGCATCACGCATGTTCATCAGCCCCTTGCTTTTCAGATTGTTCATGCCGGTTCGGACGAGATGTCCGGAATGGCCTCACCATTACTTCGGCAGGTGCTGCGAAGTGACGTGAGAAGTTTGCGTACCTGTTCATCCCTTGCGCAACTCCTTTCGCGCATCGGGTTCAAAGCCCTGGTCTACATGCCGACCTGCAGTCCCTCGTCCCGGATCTTCTGCATGAAGAGTTCGAGTTGCTGCAGCGTGCTGTCGAGTCGTTTCGCCGCTTCCTCGAGGCTGCGGTAGAGATCGGGGTTGCTCATGAGCTGTCCGATCGTGCCTTCGCCATCGGATGCGGCCCGAAGCAGGGTGCCCAGTCGGTCGAGCGTCAGTGACATCTCCTCCGCGACCGGGACCGCCGCGTCGGTCAGGCGATCGACGTCGTTGCCGATGCTGTCGGCGAGGCGGCTCACGTTCGCGGTCGCCTCGGTGGCGCTCTCGAGGAGTCGATTGGCCTTCCAGGCGGCGGAGGTCACGTCGGCTCGGAGTTGTTCGTCACCGAGCCAGGTCCGGGCGAGTTCCATGGCTTCAGCGGCGCTGGCCAGGGTGGCGTTGAGTTCATCGACCGCACCGACCACCGAGCCGGGCTGGTCGCTGAGATCCGGGTCGAGCATGGTGCCGACCTGGTCGCCGACCCCCGTCCAGGTGGCGGCAAGATCATTGAATGAATCGAGGGAGGCCATGATCGGGGCCATCTGGCCCTCGAGCTGCCCGGCGATGGTCTCGCCCAGTGACTGCCACCGACCCTGGATGATGGCGGTGCCGTCCATGGGCAGGGTGGGGTCGTCGATGGAGCGGTTTTCCGGCATCTCCATCTCGATCCGTCCGCCGTTTCCGATGAGGGCGTCCGCCACCTGGGCGGTGCTCCCGACGGGAATCTTGTAGCGGCGATCCACCGAAGCCTTGACCAGCACGGGGTATTCGAGGTCTTCCACCAGGTCGATGCTGTCCACGGTGCCGATGCGCACGCCGTTGAGGCTGATCGCGCTTCCGGCACGGGTGGTGCCTGCGGCGTTGAGTTCGATGGTCATCGTATAGGAGGGGTTCAGCAGCCGGTCCAATTCCCCGAATTGAAGAAGGAGGGTGCTCATGCCGATGAGCGCGATGATCGTGACCAGTCCGATCACGAAGTTTCGACCATGGTCGTTCAAGACAACACTCCGGTGCGATGCGATGAGTTTCGAATCGCGGCAAGTTCCTGTTTCGAGGCCCTGCCCTGCATGAAGCGGGCGATCTCGGGGTCTTCGGGATTCCGGAACCGTTCCGGGACACCTTCCATGACGACGTGCCCGTCAAGCATCAGGATCATGTAGTCCGCGACCTTGAAGGCGCTGGTGAGGTCGTGGGTGACCACGATGCTCGTCGCTTCGAGCTCTTGTTGCAACTTGAGGATCAGTTCGTTGATCACATCCGACCTGATCGGGTCCAGCCCGGTGGTCGGTTCGTCGTAGAGGATCACCCTCGGTCTCAGGACGATGGACCTGGCCAGTGCGATGCGCTTGCGCTGCCCGCCGGAAAGTTCCGCGGGCATCATGTCCAGGCATTCCTCGAGCCCGACCATCTCCAGGACCTGCATGGTGCGTTCGGTGCATTCCTGTCGGTCGTGCACGCCCGATTCATGGAGGGGGAAGGTGATGTTCTCCTTGACGTTCAAGGAGTCAAAGAGCGCGCCCATCTGGAAGAGGAAGCCGAATTGTCGACGAATCCGGGTGAACTCCCTTTCCGGGACGGTGTCGATACGCTCGCCGTCGAACCACACTTCGCCCTGGTCCGGGCGCAGGAGGCCCACGAGGTGCTTGAGCAGCACGGACTTGCCGCAGCCCGAAGGCCCGAGAACCACGGTCGTCTTGTGGGGGGCGAAGCCGATGTCGACGCCCTTGAGGACCTGCTTGTCGCCGAAGCTCTTGTGCAGACCCTCCACTCGAACGAGACTGTTGCCACCTGAATGGTCTTTCGCGGTAGAGCTCATCAGCTTCCTATTGGTGCCCATGGTGAATGATCCAACGCAAGTATCAGTGACACATGTCGGACCGGTGTTCTCAGTCGAGCGCCTGGAATGGATGTCATCACAGGGGCACATCGTCAAGGATATCGTTCGACACCCCGGAGCGGTGACCGTCATCGGTGAACTTGATGATGGTCGCCTGGTGATGATTCACAACCACCGGGTCTCGGTGGGTGCGAAGCTCCTTGAATTCTGTGCAGGCAAGCGTGAGCCCGGTGAGGATCCTCGGCGGGGGGCCCTGCGGGAATTGGAGGAGGAAACCGGTTTTTCCGCTGGGGCCGCGGAATCAATCGGGCGTTTCTACACCACGCCGGGCTTTGCGGATGAACTGATGCATGTCTTCAGGGCCTGGGACCTTCGCCCGGTCGAACGTCGCCTGGAACCCGGGGAGGAGATCGAGGTCGCACTTCTGGAGCCAGATCAGGTCAGGTCGGCCATCGCCGATGGGACCCTGGTCGACGGCAAGTCGATCGCTGCCTTCCACCTCTGGGAGATGAACCGTGCCCGAAACAGTGGTGCGGAAGGATGATGTCCGATCACGAGTGGACCAATGGCGACGAATCCGCCTCCGGTGGTGACTGGAAGGGCGTTCCGCCTCGTGCGGACAACCCGATGTCCTGGTCGCTGCCCTTGTTCCGGCTGTTCGGCATCGACGTTCGCATCCACATCCTGTTCCTGGCGGTCATCCTCATCGAACTGGGCCGTGCGGCGTTGGCCGGGCGAGAACCCGGCGGGGGTGTACCCCTCGGGCTGGCATGGACCGGGATCGGGTTGGGGATGCTCTTCGTCGTGGCACTCATGCATGAACTCGCCCATTGCCTGGCGGCTCGCAGGTTGGGTGGGTCCGCCCCCGAGATCCTGCTCTGGCCCCTTGGGGGCCTGGCTGTACCGGTGCCACCGACCCGCTGGCGAGCACACCTGATCACCGCCCTGGCCGGGCTGTTCGCGACCCTGGTGGTGTTCGTGGTCCTGGGGTCGGTGCTCTGGTTCGAAACCGGGTCATTCGAGGTTGCGTTCCCGAACATCTTCAGTGCTCATGGCATCCTCGGCGGGATCCTGGTGACTTCTGGCAGCTGGTGGCTGACCCTGCTCTTCGTGACCCACTGGATGAACACCATCCTGCTGTTGGCGAACCTGCTCCCGATCCTGCCCTTCGATGGAGCCCGTGTTCTTCAGGCACTGCTCTGGCGTGGCCGTGGGTACGGGCCTGCGATGAGCCTGACGGAACGAATCGGTGGATACGGTGCGGTCGCCCTCGGTGTGGTGGCGATCCTTTTCGCCGGAGGCGTCTGGACCGCTTATCTCATCGCAATCGCGTTCTTCTGCGGTGTGCTCTGCTTCGGCGCACGGCGTCAGCGGGAATTCACCGACCAGGAGCTCGGGATGGCCTGCGATGAGGGCTGGACGCCCGTCGAGGGGGATTCGGATGTGGTGGGGCGGATCGGCGCGAACGAGCAGCCTGGCGAGGGCTCGCCCGAACAACGCAGCGGACCTGCTTCCGAGGAGATCGATGCTCTCCTGGACAAGATCCGAGTCTCCGGACTCTCAAGCCTCACCCGAAGTGAACGACGGGTGCTCAAGAAGGCGACCAGGCATCGGCGCCGGGATCGATGACTCTTTGCCGGGGCATGCCCCGGCTCAGCGTCGACGACGCCGACTGGCACTGAAAAGCCCGGCCAGCATGAAGGCACCCGCCGGTGCCGGCTGCATCGCCATCCGACTGTTCTCGGGTTCGGTCCCAGCGGTATCGGTGATGATGCCTTCGATGAGGATGTCGTAGGTTCCGGGGTCGAGCGTCACTTCGAGCAGGTGCTCGTCGAGCGCGAGGAGGTAGATCATCTCCTGCTGCGTGTCGATGTTTCGAATACGAACGGTTCCGCCTGCCAGCGGGGTGTTCGCAGTCGAGGCGATCCTGAGCGTGCCCGATCCGTCCATCGCATGAAGGCCGTCGTCGGGGGCCAGTGCTTCAACCGCCTCCAGATAGCGGGGAATCTCGACGGTCAGATCCATGTGCAGCTCGAACCGAGCAGTCGCATCGGTCCGGACCTGGAGGTGCCCCTCCACGCCGTTTGGCCCGATCCGGCGGTCGAAGGTGCCCATCGTGGATGGGGTTTCATCGTGGCTCACCGCGGTCGTCATGCCGGTGTCCGGACGATCCGCCGAGGTCAAGCCGGGCATTTGGTTCATCGATCCGGGCTGGATGAGTTCACTTGTCCCGACACAGGTCAGGGCTCCGGCCATGCAGGCTGCCACGACAGCAGTGATCGACACATCGAACAACGAGGTTTTCATCGCTGCTCCTTTTCCTCTTGTCTGCGTGAACCTCCGACCCTCCTCCCGAGAGGGTGCATGATTCACCGGTATGCCCATCGGCCCGAATCGGGGCTTCAAGGCGTGCAGTTCGGTCCGAAGACCATCCAGGGAGACAACGACTCCGCAAGGAGCCTGACTCCACACACGACTCCGGTCAGGAGCAGTTGACTTGAAAGGGGGATCGACCTGATTCGACGGTGTCGAATCGAGGGTTCCAGTTGCACGCACGAACCTCGGTCGTGACTGACGGACCGAGCCTCCAGGACATCGTTCCGGGTCAGGAACAGATCGCCTGTGGGTGGTTCATCACCAGGACAGATCGCGCTCGACAGGTCGGCATGCCGACTCATCGCAAAGCTTCAGGTTGTTCGACTCCCTTTTCGCCTCACTCCTTCCGGTTCCCCCGGAGTGATGCTTGCCTGCCATAAGCGGTTCCCATGCCGCGGAGCAGGCCTGTCGTCCGCACCCTCCCTCAAGGGTTCTGGACGTTCAGCCCAACCTACCTGAGATTGCCGGTTGGATGCACGGGAATTATCAGGATTTGATGGCTCTGAACCAGTGGCATGGCCGACCTGCCTTGAAACCCCTCTGAAGCGTCTCGGGGGGCTATTCATCGTGGTAGAGTCTTCGCCTCATGGGAATCTACGATCGGGACTGGGTACGGACTGGATCGTCGCGGCAGGGGCCGAGGCGGGGTTTCAGCGTGGGTGGTCCCGGCATGGGGGGTCCCGGTGGGGGCGCCATGCAGAAGCTGCGTGGTTTCAGCGTCACCACCTGGCTCATCATCATCTGTGCTGCGGTCTACATCGTCGATGACTTCACGGTGCCCAGAGGCGCTTCCCTCGAGCAACCCGGGAGCTGGACTCTCGTGAGCAAGAGCTTCAACTCCGATGCGGAGGGGCGCCCCTTCCAGCTCGAGGGCAAGACGCTTCGCTTCGACCCGCCCCTCACACGCGCGCCGTACTACCAGCCGCCCGCTCGTGGTCAGTCCCCATCGGTCCCGGGCAGACGTCTGGTCTACGACGGTGACACCCAGGTGGCCCTGCTCGACTACCAGAACATGCCGATCCTGAAACGCCTCGGCTATTTCTCGACCTCGCGTGCATTGGTCGGCTGGGACAGCAGCGGACGGTTGATGGGCGGTGAATTCTGGCGGTTCATCAGCTTCCAGTTCCTGCACGCGGACTTCTGGCATCTCCTGGTGAACATGTTCGGCCTGTGGATCTTCGGCCCCCTGGTCGAACGCTGCCTGGGCGGCAAGCGCTTCCTTGCGTTCTACCTCCTCTGCGGCATTTTCGGGGCCTGCATGTATCTCTTCCTCAATGCCGGCGGTGCCGCATTGGCGATGTTCGGGGCCACCGCTCCGATCCTGCTGTTCAATGATCCACAGGTGCCCTTGATCGGGGCCAGTGCCGGCGTCTTCGGGGTGCTGCTTGCCGGTGCGTACCTGTCACCGAACACCATGGTGCTGCTCTTCTTCGTGATACCGATACGCCTGGTCACGCTTGCCTACGGGCTGGTCGCGGTCGCGTTGTTCACGTTGATCTTCTACAACAACAATGCTGGTTCGAACGCCGGGGGCGAGGCTGCCCACATCGGTGGCGCGATCGCCGGGTTCTACTTCATCCGTCGACAGCATCACCTGCACGGCTTCTTCGACTTCATGGGGCGCGTCGATCCGACCAGCCGTACCTCGAAGGCACGGCGAATCGGTCGGAAGTCCGCATCCACCCGGCAGGCGGATGCCCGGCAGGACGTCGAGATCGACCGGATCCTCTCGAAGATCCACGAAAAGGGACTGCAGAGCCTGACTGCCAAGGAGAAGCGGATCCTGCGCGACTCCTCCAAGCGCTGACTCCGAGGCATGGCGATCTCCTTCGACATCACCGCTCGAACCTCGACCAATGCCGCCCGGCTCGGTCGGGTGGAGACTCCGCACGGCGGGTTCGACACGCCGGCCTTCATGCCCGTGGCCACCGCTGCGGCGATGAAGTGCCTGACCGTCGACCAGGTTCGTTCGACCGGTTCGCAGATCATCCTCAACAACGCCTACCACCTGATGATCCGGCCTGGAGACGAACGGGTGGCGGCGATGGGGGGCTCGCATGAATTCATGCGTTGGGACGGCCCGATCCTCACCGACTCCGGCGGCTACCAGGCGTTCTCGATGGCCGACATCAACTCGGTGACCGAGGAAGGCGTGACGTTCGCCAATTTCGTCAACGGGGCCAAGGTCCATCTCTCCCCGGAGCGTTCGATCCAGGTCCAGGAGCGAATCGGTGCCGACATCATCATGGCCTTCGACGATTGTCCGCCCTCCCGCGAGGAGGATTGCGTCAATCCCGAGAAGCGGGTTCGCCTCAAGGGCATGACCCACGAGCAGCGACTGGTCCAGGCGATCGATCGCACCAGCCGCTGGCTCGAGCGCTGCATCAAGGCCCATCAGCGAAGCGACCAACAGGCCCTCTTCGGGATCATTCAGGGGGGAACCGACGAGACCTTGCGCCAGCGAAGTCTCGAGCAGGTCTGTGCCTTCGACCTCCCCGGGTACGCCATCGGGGGCGTTGCCGTCGGGGAAGGGCCCGAGCTGATCGAATCGGTGGTCCGGTTCACGGCGGCACGCATGCCCGAAGAAAAACCTCGTTATCTGATGGGGGTGGGCTATGAACGGGACATCGTCCGTGCGGTGGCCGCCGGGGTCGACATGTTCGACTGCGTCCTGCCCACCCGAAATGGAAGGAAGGCTTATGCCTTCACCCGTCAGGGACCGATTCGCCTGAAGAATGCTCGATTTACCGAGGACCAGGGGCCCATTGATCCGGTCTGTGGATGCCCGGTCTGCGCTGGAGGCTACAGCCGGGGGTACCTGAGGCACCTCTTCATGGCCGATGAGTGGCTGGGGCAGACCCTGACCAGCCTGCACAACCTCTGGCACTATCAGGCGCTGCTGCTGGACATCCGGAGAGCCATCCGAGATGATTCGTGGTCCTCGCTTGCTCAGGCCTGGCCCGTCCTCCTCCAGGAGAGGAACAAAGCGGGAAAGGCCACCGACTCCTAGCGGAGTCGGCTTCCGGTGTGACCATGGAACATGAGTCCGATTCTGGCCTCATGTGACGATTGACTCTTCGAAGATCAGGAACCTGAATGCTCACGACAGTTCACGAACACATGTCGCTCGGCCACCTTCTGGTCATCGCCCCTCAAGAGGGAACCTCCGGGAGCGCTGCCTCCGGTAGCGCGCCCGCCGGAGCGCAAGCACCCGCCCTTGCCGGCGGTGCCCAGCCGGGCACGACCGGGCAAGCCGCCGACGGCAGTGGTGGAGCTGCTGCGCCACCACCAGCCGGCCCGGATCTCATGATCTTCCTGATTCCGGTGGTGATCTTCTTCATCTTCATCACCTTCATGTCGAGTCGTCGCGAGAAGAAGCGCCGACAGCAGCTCCAGAAGGTCTCCAAGCACGATCGCGTTCGAACGCGGGGCGGCATCATCGGTTCGGTCGTCGATGCCAGTGATGACCAGTTGGTCATCAAGGTCGACGAAGGCCGTGACACACGAATCACCCTCGACCGCCAGTACATCGATGCCATCCTCGACGGGACCGGCAATTCTTGAACGCTCACCGTCAACACCTGATCCGTGTCCTCACCAGACGGGTCAATCATCCAAGAGTCGTGTCAGATCGGGCCCATGAGGCACCGATGATGGCACGCTCAACCGAAGGGTCTACCGAGACACCATGAATGGCGTCATCTGGAAACTGTTTCTCATCGCCGTGGTCATCGCGCTCTGCGTGTGGTCCGTGGTGCCCCCGGATCAGAAGATCCGCCTCGGCAAGGATCTTCGCGGCGGCGTCAGCCTCGTCTATGCAGTCAACATCCCCGATGATGCAGACCGTGACCAGGTGCTCGCCCAGGTGATCGACGTGCTCAAGCAGCGTGTCAATCCCCAGGGCATCCTCGACATCGCCTTCCAGCCGCAGGGGGTCGACCGGATCGAGATCGTCATGCCCCTGCCAAGCACCGATGTGCGTGCCCGGCAGAAGGTCTTCCAGAAGAGCCTGGAGGAACTGGTGGCCCAGTCGGTGATCACCAACTCCCAGCTGGAGGCGGCACTGAATGCCGGCAATGCAGCTGAACGCTTCGGCGGCGAGGATCCTGACCGTGTCGCCCAGTTCGCGACCCTCCAGGCCCTGCATGCGGAGGCCAGTCAGGCCCGACAGCAGCTCCAGCAGCTCATGGCCGACCCCGATGTCCAGCCCGAAATGATGGACGGACTCCAGGATCGAATCGCTCGAGCGGAGTTGCGGTCCGATGAATTGCAGGCAAGCCTGCTTGCCGCACGTCTTCCCGAGGCTCGGGTCCAGTCGGTGCTTCGACTGCCCAATGACTCGCGAAGTTCGATCGTCGATGGCGAACTGATCAAGACCCCGTCCCGTCGCGAAGAACAGATCATCGCGCTTCGGAGCGAGTTCCCGCATCTGTCCGGATCACTGGAATCGTTGCTTGAGACCTACGGGTCCTACGAAGAGGTCCGTACCGGCCTCGACGACCCCGAGGACCTCAAGCGCATGCTCAAGGGCGCTGGCGTGCTCGAGTACCGCATCGCGGTGAGTTCCAGCAACCCACAGGGCGTGAACCCGGCGGACATGCGCTCCCAGCTCCAGGAACGCGGCGCACGCAACACCGATTCCTCGGTGGCTCGCTGGTATCCGATCAACGACCTCAAGCAGTGGGCGGACACGCCAGAGCAGCTTGCTGCCCTGGAAGCCAACCCCGCCGGATACCTGGGCGCGCCGCGACCGGGCGGACGCGATCTCGTCGCCGACAAGCGCGACGGCCAGATCTACCTGCTGATCTACACCACGCCAGAGAAGTCCATGACCCACGACGGTGGGGAGGATTGGACGATGCTGCGGACCTACCGTCAGCCGGATGAGCTCGGCCGGGACTCGGTCGGCTTCGCCCTGGACGCCAACGGCGGTCGCCTGATGAGCAAGCTCACCGGGCCCAACATCCAGCAGGCGATGGCGATCATCCTCGATGACCAGGTCTACAGCGCACCGACCCTCCAGAGTCGCATCAGTGATTCGGGATCGATCACCGGCAGCTTCTCCAACGAGGAGATCAGCTACCTGATTCGCGTTCTCGCCGCAGGTGCGCTCGAGGCGCGGCTCTCTCCCGAGCCGATCTCGACCAGCGTGCTCGGCCCCTCGATCGGTGCCGACAACCTCTTCAAGGGGCTCGAGGCGGTTGCACTCGCCGTGATCGTGGTCGCGATCATGATGCTCTGCTACTACTTCTTCGCCGGACTGGTGGCGGACATCGCGCTCTGCATCAACGCGGTGATGATCTTCGGCATCATGGCGATGATCGACGGCACCTTCACGCTGCCCGGCCTCGCCGGTATCGCGCTCACCGTCGGCATGGCGGTTGATGCAAGCGTGCTGGTCTACGAACGAATTCGCGAGGAGATCGTCAACAACGGCGAGGATCTCCGCATCGCGGTGCGACTCGGCTACAAGAAGGCCGCGAGCGCGATCTTCGACGGCAACATCACCAACCTGATCGTCTGCTTCGTCCTCTACCAGACCGCGGCCACCGAGGTGAAGGGCTTCGCCCTGACCCTCTCCCTGGGCGTGATCGGAACCCTCTTCACCACGCTCTTCGTGGGTCGCTTGATCTTCGACATCGTGATCGAGGGTTTCGGGGCACGCAAGTTCCCCGGCATGATGCTCCCGGTCCTGATCCCTGCGATCCACCGGATCCTGCAGCCTTCGATCGACTGGATCCGCTGGCGCTACGTCTTCCAGGGCTTCTCCCTGACCATCGCGGTGATCGGCCTGCTGCTCTTCTTCGGTCGTGGCAACGACATGCTCGAAACCGAGTTCCGAGGTGGCGTCAGCCTGACCATGTCCACCCGCACGGCGGATGATGGCGAACCCAGTACATCCAACGGTGCGCTTGCCATGCAGTTGGACGACGTCCGGGCTCGCCTCAAGGAGATGGCCAACGCCGCTCCCGAGGGATCGCCGGTCAAGGAACTCGCCAACGCCACGGTCCTGACTTCAGGTGAAACCGACACTGCGGTCGGCGCAAGTGCCTTCCAGGTCAAGGTCGCCAACCCACCCGGCGCAACCGACGAGGACGCCATCGAGAGCGCCATCGTCGCTGCAGTGGTCGAAGCCTTCGCCGATGAGCTGAACGTCACCAAGCCGGTGAACTTCAGTGGCGAGGGTGATCAACGCCATGCATCACGCACCTTCTCCCTCGAGAAGGCCACGGTCGGTGAGAACATCGGACGTGCAGGAAGCAAACAGCAGGTCGGTGACTTCCGCGGCGGCGTGCTCGTCCTCGTGGAAAACGTCGATCCGCCGATCACCGTCGAGGATCTTGATGAGCGCATCCAGCGAATGCGAACCCAGCCCGACTTCTCCGACGCGCTCGGGCGTCGATGCCAGGTGGTGGGGCTCACGGCCCCCAATGCCGATGGCACCTTCAGCGATTTCGCGATCATGGTCACCGATGAGGACTTGAATTCCTTCGAGGTCGATCTCGAGACCTGGGATGCCCAGCTCGCCAAGCGAGAATGGGAACTGGCCTCTGCGGCCTTGATGCGGGAAGCCAGCCTGGAGCAGGTCTCGAGCTTCTCGCCCACGGTCGCCCAGCAGCTGGTGGCCAGTGCGGTGGTCGCGGTGATCCTCAGTCTCCTCGGCATGCTCGTCTACATCTGGGTCCGTTTCGGCAACCTGTGGTACTCACTGGCCGCCGTCTCCGCCCTGTGCTTCAACATCTCGGTCTGCCTGGGTGCCCTGGCCATCAGCGTCATGGTGGGCTCCACCGGCTGGGCCTCCGGCCTCTACATCGAGGAATTCCGGATCGACCTCAACGTGATCGCAGGTCTCCTGACGATCATCGGGTACTCCTTGAACGATACGATCGTCATTCTCGACCGTATCCGCGAGAACAAGGGCCGCCTGCCCTACGCCTCGCAGGCCTGCGTCAACCTCTCGATCAACCAGACCTTCAGTCGTACCGTCCTGACCAGTGGCACGACGATCGTGACCGCCCTGATCCTGCTCATCCTGGGTGGAACCGGTATCCGGCCCTTCGCCTACACCTTCCTGATCGGCCTCGTGGCTGCGACCTTCTCATCGGTCGCCATCGCCGCTCCCATGGTCTACCGAAGGAGTGACCAGGGCACGGGCTATGAAAGCGAAGGCGAAGACGCCGAGGAAGATCCTGAACCCCTGCCGGCCTGATCGGGCCCGGCAGGCATCGGACCGAGGGCTTTTCGGGAGCCCTCGGAGGTCGGTGGCGTCGAGCCGGAGGTTTCTCGCTTCGGCCCTTTCGATTCGATTCCCCGGCGAAGGGTCTCATGCAACCGTATGATGCCTCCGTACCGACTCGTCATGCGGGTCTTCCTGTTTCAGTGATCGGAGCGCACAGATGACATCAGGTGGTCGCATTCTCATGGTGATCGTGGTCCTGGCCTTCGTCGGGACGGGGTTCTACTACCTGCTCATCGCAGACGGTGACGGCGGACTGAACCCGTCGAAGTCGCTGGTCCTTGAACCCGTTGCCCCGGTCGCTCCCGTCGAATCGGTCAGGAACGCTCCGGCGGAACCGGTCGTTGCTGCACCCGAGCCCGAGCCGATTGCTCCGCTTCCCCTGGCCACCAACACCGTGACCCTGCAGATCGCCGCTACCGCGTCCGGTCTGTCGAGCCTCGACCTGCCCGAGCTGCGACGCCGATTCCAGGCGGACGGCCCCGGAACCGCTCGAGCCGGTGACTACGGCTGGCACGCCGTCTACGACCCCGCGATCTTCGCCGACAGTCCCGAGCTTCTCGGGGCACTGACCCGTGATCCCGCGAGCTATTTTCAGGATCGATTCGGACTGGTCGTCGAACCTGTCGAGGGCACGCTCTGGATCATGCTCCATCGTGGTGATCGAAGCATCGTTCCCGCGGTCGGACGCGACCTGGACGTGATGGCGATCCATGAGACCTCCGATGCACTCGATCGTGACGCCGTCGAGATCGTCTTCGACGAGGCCACACGAAAGCGTGTGTCGGGTTTCGTTGCGGACAACCTGTCCCGACCTTGTGCGTTCGTCGTCGATGGTGACGTGGTGGCGGTTCGCCCGCTGACCAGAAGCATGGCTGACGCCCTGGTGGTCAGCGGATCGTTCTCCCCGGACCAGGTTGCATCGATCAGGTCGGCGATCTCCGGGCAGGGGACCCTGGTCGCCATGGACCTGCCTCTGCCGCCGGCCGTTGCATCCGAGACCTCCAACGACTCCATGGTGCTCATGGCTTCGGGGACCATCGCGACCACCTCGAACCCCGACCCTGACCCGGTTGCAAGCACTCCGGTCGGTGCCGGCACCCGCTACACGGTCAAGTCCGGTGACAGCCTCAGCTCGATCGCCCAGGACTGGTTCGGAACCTCGAGCTCCTGGACCCTCATCGCGACGGCCAACCCGTCACTCGACCCCGATCGACTGGTCATCGGGCAGGTCCTGATCCTTCCGGACAAGAACACGAAACCGGCACCCATCAAGGCGCGCTCCGGGACCCACGTGGTTCGTTCGGGTGAGACCCTGTCCTCGATCGCGAAGTCCTACTACGGTGACGAGCGTCTCTGGTCGGCGATCTACGAAGCGAATCGTTCAACCATCGGCGCTGACGCCGGGACGCTCAAGGTGGGTATGACGCTGGTCATGCCTGATGCCAGCAAGCCATCGTCCTGATCAAGCTTCGCCCAGCCTGACATTCTCCCGAATGTGCTCGAGGGACAACCCGCCGACCACGATGCTGGCCACCTGTTCATGGGTGAGCAGCCAGGGAAGTGCCTCAGAAGCGCTCAGGCGTCCCGAGGCGAGTCCCTTCTTGACGAGAACGCCCACGCCGGCCGCTTGAGCATCTTCCAGCAGCGCCGCTTGAGCGGTCTCCAGCGGATTCAGTTCGATCATGAGGACCTGGACTCCCAGTGCCGGGGCAAGGCAGGCTCGGTGGCCTTCGAGCGTCTTGCCGGAGAAGCCGACCAGCCCGATATCGCCCCGGCGTCTTCGCTCACCCAGGACCTCGAGCACGTCGCTCTGCTGGATGATCTCGAGATCATCGCCGTTGGAGTGGACGCAGACGATGTCCAGTCGATCGGTGCCAAGCCGCTTGAGGCTCGCGTCGATCGAATTGGAGATCGAGGTGCGATCAAAGGCGTAGCTGGAGTGTCCGTCCTGGAAGCGTTCCCCGACCTTGGTCGAGAGCACGATCTCGCTTCGTCGCCCGCTGGCTTTGAGGTATTCGCCGATTCGGGCTTCACTGCTGCCGTAGGCGGGGGCGGTGTCGACGAGGTTGATTCCGGCATCAAGCACGCCATCGAGCAGTCGGTGGACGGTGGCATCATCCGGCAGTTCATAGTGCTCGGCATACTTCGTCTTCAGGTTGCGTCCGATCTTGAACGCACCGAAGCCGATCGGCGAGACCTGCACACCGGTTGCTCCGAGCGTCCTCAGTTCCATTCGGCGTCTTCCCAGGGCGGTTCGGCGATGGGGGGTGTGGGCAGATCCCTGAACGGCGGCTCGCTCGGTCCCGAGCCGCCACCCACGAGGCGCGAGACCATTGCGGCGGCGCGCGGCGCCAGAACCAGCTTCGTCGGCCAGACGGCGATCGCCTCCCGGGTTCTGAGCACCGTGACATCATCGGGTCGCTTTGTCCCGGTGGTATGGCTTTCCCTGTGCTCGGCGCGATCGATCCGGTAGCTGGACCAGCTCAATCGAGGGGTGTCGACGTCGAAGCCCGGCAGCACCGCACGCAGGCAGCTTCGGGCGGCTTCGGTCTGTGCTTCGGGGTCTCGTTCGCACCCGGTCTCGGAGAGTTGCCCACCCAGCTGCCAGACCCGTTGGCCGTCGGCTGCGGTGGAGCTGGTGATGGTGACCCGGGTCGCGGCGCCATCGACACAGTGCCCGTTGAGTTCCGGAAGCGCCTCCGTCGGTCCCTTCACCATCGACATGTGCAGCGGTCGCCGCTGCATCGCGGGTCGGTGCAGGTCATCGCCGGGCATGAGCATCTCGATGAGGGCTTCATTGCCCCCGCCGGCGCACAGGATGATGAGATTGCAGGTGAGCATGATCTTCTCGCCACCCCGGACTTCCACGTCCACCCAGGGCGAGGTGGACTCGTCACCTCTGGCACAGCCGCCGATGATCCTGCCCTGAAGCAGGTGATCCCGGTTCCGTTCCGACAGGGCGCGAAGAAGGCTCGGC
Organism: Phycisphaerales bacterium; assembly: GCA_029246705.1. GTDB lineage: Bacteria > Planctomycetota > Phycisphaerae > Phycisphaerales > SM1A02 > JAKVBQ01. Next base: position 72,368 of record JAQWMQ010000026.1, on the reverse strand, counting down.
GTTTCGATGACCCGCTCGGAAAGCAGCGCCACGTCGCCGGGGCAGTGGCGCAGGATCGCCGGGCGATCCTTGAGGGCGAGCTTCGTCGGCTTGGTCTTGAGGGCGAGTTTCGCGCCGGTCATCCCGAGGATCGATTTCATCGAGTCGGTTCGCCAGAGATGACAGGCCTTGCTGCGCACCGTGACCCCACTGAGATCCGGTCTTGCCTCGCCGGCAAGGTGTGTCGCCCAGACATCGGGCATCCGGGCGACCTGACGGACTCCGGGAGCGAGCAGTCCACTGAGTGCGTACTTCACGCCGCCGTGAAGAATGCCCTGGGCGGCGACCGACTGACCCTGGCCGAGTGCGTTCGCTTCGATCAGGCCGGCCTGATGTCCGTTCTCGAGCAGTCGGTCAAGCACCCAGAGTCCGGCCACACCGCCACCGACGATCAGGGTCTCCAGGCTCATCTTGTTGGAAGGTGGTGGGGTCATGATCCAGTCGCTCGGGCGGGGTGTCCTCTCGATCGCTGCTGGAACCGGCGCATCGACCGATGCATGGTATCCTGCCTCTCTTCAACACGCGGCGCACGGAAGCACCGTACAGGGAGCCATCATGCCATACACGTGTGTTCTGATACCGGGAGATGGCATCGGCCCCGAGGTGGCTCATGCCGCCCAGAAGGTCGTCGATGCCAGTGGAGCGGGGCTCGAATGGGTGGAGCGACCTGCGGGTGCTTCGGCGGTCACGCAGGGTCACGGTTCGGTGCTCCCGGAAGTCACGGTCGATTCGATTCGTGACCATGGGATCGCGCTCAAGGGCCCATGCACCACCCCGATCGGCAAGGGCTACACCAGCGTCAACGTCGCTCTTCGAAAGAAACTCGATCTCTACGGAGCAGTTCGCCCGGTCCGGTCGCTTGCCGGTGTCCCGACCCGCTTCGAGCATGTCGACGTGGTCGTGGTCCGCGAGAACACCGAAGGCCTGTATTCGGGCATCGAGAACGAGATCACCGCCGGAGTGGTCACCTCGCTCAAGGTCGCCACCGAGCGGGCGTGTTCCCGCATCGCGGAGTTCGCGTTCCACTTCGCGCGCGAGCGGAAGCGTCGGAAGGTGACGGTGTTCCACAAGGCGAACATCATGAAGCTCTCCGACGGCATGTTCATCAACAGCTCGAGGGCGGTCCACGAGGCCTACCCGGACATCGAATACGAGGAACGCATCATCGATGCCGGTTGCATGCGACTGGTCCAGGCACCGGAGGACTTCGACATCATCCTGTGCGAGAACCTCTACGGTGACGTGTTGAGTGATCTCTGCGCGGGCCTGGTGGGCGGGCTCGGCGTGACGCCGGGCGCGAACTACGGCGTGCAGCAGTCGGTCTTCGAGGCGGTGCACGGGTCCGCTCCCGACATCGCCGGTCAGGGCGTGGCGAATCCACTGGCTCTCATCATGAGCTCGGTCATGATGCTCAACCACCTCCACCGCAAGCATGATGACCAGAAGTGCGCGGACTGTGCGAAACGAATCAGGGACGCCTACGACCGTTGCCTGCGCGAAGGCGCGACCACCCGGGACCTCGGCGGCGAGCTTTCGACCGATGGTTTCGCGGATGCACTGATCGAACGGATGTCCGGGTGATGTCGGGGATGCCGGCACTTCTCGAACATGATCTCGAGGTCGTTCACGACGGTGAACCACGGATCATCCACTGCGACATAGAACGACCCGTCGGTGCGAGCTCCGGAACCTTGCTGATCGCACATGGTTTCCTCGGGTACAAGGACTACGGGATGTTTCCCTACCTGGCTCGCCGTGCCAACGCCGTGGGCTGGACGACGATCCGCTTCAACTTCTCCCACTCCGGCATGACGCGCCGGATCGAGACCTTCGAGCGCCCGGAGCTCTTCGAGCTGGACACCTGGGACCGTCAGGACCTTGATCTCAAGTGCCTGCTCGCGTCGATCCGGTGCGGCGAGATGCCCGAGGTCGACCCGACCGGCTCGGTCTTCCTGCTGGGGCACTCCCGGGGCGGAGTGGCGTCGATCCTGAGTGCCGGGCGCGGTACGCCCTTCGATGGTGTGATCGCCGTTGCCGCCGGTTCCGAGTCGATTCCCCATGTGCTGGACGAAGCGGAAGCGCGACGAAGGATGCACGAAGAGGGCGGAATCACCGTGACTTCCTCGCGGACCGGGCAGGATCTCCGCATGGGCAGTGACTTCCTGGCAACGATCGAGGCGAATCCCGCCGCCCATGACATTCCGGCGATGGCCGCTCGGTTGGAGGGGCGACTCGCGATCATCCATGGTGATGACGACCCGACCGTCGATGTCAGGCATGCCCACGTCATCGGAGAGGCTGCCGGCGTCACGCCTCTGCTCATCCCCGGCGCGAACCATGTCTTCAACGTGGCGAACCCGTTTTCGATCGATGATGAACCCTCGCCACAACTGGATGCACTCGCGGAAGCGGTCTGCTCCTTCCTTTCCACCCGAGCCACTGGATGAGGACGATCGCAGCCGGTCTTGTGCTGCTGCTGCTGCTGCTGGGTTGCCAGCGTGTGGTCGTTCCCGGTCCGCTTCCGCCGCATGCTGGTGATGCGGTCCAGCTGAATGCCGGCTACGGGCTCCTGATCAACCTGCTCGAGCAGGAAGCCCGGGTCGATGGGCTGCTTTCGATACGCACGCTTCCACCGTCGACCACGCAACTGGTGAAGGCGATCGCTCGTGATGCTTCGGTCGGTGCCGCCGAGCTGAAGTCGGCCAAGGATGACCCGCCCGTGATCAACTGGGATTCAGAAGGCCTGCCGGTCACCGAGATCGAGGCACGCAACCTCATCGCCAGCCAGACATCGCTGAAACTGCTCTCCACTTCCGGAAAAGCGGGTGAGCTGGAGCTTCTGCTCTCGCAGTTGAAGGCGACCGAGTACATCGCCGCGCTCTCGAGTTCCTTGCTCGGGCGTGATCGATCCGAAGCGCGTCGAGCGGTTCTGAAGCAGGTCAACGAAGCGTTCCTGCAACACCACCAGGCGTTGCGCGTGGCGCTTGAGCAGGGCTGGGACAGCGACTGACTCAGGACGACTGCGGGGAGCCCTCTGGCTCGCTCCAGGCGCCTTCAAGCGGACTTGGTGGTTCCGGGGCCGGGGTGTGCTCGATGGGGTCGAGACGTTCGACCTCGACCAGGGGTGGTTCCTCGAGCATGCGTGGGGTTTCTACCGTCGGGGTTGCCGGGGTGGGTTCGTCATCCACGCGTTCGCTGGCAGCCTCGTCGATCTGTCCGTCCTCACCGACTTCCTCGAAGCGCACCGCCACCCGCTTGGAGACACCACGCTGCGGCATGGTGACGCCGTAGAGCTGGTTGCAGAGGCGCATGGTGGTCTTGTGGTGGGTGATGATGATGAAGTGGGAGCTGTCGAGGAACTGCTTGACGACCGCGCAGAAGCGTTCGACGTTCGCTTCGTCGAGTGCGGCATCGACTTCGTCGAGGATGCAGAAGGGCGACGGCTTGCTCTGGAAGATCGCGAGCAGCAGGGCGACGGCGGTCATGGTCTTCTCGCCACCGGAGAGCTGGTTGATGACGCGGGGTTCCTTGCCGGGCGGTTTGGCGCGGATCTCGATGCCGCTTTCGAGCCAGTCGGTCTGGCCTTCCTCGTCGGGGACCAGGAAGAGGTCCGCGCTGCCACCGCCGAAGAGACGACGGAACATGCCGGAGGAGCCCGCGAAGTTCTCGCGCACCGCGTTGAAGGTCTCCTCGAAGCGGACCCTGCTGACGGTGTCGAGATCCTCGATCAAGGCATCGAGCTGGGTACGGGCGGAATCAATGTCCCCGAGCTGCTGTTCGAGGTCCTCGTTGCGCTCCTGGAGGGCGTCGAGTTCCGTGAGCGCGTCGAGGTTGACGTTGCCGAGGCGCCGGATCTGTTCCTTGAGTTCGGTCGCCTCGAGTTCGGCTGCCTGGAGGTCGAGATCGGCGAAGCCGTTGGCTTCCCGCTGCTCGAGGTGCGTCGGGTATTCGGTCGTGACATCGAGTTCGAGTTCCTCGATCGCACGTTCCTCGAGGCTTTCGCGCTTGATCTCCAGTTCGCGACGAGACATCTCGAGCGCATGGAGATCACGTTCCACCTGGGTTCCCTGGTTCCTGGCGGCCTGGAGACTGTCAGCCGCCTTGGTCAGGTTGGTTCCGAGGGTGTCGGTGCGCTGGGCCATTTCCGCGAATGAACTGCTCATCTCGGCAAGGGTCTGGGTCGCGGAGCCTGATTCCTCGTCGGCGGCACTGATCATCTGGTTGAACCGACCTACTTGTGCGTGGCGGCGATCCAGCTGTTCCCTGGAGATCGCGAGTTGGCGCTTGGATTCCTCGTGCCCGAGGGCGAGGTTGCGTCGTTCGCGCCGGCCGGCTTCGAGCTTCGCATTGGATTCACCCAGGAGGATGCGTGCCGTGGAGAGCGATTCCTGTGCACGTTCGGTCGCCTCCGCACTGGTGTTGGCGACTTCCTCGAGGGTGCTGGTCTTGCCGTGGTGTTCTTCGAGCAGGCGCTTGAGCGATGCAAGCTGTTCGCGACGCTCCTGTTCCTCGCGGGTCATGGCATCGAAGCGGTCCTGGAGTTCGTTCTGTTCTATCTTGACCGCCGCGGCATCGCGTTCGACGCGTGAGATCATCTGGTCGATGCGCTCTATGCGGTGGGTGGCCGCGGAGATCCTGGACCGAGCCTCCTCGATCGATCGGGCCAGTTGGGACTGGTTCTTGACGGCATTGCCCGCCTCCTGGGCGAGGTTGTCCGCAGAGGTCTCGAGTTCGGCGATGCGCTGGTCCGTCTGGGCCACGTTCTCATCGAGCTCGCGCATCTCGGCCTTGCGGGCGAGCCAGCCATGGGCTGCATCTTCCCGACCGGTCGGGGCGATGACCACGCGCTGGTCGGGGTCGAGTCGTTCCCCGGCATGGGTGACGAACCGACCACCGGGGAGGCTGGTGTTCGCGAGATCGCGTGCGGTCCTGAGCGAGTCGACCAACCAGCAGTTGCCCAGCAGCCGTTCGATGACCCTGGCGGTCGGTCCCGAGGACTTGACCATCGATTTCATCGGCGTGGCACCGGGCACCCACTGCGGGGTGTGTTCGGTGCCGGGACGATCAAGTTCGACCGGAACCAGGACCACGCGACCTTCAAGTTCCCTGATCGAGTGCAGGGTGGGGTCGAGTCCGGGGCCGGTCGAGTCAACGATGAGCGCCTGCAGGTCGTCGCCGAGGGCGCACTCCACGAGTTCGGCGTGTTCTCGATCGGTCTCGATGAGATCGCCCAGCAGACCATGAACACCGGGAAACCGCTGGGGATCGTCGAGCACCTTCTTGACGGCGGATCCCAGGCCCTCGCGAGCCTTGCTCATCTCCTCGAGGACACGGCGACGGGAACTTGCGGCGGATCTTTCCTCGCGGAGATCACCGAGTTCCTTGAGCAGTTCCGACTGCTGGTCGTCCAGTGCACTGGTGATGCGCTGTTGTTCATGGATGGCGCCTTCGAGTTGCCGGGTCTCGTTCTGCGCCTGGGTGTGGGCGGTGACCTCGTTCAGTCGTGCGGCGTGCTGTTGCTCGATCTCCCGGGCGAACGGTTCGCTGCGGGTCTCGAGTCGATCCAGCTGGTCCCTGAGGGAGTGTTCGCGTTCGCCGAGTGAAGCGATCTGGCTCTCGGTGCCGGCGACATCTCGTTCGATGCGTGAAACCGTCTCCCTGGCCTGGACCAGTTCGTTGCGCGCATTGGCGGCGGCTTGCGCTGAACGGCTTCGGGCCTCGTCTGATTCAGCGGTGGCCTGCTCGGCCTCGTTGCTGCGGAGTGCGAGCTCTGCAAGATCCCGATCGAGCTGTTCGAGCTTCTCGGTGGTCGTGGCGAGCGAATCCTCGAACTCACTGATGCGACTGGCTTCCTGGTCGAGCTGGAGATTGGCTTCCTCGAGGTTCTTCCTGGTCAGCTCGGCGCGCTGGCGTGCCTGTTGCTCGTTCGCCTGCAGTTCAAGACGACGCTGCTCCAGGCCGTGGTGTTCTTCCTGGACGCGTTGTCGTTCGATCTCCGCCGACTGCTTGACCTCCTCGAGTTCGGCAACCGCCGCGATGACCTGGTCACGCTCGGTGGTGACGATGGACAGTCGGCTGGTCAATCCGTGCAGTCGTTCGTGCAGATCGTGGAAGCGTTCGAGGAAGAGCCCGTTCAGCAGGGAACGACGTCGTTCATCGAGATCGGAATAACGTTGGGCCTTCTCCGCCTGGCCGCGGACGATGCGAAGGCGACGCTCGGTGTTGGAAAGCTGCTCGCGAACCAGCAGGAGGTTTCGTTCCGCGTGTTCGAGTTTTCTCGCGGCCTCGAGCTTCCGGGTGCGGAACTTGGCGACCCCTGCGGCCTCCTCGAGAATCGCACGCCGTTCGATGGGGTTGGCCAGGAGCATGGCATCGACCTTGCCCTGTTCGATGATCGAATAGGCGTTGGTGCCGATGCCGGTGTCGAGGAAGAGTTCCTTGATGTCCCGGAGGCGAACCTTGTTGCCGTTGATCAGGTATTCGCTCTTGCCGTCACTGAACAGGCGGCGCGTGACGTCGACTTCCTCGGTATCGACCCCGAGGGCACGTCGCTGGACGGTGCCGGACCCATGCTCCTCGCCGTCATCCTGGAAGGACTCCATCGGGTTCTCGAAGGTCAGGGTCACCGAGGCGCCGCCCATGGGCTTGCGTGAGGCACTGCCGGCGAAGATGACGTCCATCATCGCGCTGCCGCGGAGACTCTTCGCGCTTCGTTCACCAAGGACCCATTTGATGGCGTCGACGACGTTGCTCTTGCCGCAGCCGTTGGGGCCGACGACCCCGATGATCGGCTCGTCGAAGTGGAACTCCGTGTGGTCGGCGAAGCTCTTGAAGCCTGAAAGTGTCAGCTTGGCAAGCCGCATGGACTCGACCTCCTGTCGACCGATCACTGGGACCGGGCCTGTGGCTGCGATGACCGTCCGATGGCCATCCGAAGGCAGGTCGATCCAGGGCTCCAGCCCTGATTCGGAATTCCTACCTGGGAACAGTATCGCTGGGCGCGGCCTTGCCTTCAAGGCCGGAACGGGCAGGTCTTGGCGAGTCGAAGGCATTTGATGATTCAGGTCGCTCGGGCTGGAACTGGTCCGGGACCTCGAGTGAGTCGAATTCAGGCCTGGAGATTCGTTCGTCCTTGGTCTCGTTGGCGAGGATCGTGGCCAGGACCCGGTCCTGTTCAGCCTTGAAGTCGGCCTTGATATAGCCCTTCCGCCAGAGTTCATGCACCGCGCTGATGGTCTCGCCGTATCCGAGGTCGAGCCCGGCCGAGGGGTCCTCGACGCTGGTCTTGTGGGACATGAACCTGATGAAACTGGGGAGATCCGTCGGGGCAAGGACGATCGTGGGGCGCGCGCCTTCCTTTGGTCGGTAGAAGACCTGAAGTTTCTCTTCCGGCTCCTTGTCCATCTTCATCAGGAGACGACCCTCCCAGGTGTTGAGGGTCAGGGGTTTCTTCAGTTGCTGCTCCGTGCCGAAGACGGCGATCCGGGGATCACCGGTCTGGGAGATGTAGACCATCGGATAGGAGCATTCGACGAGATTCAGGATGAATTTTCCGTCGACCGAGGTGCTTGCGATGATCGGATCCTTGCGCTCGAGCATCGCCTCGAAGCTGGCAAGTCGGATGTCGATGTCCTCGTCTTCAAGCAGTTCCCGGAGGCCGATGTCGATCCGGGGGTTGACGCCCATGGCGCCGAGGTAGCGGATCGCCAGCAGGCGACGCTTCTTGCTCGTGGATTTCTCGGCCAGGTCCACGAGGTGCGGTACGACCAGTGCGTCATCAAGGTGGGCGCCCGCACTCAGCGCGGCGAATCGAGGAGATTCCTCCGGATGGTCGTACAGGTCCTGGATCATGGGGACGGCCTTCGGTCCAAGGGCGCACCAGCGCCACTGGGCGGACCTGCCGTTGCCGGGGTTGGCAAGAAGGGCCCTGCGAACCAACTGCGAGCTGGCATCGACCGACCCGACCATGAGCGAGGTGTGCTTCAGGAGCTGCATGAACCGTTCTGTCTCCTCCGACTGCGAGGGAGGAACCGTGATCACGATGGAATCGCCGCTTTCGCCGCGGGCGGTGTCCTGTGGCTGTCCGGGTTCACGCGGGTAGTTGCTGTTGATCGCTTCCTGCACGGTCATCGCTCGTGCGTGGGACGTGGTCGCCAGGCGCAGCTTGACGGGCATGTCGTCGGTCGTCGTGCCGCCCTGGAGTATGCGCCCGCTGAGTCGGTTGACTGAATCTCGCTGGGTTGACCCGGGCTTGATGAACGGATTGATGAAGATGGGACCGGATGCGCTTGCCAGGGCGAATGCCTGCTTGGAACCCGAGGCCAGTGCGCCCGGTCGGAGATCCGTGGTGTACAGCCGGCCGCCTTCGAGGCTGGTGGTGGTCGAGCCTGGCAGCACGAATACCCGCACATCGAACTCGGAGCCCTTGATGGCGCCGGGGGGTATGACGCCTTCGACGACGACGACCGCGGTGTCGTTTGATTCAAGCATCTTCTCGGGCGAAAGGTGTCCCCAGCCGTTGCTGGAATCCCCAACGCCGCGACGGGCCATCTCCGCGAGCATGGTGGCCCTGACAGTGGCCGGGACCAGGCGGCTTCCGGTGCCCTTCAGCCCGACCACGAGCCCGTAGCCGCGGACGACCACCGGTTGGTATCCGGTGAACACGCCTTCGCTTCCGACCGTTCCGCGCATGATCGGGTCGACATCGTGCTCGAAGTTCGTCTTGCCGATCCGGCTGGCCTTGGGCTTCTTGGTGGCCCGTTCCAGGAAGAGGTCCTGGCAACTCGCCATGAGGATCGCGCCGAGGACGGCTGTCGTCAGCAGAAGCAGTCGGACGGGGAGTTTCTGGTGCATGTCAGGAATCGTTCCCATCGGGTGATCATGAATCCTCAAGGGTATCCCTGACCATCCGGTGAGACAATGGCTGCGGTTCCATCGGGGCCGCCGACCCCCGGTAATGAGCCCGTGTGGGGGGAGTTTGGGGTTCCACCTTGAATTTCGAGACAAGCCCACGAAAAAACGCGGGGAAGCCTGGCTTCCCCGCGTGGGTGTTCGATGTGACCTGGGCGTTGGGTCGGTCAGTTCTCAGCCGGCGGCGGGGTCCACTGGGCCGACCCGAAGCCGAGGATGAGGTAGAAGATCGGTGTCAGGAAGAACAGCCCGAGTGTCGTGCCGAGGCCGCGGTTGAAGCGCTCGGAAACACCCATGCACATGATGATCGCGACCACAAAATTGATGACGGGAATCAGGAGAAGCACGCCCCACCAGGCCGGTTTGCCGGCAAGCTTGGCGATGAAGAACAGCTTCACGATCGGAATGATCGAGAGGATGCCCGGGATGTTCGCCTTGTTGAAGCTCTTCCAGAGTCCCGCAATGAAGAGGACCCAGAAGGCAACAGCAAGAAGAACAACAAGGACTTCCAGAAGACCAGCTTGAACAACTGGCAGGTCATCCTGCGGCGGGGCGACACTGGGTTCCGACTCCATGGACATGGTGTTCATGCCGGCATCGTCGGGGGAGTTCATCTGGTCATCAGGGCCCTGGGGGCTTTCGCCATCCTGGGTGTGGAGGATAGGTGTCATCAAGGTGCTCTCCGGGAGTGCATGCGAGTGTTTGAACTGCCATCTCGGTATCGACCGGCACTTCTTGATTCCGCCACTCAAGATCTCGAAGTCGGCTCTCTGGCACCGCAGGGGCTGTTCGGACCGCGCGAGCCAGCCGCGAGCCAGCCGCGAGCCAGCTATGAGTGGCTCATGGGCTGCGTCGAGCGGTGTGACCCGGATCAGGAGAACGGGGTTGAGGCAAGCCCGCAGGAGCCGGTGAAACGAGCCGTGATCCGGGGGAGGTTTGCTGGGTGTGACGAAAGCTCGAGAAGTCATTTTCAGTGGGTTTCAAGGGTCTTCGTGGGTGGGCCCTTGATGCCGGAACGGCTCAGGGGGGACTGCGTGAGGTCGCTCCCCTTGAGGCTTCCCTCGTGTCTGAAGGCATGTATTTCGTTCAGTCGGGGGGGTGCCTGCGCCATCGTTGCTGCGCTTTTTCGTCGTGAGCGTTGAGGCCTGCCACGCGGCGCCACGTTGGTGGGTGGTCGACTCGCACAGGTGAACGTAGCTCGACGACCTCTGACCTGGCTTGGCTCAGGGTGCCCGAGCATCCGCCCCTTGGAACTCGCTTTTCTGCTGAGTGGGTGGGCTGTCTCACAGGTCTCCGGGGCAGGCATCGGAGTGGAGGGGCGTCAGGTTGTGCGGTCTCGTACCAGCGTGGGTTCACCTCGGGGCCCCTCGGGATGTCCGCGCAGGTTGCTGGCTTCTTTGCGCAGAATCTACAAAGACACTATGTAATGTATATAATACGGTACAGCGCTAAGAAGATATCAATAGCACGCGGGGTCTTGAAAATGCTGGTCATTCAGAGTTTAAAGAGCGTTCAGTGTTCCCTGGTAGAGCGCTGTTGCCTCGGGTTGCTCTGAGGCAACACTGTAGAAGTTGATAGTGCATACTGGCTTGCACAGGCAGTGTACACGACCATGCATAAAGCACAGAGCAATGTCATACCATCGATACATAGAGGCTAACGACTTAGAGTATGCCTCATGAGCTGGCCGCTTTGGAGCACTGAGCTGTTTCTCATGCTCAACTGCACAGGGTTGAGGACCGCTCGCTGGCTTGACCCTGCAACCGGAGCCCCAAAGACCTCCACGATCTGGAAAAGGCAGTGACCGGGAGCGCGCACAGAGCAACACCGACGGCCCCTTCGATGGGCCTCTCGGTATTCCCCTGCACACAATGATTCTGGACGTGAGAGGCGTCACGCCTCGTGCCTGCGTCGATGGCTTGAGGTGCGCCTTATGGGTGCCCGCCAGAGCCGCCTGAGTGGCTCTTGGGGGTCACTTTTCGCTGGAGATCACACGGGGACTCCGTCAGTCTGGCGCCCCGTGAGAGCGGCACACAGGGCGTCTGGGCGTAGGGCAGTGGCAGTCAGTCGCCCTTCGTCTTCTTCACGATGGCGAACACCAACCAGATCACGGCAACGACAACAACACCGCCGCCGAGTCCGAGGGCCAGGGGCATTAGGTTGGTCATGTCTTCGTTCATGTCGCCTCCTGTTGCTGGAGCAGTATAGGAGGGGCGCACCCTTGGAGCTCCCTTGAAAGACGTCACACCTTGCAAACCTCGCCCGCCGAAACGTGTCGGAATCAGCGCCGGCGGGGCTGCACGCGATCAATCAGCGCACGGAACACGCTCAGCCAGCCAACGCCAATCAGTCGGGGGGTGTCATGATGAGATAACCCCCGCCGCCCGACACGGCCTGGGATCCCGCAGCTTGACTCAACTCATCCATTGACATCTCTTCATGTCCATCAGGCAGCTTTCATGAGCGTGTCCTCATCGCGGTCATTACCTCCGCAGTGATCATCATCAACACCCGCTGATCCGACCCACGAGCCTGAGAGAAAGGGCACCTCCATGAAGAAACACATTCCCACCGTCCTCATCATCGTCGCCATGCTCGGCTGCACCGGGTGGCTCACCTACCTGCATCAGGAGGCCCAAGAGAAGGCCCAGGTAGATCGCAGGTCGAACAGGGATCAGATCATCTACCGGGTGATTGGATCGCCCTATGAGTTTTACTTCAACGAGGCCAACCTCGTGGCTGTCTTTGAAGGACGCAAAGAGATCCTCGAAGCGATAGAGGCTCTCGACGAGAAGCTTCCCAGCAGGTAGCCGTTCGCTGCCTGACCCTTTTCGCTACATGCCGGGCAGCTCTCGTTGGAATTCAATATGTGATGTGTGGACGAGTAAGTGGGCAGCACACCCCCAGGGTATGTGGACCACGTCTCCCTATGCATCCACGGTGCCCCTTGGTGGGGCACACTCGGAAGCAATCGGAAATGGGCGCTACTGGACTCGAACCAGTGACCTTTCCGGTGTAAGCGGAATGCTCTAGCCAACTGAGCTAAGCGCCCGAAGTGCACAGCCTAACGAGCTGTGCCGCATCTGTGTGCCGTGTGGATCGTGGGCGGTACTGGGCCATACAATGAGCCAGATGCCACGCTCTGCTCATGATCCCGACGCATCCAAGGTGCTTGATGTTCTTCGACGACGGATCGAGGCCTGTTCCGCATTGAAGCGTCGCGAACTCGGTCGCTGGCTGAGCAGGCTTCGGCGAAGGCATCGAACCGGCCAGCCGGTCGATCGTTCTCTCGCGAAACTGGAACAGGCGCTTGTCCAGGCTGAGCGCGAGAAGGCGAAGCGCAGCGAACTGGCCGGGCGCGACTTGATGTATCCAGCGGAACTCCCCGTCAGCGGGCTCCGTGAGACCATCGCCGACGCGATTCGTTCGAACCAGGTGGTGGTGGTCTGCGGCGAGACCGGTTCGGGCAAGACCACCCAGCTCCCGAAGATCTGTCTTGAACTCGGGCGCGGTATCGACGGACGGATCGGTCACACCCAGCCCAGGCGAATCGCGGCCCGAAGCGTGGCTGAACGGATCGCCGGTGAACTGGGGACCGAAATCGGTCAGGCGGTCGGGTGGCAGGTGCGCTTCACGCGCGAGCTGAGCGCGAACACCGCGATCAAGCTCATGACCGACGGCATCCTGCTGGCCGAGACCGAGCATGATCCGGATCTCCTTGCCTACGACACGATCATCATCGACGAGGCGCATGAGCGATCCTTGAACATCGACTTCCTGCTCGGCTACCTGAGGCGTCTGCTGCCACGACGACCTGATCTCAAGGTGATCGTCACCAGTGCGACGATCGATGCACAGAGATTCAGTGCGCACTTCGGCGACTGCCCGGTCATCGAGGTCAGCGGGCGGGCGCATCCGGTCGAGATCAGGTGGCGCTCGCTCGAGTCGAGCGAGCCCGGTGCGGACGACCCCAGCCTCCAGTCTGAACTGCTCGATGCCACCTTGGAACTGCTGCGAGAGGTTCCCGACGGTGACATCCTTATCTTTCTCCCCGGTGAACGAGAGATACGTGAGGCGATCGAGTACCTGCAGGGGCCGTTGGGGGAGCGGGTCGAGTTGCTTCCGCTCTACGCACGGTTGTCTTCGGAACAACAGCAGAAGATCTTCAAGCCCGGTGAACGAAGGCGCGTGATCCTTTCCACCAACGTGGCCGAGACATCCATCACCGTGCCTCGGATTCGAGGTGTGATCGACAGCGGTCACGTTCGCATCTCCCGTTACAGCGCGCGCAGTCGCGTACAGCGCCTGCCCGTCGAGCAGGTCTCCCAGGCCTCGGCGACCCAGCGCGCCGGACGTTGTGGTCGCATCGGACCGGGGATCTGCATTCGTCTCTATTCGGAGGAGACCTGGACTGCCAGCGAACCGTTCACCCAGCCGGAGATCCTTCGCTCGAACCTGGCCGGGGTCATCCTGCGCATGCTTTCCCTGGGGTTGGGCGACATCGATTCATTCCCGTTCCTCGAAAGACCCTCGGGTCGCATGGTCGAGGAGGGGTGGGCGACGCTCTATGAACTTGGTGCGGTGGACCGCACTCGGGCCCTGACCGAAGTCGGACGTTCCCTGGCGCGACTCCCGATCGATCCACGCATCGGTCGAATGCTGGTCGCTTCCTTCGAGGAAGGCTGCCTGCCTGAAATGCTGGTGGTGGCTGCGGTCCTTTCGACCCAGGACCCGAGGCTGCGTCCCTTCGGGGGTGAACAGGCCGCTGATTTCGCGCACGCTCCCTGGCGAGACGAAAAGAGCGACTACGTCGGGTTCCTGCAGATCTGGAACGACTACGTCGATCATCTCGCCGAGCACGGTTCGAGCGCCACTCGTCGCTGGTGCCATGACCGTTACCTGTCCTGGGTCAGGGTTCGTGAGTGGGCGGACACCTGGCGGCAGCTTCGTGAACTGGCACGCGAGGTGTTCGAGGTACGGCTTCCCGAGAAGGTCAGTCGCAGACCCCGTGACGGTGGCTGGGGCGCCTTGCACCGGTCGATCCTGTCCGGGCTGGTCTCGAACCTCGGTCGTCTCGACGAGGACAATCTCTACGCGACTCCTGCGGGAGGTGCGTTCGCGATTCATCCGTCATCGGGGCTCCTGCACCGGAAGCCCCCGTGGGTGGTCGCTGCCGAAGTGGTCGAGACCACGCGTCGGTACGGTCGCATCTGCGCGAAGATGCGCGGCGACTGGGTCGAGCGGGTCGCCCCGCACCTGGTTCGTCGGGAATACGAGGACCCGCATTACCTGAAGGATTCGGGTCAGGTCGCCGCGTGGGAGCGGGTTCACTACGGGAACCTGGTGGTGGTGCCCCGGCGACGGGTGCCCTACGGACCGATCGATGGAGCGGTGGCCCGGGATGTGTTCATCCACGAGGCCCTGGTCGAGGAGCAGCTTCGCACCCGCTCCGGGTTCCTCGCGAAGAACGCCGAGTTGCGACGCCGGATCGAGACCCTCGAGGAAAAGGGGCGACGCCGGGACCTGTTGGTGAGTACCGAAGCGCGTTTCGCCTTCTACGACGAGCGCATTCCCGCGAATGTGCACAGCGCACCCGATTTCCAGCGTTGGCATGCACGGGCGGACCGTGAGACTCCGGGACTCCTGCTCATGCGGGAGTCGGACCTGCTTCGTCCACCGGGGCATGAAGTCGATCGAGAGGCCTTCCCCGATCGACTCGATCGCGGGCCGATGCAGTTGCCGCTGGACTACCGGCACGAACCCGGCACCGACCTCGACGGCGTGGTGATCGACGTTCCCCTCGCCGGCTTGAACCAGTTGGAGCCGACGGTGTTCGAATGGCTGGTTCCCGGGATGCTTTCCGAGAAGATCGAGGTGCTCCTGCGTTCCCTGCCCAAGCGGATCCGGACCCGGTTCAGTCCCATCAAGGAGACCGCGGAAGGTGCACATGAATCTCTCGAATTCGGCCGGGGTGATCTCTTCGTCGCGTTGGCCGCCCATCTCACCCGGATCGGCGGCGTGGCGGTTCTTGCCGATGACTTCGATCGTGAACGAATTCCCGATCACCTTCGCATGCGGATACGGGTTCGTGATGACTCCGGAGCGGAGATCGCCGTCTCGCGTGACCCGTCCTCGCTGGTCGCCGGGCTTCGCGAAGAGGCGACACGTGCGTTTCGTGCACGTGTTGATGCGGTCTCGACCCGAATCGAACAAGATGATCTGACCACGTTGCCCGACGAGGATCTTCCGCTCTGCGTGGAGATGCCGGCTGCAGTGGGAACGCTGGTGGCCTGGCCTGCGCTGGTGGATTCCGGTGATTCACTCGGTATTCGCCTGCTCGATTCGGAATTGGCGGCCGAACGCCGGCACCACGATGGGATCAGACGTGCCCTGGGTGTGCTGGCCGAGGACGCCATCGGAGGTCATCTCGACTGGCTGCTCGATGAACGTGGTCTTGAACTCGCCTATGCGCCGCTTGGATCCAGCAGGAATTTTCGTCGTCACCTGGAACGTCTGGTCATCGATGCGGTTTTTCTCGCCGATCGCCCATCGGTGGTGTCGATTCGTTCGCACAAGGCGTTGACGGCCAGGTTCGAACAGGGCTTTCCCGAGCTCTCCACCAGGAGCGAGCGGGTGGTCGAAGCGGTGGAACGTTCGTTGTCGCTTCGCAACACGCTGGTTGCCAGGCTCGAACAGGGCGTGCCGGAAACCTGGGCGGTCGCAGTCGCTGACATGCGCGCTCAGGTCGATTCGATCTTCCCGGCTGCGTTCCCCGACCGAGGTTGGTTGCGGATGCGGGATGCACCACGGCGGCTCGAAGCACTCGTGCGGCGTCTCGAACGACTCAACGAGAAGGGGCACGTTCGCGATGAGCGCGATCGTGAGAGCCTCGCCCCCTGGGTCAGGCGCCTGGAATTCGCTCGTGCGCTGGTGCCGAGTGGGACGGACGGTTTGCTCGGCTACGAGTTCGCCGTCGACGAGCTTCGAATCCACCTCGCGGCGCCATCCCTGGCCGGTCCGGGCGCGGCCAGTGTCCGCAAGCTGCAGGCAGCCTGGGATGCGGTGCGCAAGCTCGCCCCGGAACGCCTGGCGGCCCTGCCTTGATGATCGACCTCAGCCTCCGACGGGGCGCGCGGAGATCCGTGCCGCGGTCGCGGCCAGCCAGTCCCTGTCCGGAGTCGTCCACGGTCTGAACTTCTCCATCGTTCCCTGTTCCTCGCTGAAGAGAAGTGCACGGTTGAATCCCAGGCGACTGGCGACCGGGGAGTCGATCAAGGTGCTCGAATCGGTCGCGCCGATCTGGAACAGAGCGCGCTGGTCGAATTCGCCGATGCTCTGGCGATCGAAGCAGCGTTGCAGGGAGGCGACGGTGTCGCACCAGGTCACCACGTGCACGCCGTGGATCGGGCCTTCGCGGAGAATCGTCGCGAGCGTCTTGTCCGGGCTCGGGGGTTTCTCCGAATCCTCGTCGAAGGAGTAGCCGAAGTCGTTCTCGTTGCGACGCAGGTTTCGGAACCGCTGCAATCCGTGGATGAACAGGAAATGTGCAGGTGCATCGGTGATGCCTCCATCAACGCGTCGGGCGACTTCCGCGCCCAGCGAGATGATCGACGCGTCTGCATCCCGGAAGCCGGGGATGATCGAGGCATGGGGAAGTGCCGCGGCAAGGTCGGTGATCATCGCATGATCGGGATCGTCCGCCGGTGAACCGTCCAGCACCGTGAAGGTGGCCTGGTCCCGCGGATATTGGGCTGCCAGCGAGAGCAGGGCGGCGGTGCTCAGCGCCATCGCGGCGTCATCCCGTTGTCCGAGCACCAGCAGGTTCGTCGCCGACTGACGCCTGAAGGTGCTCGCGCTGGGGTCCTTGATCGCGACCGCCTCGCCCAGCCACGCTTGCGGTGCGATCGGCAGTGCGGTCGGTTCGGAGTTGATGGCATCCTCGAGGACCTTGGCTTCGCCAAGCAGTGCGGGGCGGCTTCCCTCGAAGACGATGGTGTTGATCTCGTATCCACGCTCGTTGGCCAGTTTCTCCACCTGTCCGAGCCTGGTGTCCCGCACGGCCTCGTCGAGCCAGCAGACCTGGAAGGGACTGTTGCCTTCAAGCAGCCCGCTCTGGTCGTTGTAGATAGCCTCGCCGGGGCGGGACAGCAGGCGGGCCGCACTGTTGTCATCGGAAAGGATGAGTTGGGAATCGTTTTCAGAGCACTGCAGTGCAACGCGAACACCCATCTGGCCCATGGTGCTTCGTGCGAGTGAATACGCTCCCGCGAGGGTCTGCGAACCGAGGATGATGTGGATTCCGAAAGCTCGGCCCTGTCGCACCAGCCGGTCCAGCAGAAGCGAGGCATCCTGGGAGATCTTGTCGTCCTCGACGAAGAGTTCCTGGAATTCATCGACGATCAGCAGCACCCGGGGCATGGGGTCGGTCTGTCCCGAATTGCGGTAGCCGGGAACGTCCTGGACCCCGAGGTTCCTGAAGAGGTCGCCACGTCGCTTGAGTTCCTCGTCGAGTCCACGCAGCACGCTGAGACCGAACTCCCGGTCGCTTTCGACCGCCACCGCACGGGCATGTGGGAGCTTGTGGGTGGCATAGGTCTTGAACTCGACGCCCTTCTTGAAGTCGACCAGCCAGAACTCGACTTCATCCGGCGAGTACCAGCAGGCGAGATTGGTGATCAGGGCGTGAAGCATCGTCGACTTGCCCGAACCGGTCTTGCCTGCGATCAGTGCGTGCTGTGCGGTTCCCACGCCGAGGACCATCTGCTGGAGCTTGGTCGCACCGCTGCGGCCCAGGCTGACCGTGAGCTTCTTCTCGCTGGACGCGGTCCAGTACTCGTCCTCATCGGGGGCGATCACGTCGAAGGGGACCTCGACCCGTCCGGCCTGGATCGCGGATGAACCGACCTGGTGGGCGATCTCCGTGACCAGGTCGTCTGGTGGAGCGGTCTCCGGTTTCAGGGGAAGACTGGAGAGTGCGCCGCGTTCGACGCGCCAGTTTCCCTCGTCATGCCTGGCCACGACGGCATTGTTCCTCAGGGTCGTGATGTCGAGCGCCTCGGGCATGTCCCGGCGACGATCGCGGATGATCAGGGTGTGCACGCCGCAGCGCGGCCCGCTGGTGGCGATTGCCGCCAGTCTCTTGGCGGACACGTCGGTGAAGTTGGCGGGGAAGTCACAGACGACGAGGAAGCGCAGTGGTTCGGCGATCTCGCCGGCGGCTTCGTTGTAGTCCATGATCGATTCGAATTCGTTGCGAAGGTACTTCTGGATCACCGTCTCCATGTGTTCGGTGAGGTCCAGGAGTCGCTGTTCTATGTGCCGGGTCTCGGTCCAGATACGGTCGTTGATCAGTTGCTCGTCGTGGTCCGCGAGATGCATGAAGCCCGAGAAGGGTTCGCCCAGGCCGACCGGGTCGATGATGGTGAAGCGGATCTTCCCCGGCGGCATGGTCGCGATGAGACGCAGCATGAGCGCGCGGGCCAGTCCGATGCCTGCTTCACGGCCGTCATGGTCGGTCTCGATGAGCATCGAGCAGGGGTCGGGAAAGCCGACGAAGGCAGGTATTTCCAATCTTGGCGGCACGTCGATCCTGAAGCGTTCCTCTTCCGGCTGGGCATGTTCGATCTTCTCGAGATCGAGGTCGAGCGAGCCGAAGCGCACCAGGCCCGGGAAGTCCGGACGGGGTGACCACGCTTTCCAGGCTTCACTGTCGGTGAAGTCCGGGTGCAGCGAACTGGTTCGTTCCTGCAGCTCGTTGAAGAGCCGGTAGGCGCGCTCGATGTTCTGGTGCCAGTCCTGTTCGAGTTTCTCCTGCTCCGCGGTGAAGACGTTCTGTATCTCCTCGAGCCGCTCCCGGTGATGCTGGTGCTCCTGCTCGAGGGCGGCCACGTGTTCGGCATTGAATCGATCGGTTTCTCGTTCGAAGAGTTCATCCGCGTCGGCCAGGAGCTTGTTCCGGCGCAGCTCGAGTGCTTCGCGTTTCTTCGGCGCCTTCTCCTCGAGGTCGTTGAGGAGTGAATCCCGTTCTTCCTGCGCGGCCGTGATCATCGGGGGGTACTTCTCGTTGGCGCGTCGGGTGTCGCGATCCCGGACCTCGATCAGTGACTCCTGCTTGGTCTCTCGTTCCTTCTGCGCCTGCTGGATGATGAAATCACCGCCGACGTGGGCACGGGCGTTCGCGGAGGCGAGCATGAGCCATGGCCGACGGACCTGACGAGCTGCTATCAGCCAGCAGCCGATGAGGGCGATGAGGCAGGCGACGAAGCCGGATGCCGCACCGATGACCAGCGGCTGGACCTCCTCGTAGCCGCCCTTGATGGCGATCGCCGTGCCGGCGCCGATCGCCGCGGCGAAGATGAACAGGAGAAACGGCACGCCACCTCGGAAGATGCGGGCGAATCGAAGTGCGCGGATCGCGGCCAGGGCTTCCGCGGCTTCCTGCATCGCGGCCGAGACCACCGACACGGGGTCGGCTTCGAGCGCCTGCCGTTCGTCTTCCTTGATTTCCGGAGGTGGAAGGGGGCGTTGGCGGTAGCGCTTGACTTCGGTGCGACCGATGGTGCAGGTCTCCTCGATCTCGAGGACCCGTGTCTCGACCTGTTCCCTGACCTTCTCGAATTCCTGCCGAGGCTTCTCCTCGTTGGCTTCGAACACCGTGTCCGCGACCCAAAGTTTTTCGTCGTATCGACTCTTCAGTGAGGTGATCTTCTCCTCGGACTTGGACAGCACCCGCTTGCGACGGACCTCGTATTCGTCCTCGAGGGTGGCAAGCTTGGTGCCGGATTCCCGGCGTGCCGACTCGGTGCTCTCCGCGTGCTGCTGGGTGGTCGTCTCCAGGCCCTCGGCATGATCGCGTCCGATCGTCTCCAGCTGGTCGGCGTGGCGATCCTCCTCGTTGGCGGAATCGACCCTGAATCGCCTTTCGGATTCCTCGTTGCCATCGGCGCGGGCCGCGGCCGAACTGGAGATGCTGCCGACGGCCTCTTCGAGGGCCTCGACAGGGTGATCGTGATGTTCGGTGTCGACCGTGGTCACGGGGTCGGGTACTCCATGGTTTCTGGTGGGTCAGTCGTCATCGCATTCGCGATGCATGATCCTCAGTACATCCTGCATGGTATCCAGGGCATTGATCGCCGAGCGGACCCGTGCCTCGAAAGATTCGAGGTGGTCCTTCTCGATCGACCGGCTGGCCTGGTCATTCCACTTCTGGGTGGCTTCAGCCCACTTGATCCGCAGATCACGGGTGGCCGAGGTGAGCTTCACCTTCGCGGTGGCGACACTCATGGTTCATTCCTCCCAGCGTCATCCGAGATCGACTCCGCCTGGTCGGCGTCGGTCGTGTCCAGTTCTTCGGTGATGGTCCGGTTCATCGCGGCCTGACGTTCGCCTTCCTTGATCAACTCGTTGATCTGGTCCTTTGCGCCACCCTCGCCCCGCACGTAGGCTTCGAGGTTGACCAGCATTCGATCCATCAGGGCGATGGTCTCGGGCACCTGGCGCTCGGCGACGGCGGCCAGTCCCTGGATGTGGCCCTTGAAGATCGCGTATTCCTGGGCGAGACGGTTGCGCCAGCTGCGACAGGCGCGATGACGTTGGTCGGCGTTGTTCAAACGGGACTTGGCGCGCTCGAGCGCGATCTTCTCGTCGACCACCGACGGACGTCCGTCCTTGTCGTTGCCCTGCATCTGCTTGCGGAAGAGCGCACTCTTGGCGGTGGCGACTTCCTCGTTGCGAAGCTGTATCTGGCGACGCCAGTGCGGAATTCGGTCACGTTCGAGCCAGATCATGGCTCGTTCGATCTCGCTGTCGGCCTCGTAGAGGCCGATCTTCACGGTATCTCCGAACTCGGCAAGTCCGGCCTTGAAGCGTTCGATCGCCGTGATGTCGAGGACGCGTGCTTTGGGGTCGCTGCTCATCGTTGCTGCAGGTAGTCTTCCAGGCGCTGTGCCTTGCGGAGAAGGAAGGGTATCTGGGTCTCTGAAACCTTCAGGAATCTCTTCAGAACCTTCATGGTCTGATCGAACTCCTCGGCGAACTTCGAGTGTTCCTGGTCCCGCCAGGTCGTCTCGAGCGAGCCGAAGCGTGACTGCAGGGAGGACATGTGTCCCTGGACCTCGGTGTTGAATTTCTTGAGATCACCTGCAAATCGGCGAAGTTCACCGGGATCTGCGACTGCCTTGGCCATGAGGTGCTCCGTTGGGGTGCATGGGGGGTGGTCACAGTGTAATCCGTGACGATGGTTTGGGAGGTTCCATCTTGTTCATGGGTGCAGTTTCAAGGTCATGTCTCGTGTCCGATACCCGGTCCGGGGGGTGATCAGGTGTCGATACTCGATCTTCCTGGAGGTGACGGGCTTGAATTCCGCTCGACTGAAGGGGCTGGTACTTCGAACGTCTCGGGCAAGAGGTGCCTCAGCGATCCGTGAACACGCCGGCGGGCGTGTTCACGGATCGTTCCGAGTCGGGATGGAAGCGTGGGTGGGTCAGACGCCTCCCCAGCCTGCGAGCATCATCGACAGGTCACCGCCGTCCACATGTCCATCACCGTTGAGGTCGAGGTCGGGGTTCTGGGTGCCCCAGCTGCCCAGGAGCGCGGAGAGGTCCCCTCCGTCCACGCTACCGTCACCATTCACGTCACCCTTGATGTGAAAGATCATCTGGACGTCGTAGGTCTCTTCGTAGGCCCGGGTCACCCGAGTGCCCTGGGGAAGGGTCGAGCCATGCTTGGCGCTTGCCTCGGAGAACACCTCGACGAAACTCAGGATCCAGTACTCGCCGTGTGCGGGCAGTTCGTACCGCCACCGACCACCGGCGGAATCATCGATCACCGGGACCAGCGGGCTCTGCGTCACGGCATCGCGGACCTCCACGAACATCGCCTGATTCTGCCACTCGAGGTGGTCCTCGGCCGCTCCGCTGCTGGCCATCACGATGTCGAGGACCTGCAGTGCCTCGGTCTCGACCACCAGGAGGGTGTCGGAGTAGACATGAGCATCGCAGGACATCCGTTCGCCTGCATTCATCGACCAGGCGTCCAGGTCACCCCACGTTCGAAGCTGGTAGCTCCGTCCGTTGTGAAGACGCTGCGCGTCGTTCACCACGCCGACCGCTTCCGCATGCGCCTGGGACGGGAATGTCGGCGCATCGACCGTCGCCCAGGCGTTGTCGCCCGCGCCTCCACTGGCGAAGTCCTGGGCCATCTCGTCGTTGGCGTGGACGGTCGCCCAGATCCACGGATCAAGCTCCGAGATCGCACTGATGCCATGCGGGTTGGGGAAGTTGTCCCAGCAGTCGTCCGCGTAGAGGTTGTTCCACTCGAAGAACGCCTCCCCACCAAGGTGGTCGATTCGACTGCCACAGAAGTCGTTGTCGAGACAACGCGCGATCGGCATGCCCTCGTTGAAGATCGTGTACGCGCCAAGAGAGTCCGGCGTACCGTCGTTGTCCCTGAACGTGCTGTCTTCGACCTCGAGATAGACGTCGAAGTCGGCATAATCGCCGGACATCGCGGACTCGTTGAACCGGGCATGGATCGCATTGCCGGAACCCATGCTCGCATTGTTGATGAATTCGCACCGGCGGACCGTCACGCAGGTATTCTCGATCCAGAGTGCTCCACCGTCGCCGGACGATCCGTTGTCGATGAACGAGCAACTCCAGATCCCCACGCGATGCATGTGCTCGGAAGAGGCAAGGTCGACCGAACTGATCAGGCCTGCGCCGCCCTCGACCCCGGAACCGCCTTCGAACACGCACGCGCTGAAGTATGCTGTTAAAAAACCATCTTCGGAATAGGGGTTCAGCAATTCCCTGGTGTCGGCTATCCCGGCAACCTTGAAGCATCGGCTTTCCGTTTCAGGGCGCGGCCGAAACGTGCATCCAACCACCCCGAGAACCGATTCATTGTTGCTGACCCCGAGACCCACGTAATCGATGAAGGAACAGTTCGAGACCCCGACGAAGCTCCCGACACCTGCATGGACGTGATAGGACGACTCGTTCTCGATGAAGTCGCAGTTCTGGACATTTCCTGTCGCCGTGCTGTAGGTGATCGCCATGTTGTTCTCGGTGAAGCGGCAATCGCGAACCGTCATGGAGGGGGTGTCATCCGCCCAGAATCCCGGTTCGCCGATGTCGGGTCCCTGGCACCGAAGAGTGAGATTCGGGTTCTTGGTGAACGTACAGTCTTCAATGGCCAGGGCGGTTCCCCGATCTGCTTCGATCCGACGAATGGCGTTGTCTTCGAAGGTGCAACCCGTGATGCTCGCGTGCAGGAACATGAACTTGATCGTGCAGGAGGGGTTGTTCTCGAACCTGCAGTCCTCGAGCTCGAACGTCCCGCTCGGTGGATACCCACCGTCAACGCTTATCAGGGAGTCGGGCCCCAGCTCGAACCCATCGATGATGCAGTTTCGCATGACCACGTCGCATCCCCTGGACACAAGCACGCTCGGGTGAGACGTGAAACTCTCCCCGTCACTCGGAAGCTGTGGCCGCACGGTGAATCCGTCGATCTCGATCGACAACTGGTCCGGACTCCACGCGTCGAAGTCGAATGCCACCTGTGACTCGCCCGGCTCAAGGATCGTGACTTCCGGACCGGAAGTCGATCGCAGCACCAGGTCCACCTCCCAGATAGCGGCGATGAAGGATTCACTCGCCTCGGTGTAGACGCCGGGTGCGACGAGAATCTCGTCGCCACTTTCGGCGGCGTCGATCGCGGCCTGGATCGTGCTGAAGTCGGCGGGGCCGTCGTCATCAACGGTCAGAACATCACCCATCAGGGTGGTGGTGCAAGCGAGTGCCGTGACTGTGGCGAGAAGCCCGAGATGGGGCACGGTGGTTTGAACGGTGGTCGGCATGGCGAGGCTCCTTGTGTTCATGCGAGCAGCTGTCCCGCGTTCACATGGAGTCCGCTCGGACCCACCTCTTCTCGCAGCAGAAAGACGCAATGACACGACGAAGAGAGGGTTTTTTCAACGGTGCTTGAGAATCTCGCGAAACGTCGACGAATTGTCACATGGCCGTGTCACGACCGGGTTCAAGCGCACTATGGACGCCATTCGCAGGCATCTGGTCTCATGACCGCTTCAAGGAAAGTCGCGGGTCCCTCGGGGCGGTTTGATCGCTATCGTGTGGCATCGTTCGATCACCACGTCGAGGAGTATTCCCGTGCAG
Organism: Phycisphaerales bacterium; assembly: GCA_029246705.1. Lineage (GTDB taxonomy): Bacteria > Planctomycetota > Phycisphaerae > Phycisphaerales > SM1A02 > JAKVBQ01. The sequence goes on along the minus strand of JAQWMQ010000026.1, from coordinate 48,243 downwards.
ACCCTCAACCTCATCGGAGGCCAGTGGTGCCAGGCCGATTCCGGCGCCCGCTTTCCAGTCCTCAATCCCGCTGACGACAGCCTGGTCGCCGAGGTTCCGGATTGCGGAGCCGCCGAGACCCTGCGGGCGATCGAAGTGGCTGAACGGGCGCGATTCGAGTTCCTCGCCCGTCCACTCGGGGAGCGGACCGATCTCCTGCGGTCGATCTCCGATCGCATGGGCCAGCAGGTCGAGGCGCTGTCCGAACTGTTGACTGCGGAGCAGGGCAAGCCGATCTCCGAGGCGCGGGGCGAAGTCGACTACGCCAGGAGTTTTCTCGACGGTGCCGCCTACGAGGCGGACCGCTTTCCCCTGGTCGAGGAACTCGATCGGGAGCGCACGGGCAAGCGCGTTCTCGTTCATCCCACCTCGATCGGCACCACGGCGGCGATCACCCCGTGGAACTTCCCGATCGCGATGCTCGCGAAGAAGGTCGGTCCCGCGTTCGCGATGGGCTGCTCGATGGTGCTCAAGCCTTCGGAAGAGACCCCGCTCAGTGCCCTCGCCTTCGCCGAGATCTGCGTCGACTGCGGGCTGCCTCCGGGCGTCCTGAACGTGTTGACCGGTCGTCCCGAGGTGATCGGTCGCGTGTTGCTGGAGTCACCGCTGGTCAGGAAGATCTCCTTCACCGGTTCGACCGATGTCGGGAGGTTGCTGGTGCATGGCGCCGCCACCAACCTGCCGCGCCTGTCGCTTGAACTCGGTGGGCACGCGCCCTTCATCGTCCTCGAGGGCGCGGACCTCGACGCCGCGGTCGCCGGCGCACTGGCCTGCAAGTTCCGTAACGGCGGTCAGGCCTGCATCTCGGCCAACCGATTCCTCATCCAACGGTCGGTGCACGATGACTTCGTTGAACGGCTTCGGATCGCGGCGGAGGCCCTGGTGGTCGGTCGCGGCACCGATCCCGGTGTCCAGATCGGACCGATGATCAACGACGGAGCGATGGCCAAGATCGACCAGCATGTCGCCGATGCGCTCGAACACGGGGCTTCATGCATCCTGGGCGGCAGGCATCTTCATCTCGAGGGGCTCACCGACCGGTTCTACGCGCCAACGATCCTCGTCGGCTGTACCCCGGAAATGCTCTGCTTCCGTGAGGAGACGTTCGGCCCGGTCTGTCCGGTCCGGGCGTTCGACACCGTCGATGAGGCGATCGCCCTGGCCAATGATTCCCCGTACGGACTCGCCGGATACCTCTGGGCGGCCGACTCCGGAGAGGCGGTTGCGATCGCACGACGACTCGAAGTCGGCGTGGTCGGGGTCAATGACCCCGCACCGGTGACCGCACACACACCCTTCGGTGGGGTCAAGTCCTCCGGCTGGGGTCGTGAGGGTGGTCGGGCCGCACTCGAGGAGTATGTTCCGGTCCAGACGATCTCGCTCGGTGGCATCGGGTCATGAGCCGGCCATGAAAAAGGGAGCGCACGGTCTGGCCATGCGCTCCCTGCTTGATCAGGTTCGGTTCTCGGTCCGGTTCTCGGTCCGGTCCTCGGTTCAGTCCTCGGCACCACCAACGAAGCTGGAGAGTCGCTGACGTCGAACCGGGTGCTGCAGCTTTCGAATCGCCTTGGATTCGACCTGGCGAACACGTTCTCGGGTGACCTTGAAGATCCGGCCGACCTCCTCGAGGGTGTAGGTGTAGCCGTCGCCGATGCCGTAGCGAAGCTTGAGGATCTCACGCTCGCGATAGGTGAGCGTCTTCAGGACGTCGTTGATGCGCTGGCGAAGCATGTCGCTGGTGGCGCTGTCCGAGGGCGACTCCTGTCGTTCGTCCTCGATGAAGTCCCCGAAGTGCGAATCCTCGCTCTCGCCGACGGGACGATCGAGTGAGATCGGGTGACGCGAGATCTTCATCACGCGACGCGTCTCTTCGATCGGCATCTTGGCCTTGAGGGCGATCTCCTCGACGGTCGGTTCGCGGCCGAGCTCCTGGAGGAGGTTCTTCTGGATGTTGCGAAGCTTCGACATCGTCTCGATCATGTGGACCGGGACTCGGATGGTCCGGGCATGGTCGGCGATCGCGCGGGTGATCGCCTGCCTGATCCACCAGGTCGCATAGGTCGAGAACTTGTAGCCACGCTTGTACTCGTACTTGTCGACCGCACGCATCAGGCCGGTGTTGCCTTCCTGGATGATGTCGAGGAACGGCAGGCCACGGTTGCGGTACTTCTTGGCGATGGAGACCACCAGGCGGAGGTTGCCGCCGGAAAGATCGCGCTTCGCCTGTTCATACTCGCCGAAGACATTCTCGATCCGTCGGGTGCGGTTCGTGAGGTCGCTCAGTTCCTCGGTCACCAGTGACTTGAGGCCCTGTGATTCCTCGCCCATGACGAAGGTGTCCTCGGGGTCGTAGCGATCGGGGAACTTCTCGGCCTTGGCGAGTCGGCGGTCGAGATCCTGCATCTTGCGGTTGATCGACTGCAGCTTGCGGAGCAGGGGCTGGATTCGACCGGTACGGATGCAGCATTCCTCGAGCAGGGTGGCCATCTTGCGGCGTCGGGTCTCCATCTCCACGATGATCGTGGCGCGTCGGGCGTCCGAGATGTCGCCGATGAGCTGTTCCCAGGCTTCCCGGTTGAGACCGAGCAGCTTCTTGATGGTGCGCACGTTGTAGGGGATGCGAGCCGCGACCTTCTCCTTGGCGTTCTCCTCGGCGGTCGAGATGCGCATGGTTCGATCGAAGGGCAGGTTGCCCTCGTGGACCAGGTCGAGGATCTCGACCGCCTGCTGGGAGGCGTAGTCGGATTCGAGCACCATGCGCCTGAAGATCATCCTGGTGGTCTCGATCTTCTTCGCGAGTCGGATCTCCTCTTCACGCGTGAGCAGTGGAATGGTGCCCATCTGGGTGAGGTACATGCGGATGGGATCGTCGATTCGCTTTGAACCCTGTTCGTTGATGGCCTGTTCAACCACGGCCTGGGCGTCGGCGGCGTCGAGGATCTCCTCCTCGCCTTCGGCGGCAGGTTGCGGGTCCTCCCGGGTCGCGGGGGGGCGGTTGACCGTTGCATCGGCTTCGGGTTCGTTCTCGCGGGTGACTGATTCGTCATCCTCGAGCATCTGCATGCGAGGCGTGCGGGGGGGTCGCTTCGGATCGTCCCTCTGGAACTTGAGGTCGGTCTCCAGTGGCGGACGGAACGACTTCCATCGGCGGCGCTGGACCTCGATCTCGTTGACCATTCGAATTTCGAGTGAACGGAACAGGACCAGCAGCTCGTCCAGGCGATCAGGGTCGACGAAGGCGTCTGGCAGCACGGTGTTCAGCTCTTCGTAGCTGATCCATCCACGCTTGGCACCTTGCTTGGCCAGGTCCTGCAGGGATCCATTCAGGGTATCGATTGTGACGGTCACGTTGGGGAATCTCCGAAAGGGGGTTGGTCGAGTCCGGTCGTCTCGATCAGCGGTTGTCTCTGGGGCGTTTCGACTTGGTAGCGGTCATTCTCATGGGTCTGCGGGGACGTGGGACGCGGGCATGGGAAGCCTTGTCCGGTCCTCGTTCGATCAACTGGTTCATTCGTCTCTTCAGCTGTTCCGCTGGTCCCGAATCGGCATCGGTACCGGGGGTGTTGTTGAAGCGTTCGATCTGCGCGATCTGGTGCAGTTCCGAGCAGAGGTTGCCGAGCAGCTCGTTGGGGGTGAGCTCGCTGTTGTCCAGGATGTCCTGGCCGAGGCGGTAGAGCTCGGCGGCGAGGCTGCCGATGGAATCGTCGGGAGCATCGAGCAGCAGCCTGCCGACATCCGGTGTCTCACCGGCATCGATCGCGTCAAGGAGTTGTTCGGCGAGTATGCGGTGGCTGGCATCGAGAAACTGGATCGCCGGACAGAGTTCACCCGCGGGCAGCATGGTGCCTTCACCGGCATCGACGCTCACGCGGGCCAGCTCCGGGTCGAAGAGGAACAGCGACAGCACCCTGCGTTCGGCTTCGCGATGACGAACACTCAGGGTCGGTCCGTTCGGCGTGGCCTGCAGAGATCCGATTCCGTGATCGTCGACGAGATCGCCGATTTCCGCCTCGTCGTTGTCGCTCGGGGCGTCAGCAGCGGCAGGAGCAGGAGTGGAAACGCGTGGCTCGGCCGGCTTGGGGCGTCGACGCGAGGCCAGGGCGCGAGCGAGGTCGAGTTCCTTCATCCCGGTGAGGGAACCGATGCGGTCCAGGACCAGGTGTCGTCGAACGCCGTCGAGTGCATCGAAGCCCAGGCCCGAAAGGCGGTCGAGCATGGCTTCGATCGCCTGCTGGCGACCGGAGACGCCGACGGATGCGGTGTAGTTGATCCGGAAGCCGGTGACCAGGTGGTCGAGCACGTCGCGTGCCTTGGCGAGTGCGTCGTGGAACTGCTGCTCGCCGTCGTCTTCCTTGAGCAAGCCGTCCGGGTCGGCGCCACCGGGCAGGGTGCAGATGGAGAGGTCGATCTTCGAGTTGAAGAACACCTCGACCGCGCGGTCTGCCGCGCGCTGTCCTGCGGTGTCGCCGTCGAAGACCAGGGTGACCCTGGTGCAGATCCGTTCCAGTCGGCGGGCATGCTGCCTGGTGAGTGCGGTTCCGAGCGTGGCCACGACATTGGTGATGCCGGCCTGGTGACAGGCGATCGCGTCGGTATAGCCCTCGACCACGATCGCGTGGCCCTCGTCGATGATGGCCTTCTTCGCGAGGTGGAATGCGTAGAGCGTCCGGGACTTGTCGAAGAGGGGGTTTTCCGGACTGTTGAGGTACTTCGGTTCGTCGCCGGGCTTGATCGCTCGACCGCCGAAGGCGATGGGGCGTCCGAGTTCATCGCCGATCGGGAAGATCAGGCGGTTTCGGAAGGTGTCGTAGTGTCCGTCTCCGCCGTTCCTCGGGCGCAGCAGTGCGGTCTTCACGAAGGCCTCGAAGGGAATCGACGGGCGATCCCCCATGCGCGCGTGGTTCTTGAGGTCGAGCACCTTGGTTGCCAGACCGTCCCATTCATCCGGAGCCACGCCCAGCATGAACTGTTCGGACATGGCTTCGTTGATCCCGCGTCGAAGCAGCGTCTCCCGGGCGAGTTCCCCGGTCTTCTCGTCGAGCAGGTGCCTGCGATACCAGCGCGCAGCGGCGTCGCTGGCCTCGAGGAGGTCCTTCCTCCGAGTGCCTTCCTCTGATTCCTCGATGGTTCCGGAGAGCTCGATGCCCGCACGTTCGGCCAGCGCCTTCAGCGCCTCGGGGAAGCTCATCTTGTGGAATTCCATCATGAAGTCGATGGCACTGCCGGCCTTGCCGCAGGCGAAGCAGTTGTAGAACGGGCTCTCCTTGTGCGTGATGACGCTGAAGGAGGGCCGACTGTCCTCGTGGAAGGGACAGAGGCCCACATGCTCCCGCCCCTTGGGGCGCAGCTGCAGGTGCTCACCGACGAGAGCGACGAGATCGGTCGCGGCGATCACTCTGTCTCTGTCCTGGTTTGCAAATCGTCGAGCCAACGCATCGTTCCTGGTTCGAGTCGATGTCCTGGAGGAGACATCGAGCCGTTGCGGAATGAATGACGGTTCAGTCCGTCATTCCTGACTTGTCCGCACGTTCCGCCGATCACCATGGTGATCGACCGTCCGTACACGTACCGTCCGTCTTATTCGAACCGATCAATGCGAGGAACTTCGGTGGGAATTCCGGGATCCGTATTGGGGACGGGCGCGTATCGTCTGAGGACACAGCACATCCGAACGGATCTCAGGAAAACCTGACATTCCTCATCTGGTGGAGTGGGACCGGATCAAACTGTCGAACGTGTCGGGTCGAGTGATGCGTTTGTTTCGGCCCCCCCTAGGGCGCTCGAAACCGTGTGTTCTCAACCGGACAAGGAAGCATACCCCCCTCTGTGAGGCCGTCAACTGGCCTGCGGGGGATCTCTGAAAAACGTACCACTTCCGTCACTCCGAGCCATATATAGGGCTTAGGTGATGTGACGGGGGGTTATTCGGGCTTTCAGGCCTGACCGGCCTGCTGTTGCTTGCGGGTCCAGGTGTATTTGCGCTTCTGGGGTTTTACGACCAGACCCATCCTGATCGCCTTGGTGGAGACCTTGATGCGCTTTGGGGCACCATCGACCATCGCCGTGACGTTCTGCAGGTTCGGCTTGAACTTGCGCTTGGTGCAGGAGGTGATCTTGGTACCGACACCGCCCAGGTACTTCTTGCGACCGCGAATGCGGTAGCTGTTGCCTGATCGGGTGCTCTTACCGGTGAAGTGGCAGACGCGAGGCATCTGGAGAACTCCTCAAGGGGTGCGATCTGACGAATCGCGGAAGCGGGAAAGGATAGCGGGGCCAGGCTGGAGGAGCAAGGGGGCAGGTATTCAGGCCGGCCCAGGAGCGTCCGTGAGCCCCAGGAGGGCCATCAACGGGCAAAGAGTCTCGAGATCGAAATTGGAAAAAGCCCCGATCGCGTGGCTGTCCACGTCCAGGACCCCGATGACCTGCCCGGCCGAGGTGATCGGAATCACCAGTTCGGAGCGGTCGCGTGGGTCGCAGGCGATGTAGTCATCGCCGAGTTCCGCCACGTCATGGACCAGCAGTGGCCGACCGGAGCCGAACGCCTGGCCGCAGGCTCCATGAAGCCCGATGGGGCTGCAGGCCGGACCGCCTCGACTTGCACCGAGTACGAGCCGTTGGGTTTCCGGGGCATTGGGGTCCTCGAGGTAGAACCCGATCCAGGACACGCCGTTGGCGTGCAGTGTGGGCCAGGCCAGTTCGAGGAAGCCCTCGCGTCTGGCTTCGGGGGTGCTTGCATGGAAGACCGCAAGACGATCGGAATCGAAGGCCAGTTCGGCCACCGGTTGCCATCGATGCTGCGCGGTTCGTGACACGGTGCGTGTTTCTCGAAGGGGTCGCCTGTTCAGGCGCTTTCCTTCTTCTTCCTGACGGGCAGTTCCTGCAGTTGGGTGCCATTGAGCACGGCATCGCCGTCGATGATGAAGGTGGCACCCTCGTGCTCGTAGTCGGGCAGGTCGTACATCATGTCCAGCATGAGTTCGTCCATGACCGCTCGAAGCGCACGTGCGCCGGTCTCGCGCTTGAGTGCACGCTTGGCGATCTCGACCAGTGCCGATTCGCTGAACTCGAGTTCCGCGCCCTCGATCCGGAAGAGGTGCTGGAACTGATCGATCAGTGCGTTCTTCGGTTCGGTGAGGATCCTGACCATCGCCGAGATATCAAGAGGCATCAGGGGGCAGACCACCGGGAGGCGGCCGACCAGTTCGGGAATCAGCCCGAATTCAAGCACGTCGTCGGGCGTGATCTGGGAAAGGAGTTCCCTGGTTTCATCGGCTGAACCGGTTTCGACCGACTGGGTGGCGAAACCGATCCTGCTGCGACCGATCCGGCGCCGGATGATCTCCTCGATGCCCACGAAGGAGCCGCCGCAGATGAACAGGATGTGCGTGGTGTCCATCTGGATGTACTGCTGTTCGGGGTGCTTTCGACCGCCCTGGGGTGGGACGTTGGCGACCGTGCCTTCCAGCATCTTCAGCAACGACTGCTGGACGCCTTCGCCCGAGACGTCACGGGTGATCGAGACGTTCTGGGAGGTCTTGCCGATCTTGTCGATCTCATCGATGTAGATGATCCCGCGCTGGGCGTTCTCGAGGTCGTAGTCGGCGCCCTGCAGGAGCTTGAGCAGGAGGTTCTCGACGTCTTCGCCGACGTAGCCGGCTTCGGTGAGCGTCGTGGCGTCGCCGATGGCGAACGGTACGTTGAGCACGCGGGCCAGCACCTTGGCCAGCAGGGTCTTGCCGGTACCGGTGTTGCCGATCAGGAGGACATTGCTCTTGTCCAGCTCGACGTCGTTGTCTTCCTTCTCAGCCTCGACCAGTCGCTTGTAGTGGTTGTGCACCGCGACCGCGAGTGCTCGCTTGGCCTGTTCCTGCCCGATCACGTACTCGTCGAGGAATTCCTTGATCTGTCGTGGTGGGGGGATGGTCTGGAAGAGCGGGCGTGCTGCACTGACCCGACGTCGTTCCTGGCGGAAGATGTTCTGGCAGAGGTCGGTGCAGTTGTTGCAGATGTAGACGTCGTTGGGGCCTTCGACCATCGGGCCGACCTCACGGGAGGTCTTGCCGCAGAAGGAGCAGGTGGTCACCTTTCGGCCACGAAAGCCGCCATCACCGCCGTCGCCACCACCACCGCTGGGGCCGGAAGGGCCGCCGCCCTGGGGGCCGCCGGAGTTACCGCGATTGCCCGTTCCACGAGGTCCGTTGCCTCCTCCTGAGGGAGGGGTTGCACCCTGCGGCTCGTTGTTGGGCTGCGGGTCGTCGTTCTCGTGTCGTTGCGGTTCTGGGCGAGGCATGCTGTTGGGTCCGTTCAACGGGACACGACTCGGTGTCCCGGATGGTGTGTTTCAGATCACTGGCCGAAAATATCGACGTCCGGAAACATCCTGACGACGACTCGAGGCCTGATGCGAGTGTATCGGAGGGTTTCACTCTCGTCTTCAGATCTCCCGTTCATTCCTGCTCTTCTGTTCGTGATTCCCCTGCCTCAGGGGGCTGGGAAGGGTCCGACTTTGGCCTGAGCCTGAGTGCTTCGCTGTCACTGGCGATCGATCGGACCCGCCGAATCATCTGGTCCTTGGCCACCTTGAGCTCCTCGTCGCTCAGCTTGCCCTCGCGATTCAAGCGTCGAAGATCGGAAAGCGTGAAGCCGACTTCCATGTTGGCGTCATCCGAACGCATCCAACGCCGAATGATCCCGATGAGGATGAACCCCAGGAAGACCAGAACCACCAGAACGACCAATATCGGCCAGATCTCGGCGATGAGCGAGCTCTCTGTGGGCCTGGTCATGCTCAAAACCATGGTGCACCCTCAAGCAGATTCTTCCAGGCAGGCGGTGTTGCGTGGGCTCGGTGGCGAGCTCAGTCGCCCGACTTCTTGGCAGACTTCTTGGTGGTCTTCTTGGTCGTCTTCTTGGCAGCCTTCTTCTCGGTCTTCTTCTCGGTCTTCTTGGCCGTCTTCTTGGCGGTCGACTTCTTCTTGGCTGCAGGGGCCTTGCCGGTCCTGCGCGCCTCGACCTTGGCCTGGGCCGCGGCATTCCACTCTTCAGCGGGTACTTCGGTGACCTTCGCCTGGTCGACGATGCGGTCGGCGCCCTTGTGCTCGACGATCTGGCGGGCGACTTCGTTGATCGCGCCGCTCTTGTTCAGTTCGTTGCGCACCTGGTCGGGGCGTTCGCCACGTTGTCGCGCGATGCCGGCGATCCGTCCGTTGATCTCCTCTTCGGTGACCTCGATATCGAACTTGCGCGCGACCTCGTTCATGATGAACAGAAGCTTGAGTCGGTTGAGGGCCTGGTCCTCGGTCTGGGATCGCATCTCGGCGAGTCGCTTTTCGACGTCCTCCGGGTCCGCACCCTGGTAGAGCATCTCCATGCGCTGGCGTTCGATGGTCCGCGTGATCTGGGCCTCGGACATGCGTTCTGGCAGGTCAAGGGTGATGTTCTCGAGCAGGTATTCATAGACCTGCTCGCGTTCAGCATTGCGTTGTTCTGCGTCGCGCCGGGTCTCCAGTTCGAGCTTGACCCTTTCCTCCAGCATCGAGAGGTTCTCGAGGCCCATCTGCTCGGCGACCTGTTCGGCTTCGAGCGGGGTGATGCGCTCGGCGTCGTTGATCACGAAGGTGATGGAGACCTTCTTGTCACGGAGTTCCTCGCGTTCGTGAGCGGGCGGTCCCATGGTCTCGATCTGGATGGTGTCGCCGGTGGACTTTCCGGTCACGAGGTCGGCGAGATCATCGATGATCAGGCCCAGGAGCTGCCCCTTGCCTTCGTCCTCGTCGCCGGGAACGACCAGCAGGGCCTGCTCGGTCTCGAAGAAGGTGCCTTCGTGTCCCTCGACGTCGACGGTCGCGCTGCCGACGGTTCGGTCATTGGCCTCGAAGGGGCCGGTGATCCGCTCGGGCGTGCCCAGTCGATAACGCAGCTTGACGATCTCGCTGGCGACGTGGTCGGGTTCGATGATGAACATCGGCTTCTTGAGTTCGACCCCCTCCAGCGAAGGCAGCTCGAACTCGGGAACCACCTCGATGGTGACCGTGAAGCTGAAGGGCTTGCCCGCTTCGAGCTTCTTCTCGGCAAGTTCCTCGGGGAAGACGGGGTCGCCGACCACGCGAAGTTCATGGTCCGCGATGGCCTTCTGGTAGGCACCGCCGATCAGCTGGCCGCGGGCCTCGATCAGGAGGTCACTGCCAAAACGCCTCTCGAGCAGCTGCCTTGGGGCGCGGCCCTTGCGGAAACCACGCATCTGGGCCTGGTCCTGGAGCGTGCCGAAGGACATCTCGATCTTCTCATCGACGGTCTCTTTCGAAATCGTGATGGTCAGTTCTTTCGCGGACGTGCCGGCGTCCTCGATCACGACATCGATCTGCATGTCTTCTGCGGTTTCCATGGGACTCGCCTCGGTGGTGATGGGCCGTTGGGGGGGGTGGTTGGGTCGACGTGGTCTCGGGTCGGCTGCTCGGCAACCGACTGAGATCGGTCAGCGTACCAGACAGCCCGCCGGTGCTCCAGTGAGCCTCCGGTGTTCCGTTGATCACGGCAACCCTGCCGGATCAGCGAATTAGGAGCATTTCCGCGTAGGTCGGCAGGGGCCAGAGGTCCCTGGGGATGATTTCCTCAAGCCTGTCGGAATCGGCTCGAGCCTGTTCCATCGCCGGGACCAGCTGTTCCCGATGACTCTTCATCCGCTTGTCCGCTGATGGGTAGGCGCGAGTCCGCTCGGTGGTCAGGGCGGTGATGCTCTTCTGGAGGCTGTCGATTCCGCTGATCACATCCAGGAGCAGGCCCTGGGTGCTGCGGCATTCGGCACCCGCAGCATGGGTCGCCGTGACTGCTTCGGCCAGCTGGGTCTGGTACTGGATCGCTGCCGGCATGACCTGGGTCTTCAGGAGGGTCAGGAGGGTGTTGGTCTCGATGGTCAGCACCGAGGAGTACTGCTCCACGAAGATCTCGTAGCGGGCCTTCAACTCTCGATTGTTGAGGACGCGGTACTTCTTGAAGAGATCCATCGAAGCCTTGTTCTTGATGACCGGGAGCGCGTCGGCGGTGGAGTGCAGGTTGGGCAGGCCTCTCTCTTCGGCTTCCGTGACCCACGCGTCGCTGTAGCCGTCTCCATCGAAGCACACCTTGCGGTGCTTCTTGACGACTTCCTTGAGCACCGTGCGCACTGCGGCGTCGCGCTTGGCGGGGGTGGGGTTCTTGCCCGACTTCTTCTCGAGCTGGGTCACCATCCAGTCCAGGCTCTCGGCGATGATCGTGTTGAGCACGGTGTTCGGCCAGGCGACCGACTGGTTGGATCCCACCGCCCGGAACTCGAACTTGTTCCCCGTGAAGGCGAACGGACTGGTTCGGTTGCGGTCGCTGGAATGTCGGGGCAGCTGGGGGAGGGTGCGTGCACCGAGGTCCATGGTGCCGCCATGCTTGGTCGAACGGGTCTTGCCGATCTCGAGCTGGTTGAGGATGTCGGTGAGCATCTCGCCGAGATACACCGACATGATCGCGGGAGGAGCCTCGTTGGCTCCGAGGCGATGGTCGTTTCCGGCGGTGGCGATCGTCGCTCGCAGCAGGTCCGCATGCAGGTCGATCGCTCGGATCACGGAACACAGGAACGTGAGGAACTGGAGGTTGCTGTGGGTTTCCTCCCTCGGATCCAGCAGGTTCACCCCGGTGTCGGTCGAGATCGACCAGTTGTTGTGCTTTCCGGACCCGTTGATGCCGGCAAAGGGCTTCTCGTGCAGGAGGCAGTCGAAGTTGTGCTTGCCCGCTTCCTCGTGCAGCACATGCATCAGGATCATCTGGTGGTCGGCGGCGACGTTGGTTCCCTCGTAGGTCGGTGCGATCTCGAACTGGCCGGGGGCGACCTCGTTGTGGCGGGTCTTCACCGGTATGCCGAGTTCAAAGAGCCGGGCTTCGACGTCGCTCATGTAGGTAAGCACGCGCTCGGGAATGGAGCCGAAGTAGTGGTCGTCGAGCTGGTGTCCCTTGGGGGCGGGTGCGCCCACCAGGGTTCGGCCGCAGATGGCCAGGTCCAGTCGTTCCTCGACCTGCCATCGATCGATGAGGAAGTACTCCTGCTCGCAACCGAGGGTCGTGACGAGCTGCTTCACGCCGTCGTCATTGCCGAAGTAGCGCACGATGCGCATCGCCTGGGCGGTGACGGCCTGGGTGGAGCGGAGCAGGGGGGTCTTCTTGTCCAGTGCTTCGCCGGTCCAGGAGACGAACGCGGTGGGGATGCACAGGGTCGCGACGCCCGAATCGGTGCGCAGGATGAATGCCGGGCTGGTCGCATCCCATGCGGTGTAGCCGCGAGCCTCGTAGGTGTCTCGGATGCCGCCGGAGGGGAATGAACTCGCGTCCGGTTCCCCTTCGATGAGTTCGGCGCCGGAGAACTTCTCGATCGCATTCCCATCACCGGTCGGTGAGAGGAACGCGTCGTGCTTCTCGGCGGTCATGCCGGTCAACGGCTGGAACCAGTGACAGTAGTGGGTGCAGCCGTGTTCGACCGCCCATTCGCGCATCGCACCAGCGACGGTGTTCGCGATCGCGGGGTCGAGTGGTTCCCCGGCATGTACCGTCTTCTCCAGGGTCATGAAGACCTCCGGCGGCAGACGCTTGAGCATCACGTCACCGGTGAAGGTGAGCTGGCCGTAGGTGTCGGAAGCCCGAGACTGTTCCTGATTCGACACGCTGGAACCCTCCTCGATGATGATGGATTCGATCATTGGTTGACGCACATCCTGCATGTGACCACTCCTTCGGTCGCTTCAAATCGAATCATGATGGATCAATTGTACGAGTATCCGTTCCGGCCCTGACCGCTGCAACCGAAGGCGACAGCGAATCGGTGGGTTTCCGGAAGTTCATCTCCGTTGAAGGCAGGAGGCCTTCAGCCGCCTCGCTCCTGGTAGAGATCGATGTAGAAATCCATCAGCACCCGGTCAGCGATCTCGCGTTCACGGTTCAGTCGGAACCCCGTTTTTTCAAACAGATCGATGGCGGGTCGCCGGTCCGAGAGGACGTCGAGGGAGATCTTCAGGAGGCCGTGGTCCCGGCAGTGGGTGACGGCCTGCTCGAGAAGCAGGGTGCCTATTCCTCGGCGGCGATGGTCCTTCTGGACCCGGAGGCGGCAGATTTCCGCGGTGTGGTCGGCCCCGGCACGGACGCCGATCATCCCGACCACGTCACCCTTGTATTCCGCAATCCAGAAGCCGCTGTCGGCGTCGTCCAGGTACGTGTCATTCAGGTTCCTGAGGTCCCCGTCGTCCAGGCGTTCCGTCGATGACAGCGCCTTCAGGTCTTCCTTATAGAGGCGTAGGGCCACATCGGCATCCGTCTTCAGCGCCGATCGAATCGTGATGTCGTCTTTCGAGCCCTGATTGCAGGTCTGCATCGAATTCTCCAAGCTGCATCCTACCGGAAGCTCCCAAAACGGCGTGTGGTGTTGTGCGCTGTTAAGCTCATCTGCCCATGAAAAACCAAACCACGACCAACACCGGCACCGGAACCCGTTTCGCTCCCAGTCCTTCCGGCGATCTGCACGTGGGAGGCGCCAGGACCGCTCTGTTCTGCTGGGCTTTCGCCCGTGGTCGGCAGGGGCGCTTCGTGTTGCGGATCGAGGATACCGATCGCAAGCGGTCCTCCGGCGCCGCTGCGCTGGGGTTCCTCGAGGATCTCGACTGGCTGGGGATGAGCTGGGACGAGGGCCCCGAACTCGACGGCTCCACCCGTGGTGAACATGGTCCCTACTTCCAGTCGCAGCGTCTGGAGCTCTACCAGAAGCACCTGGCGGATCTCCTTGACCGGGATCTGGCGTATCACGCCTTCGATACCGCCGAGGAACTGGATGACAAGCGTCGAGCGGCCCGCGCTGCGAAGCAGCCGTACCGCTACGACCGAGCGGGGCTCGAGGTGCCGCGAGATGAGCGGATCGCCAGGGCTGAAGCGGGCGAGCCGCACGTGGTCCGGTTTCGAACCCCCGACCGTCCGGTGGTGATCACCGATGCGGTCCTGGGTGAAGCGACGCTCCCAGAGGGCGAGGTCGACGATTTCGTGATCCGCAAGGCCGACGGCTATCCGACCTACCATTTCGCGGTGGTGGTCGATGACGCCCTCATGGAGTGCACGCACGTCCTGCGTGCGCAGGAGCACTTCAACAACACCGCCAAGCATCTGCTGCTCCAGGAGGCCCTCGGGTTTCCCCATCCGGTCTACGGGCACCTCTCCCTGATCATGAATCCCGACGGCTCGAAGATGTCCAAGCGCGACAAGGACAAGGCCGTCCGCGCCGCCGTGAAGCAGGCCGGCATCGAGGCGCCACCCGAAGGTTCGATCGCTCCCGAGGTCTTCAACGCGTGGATCGCGGACAAGAAGGCCCAGCTCGAGAACACCGACCTGGTCCGGCTCGCCGAAGCCCTCGATGTGGAACTCCCCGAGATCAACGTCAAGGACTTCCGTCGCTCGGGCTACCTGCCTGAAGTGCTGTGCAACTTCCTCGCACTGAACGGTTGGTCCCCGGGAAACGACCTGGAGAAGTTCGACAACGCGTTCCTGGCCGAGCATTTCGATCTGTCCCGGGTCCAGAAGACCCCGGCTCGTTTCGACCGTGACAAGCTGCGTGCCTTCAACCTCGATGCAATCCAGTCGATGACCCCCCGTGAATTCCGTGACAAGGTGCACGCCCACGGTGAGCAGTTCCATCCCGAGTTCCTGAACAGACTCAGCGACGAGCAGTTCGACATGCTCGCCGAAGCGAGTCGTGAACGGTCGAAGACCCTGGACGAGCTGTACCAGGGCAACCGCTGGCTGGTCGTCGAGGACGGGGACCTGAGCTGGCCGATCTCCAAGGGTGTCCGCAAGGCGATGCTGAAGGGGGAGCCGCGTGGCCTCGACCTGCTTGAGCAGCTGCTTCCGACGCTCGCCGGGCTCGAAGCCTTCACGGCAGTGGCACTTGAAGGCACCATCACCGCCTGGGCGGACGAGCATTGCGAGGGGAATCTCGGGAAGATCGCCCAGCCCCTGCGCATCGCAGCAACCGGGGGAACGGTGAGCCCTCCGGTCTTTGACACCCTGGCGATGCTCGGTCGGGAATCATTCGTCGCTCGCGCGAACGGATGCATCCGCGCGCTTCATGAGCACGCTGCTACGATGAACACCTGATTCAATCATCATCCACCTGCCGTTGCTTGTCTCCCAACAAGCAACCCGAACAGGGAAAACGAAGGAGATCGGTATGACACATGAAAGCGATTCACGGTCTGATGCTCCTTCGCCAGCCCCTCAAACATCCCCACCCGGGCAAGATGATTTCGAATCAAGAACCGACCTGGACTTCGGGTCAATGTTCCATCGATCCTGGCATGCGTTCAAGACCCACTACGGCCAGGTGCTCGGCTACGGAGTGGTCTTCATCGTCGTCGGGCTTGCGGTCAACATCCTGACCCACGCCCTTGGGTACTACCTTCAGAGCTCGCTCGACATCCAGCCCGGCGGACTCACGGCAGTGATGATCTCGACCGCAGCGTCCCTGGTGCTCCTGGCCGTGATCGTGATCCCGCTGATCACCTACCTGCATTACGGAATCCTCCGACGACTTCGCGGAACGAACGAACCGCGAAGACCCGGTCGCTACGGCATGATCCTGGCCATCGCAATCATCCAGATGTGTGTTTTCGCCCCCGGGTTTTTCTTGGCGGGTGCAGCCGATCCCGGGAAGTTCTCGAACATCGAAGTCTCGTTTGCCGAGGCAGCTGCCGGAATCAAGCTGATCACGGAGTCGACTGCCGTGGGACCAGATGGCAAGCGCCTGATGAACCCTCAGGAACTGGTTGCCAAGCAAGCTGAGATAAAGAAGGAATTCGAAGCGAAGCACATCGCTGTGAAGCCCGGTCTCATGACCATTGCGGTCCTGCTCTGGATCATCGCCTGCGTCGTATCGGTCCTCTCCATCCTGTGGGCGTACATGTTGGCTCTTGATCCGCGGGCCAAAGTTGACTCGGCCGTCGACGCCATAAGTCGTGGATGGGCTCTCGCTGCTCCCGCGCGTCTTTCGATCATCGGGTTCACCATCGTGATCTTTCTCATCCTGGTAGGCACCTTTGCTCTCTGCTGCCTGCCCTTGGTCTTCCTCGGGTACCCGCTCATGCTGGCGTCGGTGCCTGCGGTCTACATGCTTATGCAAGGCGAACCGGAGCCCCGTCAAGGGTAGGTACCGGCTGCGAAGCCGTTCAGGGCGTGCTCCAGGCACCAAGCAGAAGCGTGAGGTCGGCGCCGTCGACGGTGCCGTCGCGATTGATGTCGGCGAGACAGTCGGTGTCTTCAGGGCAGATGCCCCATGCGCCCAGCAGGATCGTGAGGTCGGCGCCATCCACCGTGCCGGTTCCGTCGAGATCCTGCGGGTTGCCGCAGGAGCCCGGAGTGACGCCGTGCACCAGGGTGCCGGGGCCGACACAAAGCGTGAACCCGTCGGAGAAGCGCACGCTGCGTTCGCTGGTGCCCGCGTTGTAGGCGACGTAGGTGCGCGTGCCGTCGTCCTCGAAGACGGCGGCCATCGCGGTGTCGGCACGGATGTCGGCGCGAAGGGTTCCCAGCGCCGCGAGGCTTTCGATCCAGAAGCGAACCTGGGCGTGCGATGAACCCGCTTCGGGATACCAGCTGTCATCGGTCTCGAACCACTGCTTCGCGGCTTCGGGGTCGAAGAGTGCGCGCCAGCTCCACAGGATGTCCTGCCAGACGGTCGGTGGTCCCGGGTTCTCGAGGACCAGGTGGTCCCACGCGCGTTCCATCGCCTCCGGCCTGCGGGCCAGGTAGAGCGAGCCTCCGGTGAGGGGGAGGACGTTGATCCCGTGGATCTCCTCGACGTTGGCGGTCCACCAGGTCGCGTAGGCGACTCCCGCATCCCAGACGATCCCTGCAATCGGGTGCGGCATGAACTCCGGGTAGACCGACTGTTCGACATCGAACCAGTACTGCTCGATCGCCTGGGCTTCCAGGGCATGCAGGAAGACGCCGAGATCACTGATTTCGGTTCGTCCGGTCGCCTGTCCCCAGAGTGCCACGGCCTGGGCGAAGTTCATCGATTCGGAAGAGGATTCCTGGTTGTTGCCGGCAGCGAAACCCGCGTGCCCGGAGGCATAGCTGTGACCCATGTAGGGATCGAGGTTCCGGAGGAAGGGGAAACGCTGGTCGTTCCGGTCCCAGTTGGCCGGATCCTTGACCAGGAGATCGACCATCCCGCCCCAGCGATCCTGGCTTGCCCAGTCCGGGTCGAAGCGTGCGATGGTGGCGGCTGCTGCGATGAAGTAGCCGTAGTGGAAGTGGTGGTCGTTGAGTTCCCCGGCAAGTCCGTAGCTGCCGGGCTCTGCCAGCAGCGTCGACCATTCGGGGTGGTAGGCGAGGGACTTGCCTGACGCTGCGCCGCCGGGGAGATCCCATTCGATCCATTCCAGTGACAGGATGTCGCCACCGAAGCCGGTATCGCAGCGAAAGACCAGTTCGCGTGAGCCATCAAGCAGGGCCGCCGCTGATTCGGAAACCCCCAGCGGCACCGTGGTCCACGAGGACCACCCACCGGTATTGGCGATGGCGGCTTCCCCGATGATCGGTCCATCATCGCCATCGGCGCGAAGCTGGATCAGGGCGCTTCCGCCCGAAGCGACGCCCGAGGCGAAACGCACCAGCACCCGGGCGGGCGTCTCCCCCTGCAGGTCGATTCCGGACCAGCGCAGGCGGTCGCCATCGCCGATGCCGGTCACCGCGGTGCCACCGTCCTCGCCGGTTCCGATGGTGATGCCTTCTGCGGAATCGTAGGCTTCCGCTTCGATGCGGTTCCCGGTCGCCGGTGCGCCCACCGACAGCCAGTTCTCCAGTTCATCACGCAGTCTCGAAAGAAGCTCGTCCCGCATCTCGATTTCGCCAAGCTGGTCGGCGATGTGCGCTGCATTCGCCACCCGGCCGAGCTGCTTGCCCGCCCAGTACGAGTCCGGTGCGTTGATCGACGCCGATTCATCGATGATCGCCAGAAGATCGGAACGCAGTGCTTCCTGGTCCATGCCCGCCACCAGGGGCAGCCCGGGAAGGATCGGTACCACCGGAACGGCCAGCTCGAAGACGTCCGCCCGGATCAAGCTCATCGGTCCACGTGCGGTTTCATACACATGACCGGTTCCTGCCTGGGATGCGTGGGGGGTCTGGTGTGGAAAGAGCCCGGTCAGGGTCCGGTCTTCAGTGCCTTCTCGTGCGATGGTCTCCAGTGCGTATTCGATGCGCACGACGCCGTCGGTATCATCCACGGTCCAGGAGACCCTTGAATCGACGACCACTGCATGGGCGTGCTGTTGAAAGAGTTGAATCGTTTCGGGCGAGGTGTCGGGGAGTGCGGCCACGCTGAGGTGACCAAGCCCTCCCAGGGACGAGCGTACGGATGATCCATCGACCTGCCAGCTGGAACCGCTCGGCGCGAACGCCGCGTAGGCATCACCACCTGCCTGGATGATGATCCGCGCGTCGGAGTTCTCCAGGACGGACGCGCCATCGGGCAGGGTGATCGCAACGTCTGCTCCGATGACCTCGAACCAGACGAAGGGAAGGCCTCGTCCGAACGTCGCCCGCACGGACCGATCCCGGTCACGGCACTCGGTGGTGATCGTCCAGTCACCCTGGGCGGCCAGTTCGGTTCGATTTGCCTGCAGTCCTTCGATACCTACATGGATGCCACCATTGTTCGGGTCAAGAAACGATGAGTAACCGTTGCCGACCGGTTGAACCGGCGGGTTCGCGACGATGCGAAGTCCGTTCGCGTCAGCCTTCAGCGCGAGTGGCCAGGGGAACATCGCCTCGCCGTGCTGGCTTCCCTGGTACCTCGGGAAGACGATCGAGCTGGACCAGTCGCTGCTCGGCACCGGGCCCGTGAACTCGGCGGTGATCCTGGGAAGGACGGCGTTGCCATTGGCGTCGACAGGTCGGTCACGTCCGTCGGGCAGCGTCGCGTGGTAGCTGCCGGCACCGAGTTCCTCGATGGGACCATCCTGTGCGCTCAGGGGTGCTGTCGCGAGGATGAACGAGCTGGCGATGAGAAGGCATCTGGGCAATGACTGCATCTGATTTCGTGTCCATGTCTGTGCCGGTGGCATCCATCGGCACGGCCCCCTGTGCTGCCAAGTGTAGGCCGAAGAACAGGTGGCACCATGAAATTGTGATTACGAGGCTAATTGACTTCATGCAAGAGGTTTGCGGGGTTCGTTGGTCCTTGATGCCCGCTTTGTCGTGCGTCATGCAGGTGGAAGGCTGGTGCAGAAGTTGTCTTCACCGGTCGCCAGCTTGCGTGGGTGTGCAGGGCATCTAGAGTCGAGCCAGTCTCGTACTGGACTTGAGAAACGCCGGAAACGGTGCTTCAAGAGCCAGCCGAGGTGACCGCCAAGGTGGGCGGCACGCAACCGGCGTTCCGGGTTCCTACACGGAACACCGCAGCGCACGGGACGCGTGAACAGAGGTCGTTACGAGAACGGTGAAAGCCGCAGCTAGAAACGACCGACCGGCAGTGCGCTTCGACGGAAACGCACGTTCCGGACACGGTGGTCACTCGTGACACCCGTGCAGCGGAGCCGGGCCATGAGCCGACGGGCACATGGGTTCAAGACTGCTCGTCAGTCATGAACCAGGCTGGGATGGCGGTTCGCAAGAGCCGACACCCCGAACTCGAGGTGCACCGACGGGTGTATCGCCCACACGACGCCTTGCCCTTCGGGGCGAAGCGAACCGGTGGCGAGCAAAGAGGACGACGTGTTCGCACGCTGCCCTCGCAGTGAATCGCGACCTCGACCGAAAGGCCGAGGAAGGGATTCGCAAGGCCGCGAGAACCGGTTCGAAAGAATCGGATCCAGCACCTGCTTCGAAGAACCGGCAACGGTGCGGACAAGCAGGAAGGCCGGCGAAGTTCGACGGAACGCGTGGCGAATGCCGAAGTGGATCGGGAAACCGTTCCTCGACGGCGAGGATTCGCCGGTCGGATCGTGCGCATGCGCACGGAACGGCGCACCTTGGATCGCTCTAGGGCGAACCGATGGGCGGCGTCCGGCAAGACACCTCAGGTTCGTCCAGGCGGACCACGAGACGAACACCAGCGACCTCTTGAGGTCGCTGGTGTGTTTTTGTCCATGGGTCGGCAAGGACACTCATGCCGGGCGGTCATGGGTTGCCACCACGGCTGGATCCGCTATCCTGTGCCGTTCGACCATCCATGATGGTCGCCTCATGGGCCATTGGCGCAGTTGGCTAGCGCGCTTGTATGACACACAAGAGGTCACTGGTTCAAATCCAGTATGGCCCACTCTTGAAGAGATCGAACCCTGCTTTGCGGCGGGGTTCGATTTTTTCATGGGTTTTTCCGACCATTCGGAGGAAATCAGGAATGCCGAGCGCCTTTTCACGAATGACTTTCAGGAGCTCAGGAGCCGGACATGACGACTCGAAAGGTTCAGTTCATGCGTGACCGAATGACTGCTCCAAAGGGGCTCACCAGACACGAGACCATTCTTGTCGCCGTACTTCTGGTCTTCATGGCATTCCTGTCGGTCTGGTTGCTCTTGTCGCAACGGAATGCGAGACCGGTGTTTCGTTATGTGGCAGACATCGTGGTGATCGAGACCGAACAGGGCGAAGACCATGCACTCTGCGATTTCCGGACGGGACGACCGCTGAACCTGAACGAGGCGCAGGAGCACACGGAGAGCGTGGCCACGCTCGTTGACTCGCTCATCGATGAACTCGCATGCAATATCAAGTGCAATGTCTACTGCACGCCCGCTCGCTCGCAGGGTTTCAACGTGCATGAGGATAGTCATGACGTTCTCGTCCTCCAGACGCACGGGCAGAAGGTGTGGCGCATCTATGAGACGCTGAATCCTCTGCCGATCGAGGGGAGCGAAGTCGCCGCAGTGGCGGACATGACCCTTGAAGCCGGATACAAGGAACGCCTTGATCAGATAGAGGAGCGGTTCATCAAAGGAAGTGACACTCTCGCCCGGAGATGTCCTGTATCTCCCCAGGGGAGTGCCGCACTGCGCAGTTTCCTTGGATGGACTCTCGATCCACTACACGATCGGTCTCTATCCGGTGGTTCAGCACCAACTCCTCAGGGATCTGGTCGATCTCGTGGCCCGTCAGTCACTCGAGTATCGCAAGCGGGTTCCCTACGGGGTCGTGACGGGAGAGAGCGGCCTGCCGTCGGTCGGCGAGATCTTCAGGGCGCTCGCGGATGCCGCGGATGCCGCTGAGGAAACGATCGATCCGTCGTTGCCACTGAGAATCGGGAAGAACATGCATGGAGCAGGGACGCTCGACCACGGTCGATTGAGCTCGGCGCTCCAGATCGAACAACTCAACATCAACACGGTCGTACGCGTGTCGGGTCCGACCGACATCAAGAGCACCGAGACGGCCGTCGGTTACAACCTCAACTGTGGTCTCACGTCGGTCCTGTTGCCGAAGAAACTCTCCGCTGCAATTTCCTTCCTCAGGTGCAATCGATCGTTCTCCGTAAGCGAGCTTCCCGACAGCCTCTCCGAGAACGCAAAGCTGCTCCTCGTTCGCAAGCTTCTATCCTCCGGTGTCTTCGTCATCGAGGAGATCGGTGATCCCACGGTGGAACCCGACATGAGCCGGAAGAAGGAAGTCGCATCCTTCATGGAATTGATGGATCCGTTCTCCGGATTTTCAGCGCCTGCGAAGTCGGAATGAGCAAGGCAGCGGCAGTGAGCTCGGCTCAAGGTCGAGCATCCGTGTTGATGTGCGTCAGCATCCAGGCGTAGATGTCGTGTCCGGCCTGCAGGTCGTAGGTCCTGCTCCAGGAGTCGTGTCGCACACCCTGGTAGACGGTCAGTCGCGCATCGATCGCATCCGGTGACGAGCAGTTCTGGATGTTCTCCAGCGGGAAGACCGTGCCGATCACGTTGACCACGTCGTCGGCATCGCCGTGGAAACCCCAGATCGGAAGTTCACCGAGCGCGCAGCCGCGCTGGTTCCAGGTCTCGACCCCGAACCCGCAGATCGGCACGACCGCCGCCAGCAGGTCGTCCTCGAGATGATCCTTCAGGTAGTTCCAGCTGCCGATCGCGCCGCAACTGAGCCCGGTGAGGTAGACGCGGGTTGGATCGACTTCATAGAAGTCGATCGCCCATCTGATGAAGGCATCGATGTCCGGGGATCGATGGCAGCTGGATGTGCTGTTCTGTGGGGAGAGCACCACGAACTGATCGCCCGCAGCACTCGCGGCCACCGGCCACAGGTCGTTTTCGATCAGCTTGGCTGGTCCGTGGGCTGGAACGCGCTCGAGCTGGCTGCTGCCGCCGTCACCGTTCTCGCCGAGACCGTGCAGGAAGATGATCAGCGGCCAGTCTTCAGCTTCGTCGTAACCCGCGGGCAGGTACTCCCAGAAGCCCTGATTCGCATACCGGGTGCCGAGGGGCCACTTCTGGTGGCGCTCGGAGGATGGTCCGGCATCGCAGGCGTTCGGGACCGGGCCCCAGGCACCGAGCAGGACCGCCAGGTCCTGGCCATCGATCAGGCCATTGTCGTCGATGTCCGCGGGGCAGTCATCCAGCAGGCAGTCGCCCCAGAAACCCAGCAACTGACTGAGGTCGGCGCCATCAACCATCTGGTCGCCGTTGAGATCTGCCAGGCAGGTCGTGTCAGCGGCGGTCGCCGAAGGGCACCAGCCGAGGACCGATGCGCCCGCGATGCCGAGGACGGCCGAGAGGGCATGTCTTGAGATTGAAGGCGTACGCATCGGGTCTGATTCTCCTGCTCCTGCTCAAGAGTATGGCAGGGCATGCCGGCGTGTCTTCCCGGAAGGTGTTGATTGGCGTCAAGTTCCCGGTCCATGCCCGCGGAACGGCGGTGGTAACCGGGTGTCCCTGCCTCGGGGGCGACCGGGAACCTGCAGGTGCTCGATGCTCAGAGGGAGAGTCGCTTGAAGATTCGCTCCGGAATGGAGCGGATGATCAGCATGATCGGAAGCCAGAATCCGGGCAGGTGCACCACGTCACGTCGACGCCTCTGCGCCTTGTGAATGCCTCGGGCGATCGATTCAGGCTTGGCCCAGAGAGGTCCCTTCGGGAAGTCCGCGGTCATCGGCGTGTCGACGAAACCCGGCTTGATGGTCAGGACATGGATGCCGCTGCCGTGCAGTCGGTTGCGCAGTCCGCCGAGAAACAGGGTGACCGCGCCTTTCGCCGCACCGTAGACGTAGTTGCTTGCCCGACCGCGGTCACCGGCGACCGAGGTGATCACGCCGATGGATCCGGCGCCCCGGGGCTCGAGCAGGTTCGCCAGGATCGTCGTCATCGAGATGGTGCTGGTGCAATTGGTGTCGAATTCGCGGCGGGTGCTTTCCGCCGACGACTGGCACTCGGCCTGGTCGGGCAAGGTCCCGTGGGCGATGAGTGCGAAATCGATGCCGTTCATCGCCTCGTCGGCTGCGTTCAGGACCGTTTCGTGCCGTTCGAACTCGTTCGCATCCAGCACGAAGGTCTCGACCGATTCGGCTCCGCGTTGTCGCAGGTCGGCCGCCACCGCTTCAAGCCGATCGGGGTTGCGGGCGATCAGCGACAGTCGTGCGCCATCCTCTGCGTAGAGTCGAGCGGTGGCTTCCGCGATGGCGGAGGTGGCTCCGATGATGAGGATCTTCTTCATGATGGTGATTCCGTCACTCTGCGCCAGAAGTTCGAACTGAATGCAGGGTCCCGTAGGTTCTCGAGTTCCTGCCACTGGGGATAGTACGTCCGAAAGCTCGGGCCGCTCATGCGGGCGTCCTTCGCACAGTAGACGGCGCCGCCGGCATCAAGGGTGATCTGGTCGAGTCGATCGAGCAGGGCCGTGGTTCGTTCACCGCGATTCGGGAAGTCGAGGGCCAGGGTCGTTCCCGGCCGACAGAAGGAGAGCAGGCCCGGTGCTTCCTGGTTGCCGAAGCGTTTCAGCACTGCAAGGAAGGAACCCGTGCCCGACAACTTGATCTGGTGCAGGATCTCGCCGATCGCGGCTTCGCTCGACTCGGGTGGAATGACCATCTGGTACTGGTAGAAGCCTCGCGGTCCGTAGATCCTGTTCCAGTTCCGCACGCTGTCCAGCGGAAAGAAGAAGGGCTGGTGGTGGATGCGTGTGCGTCGGCTGCCCATGGTCTGCTTCTGGCGATAGAGCTCGTTGAAGAGGCGGAGACTCGGGCCGTTGACCAGGGAGATCGGGGGCGTGAAGGGGACGGAGATCAGGCTCCTGCCCCTGGCCTTGCGGGTCGATTCACCCTCGGCATGGTTTCCGCAGATCAGTATCCCTCGGCCGAGGCTGGAGGCGGGCGCGGCGCAGTCCACCCATGCGACCGTGTGTTCGAAGCGCTTCTCCGAGTCCTCGTTCGCCGTGAAGAACTCGGCAAGATTTGAAAAGGGGATCATTTCCTGGTCGATGTCGCCACCGCTCACGGACTTGAGCTGGAGTCGGACGCTGCTGATGAACCCGGTGAGCCCGAGTCCGCCGATGGTGGCTCGAAACAGTTCGGCATGTTCACTCGGTGAACACTGGAGCCGTGAACCGTCGGAGCGAACGAGCTCCAACGAACGGATGTGTGATCCGAATGAGCTCGCCAGATGATGGTTCTTGCCGTGGATGTCGTTGGCGACCGCGCCCCCGATGGTGATCAGCTGGGTGCCGGGGACGACCGGTGGGAACCAGCCTTGTGGAAGCATCAGTTCGAGCAGCTCCTGCAGGAGCAGCCCCGACTCGCATTCGAGGAGACCGGTGGCAGGGTCGAAGTCGATGATCCGGTCGAGGCCCCGGGTGAGCAGCAGCGTTCCCTCGTCGTTGAGGCACGAATCCCCGTAGCTCCGGCCGTTGCCGTGGCAGAGGAGGCCGCCCTGCCCGAGCGAGTCGGAGGGGAGCTCGTCATGACGCCAGTTGAGGTTGACGATCCGAGAGGATCCCTTGGTCGGAAGTCGTCCCCAGGATCGATGTACTGTTCGGTCACTCATGAGGCGACTCGATCATCTCTCCTGGTCTCGTCATCGTTGTGTCGACCGGATCGCCTTGAGTGGGTTGAGCGCATGTCGCTTCAACTTCATGGCGGGGCGTTCGATCAGGAACCAGGACAGCGACGCCAGCACCACGGCGCATCCGATCGCCATCAGCTGGTGGCTGATGCGCCCGGTGTAGCCGAGGTAGATGAAGAGATTCACCACCGGCATGTGATAGATGCAGAGCCCGTAGGAGATGTCGTTGCGTCGAAGGATCTTGTTGGCGAGGTTCGGCAGGGTGTACGCGATCGACATGATGCAGAAGCACAGGGCGATGTAGGAGAACGGATCCATCGTCTGGCCTGCTTCGCCCGGTCCGAGCACGTCGATGGTCAGGTAGCTCACGAGGAAGTACAGGATCACGAAGAGCGGAAGTCGCACGATGCCGACGCAGAGGTTTCGAAGTGGTTCGAAGTTCCTCTGTGCGAGCACCCCGATGAAGAACATGTAGACCCAGGGTGCGAACGAGACGTAGCCGAGCTTCATCACCATGCTGTCGGGTTCGAGCAGCTGGAAGTTCGGGACCATGTGGTGGTAGAAGACGTTGAATCCGGCGAAGAGCACGATGAGCGCCACCAGGACGAGGTCGAAGGCGAACTTGGGGATGGCTCGAAGCGACATGTAGAGCAGGGGGGTGATCACGTAGAACTGCAGTTCGACCGAGATCGTCCAGAGACTGCCGTTGAGGACGCCGTTTCCGAAGCCGTCCATGAACGTGGGGTTGTAGAACTGAAGAAAGCTCAACTGGGTCACGGACCAGATGAGGAAGGTCTTCAGCGGCACTGCCGATCTCCATCCATTCCGAGGAATGAAAGATCACCACCTGCATCGCCGCCCCCAGGCGCAGCAGGTCGAAGTTGTTGATGCGGAATCGATTGAGCACTTTCTGCTCTTCCGGGCTTCGATCAGGCCGTCTGGATGATGTGCTGGGGTTGCTGTTCAAGTGGGGCCTGGTTCCTGGGTGCTCGGGTGTCAGGTCGGGGGGCGGAGTCTCCCCCGCAGGGAAGCTCATCGGTCAATGTGGGCCGGTTCCTTTGGTTGCAACGATGGTACGCCGACAGGTTCAGGCAAGCAGGTCCCCGATCACCCTGCCGTGGACATCGGTGAGGCGGAAATCCCGTCCCTGGTGCTGGTGGGTGAGTCGCTCGTGATCGATTCCGAGCAGATGGAGCATCGTGGCGTTCAGGTCGTGGACGTGCACGGGGTTCTCGGTGATGTTGTAGCCGTAGTCATCGGTGGCCCCGTAGGTGGTTCCCGGCCTGACCCCGCCACCGGCCATCCACATCGTGAAGCATCGGGGATGATGATCACGTCCGTAGTCGTTCGCGGTGAGGGCACCTTGGGAATAGTTGGTTCGCCCGAATTCGCCGCCCCAGACCACGAGGGTGTCCTCGAGCATGCCTCGCCGTTCGAGGTCGCGAACCAGTGCGGCCGAGGCCTGGTCGGTCTCCCGGGCCTGGACCCGGATGCTCGCCGGCAGCGAACCGTGCTGGTCCCAGCCCTGGTGGTAGAGCTGGATGAACCTGACGTCCCGTTCGGCGAGTCTTCGTGCCATCAGGCAGTTGGCTGCGTAGGTGCCGGGGGTTCGAGCCTCCTCCCCGTAGAGATCGAACACCTCGTCGGGTTCATCCGAGAGATCCGAGACGTCCGGCACGGACATCTGCATTCGGTAGGCCATCTCGTACTGGGCGATGCGGGCGTCGATCTCGGGGTCGTTCTCGCGCAGGTACTGCTCCGCATCGAGTGATCGAAGTCGGTCGAGCATTCGTCGGCGTCGTTCGGGCGAGACGCCTTCGGGGTTGGTCAGGTAGAGAACCGGATCACGCCCGGCTCGAAGCTGGACGCCCTGGTGACGACTGTCGATGAAGCCGCTGCCCCAGAGGCGCGAGTAGAGCGGCTGCCCGCCCTTGTCCTTGGTCACCAGCACGATGTAGGCCGGCAGGTTGCTGTTCTCGCTGCCGAGCCCGTAGCTGATCCAGGATCCCATCGAGGGCCGACCTGCGATCTGTGAGCCGGTCTGGAAGAAGGTGATCGCCGGATCATGGTTGATCGCTTCGGTGTGCATCGATCGAACGAAGCACAGCTTGTCGACGATCTCGGCGGTGTGGGGCAGGAGTTCGCTGACCCAGGCGCCCGACTCGCCGTGTCTCTTCCACTTGAACTGGGCACCGGCCAGCGGGAGCGAGGACTGGTTGCCCGACATGCCGGTCAGACGCTGTCCCTTGCGCACCGAGTCGGGCAGTTCCTCGCCGTTTCGCTTTTCGAGAAGAGGCTTGTAGTCGAAGAGATCCAGCTGCGAAGGCCCGCCGCTCTGGAAGAGGTAGATCACCCTGCGGGCGCGCGGGGCGAAATGAGGAAGCTGGTCGATCGAGCCCGGGAAGACGCTTCGGCCGGCGGAAGCCAGCGAGCCAAGGGCCATCGCCCCGACGCCCATCGAGAGGCGGGAGAGAAAGTGGCGTCGGGTGACGTCGAGATCGTCAGGTGGTCGCATCATCGGTTTCAGCGCCTCATCACTGCAGCATCGGAGTTCAGGATCGTCGAGCAGACCACGGTCATGGCGGCGAGGTGAATCGGGTCCAGGGCATCGCGGGTCGGGGTGTCGCCGATTTCGATCAAGGCACGCGCTTCGTCGGGTTCGAAACCGGACAGTTCCTCCGTGAATAGATCGGTGAGCAGTCTCCGTTCACCGTTGGTCGGTTCGCGTGAAGTCAGCGACTTGAATGCGAAGGTGACCTGCTCTTCCGGAGTTTCGCCGCCGTGCACCAGGCATCGTTCGGCAAGGACCCTGGAGGCCTCGACGAACTGCGGGTCGTTCAGCAACACCAGTGCCTGGAGCGGGGTGTTGGTGGCACCGCGCCGCGCGACGCAGACGTCGCGGTTGGCGGCATCGAAGATCATCATCATCGGCGGCGGCGAGGTTCGTTTCCAGAAGGTGTAGAGGCTGCGACGGTGCAGGGTCTCTCCGGACCCCTGCGGATAGGTGCGTCCGCTCTTCTCCTGCCAGAGTCCCGGGGGCTGGTAGGGATGGACACTGGGGCCTCCGATGGTGTCGACCAGCAGCCCGCTTGCCGAGAGTGCCTGGTCCCTGATCATCTCCGCGGTGAGTCGGTTGGCGGGTCCCCGGGACAGCAGGGCATTCCCGGGATCGATGCGGCGCGTGTTCTCGGTGGTGGTCGAGTCTTGACGGTACGTAGCCGAACCGATGATGCGCTCGAGCATGGCCTTGATGTCCCACCCGGATTCGATGAGGTCGAGGGCGAGTTGGTCCAGGAGCTCGGGGTGGCTCGGGACACTGCCCTGGGAACCGAAGTCCTCCGAGGTGAGGACCAGTCCGCGACCGAAGGCGATCTCCCAGAGTCGGTTGACGGCGACCCTGGCCGTGAGCGGGTTGCGAGCATCCGTCGTCCACCGTGCGAGGCCCAGTCGGTCACGGCGTTCCCCCGCGGGAAACACCATGATCTCCTCGGGTGTATCGGGTTCGACCGCGCGTCCGGGCATGTCGTAGCGTCCGCGTTCGAGGATCCGGCTGGTTCGCGGTTCGGGCAGGGCGGTCATGGTCATGATCTCGGGAGTGGAATCGAGTTCCTTCGCGAGGGCGCGTCGCGCCTCCTGCAGTTCCGAGAGATGCGCGAGGTGTTCGGGGTCTTCGCGAAGCCGGTGGGTTTCGGCAAGGGATCCGGGCGCGGTGGTGCGCGCATGATTCAGCGCGGTCTCGTCGTGGATCTGCCTGACCTCGAGGGTGCTCAGGGCACGGTCGAGGACCAGCAGCTCGTCGACCCCGCCATCCTTGAACCCACGATCCCGGAAGCGCTGTCCGATGGTCAGTGCGCCGGGTCCTCCGCCGGTGATCGACCGGGTCAGGTTGTCCCGGGTGATCGTCGTCTCTGCCTGCTCCCCGTCGACGTGCAGCGTCATGCCCGATGCGTGCGAAGAGCCGTCGTAGACCAGGGTCAGTCGTGACCACTGCCCGACGGGCAGGGGTTCGTCGGTCCTGATGCTGATGGCGTTTCCAGGCCAGAAGTGGATCAGTGACCAGCTTGGGTGTCCGTTCTCGAGAAGCAGTTGGTAGCCCTGGCTGCCTGCATCGGTCCAGGCGCGTGAGCGGTGGATGATCACCGCTCGTTCCGTGATCGCTTCCGGTCGCAGCAGCAGTGAGATGGTGAACGGCTGGTTTCGATCGAACTCACCCACCCCCGGGAAGGATGCGCTGTTGTCGCCATCGAGGTGCAGGCTTCCGCCGTCCTGTCGCGAGCGGATCTCGACTCCGGCACCGAGTTGGCCGGGGCGCTCGGGGTCGGCGTGATTGAAAATGACGGAACCCTCGACATCGTCGAAGCGGTAGTCGCCCTGGCGCCCCGGCAGCTCGAGGGGAAGCCGGGGATTCGTGGCCAGCCAGTCCTCGAAGGACGATCCAGGCCGGTCACGAAGCGTGGAACCGGTCGATTCCAGTTCCTTGATGCGAGCCGACAGGACTGCCATGCGGCGTTGCTTCGCGTCGTCGGCGAGTTGGAGGCTGGGGGTCGGCGTCGCATTGGTGAAATGCGAGTACAGCCCCGACTCGTCGATGTCGTCGAAGAAGGCGAAGAGCTGGTAGTAGGCCTCGTGGGAGATGGGGTCGAACTTGTGGTCATGGCATCGCGCGCACTCGGTGGTGAGCCCGAGCATCGCCGTTCCGAAGGTGTGCACGCGGTCGGCCACGTATTCGACCCGGAATTCCTCCTCGACACTGCCGCCCTCGTTGGTCTGGCGATGCAGTCGGTTGAATGCGGTGGCCAGTCGTTGCGCCCGGGTCGGTTCCGGAAGGAGGTCCCCGGCAAGTTGCCAGCTCAGGAACTCGTCGTAGGGCATGTTGTCATTGAAGGCTTCGATCACCCAGTCGCGCCAGGGCCACACCGGACGCTCGACGTCGCTCTGGTAGCCATGGGTGTCGGCATATCGTGCAAGGTCCAGCCAGAGGGTCGCCATGCGTTCGCCGTAGGCGGGCGATTCGAGGAGCCTCGTGACGACGCGGTTCCACGCCTCCGGCGCATCGTCGGCAAGATGTGCTTCGAGTTCGTCGAGGGTGGGTGGCAATCCGGTGAGATCGAGACTCGCTCGCCGAAGCAGTCTGGCTGCATCGGCTTCCGGTGCGGGCGCAAGGCCCTCGGCCTCGAGCCCGGCCAGGATGAATCGGTCGAGGTCGTCCCGGGGCCAGTTCTGGTTGCCAACCACGGGGAGGGGAGAACGTTCAGGTGGCACGAAGGCCCAGTGTCGTTCCCAGCGAGCGCCTTCCAGGATCCAGCGGCGAATCAGTTCGATCTCCCTGGTCGAGACCGGATGATGTGCATCCAGTGGCGGCATGCGATCATCCGGGTCGGACTCCGTGAGCCGCTGGTAGAGAAGGCTCTTTTCCGGAGCGCCCGCGACCAGGAGCCTGGAGGTTCCCGCACGGTGCTCGGGCTCGACATCCAGCCGCAGGCCAGCCTGGCGGGACTCGGAATCCGGACCGTGACATTCGAAGCAACTGCGCGAGAGGATGGGACGAATCGACCTCTGGAAGTCGACGTCCCGGGCTGATGCCTGCTGGCCAACCAGGGTGGCAAGGAGGAGGCTGAAAAGGAGGCTTCGTGTGATCTGAGGCATTCAAATCGCAGTTTAAGTCGTTCAGGCCCTATTCTTCGTCTGTTCTCCCAGAGAACCGTCCTGATCATCAAGAAAACGAACATGACTCCGGTCCCTTGAGCGCCTAAAGTTGCACGAAGAGAGTTCTTGAAGAACCATGCCCCACAAGTCAAAGCACAACACGCTCTTGAGATGATGACCGCTGTGGTCACCTCGCGGCGAAAAACACCAACGATCGTTGACATCATGGTCATTTCGTGCTATAGATTAAGGGTCGGACGGGGAACATCGGGTCCCGGGCTTTTGCTCGGGATTGTCCTGCAACCGCACGCCGTACTGGATCGTCATCTGTGAACCGTGTCCTGTCGTCATTTGGAATCCCAGCATGGGGTGCAGGCCTTTCGCGCCGGTACGCCCTGATGGGGTCGGTGCGGCTCGCTTCGGTGTTCCTGGTGGCTGGTCTGCTGCTTCCCTGGGCTTCGACTGCAAGCCAGGCCGACCCGCCGGCCAATGACGGGTGTGCCGACGCGATCGAGCTGTCCGACGGCAGTTTCGACTTCACGACGGTCGAGGCCGACACCGACGGGCCTGATTCAAGTGCCTGCATCACCTTCGGCTCCCAGCAGACGTGGAACGACATCTGGTATCGATACATCGCGCCGATCGACGGTGTCCTGGTGATCAGCACCTGCGGCACGGTCGACTACGACAGTCGGATCGTTGTCTACACCGGTGACTGCGGCGATCTGGTTGAGCATGCCTGCAACGACGACGGTGTCGGGTGTCTCGGCTATTCGTCCTATCTCCTCACGCACTGCGAGAAGGGCGTCGAGTACCTGATCAGGGTCGGCGGTTACTCCGAGAGCAGTTTCGGATCCGGAAGCTTCGGCGTGAAGGCCACTGAACCGTGCGTGACCACCTGCGCCGATGGGAGCCAGCAGGAAGTGGAGATCTGCAGCGAGAACATCAACGGTGGCTGCTCCAGCGGCGGCGACACCGAGACCGAGCCGCTCAGCAGCGGAGTGCCGGTCTGCGGAAGCTGGTATGTCGAAGGACAGAACCGAGACACCGACTACTACATCGTCGATGTTCCCGAGCCCGGTGGCTTCATCAAGGCTGATCTCTATTCCAATGATCGCGTGATCGGGTACGTCTTCCTTGCTGAGGACGACTGCCCCACCAACGTGCTCATGTACAGCTACGGCGGATGTCCCACGCCACTGGATTCAGGGTGGTTGGAAGCAGGTTCCTACCGGATCGTGATCGCCCCCGGCTTCGAGATCCAGATAGATTGCGACAGTCAGGACGGCACCAACGAGTACATGTTGGCGGTCGAGGTCAGTGATGGGGGCGTCACCGCTCCCGACAACGATCGATGTGATTCGCCCCAGGTCATCAGCAATGGCGTCTGGCCGTTCTCATCGCTTCTGGCCGATACCGACGGTCCGCCCGAATCACCGGAGGATTGTGGCGCCTTCAGTGATGTCATCGGGTCCGACATCTGGTTCAGCTACGCCGCGAGCTGCGAAGGGGACGTCACCGTCTCGCTGTGTGACGCCGTGAACTTCGACACTCGTCTGGAGATCTGGGAAGGGGGTTGTGACGGCGTCCTCGTCGCCTGCAACGATGACGGGGACAAATGCCAGAACTACTCCTCCCTGGTCACCTTCCCCGGTCGCTGTGGCGTCGAGTACCTGATCCGACTCGGTGGCTATGAAGGTGCTGCGGGAACCGGCGAGATGACCGTCACCTGCACGGGTACCTGCGACTGCAACGACAACCTGGTCTCCGACCAGGATGAACTGGACCAGGGCCTCGTCACCGACTGCGACTTGAACGGCATCCCGGACGAATGTGATCTTGCCGATTCCGAGCCCGGCACCGACTGCAACGAGAACGGACTGCTCGATATCTGCGAGATCGCTTCTGGAAGTGAGATCGACAGCGACCTGGACGGCATCCTCGATGTCTGTCAATGCGATATCCATCCCGCGGCATGCTGCATCGCCGATCTCGACGGTGACGGCGTCGTGGGCGGCTCTGATCTCTCCATGGTGCTTGGTGGCTGGGGAACCAGTGACCCCCAGGCTGACCTGGATGGCAACGGCATCGTGCAGGGTGCGGATCTTGCGATCGTGCTCGGTGCCTGGGGTGGTTGCTGAGGGAGAAACGACCCCGGCGGTTGACAAGCGTGCATGAAGACGCCAAAAGGGGTTCGTGCAGACACGAGAAGTGAATTTCGACGGGCTGGTGGGACCGACCCACAACTATGCCGGGCTCTCCCCCGGGAACCTGCTCTCTGCACGCAATGCACTTGATGTGGCTCACCCGCGCGCCGCCGCCCGACAGGGCCTGGCGAAGATGCGGAAGGTCGCCGAGCTGGGACTGGTCCAGGGTGTCATCCCACCTCAGTCCAGACCCGACCTGGGCACCTTGCGTCGCCTCGGCTTCACCGGGACCGACGAGGCCCTGCTGGCTGATGTCGCCCGCACCGACCCGGCACTGCTCAGTGCCTGTTGCTCGGCGAGTGGAATGTGGACCGCGAACGCCGCCACCATCTCGCCATCGGCCGATACCGACTCGGGTCGGGTCGAGATCACGCCGGCGAACCTCTCGACACTCTTCCACCGAGCGATCGAGGCACCCGGAACGACGCGCCTGCTGCGAGGGATCTTTCCCGATGAGCGCTTCTTCTCAGTCCATGATCCGCTGGTGGCGTCCGCCGCCTTCTCCGACGAAGGTGCCGCCAACCACACCCGTTTCGCCCGGGGGCATGA
This sequence comes from Phycisphaerales bacterium, assembly GCA_029246705.1. Taxonomy (GTDB): domain Bacteria; phylum Planctomycetota; class Phycisphaerae; order Phycisphaerales; family SM1A02; genus JAKVBQ01. The sequence continues at coordinate 14,780 of JAQWMQ010000026.1, read as the reverse complement.
GCATCCAGGTGTCGAGTTCTTCGTCTACGGTCGTGACGGATTGAAGGTCGCCGGTGGCGATCATGACGCAACGGGCTCGAGCATTCGTTTTCAGGGGCGCCAGACCCGGGAGGCCTCCGAGGCGGTGGCACGACGACACGGGCTCGACCCGGCACGAGTCGTCTATGGGCGACAGACCCAGGAAGCGATCGACGCCGGGGTCTTCCACAACGACGTGATCGCGGTTGGAAACGAGAACGTACTGCTGTATCACGAGAATGCCTACTGCGACACGGATCGCATTCTCGGCGAGTTGCGTGCTCGCCTCTCCGAATGCCCCGGAAGCGAAGCCTTCCTTCCCTTGTGCGTCCAGAACCAGGAACTGAGCCTCGAGGATGCATCCGCCTGCTACCTGTTCAACTCACAGCTCCTGTCTTTGCCCGGTCGTCCGGGCTCCATGATGCTCCTGGTTCCCAGCGACTGCCTCGAGCACAAGAAGGCCAGTCGAGTTCTTGAACGGATCGTTCGCGAGGACAACCCGATCGAATCCGTCGAATACGTCGATGTCCGCCAGTCGATGCGCAACGGAGGAGGTCCCGCCTGTCTTCGTCTCAGGGTCGCGCTCACCGATGACGAACTCGCCGCGGTGCACCCCGGCGTCCTGCTCGATGAAGCCGCCTTCACCCGACTCGAGTCCTGGGTCGACCGGAACTATCGTGAGGATCTCGCACCCGCCGACCTCGCCGATCCGGCGCTGCCGGGAGAAGTGCGTGTCGCGATGTCTGAACTTTCCGAGTTGCTGGGTCTTGCCCTGGGCCAGGAAGAGATCGTCTGAGCCGCTCACTTCACCCCGGCGCAGCGTACCCATGAACCATGTCGAGACGATCATCATCGGAGCCGGTCCCATCGGTCTTGAGACGGCAATCGGCCTGAAGGAACGAGGCATGCCGTTTCTTCATTTCGATGCCGGTGCGGTGGGGCAGCAGGTTCTCGATTTTCCCGCACAGTCCCGCTGGTTCTCGTCTCCCGAACGTCTGTCGATCGCCGGCGTCCCCTTCGTCACGGCAAGCCACGAGAAGGGGACCCGAGAGGAGTACCTTGCGTATCTCCGGTCGGTCGTCGGGCTGCACGCGCTCTCGATCCGGACCTTCGAGAAGGTGGTGGAGGTCATGTCCCTGCCCAGGGGAGGCTTCGAGATCGGCACGCGAACCCGGGCGGGGCTCGAGCACCGGTTCAGCTGTGATCGACTGGTGATCGCGACCGGAGGAACCGCCCGTCCGCGCACGCTCGGGATTCCCGGCGAGGACCTGCCTCATGTTTCGCATTTCCTGCAGGAGCCGCATCGCACCCTCGGTCGCCGGGTCCTCGTCGTAGGCGGTCGAAATTCGGCATGTGACACGGCTCTCAGGGCGTTCCGTTGTGGCGCGGATGTCACGATCTCCTATCGAGGACAGGATCTTCACGAACGTGTGAAGTACTGGGTTCGTCCGGAGCTCTCCGCGATGATCAAGAGCGCGCAGGTGCGCGCACACTTCGAGACCGTTCCGATCCGGATCGAACGTGACAGCGTTCACCTGAAAAGCGTGGTTGACGAGACGTTGTTCGAGGTGCCCGTCGACGACGTCATTCTCGAGATCGGCTACGAAGCGGACAATTCCCTCTTCGCCGGTCTCGGTGCGAAGCTCGACGAGCAGCAGGCCGTGGTGCATGATCCCGGGACGATGGAGACCACGGTTCCCGGCCTGTACGTCGCAGGCACCGCGGTGGCCGGCACCCAGCACCGGTTCAAGGTCTACATCGAGAATTCGCACGTGCATGCCCACCGGATCGTCGCGGCTTTCGCCGGCGAGGAACCTCCGGGTGATCCGGTTCTTCCCTTGCTTCCAGAGAGCTGATTCGGTCGTCTGCCCGTGTGATGCGGTCAGCGACGGCGCTTGAGCGCGCGCTTCACGCGAATCCTGGAACCGCGGCGGTGTCGCCAGCTGCGCAGGACCAGTCCGAAGGCCAGGACGGTGGCGACGATGAAGCCGACCATGCCGATGATGGCCAGGAATCCCCAGGTGCCTTCCGGTGCTGCGTGCACCAGGATCGCACTGGCGACGATGATCGAGCTGATCAGCAGTGCGTGGGCGACGTTGTCCGTGGCGGCTTCCGCGGTCTCGATCAGTTCCTCGATCGATCGAAGTTCGAAATCGAACTTGAGTTCGTTGTTCCTGAACTTCCTGGCGATGGACGCGATGTCGCTCGGGATGTTCTCGAGCACCTTCACGTAGGCGTTCGAAGTCGCACGCATTCGCCTGAAGATCGCCTTCGGGCTGTAGCGTTCCTTGATGAGTCGGGCCAGGTAGGGGTGGGCGAAGCTGACCAGGTCGAAATCCGGGTCGAACCGTGCCCCGACACCCTCGATCGTGGACATCGCCTTGATCAGGAGCACCACGTCGGCGGGACACTGGAGTCCGTAGCGACGGAGCGTCTGGAAGAAGTCCTCCAGCACCTGGGCGAGGTCGATCCTGTCCATCGGCACGCCTACGAACTGATCGACGAGCTGCTGCACGTCGGCGCGAGCCCTGCGGATGTCGATCTTGTCCTCGTCGACGTCGGTGAGTGCGAGCGCGCAGCCCATCACCATGTCGGCATCGTTCTTGGTCACGCCGTACACGAGTTCGGCGATCGACATCCTGGTGGCGAGGTCGACGTGTCCCACCATGCCGCAGTCGATGAAGATGATTCCGCCGTCGTCACGGACGAAGATGTTGCCGGGATGGGGGTCGGCATGGAAGAAGCCCATGTCGAGCGTCATCCTGAACACCGCGCGGGCGCCGTTCTCAACCAGGTTGTGTCGGGCTTCGTCGCTGAGGTCCTTCGGTTCGACTCGCGAGAGCAGGTGGGCCTTGATCTCCTCGACGCAGAGGACCCGCTTGGTCGTGGCTTCCCAGTAGACCTTGGGGAAGTCGACGCCGGGATCGTCCGCGAAGGCGGTACGGAGGTTCTCGGTCGATCGTGCCTCCTGCATGAGATCGACTTCGCGTTCGAGTTCTCGTGCGAATTCGTCGGCCACGGCCACCGGGTCGAAGCCCATGTTGTCGAAGTAGTCCTCGACGACGCTTGCGATGAATCGCAGGATCTCCATGTCGCTGCGGAGGATCTCCTCGATACCCGGTCTCAGGATCTTGAGGACCACTTCGGTGCCGTCGGCCAGCACCGCTCGGTGGGCCTGCGCCATGGAAGCCGCGGCGAGCGGCTTCTCCTCGATGGACTTGAAGATCTCGTCGACCTTGCCGGGGAACTCCTGTTCGAGCCGGGTCGTGATGTCGGCGTAGTCGACCGCGGGGCACTCGCTCTGCAGCTTGGCGAATTCGTTGGCGACCTCGTCCGGGACCAGGTCGCGACGCGTGCTGAGTACCTGGCCGAGCTTGATGAAGGTGGGCCCCAGTTCCTCGAGGGCCAGGCGCAGGCGTACCTCGCGGGGCTGCTTGATCAGGTTGGCTTCGTAGCGTCCACGCTTGCCGAGGCTGCCGATGGACTTCGTGATCACCGCGGACAGGCCCGTGTGACGCACGAAATCGGCGAAGCCGTGACGTACGAGGACGACGAGGATCTGGCGGTATCGACCCAGATTGCGAAGTTGTTGTGCGAGTTGGACGGGCATGGGTGTCTGTGGAGGCTGATGCTACACGTCATGGGCCGAGTCTGCACCCCGTCGGGGCGTACCGGGCCTGATTCCGTTCTTCGAAATCAGGCCCGACTCGATCGTCCTCGTCCCCTCCATGCCGGGGCTTCCGGTTCACTCGAAGTGGTCTTCGGCGTCCCGGTCGCATTCCTCGTTGCGCCGCTGGTTGGACTGCTCGACCAGTCTCCGGAGGTAGGCGTTCTCCCGACGCGTGGCTTCGAGATCGAATACCAGGTATTTCACGCTCAATCGCAGGTAGTCCAGTGACTCCTGGAGTTCCTCGACCGAGAGTCGGAGATCCTTCGAGCCCGAAGTGTTCTCGCTGGGTTGGGACTGGTCCTTCGAGGGGATGTCCCGGATGCGCTCGATGAGATCCGCCATTTTTCGCTGGAAGGTGTTTTCGTCCATGGTTCTTTTCCCGCTCTTGAGTTGTTGAATCGTCAGCCGTGAAACATGGCTGTCCGACTACATCTGGCCACAAATCTCGTTCGAGGAAAGCCTGGAGCGGTGAAATGGAGACTCCGTGATCCGACTGCGCGGTCTGGATCCTTACCGGACGCGACATGTTGCCCGAGGTGCGGGGTTGGGTGGTCTCTTCTGATGTGGATCGGGGGGGGCGGGTCGAGCCGGTTCAGCGGCCGATCTTCTCACGCAGGGACTTGGCGAGGTGCCCGTTGGCGGCATTGACGATGTCATCGAGGTCGGCACCCTCGCGTCGGGCTTCGAAGAACATCTGCCGTGCCAGTTGGTCGCGGTCGAATGCCCATCGTCGGAAGAATTCCTCGAGTTCGTGGCGGTTGAATCGGCTCAACGGATCATCAAGACCGCTCTGGGCGATGGCCCAGTCGATCAGCGATGCGCCCTCGGGTTGGAAACGATACAGATCCGCGAGGAGCTTGAAGCGGGTTCGCAGGGGCGTGAAGGGGTCGGTGGTTTCCGGGGGGAGCGCGATCATCGCCTCCTCGGGACGCTTCTTGGTGATCTCGCCGAGCCATCCGCCTTCATGTGCGTTTTCACGGGCGACCAGGGTGTGATCCTCGTCATCCTCGTCGGTGTGGTTCATTCGTTCGATCTCCGCGGCGCCGGCAAGGATCGTCTTCATGCCGACATTCGGAAAACGAACCCATATACGCTGGTCACGCGCACCCTCGCGGGTGACGTGCTCGACCTTGGTGACACGACCTATGCCCCATTCGGGTCGCGAACAGAGCTTGAGCTCATCGCCTTGCTTGTACATCGTCTGCCCGCACAGGCCTTTCTGGGCACATCGCATGGGATGTGTCCGGGTGGGGTCGCCTTGGCTCTCTTGAAGAAATCAATCCTGAATGGGTTCGTCGAACTGAACGAACAGCGATTCGAGATCTGGAATCGTTTGAGATTCTTGGGTATCGGGGTTGCGGCCGTTCTGGTCGCTCTTCCTCGACGCATCAAGTGTACCATCACGGCCGTAGTTCGCCAAACATTCGATTCGAGCGATCTGGGAGCTCTTTTTGTTGCAACCACTCACCATCGCCTTTCTCGGGGACGTCAACGGAGCTCCGGGTCGCAAGGTTCTCGGTCAGCAGATTTCCAACCTGCGGGACGATCATCAGCCGGATGTGATCATCGCCAACGGCGAGAACATCCGTTCCGGTTCGGGCATCACGCCCGACCTGTACAAGTGGCTTCGCACCAACGGAATCGATGGCGTGACGCTCGGTGACCATGTCTATCGTGACCAGAAGATCCTGCCTCAACTGCAGGATCCTGCAGAACCGATCCTGCGACCGGCGAACCTCTCGCCTTCCGCTGCGGGCAAGCGCCTCTTCAAGGTCGAGCTTCCCGGTGGTGGCGAGTTCTGGGTCATCACCCTCCTGGGGAGGATCTTCTTCCCACTTCCGGCAAACGACCCGTTCCAGGTGGTCGACGAGATGTTGGCGCAGATTCCCGGGCCCAAGCCGCTGGTGCTGGTCGAGGTCCACATGGAGGCGACCAGCGAGAAGGTCGCGCTTGCGCATCACGTCGATGGTCGGGTCTCGGCCGTCGTCGGTACCCACACCCATGTACCCACCGCGGATGCGCGCGTGCTCCCGGGAGGGACCGCGTTCATCACCGACGTGGGCATGTGTGGTCCGTATGACTCGGTGATCGGTCGCAGGAAACAGGCCGTCCTCCAGCACATGCGCACCGCGATGCATGCTCCATTCGACATGGCATCAGGCGGTGAAGCCATGTGTGGTTGCGTGATCAAGATTCGTCGCGAGACGGGACTTGCTATCTCGATCGAGCGAGTGCAGTACGACGCCGACTTCTCTCGTGCACCGTTTCGTTGAACATCGCTCGAGCAATCTGCCCATGCACGGTTGATCAGGTGGGGGTTCCCCAGCCGCCGCCCCCGGGTGTCGACACCTCGATTCGATCACCGGGCAGGAGGGTGCAGGCGGCGCTGCCGCCAAGCTCCTCGACGGTGCCGTCGGCTCGAATGATCCGCGTGGCACCGGTCTTTGCGGGGCCGCCCCCGGCAAGTCCGTATGGGGCTTCGACTCGATGCTGCCCGACCACTGATATCTCCAGTGATTCGAGCGCCCTCAGGCATCTGATGACTCCTTCGCCGCCCGGATGGGCGCCTTTGCCGCCACTGCCGTGTCGGATGGCGAATCGCTCGAGCCGCACCGGATAGCGAGCCTCCAGGGTCTCGGGATCGGTGATGCGGGTGTTGGTCATGTGGGTGTGCACCGCCGAGCAGCCCGGCGCTCGGGCGGTGGCTCCGGCGCCTCCGCAGATCGTCTCGTAGTACCCGAAGCGATCATTGCCGAGCAGCAGGTTGTTCATCGTGCCCTGACTGGAAGCAGCCAGTTCGAAGGCCAGCAGCAGGGTGTCGACGATTCGTTGCGATGTTTCGGTGTTGCCGGCACAGACCGCGGGGTCCTTCCGGGGGTCGCGACTGAACACCGGGTCGAGCAGGCCCTCGGGTACCACGAGATCGACCGGTTCAAGAAGCCCCTCGTTCATTGGAATGCTTCGATCGGCAAGCAGCCTCATGAGATAGACCGTGGCACCGGTCACGATCGCGACCGGTGCGTTGAAGTTGCCGGGATGTTCGGACGAGGTTCCCGTGAAATCGACAAGCAGTCGTTGGCCGTCGCCCCGAACGTGAAGAACGATCGACGTGCCGTCATCAAGTCGTTGTTCGACGTGTCGATCGAGGGAGCCCAGTCTTGCTATCGCGTCACGTGCGGCACTGGCGGCGTTTCGGTGGACGGACCCGGCCAACTGGAGATAGCGTTCGGCCCCCAGGGCTCCAGCGAGTTCGCGGATCCGCTCGATGCCGTGACGGGTCGAGGCCACCTGTGCGGCAAGATCGGCGAGGTTCTCTTCCTTGCGACGTGTCGGGTAGGGGGCTTCGGTGAGCTGTTTCTCGATCGTTTCAAAGCACGCCTGGCCCGAGCTGATCAGCAGGGTGGGAGGGATCAGGACACCCTCTTCGCCGAGATTTCGTGCAAACGGGGGGGTCGAGCCGGGGCGGGTGCCGCCGATTTCAGCGTGGTGCGCCCGTACCGCCACGTAGCCGAGCAGTCTTCCTCCATCCACTCGTTCATGGACCGGGGCGATGGTCGTCACGTCGGGGAGATGTGAACCGCCGCATGCGGGGTCGTTGGTGACCACCACGTCGCCGGGATCGAGGCTGCGTTCCGCCAGCACGCGACGAACGCAGATCCCCATCGAACCCAGGTGTATCGGCATGTGCGGTGCGTTGACGAGCAACCGTGCCTGGTCGTCGAGAATCGCACAGGAGAAATCGAGGCGTTGCTTGACGTTCACCGACAGGGCGGTTCGTTCCAGCAGGTTGCCCATGCCGGTCGCGATCGCCTCCAGCCGTGCCGACACGAGTTCCGATGCGGCCGCGCCATCTGAACCCTCCAGCTGGGGGCCACGCTTCGAGGCGAAACGATCTCGCGTCAGGATGATGGTGTGATTGGGTTGCACCACTCCGAACCAGCCCGGGTCCACCACGATCGTCGCGCCGGCATCCTGTACGAGCGCCGGTCCATCGATCCCCGTTCCCGGTTCGAGCCGGTCACGCATGAACACCGGCACCTGGGTCATGCCGGTCGAAAGGTGCATGTCCCGCAAGCTCGTCGGGTCGGGAATGATGCTCGGGGTCTCGAGTCGTTCGACCATTCCGCTGCGGGGCTCGTCTTCTCCTGCGATCACGCGCATCCACGCGACCTCGATGGGTCGATCGGGCATCGGATACCCGTAGATCGACTGAAAATCCCGTGCGAACCCGGGTGCCGGATCCACCCCCGGTTCGTGAGCGATCTGGATGACCGAATCCTGTCCGAGGAGTCGAAGTGCGATGATCAGTCGTTGAACGCGCGTGCTGGTTCCGTCCATCCCGGCGAGTGCTTCCGCCGACAGTTCGTCGAAGCGTTCATCAAGCGACACGCTCAGGGCGTCGAGTGGTTCCATCACCGTTCTTTCTGCGAACCGCTCCCTGCGTGCATGCCCGAGACCAATCGCACTGAGCACGCCCGCATCGGTGGGGATGAGGATCGTCTCGATTCCCAGTCGCTCTGAGATGGCGCAGCCATGCTGCGCACCTGCTCCTCCGAACGGAACGAGGATGTGCCTGCGGGGATCGGCGCCTTCCTTGATCGAGATCGACCGCATCGCCTCGGCCATTCGTTCGTCAGCGATGTTGCGCAGGCCTTCGAGGACCGGTTCCCTGCCGGGATCCTCGCAGCCCCGGGTTCGCAGTTCCGCGCGCAGTGCCTCCAGGGCTCGTTCGGAATGATCGAGGTCGATGGGAATGTCGAAGTGATTCGGATCACCTCGTCCGAGCAGGAGATTGACATCGGTGATGGTCAACGGGCCGCCAGCCCCGTAGCACGCAGGTCCCGGTGATGCGCCGGCACTTCGGGGGCCGACGGCAAGGCCCTCTTCCGAGACGTGGCAGATCGAACCACCACCGGCGGCGACCGACTCGATGGCCACGCAGGGTGACTGGACTCGGGCCGGTCCCACCCGGGTCTCGAACCGGTAGATGAAATCGCCGTCGTAGCGCGAGACATCCGTGCTCGTACCACCCATGTCGAAGCCAAGCAGTCGTTCGAGACCGGAAGCATGGGCCGAACGGGCGGCTCCGGCGACGCCTCCGGCCGGTCCGCTCAGCAGGCCGTCCTTCGCCCGGAAGCTGCTCGAGGGTTCGAGTCCGCCTGCACTGGTCATCACCGAGACCGAGTCGGACGTGCTTCCCGTGTCCGGCAGGATGTCGCCGATGAAACGGTCCATGATCGAAGCCAGCGTGGCCTCGACCGCGGTGGTTTCCGCCCTGGGCAGGAGCTGGTCCGCACCGGAGAGGTCGGTCGAGCAGATGACATGTTCCACCCCCAGTGCTCGAAGGCCTCGGGCGATTCGTCGTTCTCGGTCGGGGTTGCGCCATGCATGCAGGAGGGCCACGCCCACGGTGCGGATGTCCGCATCCAGGATCGACTTCGCGAGTTGTTGCAGGTGTTCCTCGTCGATTTCCTCGAGGGGGGTTCCATCCGCGGCAAGACGTCCAGGTGCGCCCAGGACAAGCCGGGGGGTGAGTCGACTTCGTTCGATGTCGAGTGCGAAGATGTCCGGTCGAGACTGGTCGCCGATCTCCAGGAGGTCCTCGAGGCCCTCGTCGAAGATCAGTGCGAACGGTTCGCCACTGTTCTCGAGCAGTGCGTTGGTGCCCCGGGTGGTCGCGACCCTGACCGACGCATCGAAGGATGTCGTGGCTTCATTGGTTCCCAGCAGGAGGTGGATGGCAAGCCTCGGGGCATCGAAGGGAGCGACGAGCTCGATCGGGTCGTTCGTGTCCAGTTCGACCGGACGGTCGAGCTCGAGCCGGTTGAAGTCATCGCAGTCGAGAACGTGTGCAAGGACCTCTCCACCCGGCCGTCGCAGGGTGAAGCCGGCAAGCAGGCCACTCGGCAGGCGTACGCCCGGAATCCGAATCAGGAGGCTGCAAGAGCTGCTGGGTTCGGTGACTCGTCCACGAAGTGCGGAGCTGGAAAGAACCTTCACTCGGTCGATGATTCGATCATCCTGCATCAGCACGCCGTCGGTGAACGTGCCTCCAGTGTCGATTGCGATGCTGGAATCGGGTTTTCGGTTCGTCGAGGCGGGTTTCATGGAGATCCGAGGCTACCATGAGATGGTCCGGAACCGGAGAGACCTCATGAAGCGCCCGTCGGCTCGACATCACAATCGCGGAACCATCATCGGGAAACTGCTCCCGGCACTTGGGATCGTCGTCATCATCGTGAGTTACGTCGCGATTGCCGGCAGCACCGGCTTCTGTCCCACCTGCACCGCCATCGTGGATGCGGTCAGCGGACGGGGCAAGGAAGTGGTTCGTACCGCCTCGCTCCAGCCCGTCTCGCCATCCGAATCGGTGCACCAGCTGGTGATGGAGGATCTGGAGGGCAGGCCGGTCGCCCTGGCGGACTTCGCCGGTCGCCCGATGCTGATCGACGTCTGGGCGACCTGGTGTGCGCCCTGCGTGAAGTCGCGCAAGGTGCTGAAGTCGATCGTGGATGACATCGCTCTGTACGGGACGATCATCTCGGTCTCGGTGGACCAGGGTGGTGCTTCGGTCGTCAATGCCTACATCAACGGCAAGGAGGGTGGTTCGTCACCGTTCATCGAGGTGATGAACAGCGATCCGCGTTTTCGAAGTCTCCTCAAGCCGCATGATCGTCAGCCGACGATTCCCAAACTGATCTACGTGGATGCTTCTGGACGGATCACCGACATCGAATACGGCGTGGCCGATCCGGACTGGGTGCTGGAGCGCCTGAAGTCCCTTTCGCCTCGTGATACAAGGGGCTGAGCGTCGGATCATGGGCATGCTTGTCGATCTGGCCTATCTGGCGGGCGTCACGGCGGCATCGCCCGTGCTCGTTCCTCGAATGCTTCTTCGTGGCAGGCATCGAACCGACTGGTCCGCACGACTGGGGCATGTGCGGTTGCGTCCCGCCGAAGGTCGACCGCGGATCCTCCTGCATGCGGTGTCCGTCGGTGAGGTGAACGCGATCGGCGAGTTGGTCGATCAGCTCCTCAGCTCACCGGAATCCCCCGAGGTGGTGCTCGCGACCACCACCGACACCGGTTTCAGACGTGCCTGCGAGAGCCACGATCATCACTGTCAGATCGTCCGCTATCCACTTGACCTGACACGTAGCGTGAACCGTTTCCTCGACGTCGTCCGGCCCGACCTGGCGGTCATGGTCGAACTCGAACTCTGGCCGAACTTCAGTCGCGCCTGCGAGCGGCGCGGCATTCCCCTTGCCGTGGTCAATGGTCGTCTCAGTGCTCGAAGCCATCGAGGTTATTCACGGTTCAAGCCGTTGGTTCGCCCCATGTTCCGGCGGCTGGACTGCGCGGCGGTGCAGACCCAGTCCTACGCGGACCGGTTCGCATCCCTGGGCACGCCTTCCGGGTCGATCGTCCTGACCGGAACCATGAAGTGGGACACCGCCCGCATCGAGGATGACGTCCCCGGCTCAAGCGAGCTGGCGGAAGAGCTTGGGATCGATCCTTCGCGTCCCCTGGTCGTCGCCGGTTCGACCGCACCCGATGAGCATCAACTGCTGGTGGATGCGGTACCCTCCGGCGTCCAGCTTCTCTGTGCACCACGAAGGCCTGAATGGTTCGATGATGCCGCGGCCGTCATGACCGGCTGCGCTCGTCGCAGCCGTGGCGAATGCGGTTCCGAGACCGGTCGTTTCCTGCTGGACACCATCGGTGAACTGCGTCGAGCCTATGCCCTGGCCGACGTCGTGGTCGTGGGCAGGAGCTTCGGGGACCTGCACGGCAGTGACATGATGGAACCGGCCGCGCTCGGAAAGCCCGTGGTCGTCGGTCCTGCCACCGAGGATTTCAAGGAGACGGTCGAGCACCTGGTTGATGGCGACGGCATCGTCGTCACCGATCGCGAACGTCTGGCGGAGGACATCGGTCGCCTGCTTGATGATCCGGATCGGTGTTCCCGGCTGGCCGCTGCGGCAAGATCGGTCATCAGGCGCCAGCAAGGTGCGACCGAGCGGACCGCGACCCTGCTGCTCTCCATGCTGGATCAACCGCAAGCCACCGGTGAACGGGGTGATTCGAATGCGTGAGTTCGAAATCATCGAATCGATACGCACCGCCAATGCGGCGCTCGGCACCACGGTGGTGATTCCACCGGGTGACGACCTCGGCATGATCGAGATCGCCGATGGTGTCTCGGTCCTGTCGGGGGTCGACCAGCTGGTGGGCGGTGTTCACCTGGCAGCCGACGCGCCCGCGGAGGACCACGGGCGCAAGGTGGTCAATCGCAGTCTCAGCGATGTCGCCGCCATGGCCGCGGTACCCGTCGGGTTCATCCTTTCGGCGACACTGCCACGAGAACTGATGACGAACGAAGGCTGGGCCGAACGTTTCGCCGACGCGGCTCGCGAGGCATCATCGCGGTTTGATGCCCCCGTCTTCGGGGGAGATGTCGCGACCCATGGTCGCACCGGTGGGGTGTTCGTGGCCAGTGCCACGGTGCTCGCCGTTCCCGACCCGCATGCAGGTGGTCGGGTCGTCCTGCGTGGAGGTGCGCAGGTGGGTGACATCGTCTGCGTCAGTGGATGTTTCGGTGGTTCCCTCCGACCCGATGGTCGCGGGCATCACCTTGATTTCCTGCCACGTGTCGAGTTCGCTCTCGAGCTGCATCGAACCCTCGGCACTCGACTTCATTCGATGATCGACGTGTCGGACGGACTGGCCGCGGATGCCGCCCATATCGGTCGAGAATCGTCGGTGTCGGTCGTGCTTCGCGCCGAGGATGTACCGAGGCGTGGTTCATCGACCGCGGTACAGGCCTTGACCGACGGAGAGGACTACGAGCTCTGCTTCACCGTCTCGCCGGACGGTTCTCTCCCTGAAGCGCTTTCGGGTGTTCCGATCACGCCCATCGGTATCATCGAGTCAGGTGATGGCATGAGGATCACCGATGAAGGTGTCGCGCTCGAACTTGAACGTGATGGTTGGGAGCATTCCGGATGACCGACGTCCAGAGACATGAGCTGTTGCTCGAGGATCCCCACCGAACGCACGAGCTGGGCCGTGTCATCGGTGCTGCCTGCCTTGGTGGCGAGCATCTCTGTCTCCGGGGTGACCTGGGTGCGGGCAAGACCACCCTGGTGCGAGGGCTCGCCGAGGGGCTCGGTGTCGATCCGGGGTCCGTCTCGAGCCCGACCTTCACGATCCTGCACGAACATCGTGGCGAGCACGGTGGCCTGGGGCTGGTCCATGCCGACTTGTATCGGATCGGGGATGCCGATGAACTGGAAGCACTGGGCTGGGAGGAACTGAGCCGTGATGGCGCGATGGTGCTGGCGGTCGAATGGCCGGAACGAGTGCCGGAGGCCGTGCCCGCTCCCGCCATGATCATCACGCTGCAGCACGGTCCCGAGCCGACCGCACGTCACCTGCTCCTCGAGATCTCGATGAGCGCGCCGCATCTTCTCGTTGCTGCAGTGGGACGGTCCTGTCGGACTTGTGGTGGCACGGTGACGCCGGGGAGTTCATGTGCACCGTTCTGTTCTGATCGGTGTCGACTGGCGGATCTGGGCAACTGGTTCGGAGGGCGCTACGCCATCTCCCGCGAGATCGAGGAGGATGACCTCATGGATCCCGAGATCGAATGACGTCGGCCTGGGCGAGCTTCAGTCGCCCTCGCCCGACTCCATGACCGGTTCGCTTTCGACCGGGCTGATCGCATAGATCTGGAAACGGTGTCCGACGGGTTCCCAACCCAGTTCGCGACAGATCCGATCCCGAAGGTCCGTCAGTTCCGCGCTGCTGAATTCGATCAGTTTCCCGGAACGCATGCAGAGCATGTGGTCGTGGGGTTCCTTGCCGTAGATCAGTCGGTAGTGCGCCTGCTTGGAATCAAAGAGTGCCTGGGTGATGATTCCCGCATCGACAAGGAGGTTGATCGTGCGATAGATGGTCGCCTTGGAGATGCGGTGACCCTTGCTCTGCATCTCGAGCAGGAGTTCCTCGACCTCGAACACGTCGTCGCGATCGATGATGGCATCCAGGATCTCCGCGCGCTCCGGGGTGTACTTCAGGTTCTTCGACCGCAGGAACCGTCGAAAGACCGAACACAGAGGAGCCATGACCTCGCTGGGAGCGGGGGGGTGATCGGGTGGGGGCGTGTCTGAGGGGATGTTTCGCATCGGGGATAAGTGTACGCGGAGGCCGAAGTCGGGGAGACTGTGCTCATGGAGATTCTTGCATTCCAGCCCTGGGACGGTGGCTCGCACCGGGCGGTCCGGGAGTCCATCACGCGTCATGCGCACCATGACTGGTCCTGGGTCACGCTGGATCCCGTCGGTCCACGCTGGAGGCTCAGGCTGGGTGCACTCGAGCTGGTCGACCGGGCCCGGGAGCAGGGGGCTCTGGCCGCACGACCGGATCTCCTCTTCGCCACCAGCCTGCTGGACGGTGCCCAGTTGCGCTCGGCGCTTCCGGCATCACTGCGTTCGGTGCCGTTGGTGCTCTACATGCACGAGAATCAGGCTGCCTATCCGGTTTCCGAGCATGTCGACACGCGAGATCGCGATCGTGATGCACACCTCGTGGTCACCAATCTCTCGACGCTTCTGGCAGCGGATCTCGTCATCTGGAACAGCGCGTTCAATCGCGATTCGTTTCTCGAGGGTCTCGATCGGTTGCTTCGGCACCTTCCGGGCCGGGGCGGCGGTTCATGGCGTGCGCGCATCGAGGCGCGCAGCGTGATCGCATGGCCGCCGGTCGAGCCGATTCCCGGGCAGGTTTTACGTAACTCGGGTCCGTTCGGTTATCCGGACGGGGTGCGGGTGGCCTGGCCACATCGATGGCATCACGACAAGGGGCTCGACGAGCTGCTTTCGCTGATGGACCGGGATGCGGTCTCGCTGGATCTGAGGCTGGGCCTCCTTGGGGAGCGACCGGGCACGGAGCCCGAACTGTTGACGCGACTTCGTGCGGTGCATGGAGATCGGATCATCCATGACGGTTGGGTTCCTGATCGGGCGTCGTATCTCCAGCGACTGGCGGAGTGTGACTGGGTGCTGTCGACCGCACGCCACGAATTCTTCGG
>JAQWMQ010000021.1 GCA_029246705.1 Phycisphaerales bacterium | reverse complement strand
CCGGTCGAGTAGACGAGCTCCGGGTCGACGATCCCCTGCTTAAGCAGGTCCTCGTACATGACGTCGAAAAAGCGCAGGTCGCGGTTGTCGGCAGCAGGCTCTTTCGTCTGCCACCCGGAACGACGCCCCTCCGGGTCGGTCAGCTTGCCGGGGGTCGGAAGTCCCTGGGGATGAATGACGATCGCCTCCGGCCAGTGTTCGTGCATGCCGAACGTACGGGCGGCTCCGGTGGATCTGCCACCATGGCCATGCCAGACGAAGACCAACGGAGCCCGCTCCCCTTCTGCGCGCTCGGGAATCCGGATCAGGGCGGTGCGCTCCTCGCCGTCGATCTCCCAGCGAAGGGTGTTGGTGCGGGCCTTCCCGGCAACGGCGGCTTCGACCGCCCCTTCCCGCATGACCGCCCTGGCTCGAGCGGCCTCGTCTCGCGAAACCACGCCGTCAGCGTCGGTGTCGAGCTGATCGAAGAGGTTTGGATTGCGTTGGTTGACTGGTGCACGCTGGAATTCGTCTCGGTCAAGGACGCCGTTACCATCCTGGTCGAGACGTTCGAACACCCGGTCCGCTCCCGACTGGGCATGAAGGGGCGAGGTCACGGCAAGTCCTATGAAAGTGATGCAAGCCAACCAACGCATGACGGACCTCTTATCGTGTTGACGGTGGGACTGCGCTCGAAACATCATGGCAGGATCATCGCCGTACAGGTGTGTTCAAGACATGTTGCACGGGAGAACGTGCGCCGGTTATAGCATCGCGATGTCGAGGAGACCAAGTCGGCATGAAACCATCAGGACCACAGACGACCACGGGCGGGGGTACGGATGCTGAACGGTCACTCATGACGAAGCAGATCGACCATGGCCAGCCCCATGGCCTCGCCGATGAGGTAGTAGGTCTCGGCGTTGTTGTTCCAGTGATACTGCTGGCCCGATGGCGACTCCTCGGGTGAACGATAAAAGGCACGAGTACCGACGAATGCCACGTCGTCCTTGAATTCCACCAACTCCGCAACCGACGCCTGGGCGGCCATCAGCGAAAGGGCACGCGGATGCTTTTCGTCGGGGCCGCTCATGCCGGTCTCGGCGATCACGAACGGAAGACCGGGCGCGTCCAGCGCCTTGCGGATGTCGCGAATGAAATTCGCCAGGTTCTCGGCGTAGGCATCGTTGAACGCCTGGTTCACCCGGTCGTTCCAACCCTGGTGCCACCCCAGCCCGCTGAGGACCAGCTTCCGACCCGACAGTTCGGGAAAGTGCGTTGCCGCGTCCTTCATGACCTTCTTTGCGGTCTCGACGAGGGTGTCGTAGTACGGACCCGTCTCACCCCCGGAACTCGGCGGACGAAAGTCCGCTCCCAGGCTCTTGCCACCCCAGGCGATCTTGATGAGCAGCACCGGTTCGTCGAAGGCTTCACCGACCACGCAACCGAACCCGAGTTCGGGGCCGATCTTCGATTCATTGGCACCGAAGCCCGGTGACAGCCCGCCGGTGCGCCCGAGGTACCAGATCTTCACGTCATCACGTTCCACCCAGGCTTGCTTGTCATCGACGAGGTGCTTGAAGCGATCCCTCGTGTCGGGGTTGCGAACACACCACTCCAATGAGCCACCGCCCTCGTTCCGCTTTGGATTGGCGGCGACCTGCCCCGCACCGACCATGTTCGACTGACCGGCGAGGATGAAGACCCGAACCGGTTCCTCGGCGTTGACGGCCTGAATCGATGCAATCGTACCGGTGGGAGCAAACAACAGGATGAAGAGGATCAGGAGCTGGCGAATGGAAGGCATCGGTGGCATCCGTTCAGTCATGCAGGGGTGAAGGATCAGTCCTGTTCGACATAGACCCAGTTGTCATCGAAACGCTTTTCCCAGTTGGTGTTGTCCCAGACCCACCGGGTCTTCTTGCGGTCAAGCACCAGAAAGGTGCCTCCCCCCCCTCCCCCGGTGAGCTGAAAGCCGATGTTGCCCTGCCGCTCCTTGACCGCGACGAAGTTCAGGAGACCGACACGTCGCGCCGTGTTCCCGGTGGGCAGACCTTCCGAACGGATCTTCGCGACCTGACGTTCGAGCGCGGAGCGATGCAGCAGGAAGTTCAGCCGAAGCGGCCAGGAGGTGAACACGATGCTCACGATGCACGCCAGGGACATGACACCCAGGATCCGGAACCGCCAGTCGATGGGCAGCGGAGGCAGCGCCAGCAGCAGAAGCATGATCAAGGCAACCGGGATCATCGCGAATGCGACCAGGAAGATGATCATCGGATCGAATCCCAGTGCCGAATGAAAGAAGAACAAGGCCGCGACGAAGGCGAGACACAGGCTGAGGAAACAGGCGAATTTGCCCACCTTGCGTCGGATCGAGCCGACCGGATAAGGCGAGGTTGTGCTGGCCTTGCCGGGGTCGAATGGACGTCCACACTCGGGGCAGACGTTGGTGTCGAGATTCAGGAGGGGATAGAAACAGCGCTTGCAGTAGACATCGACTGCTGTAGCGGTCATTGATCTTCCTTGACCGAACTCACCGAGACCGGAATGTCGAACATGGTCATCAGCCCGCTCCAGGCATCATCAACCCGATACCAGTCGCCATCCCTCTTGATCTGGTAGTAACCGGGCGTCGCGATCACGATCAGCCAGGTGTTCTCGAGGAACATCGCCTGACCGGTCAACTTCGAGTTCTGCAGGACCTTCGCCGACTTGTCACTGACCACGAGATCCATGTTCAGGGTGGATTCCACCTTCGAGCCGATCCATATCGGAGCGATGTAACTGGTGGAGGAATCGATTCCACAGGTGTGGACCACCAGATCCACCTTGATTTCCGGATCCTCAGAGACGATCTTGCCGCCGGCATTCAGGACGAGACCGTTGGCCCGGTAGCGCAGGTACTCACGGACATCATCCTGATCACCGTCGAATCCCACGGTACTGACCTGGACGGTTCGGCCTTCGACCTCGGACAGCGCGACGTCCTCGAGCGCCTCGTTGATCGCGAGTCGGTAGATGGTCTGCGCGATAGCGGACTTGTACCCCCCACCGGAAGGCTTGTTGGTGACCGTGCACCCACCGACCAGGAAAAGAACCGGAAAGAGCAACAACAGGCATCTGCTTCGGTAGACGAACATGATCATCAACACTCCATGATAAATGAAGCATTGAGTGTAACCGGAATACGTTCAGCTCAGTGCATGACGATGTCAGGTGGACCAGCTGGAAAGAAGGATGGTGAGGTCACCACCATTGGTGATTCCGTTGCGGTCGATGTCCGTCGCACCAGGCTTGTTCCAGGCACCCAGCAGGATGCTGAGATCGACACCATCGACGACACCGTCCTGGTTCAGGTCCGCAGGAACAGCCGACTTCGAGATGACCTCCTTGAAGAAGTTCCAGATCTCGACCGTGGCGTCCACGTCCATGTTGCCGTAGGCACCAGGCCAGTCATGCCCACCACCGACCACTCGATGGAACCGAACTTCGCGGTCATGCTCGGGGGACCAGTGGCGGTCAAGTTCCACCCTGCTGCCGTCGGTCGGATCGAGATCGGGAAGCACCGTGGATTCAAGCTTTGATGTTTCCAGAATCGTGGACCACAGCGTGATGACGTTGGGGGTGCTTTCGTAGGCCCCCCATCCGTCGGAGTTGTCCATGTCACCTTCGTAGAGGGTGATGTCGTCATCGGTTCCGTTGAAGGCGATCACCGGACGAGGGAATTCAGCGGTGCAGTTTCCATGAAGGGTCGCCATCATCGTCCCCACCACCGGGCCGATCGCGTGGAAGGTCTCCGAAGCCATGCATCCGAGTTGGAAGCTCATGTCACCACCGTTGGAGAGACCGCTTGCGAAGGTGTGTTCGGGATTCAGGTCGTGTTCGAGCTGGAGGAATTCAGCCAGGGCGACGATGAACCCCGTGTCGTCGATGTCCAGGCCGGCATGGAAGTCGTACCCCACGCTCCAGAAGCGGTTGTTCCACTGGTCTCGAGTGCCATCGGGGAAGCACACGGCGAACCCCTCCTCGTCGGCCAGTTCGGTCCAGCCGTACCCGGTCTGCATGTTGCTGGAGGATCCACCGTAGCCGTGCATCACGATCACCAGCGGCGCGCCTGCCGGCAGATCGACCGGCGCGTGGTATCGATAGCGTCTCTGCAGGCCGTCGTGTTCGAAGGTCTGGGAACCACCCTGGGCCCACGCCGGACTGCAGGCAGTCAGGGTGGCCAGGACGAGAAGGGGCATGCTCATGGGGTTCGTGCTCATGCCTGAAGCAATAGGACGCTCACAAACCGGAGGCAAACAGGTTCTTGATTTCAGACCCACCAAGTCGTTCACGGAACCCGCAGGCACCCCCTTGGATCAAGCATTTACGCCTTTAAGTACGGCCAGGCCGATGATCGCCGGCAGGGAGGAAAAGAACGAAATGCACAAAAGGAAGACCGAGGAGCGGCTTGCTCCCGAGCCGACGGCAGAACAGGCAAGGGGGAAGGAGGACGACGTGACTGGAAGGTGTTCCTTGGCCGTGCAGGCAGGACAGATCGCAAACGCTTGAAAGCAAGCAGTTTCCATCGAGCGGACGGACGATTGTCGAGAACTGTTCACTCAGGCGAGTAAGTCGACTCGAAGAAACGCCAGATCTCGCCGGTGGCATCGACATCCATGTTGCCGGACACGCCTGGCCAGTCATGCCCGCCACCAACGACCCGGTAGAGGCGGACCTCCCGACCATGCCGGTTCGAATGATGGCGCTCGAGTTCGACGATGCTGCCGTCCTCGACATCAAGATCGGGCAGCGTGGTGGTGGTGACCAGTTCGGTGTCGTTGAGATCACGCCACAAGGCGATGATGTTCGGCATGCTTTCGTAGGGCCCCCAGCCGTCCTCGTTCGCCATGTCACCATCGAAGCGGGTGACCCGGTCGTCGGTCCCGTTGAAGGCGATCATCGGAAGCGGGATGTCCGGTGAACACGATGCGTAGAGCGGTTCCATCATCGTCCCCACCACCGGACCGATCGCCCGGAAGGACTCCGGCGCGACCGTCGCCAACTGGATGCTCAGGTCCCCGCCGTTGGAAAACCCCGTCGCGAAGGTTCGATCCGAATCGAGATCATGTCGCTCCTGCAGGTGGCGAACGAGGGTCACGATGAACGCGTTGTCATCGACCTCGGAGTCGAGGTGGCGTTCGTAGCCCACGTTCCAGAACTGATTGCCACGGTCGTCGCGCGTCCCCTCGGGAAAACAGACCGCGAACCCCTCCTGGTCGGCGAGTTCGACCCAGCCCAGGTGTTCGCGCACCCAGGCGCCGTTGCCGCCATAACCATGCATGACGACCACCAGCGGTGCGTTCTCGGGCAGGTCTTCACCGGCATGCAGGTGGTAGGCGCGCTCCATGCCGTCATGGTGCAGCTCGCCGGGTCCGTCTGGTGGCGTGGAACAACCCACGAGCAACTGCAGGACACAAACGAGTACGATCAGGAGGCCGTGGTGCTTCATGTCTGGAAGGATACCTGCCTTCCCCGGGCCATGAGCGCAGCCCGAAGCCACGAGGACGATGGAACCGCTTCGAAAGGACGCCTTGCATGTCGATGACGCGAACCCTGCTCTTGAGTTGCTGCCTCGCGACCAGTGCGCTGCTGCAGGCACCACTGCTGGCGCAGGAAACGTCCCCGCAGGACACCCCGGTCGACGTGAAGGCGCTCGACGACGGGCCGCATGTCTTCTGGGAGGATCCGACGAGCGTGCTCATCCTGGAACATATCGACGGGCAGCTCACCTCGACGCGCCTCGAGGATCTCACGAAACCGACGGACGTGAAGACCGCGCATCCGGCGGTCCCGATGATCCGGATCGACCCCGGCGGCTACGACGCCCCCGCCTCGACCTGGCCGATGCCGAAGCGCCTCCTCGTGGTCAGCGACCTCGAAGGCAACCATGATGCGTTCATCGCGTTCCTCACCGCGAACGGAGTCATCGATGAAGCGGGCAACTGGTCATGGGGTGACGGACATCTGGTCTTCGACGGCGACATCGTCGATCGCGGCGACCAGGTCACGGAGATCCTCTGGTTGATCCACCGGCTCCAGCGCGAGGCGAAAGCCGCAGGCGGACGCGTCCACTACGTGCTCGGTAACCACGAGACGATGGTCATGGCCGGGGACCTTCGCTACATCCACCCCAAGTACGTGGTCACCAGCAAGCGGTTCGGTCGTGCCTACGAGGAACTGCTCGGACCGGACACCGAACTCGGTCGCTGGTTGCGCAGCCAGAACACCGTGGTCCGGGTCGGCGACTTCCTCTTCGTCCATGCAGGCTACTCACCTGAACTGGACACCCTCGCCCTCGAACCCGACGAGATCAATCAGCGCATTCGCGACACGATCGGCCCCCCCGCCTGGCCGGCACGCGACCAGCTCGAGCCCCACCTCATCTGGCACCAGCAAGGGCCGATGTGGTACCGGGGGCACTTCGATGCCTATGCAGCGGGCTGGGGTGGCAAGCCGACCGACGAGCAGCTGAACGCGATCCTTGAGCGCAATGGCGTGAAGCACATCGTGATCGGCCACACCGTGGTCGAGGACATCGGCTGGCTGGACGCGAAGAAGCGCGTGCTCGGGATCGACGTCAAGTGGTCCAAGCCCGGCGAGGGCGAAGGCCTCCTGGTCGAGGACGGCGTCATCCACGCGGTCGACATGACCGGCAAGAAGCGGACGATCGAGGTCATCCAGCCCTGAGCGAGACGCCTCAAGCGCCGCGCATGGCGCTCGCCTCGAGCTGACGTTGTTCCGCGTGTCGGTAGAGCCTGGTGACCACCGGGAACAGGCAACCGAAGACCACGATGCCGATTCCTCCGACGAGCACCAACGGGTACCACACGTGCCAGGGTTGTCCCGCCAGGAGCAGGGCGAAGAGCCCCGTGATGAGCGACAAGACGCACGTCAGGATCACCAGGAAGATGCCTCCGAGAACGAAGGAACGCCCGACCCCTCGAGGCGCCAGGATCCCCACGAGCGAACCGGCGAAGCCACCGAGGATGCCGATACCAGCGCCAAGGACTCCACCGATCATGCCGCTGTTCGCACCGCTCCACCAGGCATCAGTCATCAGCATCAAGATCATGGCGTGTTCTCCGAAGTCATGAGGGTATTGGTTGGCCCGGAACGTCAGACGGTGCGCAAGGCGCTCGCCTCGAGCTTGCGTTGTTCCGCCTGCCGGTAGACCCGGTTGGCCACGGGCAAGAGAACGCCGACAACCAGAGTGCCGAGACCCCCGAGGAGCACCAGGGGATACCAGACCTGCCAGGGTTGTCCCGCCAGCAGCAGCGCG
>JAQWMQ010000017.1 GCA_029246705.1 Phycisphaerales bacterium | reverse complement strand
GTCGTTGTCGGCATCGTTGGGACAGGCATCGCAGCCATCGGGGGTGCCGTCACCGTCGCTGTCGATGTTGTCGTCGTGGCCTTCGCACTGGTCGACGTCTCCGCAGACGCCGTCGCCGTCGGCGTCGTTGTCGGCATCGTTGGGACAGGCGTCGCAGCCATCGGGGATGTCGTCACCGTCGCTGTCGATGTTGTCGTCGTGGCCTTCGCACTGGTCGACGTCTCCGCAGACGCCGTCGCCGTCGGCGTCATTGTTGAAGTCGTTCGGGCAGTCGTCCTCGCAGTCCGCGATGCCGTCATCATCGGTGTCCCCGGAGAGGGTCGCGAAGCTGATCGACCAGCCGCCGAGCCAGCCTTCGAACTCACCGTCGGTGTTCTCGACCTCGAGGATCCACTCGCCCTCGGCGCTCCGGCCGTCGGCGAACGCCTGCTCGAGGGTCATCGACTTCAAGGAGACCCGGAAGAGACCCTCCCGGATGATCGCCCGTTCGAGCACGCTGTTGCCGGTGATTGCGCAGTTGCTGCTCAGTGTCGGCTCGGAAGGACATCCGAAGAGGTTCTCGAAGTCGTCAAGAAAGACGTACGTACCGGTCGCGAACCAAACGGATCCGTCCAAGGCACCAAGGAAGACCGTGGTGTCCGACTCGCCGGGGCGTCGGTGGGTGAGCTTGATGTTCAGCTTGTTGACCCAGGGAAACTGGAAGTCGCGAAGGGTCACGCGCAGTGACGAGATCGCACCGCTCGGGGCCGAGACGTCGATCGTCGATTCCAGGGTCTGGTTTCCCTCGATCTCGCCACCGGGAGCCTGGAAATGGGTGTTGACGTCAGGACATTCGTCGACGCATTCGTCCGGCAGGTCGTCGCCGTCGGAATCTGAACTGAAGCCCATCAGGAGGTCGAGCTGGTCGGTGAGACCGTTGCTGTTGCAGTCCGTGAAGAGGTCGAGATGCTCGAAGAGCATGTTGACCTCGGCCGCTTCGACGACCCCGTTGCTGTTGAGGTCGCAGATCAGACAGGGGTCCTCGAGGTCAACCGGGACACCAAGGCACTGAAGCGCAAGCTCCAGATCGTCCTCGTCGACGTCACCATCGCCGTCGAGGTCGAAATCGAAACCGCCGAGCGAGCTCATGAACTGGATCAGCGAGTCCTTCTCCTCTTCGGGCAGGGCTTCGTAGCCAAGACGGGCGTCGTCGCCTTCCTTGCGATGCGCGGCCACCGCGTGATCGATCGCACCCTCGAAGCCGAGGATTCCGACGAGGATCCGGTTCCCCGCGTCGCCGCGGTGCATCATGATCTCCCGATCCCGGAGCCCCCAGAGGGCGGGCGTGCGCATCTCGTGCGGGTCGAAGCTCATGTTGACGCCGCCGATCCCATCGGGCTGGCAGTCAGGGTGGATGTTCCCCCCGGCATCGACCTCGACCAGGTCGTGCAGCAGGAAGTCCGAGTACGGCTTGATCGTCACGCCGCGCAGTGCCGCCTCGAGCGCCGGGTCATCCGGAGTGGTGTATCCCGGCACGTGGCAGCGTGCGCATCCGATCGACGTGAAGATCGCTTCGCCGGGGAGATTCGCACGTGGCGCCTGCGGTGGGGGGGCCATGAAGCGCTGGAAGTCGACGACCTGGTTCAGGAAGGCGTCGGTCGGGCCGGCTTCAGGTTCCGGGCGTGTGTCGCAGCCCGTGGTGTTGCTGTCGCTGGTCGGCAGGTCATTCGGTTGATTTTCCGTTTCGACGAGCCAGTTGGTGAGCCCAAGTTCATTCCGTGCGGCGTCCGCACTGAAACTGAGGACGCTCGGGAGCTGCGCCTTCCAGCCGAAGCGGCCGATACGTTCGACTCCCGGTTCCTCGAGTGCATCGACGCGGTGTGCACGGCCACTGACGGTGCCAGCGTTGTTCGCCTCGTTGGCGAGGATGTCGGCATCAAGGATCGCCTCCACCAGGCCGAAGCCCATTGTTCCGATCGTGCGGCGGTTGACCGTGACGTTCGCGACCGGAAGCACCGTGCCGTCTTCGAGGGTCTGGCCTTCGGGGATCTCCTCATGCGCGCATCCCGGCAGTGCACCAGTCTGGCGGACGGGCCCGCCGAAATCGGCCATCGGGTCGAAACCGGTCGTGGTATCGAACATGCCGAACTGCTCGACGGCATCGATGCCGTTACCACCATCGACGCCATGGCAGGTGAAACAGCTTCCTGCATTGAAGATCGGTCCGTGGCCCTCGTTCGCCGAGATCTCGCTGGCATAGGCAACCCGACCTGCATTGAACCGTTCGAGTTGCTCCATCGTCAACCCCGGCAGGGGGTCACCCGCGCGCGGTTGGAGCGTCCTGTCGTCAGAGGCGGCATTCGCGTGCGTGGCCCAGCAGAAAACGAATGCGACTACAGCAGCAGTGGTGACGATCTTGTTCATCGCGGCATCTCTCTTTGTCTTCAATTGTGGCACGGTCTTCCGTACGTCTTCATCCTGCAGG
Organism: Phycisphaerales bacterium; assembly: GCA_029246705.1. Taxonomy (GTDB): domain Bacteria; phylum Planctomycetota; class Phycisphaerae; order Phycisphaerales; family SM1A02; genus JAKVBQ01. The sequence goes on along the minus strand of JAQWMQ010000017.1, from coordinate 79,461 downwards.
TTGAAGGGTTCGACCGTTGGTCAGGTGTGTTTGAGCAGCCTTTTCAAGGCATGGGAAGGCTCGCTCCTGCACCGGCTGGCATCCTTCGTCCGTTCGTGCTTCGGGGTGAACCGATAGCACCGTCCTAGAATAACCACGCTTATCTCAGAACTACTCCGGAATCTTCAAAAACCCCCCCCAAGCCATCTCTGCCGAGTTGTCCTCTGAATCCTGGGGGGCAATAGGCCTTTACGGGCAGGTGCCCCAGTACCCAAGAATGATGCTGAGATCAGCGCCGGTCACCGATCCGTCGCCGTTGAGATCCGCTGGGCACGTTTCGTTCGAGCAAGGGCCCCAGAAACCAAGGACCTGGGACAGGTCGGAGCCGTTCACGATGCCATCCCCATTGATGTCGCCGATGCAGGGTGACGCACCGAGTTCGATGCTGAGTTCCGTCACCCAGTTGAAGTCCGGGTAGCCGAAGACGTCGAGGTCCCTGAACTCCGTGGAGCAGAAGCCCTGGTCGTCGCGGTACCACGTGGCGCTCGCGGAAGGGCTCGAGTTGCCGCCGACCGAGAGATAGCCATCCGAGAAGGTCGCGTACATGGTGACCACGAGGTTCGTGTTCGCCGGAATGGTGACGGGGGGGTCGAAGATCGCGACGTGTTGATCGATGTTGTCGAGGATGCTGATGGTGCAGGTGCCCAGAAGCTCGAGATCAACGTCCGGGTGCACCGGAGCGCCACCGTCGATGTCGCGCCAGAGTTCGATGCGCCCGTTGACCGACCCGCTGTCGTTCGCGGAGCCGTAGGTGACGCAGTTCACAGTGACCTCTCGGTTCGAGGTTGAACCCTCGGAAAGGTCGTAGGTCACCGCCCACTGACCGGCATCGGACCCGCAGGAACCCCAGTCCTTCACGCATTCGCAGCGGTTGCCGCGTTCATTGACGGCGAGGGAATCGTTGTTGGTGATGGTGTCGTCCGCCGGATCGCAGTCGATGGGGCAGTCGTCGGCCACGTAGTTGCTGGAGCCACTGCAGGTGTTGCACTCGAGCGCCTCGTTGCCGCAGATCGTCGAGTTGCCCACCCCGATGGTCTTTGCGTAGTGGCTGTAGACCGCCCAGGTGTCCGGCCCGGGCGCGTGGTTGCCGGTCACGGTGCAGCCCTCGAGGATGAGGAACTGGCCGAAGGCATCGCCCTTGAGGATCGCGGATCCGTTGAACGGGAAGTCCCAGAGACACCGGTTCCCGGTGAAGGTGCAGCCCTCGCAGCGGGTCACGCCCATGCAGAAGAGGCCGCCGCCCTTGTCGGCCACGTTGTCCAGGACGTGGCAGTTCTCGAACGTCGCCCCGTCACCGAAGTCGACGAAGATCCCGCCGCCCTGGGTCTGCCCGAAGACCGAGGTGCCGGTTCCATTGCGGATCACCAGGTTCTCGAAGACGGTCGAGTTCATCGTTTCGTTGCTGTCGATCGTGATGACCGACCCGCCGGCGTTCCCGTCGACGATGGTGATCGGGTCGCCCGAACCGTCGACGGTTCCGCGGACGGTGATCGCCTTGCCGTTCGGATCAAGACGCTCCACGTAGGTGCCCGCATCGACGGTGATGACGTCGCCGCTTGCGGCGGCGTTGATCGCCTGCTGGATCGTCGGGTGGTCACCGGGGACGGCGATGGTGTCGGCCTGGCAGGTCAGGGAACCCAGGCAGGACAACGTCGTCATCAGAAGACACGAAGGCAGTCTCTTCGCTGTCATGTTCTGCTCCAGAAGCGCCTTGTCAGGTCATGCACGGTACCGCACGCTCCGGTCGGCGCGAAGCATGCATCCTGAAACGGGACGTATCGATATGCAACAGGCTTTCGTTCAGGTCCATATTGGACCTCGGTTGGAACGAGTCACCACCCTTTGACCACCTTGGAACCAGGGTCACGAACCGCGCCCGATGATCCGCGGTCTACGGGCACGCTCCCCAGCTGCCGAGGAGGAGAGTCAGGTCTCCGCCGTCGATCAGGCCGTTGCCGTCGAGATCCGCCAGGCAGAGATCCGGGTCGCACGGTCCCCAGTAGCCCAGCAGCACCGAAAGGTCCGATCCGTTGATCTGACCGTCGCCGTCGAGATCGCCCAGGCAGACGCAGAGGGTGTTGCCGCCGAGGTCGCTGAAGGCGCCGACGAGATTGCCGGGTTCGTTGTTGCAGACCACCGTGCCGGAGATCTCCAGTGCAGTGGTGGCCGACACCGCGTTGATGCCGCCGCTATCAGTGGTGATCGATTCGTTTCGGATGATGGTGCAGCCCTCGACCGTGGCCAGCCCGCCGTCGGCGATCCAGTTCACGCCGCCACCGTCGTTGAGCGCGACATTCAGTTGAATCGTCGTGTCGAGAAGTGTCGGTGTTCCGCCGTTGACCTGGAGTGCACCGCCGGTGTCACTTGCGATGTTGCCGCTGAAGAAGCAGCCCTGGATCGTCACCGCACCTCCGCGCAGGTAGACCGCGCCACCCTGGATGGCTTCGTTGTCGAGGAAGACGCAGTCGATGATGGTGGGATCGGTGCCGTCGGTGAAGAGCGCCCCGCCGACTCGGACCCCGGTGACGAGATCGTCGGTTCCCGTGGTGCCGTTCTGCAGGGTGAAGCCCTGCAGTGCACTGGCCGCGCCTTCGCCGTTTGCGAAGGTGACGATCGATGTCTCCAGGCCGGTGCCGTCCAGCACGGTTGCGCCGGACCCGAAGCCCGAAGCCGCCCGGATGGTGATCGCCCGGCCCGCGAAGTCGATCGCCTCGTTCCAGGTGCCCGCGCCGACCACGACGGTGCCGCCGTCCGGTGCGGCGGTGATCGCGTCGGCGATGCTCAGCCCGTCACCCAGGTTCACCAGGATCGTCTGCCCGTCGTCCGTGCAGTCGCCCGGCCAGGTGGGGCAGTCGTCGTTGCAGTCGGGGGTGCCGTCCGCATCGGTGTCGGTGTCAGCGACGCCGCAACCACAGTCGCCGGGCTCGGTCTTCTCGGGGTCCTCGGGACAGTTGTCGATGCAGTCGGGGGTGCCGTCTTCGTCGGTATCGGTCTCGGCGACGCCGCAACCACAGTCGCCGGGCTCGGTCTTCTCGGGGTCGTCGGGGCAGTTGTCATCACAGTCGAAGGTGCCGTCCGAATCGGTGTCGCAGGTCGCGGTGATGCAGTTGCCGCCATTGTCGGTGAAGTCGTCATCGATCTGGTCCGGTGCGTTGCTGCAGAGCCTGGAGCCGGTGACTTCGAGAATGCTGCCGTTGTAGAGTCCGACCCCGCCGCCGCTCGTTCCGGCCAGGTTGCCCGTCATGATGCAGTCGGTCAGGAAGGCCGTTCCGCCATCACAACGGAGACCACCCCCGAAGAGCTCGGCGGTGTTGTCGGTGAATTCACATCCGGTGAGCGTCGGATTGCTGTTGTCGTAGCTGTGCAGTCCTGCGCCGTACCGGGCGGAGTTCCCGGTGAACATGCAGTTTTCGAGGAGGGGGTTGCAACTGCCGTCGTTGTCCATGCCTCCGCCGGAACCGTCCGTGACGCTGTTGCCCGTGAAGGTGCAGTCGGTCAGCTGCGGACTCGCGGAGGTCGCATTGAGCATGCCTCCGCCCTGAAGAACGGCAGTGTTGGTGTCGAACGTGCAGTTGGTCAGCGTCACGCTGATCGACTCGAAGTTGGCCATGCCGCCGCCGTACCCGGCCGAGTTGCCGGTCGCGGTCGATCCGTCGATCAACGCGGTGCTCTGATGGACGGTGATGCCGCCGCCCCTGTTCGCCGCATTGGCCGTGAAGGTGCAGTTGTTCACGTTTGCAATGGCGTTCTTGAACGCGGTGTTCAAGCCGCCCCCATCGCTGGTGGCCGTGTTCGAGTCGAACTGGCAGTTGGTGAAGGTGGTCACGCTGTTGTTGTTGTGCGCACCGCCGCCATCCTGGGCACTGTTGCCGGTGAAGGTGCAGTCGGACACGGTCGCGGTGCTGTCCTTGATGCAGATTCCGCCACCATCGTCGGCGGCGATGTTGTTCAGGAACAAGCACTGTTCGAAGGATGACGTGCTCTGAAGGATGAATGCGCCTCCGCCGCCCGTCACTGTCCCGCTGGTCGTGGATTCATTCGAATCGAACGTGCACAGTCGTACGGTCGGGCTGCACGCTTCGAGGTACATTCCGCCACCTTCGGCAGCCAGGCCGTTGGTGAACGTCAGGCTCTCGATCACCGTGCCGTTGTCACCGCAACCGATGCCGGTGAGGCCGCGCCGGGTGTCTTCGCCATCGATGATCGTGCTCTCGGCGCCTGCCGTGCCGATGATCGTGATCCCGATCGCGGGCATCGTGATGACGCTGTCGCCGGTACCGGTATGGGTGCCCGGTCCGATCGAAACGATTCCGCCATCGGGACAGAGATCGATCGCGGCCTGGATCGATTCTCCTTCGATGACGTAGAGCGTCTGGCCGTCTTTCGAGCAGTCGCCCGGCCAGTCGGGGCAGGGGTCGAGGCAGTCGGGCGTGCCGTCGCTGTCGCTGTCCACCGTGTCATCTTCACCTGGGCAGATGTCGCAACCATCAGGCACGCCGTCGCCGTCGGCATCCTGGTCATCCCGGTGACCGGGGCAGATGTCGCAGTCATCAGGCACGGTGTCGCCATCGGTGTCCGCGAGCGTGCCATCAAGGATCTGGCCGTAGTCGACGATGCCGTCGCCGTTGCAGTCGGCGGACCATTCGACGATCGAGGTCATGTAATCGCCGTCTTCAGCCGTGCCCCAACGTTGGTAGGCACTCGGCATGCTTATGCGTCCGACGATCTCCACCCAGGGGCCGGTGCCCACGTCGTTCCAGTCGGTGAAGCTCCACGTCTCACCCGTGGACCATGCCCACTGCCCGTCGGCATCGTATCCGCCGGTGAAGATGTCGAAGTTGGTCGAGTACTTGAGTACGTCGATGAGTTGATCGACGAAGAGATCCTCGCCGGAACTCGTGATCGACACCAGGTCGCCACCTGCCGCAAGCGCGGCGGAGCGTGCATCATCACGTTGTTGGAAAGGCGTGGTGTCGTACTGGTACCAGTGCCCGTTTCCGCCTTCTTCCGTCGCCCACTGGGCCGGCATCTCGCAGACATCGGGTACCCCGGAACCATCGGCATCCGCGAGTTCGCCATCCAGGATCTGGCCATGATCCACGATCCCGTCATCGTTGCAGTCGGCGGACCATTCGAGGAGTATCGAACGTGCTCCCTCGGGCGCGACGGTGGCCAGCATCGCCCATGTCGACTGCGGTCCGGTTCCGGCATCCGGTGCATACAGGACGACGCCGCCGCAGTCCGAAGACGGTTCATCGGCAGCCCAGCCGGACCAGTCGAAGACTTCACCCGTCACCCAGTACCAGTTGCCATCACAGGGACTGAACAACCCGATGCGAGGACCGACCAGGGTGCCATCGATCTCGGTCCACCCCATGGGGTCCGAGGCGATGTTCGCGAAGGCCCATGCACTCTCTTCCAGAGTGACGAGCGTCGCCGGGTGTGCGCCACGCGCATTCGCGAGGATCCCCGGCAACAAGGTCGGGTCCTCAAGGACGATAAGCTGATACCAGTGTCCGTTGCCGCCGTCCTCGACGCGCCACTGGACCGCTTGCCCGCAGCCCGGAGCGTCCTCGACGCCGCACCCGCAGTCGCCGGGCTCGGACTTCTCGGGGTCGTCGGGACAGTCGTCGATGCAGTCGGGGGTGCCGTCATCGTCGGGGTCGGTCTCGGCGACGCCGCAGCCGCAGTCACCGGGCTCGGTCTTCTCGAAATCGTCGGGACAGCCGTCGATGCAGTCGTGGGTGCCGTCACCGTCGGAGTCGCCGGTTTCCGGTACGCCGCACCCGCATTCGCCGGGCTCGCACTTCGCCGGATCATCGGGGCAGCCATCCTCGTCGTCGCAGCAGTCATCACCGTCGGAATCGCCGTCGGGGCAGATGCAGTCGGGATCCGGATCGAAGGGGCAGGGATCGTTGCAGTTCACCACGCCGTCACGGTCGCTGTCCACCTCGCACTCGATGCAATCCGGAATGCCGTCATCGTTCTGGTCGCCGGTTTCCGGAGTCCCGCACCCACATTGACCCGCGACCGACTTCTTCGGGTCCTCCGGGCACTCGTCTGCGCAGTCGGCGACGCCGTCACCATCGGTATCGGTGTCGTCATCGACCGCTCCGCATCCACAGATACCGGGCTCGGTCTTCGCCGGGTCGAAGGGACAGCCATCCTCGCTGTTGCAGGTCCCGTCGTCGTCGTTGTCATTGCCGCAGCCGCAGTCGCCCGGTTCTGTTCGGAAGGGGTCGTCCGGACAACCGTCGGCGCAGTCGGGAACGCCGTCGCCGTCACTGTCGTCCTGGTCGGAACCCTCGATGGTGACCTCGAGGGTCCACGAATCAAGACCGCCTGAAGTGGAACCACCCTCGTCGTCCTCGATCTCGAGGATCCACTGGCCGTTGGGAGAACGACCGTCCGCCGCGAACGCTTCCGCGAACGTGCTGGAGAAGGTCGGTGACAGGGTGTAGACCGCTTCCCTCATCATCATGGTGCCGGGGTGCAGGTTTGCCGAGTCGGCCACTGCAAGGAGACCGTCATCCGAAAAGACGTAGGTCCCGGCGAAGTCCCAGTTGGCGCCTTCGGTACCGGTGCAGACGGTCACGGTGGTGTCGGCGAACCCGTCACGCACCTGGGTGAGGGTGATGTTCAGGTGGCTCGCCCACGGGTGGTAGAGCCCGGTGAGGGTCAAGCGGATGTCGGTGGTCGGTGCCGACACGCCCGAGATGTTGATCAAGCGCACCAGGGGGTCGGTGCCGCTGCCGTTCGGGAAGGGAAACGTGCCCCCGGAACCGAATCGCCAGAAGCGATCCTTGTCGCAGTCGAAGGAGGCGTCGGCCTCGTCGGGAACACCGTCGAGGTCGAGGTCCTCGCTCAGGCCAAGGGCGATGTCGATGTCGTCCTCGACCTTGTTGAAGTTGACGTCGAACATGCCACCGGGCGTGAGCTGGTCGAAGAGCAGCGTCACTTCGGTCGAATCGACGATGCCGTTGCTGTCGAGGTCGGCGATCGCCTCGGGGGCATCGAAGTCGATCACGCCCAGGGACGCGAGCGCGGGCGCCAGGTCGTCGGCGTCACGCGCGCCGTCGTCGTCGAAATCGAAGTCGAGGCGCCCCAGGGTGTCGAGGAAGTCGATGAGTTCCTGCTGTTCGGTGGAGTCGATCGCCTCGAAGGCCAGTCGCGAGAAGTTGCCTTCGCCGCGGTGGAGGTCGATCACCTCGCGGATCGCCGCATCGAAGCCGAGTGCGGTGACGTCGACGCTGCCGTCGTGCATCAGCAGTTCACGTTCACGCAGTCCCCAGAGCGCGGGGGTGCGGATCTCGTGCCGGTCGGCCTTGACGGTTCCGTCGGTGCCGTAGATGACGATGCCGTCGCCGCGTCCGGCGGTGACGGCGCCGGTCTCGTCGATATCGACCATCTGGTGCAGCAGGAAGTCGGTGTACGGGCGAATGGTGACGTTGCGAAGCGCATCTTCGACCACCTGGTTCGAGGTGACGTAGCTGGGCATGTGGCAGAAGGCGCAGCCGAGCAGACCGAAGGTGTTCTCGCCCGAGGTTCCGCTGCGCGGGCTTTGCGGTGGACCGGTCATGTAGCGCTGGAAAGCGGTGACGGTCTCCACGAAGAGTCCGTTCACCGGCATCTCGGGGTCCATGCCCGTGGTCTGGTCCTCGCAGTCCGCTGCGACACCGGACTCCAATGCGGGTTGGTTCGGGCGGTTCTCGCTGGTGATGTACTGGTTGGTCAGTCCCAGTTCGTTCCGTGAGGCGTCCGCGGTGAAGCTTCGAACCGTCGAGAGCTGTGCCTTCCAGCCGAACCGACCGGCGTGTTCGACGCCATCCACGGCTTCCAGCGGCACCGACCAGTGCACCCGGCCGTTGATACCGAGGAATTCCGTCAGGCCGGACTGGAATGTCTCGTTGGCAAGGATCTGATCGTCCCTGATGGCCTCGATCAGTCCGTAGCCTTGTGAACCCAGGGTTCTGCGACTGGCCACGACGTTTGCGACCGGCAGTACGGTGCCGTCTGCAAGGGTCTGGCCGTCGGGGATCACCTCGAGCGTGCAGGAACCACCCGGGTTGCCGTCGACCTGCAGGACCGGACCGCCGAAGTCATCCAGGGGGTCAAAGAGTTCGGTGCCATCATCAAAGAGCCCGAACTGGGTGACGAGGAAGGTGCCATCGCCGGCATCATCGTCATGGCAGCTGGTGCAGGAGACCGCGTTGAAGATGGGACCGAGAGCGCCGTCGAGATCACCCGAGAAGTTGTTGAAAGGGGCGAGATAGCGCTGCTTGCCCGATTGATAGCTGGAGATCTCGAGGACATCCAGCCCCGGAAGCAGTTTGCCCCCGGCTTTCTGGAGTTCACGGGTTGTGACTTGGGCTTGGGTCGGGCTGCTCAGGCCTGCAGACAGCAGGCTTGCGAGAAGTGCCCACACGAGTCCAATTCTCATCGGTCGCTCCAGTTCATCATCCAACCGCACGTTCGCCAATCAGCGCAACCGCACGGACTTCGGCCATCAATCACCCCCCGGTATGGAGGTAGCTTTCGCCCCCTAGGGTACACCGCAGGCATCCAACTACCTAAAATCAAATTCTGATTTGAAACGACCATGCGACATCGATATCCGGGCCCCTCAAGTGCCTTTGGTGGTGTCATGCCGAACCGTGCAATCTGGGGGCATGCCGTTACCCCATGGGCGGTAGGTATTTATGAAATCAGCCTTCCGTTCTCCCCATGCACAGACGCTCCATCAGCCACCAATTCTCAGGCTGGCAACCCGATCGGATCGACGTAGGAATGTCGACACTCATGAACACTTGCGATTCCATCCTTCCCGGCGACTGCCTTGAACGCCTGCCTGGGCTTGCAGAAGCGTCCGCATCAGGTCGTTTGTCGGTCGAGCTGGCCTACCTCGACCCACCTTTCGCCACCGGCAAACGACAGACCGGCCGGGCGGGTCATGCCTACGAGGACAGCTGGCCCTCGATCGAGGCCTGGATCGACTTCATGCGACCGCGGCTTGAGGCCGTGCTGGCCACGCTTTCGCCGACCGGAGCGATCCTGGTCCACTGCGACTGGCGAACCTCGCATCACCTCCGGGTGATGCTCGAGGACCTGCTCGGCCCCGATCACTTCCAGAACCACCTCATCTGGCAGTACGGGCTCGGTGGTTCATCGCCCAAGCGCTTCGCCCGCAAGCACGACGACATCCTCTTCTACACCGCCAGTGCGAAGACCTGGTACTTCGACCCGCCCTTGGTGCCCGCGACTTCGCAGCGACTGCGCGGGCAGATGAAGAAGTCGACCGACGTGCTTGATGTGCCGTCGATCAACAACATGGCCCATGAACGAACCGGCTGGCCGACCCAGAAACCGATCGCACTGCTTGACCTGTTGGTCCGGGCCTGCTGTCCACCGGGCGGTACGGTGCTCGACCCCATGTGCGGCAGTGGCACCACGCTCGTCGCCGCGGCGGCCAGCGGTCGGCACTACATCGGCTTCGATCGTTCGCCCGAGGCCGTCGCCATCGCCCGTGGTCGGCTCGACGGGCTTCCAAAGATCGCGCTCGCCGCAGGCTGAGCAGCCCAGAAACAAGGCGAGTACCTGCCTCTCGGTCGATCCCGACGACGATGGGGTCTTCAGCGGTGGTGATCTCGGCTTCACGCTCTCGACCTGAGGCGTGTCCCCATTCGTGAGCCGCGTGCACCGGTCGGCAACCATCCAAGCGAAAGCCCCTGAAAAACAGTCGATTCAAGGAAAGACATGGCGTTGGGACCTGCCACGGATACAGTGCAGGTCGCCAGGGGTAAACAACGAAAAAGCACGATGGCGGTCATACAGGTTCTCACCACACGTCACTCGGTGTCGCTGCGCACTCGGCTCTCGCGGAGCGCGCGAGAAATGGTTGCCGCCTGGCCCCTGAACCAAGATGACACGCAGGCAGTCGTCTCACGTGCCGCAAGGCGGGATGTCGCCAAGAACAAGAAGCTGTTCCATGATCGGGAGGATCTCTGGGTCATCGCGTGGCTCATCGCTCCGATGCTGCCGGTCGCCTTGGTCTATGCGGTCTACGACAGCTCGAATCTCGACCTCTATCGCTGGCTGGGTTCGGATCTGCTGGTCTTCCTGGTCGAGGTCATCCCCGGGTTGCTCGGCGCATCGGTCGGATTTCTGCTCGCGTTCAGGTGGCTCAGGGTGCTCAGGCCCAACTGGCTGAGAACGGTGGCCTTCGAGATGGGTCATCCGGTCTGCCGCGCATGTTCGCACTGGAATTTCGGCAACGAACTCGTCGATCGCTGCCGTGAGTGCGGGCAACGACTCTCCGTGACGCCATCAACCAAGGCGCAAAGTCTCCCGAAGGACACGTCCGAGTTGATCGAACACTGGGTCATTCCACCTGATGTCGAAGACGCGTTCCTCACGCGTTACGAGGCGATCCATGCCGGCGAGCAGCTCCGGCAACGATGGGGCAGGTCTGCACGAAGATTCGCCTGTGCTCTGGTCAACCTGACTCTCTTCGTCGCCGGCGCGGCGGTGCTCCTGTTCGGGAACAAGTTGAAAGGCATGCCGGACGTGCCTCCGGAAATCAAATCTCTGGTGCAGGATCATGGTGGGTTCATCGCCACCGGACTGCTGATCCTCTTCCTCACAGGACTCTGGGTTTCCAGCGCCCTGGATCAACGTGCGTCCCGTCGCGCCCTGGTGGGTGCCGCACTGGATGTCGAGCTGCCGGCCTGTCCCAGGTGCCTCGAATGGTGTCCCGATGCGAACGTGCAGTGCCCGGTCTGCAACGCGAGCCTCGGCTCGCAGGCGCACTGATCGCACGCCCGGAACGCGGTTCCGACGCCTTTTCATCAAATTTCGGACATGAACCGGAAGGTCCCCGTCCTCCGCTCGCGGTCACTCCTGGACAGAATCCGCACCACAACAAGCCAAGGAGTCACACCTTGACCACCCACGCACCCTTCAAGACTTTCATCTTCACCGTCCTCGCAAGTTGTTCGCTGTTCGCCTTCGGTCAAGGGGAGACCCACGCCGAGGAGGACTCCGACAGCTGCGTCTGCCTGGGCTGGCTGCAGGAAGGCGAGAAGGTCATCTCGACCTACGAACTCGAGAGCGGCCCCGGCGCTGGCCGGACCGGCGAGGTCGTCGGCGGATTCACCCTGAGTTTCGGCGGCAGCTCGATTCGATATGCACTCGTCTCCTTCGACGGCTGGCACGAAGGCCATGGCGGTGCCGGGTGGGAGTCCTGCCTGGGCAACATCCAGAGCGACCAGTGCTGGTGGGTCGAGTGCAGTTGGCTCCAGAAGCTGCCGAGCAGCACGCCTCCCTGTGACGGGGACCTGAACGAGGATGGCATCGTCGACGGCGCCGACCTCGTGATCCTTCTCGGCAACTGGGGCTTCTGCCCGATCTGAACCGACACGTCTCGCGCCTGCAAGGCGAGCGTGAATCCACTCGACATCCACTCGACATCCCCACGCGTACCCCGCCATCCGTTTCGGATGCGGGGTGCGCTTGTTCGGGATCTCAGACACACTCGTAGATCATGCTGATCGAGTCACGACGATCCAGGTCCGTCCAGACCGTGCCGCATTCCACGCAGGTCTTCGCGTTGATGGTGGCGGTCAGCGGCTGCTTGCTGCCGCGCAGGGGATGCCCGCAGCAACCGCAACGTTGAATCGCAAGCAGGGCACTTCGACGTTTCCGGTGGCGCACGGAAAGCATGGCAAGCAGTCCGCAGAGAAGGCACACGCCTCCGATGGCGAAGGCGAACCTGGCTTCAATCGAACGTGGCGAATCCATGAAGGCGATGGTCCCGATCATCCCGCAGATGATGGTCGCGCTGGCGAAACCGATCACGAGATAGGAACGGGTCACGCTTTGTCGCAGTGCTGCTGCGACGAATGCCTGTTCCTTCGTGTCCAGTCGGATGGATCCCATGCAGGTGGTATCGACCACCGGCCCGCCGGCCATGAGCCAACACCGGTACTCACCCTGCAAACACACTGAAACGGCGTTCCGCCTGTTCCTTCTGGGCTGTCTGGAATGATCAATCCCGGCTCATGAACAGCCGCAGCACGTAGTAGAAGACCAGCATCACCGAGGCGAAGAGCGCGAGGCTTGCCGCTACATGCTGATTGGTCCTGTAGCGGTGCAGCACGTTCGAGGTCTCGTAGAGCAGGTACCCCAGGCCCAGAACGATCATCAGTCCGCTGAACCAGGCGCCGAGCGCCCAGCCGAAGATGATGCCCAGGACGGCCAGGATGATCGCGCCGAACATGCACAGCCTGAGGGCCCAGCCCATGAAGGAGAAGTCCTTCTTGGTCACGAAGACGAAGATCGTGACGAACCCGCAGAGGATCGCGGTGACCGATCCCGCCGAGACGATGACGTCGATCCCGCCACCCCTGGCGACCGCCAGGTAGAGCAGGGGCAGGAAGATGATCGCCTCGACCACGATGAAGATTCCCAGCCCTGCGTACTGGAGCGCGGGGCTGGTGTCCCGGGTGGCCCACCAGTTCGCCAGGAAGCTGACCCCGATGAAGGCGATGATGACGATGAGCCATGAACCCATCAGCGCCTGCGCGATCGAGGCTGCGGCCCCGCTGGCGAAGATCAGCGCTTCGATGGCGGTGAAGATGAAGATCGCACCGAAGAGGTGGATGTAGGTTCGCCGGATGAACGCCATGCGTTCGCTGGTTCCGGCTTCCGCCGCCATCAGCCCGGGGTGCGCGTAGTTCATCTGATTCATCTGGTTCATCTGGCTCATCAAGCGGCTCCTTGGCTGCCGGTATCGGCAAGTCTTTCAATCGGACGGTTCGCCGGTTTCGTTGGAGCATTCTATCGACAAGGCAAGGCTCGGTCGGCCTCAGTCCTTCGGAATCGAGTTTGCGACGCCTTGTTCGGTCTGCTCTTTCCTGAATTCCTCATACGCCTCCGCGATCTCGGGGTTGCTCAGTGCGAGGATCGATGCTGCAAGCAGTGCGGCGTTGATCGCACCGGATTTCCCGATGGCAAGGGTGCCGACGGGAATGCCCTTCGGCATCTGGACCATCGCATAGAGCGCATCGACGCCGTCAAGCGCGCCGCCACCCAGTGGCACTGCCAGCACGGGCAGGGAGGTCTTCGCCGCAGTCACGCCGGCCAGGTGCGCGGCCATGCCGGCGCCTGCGATGATCACCCTGATACCCCGGTCGCGCGCACTTCCGATCCACTCTTCGAGAAGGTCCGGGGTGCGGTGGGCGGAGATGACCCTGGCATCGTGTCCGATGCCCAGCTTGTCGAGGGTCAGCGTTGCATGCTTCATCGTCGCCCAGTCACTCTGGGAACCCATCACCACGCCGACGAGAGGAGTCGTGTTGTCACTCATCTTTTTCTTCAGTGCTCCGTGTTCGAAGTGCTTCGTGAACCCCACCGGCATGCTTTTCCGTCACCGGTGGAGAGCAGATGGTACGACAAAAAAGGAACCGTGCTACCCGGGGGGATTGGGTAGCACGGTATCCAAGGGGGATCTTTCGGGGTGTTTGTCTGGTCCCACGAGATGCAGAACTTAGAAAGTCAGAACGTGCCGTGACGGCGGCCCCTGGGATCCCCTGCACAGGAGAAGAAGAGAAGATCATTGAGCAGGAGAGAGATGAGATTGATGAGAGAAGGAAGAGAAGGAAGAGAAGAAGTTCTTGTCGAGTCCAGGTGTGTTTCTGGTCTCAACAACAGGGATACGCCCCGTTAAACACGGGGTTCGTTCATTGGACATTTTTTCTTCGGACCTTCGAGGATCGGCAATCTGAGGGGCTCAGATGGCCCATCCCTCTCGGTAGGCCTCGCTCAGCAGCTCATTTGCAGCGTCATCGTCGGTCCGGCCGGTCCGGCCGTTCCATTTCAGGGGCCGTCCCGCCCGATAGGCCACCGTGCCAAGCAGCACGTTCTCGGTCAGTTGGGCGGCGTAGGGGAAGTTGCACAGCGTGGGAGCGCCGGTTCGAGCGGCATGGAGGAATTCCGCATGGTGTCCCCGTGAGCGGGGGATCCAGGCTTCCGGAGGGCTGAAATCGCTGAATGTCTCCTCGGGAAACAGCACGTATCGACCGTAATCGGAGAGCAGCATCCCTTCGGTTCCGATGAAGAGGTGTCCGTCTCCCCATGAAACAGGTGACCCATCCGCTCGCTTCAGGTTCGCGAGTGCTTCGGGGCGGCGACCTCCGTCCCACCATTCGACCGTGCACGGTGCCATCGAGCCGCGCTGGGGGTATGTCCAGGTCGCGTGGCACCAGTTGGGTGTGCCGACCTCGTCGATCGCGGGACCTTCCGCGCGAACCGTGGTCGGTGCTCCAAGCTCCAGTGCCCACTGGACCAGGTCGAGGTAGTGGCAGCCCATGTCGCCGAGGGTCCCGGTTCCGTAGCTCCAGTACTTCCGCCAGTTGGCGGGGTGGATGCCCTTGATGTAGCCGACTTCCGCCTTGGGGCCGAGCCAGAGGTCCCAGTCCAGCTGGGCCGGTGGTGCCGCGCCGGGCGTGAGTCGTCCGTCACTCCAGGTCTTGCCCACCCAGGCGTGGGCCTCGGTCACGTCGCCGATCGCACCGGAGCGAATGATCTCGACCACCCGGCGATAGTTGTCTCCGGCGTGGACCTGCGTCCCCATCTGGGTGGCCAGCCCCGGTTCGAGGCCCAGCTGTCCGAGGGTTCTCGTCTCGTCGATGGTGTGGGCCAGTGGTTTCTCGCAGTAGACGTGTCGGCCGCGTCGCAGCGCCATCGCCGATGCCGGTGCATGGTTGTGGTCGGGGGTCGAGACCACAACGCAGTCGATGTCGAGATCGCTGTCGATGAGTTCGCGATAGTCCCGATAGCGTCTTGCTGCCGGAAATTCCTCGCCGGCCTGACGGAGGTGGTTCGAATCGACGTCGCAGAGCGCGACGATCTGCTCTCCGCTGACGCCGGCCAGGTTCGCGGCGCCGCGATTGCGAACCCCGATCACCGCCACCCGCAGCTTTTCCTCCCGGACGCGCCTTCCGGTCGAGCGCACGATGCCGTGCACCGCACTCGAGGCTCCCAGCGTCGCGACCGTCGCCCCCGTTGCCAGGGTCGACTTCAGGAATGCTCGTCGAGGGAGGAATACCGTCATGTTGCTCTCCTTTGCGCTGCCACGACTGTACCAGCAGCGTCAGCTGCGCGAAGATGCATCTCATGCATCACGTCATCCTTCTGTCGCTGTCTTCCCTGCTGTCACCGGGCCCCCAACAGGCCACCTGGACGCCACCCCCGGTCGTCTCGCCCCCGTCCCCAGCGGTCGTGGAGCGGTTCGGCCTCGATGATTTCTACGGCAAGTGCACCATGGTCGGCCGGCTGCCCGTGGTCAGTTCGAACCTGGTGGACGATCGGGCACACCAGGAAGCCGTCTTCCTGATCGCTGGCATGCTGGCGCATCGCCCCGAGGTGATCGATGCGGTCGGTGACAGCGGCACCCGCTTCGTGATCATGGCTCCGTCGGAGATGACCACCGACGTGCCCGAGCATTCGGACCTGAAACCACCTGCCTACTGGGACAAGCGCGCCCGAGGCCTCGGTGCGACCGACGAGCGCCTCGCGGTGAGCTGCGGCGAGGAGAACCTGCTTCAGTTCCCCGGTGATCCCTATGCCAGCGAGAACATCCTCATCCACGAGTTCGGTCATGCGATCCACGAGATGGGCATGCGCTCCATCGACCCGACCTTCGACGAACGCCTGCGCCAGGCCTTCAACGCCGCCATGGACGAGGGGCTCTGGGATGGAGTCTACGCCTCGAGCAATCGAATGGAATACTGGGCGGAGGGCGTGCAGAGCTGGTTCGACACCAATCGCGAGAACGATGCCCAGCACAACCACGTGAACACGCGCTCGGAAATCCGCAGCTACGACCCTCGACTGGCCGCGCTGCTGTTGGAGGTCTTCGGTGATCTCGACTGGCGATATGTCGGTCCCAGACAACGGGTCGGCGACGCGCACCTCGACGGCTGGGATCCTTCGACCAGTCCGAGCTTCGCCTGGCCCGAAGCGGTCACCCTCGCCTTCGATGAACACGAACGTTCGCGACATCACCTTGCTCGTGCGGATGGAGAATCAAGGATCGACCACCTCAGGCGGATGGCCGAGTCCGGCGACGCCCCGAGCCAGGTGGCCCTCGGCTGGATGCTGAGAACCGGCGATGGTGTTCCTGCCGACGACGGTGAAGCGGTCATCTGGTATCGCAAGGCGGCCGAGCAGGGTGATCCCGACGGGCTCGATTCGCTCGGCTGGATGTACGAGACGGGGCGAGGTGTGTCTTCCGACGAACTGCTGGCGATCGCTCTCTACCGACTTTCCGCGGTGAAGGGTCATGGTCAGGCGATGTGGAACCTCGGTCGGATGCTGGAGGCGGGGCTTGGTGTCGGTCAGGCTGATCCGGTCGAAGGCCTGGCCTGGATCATGCTGGCTTCCTCGGGCGGACATCGCTGGGCTCGCGAACGTCTCGCGGACATGAGCGCACGTCACTCGGACGAGATCATCGAACGGGCCAGGGCGAGAATGCAGGTGCTTGCCGCTGATCCGGCGGCGGTTCGCTCGGTCGAGTAGGCTCGCCCCAGAGATCGATTCGAATCATCGGAGTACCCATGCCCACCATCGAACTAGACGGAACGGTCGTCCAGCTCAACATCCAGAAGCGCCCGGCGTTCGAGGCGATCACCGCACTTGTCTTCGACGATGCCGATGACCAGCGGTCCGTCGACGACCTCTATGCCCTGCACGTGGGCCGGCTCCAGGCCGAAGGTCGGGGGCTCGAGGATCCGGTCGTCCAGGCTGGGCTGTGGGCGCTCCACGACCTGGGTGCGCGCTCCATGCGTCGCACCGAGGATGGCGATTCGCTTCAGGTCGTCGAACGGGTCGATTCCCCGGCGTCCCGCGGGGATGCAGAGAGCTTCGGCTTCGCTTCGGTTCGTGACGGTCGTGCCTTCGCGGCGGCGATCGCGAACATCCGTGGCCGTAGCATCCGGTTCAATGGGACGGTCGTCCCGGTCAGCCGGAATTCACAGGGTTCGATCGAGGCCGTCATGAACCTCATCTCGCAGAGCCGCCTGGTCGACGAGGATCTGTTGATGACGACCGTCCGGGTGATCGCAGCACTCGTCGAGCAACCTGACTCTCCGGAGATGCAGGGGCACATCGCCGCCGCCCTCGAGATCGCCACCGATCTCGGCATCGACGACCTGACCATCGAAGCCGACGGTTCGGTCGAACTGGGGCGCTTGAACGTAGGCAATGCCCTGGCGTCGGCGGTGCTGCAGGGGTTCACCCCGGACGACGTCATGAAGATCCGCAAGCGCCTGGATGCGCTCAATGACCAGGAACAGTCCCTCGACTGAGTGATCCGTTTCGCGCCAGCTCAGGGATCGATGCCGGGAATGTCCGCGCCGGGATCCTCGTTCCCGTCGTAGGGCATCTCCGCATATTCGAACTGGGGGTCGATCGCCTCGCCGGGCAGTCCGGCCGCGGCGGGCTCGCCTTCCGGTTGGCTCCCGGGATCGAAGCCCGGTTCGGGGGCGCAGCAGGCAACAAGAATGCAGGCAAGAAGGCATCCGGTCGCTGCGGGGAAGTTCAGGGTTCGCATGGAAATGGCTCCGTGTAATTGGAAGAGAAGAGCTTATCGAATGATCCTTCGATCGGCGTGACTCTGCCAGTCAAGGGTGGTTATCTTGGGGCCTCGCCACTCATCAAGAGGAAACCATGCGCACTCAATTCCGATCAATGCTGCTTTTCGCCCTGACCCTCGTCTTCGTGTGGACGGGATCGTCCTTCGCACAGGATGAACCCGCTGATGCCGACGGCAAGGGGATACCCGAGATTCGTTTGACCCGCGCCTGGCCGGGCGTGACGGTCCGTCGTCCCGTCCAGATCGTGTCACGACCCGATCGGGACGACGTGCTGTACGTCGTCGAGCAGTTCGGCCGGATCCGCACCGTCGATGGCAGTGACACCACAAGCAAGGAATCGGAACTGGTCATCGACATCACCGATCGCGTCAATGCCCGCAGCAACGAAGAAGGACTGCTTTCGATCGCGTTCCACCCGGACTTCAAGAAGAACAACGAGGTCTACTTCTACTACACCGCAGCCAAGTCCGGTTCCAAGCCGCGTCGGGCCGTGCTCAGCCGATTCAAGATGGATGACGACCGAAAGAAGTTCGATCCCGACTCCGAGGAAGTGCTGCTCGAGATCGCCGAGCCCTACTGGAACCACAACGGTGGAACGGTTCTCTTCGGTCCCGATGGCATGCTGTACCTCGCGGTCGGTGATGGTGGTGCGGCCAACGATCCCCACAACTACGGTCAGGATCTCTCCTCCCTGCTGGCGAAGGTCCTGCGGATCGACGTCTCGAAGAAGCAGGGGGATCTTGCGTATGCGATCCCCTCGGACAATCCGTTCGTCGGCGACGCCGATGCCCGCGGTGAGATCTGGGCCTACGGGCTGCGGAACATCTGGCGCATGAGCTTCGATCCGAAGACCGGGAAGCTCTGGGCCGGGGATGTCGGGCAGAACAAGTGGGAAGAGATCGACATCGTCGAGCGAGGTGGCAACTACGGTTGGAACATCCGCGAGGGACGTCACCCGTTCCGGCGCGCACGTGAAGGCGATGCGACCGAATTCATCGAGCCCGTCGCCGAGTATCGGCATCGGGAAGGCCTTTCGGTGACCGGCGGAAACGTCTATCGCGGAAGCAGGTATCCCCAGCTGGACGGGGTGTATCTCTTCGCGGACTACGCCTACGGAACCGTCTGGGGCATGCGTGAAGTCGGCGAGGGTTACTCGGAACCGAAGGTCGTCCTCAAGAAGAACGGATCACTGATCTCGAGTTTCGGTGAGGACAACGCCGGTGAGCTCTACGCCACGAGCTTCGAGGGCAGTGAGCAGGGGCCTGGTGCACTCTGGATGGTCGAAGCCCGCTGAGGCTTCGGTCATCGTTCACGACCTGGGGGATTCCTGTCCCAGGCCACCCACGCCCGGGCCGCCACGCGTTCCGCGTTCGTAGCGAATGCGCGGTTCGCTGTCTTCCTGTTCGACCGGTTCCTCCCCCACGTAGATGAACTCGAGCGCGTTGAGGATTCGCAGAGCCGCGTAGTTCGATCGTGGTGGCTTCGCGATCACGCGTTCCCGACCCATCTCGCCAAGCCGGCGAATGGTCTCCGCGACGAGCTTGATGCCGAGGTCGTCGCCCCGATGTCGGGGGTCCAGCCATATGAACATGCGCTCCTCGCCGAGTGCGAAGGGGTCGTCCCCGACCACCGCACCGAAGAGGTCGTCACCGACCCTGACTCGCCAGAGCTGTGCACCGGAATCTATGGCACTGCGTATGAGTCGTTCCAGGGCGGCGCCGTCGAAGGGTGCATCCGAGCCGGTTGCAGCGACGCCTTCCGGATCACTGGCGAGCTTGTGGGCGACGACGGTGGAATCACGCTCGGTGATGATCGCCACGTCTAGGTTCGGTCCCGGGTGTCTGGAGCTCATCGGCTGCCTGCTTGCTTGCTCGCTGGTTGATCGGTTCGGAAGGGTGAGGCAGGCAGTCCGGTTCCGCCGACGAGATTCGCCCGCACCGGATTGTTCTGCCATGCGTATCGAACGATACGCGGGTCAGGCACCTCGTTCGACCAGACCTGCACCGTTTCTGGTCCGGTAACCATGGCATCGGCCCATACGAAGCTGCCATCGGGGCCTGCGATGGCAAAACCGTCGATTTTCTTTCCTCCGTCACTGCTCCGAAGGCCCCCTTGGGCGTGATCGAAGCTGAGCATCATCATTCCGCCCTCGGTTTGCGCGCTCCTGTAGATGGGGCTGCTGGGGATCGCATTCTCCCGGTGGTAGACATCATGAAGCGCCCATCCGGCGAGTCGATCGCCGACCGCCTTCTTGTTCTTCGGGTGAATGTCGGTCGCGTTGCCCACATCGGTGGTGATCGCGATGCCGGTGTTCTCAACGGTGCGTGCAGCTTCAAGTTGGGCATCCCGAAGGTAGGCCCAGTCGCCCTCGTCCGGATTCTGTGAGACGGCCTTGTAGGCTGCGAGTTGGACGATGCCGAAGGCGAGGTGGTCACCGAAGTCCTCGCGCCACGACTCGATCAGCAGCGGCATGAGATCCCGGTACTCGTCGGGTTCCCCGGCATTCGATTCGCCCTGGTACCAGATCGCACCTCGAAGCGTGTAGGGAACGAACGGTGCGATCATCGCAGCGTGCAGGGTGCCCGCGGACTGCGGGGTCATGCCGGGATTGATCGGCTCGGTGACTCGGTTGGGTCCGCTGTTCGTGGTGGCGACCCCGCGCTTCCACTTCCAGTCACCGGCGAGTTCGATCACCGGGCCCTGTCCGTCGGCTCGCATCAGTTTCATCGCGCCACCGCTGAAGCCGCCTCCGCCGTGCGGGTCGAGTGCGCATACCGTGATGTTCGCCTTGCCGGCGTCGACCATCTTGCTCTTCACCTTGTAGCGGCGTGCGCCGGTGTGCTTGTTGGTGGTCGTTCCGACGAGGTTTCCGTCGAACCAGGTGCGATCCGAATCATCGATTCGTCCCAGTTCGATGATGAGCGGGGAGTTCTTCCAGTCCGCGGGGATCTTGATATCCCTTCGGAACCAGACCGTTCCGTCGAAGTTCTTCAGTGAATCCTCTCGTTGTTCCCAGTTGCCGGGGAGTTTCATCTCCCCCCAACCGCTGTCGTTAAGGTCGGGCTTCATCCACTGGTTCTTCGCGCCGGGGTCCGTGGCGAGGATCTCCTGCCAGTAACCCTCGGCCTTCTCGTTGAAGCCCCGGTTCGCCTGCTCGACCTTGCGGCGACGGGTCGCGTCGTCCATCGAGTTGTAGTCGTCGATCCCGGCCTGGAGTTTCATGGTGCGTTTGGCGAACCTCGGATGTGCGGCGAGATCCGCGCGCTCGATCCACGGTTCGATCCGGGTGCCGCCCCAGTTGCTCGAGATCAGTCCGATCGGGACGTCGAGTTCACTCTGCAGTGCGAGCCCGAAGTACAGGCCGACCGCGCTCCAGTTCCCGACGGTCTTCGGGGTGCAGACCTGCCACTCCGCATCGATGTCGTCCTGGGGTTCGGTGGCGAGGACGTGGGGCGCCTTGATCAGCCGGATGGTGGGGTGGTTCATCCCCGCCTTCTGCTCCGGCGTCGTGCCGACCGAGTTCATGACCCATTCCATGTTCGACTGTCCGCCGCACAACCAGACTTCGCCGATGAGGACATCCTCGAACGCCAGCGAGGAGAGCACCTTGGCTTTGCTGTACGGACCCTCGCCGGACTTCTCGATGACCTCGAGTCTCCAGGTGTGCTCGGTCTCCGAAATCGCATTCATCCGTGTTTGCCAGCGACCGTCGGGTCCAGCCTGCAGGTCGAATACCTGCCCCTTCACCCCCTTGGGCTGGCTCGAGATCAAGTTGACCCTGATGCGGCTGCCCGGTTCGGCGGTCCCCCAGATTTCCAGGGGCAGGTCGCGCTGCAGCACCATGTGATCGGAGAAGACCGACGGCATCGTGATGTCGGCGCAGAGCGGGGAAGCAGCCACCAAGGTGGCCAACACGGCGGCATGGCAGGGTCTGATGTTCATCACACCAGTGTCCCAGTTTGCCGTGGTCCATGTTGAAAACCGCGGGCGATACTTAAAGCTGACCGCGCGAAACCTCGGATCGATGCCGGGGGGTCAGCTCCAGAAGGCCAGCATGATGCTCAGGTCCATGCCGTCGACCACTCCGTCGAAGTTGAGATCGACCACGCAACCACTGCACGCACCCCAGCTTCCGAGCAGTTCGCTGAGGTCCTGCCCGTCGACCAGGCCGTCACCGTTGACGTCACCGGGAACGGTGACGCATTCGCTGATTTCTATCCGCACGTCATCCACAGCCGCTTCGACCACGGAACCATCACCGATATCCTCCGCGCGAAAGCGGATTCGGATCTGGTCGCTCAGGCCCACGGTCGGCAGCTCGGAGAGGTTCCATCTCTGCTGGTACCAGCCGCCCGCCGCTTCCGTGCCGTCGGGACCGACGACTTCGAGGGTGCTCCAGTTGCTGCCACCGTCACCGGAGATGCTGACGGTCATCACGTCCTGGAAGGGTGACCCGCCTGCGTTGTTGGAGAAGAAGCGTGCGTACACCAGTTCCGAACCCGGGCTGCTGCCGTCCAGCAGTGGTGAGATGAGTTCGGTTCCGCCGCCGTCGACATCGGTGTTGCCATCGGCCAGGTTGGTTCCGTAGAGCTGCCCCGAACCGTCGAAGTCCTCGGCGGGGTCGCCTCGGTCGCCGAAGCCCACGGGCACGCCGCGTTCGAACGCGCCGTCGGTGAGCTCGTCGTCGTTCACCACCGTCCAGCCCAGGTCGTTCTCGAAGGTGTCGACGAAGAGGACCATGGTCTCCCGACCGATCGAATCGAGCGTTCCGCCTTGCGGCGGCCAGTTGGTGACGATGCCGGAGGTGCCGAGCACCTCGATCCGGCTCTCGACGATCTCGTCGCAGCCCACTGCGGGAATCGTCGCGACGAATCGACCGCCACCCTGGTCGGACATGGCGCCTGATTCCCAGTCGCCGCCATCGATGCGGTACTGCAGGGAAGCGCTGGCGATCTGGCCCGAACGATCCCAGGTCTGCGCGATGTCGACCACCACCGGGGTGGGTGCCCCGGCCTCGAGGATGCCCGGCCAACCGTCAGGCAGCGCGACGTAGAGCTGGTCCCTGACCGCGCGGCCGAGCTGCTTGAACGCGAGGAAGTTCTCCTCGCCGGTGGGTCGGATCTGGTCCGCGGGCAGGATGAAGCCGAATTCGCCGGTATCGCGAAGTTCGATCGTGTAGGAGAGGCAGTTGGCCCCGTCGTAGGTCCAGTCCTGGGCGGTTCCGGAAGCGATGTACAGGTCGTGCGCGGGTTGGGGGGTGTAGCTCTTGAAGTACTGCGAGTAGATCGCGTTCACCATGTCCACCGCGAGTGACTCGAGGCAGGTGCCGTCCGCGCCCTCCGGTACGCCGTTCGAATAGCCGTAGGGATAGAGCATCAGCTGCGAGTAGGAGTGGACATCGACGTGGGCGGAGATGTTCGGATGCGCGAGGATCCAGTCGCGCAGTGCGCGGGTCTCCGGCTCGCTGAAGGGAGCGGTTCCATAGTAGATGTCGCTGTTGGTGCTTCCGCTGGCGCCTTCGCCGCCCCAGTTGGCGTTCCAGTTGCGGTTGAGGTCGACCCCGAAGGTGCCGTCGCCGTTGTCGAGTCGGTTCTTGCGCCAGAGTCGGTAGTCGTCCCAGGTGTGTTCATAGCCGTCCGGATTCAGCACCGGCATCACGTACCACTCGATCTCGTCCAGCAGGGAGGTCACTTCGGGGTTGCTGCCGTAGTTCTCGAGCAGTTCGGTCACCAACCAGCAGCAGGTCATGGGACTGATCCACTCGCGTGCGTGCTGCATGCCGTTCACGCAGATCCCCGCCTTCTCGTTGTCGGTCGCGGAGGTGATGGTGTAGACCCAGATCGTCCGGCCTTCCACCGAGCTGCCCGCGACCTCGCGGGTGATCAACTGGGGGTACTGCGTCATCAGGCCTTCGAGATACGCGTGGATGTCGTCGGTCCGGCGGTAGTCGTCGAAGAAGGTGTTCCCGGCACCGGCCAGTCCGCCTTCGGCATCGCCGAGGTCCCCGGGGAGCCAGGGGTGGTCGGCGTGCCAGGCGTTCTCGGCGTCGATGAGGACCTGGACGTCCTTGATGAGGATCTCGAAATCGATGCCACTGGCTTCAAGGACCTTCATGCGGTCCGGGGGAATCCGGAAGTCGAGCGTGCCCACGCCGATGGTCTCGCTCCAGCAGTCGGGGGAGATCACGAGCATGGTCTGAAGCGCACGAATCGAATCGACTTCGGCCCGCACGACCGCATGTCCGTCGAAACGCGCAGGGCCTTCGTCCTGGGGCAGGGCGTTCGTCACGGAGACGACTGCGGCGGCAAGGCAGCTCGAGAGACCAATGATGAGAGAGTTCTTCATGTCGGCAATCTTGGTGGGTGGGGTGGGGTTCTGAAGCCAGTACCATGATCTTCGTCGTGTAAACGGTCTGCGGCAAGTACTTTGCCGGCTTCTGTGACGGTTTTGTCTTGCCGGTTCCTCGTTGAAGGCCTTGGAGGCTCCCGATAGCCTCGAAAGACAAGATGACCAGTGTTCTTCTCTTCATGATGTCGACACTTCTCCAGCTGCCCGGCGGTTCGGGTGTGGCTGCCGTCCCGGTCGACCAGGACATGGAACTTCGACCGTTCATGGAGACCTGGTGCCTGGACTGCCATGAAGGATCACGCGCACGTTCCGATCTTGATCTCGCGGTGGTGCTTGACCGGATCGATCAAGGCGAGGTGCCGGCGTCGTTGGAACGAATCATCGACCGACTCCAGAGGCGCGACATGCCACCGGAGGATGAGCCGCGTCCCGATGAGCCGGCCTTCGACCACGCGGTGCTCCAACTGGAGGACCTGCTCGACGAGTCTGCCGGAGGCCCTCCCGCACGCACCACGATCCGGCGACTCAGCCGGCACGAGTATGCGAACACCATTCGTGACCTTCTTGGTTTTCAACTGCAGATCGAACGCGAGCTGCCCGCGGACGAGATCGGGGACGGTTTCGACAACAACGGCGACGCGCTTTCGGTGCCGCCGTTGTTGCTCGAGAAGTACTTCGACCTCGCCGAGTCGATATCGGCCGGGGTGGTCGCACGTGAGGACGAAATCGATTCGAGCACCAGTCGCCGACAGCTTGATGAACTGGAGCCGATCGGTCGTGCCGGATTGAAGCGTTCGATCTGGTTCCTGCCGACTCGTTGCGGTGTGTTCGCCCGGCATGTCGTGCCCGCGGACGGGCCCTACGTCATTCGTTCGACGGTGCGCGGGCAGCAGGCCGGGCCCGACCCGGTGTTGATGGGCATCCGGGTCGACGGCGAATTGATCGAGTCCTTTCCGATCGACACCGGCCTGGAGGTTTCGCGCGTGATCGAGGTCGAGGTCGAGCTGTCCGCCGGCGTGCGGCGGGTGGAGGTGGCCTTCCTCAACGACTACTTCGATCCCGACCATGAAGACCCGGCGGAGCGTGATCGCAACGCGGTCGTGGAATGGATCGAGGTGGAAGGCCCGCTTCGCAGCATCTACCCGACCCCGTTGCAGGCCCGGTTGTTGAATCGATTCGGCTCACCCAGCGACCCCACGGCCCTTCGAGGCATGGTCACCAGTCTCGCCGGCCTCGCCTGGCGCAGGCCGGTCGAACCCTCCGACGTCGATCGACTGCTCGCACTCAGTGCCGAGGACGCTCCCGGTTGGGACCGATTGCGCACCAGCCTGATGACGATCCTCGTCCACCCGAGATTCCTCTTCCGGATCGAGGCCGAACCCGGTCCCGGTGACTCCGAACGACGACTCGACGACTGGGAGATCGCGACCCGGCTCTCCTACCTGCTGTGGTCGACGATGCCCGATGATGAACTGCGGCGCGCGGCCGCCAACGGTGAACTTCAGGACCCTGACGGTCGTGCCCGACAGGTTCGTCGAATGATCGAGCATCCACGTTCCCGCAACCTCGCCCGGCACTTCGCGACCCAATGGCTGCAGATCCGTGCGTTGCGTGATGCGATTCCCGATTCGGAACTCTTCCCCGGGGTCGATGAACGGTTGCTCGGGTTGATGAGTGAGGAGACCGAACGATTCTTCGATGACGTCCTGCGCCGCGACCTTTCGATCGACACCCTGCTGAAAGGGAACTGGACCTGGTTGAACCAGCCGCTGGCCAGTCACTACGGGATCGAGGGTGTGCGTGGCAACCGGATGCGCAAGGTCTTCCTCGATTCGAGCGACGGCAGTGGAACGGGAGTCCTTCGGCATGGCAGCGTCCTGGTCGCGACCAGCAACCCGACGCGGACTTCACCGGTCAAGCGGGGCAAGTGGGTGCTCGAGGCACTGCTCGACGATGCGCCTCCACCGGCGCCTCCGGGGGTCGGGGGACTGCCCGATGACGGAAAGATCACCGGCGAACTGTCCCTGCGCGAGATGTTGCTTCGACATCGCAACGATCCCGAATGCGCCGCATGTCATGAACAGATGGATGCACTCGGCTTCGCGCTCGAGCCCTTCGATGCGGTGGGGCGTCCCCGGACCGATGATGGCGGGCTTCCGATCGACGCGCTCGGCGAACTGCCCGACGGTCGCACCGTCGATGGCCCCGACGGACTGCGGGACGTCCTGCTGGATGCGATCGGTCGAGAACGCTTCCGTCGATCCCTTGCGAGGCACCTTGCGACCTATGCCCTCGGACGGGGACTCGATCGGCGCGATGAACCGATGCTCGAGTCACTGGTCCTCTCCATCGAAAAGGAACCCACCCTGAAGCGTCTGATCATCGAACTTGTCGAGACCGACGCTTTTCTCCTCCGCCCGGCTGCGGCGCCGGGCATAATGGAACCTGCAGCCCAGCCATGAACACCTCGAAAAGACATCAGGGCCATGTGGATCGTCGAACCATGCTTCGCGGCGTGGGAGTCGCGATGTCCCTGCCCTGGCTCGAGGCGATGATGCCGAACACCCTGGTTCGCGCCGGTTCCGTGGCGAGCGCCGCGCCCGTTGCGTCCTCGCCGCTGCGCATGGCCTTCCTCTACATACCCAACGGCGTCGATCCCGCCGGGTGGTACCCGACCGGGGAAGGGCGGGACTACACCCTTTCCGAGGGACTCGAGCCGCTTGCTCCGCATCGGGAACACTTCAGCGTCCTTCGCGGTCTCTCCCATCGGAACGCGACCGCGCTTGGCGACGGCCCGGGTGATCACGCTCGGAGTGCGGCCTGTTTCCTGACCGGTGCACATCCCTACAAGACCGCGGGCCGCGACATCCGCGTCGGCATCTCGGTGGACCAGTTCGCCGCGAACTCGGTGGGGGGTGCGACGCTTCTGCCCTCGCTCGAGATCGGATGCGAGCCGGCGCTCCAGTCCGGCAGCTGTGACTCGGGGTATTCCTGTGCGTACAGCGCGAACATGTCCTGGCGGAGCCCGACCCAGCCGAACCTCAAGGAGATCCGCCCCCGCGAGGTCTTCGAGCGACTCTTCGGAATCAACCGTCCCGGTGAATCCGTCGACGAGCGATCCCGGCGGCTCGCCTCCCGCAAGTCGATACTCGACTACGTCCGCTCCGACGCGCGTCGTCTCAACGCCGCGCTCGGTTCGACCGATCGCGTGCGCATGGAGGAGTACACCGAGGGCGTTCGTTCCCTCGAACGACGGATCGAGATGCTCGAAAGCGAGTCACGTGATCCCGAGTCCTTCGCCTCGATGCAGCCGGACGACGGTGTCCCCGGCGACTATCGCGAACATGTCCGCCTCATGAACGACATGCTGGTACTGGCCTTCCGTCTCGATCAGACCCGTATCGCGACCTTCATGCTGGCGAACGAGGGCTCCAACCGGAGTTTCCCTTTCCTCGGCGTCAAGGATGGTCACCACCACATCTCCCATCACAAGGGAGACGAGAGCATGATCCAGCAGATACGCGAGATCAACCGCTTCCAGAGCGAGATGCTCGCCGACCTGCTTGCCAAGATGCGCGCGGTCGAGGAGCCGGGTGGGACGTTGCTCGACAACTCGATGCTCGTCTTCGGCAGTGCGATCCACGATGGCAACCGTCACAACCACGATGACCTGCCGGTGATCCTCGCCGGCGGTGGTGGCGGCACCCTCGAACCCGGTCGCCACGTGAGCTGGTCGAAGGGCACCCCGCTCTGCAACCTCTACGTCTCGATGCTGCAACGCATGGGGGTCGAGGTCGATGGCTTCGCGGATTCCACCGGCGAACTGAAGGGACTCTGAGCCCGATGTCTCCATCCAAAGCGGAATGCGCTCGCTTTTCCGTCGAATTCCCCGGGGGTTCGAAGATCGACGTGCATCTCTTCGACCTGGACCTGGTCGGTCCGCTCGACGAACCCTCGAGTCTCGAGGCCGAGCGTGCTCGTGCGGTACGTTTCCACAAGCCCGAGGACGGTCGACGTTTTCTCGCCCGACGGGTGGTCCTGCGTCAACTGCTGGGTGTGCGCAGCGGCCGCGATCCACTCCAACTGGATTCGATCCCCGATGAGTTCGGGCGTCCCCGAATCGAGGGTCTCGGCCCGCTTCGATTCAACACCAGTCGCACCGGTGGTCTCTTCGCGGTCGCATTGCTCGAGGGTTCCGATACCGAGTACCAGCCCGGTATCGACATCGAGATGGACCGGCCGATCTCCGACGCGGCTTCGGTCGGTCGGCGGATCCTCTCTGAATCCGAACAACGCGGGCTCGGGTCTGATCATCAGATGGACACCTCGCAACTGCTCCGCATCTGGACCCGCAAGGAGGCGGTCCTCAAGGCGGTCGGTCGCGGACTGGCGATTGATCCCTCCTTGATCACCGTACCCTGCCAGCCCGAGGCCTCGAAGGGTCTCGACACCGTCGAAGTGCCTCTCGAGGGCGGGCCCTGCGCCGTTCTGCTGCAGGAACCTGCCGACGAGGCGATCCCCGACGGGCTGCTCCTGGCGGTTGCGCTCGCCACCGGTGCTTGAGGGTGTATCCTGCGTGCACCATGAAACACCGCACACGCATCACGTTGGCCGCCCTCACGCTCGCACTGCTTGCCATGGCCGCGCCCCAGGAAGCGACCACTCCGAAGGCTCCTGACTTCGGCGAGACCGTCCAGCTCTTCAACGGGAAGAACCTGGACGGTTGGACCGCCTACTTCCAGGGTGGCACCAGCGATCCGTCGGAAGCCTTCTTCGTCGAGGACGGCATCCTCAAGTGCAAGGGTCGCCCCATCGGGTACCTGCACACCAAGAAGAAGTACACCTCCTATGAGTTGATCGTCGAGTGGCGATTCAACGCGGAGAAGGGTGCGGGCAACAGCGGCGTGCTGATGCGCGTGATGGGCGAGAACAAGGTCTGGCCGAATTCGATCGAGGCCCAGCTGCATTCCCGCAATGCCGGTGACATCTGGAACATCGGCGGTTTCGAGATGAAGACCGATTCCGAACGAACCGAAGGTCGTCGCACCATCAAGGCCCACGAGACCAACGAGAAGCCGCTGGGGGAATGGAATCGATACAAGATCCTTCTCGACGGCGGCAATCTCACCCTCGAGGTGAACGGCCTGGTCCAGAACGTCGCCACCGGCTGCAAGGTGATCGCCGGGCCGATCGGTCTGCAGTCTGAAGGTGCCTGGATCGAGTTTCGAAAGGTCGAGTTGCGCGAGATCAAGCCCGGCAAGTGAATTGCCCGGTGTTTCCGCGGTGACGGCCACCTGAGGATGTATTCTGCGTTGATGCAGAAACACACCTCGACCGTGCTCGTCGTCCTTCTTTCCTCCGTGTCCGTGCTGCAGGCCGAGGATGTCACGCATCGGTACGTGGTCCCCGACGGTCTCTCGGTGACCAAGGTGGCCGAAAGCCCGCTGCTCTACAACCCGACCGCGATCGACATCGACCCGGAAGGTCGCATCTGGGTCGCGGAAGCGGTGAACTATCGCCAGTGGAACGGGCGCAACCCGGGCAAGCACCACGACGCGGGTGACCGCATCGTGGTGCTCGAGGATCTCGACGGCGACGGGCTCCACGAGACCTCGCACGTCTTCGCGCAGGACGAGGACCTGGTCGCGCCCCTGGGGATCGCGGTGCTTGGTGATGCGGTGATCGTCTCCTGTTCGCCGCACCTCTACGCCTACCACGACGACGATGGCGACCTCAAGGCCGATCGTCGCGAGACCCTGCTCACCGGGTTCGGTGGTTTCAACCACGACCACGGGGTGCACTCGGTGGTGCCGGGGCCCGACGGTCGCTGGTATCTCGCCGCCGGCAACGCCGGACCGCATGAAGTCATCGGTTCCGACGGCAGTCGCATCAGTTCCGGTTCGATCTACAACGGCGGCGGGCCCGAGCATGCCGGCAACACGCCGGGTCGGGTCTCCAGTGACGGTCGCGCATGGACGGGGGGGATCATGATCTCCTTCAAGCCCGACGGGTCCGACCTGCGGGTGCATTCCCACAACTTCCGCAACCAGTACGAACTCGCCCTCGACGCCTTCGGCAACATGTACACCGAGGACAACGACGATGACGGCAACCGTGGCTGCCGCACCACCTGGGTGATGGAAGGCGGCAACTACGGTTTCTTCTCGGCGGACGGCACCCGTTCCTGGCAGGCGGACCGCCGTCCGGGGCAGAACACCTGGACCGCACACTGGCACCAGGACGATCCCGGCGTGATGCCCGCCGGAACCCAGAACGGTGGTGGGGGGCCGACCGGGGTCGCGGTCTATGAAGGCACGCGGCTCGCGCCCTGGATCGATGGTGCGGTCCTCGACTGCGATGCCGGTGCCGGTGTCGTCTACATCCACCGCCCGAAGATCAATGGTGCGGGCATCGACCTGCCCGCTTCGGTCCTGATCTCCGCCGATCCCGGCGAGCACGGTGACCGCGCGCGCTGGTTCAGGCCGAGTGATGTCGCGGTCGGAGCCGATGGTGCGGTCTACGTCGCCGACTGGTACGACCCCGGGGTGGGCGGTCATGGTGCGGGGGACCGCGAGGCGTACGGACGAATCCTGCGCATCGAGAACTCGGACCCCGTGATCGCGGGCGAGGCACCGGTGCATCCCCTGGTCTCGCCGGCACCTTCGGCCCGCTGGAACGCGATGGCCTCGATCATGGCTTCGGGCGAGGATGCCCTGCCCGACCTCGAGGCCCTGCACTTCAGCGATGATCCGCGGGCCCGGGCCCGAAGCGCCTGGATGCTCGCGCGGATCGAGCCCGACGGTCGCGACCTCCTGAAGGAAAGCCTGCTCGACGACGACCCCTCGATCCGACTGGTGGCCTATCGCGCGTTGCGCGAGGCGGGTGAACCGATCGTCCCGCTTGCACGATTGGTCGCGCGTGATCCCGACCCTGCGGTGCGTCGCGAGGTTGCGATCAGCCTGCGGGACGAACCGTGGTCGGAGATCGACGACATCGTGGTCGAGCTCGCGCGACGTCTCGACGGCACCGACCGCGTCGCGGTCGAGGCGTTCGGGATCGCCTGCGACGGCAAGGAGTCGGAGGCCTATGCCGCACTCGCCCAGGCATACGGCGGCCTGCCCTCGAACTGGGACGACCGCTTCGCGGCGATCGCCTGGCGACTGCACCCCGCCGGTGCGTTGGACGGCCTCGCCGGTCGGTCGATGGATCGTCTGCTCACCCGGAGCCAGCGTCGTTCCGCGGTGGACGCGATCGCCTTCATGCCCGAGGAATCGGCGGCGAAGACGATGGTCGAGATCGCACGTCGGGGTCCGGATGATGTTCGTGGCCTCGCCTCATGGTGGGTCGACATGCGCAGCGGCAACACCTGGTCGGAACATGAACTTCCCGCGGGCTTCGGCAAGGGTGATCTCGAAGGTGCGA
This sequence comes from Phycisphaerales bacterium, assembly GCA_029246705.1. Classification (GTDB taxonomy): domain Bacteria; phylum Planctomycetota; class Phycisphaerae; order Phycisphaerales; family SM1A02; genus JAKVBQ01. The sequence continues at coordinate 48,001 of JAQWMQ010000017.1, read as the reverse complement.
CGCGTGCGTGGTCCAGCGGCGTGGTGACCGAGGGACTGCATGCCTTCAAGCTCGACGTCACCGACGCCGAGCAGGTGGTCCTCATGGTGGATCCGGCCGGGGGTGATTCCTACGACTGGGCGGACTGGCTCGAGGTGCGTTTCACCGATGGAAAGGATCGCGACTGGTCGTTGGTCGAGATGGACTGGATGCGCGAGTCGACGGGCTGGGGTTCGCTCAATCGCGGGCGCAACGCCGGTGGTGCGCCGCTTCGGTCCGGTGGTCGTGACTTCACCGAAGGCGTCGGGGTCCATGCGCCCTCCGCGATCATGGTCGGGGTGCCGGACGGCGCGACCTCGCTGGTCGGTTTCGGCGGCGTGGATGAAGGCGGGACCAGCCAGGCGGGCAGTTCGACCCGACTCGAGTTCCAGGTCTGGACGCGTTCCGCTCCGAGTGCGGTCGATCTCGGGCCGGTGAAGGCGCGCATCGCCGATGACTCGCTCGACCTCGGCACCAGGACAGCGGCGATCCGTGAACTCGCCCGTGACGGCAACGGCGGCTTCGTCCTGCTCGCGATGAAACGAGAAGGAACGCTTCCGGAGGCGGTCGAGCCGATCACCTCGGAGATCCTTCGTGCGCATCCGGACATCACCGTACGTGCCGCGGCGCTCGAGGCATGGCCGCCGATCACCGGTGGTCGATACCTCAAGCCGATCGAGGAGATCGTCGCGATGGTCGATCCCCACGACGGCGTGAAGACCTCGGTCGGTCGCCTGCTCTACGAGACCAAGGCACTCTGCGCCACCTGCCACGCCTTCCGAGGCGCGGGTGGTGCGATCGGACCCGATCTCACCGAGATCGCCCGCAAGTACGACGCGCGCGGCCTGATCGATTCGATGATCAACCCCAACGCCGCGATCTCCTTCGGCTATGAACTCACCACGATCGAGACCACCGACGGTGGTTCCTTCACCGGCACCGTGATCGCCGACGGTCCGGTGGTCGTGGTCCAGGATGCCCAGGGGGTCCGCACCAGCATCCCCGCCGCGAAGGTCGCCAGCCGTTCCTCGACCGGCAAATCGCCGATGCCGAGTGCACTCGCGACCGGACTTGATGCCCGCGAACTCGCACAGGTCACCAGCTACCTGCTGAGCGAGGACCAGCGGCAGCCGGTCTTCGGGGAGACGATCGAGCTCTTCAACGGCAGGAATCTCGACGGCTGGACCGCCTACTTCCAGGACGGTTCGCGCGATCCCTCGAAGGCGTTCTTCGTCGAGGACGGGATCCTGAAGGACCACGGCAATCCGATCGGCTATCTCAAGACCGTCGACAGCTACACCTCCTACGAACTCATCGTCGAGTGGCGCTTCGATCCCGAGAAGGGTGCCGGCAACAGCGGGGTCCTGATGCGACTGCAGGGCGTCGACAAGATCTGGCCCAACTCGATCGAGGCGCAGCTCTGGTCGACCAACGCCGGCGACATCTGGAACATCGACGACTACCCGATGACCACCGACCCCGACCGCACCAACGGTCGGCACACCGTGAAGGCCCATCCGACCAACGAGAAGCCGCTCGGTGGGTGGAACCGCTACCGGATCCTGCTCGACGGGGAGGAGCTGACGCTCGAGATCAACGGCCTCGTCCAGAACGAGGCGATCGACTGTGCCGTCCAGGCGGGTCCGATCGCCCTGCAGGCCGAAGGTGCCTGGATCGAGTTCCGGAAGGTCGAGCTTCGCCCGATCATCGCCCACGAGTAGACTCTTCTGCATGAAGACACTTCTTGCCGCCGTCGTTCTCTGCACCGCTTCCGCCTCGGCCGACGACTGGGTCGCCCTCTTCGATGGGAAGACCCTGGACGGCTGGCAGGGTGACGCCGCGATCTGGAGCGTCGAGGACGGCGAGATCGTCGGGCGCACCACGCCGGAGACCAACCGAACCACCTACCTGCACCGTGACGGCGTCTTCGACGACTTCGAACTCGAGTTCGACATCAAGCTCGAGGGTGCCGGCGCCAACAGCGGCATGCAGTACCGCACGCGCCGAATGGGTGCCGATGTCGGTGACGGCTGGGACGTCGCCGGCTACCAGGCGGACTTCGATGCGAACCACCAGTACAGCGGCATCCTCTACGAGACGCGCGGCCGTGCGATCGCCGCGAAGCGCGGCGAGTCCAAGCGCTTCATGGTCGACGGCTCGACGCGAGACCTCGCGCCACCACGGACCGACGCCGAACTCGGCGCGACCTTGAACGACGACTGGCACCGCTACCGCATCGTCGCCGATGGCGAACGACTCGAACACTGGATCAACGGCACCCGGGTGCTGCTGGTCGAGGACGCCGCACCGACGCGGACCTCTTCCGGAAGCCTCGCCCTCCAGGTCCATGCCGGTGACCCGATGGCGGTGCGCGTCCGCAACATCCGGATCCGTCCGATCGGCAGCGGCAGTCTCAAGTTCGCCGGTGCCGACGTCCCCGATGCCGAACCGGAGTGGATCTGGGCGGCGGAGACCTCCCGCGACGGCGAACAGTGCACGCTGATCAGGCCCTTCACCCTCGAGCGCCCCGCGGCAATCTCGATCGTGGCGACCTGCGACAACGTGTTCCGACTGCTGCTCGACGGCACCGAGGTCCTTGCCGGCACCGATTGGGCCCGCACCGAGACCTGGAACGGAAGCGTCGACGCGGGGGAACACATGGTGCGGGTGCACTGCACCAACGAGGGTGGTCCTGCGGGGTTCATCGCGCGGATCATTCTGCGCTACGAGGACGGCACCGTCGAACGCATCCTCACCGGCGAAGGCTGGCTGGTCGAATCGACCGACACCCGGCGCTTCATTCGGCCGATGCCGGTCTTCTCGCACGGGACGATCTCCGGCCATGACGGTCCCTGGGGCAACGTCATGCAGTCCAAGCGCGCCGAAGGCACGCGCACCTGGTCGTTGCCCGAGGGTTTCGACTCGGAACTCCTGGTCTCCGCGCAGCCGGGGCAGGGGTCGTGGGTCTCCTGCGCGTTCGATCCGCAGGGCCGCCTGGTGATCTGCCCGCAGTACGGTCCGATCCAGGTGGTCGACTTCGACGAGAGCGGAGCGGTCGCCGGGGTTCGAGCGCTGCCCGACGAAAGCGGTGAACCGATCGGCTACGCGCAGGGTCTCCTCCATGCGCACGACGCGTTGTGGATCAACGTCTCGAAGGGCCCCGACGACGGCGGGGGACTCTGGCGTCTTCGCGACACCGATGGTGATGATGTCTACGACGAACGCACCCGGGTCGGGGTCTACGGCAACGGCAGCGAACACGGTTGTCATGGGGTCGCACTCGCGCCCGATGGTTCGCTCTGGGTCGTCAACGGCAACTACACCCAGCCGCCGCGCGGCGTCTCCGAGGACTCACCCTTCCGCGGTTGGGCCGAAGATCAGCTGCTCGAACGTCAATGGGACCCCAACGGTCACGCGGTCGGGGTCTCGATGCCGGCGGGGACCGTCCACCGCTACGACCCGGCGACCGAGGAATGGACCACGGTGGTCGGCGGCTTCCGAAACGCCTACGACCTCGCCTTCAGTCCCGGTGGCGAATGCTTTCTCTACGACTCGGACATGGAATGGGACATCGGTACGCCGTGGCACATCTGGCCGCTGGTGCACCACGTGGTGCCCGGTGCCGACTACGGATGGCGCGGCGGCAACGGCAAGGCCCCGATGTGGGCGCCCGACCGCATGCGCACCGTCTGCGCCACCGACGAGTCCTCGCCGACCGGTGTCGCCTTCGGAACCAACAGCAGTTTCCCCGAACCCTGGCGCAGCCGCTTCTTCATCGGCGACTGGTCCTATGGTCGCGTCCTTGCGGTCGATCTGGTTCCGGATGGCTCGACCTACACCGGCACCGTCCACGACTTCGCCCGGGGCACGCCACTCAACGTGACCGACTTCACCATCGGTCCCGACGGACACATGTATCTCCTCACCGGTGGTCGCCGGACCCAGAGCGGTCTCTACCGGATCGCCTCCGACGTCCAGGTCCCGGTCGGAACCACCACCCGGCTCGCCGAACTCGAAGCGAAGACCGCCGACCTGCGCGCTGCACGTCATGCGATGCAGGCCGATGCGCCGGTCGACTTCGCGACGCTCGGACCTGCACTGGATTCCGATGACCCTGCACTTCGCCTCACCGCACGCAATGCGGTTCGTCGTGCCGGACCCGGGAAGTATCTCGACGCGGTGCAAGGCCGGGACGGGCATGCGGTCGTCGAGGTCCTGCTGGCCGCTGCCCAGGAGGGTTCGGGGCCGGATGTGATCGCGCCCATCTGGCTGGAGTCGTTCGACCGGGGTGACGATGCGCGCCGCATGGCGTTGATGCGGGTGCTCGCGGTCGCGATCGCCCGCGGTGGAGAGCCTTCCGACGCCGTGCGCGAACGGTATCTCGACGAGCTCGACCCGCTGCTTCCCACCGATGAATTCCAGTTCGACCGTCAGCTGGTCGAGCTCCTGGTCGCACTTGGTGCACCTGATCTCCCGGCGCGCGTCGTGGATCTCATCCAGAGCGATCCCGACCCCGCGCACCAGCTCGCGCATGCGATGTCCCTGCGCAACCACCCCGACGACTGGGACGAATCGACCGTGGACGGCATGATGGACTGGACCGACTACGCCTCCGATCTCCACGGTGGACACAGCCTGCGCGGGTTCGTGAACGCGGCGCGGGAGGATCTCGCCCAGGGCATCGACCCGAATCTCCTGGTCGGTCACCGGATGACCGGGAGCATCGCGGCGATTCCGGTCGACCCGGAAGCGGAACTCGGGCGCATGCCCGAAACCGTCCGGGCCTGGAAGGTGAACGATCTCAGCTCCCGACTCGGGGAGGTCGGTGGCACGCGTGACCTCGAACGAGGCGCTCGCGTCTTCCGCGGAACCCTGTGCATCCAGTGTCACCGCTTCTCGGGCGACGGTGGTTCGACCGGACCGGATCTCACCGGGGTCTCCGGTCGTTATTCGCGCGCGGACATGCTGCGCTCGCTGATCGAACCCTCCCACAGCATCAGTGACCAGTACGGTCAGACCGCGGTCACCCGCAAAGACGGCTCCCGCGTGGTCGGTCGCGTGGTCGGGATGACCGATGATGCGATCGAGGTGAACACCAACCCCTACGGCCGGTCGGTCGTCGTCATTCCGCGCAGCGAAGTGAAGTCGACCTCCGTGGTCGAGACCAGTGCGATGCCCGAGCAGCTTCTCGACGTTCTTGAAGCCGAGGAGATCCTCGATCTCATGGCCTATCTCGAAAGCGGTCGCGCCGCGACCGGCGAGTGACCAGGAAGACGAACCCGTGCAGCTCGACGTCGAGATCAACCCGTTTCGAAGATGGATGCTCCTGATCGGACCGCTCCTGGCCGCCGCCGCCGGCATCGGCCTCTGCTTGGGCGGTCATTCCTCGGCGGTCTGCTGGACCGCCGCGATCACCGTGCTCTGCGCGGCCTGGTGGGTGACCGAGGCGCTGCCGATCCCCGCGACTTCGCTCATACCGCTCGCCTTGCTTCCACTGACCGGGGTGCTCGACAAGGGTGCGGTCTCCAATGCCTACGGTCACTACCTGATCCTGCTGCTGATGGGCGGGTTCATGCTCTCGAAGGCGATGGAGAAGACCGGCACCCACGAGAAGGTGGCCCTCGCGATCATGCGACTGGTCGGTTCCGACAGTCCGCGCCGGTTGATCCTCGGGTTCATGATCGCGACCGCGGCGATCTCGATGTGGGTGAGCAACACCGCGACCACGCTCGCGATGCTCCCGGTGGCGCTGGCGACCCTTGCGGTGCTCGACGACAAGCGAGTCGCGGTGCCGTTGCTGCTCGGCCTCGCCTTCGCCGCCAATATCGGCGGCATCGGCACCCCGATCGGCACGCCGCCCAACGTGGTCTTCATGGGGCAGTACGACGAACTGGTCGCCGCCGGTGGTGACGACATGCTCACGCCGTGGACCTTCGCGCGCTGGATGATGATCGGTGTCCCGGTGGTGGTGGTCCTCGTGCCGATCACCTGGTGGTGGCTGACCCGCGGACTCTCCGGCGGTTCCCCGGTCGCACTGCCCGTACCGACCCGCTGGACCAGCGCCCAGGTCCGGGTGTTGGTGGTCTTCGCGATCACCGCGCTGCTCTGGATCTTCCGGAACGTCCCCTTCGGTGGGTGGTCCGCGGCGATCGGCGTCCCGAAGGGCATCGGTGATTCCACCGTGGCCGCGCTGATGGTGGTGGTGATGTTCATCATCCCCGACGGCAAGGGGTCCCGACTGCTCGACTGGAAGAGCGCGGGGTCGATTCCCTGGGGGATTCTTCTTCTCTTCGGTGGTGGCATCGCGCTCGCCCAGGGGTTCAAGGCATCCGGGTTGAGTGACGTGGTCGCCGCCCAGCTGGTCGGGGTCACGGTGCTGCCCGAGTTCGTCATGATCCTGGTGGTCTGCCTGGTGGTGACCTTCCTCACCGAAGTCACCAGCAACACCGCGATCACCGTGCTGCTCATGCCGATCCTCGCCGCGGCCGGCCAGGCCGCGGGCATGGACCCGGCGAAGCTGATGGTGCCCGCGGCGATGAGCGCCTCGTGCGCGTTCATGATGCCGGTGGCGACCGCGCCGAACGCCGTGGTCTACGGAACGGGCATGATCCCGATGAAGCGCATGAACCTCGAGGGGTTCGGGCTCAACATCATCGGTGCGCTGGTGATCACCACCATCGCGACCATCGCGCTCTGAGTCCTGTTCGATCAGACTCCGACCGGAATGGTCAGCATCGGGCTGGAGTTGCTCGGGCCGGAGCTGATCTGCAGGTTGAAGAGATCGTTCAGCATCATGAAGGTCTGCTTCGAGGAGGCGTCGGCGTCATTGATGTAGAACCACTGTCCCCGGTACGGGACCGCGACCGCTGCGTTGCGAGGTCTGCGGTCGCTTACCTGGATGTTGAAGCCGAGCCGCAACCGGTGTTCGATCTGGGCCTCGACCGAACCCTTGATCGGACGGGCGCAGATCTTTTCCGTGACGTGTTCGTCGGGCACGTGGACGCCATGGGAGAGCAGGCGAAGGACCCCGGAGAAGGAGCGGGTCCGCAGGGCGAGGTAGTCCCTGCGCTTGCCGGGACGCTCCAGGGTTCGTGCTCTTGCGAAGAGGTATTGATCGATGCTTTCATCGAGGTCCAGGAGCTCGGAGAGTTCCTTCATCTCGGGTGATTCGCGCGCGCGACGCCTCAGCATCATCATCGGTTCGTTGTCGTTGCTCGCGTAGTCGAAGGTCTCCCCACCGTCATCGGTGACGAAGACGTTGCCGGTCTCCGCGGAGGCGATGTAGGACTGCGCGCTCACCGAGGATCCCCCGACCGGGGCATCGTTCCAGGGGTCGTTGTACTTCAGGAAACCCACCAGGAGTTCGTCGTCCCGCTGCAACTGGTCGATGAGGTCGAGGGTCCGGAAGAACTTCTCGACCTGCCCCCGAATCGGATAGTGGGTCGAGACATCGAAGGATCCGATCCCCTGGATGTTCTCGACGAGGATCAACGCCACCCACCGGAACGGCCAACCGGCGTTGGAGAGATAGCCGACGTTGGTGACCGACACCGGGGTCAGCATCTGCTTCGCGAGCTTCTCGCCTTGTCGCGGCGTGAAGGTGATGGTGGGGGCATCGCGGTAGCGCAGTGATGCCACGCCCGATCCCGAGACGTTCGCGCCCGAAACCCCGCCTTCGCCACCGGCGCCGATCTCGGCCTCGAAGGTCGAGTTGATCGAGCTGATGCTCATCCACTGGGTCGGGTCGTCATAACGGATGCGGACCATGTTCAGGAGAAGTTCCTCGCTGACCGCGCTTCGCACCGAGTCGTTGTAGTTCAGGCTGTTGGCACGAACGGCAGTGGGCCCGATCGAACATCCGCAGACCATGATCAAGGCAGCGATCCCCAGGACGGCCCCAGTTGGATTCGGGATTCGACGCGTGGTCCTCATGGCGAGCTCCGATCGGTTTGAGAAAAGCCCTCTGGCATGCTTCAAGGTCATGGAGATCCTGATGCTACTGCTCATGAGCCTCTCCTGCCCCTCGTCGGGAGGGTTCTCGCCTGGATTGTGAACCGGATCTAGAACCGGGGGGGGTTCATCCGATATGATGTCTCTCCGGCACCAGGTTCGAGCACGAGTTCGAAACGGCCGATTCTGATCGATTTGGAGAGATCCTCGTGGACGAGAGCAACACATCTCTGCTTTTTCTAGGACTCATCGGAGGTGCCCTGGGCATTTTCGGGGCCCTGGTCGCACTGTTTTTCGGAACCGTCCTCTGGAACAATCTCGAGGAAGTCTCCGACGAAGGTGATGGCGACGACGAGGAAGTCATGGCCTGAGCACATCGGGACCCTTGTCTTCTCCATTTCAATCGTTCAATGCGGATAATTCGGAAACACGACGTTTCTCCATGCCCCTGTCGCGTGGTATTTTCGGATACCCCCTTCAACATGCGATCTGGAGCCCTTTCCATGCAATTCGTCGTCTCTTCAGCTGTCTCCACCCTTGCACTCGTCACCGTGGCCGGCGCCCAGAGCTGCTTCGAGCCGCATGATGAGCCTGGTTGCGATGATGCAAGTTGCGAAGCGCTGGTCTGTGCAGAGGACTTCTTCTGCTGCGAGTCGACTTGGGATGCCACCTGCGTCGATCTCGCGGAGACCTTCTGTGGTGGTGGCGGTGGGGGGAGCGAGCTTGATTGCGACGGTGCGGTCGAAATCGAGTTGGGCGATCACGATTTCGACACCACCTCTTCCGACAACAACCTCGATCTCACCGAATACTGTGATCCCGGCCAGTTCGGAGACGACATCATCCACAAGTCGGTCTGGTTCAAGTGGACCTGCCCGGCCACCGACGGTTATGTCTTCTCCACCTGTGACCAGGCGTCCTTCGACACCCGGATCGCGATCTTCGCCGACGAGTGCAATTCCGCTGCGATCGTCGACTGTCTCGATGACAGTGACGAATGCGGAGGGTTCACGACCCGGTTGACCATCACCGCCACGGCCGGGACCGACTACTACATCTGCGTCGGTGGATACGCAGCCTTCTCCTTCGGTGCGGGCACGCTCACCGTCGAGCCGGCCGCTCGTGAGCTGGTCCGCGTGCTGACCTGGCCGATGGACCTGGGCGCTCCCGAAGACATGGTCTACGAAGCATGGCGTCCCTCCTCGGGCACGACGAGCTGGGCGGGCTGCCGAGCCGATGCCGAGTCCAATGGCGACCAACTGGCTTCTGTCTCGAGCGCGGAGGAGAACCTCCTCGTCGCGGGTGTCCTGTCCGGGTTCGGAATCGGCTATCAGGCATTCGGACTCTTCCAGGATCTCGATGCCGACGACTACGCAGAACCACTCGGCGCATGGGAGTTCACCGACGGCACGCCGCTCACCTACACCAACTGGGGCGCCGGTGAACCCAACAACAGCGGCAACCTCGAACACGCCGCACTGATGGGCGTCGGTGGTGTCTGGAACGACATCGACGGTACCAACGAGTCCGAATGGACCGGGTACGCGGTCAAACGCACGTCTGCACCCTTCCGGTACCTCTGGGCAACCGCCGATGGTGGCAATGGGCATGAATACGAGGCCTTTGCCCTGCCGATTTCAATGAACATCGCCCAGGCACACCTCTATGCGCAGTCACGCGGCGGGTACCTCGTCGCCATCAACTCCGAGGCGGAGATGGACATGTTGATCGAACAGGTGATTCCACAGTGCTGGACCAACTTCTCGATCGCGATGGGTCTGGTCCAGGACATCGCATCCGCCGACTACGTCGAGCCCGGCGGCGGTTGGGTGTGGTCAAGCGGTGAGCCGGTCGAGTACACCAACTGGAATGCCGGGGAGCCCAATGACAACCCAGTGGGCGAGAATTTCGGGGAGATGTACGGCAGCGGAACATGGAACGACCTCCTGCCTGGGTCGAATGCCCTTGCGGTGATCATCGAATATGGAGATCCGGTCGACGCGTGCCTGGGTGATCTCACGGGAGACGGTCAGGTCGACGGCGCGGACCTCACCCAGCTCTTGGGTGCATGGGGAACGAACGATCCCGCATTCGACCTGGATGGTTCCCTTCTGGTCGACGGTGGGGATCTGACTATTCTTCTTGGTGCCTGGGGTGTTTGCCCCTGACAGCCGGGTTTGGCTTGCTATTCTGTTGCACTTCCATTTTCGACTCCCCACTTCCGCGAGGGCAAGCAACATGAACATGCGATGCACGACAGCCATTCTGTCGATTCTTCTTGGATCGATTGCCTCCACGACCCAGGCTCAGGACACTCCCAGCAGCGAACCAGCACCGGCAGAAGAGGTGATCGTCCAGGTCAAGGGTGGTGACCTCATTCATGGCAAGCTGATCGGAGAGAACGACGATTCCGTCGTCGTGGTCTCCCCGGTCCTGGGCACCATCACGCTTCCCCGTGATCAGGTCGAGACCGTCGTGAAGAACACGCCCGACGCGGCTGCGATCGCTTCCGCGAAGGCCGAGGCGGAGAAGGTCGCCGCCGCCGAAGCCGCGAAGAAGGCCGCGGAAGAGGCCGCGAAGCCGAAGAGCCCTTGGAAGGGGATGGCGAACATCGGCTTCACCTACAGCGACGCCTCCTCGGTGACGAGTTCGTTGAACCTGGGTCTCAACCTGGAGCGGAAGACCGACCTCAACACCTTTCTGTTCGAGGCGAAGTACTTCTACTCGTATGACGATGGTTCGGTCACCGACAACGACGTCTTCGTCAACGGTGATGAAACCTATTACTTCAGCAAGAAGAGTCCCTGGAGTCTCTTCGGAACGTTGACCTACCAGTGGGATGCCTTCGAGCTCTGGGAACACCGGCTCAGTCCCTACGCTGGTGCCGGTTACGCTTTCGTCCGTGACGATGATCTCACCTGGACCGGACGTTTCGGTGCGGGCGGTACCTGGGAGTACGACGGGAGCCGTAACTTCGATCCGCAGTTCCTCTTTCAGACCACGGTGAACTGGACCATCGACAAGACCCAGTCGTTCCAGGGCAGCGCGAAGATCGCGCCCAAGATGACCGAGTTCTCCAACTACATCCTCACGATCCAGGCCAACTACCAGCTCCGAATCGGCGAGGACACGCCCTTCTCGTTGAATTTCTCGGTGCTCAACATCTACGATTCGCTACCGGGCCCCGACGGCAACAACAACGACCTGAAGGTCGTGGTCTCGCTCGGCTACGACTTCTGAATCTCACTCGCCGCTCTTACGCACCGGCAAGGGCGGTGTCGACGATCGACTGCGCATCCCCGAGGATTCCCTCGAGGTGCTCTTCGTCGCGGAAACTCTCGGCGTAGATCTTGTAGATGTCCTCGGTGCCGCTGGGTCTTGCTGCGAACCAGCCGTTTTCCGTGACCACCTTCAGCCCGCCGATCGGAGCCTGGTTGCCCGGCGCATCGACCAGTTTCGACGTGATGGCCTCCCCGGCCAGCTCGCTCGCGGTGACATCCGCCGGTGAGAGCTTCTTGAGTCGGGTCTTCTGCTCGTGGTCGGCCGGTGCGTCGATCCGCTTGTAGGCCGGTGATCCGAATTCCGAGCTGAGTCGCTGATAGTGTTCGCCCGGATGCTTCCCGGTCCGAGCGGTGATCTCGGCTGCCAGCAGGCACATGATCAGGCCGTCCTTGTCGGTCGACCACGGGGTTCCGTCGAAGCGAAGGAACGAGGCGCCGGCACTCTCCTCGCCCCCGAAGCAGAGGCTGCCGTCGAACAAGCCGTTCGAGAACCACTTGAAGCCCACCGGCACCTCGTATGTGTTCCGCCCCATGCGGTCGAGTACCCGGTCGATCATTCCGCTGGTGACCACCGTCTTTCCCACACTCGTCGTGGAGGACCATTCCTTGCGGGTTTCGAGGAGGTATTCGATCGCGACTGCCAGGTAGTGATTGGGGTTCAGCAGGCCCTGCCCGGGGACCACCACGCCGTGTCGATCCGCGTCGGGGTCGTTGCCGAAGGCGATGTCGTAGTCATCCTTCAGCTTGACCAGGCCGGCCATCGCCCACTCGCTGGAGCAGTCCATTCGAATCCGACCGTCCTTGTCGACGTGCATGAACCCGAAGGTCGGGTCCAGGGAATCGTTCACCACTTCGAGATCGAGACCGTGGCGTTCCGCGATCGGAGCCCAGAGTGGAAGACTCGAACCGCCAAGGGGATCGACTCCGATCCGGACTCCGGCCTCGCGAATGCACTCGAGATCGAGGATCTGCGGGAGCATCTCGATGTACGCCGACTGGAAATCGGTTTCGTGCATGAATCGAGCGGCATTGCCTTCGATCGAGTTTCGTTGCAGTTCGCAATTGCCACCAAGCAGGATCTCGTTCGCTCTTGCCTCGACCCATGTCGTGACGGTGGTGTCGGCTGGACCGCCGTTGGTCGCGTTGTACTTGAAGCCGCCGTCCTCGGGCGGGTTGTGGGACGGGGTGATGACGATGCCGTCGGCCAGGCCCTCGGTTCGCCCTCGGTTGTACTCGAGGATCGCATGGGAGATCACCGGCGTGGGAGTCGGCAGTCCACCTTGTTGGACGTGGGTCTCGATTTCGTTGGCGGTGAGCACCTCGAGTGCCGTGTCCCGGGCCGAGTAGGACAGCGCGTGGGTGTCGACACCCAGCATGAGCGGGCCTTCGACGCCCGCCTGTTTCCGGTAGTCGCAGATCGCCTGGGTGATCGCCAGGATGTGCGCTTCCGTGAAGGTCGCGTTTCCGGGTGTACCGCGGTGTCCGCTGGTCCCGAAGATCACCCGTTGACCCGGGAGTTCCGGATCGGGAATCCTCTGGGTGTATGCCCGGGCGAGTTCTTCGGTGTTGATGAGGAGGTTGCTGGGTGCGGGCTTTCCCGCCAGTTCGCTTCGCGCCATGGTTTCTTGCTCCTGAGAGAGGGAAGGATACCGTGATCGGCAAGGGGGGTTTGCACTTTCGAGTCCGGCAGCCGATCCTTGGGCTTCCCGAAACCGCTTTCAGGAAGCAGGCCGTCGATGTATCTCCATTCCACGCTGGGAAAAGTCCTTTTCGCTCTCGCCTTGGGCGGACTTCCCGGGGTGTTCGTTGCTGCACACGGGCAGGACTCGCCGGCAACGGCCCGAGCAACGGCGGCAAGAGCGTTCCTGGCGACCCTCGAGCCGTCCGAACTGGAAGCAGTCAGCCGTGAGTTCGCCCACCCGTCCCGGCATGGCTGGTCGTTCTTCCCCGCTCGTCGCGAGGCGCTGCGACTTGGTGATCTCGACCATGCGGAGCGAGTCGCACTCGAGGGTTTTCTCCTCACCGCACTCAGCAAGGAAGGCATCACCAAGCTCCAGGAGGTCCTGCTGGTCGAGCCGGTCTCCGATCGAGGCGGAGGCGTGGTCACCGGTCCCGAGGAATACCACATCACCTTCTTCGGTTCTCCCTCGGAGACCGAACCCTGGGCATGGCGCTTCGAGGGCCATCATGTCGCGCTCAACCAGACCCTGGCCGAAGGGCGCGTGATCGCCGCGACCCCCAGTTTTCTCGGATCTTCTCCGTTGCGCAGCGACGATGGTGTCGAACCACTGCGTCGAGAGGTCGTGGCTGCTCGACGCGTGGTTGACATGCTGGATGCCGATGCCCGGGCACGCGTCACCGTCAAGCAGGTTCCCGGCGAGATCGTCAGTGGGATGTCCGTCGCATGGCAGCTGCCGGATGCCGAAGGCAGCTCGCTCGCGCAGCTTCCCGAGCCTGCCCGCAAGGCACTTCGCGAACTGGCTTCCGAGCATGTTTCGATTCATGCCGAGGACGTGTCCCGCTCCTTCCTCGAACGCTGGGATCGAATCGACCCCGCGAAGATCCACTTCGCCTGGTTCGGGGCCGTCCCCGGAAACGGCGGGCACGGCTATCGACTCCAGGGCCCGGAATGGGTCATGGAATACGTGAACGTCCAGGCCCGCGCGAACCACGCCCACACCGTGTGGCGAACCCTTGACGGGGAGTTCGTTCCCGTCGCCGAACGCTGATTTGGAAAATCCAGTGCATCAATGAGCAGCGATACCAAGAAATCCGATGCAGTCCGACTCGAGATCGACGGCATGCACTGCTCTTCCTGCGTCGCGCACGTGGAAGAGGCGCTGACCTCGGTCGAGGGGGTTGCAGGTGCCGCGGTGAGCCTGGCCGATTCGACCGCTGAGATCCGCGGCAAGGGACTGGAAGCGGGGCAACTGGTCGAGGCGGTCCGGGCCGCTGGTTACACCGCCGAGCCGATCGCGCTGCGGCGCTCGCTTGCCGAGGAAAGAGAGGACCTTGAACGCCGCATCAGCGTTCGTTCGGTCCGCTGGCGACGCCGGGTCCAGCTCGGCCTTGCGACCTGGTTTCCCCTGGCCTTCGTGCACTGGTTCGGCGGGAGTGTCGGTATTTCCATGGAGTCACTGCTCACGCAGTGGATCATCGCCGGGGTGGCGACGCTGAGCTTCGTCTACGTGGGCGCGGCGTTCTTTCGTTCGGCCTGGGACGCCCTGCGAGTCGGCACGTCCAACATGGACACGCTGGTTTCGGTCGGCTCGATCTCCGCCTATCTCTTCTCGCTGGTCGAACTCATCCTGCGCACCACCGGTTCCCAGAACGTGCCGCTCTACTTCGTCGAAGTGGCAGGCCTGCTGGCCTTCATCGCCTTCGGTCACTGGCTCGAGGCGCGCACCACGGCGGCTGCAGGCGGTGCGCTTCGTGAACTGCTCGCGCTGCAACCGGACGAGGTCGTCAAGCTTTCCGCCGTCGATGACGTCACCGGGACCAGGGTGCGTTCCTCGTCGATACGTCCTGGCGACCTGATCCAGGTTCGTCCCGGTGATCGTGTCGCGGTCGATGGTTCGATCGTCGATGGTCGATCCGCGATGGATGAGTCCGCGGTGACCGGAGAACCGATTCCGATGGAACGAGGTCCCGGTGACGTGGTCGTCGCGGGAACCGTCAGCACCAACGGGCGAATCGTGGTGAAGACCGATACCGACGGTGACTCCACCACGATCTCTCGCATCGCCGAGATCGTTCGCAGTGCGCAGGCGACCAAGACCCGCATCCAGCGCCTGGCCGATCGGATCGCCGGCGTCTTCGTGCCGATCGTCCTGGTGATCGCCGCGGTCACCTGCCTGCTGTGGTGGTTCCTGGGCGGGGACTCGGGCCTGACCAGCGGCATCATCAATGGTGTCACCGTGCTGGTGATCGCCTGTCCCTGTGCACTCGGGCTGGCCACGCCGACCGCGGTGATGGCGGGTTCGGGTGCCGCAAGCAGGCGCGGCATCCTGGTGCGATCCGCCGAAGGCATGGAACGGGCGGCGACGGTTCGTTCGGTCTACCTCGACAAGACCGGCACCCTGACCCTCGGGCGTCCTCGGGTCGAGTCGGGAGAGGATCAGGTGCTTGCCTCCGCCGCGTCGCTGGCTGCAGGTTCGGCGCACCCGCTTTCTGAAGCGGTGATCGAGGCCGCACTGGAGCGTCGACTGGAGATTCCCCGGGCCACCGACGTGCTGGAAGAGCCGGGTCGGGGTGTTCGCGGGACGATCGAGGGGCAGCCTGTGGAACTCCTGTCCGCGACCGTCGCCCTTGCCGAAGGTCTGCTCGAGCCCGAACAGGTTCCTCCGGGCAGAACCTGCTCGGTGCTGGTGCGCGATGGCGCGATGGTCGGTGCGATCACCTTCGCGGACCAGGTTCGTCCCGATGCCCGCGACCTGATCACCACCCTCGGCACCCTGGGTGTCTCCACCGGTGTCCTGACCGGGGACCGGCGTTCCGTTGCGGAGGAACTCGCTGCGGATATCGGTATCTCGTCGGGGATGGTGCACGCCGAGCTGAAGCCCGAGGACAAGGTTGCCGTGATCTCCCGCAGCGATGAACCGGTCGCCATGGTCGGTGACGGCATCAACGACGCCGGAGCCCTGGCCGAAGCGGGTGCGCGTGGCGGAGTCGGCATCGCGATCGGTGCCGGAACCAACATCGCGATCGAGTCCGCGGACATCGTGATCCCAGCGGACCGGCTGATATCGATCGTCGACGCACTGCGCATCGCGCGTGCGACCCGTCGAACCATCCGGCAGAACCTCGGGTTGTCATTCTTCTACAACACCTGCGCGATACCGGTGGCCGCGCTGGGGCTCCTCGGTTCGATCGGCCCGCTGGTCGCCGGCATCGCGATGGGAATGAGCAGTGTCTCGGTGGTGGCGAACTCTTTGCGCCTGAGCCTTCGCATGCGCCGGCACGGGTGAGTCGACCCGGTCAGTCGAGCCGGCGAATCAACAGCGCTTCCTTGTTCTTGCGGACATCCGCCAGCCAGCGGGTCTTGTCCTCGCCTTCGACCTCGCAGCAGCAGCTGTCCGCGGTGCTGAAGCGGTGTCGGGGGAAGTCAGTCGAAGGTTCCTCGATGTCGGGTGGGAAAGCTGCGTAGACACCCTGGATGATGTATTTCTCGCCCTTGTTGATGACAACACGACCTGGCAGATGCTCGAGCATCGTCGACTTCCTTTCTCGAATATCGCAGTCCGTTGCGTCTTGTCTCGCTGATTCATCTCGAATGAAAGACGGCCCACCGCCCATGAGACAACCCGATCCTATCGTGATTCTCTCGTCATGAACATCGTTTCCTTCCACATACGACTTGTGGGGGCAGCAATTCTTGCCTCATTTCGCAGGTTCGTCATCGACTTGCCTGATCGCGTCCGAATACAAGCTGGTTCCAGACAACGGTTTCGCCGGGGTCGTTCAGGACGTAACCAAATCTTGCGGGAAGCGCGATTGGTTCTGGTTTTTCCTCGAGTGATGTTCTCGATTTCAGTGGTCCGGTTCGGATTTGATCAGTACTATCGCGGAACTGCCGACCGGCTCCGCTTTTGCTTTTCGCATTTTCCACATACGAAATAGAAAGACATGTACATGACTGAACAAAAAAAGTCTCTTTCTGCACTCTTTGCCGCTTGCTGGAAGGATGATGCCCTCAAGGCGCGTCTGATGAACGCTCCCAGGGACGTTCTTGCCGAGCGTGGCATCTCGATTCCCGACGGTGTGACCGTCAACGTCGTGGAAAACACCGACAACGCCCTGAACCTCGTGATTCCCAGGACCCCGGCTGATGCGCCCAGCCTGTCCGACGCGGAATTGAGCAACGCTGCTGCAGGTTGTCAGGACACCTCGATGGATTCCTACAGCTGCCACCCGACCTGCTGAGCAACCGACAGCGGTCCGGATCCCTGTATCAACCCAAGGCCCGGGGTGATCATGAGATCACCCCGGTTTTTCTCCTTGGTTTCAGAATGCCGTCGGTTGAAACTCGAGAGAGCCACGAGATGGCCATGTCTTGTTTTTCCGATTGATGCGAATTGACGCATTGGTTCCTTGATCTCAGAACCTCGCCAGTACTATGCTCTCCTACCAACACTCAATACAGTAGAAAGACCGTGACTGAAGAACGCAACGCGCTTACCGACCTGTTCGCCGCCTGCTGGAAGGATGACGCCCTGAAGGCCCGCTTCCTGGCCGATCCCAAGGCCGTCCTGGCCGAGCATGGCATCAAGATGCCCGATGGCATCGATGTGAACGTCGTCGAGAACACCGACAGCGCCGTCCACATCACCCTGCCCAAGGCCCCCGATGGACATGCTTCACTGTCGGATGAAGAGCTGAGCAAGGCTGCAGGAGGCACCTACAAACCTTCGGACTGCCCCTCGCACAACCTGCAAACCTGTTGCTGACTGCGTGTACTCCCTGTGCTGAGTGCACCCGGGGAGAACGCAACGAACAACACCGGCGGGTCCTTCACTGGGCCCGCCGGTGTTGTTCAGTATGAGAGGCGGCAGTATGGCGCCGCTTGGTCGATCTGGGGTCTTCCCCAGGGAGCTCAAGGCCACCTGGGAGAACCCGGGACGTATCTCATGCACCATCCGTTCGATGCGGAAGGGCAGGGGAGAAATCGACACCCCCTCAACCAATCAATTCAAGGATGCCGGGAGCCTGGCGCTTGTGGTCGGGGATCACTCGACCGGTGCGTAGTCGGTGAAGCCAGTGTCCTTGACCATGGTCCTCAAGCGGTTGTCGATCTCCGAGGGCATCTGAGGCATCACCTCTTCCCGGAAGAACTTCGAGACCTGGGTGGGGCTCGGGATGTATTCGTCTCGCAGGGATGCCGGAGTGAATGTGATCACCAGCTTGTAGGCGCCGACTTGGGCACCGCGCTCTCCCTTGACGATGGCATGTCCGATGCCTGCGATGGGCTTCTGCCAGGCCTTGGCGTAGGCGCCGGTCACGAAGTCCTCGAACGTTTCCTCCGAGACTCCCGGTCGCAGTTCGATGTTGTGGACGCCATAAAGACTCCTCGAGTCCATGCCTTCCACCGGTTCGGTCGAGAACAGGACGACGAAATCGGTGAACTCAGTGCTTGAGCACATCGAATCGAATTTGGCCTGGACATCGGTGAGCTTCGACTGGACGTCATCCCGAAATGCCTGGGTGACCTCGGTGGACGTGGGGAAGTACCGGTTCCTGCAAGCAACGCTGTCAAACGACCACACCGCCAGGTACTGGCCATCGTCCTGACCGCGATCACCCCGATCGACCCTGACGTGGACGCCTCCGATCGGTTCCTTCCAGAGTTCCGCGAAGGGGCCTGAGACGAAGGCGTCGAACGCCTCCTCGGTGACACCTTCGTTCAGCTTGATCTCGTGGACTCCGACGAGCGGTCTCTGGTCGCCGGTTGGAAAGTGTGCGTGTTCGTGGACAGTCGAGTTCTTCTGGGGCGTGTCGCATCCGGTGGCGAGCATGCATGCGCCAAGCAGAGCTGATGAGGCAAATCTGATAGTCAAGATCTTCATCCCTTATGTCGTATTGCGAGATTGAGCCCGTCGAAACGGCGTTCTGATGCGAGATCATACAGATGACTCAATCGTTGTGGTGCCGTGTTGACGCCGTGCTGAGCGCATTTTCTCGAAGTCATGCGGTCAAGAGAACCCATGGGTGGACATGGTCCACAGCACCTTGGTTCAAGTCGCTTCCAGCCTCTGGATGTTCTTCGCGATCGGTTGGGGGACCGGTTCGGTTGCCGGTTCAGCAGGCGCCCCATCGCCCGAGGAGCAGGGTGAGATCCGCTCCGTCGACCAGACCGTTCCCATCGAGGTCCGCGCTTCCGGAAATGCCCCACTGGCCGAGGAGCAGGGTGAGGTCCGCGCCGTTGACGAGACCATCACCGTCGAGATCGCCGATGCACGGCTCCGCCGATCGTTCGTAGCACCCCATGTCGACCGCATCGCCACTGATCCGCTCGTTGCCATCAAGATCGGTGTCGCCAGCAAGCACCACCGCGTTCGTGCCGGTGTCGATGCAGGGTGAGGTTGCGGCGAGACGGTAGTCGGACCCGGCGGAGACGAACTCGGGGTCGAGGTCGATGTTGCCGGTTCCGGTGACTCCACCGGCGACGTTCGAATAGGCGACGCTCACGGTCTGGACGCCGCCACCACCGCCACCGCCGATCTCCGGCTGGATGACCGCATCGTTGTTCCAGAGGATGCTGTTCACGATCTCGATCCCGCCGCCACCGCCACCGAGGAAGATCGCACCGCCGCGCTCGTCCGCGATGTTCCCGGTGATCGTGTTGTTCACCAGCAGGGCGCTGTACCTGAGGGCCATGGCGCCACCCACCTGCGCGGAGTTGCCCGTCAGCAGGTTGTTCGCGAAGTAGGCCGGTTCGTTTCCGGGATCCTCGATGCAGAACACGCCGCCGCCGTCCTCGCTCGCGGAGTTGCCCGAGAAGACGTTGCCCACCACCTGAAGCTGCATCGGGACGGCGAACTCGAAGTTGTTGAGGACCGCGAGGCCTCCGCCGTCCTGGTTTGGAGCGGCGTTGTCCTCGATCCGGTTGCCGAAGATGACCGGGGATCCGTTGGTGACGAAGATTCCACCGCCGGTGTCCGTGGCCGTGTTCCCACGGATCGTGTTGCCGCTGATCACCGGCACGTCGCCGGTCAGGGTGAAGGAGACCGCGATCCCGCCCCCGGAGCTCGCGGTGTTGTCCTCGATCACGTTGTCGACCACCGTGGCGGTCGAGTTGTTGTAGACGAACACCCCGCCGCCGGTCTGGTAGTTGCCTTCGGTGTGGTCGTTCCCGCGGATGATGTTGTTCCGGATCGTGGCGTCGGCATTGATCGCCCAGACGCCGCCAAGCGTGCCGCCGGTGACGGTGAAGCCTTCCAGCAGCGGATCGCCGGACTCCGCGTCGATGAAGACCACGGCGGGACCGTAGAGCGGATCGGCGACGATCGTCGTCGCGTCGGGTCCGTCCGAACTGATCACGGCGACCGACTTGCCGTTCACCACGACGGATCCCTGCCAGATGCCCGGTCCGACGATGATGGTCGAGCCATCGGCGACCACCTGAACGGCGGACACGATGTCGTCGAACTGTCCTGGGACCTCGTAGGTCCCGGGCAGGATGCACTCGTCGGGCTGTTCGTCGCCGTCACTGTCGTCACTCCGCCCGCTCGCGATGTCGCAGGGGTCGGAGATGCCGTTGAGATTGCAGTCCTCGAACGGAATGACCTCACGATCATCGATGCCGCGGAGCACCCAGTTGCCGGTGAGGAAGCTTTCCGTGGTCGCGAACTCGACCGCATTGGCTGAAAGGTCGTCGGGATCGATCGGCTGATTGGCTCCGATGATCCAGCTCTGGCCGAGGGCGTGGGGTGCTTCCGCATCGAGATACGCGGGATACCCGTCGCTGGTCTCCACAATGGCGCCGATGAAGAAGGATGTGCCGGGTGGGCCCACCGAGATGTCGGGGGTGTTGATGGTCACCAGCGTCTCTTCGGTGATCTGGATCAGGCGGGTCGCGGAACCCAGCAGCTGCGCGTCGGTCGGGTCGCCGTCACCGTCCGGATCCGACCAGATTCCCACCTGGTAGGTGAGTCCGTTGTTCCGTTCATCGATGAGGAGCTCCACGGCGGTCACGGTGTCGATCTCGCTCGTGGCGATGAACCGGTTCAACCAGCACGTCCAGCTCCCGTCCGAACGCACGATCACGTTTCCGGAATCCTCATAGGCGTATCGAAGCGGCTCGGCCTGACAGGAATCGATCCTGCCGTCCTCGTTGCAGTCCAGTTCGGGGTTGAGGACGAGATCGCAGCTGTCGGGAACGAAGTTGCCGTTGCAGTCGGACCCGGGTGTTTCCAGTGCGATGGAGTCCGGCACCCCGTCTCCATCACAGTCGGTCGCCGCCGCATCGAGCAGCAGTCCGATCGGCAGGGCGGAGCGCGTGATGCGCACTTCGTCGATGGCGCCGCGAAGGAACTGGTTCTTGTCGCCGGCGGTGTTCTCGTGGCCACCGATCAGCAGGGGGCCGGCGTCGTAGAGGTCCGCGCCATCGCCGAGAATCGGCCAGTAGGGCTTGGTGAAGGGGACGGTCTCGTAGGTGCCATCGAGGCCGAATCGGAGCTGACGCCTCTCGACGTCATAGATCAGGCTCACGAAGTGCCAGTCGTTGTCCTCGATCCGAAGGTCGCTGACGACCGTGAAGGTGTCGGTCCCGTCGCCGCACTGGAAGAGCAGTTCGCGTCCGCTCGAACCCAGGTCTCCGGCCTGCACCAGGAAGCCGAAGTCGAGCTCGCCGCCGGGTGCGTTGACCGCCTTCTTCTGGCAGAGCCATTGGCGTTGGTTGGCGCCGTTGCTGTTGCTGATGGTGTCGAGACGAACCCAGGCTTCGATCGAAAAGCTGGTGAAGGTCATCCGAAGGACGTTGTTCGGGTCGGGGACCGTGACCAGTCCACCGGTGGTTCCGTTCACCCAGTCCAGCTGCAGAGCGCCTTCGTTCAGGTATTCGTAGACGGGGATTTCCGACAGGGGGCACTCGTCGATCCGAATCGCCCGGGCGTTCATCGACCCGTCGGCGGCGTAGGGTCCTGAATCGAATGCCGTCGATCCCGAGCTCGCTTCGAACCGCCAGTAGCCGGCCAGGTCGAGGCTGTCGGCACCGGCGGATCCGGAGACCACGGAGACCACGGTGACCACGGTGAGTGCGATGAGGGACGGAATCACTGCTTCTGAAATGGTCTTTTTCATGATCTGATCAGCTTAAAGCAGGATCTGGCCAACGGGAGCGAGATTTCCAGAAATCAACCCTGAGCCCGCTGGGAGGCAGACTGTACGCGTGCGGTGGGTCATGTTTCAGGACCGATCGGTCGAGGGTCGGATCACGTGTGCTCGACGCCCAGCTGCCATCCTGCGTCGCCTACCGCCAGCCTCTCAGACCATGAGAAAGGCCTTCAGCGCGTTGCTGAAGGCCTTCATTCGAATGGGCGATAGAGGACTCGAACCTCCGACCTCTGCCATGTGACGGCAGCGCTCTAGCCAGCTGAGCTAATCGCCCGGACCGGACATCATACCGTTCCTCGGCATCGCTGTTCCACCGTCCGTGGCGAAGGCCGTTCCGAGGCTTTAGAAAGAGGCTTCACGTCATGATTTCAGGTGGTCAGTCGACGATTCTCGACCGAATCGTACGGGCAAGCCGCTTGATCAACGCGGTACGCCCCTGGCTGTCCGGGCCCACGCGATCGACCCTCGACCACGAAGGGTGGCTTCGCGCCGAGCGAAGGGTTTCCAGGACGGTCTTCAGGAAGTCGTCCTTCAGGACGACTTCGTGGATCGCGATGCTGCGGGTGTCCGCGTGCCCCCGGGAACACAGTGCGCGGGCCAGATCCAGTGACCGCGCAAGAAGCACCTGCAGTGTCCCGTCACCGGCTCGGAGTTCGTCGCCGCCCCGAAGTCGTCGGTAAAGCCGACGTCCCTGTCCCGCCGTCGAACCCAGCAGGCCGCCCACGATCGCGCCGATTCCTGCTGCCGCACCGAGGCTCATGCCGCCAAGTGCGAGGTCGATGACCGCTCCCGTTGCGGCGCCGCCCGCTGCACCCGCGGTCGCACCCACTCCCGAATACTTGAGCGCCTCCTTCGAGAAGAGGTCGATCCCGAGTCGCCCTTCGGTGCATTCCAGCAGGGCTGCTTCGGGATCCTCGTCGGTGAACTCGAAGTCCGCCAGGATGGTTCGGTGGGCGAATCGCTCGTGCTTTCGAAGCGCGGCCTGCAGGCTGTCCTCGGCCTCCAACTGCTGGTATCGGATCTCGTCGTCGTCCTTTGCTTCATCCGATGGTGCGACCACCACCACGTATGCGGCGGAGTCGACCAGGAGTTCGGCGATCGCATTGGCGGCTCGATCGATCGAACGCCTGCGCCGACGTTTTCGATCCTCTATGAGTGCATCGATCGCTTCGGCATGGTCGTCGGCGAGCACTCGCATCGATTCGAACAGGCGTCGCTCGTCATCGGCATCGAAGATGACCGTGTCGAAAGATGCGGTGGCGTGCAGGCCCAGACGCGCAAGGGCGTCACGCCATTCCTCATTGCGATTGGTGTCGTCCGAGACGAAGTTCATGACCGGGAGAACCGGTCGCCCGCAACGGGTCAGCAGTTCAAGTTCGTCCAGGTGGCGGGGCAGTACACGGTCTCTCGCGTCGATCACGTAGAGAACCAGATCCGCGATCCGGGCCTGGCGCAGTGCCTTGGCTTCCTGGGAGTAGCGGTCCGCGGCTTCGAGGCTCCCGAGGAACCGCTCGATGAGCGACGGCCCGTCATCCCGACGGTCGGTTCGCAGTCGATCGACAAGCTCGAGCAGTCCGATCGAATCCTCGAGCCCGGGGGTGTCCCGGAAATCAGCTCGGGGGATCCCATCGGCAAGCAGTGCGATCGAAGTGACTTCGCGGGTGGTCGCTGGGCTGGGCGATACTTCGCCGAAACCCGCGTCACGGGAGAGGGTTCGCATGAGTGACGTCTTGCCGGCGTTGGTGTGCCCGACGACTGCGATCTGGAAGATGTCTTCTTTTTCGCTCATGAGGATCTCGACTCGTGATCTGCAATGACGATCTTCGAACGCCAGCGACTCAGGGCATGGGCCGCACTTTCGGAATCGGGAAGCTCCGGAGGATCGCCCTGGAACACCTTCTCCATGATCTCCTGGATGGTGCGTTCGCCTCGCCCCTGGAAGGTGAGCAGCACCGTGTGCATCGCTGCGCCGGCGATCGCTTCGCCTCGCAACCGGCCTTCCGTCTCCATCAGTTCGTCGGTGGCATCGCTTTCATCCGGCCCCTTCAGTGCGGCAAGTCCCGCCCCGGATGCCGCTCCGGTCGCAAGCCAGACCGGAAGTGCGGCAAGCACGGCTGGTGCGACGGTGCCTGCGGTGGCCAGGCAGGCGAGCGCTCCCACCGTGCCTCCGATCGAGGCCCATCGTCCGGAGGCAAGAAGTCGAGCCGGCAGCATCGCAAGGACGCCCCGGCCGGCTTCCACGATCGCCTCGCGGGGATCCCTGGTCAACGCTTCGATGGTGGGGGTCCCGAGCAGGCGGCCCCCGGTTTCCGCTTCGGCACATCGCGCGACCGCCTTGTGCAGTGCGAGTCGCTCCTTGTCGGTGGGGGCGTCGTGCCACCGGCGTACCTGCGCGCTGATCTCCGCGAATGCCGCGTCGATCGAGGCGACCGGCCCTCGTTCGATCGGCAGGTTCGGTCGCGCACTGCCACTCACCGCTTCACTCAGCTGGGCCCGACTTGCCGCGGTGAGGTTGTCCAGGTCCACTTCATGGATCTCGCCGCCGACGCCCATGTTCTTCACCATGGTTCGCCAGTCACCGATCCGTCTTTCGAGTGCGGATGCGTCAACGCGGTCCCGGAACCTGGCGCCACCGCTGAGGATGACGATCAGCTTCGGCTGGTCCGCCGCTTCATGCACCAGTTCGATCGATCGGGCGATGCCGCGGTCCGGGGTGGTCGAGATGTCGGCGATGATCACCAGGCGGGCGGGCAGCGTGGTCGAGTACCGCAGCATGCGTACCGTGGCGATGCGGTCCTCGCGACTCTCCACCATGCCGAGATCCTCGACCGGTGCACCACACGGCGGAGGCCAGCCGCAGCTTGGCATGTGCAGTTCGATGCCGATGATCGCCGAACCGATCGTCTGTCGATCGACCGGTGGTGGTTCTTCCTCTTCGGGGGGTGTGTTCTCGGCGATTCCCGTGTCATCGGAATCAACCTTCACGGCCTGCGGTTCGGTCAGGCGACGCAACAGCGTGAATCGTGCCGAGTCGACCGAAGGGCGCCATCGCCTGCGCGTGGTTCGCCAGATCATGAGACAGATCATGAACAACAGGAACCGCGGAGCCAGGCCGTAGATGACCACGCTGCCGATCAGGAGACTGCTGAAGGCCTTTCGTGTCGTCTCGTTCTCGGCGGTGAGTTGTCCCGTACCCGGATCGATGCGTGCCTCGAGGACCTGCGCCTGGTCAGGGACTTCGAATCCAACCCATTCCGGTGCGATGGAGACGAACTCGGTGGCACGTTCGAACGCGGCATCCGATCCGATCGTGGTCTCCCAGCCGAAATCGAACTGACGCACGTACAGCGCACCGATCAGGGAACCCAGCAGGCCGATATTGAATGCCAGCCACGCCAGGTTCGTGAGGGTGCCGAGCAACCACCGGGTTCGACTGCCACCAAAGTCGGTTTCCGCGACCGCGGCTGCCGCCGACTGGACCTGTCGTTTGCGTGAAGAGCCCGTGGAGCCGCCACCGATGCCGACCCGCGCGGCGACCCAGCTGGAAAAACCCAGGAGGAACCCGCCTATGGACCATCGTCTCAGGAGGCGCCCGCCGAAGACCAGCATCAGCAGCCAGAGGATCAACAGGATGGTCTGGCCACCCAGGACCGCTCCGAGCAGCCAGAAGATGTTGACGGGGTCGCCACCTTCCACGTCAAGACTGCCGACCGCCGCCAGTGCCCCTGCCGCCACCGACAGGATCATGCCGATCGCCATGATCCAGTGCATCCACCCACGCAACCCGTGAATCGATTTCGCGATGGCGGAGGCATCGGTCTGGCTGCTGGCGACATCGTCGAGCTTTCGAGCCATGCTCGCCCTCGGATCCCGAGGTCGAGCATCGACCATGTTCATGGGCTCATGGGCGGAATGGATGTAGTTGGCCACCGCCGACGCAAGCAGCCCCGCGGGTGCCGGGGGCTCGAACGACTCGGTATTGACTTCAAGATCCTGAGGTGTGCTCACGAGATTCCTGCGGACCAGAGCGGGGCGCCTGCTTCGGTGGAAGCGTCACACACCATTCGATCGCCCGGGGTGCCTGCCCCGTGGTTGGTCCTGCTCCATGCTGCGATGGGAGATCGATTCCCGTTGGCGGGGGTGCCGGTCTCCCGACCTAGGCGTCCTTGGAGGATCCCTCTGCCGCGTTCTCGTACATGGCACTTCGTGCGCCATCCGGCGAATCATCCTTCAGTTGGGCCTTACCAGCGGATTTCGAGGTTTCACTCTCGATCTCGTGCTCGATGCCCTTGATGCCCTTCTTGAATTCGACGATCGACTTGCCCACGGAGCGACCGACTTCAGGAAGCCTTCGTCCAAAGATGAGGAGTCCGATCACGAGGATGACACCCCATTCCCAGCCACCGGGAATCCCGAAGGCGAGGGTCTGTTGGGTGGCGATGTCAAACGGCATAGTGAAGTCACTGGTCATCGGGTGGTTCCGCCCACGGATCCGGCATGGATCCGTCTCCTACAGTGTAGCGAGCCGGAACCCCTGAGCGTCGATCCTCTTGAAACCGCCTTCTTGATGAAGGATCGCTTGCAGGGATCGGGCGCATTCGGTCGATTATTCGGACTGGTCCGTTGTTTCGGCACCAAAGAAGTGCTCCTCCCGTGAAATGAAGGGATGTTTCATGCTGTTCAAGACAGGAATCACGCCAAACCCGTCATCCAGACTCTTCGGAAACCGAAGGGTTCGATTACCGCTTTACGGCCTTTTGGCGGCAGCGCTCCTGTCCACCGGCTGCTCCTCCACCCCCGAAACCGGCAAACCGCGCTACGACCGGCCACTGGTCCAGGGCGAGCAGGCGTTGCGAAAGATTGATGCTCGTCAGGTCCGTCCCTTGCTGGTCGAGGCCTATTCGGCTCGGGAGCAGGGGCTCGCCCACTCACTCGAACAGAGTCGCGGCTGGTACGCCAAGCCCTCGAGTCGCTCGAAGTTCCCCTTCAAGACCCAGCAGGACTCGATCACCCATGAGCGGGCCCAGGCCAGCATCGTGCACCTGCAGGACATCCTCGAGCAGAGCACCAGCGCCGATGATTTTGCTCGCCAGGTCGTCGCCCATTTCGACGTCTACCAGACCGTGGGGTGGGATGACGAGGGCACGGTGCTCTTCACCGGCTACTACGCACCCATCTTCAAGGGAAGCCTGGAGCGCACGGCCGAATTCACGCATCCGCTGCACCGGCGACCCGAGTGGTTGATGAGTTCCTCGGCGGGTGTCCCCTTCGGCATGCGTACTCCCGAAGGCCGCATCGTCGACTGTCCCTCCCGGGTGGACATCGAATCCAGCGGCATGTTGGAAGGGCAGGAACTGGTCTGGCTCCCCAACCGACTCGACGCCTATCTCTGTCAGGTCAATGGTTCGGCCCGCATCCAGCTGCCTGATGGAACCGAGATCCATGTCGGCTACGCCGGCAAGACCGATCGACCCTACACCGGGCTCGGCGAGTCGATGATCCGGGAAGACCTGATTCCCAAGGAAGGTCTCAGCCTGAAGGCGATCCAGGCCTTCTATGAACGCGATCCGGCGACCGTCGATCGTCTCATCGACCGAAACGAGAGCTACGTGTTCTTCACGCGCTACGACGGTGGCAACTGGCCTGCCGGTTCCCTCGGTGTTCCAGTCACGACGCGAGCATCGATCGCCACCGACAAGTCGGTCTATCCGCCTGGTGCGGTCGCACTGGTGAAGACCAAGGCAGTGCAATCCTCCGGTGGGACCGGTCGATTCGTGCGACTGGTCTGTGACCAGGACACCGGAGGCGCGATCGTCGCCCCCGGTCGGTGTGATCTCTTCATGGGGATCGGACCCCAGGCACGTGTCCTTGCCGGTGGCCAGTTCTCAGAAGGCACGATGTACTACATCTTCCGCAAGCCGGATTCCATCGCCTACCTCGATCAATAGGTTCAGGCGAAGACCCATTTCCTGAATGACCGGTCGAGGGTTGCGATCACCGCGACCCCGACCACGTAGGCCAGGAGATCCTCCCAGAGGAACCCTCGACCTATGAGCAGGGCGACGAGCCCGTTGCTGCGCAGTTCGTCCAGCCACGCTGGATGCCAGAGCTGTGAACATTCGACCAGGAAGGCGATCACGATCGCACCGATCGCGACCGACCTGACTGCCGCAGCAGGAAAGAGAATCCGAATGGATGCGTAGGCTGCCGCTGCCCAGGCGGCATCCCCGAAGGTGTGTCCAAGCACCGGAATCGATCGGAACAGTTCACTTCGGCTTCCCAGTCCCAGGGCCACGACCACCAGCAGTGCTGCCCCCGCCATCAGGCGAACCAGAACCATTCGATCTGATTCGGGTTTCGCTGCCATCGGCATGGTTCAGTCCTCCTCTCTCTGCCAGCGACGCATTCTGGTGCTCTGGATGAACGTGCTTCTCGAAGGGCCGTGTTCTTCACGATTTGTCTTCACGCCCGATCAGCGGTCTTCAGGAAGCCCCACCGCCCGGGCACGAGACCCGAGTTCCTCGAGAACCGATTTCGGCATGGCCTGTTTCGGTGCGTATCGCCTGACCGAAGCACCGCTCGGATGGGTGCCCTGCGCCTTGCTCGTCGCATCGAAGGCGATTCGGCGGCCTTCGGTCGCCTGGTCCACGATCAGGTCGCGCCCCGGGTCCGCACATGCAGTCAGTTCGAAGAGTACCTCGTCGAATCCGTCCAGCTTGACCGTGTCGTCGACCACCAGCACGAGGTCGGCGGCACTGGACGACTCGCCCAGGCGTTGCCAGGTGTCGAGAACGGTCTGGGCCACGATCGACTGCGCGGTTTCCGCGGGCAGGCCGATCACCGTGACTCGCCGTGCACCCCAGTCCGGGTGGACCGTCGGCGGGCCCTGCGGAACATTCAACCCTGTGGTGGCCGCGAGATGTTCCTCGACCGAATCGATTCCGGGTCCTTCGAGTGAATCGGTTCGAAGGCGATCACCCTTCATCTTGCGCGTGGCATCGAAGCCGATCTTCGTCCCGGCACCGAGTTCCGGTGCGGCCTGGTCGAGGATGTCCAGTGGTCCTTCCGCGAACACCAGGTCCCATCGGAAGTCGCACTGTTCGAGCATGGCCTTGAACATCGCGCGTTCATCATGGATCTCGACGTCGCCGTCCACCACGATGATCATCTTGGTCCAGGCCATCTGCCCCGCGCCCCAGACCGAATGCATCACCCGTCGACCTTGAAGCGGGTAGGCCTTGCTTATCTGGATGGCCGCGCAATTGTGGAAGCAGCCGAAGAGCGGCAGGTGGTAGTCATCGATGTCATGGACGATCGTCTTCAACAGCGGCAGGAACACCCGTTCCGTCGCCTTGCCGAGGTAGTAGTCCTCCATGGGAGCAGCACCGACGATCGTGGTCGGATACACCGCTTCCTGTCGGTGGGTGACGGCGGTCACTTCGACGATCGGGTAGCGATCGGGCAGGGAATAGAAACCGGTATGGTCGCCGAAGGGGCCCTCGAACACCGCGCCCGGGCCCAGTGGGTCCTTGCTGGAGTCGGGGTCCCAGCCGATCGGACCACACTCGGTCGAGACCCAGCCTTCAATGACGATTTCGCTGTTGGCGGGCACGCGGATCGGAACCGTTTTTCCCTGGACCATCGGAATGCCGCGGCCGTTGAGGAATCCGGCCATCAGGAGTTCCGAGATGCCGGGGGGCAGTGGGGCGGTCGCGGCGTAGGGGAGGATCGCTTCGCCGCCCAGGCAGATCGCGATCGGCATCCGTTTGCCGAGTTTCTTCCAGCTGCGCCAGTGTGATGCACCATCGTGATGCATGTGCCAGTGCATCGCGAGATGCGTCTCGTCCAGGAGCTGCGATCGGTACATCCCGATGTTGTGGCTGGAGGGTTTCTTCGTGCCCGCATCATCGGCATGGACGGTGTGCATGCCGGCGAGGGTGATGTATCGCCCTTCGCCTTTTTCGGTGCCCGAGTCCCGGGCGCTGATCGGATAGCCGACCGCGGCCGGGTCTCCGTCCAGTGGCCACGCCTTGATGATGCCCAGTCGGGTGAGATCGACCTCACCCCGTTCGGTCAGCTTGACCACGTCCTGGCAGGGCGCCTTGCGAACGCTTCGAGGGGGGATCCTCAGCAGCGGAAGGAATTCCTTGGCCTTTGCGATCAGTTCGCCCAGTGAACGCGGTGGAACCGGTCGGGTCAGCGAGGCGATCCGCGCCGCGATCGACTCGAAGTCGGAACCAAGCACCATCTCCATCCGGTGGTAGCTGCCCCAGAGGTTGATCGCCACGGGAAAGTCGCTGCCCTCGACGTTCTCGAAAAGAAGCGCCTTGCCACCGAGATCGGCGTGATTGGGGTCGAATGATGCCGCGACCTCGCTGCGGGTCGGGGCGGGGGACTTGCTCTGGGCGTCGGCGATGGCTGCGATCTCGAGGATCGGGGAGACCGCTGAGGTGACTCGAAGCAGTTCGCCCTGCGCATCGAGTTCCTTGATGAAGCTGCCGAGTGATGGAAATGGCATGGTGCTACACGGTATCGCCTTCGGCCGCCGAGGTCTTCTACCGAGGTCTTCTGTTGATCAGGCGACTTGTTCCCAGTCCGGTTCGAACGCCGTCCCTGCATCTTTTTGCGGGCCGATCCACAGCATCTCAAGTATGCTCTGGCTCTCTTTTCAGCAGTCCGATCAGGAACCTTCCTCATGGTCAGTGAAACACCATCCATCGATCTGAAGAACGTCTCCAAGATCTACAAGGGTCGCATTCATGCGCTCCGAAACGTCGACATCCAGGTGCATCCCGGGGAGATCTACGGGCTCCTGGGACCCAATGGGGCGGGAAAGAGCACGCTGGTCAAGATCCTGATGACCGTGGTCCGGGCGACGCACGTCGAAGGCACCATGCTCGGGGATCCGATCGGACGGAAGTCCACGCTCACCCGGGTGGGCTACCTTCCGGAGCACCACCGTTTTCCCCACTGGCTGACCGGTCGACAGGCGATCGAGTTCTCGGCGGCCCTGTGCAAGATCCCCCGGGTGGTCCGCCGCAGACGAACCAACAAGCTGCTCGAACAGATGATGATGACCGATTGGGCCGATTCCCGGATCGGGACCTATTCCAAGGGAATGCAGCAGCGAATCGGACTGGCCGCGGCCCTGGTCAACGACCCCGAACTGGTGTTGCTGGATGAGCCCACCGATGGCGTGGACCCGGTTGGTCGTCGCGAGATCCGCGACATCCTGGTCGAGATGCGGGACGAAGGTCGCAGTGTCCTGGTCAACAGCCACATCCTGTCCGAACTGGAGCTGGTCTGTGACCGCGTCGGGATCCTGGTGAAGGGTGAGGTCGCCACCCAGGGGTCGATCGGCGACCTCACCGCGGACAGCCAGCGATACGAGGTGCTGATCGCCGGTGATGCTCCGAACTGGCTTGCGGACTTCAAGGGTTCGACCATCGAGGTGCCCGATGCGGGTACCAAGCTGGTGATTCCCACCGCGGACCCCGAGTCGATCCAGCCGATCCTCGATCGACTGCGCACCGAGGCTCGAACGATCCTCTCGGTCCAGCCGTTCCGTGAATCCCTCGAGGACCTGTTCCTGCGTGCCGTCACCGACCCGGAATCGGGTCTCGCGATGAAACCAGGTGCCAATCGCAAGCGTCCTCCCAAGGCAGCACCGCCCAGCACGCCTCCGGGTGATTCGGGAGTCGGCTCATGATCCAGACCCTGGCACTGCTCAATGCCGCCTACCGCGAACTGAACGCCCGAAAGCTCTTCTGGGTGACGATGGCGATCTCCCTCTTCATCGTCGCGGCGTTCGCCGCGCTTGGGATCAACGAGAGGGGGATCACGGTTCTCTGGTGGGAATTCGAACTCGAATTCGTCAACACCCAGTTCTTCCCGCGCGAGGTCTTCTACAAGTTCCTCTTCGCCAATTTCGGTATCGGTTTCTGGTTGTCCTGGCTGGCTTCGATCCTGGCGCTGATCTCCACCGCGAGCATCGTCCCGGACATGGTCACCGGTGGTTCGATCGACATCCTGCTTTCCAAGCCCATCGGTCGTACTCGACTCTTCCTCACGCGTTACTTCACCGGACTGCTCTTCGTCACGGTCCAGGTGGCGGTCTTCACCATCGCCTCGATCGTGGTGGTCGGTATCCGCGGGGGTTCATGGGAACCCTGGTTCCTGCTGGCGATACCGTTGGTGGTGATCTTCTTCTCCTACCTGTTCTGCATCTGTGCGCTGGTGGGGCTCCTGACCAGGTCGACCATCGTCGCCCTGTTGGTGACGATGCTCTTCTGGTTGTTCATCTTCGGGGTCGATTCGGGGGAGCGATTCACCCAACAGGGCAGCATCGCCTACGAGATGGATCTGGAACAGGTCCAGCTGGATCTCGAGGAAGCGGTGACCATGGGTGACCCGGTCGAGGTCACTGCACCACTCCTCGAAGTCGTCGACCGGACCCAGGGCAGCTACGACACCTGGTCTTTCGTTCACTTCTGGTTCTATTCGGCGAAGGCGATTCTTCCAAAGACCACCGAGACGATCGATCTGCTCGACCGCACCCTCCGCGAGAATGCGGGTCTTGACCTTCCCTTCCCGGACGAGGGCGGACGTCGCGGTCCCCGAAGTGGCAACATGTTCGGGACGACGTCGTTCATCCGACAGCGAGACATCGAGCAGGCCTTCCAGGAACGGTTGGACGAACGCGGACTCGTGTGGATCATCGGAAGCAGCCTGCTCTTCGAGGCGCTGATCCTGCTGTTCTGCTGCTGGCGCTTCTCAAGACGAGACTTCTGAGTCCAGTTCGCGACCTCGTCGGGTCGCCGCTGCGATCGCCTCGTTCATCGCCGCTCGAAAGCCCAGTTCCTCCAGGCGTGCGATCGCCGCTGCGGTGGTTCCTCCCTTGCTGGTCACCGCCGCGCGCAGTGCGGCGGGGTCCTGGTCACCGCCGGCAAGTCGAGCCGCCCCCTGCAGGGTCGCCTTGACCAGTCGCTCCGCGGTCGCCTTCTCGATCCCGTGTTCGATGGCGGCATCGATCCAGGCTTCGGCAAGCAGGAAGACGTAGGCCGGTCCCGAACCGCTGATCGCGGTGACTGCGTACATCTCCGATTCCTCGACGTGGACCACTTCGCCCACCGTCGCCATGATCCGTTCGGTCTCCTGGACGTCCTCCGGGGTCGAACCCAGGCCGGGAGCGATCGCGGTGATCCCCGCGTGGATCTGGCAGGGGGTGTTGGGCATGGTCCGGACCACGCGTGCGTTGGTGCCCAGGGCACCCTGGATGCTGTCGCTCGAAAGTCCTGCCATGACGCTGATCACGAGGCTGCTGGTCGGCAGGGGGCCGAGTTCCCCGGCCACCGCGGAAAACATCTGAGGCTTCACTGCCAGGAGGATCCTCGGCACCCGTCTGGCTTCCTCGAGCCTTTCAGTGCATCTGACGCCACGCCCGCTCCACCGGGCGATCAGCGCTTCGGAGCGTTCGACCACGAGTATCTTCTCCGGGGGAAGGGTCTCGCCCCCGAGAATCCCGTTGAGGACAGCTCCACCCATGTTTCCACACCCAATGAACGCGAGTTCGATGTCCTGATTCATGGCTTCAGACTCCTCCATGGTCGGGCCCACGTCAACCTGAGCACATCCCCGGCCCGGGCTTTCATATCCATGCCGGCGGGCCTTATAGTGTGCGCCGGAAGGACCACCGAAACTCATGCTGACGCTTGACTTCGAAGAACCGGTACTGGAAATCGAGAAGCAGATCGAATCACTCGGCTCGAGCGAGGACTCGGATCGGTATGCCGATGAGATCACGCAGCTGCGGCAGACCCGTGATCGACTGCTTGCCAAGACCTATGCCTCGCTCACCCCCTGGCAGACGGTGCGGGTCGCGCGGCATCCGAACCGACCTCAGAGCAGTGATTACATCAGGATGATCTGTCGCGATTTCTGCGAGTTGCATGGCGATCGACACTTCGGTGACGACCCTGCGATCGTGACTGGTTTCGCTCGCATCGGATCCATGAAGGTCCTGGTCGTCGGTCATCGCAAGGGTCGTACCACTTCCGAGCGGATCGCCTGTCACTTCGGATGTGCGCATCCCGAGGGCTATCGAAAGGCCCTCATGAAGATGCGGCTGGCAGAGAAGTATGCACTTCCGATCGTGTGCTTCATCGACACCCCCGGCGCGTATCCCGGAGTCGGCTCCGAACAACGGGGCCAGGCCGAGGCCATCGCGATGAACCTCCGTGAAATGAGTCGCATGCGCACGCCCATCGTCGCAGTGGTGATCGGCGAGGGCGGCTCCGGAGGCGCACTTGGCATCGGGGTCGGTGACCGTGTCGCCATGCTCGAGCATTCCTGGTACTCGGTGATCAGCCCCGAAGGCTGTGCCGCGATCCTCTGGAAGGAAGCCAACGAGAAGACCAACAATCTTGCGGCGAGTGCATTGTCCCTCACCGCCCGCCAGAACCTTGAAAACGGTTTGATCGACGATGTCCTCCAGGAACCCTCGGGCGGCGCGCACCGCGATCCAGAGGTCACCGCCAAGGGAATCGAGACCTGGGTCCTGGACCAACTTCGCGAGCTGGGAAGGCTGAAGCCCGAGACCCTTGTTCGCCGTCGATTCGAGAAGTTCCGAGGGATCGGTGCGGTCACCACGCGGGTGGTGGACCGGGCGATCGAGGAGTGAGCCTCATTCAGCCGGAACATCGGGATCACGGAGGTCAGGTTTGACGGTCTGGGGAGTGGTCCGGTACGCTTGCCCCGTGATCCTCGGCACTTCGGGCCCATCCTCATCGGAGGATCCGTTGCTGGCCTGAAAGCCCGGCTGTCCTGAAGTTCAGCACGTACAACTCGTCAGCATTCCGTTTCCGGCAGCATGGACACGGATTCTGCCAAGAAAACAGCAATGCCTGCCAAGAAGACCACCAAGAAGACCACCAAGAAGACCGCCAAAAAGACCGCCAAGAAGGCTGCCGCCAAGAAGGCTGCCAAGAAGCCGGTCAAGAAGATGGCCAAGAAGCCGGTCAAGAAGACCGCCAAGAAGGCTGCTGCCAAGAAGGTGGCCAAGAAGGTCACCAATAAGCCGGTCAAGAAGGCTGCCATGAAGACCGTCAAGAAGGTGGCCAAGAAGGTCACCAAGAAGGCCGCCAAGAAGGTCGTCAAGAAGACCGCCAAGAAGGCCGCCAAGAAGACAACCAAGAAAGCCACGGCTGCCGCACTCCGAAAGGCAGCCGCTGCCGGCAACACCCGTTCGGTCGCCGCCGTCGCGGCGCTTGCCGAGCCTGATGCTGCCGGATACGTCGTGATCAATGGACGTCGTGTCAGGATGATCTCGACCAAGGGCGTCACCACGACTAAGAAGAAGACCTCGAGTTCGAAGAAGGTGGTCGAAGCCGAGGTTCCGATTGCTCCCGCCGTCAAGTTGAAGACCAAGCTGGCGAAGAAGGACCTCGACGAATATCAGGTCCTGCTTCTCCAGAAGCGAGCCCAGTTGCTGGGTCTTCTCCACGGCATCGAGAACGAGGCGCTGCGATCCAACGGTGGCAACCTCTCGAACATGCCACTGCACATGGCCGACGTCGGGACCGACACCTTCGATCAGGACCTGGCCCTGGGCATGGCGGAGACCGAACGAAAGCTGCTCGAGGAGATCTTTGCTGCTCTGCAGAGGATCAAGGACAAGACCTACGGTGTCTGCATGATGACTGGGAAGCAGATTCCCAAGGCGCGCCTGCAGGCAAAGCCCTGGGCTCGTTACACGATTGATGCTGCGCGCAAGGTCGAAAGCGGTATCCACTTCTGATGTCAGCTCGGCCGCATGAGCTTTCGGGCCGGGACCGCCCCGCCTGGAGGTCACCTCTGTCATGGGCGACTCTGCTGGGTGTCTTCGCCCTGGGGCTGTTGATCGATCTTTGGCTGAAGTCCTGGGCGTTCAGGACCGTGGCGGGCTCGCCGGTCGTGCTTGATCGGGATGAAATACTTGCAAATCCCAACTGGAAGCCGCCCTGGCACGAGAGTGTCGAGGTTCTGCCCTATGGCCTGTTGGATCTCGATCTGGTGCTCAATCACGGTGCGGTCTTTGGGATCGGGCAGGACAGTCGAACGATCTTCATCGTCTTCACGATCATCGCGGTGATCGTTGCATGCTTGATATTCGCATTCTGGACCGTCGCTCGATCGCACTGGGCTCACATCGGAATCGGACTGATCCTGGCCGGGGGCATCGGCAATCTCTACGACCGGATCGTCTTTGGTGCGGTTCGTGACTTCCTGCACATGGCTCCCGGATGGAACCTCCCCTTCGGCTGGGAATGGCCCAGGGGTGGGACCGGCTTGTTCCCCTGGGTGTTCAATGGCGCGGATGTCTTTCTCCTGCTGGGGATGGCCATCCTCATCCTTCGCAGCGGAGGCGAGCGTCGCGAACCCGATTCACCCGTTTCCGGTGAGCCCGAGAGCGGTGTCGATGTCGATCAGCATCCCGGCGGGCAACGGGTCGGCTAGTTCTTCGGGATCGACCGCGCCATCGAGGGTGAAGTGGCCTACTGCAGTTCGACGTATCGATGCGCAGTGCCCGCCCGTATCCAGAAGCCCTCCCAGGTCACGCGCAAGGCTTCGAACGTAGAACCCCTTGCCCACGTGCAGGTCCAGTTCGAGCTCGGGCCATTCATACCGAATGATCTCGATCGAATGGACCATGACCTTCCTTGGTTCGAGCTTCGGTGGCTTCCCGCTTCGCGCCAGCTTGTAGGCGCGTCGTCCGTTGACCTTCATGGCGCTGAAGCTGGGTGGTGCCTGCATGACCTCACCCCGGAATCGACCCAGCTCGCTTCTGATCTGTTCGATTCCCGGTGGGGTTTCCACGGAAACCTCGCTTCTGGTTCCCTCCCTGTCGTCAGTCGTCGTGAATGCCGTGAGGTCGATGACCGTCCGATAGCGCTTGGAAGTGGACATCACGAGATCGATCGATTTCGTCGCCCGCCCCAGGGCCAGCACCAGCACGCCGGTTGCCAGAGGATCCAGGGTGCCGGCGTGCCCGGTCTTGAGCCCTCCGGCCTTTCTGCGCACGATGGCCACTGCTTTCATCGATGACATGCCGGAAGGCTTGTCAACGACGAGGAATCCGGGGGGGAGATGGGGCTGCTTGTCCGTGCTGGTCATCCCGCTACACTACTTGACTCCCGGACAGGTGTCCGAGCGGCTGAAGGAGCGGCACTGGAAATGCCGTGTGCGGTTTTTCCGTACCGTGGGTTCGAATCCCACCCTGTCCGCTTTCCATGTTTGAGATCCGGCCGGGCGGATCGTTTCTTCGGGCTGTAGCGCAGCTTGGTAGCGCGCTTCACTGGGGGTGAAGAGGTCGCAGGTTCAAATCCTGTCAGCCCGATTGAACAGGGCCGCCGAATGGCGGCCCTGTTTGATTTGAATCGCTTCACAAGACCGGATCAGCGCTCGAAGGCCTTCCGGCCGGTGTACTCGCTGAACACGCCGAGTTCCGTGTGTCGATGCACCTGCTCGAAACCGGTCGCCTCCATCGCTTCCATGATGCTCATGGGGGGCACGCAGTGCTCGATGGTCTCCCAGTAGTAGGACATGAGCTCCTGGGCGGACTGACTCCTGGTGGTCACCCTGGTCAGGGTCGGTACCACGATCCTGAGGTACGCCTTCAGGAAGTGGAAGGCGAGTTTCGACCGAGGGGGGGTGATCTCGAGGATCACCACGGTTCCGCCCGGGCGAAGCACCCTGTGGTACTCCTTGAATGCAGTGTGGAGGTTGTCCACATGGCGAAGGGCATATCCCATCGTGACCATGTCGAAGGTCTCGTCATCGATCGGGAGTGATTCAGCCATGGCGACGTGACTCGAATCGATCCGGCCTTCTGCCCGAGCGACGGCAAGCATGCCTTCGCTCGGATCCACGCCCACCACCTTGCCGGTCTCGCCGACGATCTTGCGTGCGTGCCCGGCGATGACGCCGGTTCCACAGCCGACGTCGAGGAGGCTCATGCCTCGTCGCAGCCTGGCCCTTCTCAGTGCCATTCGACGGTATCTGTGCCCGGTGCCGAGGCTCATGCCACGATTGATGTGGTCGTAGTGGGGCGCCGACTCATTGAAGAGCTTGTCCACGAGATCTCGACGTTCCGTCTCGCTTTCGAAGTAGCCCGGAATCACCGGGTGCGGAGCAAGTGGCTCGGTCGTCTTGGGTTCTGCCGTGTGATTGGTCACGAGACCAAGATACGTGGTGGACCAGCTCCGGGCAACGGCTGACGGGTCATATCGGTGCCAGTTGTGTCACTTGTGGAAGTCGTCCCGATCCCGGCGACTTCCTTTTCCGGGTCAAGTCGATCACTGGGGTTGCTTGACTTCCGCGAAGGCACTGATCGCTCGCTTTCGTCCGAATGACTGGTCCACGATCGGCTCCGGGTAGGTTCCCTGGTTCCAAAGCGCTTCGCCTGACTGGCTCGGTTCATGGATCGCCTTGTTCGACAGTTGGGCGATTTCCGGAACCCACCTTCGAATGAACGTGCCGGCCTCGTCGAAACGTCTTCCCTGGGTCGTGGGGTTGAAGACCCTGAAATAGGGAGCTGAGTCGGTTCCGGTGGAGGAGGACCACTGCCATCCTCCGTTGTTGGAGGCGAAGTCCATGTCAACGAGATGTCGAGCGAAGAACGCCTCGCCTTTTCTCCAGTCGATGAGCAGGTGCTTGCTGAGAAACTGGCTGGTGATCATGCGCAGTCGGTTGTGCATCCATCCCGTTGCCACCAGTGCCCGCATTGCGGCGTCGACTATCGGATAGCCGGTTCTTCCTTCGCACCATGCAAGAAAGGATTCCTCGTCTTCACGCCATGCCACCGCTTCGGTTGCCGGTTTGAATGCGCGATGCCTGCAGACCCTGGGGAATTCAAAGAGCACGTTCCGGTAGAAGTCCCGCCATGCGATCTCGCTTATCCACACGTCAAGGCCGGCAGCCGAGCCCGGCTTGCTGCGTGCCTGTCTTCGTGCGGCATCGACGCAGGTCCTTGGCGAGAGCGCGCCGACTGCCAGGGCGGGGCCGAGCCTGCTCGTTCCATCGATTGAAGGCGTGTTGCGATCCTCTCCATAACGGCCGGCGCGCTGTTCGAGAAACTCATCCATCCTCGCCAGTGCCTGGTTCTCTCCGACCGGCCAGTCGTCGATCTCCACGAAGGACTCGAAACCCTCGAACCCCGCAGGCACTGGGTCTTTCTTGACCTTGGCCATCTTTCGCTTCCGTGGTTCGGGCCTGCGCCTTGGTTTCAGCTCTTCGCTGGCTTCAACGGCCTTGAGCCATGAGTTCTTGAAGGGCGTGAACACCTTGTAGGGCGACCCACTGCCGGTCTTGAGGGAGCCGGGTTCGATCACGACTTGATCATCGTGTTCATGAACGGAGATGCCTCTTGCCTCGAGAAGCTGCCTGGTCGCTCGGTCACGATCGATTTCATTGACTTCGTATTCGCGTCCCCAGTGGATCTCCCGGCAGTCCAGGCTGGTAGCCAGCTCGAGCATCACCTCCGGGACTTCCGCGAAGGTCTGGACGGTTCTCATGTGAAGGGGGATCTTCAGCTCGTCGAGTCCCTTCTTGAGCTCGACCAGGGATCTCCTCAGGTATTCGATTCTGTTGGCACCGAGGTCATGCTGCTGCCATTGTTTCGGGCATGCCAGGAAGCATGCTTCAACCGGGGCCTCGTCCCTGCAGGCCATGAGAAGTGGTTCACAGTCGATCGTTCTGAGATCGCTTCGATACCAGACCATCTTCGTCATCGTTGCGCTCATGCCTTTCTGTCACCAGATCCGAGTTCCTGCGTCAGTCGGTTTCTGCACGGACTCGTCAATGAAGAAGCGCACCTCCATCTCGTTATGCACGTGACGAGGTGCGCTGAATAGAGTGCGGTGGGCACTTCCCCGGGAACGCTACGTTGGAGAAGCACCCACCACGATCCTTTGTTGTCTGCCGAGGCCTTCCTTCAAGGCGACCTGTGGCCGCGAGTCGGGTCCGACATGTCTGGTCTGAAAAGGGTGGGTGCTTCTCGGGGCACGCTACGAGTTGAGAAGCACCCACCGTGGGGGTCAATGAACTGGGTCGATTGAAAAAGGCGGGTGTTCCTCGGGGCACGCTACGAGTTGAGGAACACCCACCATGGTGTGTATCGATGCTGGTGGGTTGAAGGGGACAGCCTCTTGGGGCACGCTACGAGTTAAGAGACTGTCACCTTCAAATCACGAGTTGCTGGGTCTGAATCTGCTGGTCCTGTTTTCAGCTCTTTCTGGCAGCACCTCAGGGTCCGAGGAAGTTGTTGCTGCTGGCGGGGCTGAAAACGTTCAAATCGTTCATCTGCAGACACAATAGCACCTATTCCGCTCCATGGGGGGATTGTTGGCAAAAAAACGTTCAAATCATCCAGATACTTGCCACACCCAGCCCAAACCTGCGTCATGATTCAATCATGAGTGTTCCATCGAGCCCAGAGGACCCGTTTCGAGTTCGTGATGACTGACTTCGTTTCCCCAAAGGATCTCGCCAATGCCATAGGAGCGAGCGAGTCATCTTTGAAGAGATGGGTCGACGGCGGTCTCCTGGGCGTTCACCGAACGGCTGGCGGTCACCGAAGAATTCCAGTCACCGAAGCGGTTCACTTCATTCGAACCAGGAAGCTCAAGGTCGTCAGGCCCGACCTCCTCGGTTTGTCACCAGCGCTCGAGCTGGATGCAGAGATGAGCGCCGATCAGGAGCATGGAGATCGTCTGCTCTCCCACCTCACAGAGGGAAAGCTCGTCCAGGCTCGAGGCCTCATCACCACGCTCTTTCTCCAGGGCACCCCGATCGCCCAGATAGCCGATGGACCGATCCTTCATGCACTCGAGGAGATTGGGAAGATCTGGCGGCACGACCGTGAAGGGATCCTCATCGAGCATCGCGCTCTGGAGGCCTGTATTTCCGCGGTGAATGTGCTGCTACCCCTGTTGGCACCGAACATCTCTGAAAAACCGATGTGCGCCATCGGTTCTTCGCTTCCCAATGATCCCTACATCCTGCCGAACATCCTCGTGACTGCGGTGCTCACTGAATGCGGCTTCAATCCAACCAACCTGGGAGCGAATCTTCCGATCTCCCTGCTCTGCTCGGAAGCACGAAGGCTCAGGCCGAGCCTGGTCTGGGTCAGTGCGAGCGTGGTGGATGACAGCAAGAGCTCGTCCAGTGAACTGGATGAGCTTGCCCGGGAAGTCCTTGCCTGGAACGGCACGCTGGCGATCGGTGGTCGAGAAGCCCACAGATTGCAACTCTCCGATTCAGACGCCATCTCCCTCTGCTCGAACATGGAGGAATTGGCGGCCCTCGCCCAACGAATTCAAGCCGCCACGGCGGCCGAGAGTTCAGCCTCCTGAACTCTTTCTTTTCGCCCTCAAGAGCGTTTATCACATGTTTTCGGTCCTTGAGCGGGGTCGAATGGCTCAATCTGGGCTGACTGTCAACATGACGTTCCGGAAATAGGGCCCGCTGTCAGACGTTCAGTGGTTGGAAGTGGATTGGTCTGCCCGATGGAGATGTAATGAGATTCATGCAAACTGATCTCCGGATCCTGTGCCTGACGATGCTCCTGTCCTGCTTGGTATCCGGTTCCCTGGCCGCGCAGTCACCTGAAGCGCTCTCCGACCAGGACATCGCCTTCTTCGAATCCAGAATTCGACCGATCCTCATCGAGAACTGTTTCGACTGCCATGCCTCTGATGCCGAACGCATCCGAGGTGGACTGGTGCTCGATTCAAGGGAGGGTTGGGAAATCGGTGGCATCTCCGGACCTGCAGTGGTGCCCGGTGACCCGGATGCAAGTCTGCTCATCGAATCGGTTCGATGGGATGACGAGGATTTCCAGATGCCTCCCCGAAAGAAGTTGTCCGACGGCGACATCCACCTTCTGGAGGAGTGGGTGAGAAGGGGCGCCCCCGACCCACGTTTGCCCGTGACCCTCGATGCCGATTCGGCTCATGCCATGGCTGTTCCCGGTGGGGGCGTATCGAAGGAGGCTGGCCGCGATCACTGGGCCTTCCAGCCGGTACTTGATCAGGATCCGCCCGCTGTTCGAAATCAACGATGGGCCGATACCGAGATCGATTTTTTCATTCTCGCGCAGCTTGAGGAGCACCAGCTCTCGCCTGCGCCCGACGCTTCTGCTGAAGACCTCATTCGAAGATTGAGTTTCGACATTCGAGGTATCCAGCCGAATCCCGACGAGATCCGAAGGTTCATCACCGATCGTTCACCCGATGCCTACGAAAGGCTCGTTGACGCTTTCCTCGCCTCGTCGGAGTACGGAGAGCGGTGGGGCCGTCACTGGATGGACGTGGCCAGGTACGCAGAGTCCAGCGGAAAGGAAACCGATGTTCCCTACCCGTACGCATGGCGGTATCGAGACTGGGTCATCAAGTCATTCAACGAGGACACTCCTTACGATGATTTCATCCGCAAGCAGATCGCAGGCGATCTGCTGCCCGTTCGCAGCGTGCAGATCGCTGCAGACCACCTGATCGCCACCGGCTACCTTGCCGTCGGTTCGAA
Source organism: Phycisphaerales bacterium (assembly GCA_029246705.1). Lineage (GTDB taxonomy): Bacteria > Planctomycetota > Phycisphaerae > Phycisphaerales > SM1A02 > JAKVBQ01. Next base: position 5,363 of record JAQWMQ010000017.1, on the reverse strand, counting down.
GAGCCACCAGGAACGAAATCGTCGCCAGTTCATTCTCGATGTCGCGGATGAACAGATCGACACCATCACCCAGGGAATGCTCGGTCTCACCGTTTCCTGTGCGCGATGTCATGACCACAAGTACGACCCGATCAGTCAGAAGGACTATTACCAGCTCGCAGGAGTGTTCATCTCCACCGAACCACTCTTCGGTGGCGTTCAGATCAACAGGTCCATGTCGTCCGATCTGTATTCCCTCCCCGAACTTCCCGACATGACCCTCGGGATGCCGATCCCGACCGATCTCTACCAGCGCATGGTGAGCATCGCCGAGCGAACCCAGAAGGACGCGGACAGGCTCCGAAAGCGTGTCGCCGCCGAAGGCCGTGGCAGTGATGCCGTCCAGATGCTCAGGAACACGGACAACAGATTGCAGACCATCATGGAACTGCTGAAACGGTACGAGTCCGATGGAAGCCCGACCGAGCACATGCGCAGTGCCATGGGGTGCCGGGAACGCGCTTCGGCGGTTGATGCCTATCTTCTCGTCCGAGGCGAGCTTGACCAACCGTCCGATCAAATCCAGCGCGGTGTTCCGCCAATCGCCAACCTCAAGGACCCAATTCTCATCGAGTCTGGAAGTGGTCGGCTTGAATTCGCCGAGTGGATCGCTTCCGCGGAAAACCCGCTCACCAGTCGGGTCATGGTGAATCGCATCTGGCTGCACTTGTTCGGTTCGGCTCTGGTCACCTCCACCGAGAACTTCGGTCTTGAAGGGAAGAAGCCGACCCACCCTGAACTCATGGATCACCTCGCCTCACGATTCATACTGAATGACTGGTCCATCAAGACCATGATCCGGGAGATCGTCCTCTCCCACACCTACCGTATGAGTTCTCGTGCCAGTTCTGCCGGCATGAAGATCGACCCTGAGAATGAACTCTATTGGCGCATGACACCTCGACGTCTGGAAGGTGAAGCCATTCGTGATGCGATTCTCCTGGCATCCGGGACGCTCGAATCCGAACCTCCACAAGGTTCACCGGTGGCCTGGATCGGCAGCCGAACAACGGCGGTCGATCTATCCAGCAGCCTGAACCCTTCCTCCAACAGCCGTTCCGTCTACCTGCCCCTGTTGCGCGGATCGGTCCCTGAATTTCTCGATACGTTCGACGCCGCCGAACCATCTTTCGTGACCGGTGATCGCGACGAGACCAGCGTGCCTTCTCAGGCCCTGTTCCTGCTCAATGATCCCTGGGTCATGGAGCAGGCTGATTCGATGGCCCGCACTCTTCTCGCCTCGAACGCAACGGATGACGAGCGTGTCAAGGTGGCATTCTTGAGAACACTTGGTCGTGAACCGACTGCAGTCGAGAAGTCGGCCATCAGATCCTTTTTCGCCGACTTCAACCAGCTTGATTCCCGTGGCAGCGCCTTCGAACAGACCGGAGGCATTCCCGATCGAATTGCCGAATCGATCAAGCGCAACCCTGGACGACGCGAGGCGATACTCCGCCGACTGAAGGCGCGCGGTGTCGAAATTCCCGAGGAACTCGATGCCCGCCAGGTGGCATGGAGCACCTTCTGCCAATCCCTCTTTGCCTGTGCTGAATTCCGATACGTGAACTGACGAGGTGACCCATGACGACGAACAATGACGGCTACTGCCACAATCGCACCTATGCGGTTTCCCGTCGCGACATGTTGAAGGGTGTTTCATGCGGTTTCGGCATGCTCGCTTTTTCAGGAATCGCCGGGGCCATGTCCGCTCGTTACGCCGCGCCCGACAATCCGCTGGCTCCGAAGCAGCCTCACTTCGCTCCGACCGCCAAGCGAGTGATCTTCCTCTGCATGGCCGGAGGTCCCAGTCACCTTGACATGTTCGACTACAAGCCCAAGCTCGTCGCCGACGATGGCAAGTCCTTGAATTCCGGGAGACGCCGAAATGCGAAGTTGATGGGGTCGCCATTCGAGTTCTCGCGGCACGGTGAAAGCGGGACATGGTTCAGCGAACTCGTCCCCAACATTGCAGGGCACGCCGACCGAATCTGCATGCTCAATGGCATGCATACCGACATTCCCGCTCATGCCCAGGCGTTCGTTCAGATGCATACCGGTTCATTCCAGTTCGTCCGACCCTCTCTCGGCGCGTGGTCGCTTTACGGGCTGGGAACGGAAAACGAGAACCTCCCCGGTTTCGTGACCATTTCGCCGCCTTCCGGAAACGGCGGGGCGCAGAACTACGGAAGCGCATTTCTTCCTGCCGTGACCCAGGGCACTCGTATCGGTGGCAACATAGGTCGTGTCGGCGGCATGCGATCGACATCGGATACCAACGTCATTCCCAACATCAGCCAGGAGCGACTGACACGTTCCGGACAGCGTGAGCAGATCGACCTCATTCAGAAACTCAACAAGAACTCGATTCGCAGTGGTGCGGATCGTGATGAGATCGAGGGTGTGATCCAAAGCTACGAGCTGGCTTTCCGCATGCAGGACACCCTGCCGGAAGTTCTTGAAACGACGAAGTTGGATAAACGGACCCGAGACATGTACGGCCTCGACGACGAGGCGACTTCGGGGTTCGGTCGGCAGTGCCTGATGGCTCGACAACTTGCCGAGAACGGGGTTCGATTCATCGAGGTCGGCAGTGGGGGGTGGGATCATCACCGAAACCTGCGCCAGTCCATGGTCGACAGCTGCACCAAGATCGACAAGCCCATCGCCGGTCTGCTCACCGACCTGGCCGAGCGTGGCATGCTTGATGACACCCTGGTGCTCTACGGAGGTGAATTCGGCCGGACTCCAGATGCCCAGAATGGCGATGGTCGTGATCACAATGCCAAGGGGTTCAGCATGTGGATGGCGGGCGGCGGTGCCTCAGCCGGAATCACGCACGGGTCCACGGATGAGTACGGCGCTGAAGCCGTCGACGGGAAGATCCACATCCACGACTGGCACGCGACGATCCTTCACATGCTCGGGATGAATCACGAGGATCTGACTTACCAGCATGCCGGTCGTGATTTCAGGCTCACGGATGTTCACGGAAATGTCGTGAACGAGATCCTCGCCTAGCGCACGATCACCCGACTGAGTGCTCGTCAATCCTCGAGTGCTTCGGAGGAGCATCCACCCCATGCGCCGAGCAGGAGCGCAAGGTCGGTGGCGTCCACGGTCCTGTCCTGGTTCAGGTCTGCAGGTTCGTCCGGGTCGATCGAGCCCCATGCGCCCAGGATGTACGCGAGGTCGGCCGCGTTCACCAGCTGGTCTCCGTTGAGATCTCCAAAACAGTTGGTATCGACGCCGCCCAGAGAAGCCATCCAGCCCGGGGTGGTCCCCATGAGGGATGGGTTTGTTGCAATGACGAGGATGTCGTCGAGCGAGTCGTCATCAAGTCTGCCGACCTTGATGCTGTTGACGCCACTTCCTTCGAAGAGCGAGTCATTCTCGAGACAGAAGGTGGGAATGCCACCGAAGACGGTATCGTTGCGTAATACGCGAACACTGCTTCCTCCGGAGGTATTCTCGGTCAGGACTGCGATGTCCTGGTCGGCGTCGCCATCGAAGTCCCCCAGGTTGATCGCCATGCACTCCGATCCCACTGGAATCGTCAGTACCGATTCGTAGTTGCCCGAACCGGCCCCGAACACGATGGAGATGCTTTCTCCGGCGCGGTTCGCGGTCACGATGTCCCTGAAACCGTCACTGTTTAGGTCCCCGGCTATCGAGTCGACAGGATCTTCGCCCACCTCGAGCTCGGACCAGACCAGTCGTACCGAACCGAGTAGATCGCTTTCTGTCTTGCCCACCTGGACATTTCCAGTCGATTCGGCTCCGTCGCCTTCCGTGCCGCCCTCGGTCTCCTCACCGTCGGAGTTCTGCTGCTTGGTGCCCACGCCGAAGGGGTCTTCGTCTCGGATCTTCCCGGTTCCGGTGGGTGAGATTCGGCGAACTTTCTTCTTCGGAGTCGATGTGATCGGTGATCCCAGGGTGACTGCCAGAAGGGAGGATGTGTTCTGGAACGACACCACGCTTCCATCCGTGAAGTTGTTGACCACGACATCAACCAGGCCGTCCAGGTCGATGTCGCCGATCCAGGCATCGGTTGGTTGGGCGGTGCCCAGGGGAAGGTCGTCGGATGTCTGTGCACTGAGCACGTCGGTGAACTGGATCGTCCCCGGCAGGGTCGAGGTGTTCTGCAGGATATGGACGGTTCCTTGTGCCCGGTTGGTGACCACGGCGTCGATCAGACCGTCTGAATCGATGTCGCCCACGGCAAGTCCATTGGCCGAGCCGCCGATCTTCACGGTGTTGAAGCCGATGTTCAGGGGTGCGAATCCATTCCATGTCCCCCCGGAGGTGCCGAGATTCTCGAGTATCGCGACATGAGTGAAGAACTGCCCGGGTGGGTTCGTCAGGGAGACGATCAGGTCGTCATCCCCATCGTTGTCAACGTCGGTGAGAACTGCATCCTCGACGCCATCTGGTGCGATCGTCTCGAAGAATGCGTCGCTGAACAAAGTGTTGGTGGCCTCTGCGGTCTCGATGGTGGCTTCCGAGGAACCGCCGACTGCGGATTCCGAGATCGTGAGCTGTACCGATACGGCATCGGGAAGATCCTTTGCGACAAGCAGCTGGAAGGAATCGGCTATCACCGACGCCCTCAATACCGGCACCTGGACCCCGAACTCAGGCAGACCGTCTTCGCCACCACGCACGGCGAGAGTGCCTCCGAGCACGGCCCGGCCGGTGATGTCCAGTGCGGGGATACTGAACTGGTCGTCTTTGGATCCCACCTCGATGGCAAGTGATCCGGCAGGATTGAGGGTCTCGCCGCTGTCATCGGAGATCTGGTTGAAGTTTCCGGTGATGAACACTTCAGAGGCCTGCAGGTTGCCTCGGTTGTACAACGTGGGAACGATGCTCCCAGCCATGTCGATGTTTGTTCCCGGGTAGAAGCCGACATCCGTGCCTGTCTCGATGTTGATGTCGCCGTCGGACATCAGGAAAGAGACGTTGGAGAAGGTCAAGTCGCCGTCATTGAAAACGATCCTCGCCGCCTGGAGAACGATGTCGTACATGTCCAGGCGCGTTGTCTCGCCGGAACGTTGCCGTGTCGTGAAGGTTCCTGGATGACCCAGTGCATCCTCGAGGTACAGCCCGGTTCCCGAAGGTGACGAGGAAAGTGCGTACAGCGACATTGCGCCGCCGTCGATCGTGAGGTCGTCGATGTTTTCCGACGCGTCGAGGTATGCCGTGCTTCCAACTGCCGGAGTGCGAATCAGGGCAGGGAGCCCGGGAGTGGGTCTGTTCTTCTGGTACCAGTTCCCCTGAAGAACGAAATCAGCGCCGTTCACGCCGGGCCGGTTCCAGATCGCGAG
>JAQWMQ010000014.1 GCA_029246705.1 Phycisphaerales bacterium | reverse complement strand
GACCGACCCGGAGGGGCGTCGTTCCGGGTGGCAGACGAAAGAGCCTGCTGCCGACAACCGCGACCTGCGCTTTTTCGACGTCATGTACGAGGACCTGCTTAAGCAGGGGATCGTCGACCCGGAGCTCGTCTACTCGACCGGCCACTCCAACGGCGGTGGTTTCACCTACACCTTGCTCTTCGAGCGTGGTGACCGTCTCGCGGCGATCGCGCCCTCTTCCTCCGCCGCCGGCTCACAGAATCGTGGCCGCACCTTCCCGAAGATCCCGATCTTCCATCTTGCCGGTCGTGAAGACGGGCTCGTGAAGATGCAGTGGCAGCAGGCCACGATCGACCATCTTCGACGCCTCTTCGACTGCGGTGATCCGAAACCGTGGGGTGACCATCCCGACTGCCGGGTCCACCCGTCCCCCGAAGGCGACCTTCTCGTGACGTACGTACACGGCGGTGGACACAAGATGCCCGATGATGCCGGTGCACTCTTCGCCCGATTCTTCCGTGACCACGCGCGTTCGGTACGGGCGGAGCGAGAAAAGGAGATCGATGCGACGAACCTCGAGCCGGGCAACTCCGGGGATCAGGCGCAGTCCTCTCCGCGTTGAAGCTCGGATCCACCTCTCCACACCTCTCAGGAACAGCCACACATGACTGATCGCATCGATCCAACCCACGATGTCTCGGTCATCGGACTCGGCGCAATGGGATCCGCCATGGCTTGAGCCTTCATCGATGCCGGCCATCGCGTCGCCGTGTGGAATCGATCTCGTGACAAGGTCGATGCGCTCGTATCCAGCGGAGCGACGGCCTGTGATGGCCCTGCTGATGCGCTCGAGGCGAGTCCACATGTCGTCTGCCTGGCCGGCTACTCGGTGTGGAGAAGCCTCGTCGAGGACCACGACCTCGAGGCTCGTCTCGATGGCAGGTGCATCATCCAACTCACGGGTGGGATGATCGACGAAGTTCGTGAGCACGCGTCTTTCATCAAGTCTCATGGTGGTCGTCTCGTCGACGGCGCTCTGATGTGCTTTCCCGGTCAGATCGGCACGGAAGACGCCTCGCTCCTTGCGTCAGGTGAATCCGATGTGCTTGCTGCGTATGATCCACTCCTTCGCACGCTCGCTCCGACCTGGACCAACCTCGGTGACGACATCACGAAGCCGGCGGTTCTGAGCCGGGCGCTGACCGCCGGGATCCTGACTTCACTGGTCGGCCTGGTGAACGGAATCGCCATCTGCCGGGCGGGGGGGATCTCGCTCGACATCTATCTTGATCATGTCGAGAAGTCCGACGCGATCGTGCCGGCCGACAAGAGACGGTTGATCGAGGCGGTTCGTGATGGGGACACCGAGCGCACTCAGGCATCGGTCAAGGTCTGGGAAGAGGCGCACCAGACGATCCATGCCGTCGCGGAGACGATGGGGACCAATCTCGTCCTGCAGGATGCCTTGAAGGCCGTCTTCCAGGAAGGTGGACGAATGGGACTCGGTGATCATGACCTGTCGGCGCTGATCGACGTGTTCGACTCATCTCCGTCGGTGTGAGCTGCGGGCGCACCCAACCAGTCGAGCGCACCCTTGGCGGCGGCCTGACCGGAGGCAAAGCATGCCTGAAGCAGATACCCGCCCGTCGGCGCTTCCCAATCGAGCATTTCTCCAGCCACGAAACATCCCGGCTTCGCACGGAGCATGAGCGTCGCATCAATCGCCTCGGCACGCACCCCGCCTGCGGTTGAGATGGCACGGGTCATGCCGCCCGTTCCAGTGAGCATGATCGGGACCGCTTTGATCGCTCCCGCCAGCGCCACCGGGTCCTGAGGCAAGGAACGCACACCCTCTCGCAACACCGCGATCGAGACCGGCGGCAAGCCGACCTTTCGCAGGCGACTGGTGACGGTGTCCCCTTGCCTGCCATCCTCGAGTCTGGCTGCAAGGTGTGCCAGGTCATTGTCCGGTTTCAGATCAATGACCAATCTGGCGGACCCCGTTGCCTCAATGGCGTCACGCAGGTCGGGCGAGAGCGCGTAGACGGCTCCACCTTCGATGCCTGTCTCACGCACCATCGCCTCGCCGCGCACCGTCGTGTCCCCGAAGGTCAGCGCAATGGACTTCATGGGAGTTCCGGCGAACTTCGCCCCGACGTGCTCACGCCAGTCGATTTCGAAGCTGCAGTTGGAGGGCTTGAACGGTGCAGTCGCGACGCCCGCCTGTTGCACGGTCCCTGACCATGCGCCGTCGGATCCAAGCTTCGCCCAACTCGCTCCACCAAGCGCGAGAATCGCGGCATCATGCACCGCTTCGAGCGGTCCGTCTGGTGCTTCGAAAACCAATGCGTTGTCGCGCCATCCGGTCCACCGGTGGCGCAGGCGCTGCTGCACGCCGAGCTCGGACAAGCGCTGCAACCACGCACGCAACAGCGGCGATGCCTTGAGTGATTTCGGAAAGACGCGCCCGGAGCTGCCGATGAACGTCTCCTGGCCCAGGCCCTCGCACCATGCGCGCAGCGCTTCGGGAGGAAAGTTCTTGATCATCGAATCGACTGGCATGCCGCGATACCGCGTGAGGAAGGCCTCAAGCCCTTCGGAATGCGTCAGATTCAGACCGCCGACGCCGGCCATCAGGAGCTTGCGCCCGAAGCTCGGCATCCGGTCGTAGACGGTGACGTGGCACCCCGCCTCGGCCAATGTCTCAGCCGCCATCAGCCCCGCCGGGCCGCCGCCGATCACCGCGCATGATTTGGGGATGCTCAAAAGAGCTCTCCAGGTCTTGTGGTCGAATGTGGCTCAGTCAAAGCGAAGTGAGCCTGGCCATTGCGTTGGACCGGGGCAGGACACACAGATTTAGCAGGCGTTCACTGCGAACACCCGTGACCTGGCGCAATCCAGACCGCCGGGTGGCAGCTGTGAGCACCTGGAGCAGACGGATCAAGATGGCTCTGGGTTTCACACTGTCTTCCCTGAGTTTGGTTGAACCTGAAGATGATAAGCGGGCTTGACTGCATCGTCGATGAAGGATCGAACCTGCATCTTCATTGGGCCGCACACCGGGTCAGCGCGCATCAAGCGACGACAATCGCCAAAACGAAACAACCCTCTCCGGTCACGAAGAGGGTTGGCTTCAGTGGAAATAGCGGGGACAGGATTCGAACCTGCGACCTCCGGGTTATGAGCCCGACGAGCTACCAGACTGCTCTACCCCGCAATCAGTCGCTTTGATTGCGAACGAGGCAGTATATGAAGGTGTGCCTGCCTGTCAAGATAGACGGCGGATAGCCCCTTGGCGGGCCCATGGAGGGGATGCTTCCCGTTTTCATTGGAGGTTCGGTGGCTGAACGTGCCCCGGTCCCATCCTTCATCCCTGCATCGCGGACCGGCATGATCGAGGTGGACGACGTTCGCATGATCCCGATCGGCTCTGGTCGGGTGCCTGCGGCCGTCGATTGTCCCAGGACATTGTCAATGGCTACCATTCTTTCAGGTCATTTTTCCCTTACCCGGTGAACAACAGACTGCACTCGAAACTGCAGTCCGGAGTCCTGCAGTGTCTTTGAATCCGTCAAACATGTTCTGGTCACGCGTTCCGGTCTGCTTGATGAGCTCGACCCTGGTCATCGGGTGCAGCAGCAGTACGCCCTTCGCGCCTGCCCCCAATGTCTATCAGTCTTCCGGACAACATCCATTCGGTGAAGTTCCCGAAGCCTGGCAGAACGCCGAAGTGGAGATCTTCTACGCCACCGACCGGATCGACGATGCGGATGAAGGGGAACCTGCCACCTATGGTTACGGCCGATCCCAGTCGGTCGTCTTCGGCGAGGCGGACGTCCAGATAGGAACGGATCTCTCCTGGAAGGACGTCGTCGAGGCAAGCACCTCCGAAGATCGCCCGCGTGAGATCTTCCTGGAACTGAGCAACACGAAAGAGATAGTCCGGCTGCCCGATTCCAACCGTGCACTCGACCTGACGCCCGAAGACGTGTTCGTGGTTTCGGACGATCACCTCGACGAGATGGCGGAAGCAAGCGAACGGATCCACGAGGCACTTCGCGGGAAACTGGCTCAAACCGATGTGAAGGAGGTGTTCCTGTACGTTCATGGGTACAACAACACCTTCGAGTATGCAGCGATGCGAACGGCGACCCTCTGGCATTACCTCGGGCGACAGGGCGTGCCGCTGCTCTATTCATGGCCGGCGGCGTACCCGGACTGGTTCAGGGGGTACAACTACGACCGGGAATCAAGTGAATTCACGGTCTTTCATCTCAAGCAGATCGTCCAGATCCTCATCGACTGCCCCGAGGTCGAGAAGATCAACATCATCGCCCACAGCCGTGGAACGGATGTGACGCTCAACATGCTTCGGGAGATCTGGATCTCCAAGCGCGACAAGTGGTTGGAGCTTCGTGCCCAGGGCAAGCCCCTGAACACCAAGCTCGGCACCGTGATCATTGCTGCAGCAGACATCGACATGAACGTGTTCCAGCAGCGTTTCTCCGCGGAGTGGCTGGTCATGCCGATGGACACGATCATCTTCTATCTTTCCCAGGGTGACCGTGCGATCGGACTTTCACGATGGCTCTTCGCCAGCCTGAACAGGATCGGCAAGCTGAAGTTCTCCGATCTCTCACCC
>JAQWMQ010000038.1 GCA_029246705.1 Phycisphaerales bacterium | reverse complement strand
CGCCGGTACCAGAAGTACAGGGCTTCATGAGGGGATCGTGCTCCGGGCACGCCCTTCAGTATCGGGGAGATGTCCTTGCCATCGATCTCCAGTGATCCCATCGATTCTCGTGACCCGGTCAGGGTGGCGAGTGTCGGGAGCACGTCGATGGTCATGCACGGTTCGCTGCTGGTGGTTCCGGCCGGGACGACATCGGGATAGCGAACGATGAACGGAACCCGGACTCCACCTTCGAAGGTCGTGCCCTTGCCTTCGCGAAGACCGCCGGTCGTACCAGCGTGATCACCGTACGAAAGCCATGGGCCGTTGTCGCTGGCGTAGATGAAGATGGTCTCATCCAGCACGCCCTCCTCCTCGAGTGCCTCGCGCAGCTGCCCGACCGACCAGTCGATCTCGCGAATGACGTCACCATAGGTTCCGTATTCGGTCGACTGCCTGAAACGTGGCCCCACGCCCAGGGGCACGTGCGGCATTGAATGGGGCACGTAGAGGAAGAATGGCTCGGTGGCATGTTCGTGGATGAATGCCACGGCCTCCTCGGTCGTTCGCCTGGTGACCTGGTCCTGATGGTCGAGATCCTCGATGATCTCCACGCGTGGCGTCGCATCGCCTGAGGCGATGGTGTACCAGGGCAGTGGCGGCCAGGCCTTCGGTGACTCCGGATGGCCCGGCCACATGTCGTTGGAGTAGGGAATGCCCGAATACCGTTCGAATCCATGACGGGTGGGAAGGAATTCCGGATGATGACCGAGGTGCCACTTGCCGAAACACCCCGAAGTGTACCCGTGAGGTCGCAGCATCTCGGCGATGGTGGTCTCACCGTCGGCGAGACCGATCTTCGATGATGGGACCAGGGCGCCCGATATGCCGATCCGATTGGCGTAGCAACCGGTCAGCAGTGAACTGCGACTGGCTGAACAGACCGGCTGCGAGACGTAGAAATCGGTGAATCGCATGCCTTCCGCGGACAGCCGATCGATGTTGGGTGTCGGAATCTGGGTCGAACCCTGGCAGCCGAGATCGCCCCAGCCCTGATCGTCGGTAAAGACCAGGACCACGTTGGGAGGGCGTTCTCCGCCAAGCAACAGCGTCAACATGATGATGATTGAGTTCATGTACACAGCCTAACGTGTGTTCAGATCGACCAGCGGCTTGAACTTGTCGATTGAACATCTCTTTCACGTGCAGCTGGCAGAAGTTACGATCAGGTTCGATCAACCGAAGAAACCACCATCGGAGTCAAGCATGATCCTCCTTGCCACCCTCATCATCATCTCAGTCGCTGGCGTGATCGCCGATGATGTGCGGGAGGGCCCCGTGCCACGACCCCCGGCATCCTCCGGCGTGGACCGACTGCTTCCGAGCAGCGAAGCCACCACCCTGGACGGCCTGCAGACGAGCCTTCGACCACTTCCCACTGAGTCCATGACCGTCATCGCGCTCACCAGCACGACCTGCCCCTTGAGTCGGAAGTTCGCACCACTGCTGGGACGGATGTCCAGCTCAGACCGTGACCGTGGCATCAGATGGATCTTCGTCGACGTCACCGGATCCGACACACCCGCTGAATTCCAGGCATTCGCAACGGAGGGCGGCTTCGTCGGCGATCTTGTCCATGATCCCACACTCGAGCTCGCATGGAACCTCGGTTGCGAGAGCAACACCGAAGCGCTGGTCGTCGATCAACGCGGCACGATCCGTTATCGCGGGTGCATCGATGATCGATATGGAATCGGCTATGCACTGGATGAACCGAGGATCACCCCGCTGGCCGATGCCACCGAGGATGTCATGGAAGGTCGGGTGGTCCGCCTCAAGGCGACCACCGCCCCGGGGTGTGAACTGACCCCGGATCAGCCCTCGATCACCGAGGATGCACCGACCTATCACGGAACGGTCAGCCGCATCATCCAGTCCAATTGCATGGAATGTCATCGCAAGGATGGTCCGGGCCCGTTCCCCCTCGAGACATACGAGGAAGTCTCGGCGAATGCTGGCATGATCAAGCGCGTCGTCACGCGTGGAGTCATGCCGCCCTGGTTCGCAACCGATGAAGGCGAATCCGACCACGGACAGTTCGCGAACGATCGCTCCCTCGCCGAATTGGATATCGCTGCGATTCGTGATTGGGTTGATGGCGGTCGCCTGCGAGGCGACCCGGACGAAGCGCCCCTGCCAGTCGACTACGGATCGCGATGGACGATCGGAACGCCCGACGTGATCGTCAGGCTGCCGGAACCCATTGCCGTGAAGGCCGAAGGACAGATGCCCTATGTCGACATCGAGGTCGACCCGGGCCTCGAAGAGGATCTCTGGGTGCATGGATGGGAGGTTCTCCCGACGGATCGTTCGGTGGTCCATCATGCACTGATCTTCTCGGTCGAACCCGGAAAACGAGGTCGGTTCGGGCCTACCGATGGCTTTCTCGGAGCCTATGTGCCCGGCAACGGGTACACGATGTACGGCGACAATCGTGCCAAGAAGCTCACCGCCGGTTCGCGGATCCATTTTCAGATCCACTACGCGCCCAACGGCCGTGAACGCGTTGATCAGATGGCCATCGGCCTCGTGACCTCGACCACCCCGCCTCGCGAGGAGATTCACACCATCGGCATCGCCGATACCCGTATCCGCATCGCACCCGGATCGAGTGATCACGAGGAACAGGCTGCTCTAGACATCCCGGAGGATGTAAGGGTGCTTTCCATGACGCCCCACATGCATATTCGTGGCACCGCCTTCGAATGCAAGGCCATCGATCCCGAAGGAGTCTCCACGACCCTTCTCGACGTGCCTCGCTACGACTTCAACTGGCAGTTGAGATACGTCTATGCCCAGCCACCGGAGATCACCAAGGGGAGTCGCATCGAGGTCATGGGACGATTCGACAACAGCGCCGACAACCCAGCCAATCCAGACCCCGAGCAGGTCGTCCGCTTCGGCAAGCAGACCGATGACGAGATGCTCATCGGCTACATGGAATACTGGATTCCTCGAGAAGATGCGTCGCCCGACGCGTTGAGGGACGAATCGGATGATGCCATCCTGAAACGACAGGCCCGCAGGTTGATCGCTCGATGGGACAAGAACGGCGATGAGATCCTCACCCGAGATGAACTTCCCGAGTCCAGGCGTGCCCAGTTCTCGTTGTTCGACCTCGATGGAGATGGTTTCGTGGGTGAAGACGAATTCATCAAGGCCGCACGTCGATTCATCAGGTGAACACCGGTCACGACGTTCCATCGAGGGCATGAGCACCCAGACGACGTTCGTGGGCCACGAAAGGATGGATGCTGACGTACTTCCCGCGCATGCTTCGAAAGACGTTCATGCATCCCCTTGACGTCGATGCGGGCAATCACTTGCATAATCAATGCAAAGTCATCATGATGATGTTGTTGACTGAATGGGTTGCATACGCATCCCATGAACGCCCGCGAGACTCCGACCGCGGGCGTTTTTTCATGTTCGTCACGACCGGTTCAGCGATCCTGCCACGCCGTATTCGAATCGCGGGCCAGATGGGTGTTCCCGAGCGATGAATCGGTACCACGAAATCGCTCGCTGACCGGGTCCCACTGGAGCGGTCGGCCGATCTGGTAGCCGATGTTTGCAAGCTGGCAGATGGTCGCGGTTCGGTGGCCGGTTTCGGCATCTGCGATGGTCGGCGTCCCATGCCTGATCGAATCAAGCCAGTTTGAGATGTGACTTTCAGCCCGCGGCAACTCGAGTTCTCCGGATGAAGTCACCTCATCCAGAATCGCAGGGTCGGATGCCCTGAGATGAGCACGGCTGACTTCGATCCATCCGTCCGTGCCTTCGAAGCGGTCATCAATCATCCCACCATGCTCCATGACGATTCCGTCGGCGTATGTGAATTGGAGTCCACGCCTGGAACCATCCCGGGGAGGAAGCACATGAACCGGTCCCGAGTGATCCATGTCCATCGCCCATTGGGCGATGTCGAAATGGTGGGCACCCATGTCAGCAAGGCCGCCATTTGCATATTCGCGGTACTTCCTCCATTGAGGGTAGTGGGCATGAAGTCCCACCGGACAGAGAACCGACGAGAAGCCTCGGTCAGGTGATGGACCGTTCCACATTGTCCAGTCGATTCCATCCGGAATCTTCTCTGCGGGCAGGTCACATGGAATGGCTGGATCCCCCACCCCGACGGTCACGCGCTGAAGTTTTCCGATCCGACCGTTTCTGACCGCTTCAGCGGCTCGAGTGAATCGTCGTCCGTATTCGGTCCGCTGTTGTGATCCGGTTTGAAATGAGACACCGGAAACGGACGCGGCATTGGCAATTGCCCGCCCCTCGGCAATCGTGAGTGAGAGCGGTTTCTCGCAGTAGACATGCTTGCCTGCTTCGCAGGCCATGATCGCTGGAATCGCATGCCAGTGGTCCGGGGTGCCGATCATGATCGCGTCGATATCCTTGCGAGCGATGAGATCCCGAAAATCGGCATGACCCGTGGCCGAATCGACCCCATAGTGGCCGTTGATGCGATTCAATGCACTCTCGAGTCGGACCGAATCGATCTCGGAGACAGCCACGACCTGAACGTCCTCGGCCTGCAGGAACTGGCCGAGCAGGTTGCGAGATCGAATGCCGTAGCCGATTATTCCGAGCGTGATGCGTTCATTCGAGGGCGTCGCACGAGCACCACGAGAGATGATCAATGGCCCCGTGGAAAGAGCCAGGATCGTGCCGCCGAGGAATTTTCGTCGATTCGTTCCGGTGTTCATGACCGCAGAATACCGCAATCGACCCGAGAAACCGCTAGCCTTTCAGGATGTCCATCGAACCAACGAACGATCTGCGAATCACCGCCGTCAAGGTGCTCGACATCCGATTCCCGACCTCCGACGAACTTGACGGTTCTGACGCAGTCCATGTCGATCCGGACTACTCATCGGCCTATGTCATCCTCGAGACAGACGGCGCTCACCAGGGCCATGGCCTGACCTTCACCATCGGCCGCGGGACAGAAATCGTCTGTGCAGCCTGCAGGTCACTGAGTCAGGGCCTGGTGGGCCGGTCGATGTCTGACATCGTCACGAACTTCCTGGAGTTTCACCGTTCACTGACCAATGATTCGCAGGCGAGATGGATCGGCCCCGAGAAGGGCGTGATCCATCTTGCGACAGCCGCCATCGTCAACGCCGTCTGGGATCTCTGGGGCAAGATCGAGAACAAACCGGTCTGGCAGCTGGTGTGCGAACTCGAACCTCGACAGATCCTCGAGCTCACTGAACTGCGATACGTGTCGGACGTCCTTTCCCATGACCGGGCATTGAACATCCTCGAGCAACAGGCACCGCATCGTGAGAAGCGAATCGCCGAATTGCGTCGCGATGGATACCCGGCATACACGACCTCGGCCGGATGGCTCGGCTATTCCGACGAGAAGATCCGTGAACTCTGCCTTCAGGGAATCGAAGAGGGATGGAATCACTTCAAGATCAAGGTCGGGCAGGACATCGAGGACGACCGGAGGCGATGCCGGATCGTGCGCGAGACGATCGGCCCTGATCGGCACCTGATGACCGACGCGAACCAGAGATGGGAGGTCGGAGAGGCTATCGAGTGGATGAAGCAACTGGTGGAATTCAAGCCCCTGTGGATCGAGGAACCGACCAGCCCCGACGACATCCTGGGCCACAAGGCCGTTGCAGATGCACTTCGCCCTCTCGGTATCGGTGTTGCCACCGGCGAGATGTGCCAGAACCGGATCATCTTCAAGCAGCTCATGGCTGCCGACGCCATGGATTTCTGCCAGTACGACTCCTGTCGACTGGCTTCGGTGAACGAGATTCTCGCGGTCATGCTGATGGCTGCCGAACTGAATGTCCGCTGCTGCCCGCATGCCGGAGGCGTCGGCTTGTGCCAGTATGTCAACCATCTGGTGATGATCGATTACGTGTGCATCGCCGGAACCCACGAGGGTCGTGTAGCCGAATACGTGTCACACCTGCACGAACATTTCGCTGATCCCTGGCGACAGAAGGCCGGTGCCTACCTCCTGCCCGAGGCATCCGGTTATGGCATCACGATGAAGCCGGATTCTCTCCACAGGTACGCCCATCCACACGGATCGGTCTGGGTCGAACGAGCTGCGAAATGACCTTCAACCGGTTCTGGCCGTGGCCTTGTGTCCCGGGCGAATCCGCAGGAACAGTCCGGCAGCGAGGGCTCCGAGTATCAATGCCAGGAACACGCCGACTCCGACCGCGATGCCGATCTTGATGACCAGGCTGTCGATCATGTCCTTGCTCTTCGCCTCGATCTTGGCGGTTCGGACATCGATGGCAGCCAGGATCTCCTCGCGTTCGGTCGCGATGCCGGTGACGATGTCCTCGATGGACTGGGAGAGCTCCGAGGTGCTTCTGCCGATATCAAGCGTTGATTGCTCGAGCGCGGTACTGATGTGAGCTGACTGGTCGTCAAGGTTGGTGGAGAACCTGTCGAGGGACCGTGAGAGTTGGTCACGCGTGTGCGTGAGTTTCTCCTCGAAACTGCCCAAGCTCGTCACGAGGTCGCCACTTGACTGTTCGACCCTGCTATCGAGGGACGCCAACGATTTCGACAAGTCCTTGAAGCCCGTCGATACGGCGGAATCGAGATCGGCTATCGACAAGGAAAGATCCTCGGGACCGCGGGCAAGGTTCTGTATCTCGGGGATCGAAAGCGCCTCGGCGATGTCGAGATCCAACTGCCATCCGGCCATCAGCGGAATGTGTTCGATGAGGAAGGTCGTCCTGCCGATCGCCTGTCTTATCAGGTCGATCTGGTCATTGGCCCGATTGACGGCTGCGAAGAGGCCCACGTATTGCCTGGTAGTGACTGATTCCGCGGCCAGCAGGCCCAGCTCTCGCGGCCACCAGTATCGCTTGGTGGCCTTGCCGTACTTGGCAAACCACGTGTTGACATCGACCTTGAGTGGCTCGAGGGACTGGCCGATGTATATCTCTGCATTACTCCAGATGATGGAGTCGATATCCGTTATCGCCTGGACGAGAACTTCACCTCGGTCTCCAAGATTCATCTCGACGTCGCGTTCGATGATCGTGCGCGCAACCCTCAGGATGAACAACTGCTGGAAGAGGTTCGACAGTGGCTCTTCCGAGCAGGCGATGCCTATCATCGATCGGGCCATGTCCAGTTTCATTCGCTGGAGCCAGATGCGCTGCTGGGGCTCGAGATCCGGTTCGGCAAGAATGGTGTTCACGGCCTGCCCGATCCGACCGATCGAGTAGTCGGCTATCAGGTACGTCTTTGACCTGACGTCATTCAGGTCCTCGTCGGACTCTCGCTTTCTCAGCATCGGGATGAGTTCGGTCTGTGATCGCATCGAGGTGGACGGAATGTCATCCTGGTTGGTGGCGACATTCGTTGGATTCGTTGCGGAACCTTGTCCAGGCGCGGGTCTCGATGACTGAGTCGACTCACAAGCCATCGGGCACGCGGCAAGAGCCAGGAGGGCGGGGAGCAGGCGAATTCGTCCTGTTCGTGTGATCATGAGGCAGAAGCCTACTCCAAGGACCCGCTTTCGGGCGAATGAGCAGGAATCCCAGACCGGGAATCACTGATGACGCGCCCCCACAACTGATATCCATGTTCTGTGAGATGGATGCCGTCGGACCGATGACACCCCTTGTGCAACCCACCCTCTGCATCAAGCAATGGTTCCCAGCACGGAACCCAGTAGGTGTCAGGTTCACGAGCCAACCCTTGGATTCCTTCATTCACGAGTTGGGCGGCGATTCGAGCCGGATCGTTTGCAAGATGGCCACGAGGCAGGATCGGACAGAGCAGGATCGGTGTTCCGGGTCGCTTCTCGCGGATCAATCCGATGATGCATTCGATCCCCTTCTCGATGTCATGGGGTCGATCATGACCGATGTTGTTGGTTCCGATCGCGATGACGTAGGCACCAGGGGCGGGCCCATCGAGGGCTCCGTTACCCAGGCGCCAGAGCAGGTGCTGGGTCCGGTCGCCTGAAATGCCCATGTTGGCGATGCGTAGCCCAGGAAACAGTTCACGCAACACGTCTCTGCCTGGTTGACCGGTACGACGCCCTTCACCACCGAATGACTGCGTGATCGAGTCGCCGAGGAGAATCAGGTCATGGCGAGGTGCGCGTGC
Organism: Phycisphaerales bacterium; assembly: GCA_029246705.1. Taxonomy (GTDB): domain Bacteria; phylum Planctomycetota; class Phycisphaerae; order Phycisphaerales; family SM1A02; genus JAKVBQ01. Next base: position 26,523 of record JAQWMQ010000038.1, on the reverse strand, counting down.
AAGTTTGACGCAATCCGAATGCTGATCCATCCAGTCACGACCATCGTGCCATCCGGCCGCAGCGGATCGATTCTCGGCACTCGGTGTTGCAACAACCGTGGGCGGGGTGCCGGCGGCAATCTCCGATTCGAGGGCAGGCTTCTCCTGGATACCGACACCGAGGATGGCTGCGAGCATGACGGTTCCGAGCATCATGCTGGCGCATCACTGATGATGGTTCGAAGCAGCTCAGGCGCCCGTTCGAACTCATCCACGGGCATCCATTCGTTGGCGCGGTGCGCCTGGGCGATGTCGCCGGGCCCGAAGACCACGCTGCGGCAGCCCAGTGCCTCGAGTCGCCCCGCATCCGTTCCATATCCGACGCCATGACTGCCATCCGAATTCGAGGCACGAATCACGGTGGCCAGGAATGGGTCGTTTTCGGGAGTGCCGAAGGGTGGCGTGTGGTTGAGGACCGTGAAGGTGCAGCAACCCGGAGCTGGCACGTCGGTGACGCGGAGTCCACTCTCGGCAACGGATCGCTGGAGTCGTGGAATGAAGTCAGTCGCCTGCCTGCTGCTGAGCAGCCTGATCCCGACATCGATCGTGCAGAACTCGGGCATGATGTTGACGGCATTGCCGCCATTGATCCTGACGACGTTCAGCACCGGGTACGGAACATCAGGAAACAGTGCGCCTTCCTCGTTGACTTCATCGCGAAGTTCGATCCTGAGCCTGTCCAGGCTCTCGAGCAGCGGCTGAGCGGAGAGAATGGCGTTGACGCCTTCATCGGGGAAGCCGGTGTGACAGGGACTTCCTCCGACCACGATCCGGACGGTGAGATGTCCCTTGTGCCCTCGAACCGGTCGAAGCGAGGTGGGCTCACCCACGATGACCTGGCGTGGCAGGGAGCGATCGGAAGGCCATTGTTCGACGAACTGACCGGCCCCGATGGTGCCGATCTCCTCGCTGTGCGTGAGCAGGAGACAGAGTGGTCGTGCTGGTGCTGATTCGGCGGCTTCCCGCAGCAGGTTGATGGCGATCGCATCGAAGCCCTTCATGTCGCATGCACCACGAGCATGAAGTCGTCCTTCACGTTCGACGAGTTCGCGCGGGTCGGTTTCCCAGTCAGGTTCGTCCGCGGGCACGGTGTCGACGTGTCCGCACAGCATGACACCCTCGCCGTCGGTGCAGGATGGACCGGTCTCGAACCAGACGTTCTCGTGTCCGTCACCACAGTCGAAACGTTCATGACGGATCGCCGGATGATCGAGGTAGTCACAGATCCAGTCGAACAGATCGGTGGTGGGCAAACAGGTGGTCGTATCGAATGTAACCAGCTTGGCGAGCACGTCTTGATTGGTGCGGGAAGTCTTCATGCTTGGAGAGGATACGAGTTCCCGTCCGGGTTGGCCGCCTGGCTGGGGACCGGAAATATCGCCCCATTATTGAAATAGAGGGTATCCAGGCCAGTAACATCAACGTATGTTGATATTGAGGCCAGTTCAGAATGGCCATCACCCACTCTCGGGAGTGGGGCCGGATCAAGCGTCTTGGGCTCGAGGGCCGTTTCTGGAACCCCGAGATCTCGTGCCCAGGACACCAGGAGCGCATCATCGTCCTGGCCGGCATTCACACCAACGGGTTTCAGTCAGCTCTTTCCCAAAGATGGAGTACCAAGATGCATTGCACCCCCACTGCGATAGCTTCCTTGGGCGCGATCACCATGCTCTGCATGGCATCCGTCGACGAATTGCATTACTCACATGGCACCACCAACGATTCCGCCAGGATGTCCGCCCTCGGACAGGACAAGCCCTGGCAGACCGATGATGGGGTCATCCACTTCAAGGGCGATACCTATGACACCTGGCGGGAGTTCCACACCGTGCAGGAGCGCAACGGCGACCAGATTCGTCGCTGTGGCGTACCCAACTACGACATCGATGATTGGCGAAACATGGAGTCCTTCATGTCGCCATCGGATTGTTCGATGTCCAACACCAACCCTGCGGCCGAATACGACCCCTCCGTCAACCTGCTCAGGATCGCATGCGTCGTTCATGTGATCCGAAACAGCAACGGCAGCCAGGGCAACATCTCCGAGTCGATGGTGGAGAGCGGCATCAGGATCCTCAACGAGGACACCAAGGCTCTCGCCGGGACAAACGGGCAGAACGGAACCGACTGCCAGATCGAGTTCTATCTTGCAGAGACCGACCCGAATGGCAATCCGACCAATGGAATCACCTATTCCAACAACACCACCTGGTACAACGACGGTGGAGGCTACTACGACTCACTGGCCTGGGATCCTTCCAGCTACATGAACATCTACACCAACACCGCCAGTGGCTACCTGGGCTATGTCCCCTGGCTGCCCCAGGAGGGTTCCGTCGGCTCGAACTCCGACCGAGTGGTTGTTCTCTGGGAATCCTTTGGTGATGGCGGTCCGATCGGCCCTCCCTTCAACCTCGGGCGAACACTCACCCACGAGGTCGGGCACTACCTCGGACTGCATCACACCTTCAACGATGGTTGTGGCGGCAGCTGCTCCTCCAGCGGCGATCTCATCTGCGACACATCGCCCCAGAACTCATCGACAAGTGGTTGCAATGGTTCCTCATGCAGTGGCGTGGCACCTGATGACAACTACATGGATTACTCCGACGACATCTGCATGGAGAAGTTCACACCCGATCAGTCTCGTCGCATGCGGTGCACGATCATGAACTATCGCCCCGAGATAGCCCAGGAAGGCGAAGGCGAGATCGACTACATCAGCCTCGAGCAGGTCGGATCGCCTCCCACGCTGGTCGACCCAGACGGCGTCAACCTCCAGGTGAGGATCAACGAGCTCGAGTCGAATGGCTATGTCGATGGCAGCGGTCGGCTCGTCTACTCAAATGGCGAGACGACGCTTTCCGTCGCGTTGAGCAACCAGGGCGGCTCCGTATACGGAGCATCAACCGCCTCACTCGAATGCGGCAGCCCCTTGAGCTGGCATTTCACCGCCGAAGATGCCGGCGGGACCGTTCTCAGGTTCCCATCCGGAACCGACGTCCTCACCGCAAACGTGGCTCTCGGCTCCGGAACGCCATTCTCCGATGACGGCGAATCCGATCCGGGGTATGCGGTCAGTTCGACTGGAACCGACGGCGGGTGGGATCGTGGCGTGCCGGTCAATTGCGATCGAGGTGCTCCAAGCAGTGATGCCGATGGATCCGGTCGGTGCTGGATGACCGACAATTCAGCCTCTGATGAATGCGACAGTGATGTCGACGGCGGTTACAGCAGGCTGGTCTCGCCACCGATGGATGCAACCGGCGCCAACGCCACGGTGTCCTATCAAAGACACTTCAGCTCGACCCCTGACACCGGTAACTGCCCGGCCGGGTTCGCAGCGGACTGTCAGGGCACCTGCTTCCCGCAGGCGGTCTTCGATGACTGGCTCGGTGACGGTGTCTGTGACTCCGGAGGGTTCGTGCCATCCGAGTACGGGTACGACGGAGCTCCCGCGGGTGTCGCCATCTTCATGGACTGCGCATCGTTCAACTGCGACAACGGTGACTGCAGCGGTTGCGGTGGTACTTTCGCAGGTGAAGCCGACTACCTGTCGGTCGAGATCACCTCGAATGGAAGCACCTGGGTCGAAATGGATCGTATCCAGACCGGCGATACCAACTCCGAAGGCGGCTGGGTTTCCAGGAGTTTCGCGGTAGGTGCATTCGTCACGCCGACGGCCACGGTCCAGGTGAGATTCACTGCAGTCGACACAGGCACCGAATCGATCGTCGAAGCGGCGATGGATGGACTGACCATGCAGTCCCTGATCTGTGATGACACCCCGGCGTGCCCGGGCGACATCGACGGGAACGGAACCATCGATGGGTCCGATCTCTCCCAGGTGCTTGGTTTCTGGGGACAATCCGGGAACAGTGCCGATCTCAATTCAGACGGCATCGTCGACGGGCTTGACCTGGCAATCGTGCTTGGTGGCTGGGGCAACTGCTCCGACTGACGCCAACGCCACGCAACGAATCCAAGGGTCCCGCAGGTGCAGCTTGCGGGACCCTTTTCATTTGGCATGTGCTCTCAAGTCGATTCAAACGTCTGATGTCCGATACCGAAAAATACCGTGGACATGACTGGTTCTTGATGATTTACCCATCTTCACAACCACGCATGCGAATATCCTCGTGGTGATCGGGAACCCCTGAGGTCACCCTGATGAAATCGAACATCGCCCCCAATGGAGCCAAAAATGCGTCGCCCAGTCCTGATTTGCACGGCAATGATGACCATGTCCCTTCCTGCAGCCCATGCGTCACTCGAAGGCGAGAGCCTCCTGCCTCCTCTTGACCGGCAGGACAACCGCATGAAGATCGGGCAGGACAAGCCTTGGCAGACCGAGGACGGCATCATCCACCACCAGGGACGAACCTACGATTCCTGGCGTGCCTATCTGGATGCGCAATCGGCCGATGGAACCTTGGACCAGCGATGCGGCGTGCCCGAGCTCGATGTCGATGCCTGGCGTGAAGTCGAAGGTTTCATGCCCCCGTCGGACTGCTCCAACAGCAACACCAACCCCGCTCAGGAATACGACCCCTCCAACGGCGTCTTCAGGATCGCCTGCGTCGTCCACGTGATCAGGGATTCAAGCGGCAACCTCGGCGACATCCCCGAATCACGAGTGATCAGCGGCATCAGAATCCTCAACGAGGACTTCCAGGCCCTGGCCGGAACCAATGGCTCCAATGGAACCGACTGCCAGATCGAGTTCTATCTCGCCGAGTTCGATCCCGATGGTCAGCCGACCAACGGGATCACCTATTCCAACAACACCACCTGGTACAACGACGGCGGCAGCTACTACAACACGCTGGCCTGGGATCCGAACAGCTACCTCAACATCTACACCACCACCGCAAGCGGCGCCCTCGGCTACGTCCCCTTCCTGCCTGCCAGCGGCAGTGTCGGTTCCCTGTCTGACCGTGTCGTCGTCCTCTGGGAGTCCTACGGCGAAGGTGCACCGATCGGCCCCCCGTACAACCTCGGACGAACCCTCACCCACGAGGTCGGTCACTATCTCGGCCTGAACCACACCTTCAACGGGGGATGCGGCAGCGGTTCATGCTACGGCTCCGGTGACCTGATCTGCGACACCTCACCGCAGAACTCCTCCACCTTCGGTTGTTCCGGTTCGTCCTGCAGCGGCACGCCTCCAGATGACAACTACATGGACTATTCGGACGACATCTGCATGGAGAAGTTCACCCCGGAACAGGCCAGGCGCATGCGATGCACCATCCTGAACTGGCGGCCCGAGATCGCCGAGGAAGGTGTGAACTACATATCGTTGAGCCAGGTCGGCACGGTTCCTGATTTCGTGCCACCAAGTGGCACCACGCTCAGGGTCCAGATCAACGAAAACGAGCCTGATGGCTATCGCACCGGAAGCGGACTTCTGCATTACTCGACCGGCGGCAGTTTCGCCACGATCGAACTCGAGGACGAGGGGCTCGGCGTCCACGCAGCTTCCCTTGTGGATCTCCCCTGTGCCGAGACTCTTTCGTGGTACTTCACCGCCGAGGACATCGAACAGAACGTCCGCAGGCTTCCGGCCGGCTCAGGTACGTTCTCAAGCAAGATCGCCGATGGCTTCCAGATCACCTTCTCGGATGATTCCGAGACCAACCTCGGCTACGGAGTCTCCGGTAGCGCGACCGACGGCCCCTGGGACATCGGCATTCCGGTCAACTGTTCACGAGGCGATCCGGATACCGACGGCGACGGATCAGGTCGAGCCTGGCTGACCGACAATTCATCGGCGGCTTCCTGCAACAGCGATGTCGACGGCGGAGAAACCGTGCTGACATCACCGGTCATGAACGCCCTCGGAGGCGACGCCTTCATCTCCTACCACTGCTGGTATGACAACACCGGTGCCGGCGTGGGAGCATCGCCGGGTGCGGATGTCTTCCTCGTGGAGATCTCCAATGATGGTGGTTCCAGCTGGTCCACGCTCGAGACCGTCGGCCCGTCCGATTCCAGATCGAGTGGCGGCTGGAACTTCGTCAGCTTCCGCATTGCCGACTACGTGACGCCCACCGATCAGGTTCGGGTTCGTTACACCGCGGAGGATGCCGGAGATGGCTCCGTCATCGAGGCTGCAGTCGACGGACTTCGGATCGAGATCCTGGTCTGCGACGAGACACCCCCCTGCCCCGGCGACATCAACGGCGACGGGATCGTCAACGGGTCGGACCTCTCCTCCGTGCTGGGCTTCTGGGGCCAGAGTGATGTCGTGCAGGACCTGTCCGGCGACAACTTCGTCGATGGCGCCGACCTCTCGATCCTCCTCGGTGCCTGGGGACTCTGCCCCGAATAGCTGGATGCCCCGCTGCTGCGACGGATCATCGGACCTCGGCGCGTGGCGTCGGGGTCCTTTCATTTGATGGTGGGTTGCGGAGATGGATGAGAATGACGATCCTGAAGCCACATTCGAAAGGAAGACCATGTCTGTCGATATCCGTTTCCTCGGGCACGCCGCATTCACCCTCTCCACCGATACCCACTGCATAGCCATCGATCCGTTCCTCACCGGGAACCCACTCGCTGAAAAGGCGGGTCTCACCAAGGAATCAATCGACCCAACGCACATCGCACTGACTCATGGGCACGCTGATCACGTCGGTGACACCCTTGAGCTCGCGACCCGGTGCGGGTCCCAGATCATTGCGGCATTCGAGATCTGCGAATGGGCGGCCGAACAGGGAATCGAAGCGGTCAATCCCGGAAACCCCGGCGGCAGGTACGACACCGATTTCGGATGGGTCGCCTTCACCCAGGCGTTCCATTCCTCCAGTTTCGAGGGACGGTACATGGGCATGCCCTGCGGGTTGGTGCTCAATGTCGGAGGCGTGACCATCTATCACGCCGGGGACACGGGGCTCTTCGGGGACATGGCCCTGATCGGCGAACTCTACAAGCCCGACATCGCCATCCTTCCCATCGGCGACCGCTTCACCATGGGGCCTGAACACGCTTCCCGAGCCGCCGAGATGATCAAGCCGGGAATGGCGATCCCCTGTCACTACGGTACCTGGGACCTGATCGACGTCGATCCAGCTCGATTCAACCCATCCGGTATCGAAGTCGTCCGGCTCGACGTCGGTGCGACCCACGTCGTCAAGTGAAGGAATCCCGATGCCAATGACCCAGCGACTTCTCTCCTGCCTGCTGCTGCTTGGATGCCTCTGGCTGCTCGTCTCGATGCTTTCGACGCTCGGCCTGCTCGCTGGGGCAGACCCATCCACGGATGATTCGATCGTGATCCGTGATGACGAGGGACGGGTTCGGATCCGGCTCGCCGTTGGTGCCGACGGTACCGCACGAATCGAGACCCTCGACACCAAGGGGAATTCACGTGTGGCCATGTCGACCGACGAGAAGGGCACGGCTGCCCTGGACATCAATGACATCCAGGGCCGACCACGAATCGCCGCCTTCACCTATGCCGACAACGAAGCCGGCATGCAGATGCTCGATCCGGACGGGACACTCCGCCTGGCGAGCGTCAACTTCCCGAACGGCCAGTCATGGGTGAGGCAGTTCGATGCCCAGGGCACCCTGAGACTGACCACCGGTGGCCCGGGCAAGGGGAACGTCTCCTGCTACTTCTTCGATGCGAAGGGGCGTCCGCGCATGTCCCTGGGAACGACGTCCTCCGGTGCGTGCCTTATCGAACAGAGTGACGGCGGCAAGGTCGTGCGATACAGCTCACGTACGACCGATGACGGCAAGCTCGTCCATCAGGTCGTCCGGGACGAGCCCACGCCCTGACCGGGGGCTCCATCAACGCTGCCTTCGTCGCATTTCCTCGAGGGCGAAGTCCTGCAGATCCTTCGTTCCGGTCGGATCGACCGGCGCGCACATCAGAAGGATGTTCGCGGAGCCGACGCGCGCGCCCAACGAGACCGGTTCTGCCGGCACCACGGGGTTGCGCGGGTTGGCTTCTGAGTTGTCGTAGCGCCAGGTCACCTCGATACGGTCGTCCACGTCAAGGCGGATCGGGGTCTCGAGCACGTAGGTCCGTCGGTAATGAGGGTTCCAGTCATCGATCTGGAGCAACGATTCGGGCGGCACGCCGTCCCGGATCCGAACGACCGCAAGGCTGACGCAACGCCTGGAGGCACGCGGGGTCAGGGCGACGAGATCGACGGACTGGGGAATGGTGAGCTCCGAGGTGAAGGACTTTCGCTCGTCCGGATCGAGCTCGATCTTTCGCTGCATGACGTTCAGTGCCACCAAGGCACGTGAGACCTCGCCGTCAGGGACCTGGACGAGTTCGATGCTGTCGTTGAGCGTCCAGGGTCTTCCCTGTGGCCGGAAGTGGACTTCACTGACCAGTTCGCTGCCGGCGGGTATCGACAGGTGATATCCATCGGGGATGCGGAGCGTGCCGCCGCCTGGCCCGACCACGCCCAGTGATCCTGCCGGGACGAACCCGATGTCTCCCATCATGTAGCTGCCCGGCTCCTGATCCCAGTCGACCATGCGCCTGGCGTTGCCCGTCGAATCAGCTGCCAGCGCAGTCGCCCCCACCACGATCGGTGCGGTGCTTCGGTAGCTGATGGTCCTGATCCGCAAGGGCTCGGGACTGGCGAGGGGCATGACGAAGGTCCGCTTGTCTCGTTCCGCCTTGAACCATCTGGTACCACCCTCTGCAGGAACTTCCCATGGTGATCTCATGCTCGCGTTCAACGACTCGACCGCTTCGTCGATGACGACGTCCTCACGTGCATCGTCGCCAGGATCCGAGTCGCCGAGATCGTGACGAGCACCCAATGGGGTGCCGGCATCGATCCATCGTTCGATCAGCGCAAGCTCCTCGGCACTGAGACCACGTTTGTTTCGGAACTCGGGACCGTTCACGGATGGGAGCCAGGGCGGCATGATGTCCTGCTGGAGCACGTGCTTGATGAACAGGGCGCGCGGCGCGACGTCATCGTGGTCGGTCAACTTGAACGGACCTGGACCCCGCCCGTCATGGCACTCCGCGCAGTGGGTGCGGATGATGGGTCCTACATCGCCGTGCCAGGTTGGAGCGGTATCCTCCGCCATCTCGGGCGCGGCCACCTGCTGCGCCTGTCCGATCAGGCAGGAAAGGATGAGGGTCACTGTCGCTGGATCATGCATCCGACTGCACCCGGTCCTTCGGGATCGAAATCAGCGCCTTCCTTGACGGCCTGAACGGCGTCACGCCATTCATGTCGTGTCGCAAGGTCGCGCCTGCTTCCGATCGATGGATAGAGGTCGTTGATTCGGCCACGATACCTGACGCGCGGTTCACCTGAGCCCTGGAAGTCGATCACGAACGCTTCAGGTGTGATCGTGGCATCAAGCGCTTCGACCAGGACATGATCGGGATCCAGCAGGACGGTGGCCTCCAGGCCGTAGTCGTCCCGATGTCTTGTCGCCTCTTCGAACGTCACCCCACGCCTCGGATAGACGAGATAGCAACGAATGCCCAGTTCCTCGAACCGCCGAAGGTCACGGCTCAACTGAGGCGCCATGGCATTGGCGACCGGACAGTCGGTGCTGGTGAAGATCAGGGTGACGATGTCACTGCCATCGCCCTCGAGAGCGGAATCAAGCGCCTTGCCATGGGTGGTCTTCAAGGGCAGTGGCGCCCGGTCGGTCGTGTCCGAGCCGGTTGAATGGACGCATCCGACAAGGGCCAGCAGCAGCAGGCAGCAAGGGATGAAAGACAAACGGGTTGGTGCCGATCGGTTCATCTGGAACCTGATCTCCACATATGACACATGCGAGTGGGCGTGCCACTCGCATGCATCGACTCGTGTCGGGGTTTGACTTCATTCATTCGGATGAATGAGAGGTGATCAGCCGCCACACTGGGCTGCGAATGCCTGACAGGCAGCATCCCAGTTGTCGCAACAGTATTCGTAGCCGGGGGTGTTATGGACGCAGTTGCAGACCGGAGGAGGGACCATGTTGGCCGCGCAACCGTCGCATCCACCGCCACCACCGCCGCCACCGCCGCCGCCGCCACCGCCGCCACCGGCGAAGTTGGAGACTTCTGGTTCACCGTGGAAGCAGCCCAGGGTCCAGGGAAACTCGCCCTGGAAGTGATAGTGGTAACCGAGCACGGGGTCGGTGTGCCCGCCGCATTCATCGAGGTCCATGGGCGGAATTCCGCCGATGTCGTTCAAGCCGTAGACCGGATAGCCGTCGAAGGCGAAACCGATCAGTCCCGAGTGGCCGTTCTCGAGGGTCGCCTCGCCGATGCAGGGCGAGTACTGGTGGTAGTGGTATCGACCGTCGGGTGAGGGGTGCCCTTCGCAGACATCCATGCAGATGTTGCCCGGGGCTTCCTGTCCACCACCGTCATAGGCGTTGTAGAAGGCGCCGCCGGTGATGAGGACACCGATCGGTCCCAGTTGGTCGAGGACGTCGACGGCAGGGTTGCCGGTCGGCACCGGCGTGATCGGGATCAGCCAGTTGTCGTTCTGGACGGACGGCGTGTTCGGATTGAAGCAACCGGTCGATCCGTCGAAGGGGCCGACCTGGTGATCCGGCAGGCCATCGGAATTGACGGTGGCGAACTCGGTGCCGTAGGAGATCGAGATGTTGTAGAGGAACGGGTTGCAGTCCTGCCCCCACTGACCGAGCATCACGGCAAGGTCGAACCCATCGATCGTGCCACTTCCGTCGATGTCGTAGGTCGGATTGTCGGTGTTCCAGTATCCGAGCAACCCGCTCAGATCGACTCCATCGACGATGCCGTCGACGTTGAAATCACCCGAACAGCTAATCCCGGTCGATTGCGCCTGTACGCACGCGCACAACGAGAGGGTCAAGATGCCGCCGGTGATCTTCATGGGTTTGCTCCAGGCTCTTCTGATGTTGTTGACGAAAATGGTCCGTACACCCTGATATTGACAGCTCCAGCAGCAAGGGGACACGTTCATGCACGCAAATGGCGAAACTTACGTCCTTGTGTCCGGCGACAGGCCCAGCCAGGGGTCAATATGCGGACATTCGAGTTGCCCTTACATCGAGCCAGATGACCCTCGACCAAGCAGGTGCTCGGCATCGAGAAACATCTGTTTCCAACCGGCATCGAGTTTTCGTTGCCTGAGGCGGTCGTAGCCTGCAAAGGCGATCTTCTCGGGCATCGAAAGTGCCAGCCGATTCAACTGACGCCTGAACCGCCAGCTCGCCGTTCCTCCACGAGCGGACGCCTCCATCTGCTGGACCCATGAATCAACCCGTCCATCCAGTCGTTCATTGAGTCGTCGTATCGACGGAAGCCACTCCTTGGAGAGAAACCACCTGAACTCATCGGGTATGCCGACTTCCTGGCGGATCTTCCCCTCGGGCAGCACGCGCTTCTGAATGAGCTCCGAGGGCGGTTCCCAGTCGGGGTCCGCACCCAGATGACGAAAGATGCGCTTGAGCATTGCGGCGGGTTCGCTTGAGATGCTGTCGAAGATCTCGACATGCAACGCATCTTCACCGAAGACGCCGCTCCAGCAGTCGATGATCCGTTCGTAGTCGGTGTAGAGACAGGTGCGCTTCCGGCAGGCAAACCGCTCGAAGGTCCCGATACTCAGGGTCTCAAGGTCGCGGTTGCCGTACCTGTGGAAGTCAAGCCCGGCGTTGGACCAGATCCTGTCCACCGGGTTTCGAATGGTGAGAACGATGCGAAGATCCGGGAAGAGCCGATGTATGTTCTTGACGTAACGCCGAGGCAGTCGTGCGTAGAACGGGGTGATCTCGCCCCGGACGGAAACCGGCGACTCACCTTCCGGGGTCTCGAAGTAATCGAGGTACCAGGCAAGGTCGAATCGGAGCATGTTCTTCTCGAAGAACTCAAGCTGCTTGGGCTGGGTCATCCGAATGCCCGGATGAAGGTCAAGCGCACGGTGCAGCCAGGTTGATCCGGATCTGGCCGAACCGATCCCGAGGAATGTCGGTTTCTGTTTCATGGGGCAGGTTCAAACCACGTGAGTAAGGTGACTTCCGTACCCTTGCATCATCGGCCAACGAAGTCGAATCAGTTGCCGGAATTCCGAGACATCCTCCGCAGCACCATCGATGTTGCGCCAGCGGCCGTCAATTGTGGTCCGAAAACAGCAGCCGTGCAGGACATCACCGATCAGAATTGGGCTACGATGGATTCATGCCATGTCTCATCGGTCTCAGCTCGCTCTTCTTTCCACGGATCATCCTGTTCCTGGTGTGGTTGCTCGGCAACGGCTGGCTGCAGGAATCCTTCCAGACCGTGCTCTTCCCGGTGCTTGGTTTCCTCTTCCTCCCACTGACGACCCTGGCTTATGCCTGGGCCTGGCATTCGGGCGGTGGCGACATTCAGGGAGCCGGCATCGTGGTCATCGTGATCGCGGTCCTGGTTGACCTCGGAATGCTCGGTGGCGGCAGCGTCGGCTCGCGTCGCTCGAGCGCACGCTGAATCAAACTTCATTCCTGTAGTGAACGGACCCGTTGCGAAGACGTTGCGAAGACGTTGCGGATGCGATGTCAACCGGTCCAGTGTCCGAGCAGGATCACCAGGTCATTGCCATCAGTGGTGCCATCACCATCGATGTCGGTCTGAGGTTGTTCCCAGAAGCCGATCAGGCGACCGAGATCAGCCCCATCGACTCGACCATCGCAGTTGTAGTCTGCGGCAAGACATGGATCGAAGGCAACCGTCGCCATGAAGACGTCGAGACCCTGGTCGGTGCCGCTTCGAGCATGCAGTGTTCCCACGAGTCTCTGCGCGGCGAGTGTCGTCTCGGGGGCAGTCGAGTTGCTCGGGAGCCCTTCCTCGCCAAGACTGAAAAACACCATGGACTCACCGACCGGCAGGAAAAAGGCGTCATAACGTCGACTCATGATGTCGGTGATGGACTGGCCTTCCGACATCCCCGCAGACCGATAGGTGAGGTGGCAGTTTCCGTCAGGCGCGTGAAGGATATTCGGGTTGCGCAGTTGGTCACCGCTGATGATCGTGTCGAGATGAACGATGTCACTTCCGGTCGTTCCGGATTGACAGGAGATGCGACCGTCGGGATGGCCGGTCCAGGCGACCGCGTATCTTTCGGCAAGCGCGGAGAATGACACCTGACTGAAGATGTAGGGCACGGTCAGATCGACATGTTGCTCTTCCTCGTTCGGCAGTCCGTCGACATCGATGATCCGGGACGACACCTCTGAGACGAAACCGCCGACTGCCGTCCAGTTGGGCCTCGTGTAGGCATAGTGCAATCGGGTCACGTCATCCGCAGTCACTGACACGGCGAGTGGCCGGTGGGCACGAACTTCGGATGTGATCTCGTTCACGCGAATGCCGGTTTCGGTGAGCGGTTCACCGGCAGACGAATAGAGACGCGAGTGGAGGTTCACCTTGAGTGAACCCTCTGAAGTCATGAAGGCGAAACGATTCCATGAGGCCAGAATTCGACCGTCGTCGAGGATGTCAACGCGATAATCATCCATCATGCCTTCATCATCGGAAGCCGTCACGGCCATGACTTCTCCAAGTGGAGTCGAGTCGGCAGCAAACCTCCTTGCATGAAGATCACGCCTGCCCGAGGCGTACTCGGTCCATGCGATGACGATTTCACCGGACGCATTGATATCCACACCAAGACGGCCTCCCGATTCTGGCGTTGCGCCCGCCAGGAAGACATTGGCGCCTTCTGGATCGCCCGTCTCGTCATAGAGCTGAAAGTAGATTCCCGGGACGATGTCTCGAAAATCCAGCCAGGCCACGACAAGTCGACCCGATTCATTGGCGTCGACGACCGGGGCCACCTGGTCCGCGCCATCGACATCATCCGAAAGCTGCATTTCATCACTGATCGTTCCCTGACCGGTGGAGAGAACGGATCCTTGGATGGTCTTCTGGGACTGATTTCCAGTCGATTCCCACACCATGAAGACATCCTCGGAACTCGAAAGCCAGACGGCCTGGTTTCGGTAGGTGTCTTCGATGGTCAGCAATGTGTCGGTGGCGTTCAGATCATGGTCGAACAACTGGACCGAGGTCGCCCAGTCACCCTGCTCCATCTGCTGGACAAGCGCCCAGCTGCCATCCGCCTTTGGATACAGGTGCCTCGGGTCACCGAAGATCGATTCGCCTGACACCAGAAGCTGCGGTTCCCCGACCGGAGTGCCCTCGACATCAAGTGCCTGTCCGAGGATGACGGGAACGAGGTCGTTCTTCAGCCATGAGACCACGGCGGTTCCGTCCGCTCGACCTGCAATCGCCGGAGTATCGATGAAGACCTCGTCGGCTTCGGTCGTCAGGTCATGACTCGCTCCACGGGGAGTGCCATCGGCGTTGAATCGACGCGCCCGAACGGTGCTGAAATAGGGCTTGTTGACACCCGTCCAGGCCAATGTGAACGAGCCGTCCTCGTGAAAGGCGGTATCGACGTAGTTTCCGCCGGTGTTGTCCTCGATGAGGAACGATGGACCCAGTGGCTGGAACGATCGCGTGTAGATTCGAGCCCGGCACGAAGTACCCGACATGAAGAAGATCAGGTTCGATCCGTCAGGCATGACCTCGAGAGACACATCCCATATGGATCCACCTTGTTCGTCGTGGAGAATCGTGGCGGTCTCACCGACACGTTCGCCTGTCAATGAATCGATCCGTGAGATCCTCAGGCCATCGAGGTCGGTGGTGAGTTGCCAGGCTGCCACGGTGTCACCAGTGCGGTTCGAACCAAGCACGAGGTTGGCCGTTCGAAGCGGAAAGGCATCGGAAACGAGAGAGACACTCCGCGAGCTTCCGCCATCTTCGACATCGATCACCCTGATCCGATGCTCAGGTGCACCAGAGCGTTCGTCGCTGAACCCCAGCAATGCCCCTGAATCCGTCTCCACCAGGACAGGATTGGTCTGGTCGAAACCACGACCACCCGGCTCATTGACGACGCTGAATTCCAGGGGTGATTCAGCGGCATGCAGGATGGCAGGGCACAACAGACCAATCGCGACTGTTGACAGGAGTCCTGTCGGGTTGATCTTTGGAAACATCTCGACCTCCATCAGTATCACATCTCTGATAACCAGGACGGCTCACTATCGTGTCCGAGCAACCAAATCAGCCAGTTCCCGGCTGTATGAAATTCTCCCACACTTACAAACGAAAGCCAGAGCGAATTGGTGCCATGCTGTGGTGATAAATTTCTGGTCTGGTGCCATGAACTGACGAAGAAATCGAATGCCGCGAAGACTTCGTGACCGAAATGAGCCATTAACCGGCTGTGAGCTCGTTTTTTGAGGTGAGTATCATCTGAGCCTGAGTACAGCCTGCCCGACCCGAAGCCGAAGGGACCCTGGTTTCATGAAGAAGGACCAACTGAGCAGTCGACTGGCCACGTCCGGCACCCTGGTGCTGGACGGTGCGACCGGAACCGAACTCGAGCGACTTGGTGTGGCCCCGGACCCACCACTGTGGTCTTCAAGGGCGATATTCGAGGCACCGGAACTTGTCGCTCAGGTTCATGCGGATCATGCGAATGCCGGTGCGGACATCGTCGTGACCAACACCTTTCGCTGCGGGCCCAGGGCCCTTTCACGAGCAGGCGTGGAGGACAAGGGCGGCCAACTGGTGTCTGATGCCGTGAAACTCGCTCGGCGCACGAGCTGCATCGTGGGGGTCAGTGTCGCCCCGGCCGAGGATTGCTACCAACCCGATGCGGTACCGGGGCCCGATGAACTGGACAAAGAACACCAGCAGCTCGCCGACTGGATCGCAGCCGCCTCCCCGGACCTGGTCTGGATAGAGACGATGAATACCGCGCGGGAGGCCGAGGCTGCAGCACGGGCGGCTTCCCAGCGAGGTCTTCCATTCGCGGTGAACTTCGTCTTGTCGGAACAGAACACCCTGCTCTCCGGCGAACCACTGAGTGCGGGGTTTGATGCCGTCTGCGAGACAGGTGACGGCCCGGTCTGCATCGGCATCAACTGCATACCTCCGAAGGGTGCGACGCGAGCGCTTCCAAGATTGCTCGAACTCGCCGCCGATCGAATACCCGTCAGCGTCTATGCCCACGTCGGCAACCCGAAGCCCGTTCCCGGCTGGAGTTTCGCCCAGGTGATGAAGTCGGACGAATACGCAGAAGCCGCCGGACGATGGGTCTCCATGGGAGCCCGCGTCGTCGGCGGCTGCTGCGGTACCACTGCTGAATACATCAAGGCCATTTGCGCGACCATCCAGCGGGATCAGATCCAGAAGGACCCTCGCTGGAGATCCTGATCAGCGTCAGATCGAGAGGGCGACCCCCTCGATTCGATCGACCTCCAGTCGGAAGGGTCCGGCTTCCTTGTCATAGATGTAGAACTCCAGTGCACGAACCTCCGACGGACTGATGCTGCCTGATCGTCGCTGGCCGAAGTAGTGGCGTTCCATCTCGTCGATCGGGAACACCAGGTCCTGCCATTCACCATCAACGGTTTCGAAACGGGTCCAGAATGAATCCCCACCCATTCCGGCGGCATTCTTGGTTCCGATGATCCAGGTTCGTCCGTCGCCCTTGACCCTGATGCGGATCGCGTCGGAATCAGCGAAGATTCGCTCGGGAACCGCCACTCGCATCGAGGAGAATCCGCCGTTGTTTCGGAGGGATGTCTCGCCGGAGAAGACCATGGTGTCGTCACCCATCTCCACGCGACCGGTGGAAAGTCCACCCATGACGCCGTCGAGCACGGTGCGCCAGCTCTGGACCTGGCCGCCATCGGAGAAGTCGAAGATGGTCCTGGCTCCGTCGGTCTTCGAGACAGGCGTGAACCCGGTGCCTGTGATGAGTGCGTCGATCAGTCGGCGGTACGCCCAGGCACGATCACCCATGTCGTTCATCTGTTCGGCACGGTCAAGGCCTTCGGAGACTCGCTGTCGGGTTTCGTTGTCCACACCCCAGCCATCGGAGTAGACCACTGCCTCGAGCGCAACCGCGTAGACGGCACTGCATGCTGCGGGCGAACCATCGTTGAACAACGGCACGCCACGAGCGACGGCTCGGCTGAGATAGGTCGTCAGGGGAGCCTCGGCCGCTTCGGGGATCAGCACACGATCGATGATGTGGACGATTCCATTGTCTGCCTT
This sequence comes from Phycisphaerales bacterium, assembly GCA_029246705.1. Taxonomy (GTDB): domain Bacteria; phylum Planctomycetota; class Phycisphaerae; order Phycisphaerales; family SM1A02; genus JAKVBQ01. The sequence continues at coordinate 9,398 of JAQWMQ010000038.1, read as the reverse complement.
GATGCCGGCAGTCGTGACTGCGGCATCGCCCACCAGGAGACGATCCTTGACCAGGGTCAGGGGGATTTCAGTCCCGGCTGCGGTGGTCACGGATTCCATGCCGACGAGGTCCGATGCGGCAAGCCGACCGGGAACGACATGGTGAAGGAGGATTCGCTTCAGGGAACGGCGTCCGGGCTCTTGAAGAAGCGCCTCGACCGTCTCGGCATCAAGACGTGCGAAGGCGTCGTTGGTCGGAGCGAAGACGGTGAAGGGCCCCTCGCTGGCCAGCGTCTCGACCAGGTCTGCGGCAGCGAGCGTGTTGACCAGGCTTTCCAGCTGAGGCGCGCCGCTTGCGAGCGTCGGGATGTCCTGGGCTGAAGCCGAGGAACTTCCGAAGAGACCACAGAGGGCGAGAGTGGTGCTCAGAGAGACTCGGGAAAGATATCCAGTCATGAGTTCGGGGTCCCTTGTGAAGATGGTTTCTGACACCCCCGCATGTCGAAGTGCCGGAGAATCGAGTGTTGGTCAGTATCCGGGGATCCAGATACAATGAAATCGTCTGTATTGGTCAGGAAGAGTGCCTTGTCGGGCTCGTGTGGGCTTTCGACTGCCCCACCTCTCTGGATTCAGATATCTCATTTCTCTTGCCCGTACTTGATGGCACTTGGATTTCTGACATGCAAAGTCACCCTGAGACGGCGAAACAAGCGCTCGAATCATTGCTGGAAGGCAACCAGCGCCATGTGGCGGGGAAACCCATCGCGACCAATCCACCCGGGGATCGACCGGGACACCTCGCCGGGCAAACTCCGATCGCCGCGATCATCCGTTGCGCGGACTCGCGGGTTGCTCCCGAAATCATCTTCGACCAACCACTGGGCAAGCTCTTCGTCTGCGGGGTCGCTGGCAACCTGGCAACCACCGAGATCATCGCAAGCCTCGAGTACGCGGTCCTCAAGCTCAACACACCCTTGATCATGGTCATGGGGCACACGGGCTGCGGGGCCGTGCAAGCGGCACTCGACTATCGCGAAGAAGGCGTGACGCTTTCAAGCTCGCTGCAGGAACTGATCGCACAGGTGGAGATGCCCGAATCCCCAAGCGACCTTAACGACAATCACCTGTCAGTCATCGAGCACAATGCACGTACAAACGCAGAACATCTGGTCACGCGATCACCGATACTGAAGGACCGAGTTGGTTCCGGCAAGCTCGGGATCATCTCAGGTGTACAGGACGTGGGGACGGGCAAGTTCACCCTGCAATCGACTTGAAGCGCTCGCCGATACCCAGACAGACACAGACCATTTGCATTATCATCGGAGCGATCAGTTATTCGCACTCCGTGCGACATGTCAACATTCCGTAGGAGAGAATCATGAACGCTAGAACACAGAGCATCTTGTCCATCTGCACGTTTTCGTTGATCGCCACCGCATGCCTGGCCCTCGCGCCGGTGACGAACACCAGGACATCCCCCCTGCCAGCTGAAATCGGCACGCCGGATGAAGCCATTGCAGAACTGATGGCAGGAAACAAACGATACGTCAGCGAGAAGACCGAACTGTCGAACCCAGCCAAGGCCCGCGAGGCGCTGGCTGCCGGACAGGCTCCATTCGCCGCGATCCTCCGATGCGCTGATTCGCGCGTCTCACCCGAGATCGTCTTCGATCAACCGCTCGGCGAGTTGTTCGTCTGCGCCGTCGCCGGCAACATTCCGACCATGGAGATCATCGCAAGCCTCGAGTTCGGGGTCGCGGTCCTCGGAGCCAAGACGATCGTCGTCATGGGCCATTCCTCCTGCGGTGCCGTCGACACGGCCATCAAGCTGCGCAAGGACACCAGCGCCCTGCCCGGATCCCTGCCTCAGCTGATCGACCAGATCATCATCCCCTGCACCGTGAACAGTGATCCCTCGGACCCGAACGCACTCCCCAAGGCGATCAAATGCAACGCCAACCAAGGCATCGAGATCCTCATGAAGAGTTCTTCGGTGCTCGCTGATGCCGTCAAGAAGGGCGACCTGAAGATCATTGCCGGGGTCCAGGACCTCGGCACCGGAAAATTCACGATCACCAGCAAGTGATCATTCCGCAGGAGTGACAGGTGCGACCGCACCAAGACCGTCCAGTACGAAGGCGTACGTAAAGGCGATCTCCTTGAGTCGGTCGTACCTGTCACTTGCCCCACCGTGACCTGCACCCATGTTGGTCTTGAGGAGCAGCCGCTTCTCACCCGTGTCATGGTCACGCATCCGGGCGACCCACTTGGCGGGTTCCCAGTAGTGGACCCGAGGGTCGTTCAAGCCCGCAAGGACCAGCAGATCGGGATACGCACCGTCACGAACATTGTCGTACGGTGAATACTCCAGCATGTAGTCGAAGTACTCGGGATCCTCGGGGTTCCCCCACTCCTCGTATTCACCGACGGTGAGGGGGATGCTTGCATCGAGCATGGTGTTGATCACGTCGACGAAGGGCACGTCCGCGATCGCGACCGCGAAGAGATCTGGTCGCATGTTCAAGACCGCACCGATGAGGAGCCCCCCCGCCGACCCCCCTTCGATCGCGATTCGATCGGGTGCCGCCCAGCCGCTGTCCCGCAGCATTTCAGCACAGGCGATGAAGTCGAGGAAGGTGTTCTTCTTCTTGAGGAACTTGCCGTCCTCGTACCAGGCTCGACCGAGTTCGCCACCGCCCCTGATGTGCGCGATCGCATAGACCACGCCTCTGTTCAGGAGTGACAGTCGAGCGGACGAGAAATACGGGTCGTAGGACGACCCGTAGGACCCGTAGCCGGTGAGGTACAGCGGGTTTGTGCCATCCGGTCGAACCCCCTTGCGGTGGATCACTGAAACCGGAATCCGCACGCCATCGTGCCCGGTCGCCTCGAGCCGCAGGGTCACGTAATCATCCGGGTCGTAGTCGCCGAGCACGGGCCTGGTCTTCAGGCGCTTCGTCTCACCGCTATCGAGATCGGTCTCGAAGATGGTTTCAGGAGTGACCAGCGAGGTGTAGTCGTAGCGGAATCGTTCGGTGTCGAAGTCATGATTGGTGTCGGGTCCCGCGGTCGAGACCCGCTCGGGCATGGCGAATCGACGATGTTCGCCGTTGCGAAGATCGATCACGCCGATCCCCTGGTAGCCATCGACTCGATCGGTGATCACCAGGTGATCGCGAAAGGCATCGATCCCCACCACGTAGCGGTCGGGATCATGAGCCAGGAAGTCCACCCACTCGCTCCCGTCATCCAGGTCGGTCGAGCGCGTCATGATCTTGAAGTTCGGTGCATCCTCGTTGGTACGCAGGTACAAACGGTCACCACTGTGTGCGAGTTGGTATTCAACCCCGCGCTGTCTCGGGCTGACGATGCGAAAGGTGCCTTCGGGGTCGTCGGCATCAAGCAGGTGCGATTCGGAGGTGATCTGCCCGCCCGAACCGACCACAAGCCATTCCCCGCTGCGTGATCGGGAGACGTCGACGTAGAAACGGCCGTCCGGGTCGTGGTAGACCAGGACATCCTCATCCATGGGCGTGCCGACCCGATGTCGGTAGATGCGATCACCCCGGTTCGTGTCATCCTGCCGTGCATAGAAGATCGTCCTGTTGTCATTGGCCCAGGCAAGCGACCATGGATCAAGGTCCTTGATGCCGGAATCGATGACTTCACCGGTGACGAGATCCTTCACGTAGAGATCACAATGTTCATAGCCGGAAGCATCGACCAGCCAGGCCAGTTTGCTGCCATCAGGACTCGGCTCGAACGCTTCGATGCTGTAGAACTCGAGCTCGCCCGCTTCGACATTGGCATCCAGGAGAATCTCCTCCGGAGAACCGGGGTCGGCCTTGCGTCGGCAATGAAGCGCGTACGGACGGCCCTCCTCGGTACGGGTGTAGTACAGATACCCGTCGCGAGGTGCGGGAACATCGGTATCGTCTTCCATGATGCGCGCCAGCATCTCGTCGTAGAGGGTCTGCTGGAGATCACCCAGTTCCTCCATTTCGGCATCGGCCCAGGCATTCTCGGCCTCGAGGTAGGCAATGACCTCGGGGTTGTCCTTCTCCCTGATCCAGGCGTAGTCGTCGACGAGCACCTGGCCGTGCACCCGGACCTCGACCGGTCGTTCGGGGGCATCCGGAGGCCCGACTGAACGATCGCCTGTTGCACACGAGACCAGCGGCAACAACAACAGCGGGAATGCAGCGATCAGTCGTAAGGTCATTTTCTTGCGCATGGACTTCCAGCCTTTCAACGGTTTGAATCATCATCGCAGATCGAGGAAGAAATGGCCGAACTTCAACGAGCTCCTATGATGTCACCCCATGCCTGAACTCCCTGAAGTCGAACGTGGTCGCCTGGTCGCCGAGATGGTCGGGCTCGGACAGACGGTCAAGATCGCCCGGAGCCCTGACGACCGGATCGTCTTCTGCGACCAGACTCCGGCCACCGTCTGCCGCAGACTCAAGGGACGAACCGTCACCGCAGCCTGTCGACACGGAAAGCAGCTCTGGCTGGAATTCGACGCCGGGCCCGCACTCCTGCTTCATTTCGGGATGACCGGGGCCCTTCAGGGCTATGAAGACATCGATGAGCGCCCCCGCTTCTGGAAGATCGAACTCGAGTTCGAGAGCGGGCGACGACTCGCGATGCCGGACCCGAGACGATTCGGGCGAATCAGGCTTCGCGAGGATCCTCGAAACGAACCTCCGATCTCCAAGTTGGGGTTCGACCCACTGCTGGAGATGCCTGGATGGTCCGAGTTCAAGTCATTGTGTCAGGGTCGAACCGGCACCATCAAGGGCCTGCTGCTCAATCAGTCCTTCGCTGCCGGCGTGGGCAACTGGATCGCGGATGAGATCCTCTATCAGGCCGGGATCGCACCGATGCGCTCGGTGAAGGACCTGTCCGCGGATGAACTCAGGCGGGTTCGGTCACGGCTCGAGTCGATCATCCGCAAGGCGGTCGACGTGCAGTCGGTGTCCGACCGGTTCCCGCGCAACTGGCTGTTCCATGACCGCTGGGGCAGGTCCGAGGACGCACGGACGTCTCGCGACGAGGCAATCGCCTTCGCCACGGTCGCCGGTCGCACCACGGCCTGGGTGCCAACCGCACAGAAGTGATCTGGATGTCATGGTCTCGATGACGGGGTTCAGCACCCACCCCAGGCGCCGAGAATCACCGAGAGATCAGCACCGTCGATCACCCCATCGTCGTTGACATCGAATTCAGGATTCACGGTCGCCCACGCACCGAGGAGCATGGAGAGATCGGCACCATTGACCTGACCGTTGCCGTCGAAGTCCGCGGGACAGGGAACCGGACAATCATCGATCCGTCCATCCAGATCGACGTCAGCGAAGTCACCGCGAGCGATCTGGACAGCATCGGTGGTCCCATCTTCATCGCAGTCCTCGAGGGGGCCGGCATAGTCTTCAAGGAAGAGCAGGATGTCCGAGTCGTCGATGAAGAAATCACCGGTGTAGTCAAGCCATGACCATTCTTGAATGAAAGTCGGCATCTGATGTGCGGCAACGAAGGCGGAAAGGTCCACCGGATCACGATCACCATCTTCGTCGACATCGCCGAGCAGATCGGGGTGGAGAGCCTTCCAGGTGTACCCTGCGGGCGCATCGGTGAAGCTGCGTGTCTCGCCATCGGGATAGCGAACCTCGAGGGAGTCGAGACTTTCGGCGGCATCGAGACCGAAATGCTGGACGTAGTCGATCGTGCTCTTGTAGCTGGTGCCGGCGGCGACTTCATGCACCACCACCCGACCTTCGCTGGTTGCGACCAGCCTCGCGCCGACCGCGCGGTTGTTGGCACCGGGCGCACGCACGTCGAACTTCACCGAGTTCCTGAGATCACCTTCGGTGTTCACAAGAACCTTGATCAGCTCTCCGTAGTTCTGGACGATGATGTCGAGATCACCGTCGAGATCGATGTCACCGGTGACCACGGTGTAGGAATCACCAAGGCAATAGGCGTTGCAGTACAGCGCCACGTCCTCGAACGGAAAGCTGCCCGGATTGCGGTAGAGATTGTTGAACCCCAGCATGTTGCAGACGTAGAGATCCTCGTCCGCATCATTGTCGAAGTCGAAGAAATGCGTGCCCCAGCCGGTCAGGTAGCTGCCGACATCGGCCTCCTTCATGTGATCCACGAACGTGCCGTCACCCTGATTGAGCAGAAGCGGGTTGCCGAAGTTGTTCGTGCAGTAGAGATCGAGATGGCCGTTGCCGTCGACATCGCCGACTGCCACGCCCATCGAGGAGATCCTGACATCCGTCCCACTGCCATCACTGACTTCGGTGAAGGTGCCACCGTCATTCCTGAACAGTCGGTTGAGTGCCCCCATCGGGCTTCCACGATCGTTGGAGATGTAGAGATCAGGGTCTCCGTCGACGTCGTAGTCGAGCCAGATCACCTGGTAGGTCTCCCATTCGTCATCAAGTCCGAGCTCTGCAGCCTTCTCGGTGAAGGTTCCATCGCCGTTGTTGTGCCAGAATTCGTTTGCCCAGATCACCGGGAAGAGTGAACCGCTGTAGTTGGGCACGTACAGGTCGAGGTCGCCATCATCGTCATAGTCGGCCCAGGCCGCGCCCGAGCCGGCACCCAGTGCACCGGACATGCCGGCCTCATCGGTCACGTCGGTGAAGGTGAGATCGCCCTCGTTTCGGAAGAGCTTGTCTCCGTCCCGCCAGGCCGCGAAGTGCAGGTCGAGATCGCCGTCACCATCGTAATCTGCTGCGGTCACGCCACTGGCATGAGGAATGACCGGCAATCCCGAGGTGGTGTTCTCGGTGAACTGGCCGGTGCCGTCGTTGATGAACAGCCCGGTGGCACCATCCAATGACCCGGTGCAGACCAGGTCGGGGTCCCCATCATCATCAAGGTCGACCAGAGCCAGTCCACAACCGAAGGTCGCGTCGTTGAATTCACCCTGCAAGGGCAGATAGGCGACACCACGGTCGATGGCCTCGTCATAGAAGGGCAGCGGTATGTCCCCTGCTGTTGCATGAGACACGTACAGCAAGCCGAGCGAGATGCCCTTGATGATCGCTGTGGGTACCACCAGAATCACGCCTTTGTTCGATGAGCCGGGCCCTCTCCGTCCAGCGCGGGGAGATCATCATCATGATAAACCCAGAAGACGGAATACCCAGCCAAAATTGATAGCTCGAACACAACCAGGGAGGGCCGTAGGGCCTGTTCGGGTCTTGAGCGAAGGGCGGATAACACCCGGCCGATTTTCGACCTCCAAACGACCATTTCGCCGCCACGAAGGGTGTATCGGCCACCAGTCGATCAGACCGACTTGTTGGTCGCGATGTGGTAGTGCGGATCCTCGCTGATATTGGCTTCCACCAGCTTGCCGGCCTTGTCCAGGAGTTTCTGGCAGTCGGGGCTCAGGTGCCTCAGGTGCAGTCGCTTGCCCAGCTTGGTGTAGCGTTCGGCCAGGGCGTTGATCGCCTCGAGCCCCGACTGGTCGTACACCCGACTGAAGTAGAAGTCGATGACAACGTCGTCGGGGTCGTCCTTGGGTTCGAAGAGTCCCCTGAACTCGGGCGTCGTACCGAAGAACAGCACCCCGTGCAGCTGGTAGACCTTGCTGCCGTATTCATTGACACTGACATCAGCGACGATGTGCTTGCTCTTCTTCCAGACGAAGACCAACGCCGAAAGCGCGACGCCGATGATGACTGCGGTCGCAAGGTCGTGCATGAAGACGGTGTAGGCGGCGACGATGATCATGATCAGGACTTCGCTGCGTGGAATTCGCCGCCAGGTCTGGAGGGTCGTCCACTCGAAGGTTCCGATGACGACCATGAACATGACCCCGACCAGTGCGGCCATCGGTACGGCTTCGATGTACGGGGCCAGAAAGAGGATGAACAGCAGCAGCGCGCACGCCGCGGTGATCCCGGAAAGTCGCCCTCGTCCGCCCGACTTCACGTTGATCAGCGACTGTCCGATCATGGCACATCCGCCCATGCCACCGAAGATGCCGCAGGTGACGTTGGCCACGCCTTGGCCGACACATTCACGGTTGCCACGTCCGCGGGTCTCGGTGAGTTCGTCGATGAGGGTCATCGTCATCAGCGACTCGATCAGACCGACCCCGGCCAGGATCAGCGAGAACGGCAGGATGATCCAGAACGTCGACCACGCCAGGGGCGGCATCTGGAAGTCGAGCCAGGCGAATCGCGGCAGTCCGCCCGCGATGCCCACGGTCGCCACATCGACCGAATCAACCGCAGCGGTGGTCTCCCCAGGGGTCAGCGGCGCGACCGGCCCCTGACCGACCTCGACCACTTCGATGTTCGCCGGAAGACCCGACTGGGCCGAAGCGATGACCGCCGCATCCTTCTTTCGTTGGGCGGTCGTCACCGCCGCGGCGCGGGTGCTGTCGACCAGCATGTCCCGAACGGTGAGAACGGGCTGGCTGGTCGTCGCGTTCACCTCGGCCAACGCGGACTCACCATCTTCTGCCGGTCCGGCTGAAAACGAGTTCATGCCAAAGGCCACCAGTGACACGATCAGGATCGCCGCCAACGACGATGGCACGACCTTGGTCAATCGAGGAAGGAAGGCGATGATCGCCATGGTGAGTGCAACCAGCCCGATCATGATCCAGAGTCGCGATCCTTCAAGGAGCTGCATCGCACCATCGGCACCCAGGGTCTTGAAGCTCCCCAGTTGCGCCAGCAGGATGACGACCGCAAGTCCGTTGACGAAGCCGAGCATCACCGGGTGCGGAACGATGCGAATGAACTTTCCGAACTTGAGCAGTCCGATGATGATCTGGATGAGACCGCAGAGCACCACGGCGGGAAAGAGATAGCCGATCCCATGAATGGCGACCAGAGCGACGACCACGACGCCCATCGCACCGGTGGCGCCGGAGATCATGCCCGGTCGACCGCCCAGGACCGATGTGACCAGGCAGATGATGAATGCTGCGTAGAGACCGACCAGCGGCGGAACGCCAGCAAGGAAGGCGAAGGCCACCGCTTCGGGCACCAGCGCAAGTGCCACCGTCAGGCCGGACAGCACCTCGGCCTTGGGCGAGCCACTCAACGACGATCGAAGATCGAAGATCCTCGACTTCACCGGGAGGAAGCTGGGCAGGCGAAACGTGATTTCGGACATTCGAAGCGGGCTCCTGGAGATTGGAGCCTTCGCTCGCAAAATGTGGATCGAGAAGGCTAACCCGCAGAGGGTGGAAGTCAAGCTCTGCCGGGGACCTACCCCCCATGGCAGGCCAGGATCCAGCCTCATCGGGACAGCCAGTTCCCAAGATCGCCCAGAGCCGATCTGACGCCTCATCACGGCCACCAACCTGGCACGATGACCATTGGCCGACGACTCGATGACAACCAATGAAGGAAGCCGTACAGTTCCCTTTGACTGTGCGC
>JAQWMQ010000029.1 GCA_029246705.1 Phycisphaerales bacterium | reverse complement strand
CTACAATCCGGGTGGGCCGGGTAACAACCCATTTCCGGCGGTGACCTACACGTCAGCTGGCCCGGAGTGGCTGCAGCCGGTCACGATCGCGCTCGACGATCCGATGCAGGTTTCTCACCTGCCGAAGTGAAGTGACTCGGTAGCACCAGCAGAGGCTGTCCTGGCACGCGATGCAACTCGGGGATGTCCACGGCATCGATGCCACACAGGGCTCCAAAGCCACTCCTGTTCCGTATCCACCAACAACAAACCCCGCCGTGAAGCGGAGTTGTTCTGACCGAACGTTCTTTCAAACTTCGAATCGAAAAACCCCCGCCACATATTCGTGACAGGGGTTTCGTCGTTTGAAAGCGGGTGAGGCGATTCGAACGCCCGACATTCACGTTGGCAACGTGACGCTCTACCACTGAGCTACACCCGCGTAGGTGCGTTCCAGGCCGGGTCGGATCAACCTTCCCGGTCTGGGTCGGTAATGGTACCACGGCCTTTCCGTGAGGCAAGTTCATCGCGCCAGACAGCCTCCAGGCACCCATAATCCTCACTTACACCTGCTGGAAAACCGTTTCTGGGGGCTTTTGATCCTGTGCTTCCAATGGGCGTATAAAAGGCGCCGCGCGATAAATCGCAACGGCGCCCTTGGGGATGAAGCTCTTTGATGAACAATCAATCATATGTAAGCACGTCTCATCAATGTGGCCCGTTTCGAAGATCACACCATTCATTTTTTCGCGATTCGCGATTATCACGCCATCTTTAAAAGCGCGTATTCAGTGATGGACCATTGATTTCAGCTTCTCATGCCACTGAATGATCGTGAAGGGTCATTCAATGCATTAAGTCAAGTATTTAATGCTCATGGGTTTCCATCGCCATCGCCATGCTTTTCACGGGGAAACGGGCTTGATCAGTCGGATATCTGACTGAATCAGCCGGAGCTCTAGGCTGTATTCGTCGTTCGGGTACTGACTGGGCCTTGGTACCATTTGCCTCTTGTCACTTTCCTCTACAGGCTTCTGGAGCGCTGATGTCGGACCCGCAGAATCCTCATTCAGCGTCACCGTGGCAGGGAAAGCCGTTCTCCGTCATCGACCCCGTTGGGGTTTCGATCACACAGTTGATGCGAGTCCTTTTACGGAAACCGGTCTGCTTGCGGACCTGGTTCGGTCTCGGTTTCATGCTGTTCCTGACCACCAACCTGATGGGCATCGTCGTGGTCGTTCTCTTTCAGATCCCAGGCCTGATCCTGCCTGCCCTCATGCCCTGGTACGACGATGGGGGCATGGACGAGGTCATGGACTGGTACCAGGACAACCTTGTCTTCTTCTGGACGATCCTGCTGATCTCCTTGCTCGTGGTGGGGAGCATCCTCACCGTTCTCAGCTGGTTGCGCAGCCGTGGGATCATCATGTTCCTGCATGGCGTTGCCACCGGCAATGGCAACATCCCCCAGGCCTGGGCGGCGAGCCGAGTTCCCGGCAATGCCCTCTTTCTCTGGCGGATTCTCATATCGACCCTGGTGCTTCTGGGGTTCCTGGTTGCCTGCGTGGTGCTCTGGTTGGGGGTGTTCTCGAACGCTTCCACGACACCTGAGGGGCAACTTCCCGACATACCCGTCTGGTCGATCGTCCTGTCGACCGTCATTGTCATTCTCTCACTGGTCATCGGGGCGATTGTCAACGTGATCTTCGATCTCGTCGTGGTCCCCGCGATGTATGTTCGGGCTTGCGGTGCAAGAGCGGCATGCAACGCGATTCGAACCGAGCTGCTGCCCGGTCGGTTCTGGTTGTTCGTGGGCTTCATCCTCTTCCAGTGGGCACTTCAGTTCGTTTCCGGGTTCGCGTTGCAGTTCATCGTCCTGGCGTCCTGCGGCCTGGGCCTGGTTCCATACATAGGTTCGGTCCTGACTCTTCCGGCGATCTTCCCACTGGTCGCCTACCAGCTCGGCTTCTACCAGCAGTTCGGAGGCAAGTGGGTCACCCTGCCGGTCAATGCGCCGCCGCTTCAGAGGTGGACGGGCGATGTGCCACCCACCATGCCGATCAACCCGGAAGTATCCGGGTAGATCGACTGGTTGGTGATCAACGGTGGGGGCGGGATTCGAACCCGCGGTGACCCGGAGGCCACGCCGGTTTTCAAGACCGGTGCCTTCAACCGCTCAGCCACCCCACCTGGGTCCGACAGTCTAACAATCGTCTCAGGTCTTCGAGTGGTCGGATCCCCTGGACTTCCTGGGGATCTTCGAGTGCTCCTTGGTGGAGCCTGATGGAGCCGCCGGTTCCGCGTAGTAGCGTTCGATGACCTTGGCGATCAGTCCGGTCCAGCCGGTCTGGTGACTCGCCCCGCATCCACGTCCGGTGTCGCCGTGGAAGTATTCGTGGAACAGGACCATGTTCTGGAAGTTCGGATCCGACTGCAGCTTCTCGTACTCGCCGTAGACGGGGCGATGACCCTTGTCGTCGGCCTTGAAGATCCCGGTCAGTCTGGTGGCCAGCTCTCGTGCCGCCTCCTGGATGGTGACCATGGTTCCGGAACCGACCGGACATTCGATCTTGAAGTCGTCGCCGTAGTAGTGATGGAAGCGCTGCATCGCCTCGATGATCAGGAAGTTGATGGGGAACCAGATCGGACCACGCCAGTTGCTGTTGCCTCCGAAGAGGTTCGATTGGGACTCGCCCGGCTCGTAGTCGATTCGGTAGGTGCCGTCGTCGATCTTGAGCTCGTAGGGATGCTTTTCGTGAATCTTGGACACGCTTCGGATTCCGTAGTCCGAGAGGAAGGCGTTCTCGTCCAGCATCTTCTTGAAGAGGCATTTCATCCGGTGACCACGCAGCAGGGACAGCAGTCGGCGTTCCCCGCGGCCGGGTTCGTTCCAGCGAGACACCAGGGAAGACAGTTCCGGTCGCTTCTCGAAGTACCACTCCAGACGCTCCGCGAATGCCGGGACCTTCTCAAGGGTCTCCGGTTCGAGGACCTCCACGGCGAAGAGGGGAATGAGGCCCACGATCGAGTGGATCCGCATGCGGGTGCTCTTGCCGTCGGGGAACTTGAGCAGGTCGTAGTAGAACTCGTCCTCCTCGTCCCAGAGTCCGTCGCCGGAGCCGTCCTGGTCGGTCATCGCGGCGGCGATGCGCAGGAAGTGCTCCAGGAACTTCGTCGCCAGGTCCTGGTAGACGGGCTTGGTGGTGCCGAGCTCTATCGCGATGCGCATCATGCTGAGCGAGAACATCGCCATCCAGCTGGTGCCGTCGGCCTGTTCCAGCATGCCGTTTCCAGGCAGCTTCGAGGACCGGTCGAAGACTCCGATGTTGTCGAGCCCGAGGAATCCGCCTTCGAAGATGTTGCGCCCGGACTCGTCCTTGCGATTCACCCACCAGGTGAAGTTCATCAGCAGACGATGGAAGACCCGTTCGAGGAATGCGAAGTCGGGCTTGCCGGTGCGTGCCGCATCGATCTTGAACACGCGCCACGCCGCCCAGGCATGAACGGGGGGGTTCACGTCGTCGAACGCCCACTCGTAGGCAGGCAGCGCCCCGTTGGGGTGCATGTACCGGTCCTGGGTGATCAGGACCAGCTGGTCCTTCGCGTATTCCGAGTCGATCGACGCGAAGACCACCGCATGGAAGGCGAGATCCCACAGCGCGTACCAGGGGTATTCCCAGTTGTCGGGCATCGAGATGATGTCCCCGTTGTCCAGGTGTCGCCAGTGGCAGTTGCGTCCGTGTTTGCGCTGTTCCGGTGGAGGTGGCTGTGCGGGGTCACCATCAAGCCAGCGGGCGACTTCGTACCCGTAGTACTGCTTGCACCAGATCATGCCGGCCCAGGCCTGTCGTTGCACGAGACAGAGATCCTCGTCGGTCACGCCCTTCTGGTGCGACTTGTAGAACTCGTTCGAGTCGTTCTCGCGCTCTTCAAGCACCTTGTCGAAGTCCGCGAAGGGTTTCGCGTGCTTCTTTCTCGAGAGGCGAACGCGCACCACGGCGGTTTCCCCGGAGGCGACGGTGAGTTCATGTCGGCTCGCGACCTTGGTCCCCGGACTGGCGGTTCGTACCGCATCCTTCCTGCCGTCGACCACGTAGTCGTTCACGCCGTCCTTGAAGACGCGGTCCCCGCGCTCTTCCTGGTCGAGTCGTTCCACGTTGGTGTCGTTCTCACACCAGAGCAAGGTGCCCTCGCCGTCGATCGCGGCGTGCATGGTGCCCAGGCGGGGATGTTCGAGGATGAGTCGCCCCGGTTCCGAGCCGGCGGTGATCTGAGGGCGTTCCGCTTCCTTGGTCCAGGACCAGGTGTTCCGGAAGTAGAGCTGGGGAAGGACCTGGATGGTCGCTTCGTCCGGTCCGCGATTGGTCACCCGAACCCGGTAGAGCAGGTCCTCGGCATCCGCCTTGCCCTGTTCGATGAACACGTCCCAGTAGCGGTCATCGTCGAATATCCCGGTATCGACCAGTTCGAACTCGGGATCCTTCTGGGTACGTCGTGCGTTCTCATCGACCAGCTGCTTGTAGGGAAAGGCACCCTGGGGATACTTGTAGAGCATGCGTGCCCAGGAACCGGTGGGCGTCGCATCGAGATACCACCAGAGTTCCTTCACGTCCTCTCCGTGGTTGCCCTCGCTGTTGTCGAGGCCGAAGAAACGTTCCTTCAGTATGGCATCCTGCCCGTTGTGCAAGGCAAGGGTCACGCAGAGCAACTGCTTCTCGTCGCTGAGCCCGCCGATGCCGTCCTCGCCCCATCGATAGGCACGCGACCTGGCTTCATCATGCGGGAGGTAGTCCCACGCCGAACCGTCCGCCGAGTAGTCCTCGCGAACCGTTCCCCACTGGCGGGTGCTCACGTAGGGTCCCCAGGCTCGCCAGTCGGTGGTGCCATCATTGGCGGCCTTCAGTCGATCTCTTTCAGCGCTCACCGGAACCATCCTCCGTTCGAGTCGTGTTGGTTTCCGTCATTGCGACGATATCGAGTATCGCGGCAACGCTCCACGCCTGTGCGAAGCAGCCGCGTGGTGTGTACGGAGAAGTCGCGTCGATGATCTCGCTGACCGAACCAAGGCCGGATGTCCTCAGGTGACGGGACGCCTCGGCCAGCAGGTTGGTTGCCAGACGACCTGCCTGGTCGGGATTCACCGTGAACTGCGCCTGGACCCAGGGGCCAAGCAGCCATGGCCAGGCCGTGCCCTGGTGGTAGGCTCCATCCCGTTGTGCGGGTGAACCCTCGTAGTGCGGAACGAACTGACCCGCTCCGGGGTCGAGGGTTCGAAGCCCCATCGGCACCAGCAGTTCCTTCTCGATGACCTTCAGGACCGATTTCGCCCGTTCCTCGCTCAGGATCGACGGCCTCAGGGCGACCGCCAGCAGCTGGTTGGGGCGAATCGAGCCGTCCTGTCCACCCGGACCGTCGATGACGTCGTACAGGCAGTCGTAGATCGGATTCCAGAACCGATCGAAGGACTTCTTCACGCGCTTTGCCGCTTCGTCGAACGGGGCCGTGTCCTGCCCGAGGATTCCGGCGAAACCGGACGCGGTATGCAGTGCGGCATGCCAGAGTGCGTTGATCTCGACCGGTTTTCCCATGCGTGGCGTGACCACCCGGTCCCCGACTCTTGCGTCCATCCAGGTCAGTTGCAGTCCTGATTCCCCTGCATGGATCAGGCCGTCCGCCGGATCCATGCCGATGCCGTGCATCGTTCCCTCGGTGTAGTGGGTGATGATCGACTGCACCGTGGTCCACAGATGGGCCAGGGTCTCCTTGTCACCGGTCACCTCGAACCAGCGACGCACCGCTTCGATGAAGAACAGCGAGGCGTCAACCGTGTTGTAGAGCGGTTTGGTGCCACTGTCCGGGAAGAGGTTCGGGATCAACCCCGCATGTTCGTGTGCAGCGAAGGTCTTCAGTATCGAGGTGGCTTCCTCGGCTCGTCCGGTCTCCAGCGCGAGTCCGGGCAGTGAGATCATGGTGTCCCGACCCCAGTCGGCGAACCAGGGGAATCCGGCGATGATCGTCGCTCCGCTGCCACCATTCGGCAACGGTCTTTCCACCAGGAACTGGTCTGCGGCAAGTGCCAGTCTGCCCCTGAGGGTCTCGGGGTGTTCGGCCCCGGCGGCAAGCGCGATGGCTTCGTCCTTCTGTCGAGCCAGCGCGACCAGATTGGTGTTCGCATCAAGCGCTTCGGGATCAAGCGAGGCTCGCAGGACGATGTCCCGGTCGGGGATGAGCTCGGCCTGGCAGTCGAGGGCGTGCCAGGCATCCTCGAGGTCGTCGAACCCGCGCGCGGTCTCCTCGGCAAGGCGAAAGCCTCTCCACCAGTCGTCACGCTTCATCAAGCTGCCGTTCGCACGAATGTGCAGTGGAGCCGCCACGCCGCCTTCCGGGGGGCCGGGCCAGTTCACGCTGGCTTTCTGCCCTTCGATGGTGGTCTCCGGGTCACCAGAGGCTGGTGCATGAAGCAGTGCGTGGTGCGAACGGTTCGAAACCAGCAGTGCATACTGGAAGTGAATGGGATGGTCGCCTCCAGCGAGGCTCCAGCGAATCTCGAGGCTCCCCCTGGAGATCGCGATGCGTCTCTGGAGTCGGGTGCCTTCGATCTCCCAGGTCCAGGTCGGCGTGCGTCCCTCGAGTTCGAAGCAGCTCAGGTGCTCGAAGCCACGAGGCGAGATCGAACCGTCCGCCCAGCGATTGCTGTCGAGTTCGATCGTTCTTTCGCCGAGCATGATGCGTTCATGCACCGAATGAACCAGGAGCGTGCGTCCTGCGGGTGGGTTCGTCGCCGCCAGCAGGAGCCCGTGGTAGCGGCGCGTGGGTGAGCCTGCCACCGTTCCTGCTGCGTACCCACCGAGACCGTCCGACAGCAGCCATTCGCGCGTTTCGGACTCATCAAGTCGCGTGCACAGGGCCGTGTCGAGCCTGACAAATCGATTCGTGTTGGTGGTCTTCACTAGGCGGTTTTCTCCCGTCACATCATCGCAGGTTGTTCAAGATCGTGGGAACACCTTCAACTGCTCCCGAGAGAGCCCGATCGAAATGCAGGAGCCGACTTCCAGGGGCTGTTCCTGCATTTCAGCGCTGAAGCGCAGGATACCCTCGCCCTTGGTGTCGTCACGGTGCCTGAGCAGGTGGTCCGTGCCTCGACGCACCGGCTCCTCGGCGATCACTTCCCAGCCTTGGAGCCCGTCATCATCCAGGTGAACCGCCCGGGCGGGCACCACCACGTCGATATCGCCGTCGGGAAGATCCACCTGGTGGTCCATGGAGCCACCCGGAAGGTGCAGCCGTCCGTCCTGCCATCGGCCCCGCAGCACCCCGGGGGTCTCCGACTGGAAGAGTTGGGCCACTCGGGCTGAATTCGGCTGCTCCAGGAGTTCGGCGGGCGTGCCGATCTGCAGGATCCGGCCCGACTCCAGGAGGATGATCCGGTCCGCCAGGGCTATGGCATCAGCCTGGTCGTGCAGTGCGATCAGGCTCGGGCCTTGACGTGCCTGAAGCCTGCGTCGAAGTTCGAGCCGCAACGACTGGTGGGTGGCCGCATCGAGTCCTTCAAAGGGTTCATCCAGCAGAAGGGCACCGGGTTCGATCGCAAGGGCCTTGGCAAGAGCGACTCGTCGCCGTTCACCACCGGAGAGGCTTCCAGCCACCGGGTTTCTTTCGAGAAGCTCCATGCACCGGGCGGTGGTGGCGGCATCCGAGACCCGGGTTTCACGCGAGGGCACCCTCGACAGTCCGAAGGCGATGTTCTCTCGCACCGACAAATGGTCGTACAGGGCGGCATCCTGCGTCAGCAGCCCGATGCCCCGCTTCGACGGGGCAACTCTGTCGACCCGGACTCCGTCAAGCAGCACGTCTCCTTCCGAGGGAGACCGCAGACCCGATGCCAGTTCCAGCAGCAAGGACTTGCCTGATCCCGTCGGGCCGCAAAGGACGATGGTCTCGTCATCGCTGGTTTCCAAGGAGATCGGGCCAAGCAGTCGTCTTTCGACCCTGCTCCGGTCGTTGACTCGTATCACCGCATCCTGAAATCGGAAATGCGCCACGCCCGACCTACTTCTTCCCTGACTTCTCCCGCTCGCCGCGTCGTCTCTTCAATTCCGCGTCGATGAACGGCTGGAGATCGCCGTCGAGGACCAGCTGTGGATTGCGGACCTCGTGTCCGGTTCGAAGGTCCTTGACCCGATTGTCGTAGAAGACGTAGCTGCGGATCTGGGTGCCCATGGTGCCGGCATCCTCGAGCTTGCCGCCGGTGGCTTCGTCGAGTTCGGCCTGTCGCCGTTTTTCCTCGAGATCCTCCAGCTTCGCCATCAGGACCTGCATCGCCTGCCGCTTGTTCTGGGGCTGGTCCCGGAAGGTCGAAGCAACCACCTGGATGCTGGTGGGAATGTGGGTGATTCGGACGGCACTGGCGACCTTGTTCACGTTCTGGCCGCCCGGGCCGCTGGAACGTGCGAAGAAGTCGATGTTGAGATCACGGTCTGGAATGACCAGCTCCGATTCCTCGAATTCGGGGGTGACGTCGCAGGTCGCGAAGCTGGTCTGCCTCTTGCCCTGGCTGTTGAAGGGGCTCACCCGGGCCAGTCGGTGGGTGCCGCGTTCGCATTTCATGTAGCCGAAGACGTAGGGGCCCTTGATGTGGTACTCCACGGTCGAGACCCCGGTTTCGGTACCGGGTATGCGGTTCAGCTCCTCGACCTTGAACCCCATGCGTTCCCAGTAGTAGAGGTACATGCGATCGAGGATCGACGCCCAGTCGTCTGCTTCGGTACCGCCTTCGCCCGATGAGATCGTGACGTAGCAGTTGCGGTGATCGTGCTTGCCGTTGAGCAGCGACTGCAGCTCGACCTTGTCCATGTCACCTTCGATGAGGTGAAGCTGTTCGTCGGCCTCGACCAGGAGTTCCTGGTCCTTTTCCTCACGGGCGAGTTCGAGTCCGACGTTCACGTCGTCAAGTCGACTGATCACGTCCTCGAGCGGATCGATCTGGGTCTTGATCAGCTTGAAGGTGCTGATGACCTTCTGCGCGGCTTCCTGGTCGTTCCAGAAGTCGGCGTCGTTCATCGACTCCTGAAGCGCTTCACGTTCCTCGACCTTGCTGTCGAAGTTCAATGACACCCGGATCGTGGCGATCCGCTGCTGGATGCCCTCGACCGCTGACTTGTGGTTTTCATAATGCATGAGTCGACCATTCTACGGTGGATTCTCAGGAGGCGGTCCGCAGCGCTCCGGCCATCCTGACCACCTCGTGGCCGACCTCGAGGACGCTCTGGTCGATGTGCTCCACCGACAGGGAGCCATCCGCCTCGAAGGACTCGTGAGCCCCCGGCAGGGCGTATTGCTTGCTGGTGACCTGGATCCCCACGTTGAGCAGGATGTCTCTCAGGTGGCTCAAACCACGGATCCCACCGAGGCGTCCCGGGCTTGATGCCATCAGGCCGGCCACCTTGCCGGCAAGGCAGGGGTCGGGGGCGTCCTTGCTCGAAGGCCGGCTGGCCCAGTCGATCATGTTCTTGAGAACCGGGGCCACCGAGCTGTTGTATTCAGGGGACGCGATCAGCAGTCCGTCGGCTTCGCGAAGCCGATCCTTGAACGCCAGGACCCCGGCTGGCAGTCCGTTTTCAGCCTCGAGATCCCCATGGTAGATCGGGACTTCAAAATCCCTGAGATCCACGAGGTCGACCTCGGCACCCGCCTCCCGGGCGCCAACTGCGGCCCGTTCGAGCAGTTTGCAATTGAAGGAGCCTTCTCTGAGACTTCCTGCGAACCCGGTGATCTTGATGGTCGTCATACTCAGGATTGTAACGAGTGTCGCTCGTCATTCTCGGAGATCCCTACCATGCACACCATGCAAACCACCAACGTCTCGCCCCACGTGAAGAACCTGCCCGCCTCCTCCACCCTTGCGGTGAGTGCGAAGGCCAAGGAACTCAAGGCGCAGGGCGTCGATGTCGTCGGTTTCGGAACCGGCGAGCCTGATTTCGACACCCCCCAGCACATCATCGATTCACTCGTCTCGGCGGTGAACGACGGCCACACCCGCTACTCGGCCTCTCCGGGTTCGATCGAATGCCGTGAGGTGATCGCCCGAAAGCTTCGTGATGAAAACAGTCTCCCGGTCGAGGCGAAGGATGTCGTGGTGACGGTGGGTGGCAAGCAGGCGATCTACCTCACGATGCAGTGCCTGATCGAACCGGGTCGTGGTGACGAGGTGCTCATGGTCGCACCGGCCTGGGTCTCGGTGCCCGCGATCGTCGAGGTCTGCGGTGGCACCGCCAAGTGGGTCTCCGGAACGATCGACACCGACTGGAAGATCTCCCCCGAGCAACTCGACGCCGCGATCACCCCGAAGACGATCGCGGTGATGATCAATTCACCATCGAATCCCTGCGGCACCGCGTACAGCCCTTCGGAGCTCCAGGCGTTGGCGGAGGTGGTGGCTCGTCACGACCACGTGACATTGATCAGCGACGAGATCTACGAGAAGCTGATGTACCCCGAGCTGGTGCCGGACGCGGTGCACTTCTCCGTCGGTTCGATGCCGGAGCTCGCGGACCGAACGATCACGATCAACGGTCTCAGCAAGGGCTGGGCGATGACCGGTTGGCGGATCGGCTACCTCGCGACACCTGCCGGGGGTGGTGAATTCGCCGCAGCCGCCGGGAAGCTGCACTCCCAGATGCTCAGCTCGATTCCCGCCTTCTGCATGCCGCCGATCATCGAAGCGCTCGAGCAGGGCGCCCCTGCGGTCGAGGGCATGCGGCAGACCTTCGCGCGACGCGGCGCCCTGATGTACGAGAAGCTTTCCGGGATCGAAGGCATTCGCTGCGCGAAGCCCGCCGGTGCCTTCTACTGCTTCCCCGAGCTCTCCGGCTGCTTCGGCCGGACCACGCCGGGTGGCGTGAAGATCGAGGACGCGATCGGTTTCTGCGGCGCCCTCCTCGAGGAGGCGAACGTCGCGGTCGTTCCCGGAACCGACTTCGGGCCCACCGCCCAGGACTGCTGCCGACTCAGCTTCGCCGCGAGCGAAGAGGACATCGAGCGCGGCTGCGACCGGCTCGGTGCGTTCGTGGGATCGCTGCGCTGACAGACCTGCCATTCAACCAACCCTGAAAACGACAGGCGCGCACCATGAGGTGCGCGCCTGTCTTCTTCAGGTGGTCTTGTACCTGTTCGGGTTGACTACTGACAGAACCCCCAGTTGCCGAGGATCGTCGCGAGATCCGCGCCATCGACTTCTCCGCTGCCGTCGATGTCCGCGGGGACATCACTCTGGCCCCAGCTGCCGAGCAGCTCGGCGAGATCGACTCCGTCGACGATGCCGTCCCCGTTGAGGTCGCCATCGCAGGGAAGTTCCTCGATCCGCACGATCACCATCGCATCGGAGGTGGTCTGGAAGTGGATCTTGAGGTCGGTGGGGGAGGTCACGGCAAACTGTGCGCCGCCGTCGGAGCAACCGAAGTTGTTGCAGGCAAGCGGAACCAGCGACGAGCAGTCGCCTTCGTACAGGGTCACCGAGACCTCGCTGCCGGTCTGGCCGCCGAAGTCTTCGCAGGTGGTGACCGTGACGAGAACGTCATCGAGGCCGTTCAGACTTCGCCAGGTGCCGAAAGCCGGGATCTCCCAGGGCTCGTCGCAGATGGGAATGAACGCATTCGACGTTCCGTTTCCGGTGATGAAGTTCTCACCCGGCTTCATGGCGGGTGCGTTCTCGCACTTGAACAACGAGTCCTCTTCAGGAGCCATCTCGACGTCCATCTGGAACATCATGTTCTCGCCTGGGTCCGCGGTCGCGATGCGAATCAGGATCTTCTGACCCGCAAGCATCTCAGTCGTTGCGTTCGCACCGAACGATCCGTCGCACCGCATGTCATCCCAGGTGCCGCAGTCGACTGCTGGCAGTCCCTGCTCGGGCAGGTGGATTGAAACCACCGAAGGGAAGTTCGTGACCTGGTTGCAGGTGGACACCTTGATGGTGCCGTCGCACGGTGCGGTGTAGGCGTACCAGCGCCCCATCGACGAGCTGCTGCTGCAGGGCAGGTCCATCGGAGGAGCGAATTCCTGACCGAGGGTCTCGTTCTGCCCTTCGCTCCACTGGATGGGGAACTGCGGGGCGGACCCGACCGGGATGTCGGTCTCGATCGCGGCATTCATCCAGCCGGTGAATGCGGGTGAACCCTCGAGGGCACCGATCTGGATGATGTAGGGCTGGTTCGGTTGGATTTCGATGATCGCGGGGTTGCTCGTGCTGGTTCCGCAGAACACCTGGAGCAACTCGCCGGGAAGACCGTTTTCCGAAAGGTAGATCGCGATGGCAGGGCCCGGTTCCTGGCCGAAACCCTCGCCATAGCTGTGACCAGTCGGTGCGACACGCAGTTTCCCGCCGATGGGGGCTGCCGCTTCGAAGAACTGGCTCGGACCCATGCGTCCGCCACCCGGGCAGAACGGCCTGAACTGGCTTTCCCCGGATCCATTGTTGCTGTTGGCATAGAAGGTGTTGGCGAAGATCCAGTCCCAGTCGATCTGGCGGATCACCCAGGTGGGGGGGTCGGCCTCGTCCACGGTGAGCACTTCCGGGAAGAAGGTGGTGTTGTTGCCGCTGATGGAGTCCTGGGTGTAGCTGTTGCCTCCGTAGGTGACCATGACGCCGACGTAGTAGTCACCGGCGGGGATGTTCGATGGGACCGTCCACTCGTAGTCGCCACGGGAGTCGGTGTCCTCGTTGAAGGTGCCCCAGCTGAAGTAGGTGGGAGACTCGTAGTCGTATTCACTGATGGTCATGTTCGTGGACAGGAAACATCTGATCCTGACGCTGGAGACGTCCCAGGTCGACATGTTCTCGACGACCAGGTCTCGCATGTTGATGATGTCGCCCGGTTGTACGTTCGACTGGTCGATCGAACCGTTCTCGATGTCACCATCCATGTACCAGGATTCGACGCCCATGTCCGTCCGGTTGATGGTGTCGGCGATGTCCAGGTTGTCGTCGTATGAGATGCGCAGTGCCTTGGCGTCACGGCGATGAAGTCCCTTGCCGTACTCGACGATGTCGTTGGTGCCCGCACACATGATCGTGTTGCGATCGAACTGGTAGTCCTCGTTGCATACATCGGTCTCGAGGGCCAGTGCGTGCCCCATTTCGTGCAGCATGATCGGGTCGTAGAAGAAGACGTCATCGGCACCCTGGAAGGCGTCTGCGAAGTTGTATCGCCACCTGTACGCCGAATTGACGTGGATGTCGGCTTCCGTGATCCGGTCGCAGCCGGACCCAGAAGTCCCAACGCACATGGCAAGGCTCGAGCCCCACTGGATGGCCCAGTTTCCCTCATCGTTAAGGCCGTAGATAAACCTCAAGTCGGCGTTCGTCGGGAAGCCGGTAAGTTCATCGTCGCCGTTGACGCCCCAGGATCCGTCGTCGTTTTGATAGCGAGTCAGGTCGAGGTACTTGTTGATGCGAGCCATGCACCACTCGTTGTTGTCGTAGTTCGCCCAGGAGCTCGGAACCTGCTCGAACACCAGGAAGATGCTGTGCCATCCGCACCAGCACAAGGTCAGGCCGGCGAGGCCGCCTTGCGAGCGACGCAGCGTTCCCCCTTCGGGAAGACCTTCCATGGGGCCTCCCTCATCACCTCGGACGGCGTGGATGGCCTGGACGATCTGGTCGAGGTTCAGGACTTCGACCGTGTCCTCGAAGGTCGCGATCGTGCTCATCTCGCCGTTCCGAGATTTCGGCAGGCCTGCCTGGTAGGGTTCCGCGCCGGCCAGCGACGCCACGCCCTTGTCGATCCGGATCGCCGGTCGTGCGAGCTTGAACATGCCGTCTCGGATCGCACTGATCGGACGGTCGTGGGTGTCCACCGGATAAAGAATCGATGCATCCGACTCATCGGCGATCAATCGGTAGAAACCACACTCGCCACCGTAGGTCGGGACCGCGCCGGACAGGGCTGGGTCCTCGGCGAAGACGAGGTAGGACTCGCCGATCTCCCAGAGGGGCATGTGCGAATGCTCGATGCTCTCGTCACCGACCGTGCCACCGAACTGTTCGAATTCCAGCGTCTTTCCCTCGGGGAATTCGCCGGCGACCTTCGCACGCAGGTCGAAACTGACCCGGGTCATGATCAGGTTGTCGTTCACCCAACGAGGTTCGACCGATCGAACGGTGCCCACGAAGGTCATCTTTGGTTGCGTCGCCATCTTTTCCAGAGGAAGCATTCGGTCATGGGCCGACGCTGTCGGCACGTATGACCCCATTGAAACAAGCAGCCCCAAAGCTGCACACAATGTTCTTGAAGACATCAAGTACTCCACGTATTTTTCGGCCCGGGTGGCGATCTGAAACCGCCTTGTTCTCCGGAGTGACTCCGCACACCACACTCGTTTTTAGCAGGCGAAGTCGGGATTTCGCGTCTTTTTCACGCAGAAGCCGATCTGAGATCGTGCGAGGCCCTGATCCGCGGCTTTATCGCCGCCTTCTTGGGAGATTCGCAGGCACCAGACAGCCTGGCCCCGCCGGAGCCGGATTCGAGTCTTCGGAATGCTCGTGGCGATGGCAGGCTCAGGTGGCGCCGATGGAGACGTCCACGGGCTGAGCGCTGGGCTCGAAGTTCGGCTGCACTGCGATGTTCAGTGGAAGCCGCTTGCCGTCCTGATCCTTCGGGATGTTGTCGTTGTCGATGATCCGCTGGATGGCCATGATGCCTTCGATGAGCATCTCCGGTCGTGGGGGGCATCCTGGTACATAGACATCGACGGGGATGAACTGATCGACGCCCTGGACGACGGCGTAGGTGTCGAAGACACCGCCGGTCGAGGCACAGGCGCCCATCGAGATCACCCATTTGGGCTCGGCCATCTGCATGTAGATCCGCTGCAGCACCGGAAGCGACTTGATGCCGATGCGACCAGCCACGATCAGCAGGTCGGCCTGTCGTGGGCTGAAGCGCATGACCTCCGCGCCGAAGCGGGCGAGGTCGAAACGACTGCAGGCGGTGGCCATCAGTTCGATGCCGCAGCAGGCGGTGGCGAAGGGAAGCGGCCATACGCTCGAACGACGGGCCCAGTTCACCACGCGGTTGAACTGCGTGGTCATGATGCTGTCGTGCGGAAGTGCGGCTTCAATGCCCATCGGAACTCCAAGGACTGTTGGCTCGGGTCTGAACAGATCTCCCGCAGCCGCCGGGTCTTGACCGGCCTGATGCGGGAAGCGTGGTTCTAGAGTCTAGCGTGCTCCGCCACCGGAGGCTCACCGATTTCCGGATCCAAGGTCCAGGCCCTTGGTCTGACGGTCGTAGATTTCCTGGTAGCGATCCTGGACCCGCTGGGACTCCTCGGAGCGGGTCTTCGGAACGACCTGATTGGTGTCGGAGATGTCCGACCAGAACCCTCGAGAGTCATCCGGAAGGTTCCCCTCGTAGACGGTGCCCACGTAGTTGCCCTGCCGGTCATGAACGACCCTTTGATAGCACCCACCCAGCAGGAGGCTGCCTACGAAGAGTGGAAGAAGCCCGGTGAGGATTCTTCTTTGGCCTGATGTTGCCGGTTGGCGTGACTGCATGGTCATGAGTGGTCCTTTGTGTGGGCCACCCCGACGGGTCAGCCCTTGATGAGTGCCTTCAAATCGTCCTTTGAATGCATCACCTTGTAAAGCCTCTCCACGCGCATCATCTGGAAAAGTCCACGCAAATGGGCGTTCATGCCGAACAGGGCGGTCTTCATGCCCTGAATCTTCGCCTGCTTGCGGATATCCAGGCACATGGCCAGACCCATGCTGGAGACCACCGAGACCGCTGAAAGGTCGATCACGACCCAATTGCAGTTGGGTGCGGTCTCCTTGAGGGCCTCCATGACTTCCAGCGAGATGATCGGTGCCTCGTGCTGGCCGACGGAAGGTGTCACCACCTTGATGACCAGTCCATTCGGCTCCTGCACGCATGCTGCGTACTGAGCATTCTCTGCATAGTTGGTGAAGGAGCCCTTTTTCGTCTGTTCGAAGAATGGTGCCATGACCCACGATTCGGCTCATCGCGCCTGAAACTTGTCCGCGCTTGGTCCACGAACGGGGCGATGTCTCGCGTCCCGGTCGGTCTGGCAGGATTCTGCGGCATGGGTGGGGGGCAGGAGCGATCAATCGCCGATCGGCCCGGTCCCATAGTCCAGCTCGAGCGTGGTGCTGAAGAGCCTGGCACCTTCCGGTGCGCCCTCTTGCCTGGCTTCTCTGGCACTCAGGTAGCGATAACCACCGATCAGCTCGAAGGACCTGTCACCTCGAGGGCACAACATCCTCCGCCGTCCCTTGGGTGGCGTGGTCAGTTGCCAGAGTCGAAGGTTTCCACCGCGTTGGCTGCGGAGAAGGAATGCGCGCAGGTCGTCTTCGGTCGATGACGCGTCCGATGCCAGCATCAGGATGTCTCCGCCGTTGACGCAGGAGGCGATCCATCCGGTCGCGTCATCCGTTGTCGGCAACTGGGGACCTGATTGGATGGTGCGATCCGTGGCCTTCAGCAGGATCGTCCGCCGTGAACGTTGTCCGTCCGGTTGGAGCCAGGTCGTTGCAACGATCCGATTTCCCGGAAGCAGGTGCAGTTCGGCACCCGGGATCGGTTCGGGCAGCTGGTTCGACCAGGTTTCGACGGTACCGCTGCTGCAGTCGACCTCGAGGACCCGTGCTCCATCCCCAGCAGGTCCGGTGGTGATCACGAGAACCCGTTGCCCGTCAAGCAGGCAGAGTGCTGGCTGGACGAGCGGCACCGGCAGGGCGATCGGGTCTCGCCAGTCTCCGGTCTTCGGATCGAAGCGGTGCACACCCTGTTCCGCGGCGAGTGCGATCGTTCCGTCAGTCAGCAGGCAGGGAGCGCTTGGCGCCTGCCAGTCGCTTCCCTTGGGTGGGTCGATTTTCTTGGCACTGCCCGCGATCCGCGGATCAAGCAGCTCGCCGTCGTTCCGAACGGTCAGGGTGCCTCTTGCCGAACCGGAATCACCGCCCCAGATGAAGATCCGACCATCCCCGAGCCCGATCGCTCGAGGGGCGATCCGGGCTTCGAGCATCTGGTTCCCGACGGGCCGCCAGGCTCCGTCGGGTTGGCGCATCTGGATCGCGGGGGTGGCATTGAAATCAGCGGTCATCCCGCCGAGCAGCACGGTGCGGGTGCCGATGTTCACCACGGCGCCATCGATCACCGGCAGTCGCAAGGTGCCCGGAAGCGTTTTGAGCTTCGAAAGCATTCTCGGAATCGGTGCAGCGGTCGTGCCTTGCGGAGTCTTCGCCGGATCCTGGGCTCGGGCCGAGTTGGTTGCACCCAGCAGCGAGGCGATCAGCAGGATTCCTCCGGCCAGGGTGGACCATGATCCCGGTCGGGGTTCAGTCCTGCCGGTCCAGGTGCTTGATCGTGGATTCATCGATCGAAAGCGTTCCATGAGAGATCTGTCCGGTCACGGGCTGGGACACGGGGGGCGTGTCGACGGTCTGCCTGGGCGGTTCGACTTCGATGAGTGGAGGTTCGATCTGCACTGCTTCGGTGGTCTTGGTCGCGACAAAGGGTTTTGTGCTGGGCATCGTGCCCGAGGATTGCTGCAGGAGTGCGCGACTGATTCCGGCGAGTTCCTTTGCGACATGCTCGCGAACCGAACCCAGTGCGGCCTGGGAAGCACGTTCGATCTGTTCGGCATTCGACTGCGCCTGGGCCATGCGTTCGTTGGCGATGATCTCGATGTTCCTCGCGGTGGCTTCGGAACGTTCGAGCCCGTCCTTGATGCCCTGCTCGACCTTCTCGGCTCTTGCCAGCTGCTGGTTCATCTGCACGAGTGACTCCTCGGTCCTCGCCAGCAGTGCCTTGACCTCGCTGCTTCGACGTTCCGCCTCCTCGGCGAGTTCCTTGATCGTCGTTTCCAGCAGGTTCTTGACGGTGGTCGCGGTCTCGAGTCCGGTTGCCAGCGCATCGGCGGTCTGGTTTGACTCGGTACTGATGCTCGCCAGTCCGCGGGTCGCTTCCTCGGCCTTTTCCTGTGCCACGGAGAAACGTGCTTCGAATGCCTCGGTGGTCTTCTCCAGGCCTTCCTGGTCCAACTCGGATCCGATGCCGGCGGTTGCCTCCTCGGCGTTGCGAGCGGATCTTTCAAGGCGTTCGATCTGCGATTCGAACGCGCGCAGCATGCGTGCGCCCGTCTCCAGTCTCTCGTCGATCTCGGGCAGCAGGCTTGCAGCCTTGTCGTTGGCAGCGCTGATGCGCTTGTTGATCGACTTCTTGCTGGACTTGCTTGCGTCGATCGCGGTGTCCTGGGCGGCCTTTTCGGTGAAGGATCGGGCTCGCTTGCGGGCAACGGCCTCCATCGCCTTCGCGCTGGGCGCGGTCATCGGCGGTGCGTCGTCGGTCTCCTCGACTTCATCGGTTTCATCGGGCATGCCTGCCATCGCCGCTCGCACGCGAGCCGCAGCAAGTCGGGCGGCTTCACGAAAGTGAGCGGCACTTGGCTCGCCACCATCGGTTGCAGAGGTCTCTGATGGGGACGGTTCGTTGTTCGGAGCATGATCCATTTGCGATCTCCGCGCATGTGCACCCGTCAGGGTGGGGGCAATCCTTGCCATGTGGATCTAAGAAAAGGTGGTACGGGGAGTCTATACGCTTCCCCGCATCTTGTTGCATCACTCCTGAGAGAAGACGCGGTTGAGTTGAATCTTTCGAGGGCGCTACGAAGGCGTGGTGATGTCGTCGGAAAGCGACTTCAGGGAGCTCTTCGAGGCCAGCGCGAGCTGGGCCTCCCGCAGCTTCTGGAGAATCGGCGTGAGCTGGCGACTGGTTGCCGTGTCATCAACGAGTTCGAACGCCACGTCCATGAGCTCGTTGGCCGAGATCTGCTCAGGGGGGCGCGCCAGGACGTATCCGTCCCCGCCCTCGACCTCGTGAAGGAAGCCCCGCACTTCCAGGCGTTCGAGCATGTGCTCCACAACTTCAGGCCTGAGGCCGGTTTCCATCACGATCTGGTTCTCCGTCGCCAGCTCGCCCTGCTGGAAACCATGGGAGACCGCGGTCATCACCGAAAGGATCGAGGCAGGATCAAGCAGACCGCCCGTGTCCTCTTCAAGCATCGATTGCAGGGCGCGCCCTCGGAGTGCCTGCAGGATCGCAGCCACCTCGAGTCCGAAGAGGACGAACATCCACATCAGGTACATCCAGAACATGAAGACCGGAATCAGGCCCAGCGAGCCGTAGAGGCTGCTGACGCTGAAGGCGTTCTGCATGTAGGCGCCCAGGGATCGCTTGCCGATTTCAAGCAGGATGGCCGCGAACAGGGCTCCGATCAGGGCGGGCTTGAACTGGACCCGTGCATTCGGGACCCAGAGATACACCACCAGCATGAAGATCCAGAACATCATGACGCTGGAGACCACCTGGATGGTGATCGCCAGCCAGTACCACCTCGGCAAGGTCGAGATCAGAGCGCTCAGCTGGCCCCACACCCAGGGCATCACCCCCAGCATGACCGGGCCGACGGTGATCACGCACCAGTAGACCAGCAGCCGCTTGGCCCAACCTCTTCCGGTTCTTGCCCGGTAGATCGTGTTGAAGCTGTTCTCGATCGTGACCATCACCCAGAGGGCCGAAAAGATCACCACGCCCATGCCGACCCAGCCCAGGGCAGAGACGTCCACCCTCGAGGCGGTCGCCACGATGCCATCCAGCCAGGACCCCAGCCCCACGGGTTTCATCGACCCGGTCGCATCCACCGTGGGGGGAATGATCTGGACCTCGTTCAGGCCCAATTGCTCGATGACCTGCTTGGTCATGCTCTGGAACTTGTCACCCAGCAGGCTGCGAGCGGCGATGGTGGCCACCACCAGTACCGGCAGGATGCCGAACAGGGTTCGAAAGGACAGCGATGCCGCCATCTGGGGTGCACGGTCCTGGCTCAGGTGTTGGAGGGAGTATCGAGCCACCTCGAAGGCACGTCGAAACCGCTTCTGAAACTCATCGAGATTTTTCTGGGGCTCGTTGACGGCTTGCTTCAGCCAGCGAAAGCCGGCTCGAATGTGACCAAGAAAGGAGCTGAAGTTGGATCGCTTTGGGGTACTCACGACCACCCTTCTATCGGTCGATCCGGTCGCGTGCATCCCCCAAGCCCGCGAAGGAATCCATTCCCACCCTAGAATGGCCGTCATGAGCCCTCGACCCACCAAGAAAGCCGCCCATTCCTACGCCGACAACACCCGTGGACCACGACTGCAGAAGGTCCTGGCCGAGGCTGGAGTGGCCTCTCGAAGGGCCTGCGAAGAGCTGATCGAGGACGGGCATGTTGCCGTCAACGGCGAGCTCGTGAGCGCCCTGCCTGCCTGGGTCGATCCCGAACAGGATCGCATCACCGTCGGTGACCGAGTGATCGGTCGTTCGCGACGCAACATCTACGTGATGCTCTTCAAACCCCGCGGAACGGTGAGCACGAACCGGGATCCCGAAGGACGTCGACGCGCCATCGATCTGGTCAATCACCCTGATAAACCACGTCTTTTCCCGGTGGGGCGTCTTGATGCGGAATCCTCGGGCCTGCTGTTGCTGACCAATGATGGAGAGCTCTCCAACCGACTCACCCACCCGAGGTACGGAGTTCACAAGGGCTACGAAGTCTCAGTGGGAGGGCGGCTCGAGCAGGAGGATATCGCTCGACTCGAGCAAGGCATCTTCCTCACCGGTCGTAATCGAACCGGTGGTAAGAGAACCAGCCAATCCAAGCTGTCCATCATCAAGCGAGACCGAGATCGCACCTTGCTTTTCATGGAGCTTCGCGAAGGGCGAAACCGTCAGATCCGTCGCATGTTGGCCAATCTGGGCTACCCCGTGAAGAAGCTCCGTCGTGTTCGCATGGGACCGCTTGCCTTGAAGGGTCTCTCTCCGGGGGAGTGGCGTGAACTTTCGCGGGGTGAGCTGACGGCACTTCGTCGGGCGGCGTATCGCGTTCGAGATCGCGTCTCGCGTGACAAATCGGGTTCTCGGGGTTCTCAGGGAGGATCTGACTGATAAACCTCGGGCAGTGTTTGAAGCAGTAGTTGCGATTGAATCTCAACAATATTGAGATTGAGTCTCAATTACAGTTGACCCACGATGTCATTGTTGATCGAATGACGCATCGCTCGAGCTATCTCCCTCCGTTTTTTCATCGTCTCGAGTGAAGCTTGCTCAGTGTTTTGAGTCAGGCTCACGGGTGAGAGAACGCGTCATGCCCGAGGCGCAACAAATTGTTATTCAAGGGTTTATGAGATGTTTGGACATATCGTCGCATTGGGATCTGTTCTTGCCGCCACTGGTCTTGCCTCCGCTGACTTGGTGAACCCCCTCGTGCCCGACTGGGCTGGGGACGCAACTGCAGAGACCTTTACCTGGAACAGCTTCACGCAAGCGAACAGCGCCCCCAACTTCCCTGATGCACCGTTCTCAACAGACGCTCAGCTGTTCAACTTTGGTCCTGGTGCGATCATTGCTGGGAGTGGCAATATCTATAACCCCGCTGGTGGCCTCAATATCCATGTTTATGGCAGTGGCCCCGTCGGTCAGGCCGTTCTGAACTTTGCCACACTGGGCACTGAGTTCAACTACGAGAACGTCCGCTTGTATCTCAGCGATGGTGCTGGCTCCTCCGAGACCATTTTCGGTGTTGGTGAGGAACGAAGCCGCGAAGGCGGAGCTTTTGGGTCTGACAACGTGACCATGGCCTACAGTTGGGATGTGAATGTTGGCTTCGATGTCGTCGAATGGGCATTCTTCTTTGGCAGTGATGCCTCTAACAGCAGTCTGGACGCGGTTTCGGTGGCGGTTAACTCAGTTCCTGCGCCTGGTGGCTTGCTTGCTGTGGGGCTTTTCGGAACAATGCGACGCCGTCGCAATTAAACCAACCCCCCCCAGTAAAGAGCATGCCATATGAGCTCGGCAATCAGCGAACTTCCCTGCGTAATGGATCGCCTTCGATCCGAGACACGACCCCATCATGACCGCGCCGAGCAAAGTGGATTCGGCACCCTGGTCATGGAGGGTGGGCTCCAGATGGAGCACTATGTCGCTCACCTGACCGCCTGGAGACGCATTCTCAGCCATCTTGAGACTGCGCTTCGGACATCCAGCGATCAGGTCGTGCAGGCAGTGTGGCACGAGGAGCTCGCCAAGGCGCCCGCTTTGGATGCCGACCTCGACGCGCTCTCACCTGGTGGATTGCATTTGAATGATGCCACGGCAAAGGCCGTGGCATCATTCGTTTCGATGATCGATGATCTCAAGAAGCACGATCCCACATCGCTTCTCGGGATTCTCTATGTCCTCGAAGGTTCGACCATGGGTGGGTCGGTCATGAAGCCCCGTATCGCCGACCAGCTCGGACTCGAGGAGGATCGTGGCCTGAACTACTACGGTGTGTACGGCAACCAGGTCGGCGTGCGATTCAAGGCCTTCCGAAGCTCGATGGCTGAATCGGCCAACGGCAGCGGGGCGGAGGATCGCATCGTCGAAGCCGCCAAGTCGACCTTCGATGGCGTCTCCGACATCCTGTTTGCGATTGCCAATCCTGAATGACCACCAGCGCGGGGACATCTTCGGCCACCTGGACCCGTCGATGGGCCTTGCTCCTCCTGGTCTTTGCTGCCGTCCCTGATGTCCTGCCCTACCCGGGTCTGAAACAGCTCATCAGCGAGCGCTACGGTCTGGATGACATCGGGGCCCAGCTCTTCGCCGTTGCCGCGCTCATCGGAGCCCTTGGTGCGGTGCCGATTCTGCGACGACTTCGCAGCTGGTCCCCTCGGCGCATCTTTGCCTCGGCAGCGCTGGTCCAGGCACTCGCAATCGGCGTCATGATCATCCCGATCGACTGGCCGTTCCTGTTGGTGCTTCGCGGCATCCAGGGCTATGTCGACCTGCTGCTTCTGGTCACCCTGACCACGCTCGTCGCTGCCAATGCTCCCAGTACCGGTCGCGGATTCGGCATGGCCGGTTCCGCGATCATGGTCGGGCTCGCACTCGGGCTCGTCGGTGGTGGGGTGGTCTCCTCGATCTCCGTTCCCGCGGTCTTCCCCGTGGGAGCGCTGGTCTCGCTGGGTCTTGCGCTCGGATCGCTGGGGCTTCCTTCCGTTCCCGGCCGGAGTTTCGAACCGAACAGCCGTGGCCTCGAGTTCGACCGGAAGGTGATCACCGCCGGCGCCTTCATGGCCAGTGATCGAATGATCCCGGGCATGATGACCTTCAGCCTTCCGCTTCTGCTGGTGACCAACTTCGGTGCCACGCCCATGACCATCTCACTGATCATGAGCATGCCACTGCTTGCGTGTGCGATCGGTGGTTACTTCACCGGAATGATCGTCGATCGTCTCGGTGCCTTCCTCGTGCGTGTCATCGGAGTTCCGTTGCAGGCATCCGGCCTCGCCCTGGTGGTGGTGTCTGCAGGCAACCCCACGCTGCTGGTGTTGGGAACCCTGCTGCTGGCGACCGGCTCGGCGCTGGTCATGCCCACATCACTGGTGATCGGTACCGGGCGTAGTGCTCATCAGGTGACTGCCGAATCCGTCGGGGGCATCCAGGCCCTGGGCCAGGTGGGTTATCTGTTTGGTGCACTGTCGATCCTGATCATGACCATCTACTACGGTTCGGTCACCAATGGGATCGTGCTCACCCTGCTGCTTGTCTACCTGGCGTGGAACGTGGCCTGGCTCGGACGACTGCGGGCCATCGGTCATGCCCGTCGCGCACCTCGCTTTGCCCGGGGCGAACGCCGTCTCACCATTCCCCAGCCCAAGTCGAGGGTTCGTCGCGCACCCTCCGCGGTCGAATCACGTGCCCCTTCCGACGCGGATTCCACGATCAACTGAGCCATGCCCGTCTTCAAGGCGGTATCCTCCGGTGTCACGCGCCGAACTGGATTGAACCCGGAGGCCTTCCGTGCCGCAGTACGAGTACGAATCGATGGAGGATGGAGCGGTTCTCACCCTGCTTCGTCCCATGGCCGAAGCTGATGATCCCGTTGTCGACCCCGAAGACAGGGGCCGGACCTTCAAGCGCCGTCACAGCGTCTTCGGGGTCGGATCGACCCAAGGTGGTTCGATGCCCCAGCCTGGTTCCTGTGCGTGCGGGCTGAAGCCCGGCACGTGCGGTGGAAACTGACGGTGACCACGGTTCATGGGGTCGATTTCTCGGGCGCTGATTCAGGTGGCAGCGCGAAGATCGTGGTTGCCAGCCGACGTGATGATGGTCCGGTGACGATTCGACGTGGCCTGGATCGTTCGCGACTCCGCCAAATGGTCAGGGAATCGGCTGAGACATCGTCCCTCGATCTCTGGCGCATCGATGCACCCTTCAGCCTGCCTGAAGTCGTCTTCGAACGACATGGAATCGAACCCGAGTGGTTGGCGCTCGCTCACTGGATGGATTCGTTCGAGTCCGCACGGGAATGGCGACGTGCCTTGCGGGCGGTCAATCGCAAGGAGCCCAAGCGTGCCTGCGATCGGGCGGCTCGAACTCCGATGGCGCCGATGAACCTGCGGGTCTTCAAGCAGACCTGGACGGTGGTCTGCGAGATCCTCCTGCCACTGGCGGAAGACGGACTGCATATCGCGCCGGTTCATGTCACCGACTCGAGCAGCATCATCACCGAGGGCTGTCCGGCTTCGGCACTGGCCTTCCGGGGGGAATCATCTCGCGGCTACAAGGGACGGGATGATGCCAACCAGGAGCGTCGTCTTGAACTGGCTCGTCGGCTGGAGAACTGGGGCGTGCCCCTGTCGGAAGAGGATCATCGAGCTGCGGCAGCCGATCCCGAAGGGGATGTCCTTGATGCCCTGCTGCTGCTGACCGAGCCTTCTTCGCTCATCCCCCCCGCACAGGCAAGGCTGGAAGCCTGGGTCTGGTAGACGGGGTTGGTGTTTCAGACTCCGCGCGTACTCGGGTCCCAGATGAACTTGTGCAGCTGCAGCTGCATGCGGGCATCGAGTCCGTCGGCGAGCATCCATTCCGCGAGCTGGTGGGGCGGAAGTGCCGGTCGACCCGCGATCTCCAGCCCGGTCACCTGTTCGAAGACCGGCGACAGCAGCACTGCCGCGCAACGTTCGGTGAGTCGATGGTCCTCGATCATCGTGCATGCCCACTCGTAGTCCCTGCGATCGACCAGGACGAACTTCACTTCATCATGCGCTCGCAGGTTCTCGAGGTTCTCGAGTCGGTTGCGGTCGAACTCTCCCGAACCGGGTGTCTTGAGATCAAGGATCCTGATCACCCTCGGGTCGCAGGGGCTGATGTCGATCGCATTGGAGGTCTCGACGAGGACCGTTCTTCCAGCATCACAGAGTGACTTCATGAATGGAAACACGCTCTTCTGGGCCAGTGGCTCCCCTCCTGTGACTTCCACGAGCTGGCAGTCGATGGCAAGGACTTCCTGGAGCAGTGCCTCCACGTCGCGTCTCTGGCCCTCACGGAAGGCGTATTCCGTGTCGCAGTAGGCGCAACGCAGGGGACATCCGGTCAGCCGGACGAAGATGCAGGGCAGCCCTGCACGCGTGGATTCCCCTTGGATGGAGTGGAAGATCTCGTTGATTCGGATGGTTGGGCTCTCGGGCATGCTTCGTGGATCCTAGCTTCCAGGGGCTCGACAGAGCGCTGGATTCCGTTACCATTTCCGATCGCACAGCCCAGGTGGCGGAATTGGCAGACGCGCCAGCTTGAGGTGCTGGTGGGAGTAAAATCCCGTGGAGGTTCGAGTCCTCTTCTGGGCATCATGAAACGGCGTTCGAGCATCAGCTCGAACGCCGTTTTTCTTGTCACACGAGGCTGTACATGAACACCGCCCCGGATGATCCGGGGCGGTGCATGGATGCAGATCAGGATAGGACCGAAGTCCCGATGTCAGGGAGACACGGTCCAGGCACCGAGCAGGTTCGACAGGTCGACACCATTGATGATGCCGTCGCAGTTGAAGTCTGCTGCGGGGTAGTCAGTGCCCCAGAAGCCGAGCAGGTTGGAGAGGTCGATGCCATCGACCACGTTGTCGCCATTGGTGTCGCCATTGTTCTCGGAAGCGGGGCAGCCTTCGTCACAGAGGACGACTTCGACGCTGAATGCATCGACGGCAGCTTCGATGACCGAACCGGAGTTCGCGTCACAGACGACGAACCGCATCACGCAGTTCTCCGACGGGGTTCCGAAGGCGGAGACCTGGAAGCTGGTGAGGAACCATCCACCGCTCGAACGACTGTCGAGGGGGCCGATGGTTTCGACGGTGTTCCAGCTCGATCCACCATTGGTCGAGATCTCGACCGTCATGATGTCGTTGCTCGGATCGGCACCGATGCCACCACCGGTGTTGTCGTACCAGAGAGCGTAGGAGACGGACGCATCGCCCACGCCGTCGGCGTTGACGGAAGAGAACACGGCAGTCTGGAGTTCTGTGCATCCATCATCGACATCGGTGTTGGAGTCGCAGGTGCCCGGTCCGGTCAGGTAGCACCGGCCGGAGTTGTCGTAGTCCTGTCCGGGTGCGCCACGGGTGGTCGAGCCACAGGGCTCGCTGATCGCCCACTGGCCGACCGCACTGCCGGAGACTCCGGAAACGATCCAGCCCGGATCGGACTCGAAGTCGACGTCGAGGATGGTCTCGAAGCCGGTTGCGACCGGTGCAGCGAAGATCACGGAGGGAGCACTGCTGGGCAGGCTGACCTGGACACCAGTGGTGGTCTCGGCGTAGACGTAGAACTCATAGGAGTCGCCGCAATCGGCTGCGGGCAGGGTCGCGGTGTAGCTGGTGCCACCGTTGGAGCTGAGGGGCGAGCTGCTGAAGCTGCCCGAGTTGCCGGTGCGGTAGCGCAGTTCGCCGGTGCCGGGGTCGTAGGTTCCGCTCAGGTTCTCGATCGAAACCTCGAATGAAGTGCCCGCGGGGGGAACCGAAGTGGGCGTGCCACCGGGGGTGGAGATGTCGATGAGCGCCAGGTCGGGGCCGGGCATGTTGTGCAGGCTGAAGGCGGCGTTGATCGCAGCGTAGTGCGGGGTGCCGTTGAAGATGTTGCCGTCTCCGCCTGGACCACCGTCGTCGACCGTGAGGAAGTCGATCGTGATGTCGGGCGTGATCTGGGTGCCGGTGTGCAGGCAGATCGAATTGACCCAGGCGTAGCTGGTGATGGCGATGGCTTCGTCGGACGTGGGTCCACCGAGCTGGAGGACCATGTCCCAGATGCAACCGGAGAGCAGCTGACCGGAGTCGTGGATGCCGCCCGAGTCGTTCTGGGGGTACTGGTAGTCGTTGTCGGCGGTGCGGATGCCCTGGCCACAGTTGCCCAGGAATCCGTTGCCAAGGGTGGGTTCGCGGGTGAGGAGAATGCCGTTGCAGTCACCGCCACCTTCGCCGTACTGGCCCTGACCCGATCCGCAGATCGCGATGAAGTGGTGTCCCAGTTCGTGGCCGACCACGTCGGAGAACGCGGTGTTGGGGCAGCCGTTGCCCGACGTGTAGAAGTTGATCGAGCTGTAGTCGTAGAACGCGTTGCAGCTGTTCGACAGGTTGATGTTGATCGGCCAGTCGGTCTGGGTGGACAGCTCTGGCATGTTCGGGAAGTGGCTGAGGGCCCAGTCTCGGGTCAGGTTCGCCCAGAGATAGGCGTTCACTTCGGCTCGGTCATATTCGTTGCTGTTGCCGGCGTTGTGCTGGAAGTCGAAGAAGCCACCTTCCGCGATGGTTTCGGTGATGGTGCTGACGCTGCTGTCGAACTGGTCGTTGACCACGTAGTAGCGGCCCTGGATGTTCGAGGTGACCGTCTGTGTGCCGCCGCCGAAGTTGACGAAGGTGCCGTTCGCGTCGGTGTAGACCGTGCTTCCGCCGATCTGGATCCGTGCGTAGGGAAGGGGTTCGTAGGATTCGGCACCGCAATCGTCGGAACCGTCTCCCTGGGTGACCCGGGCCGTGACCTGACCGGACACGTCGAAGTCGAGGAGCATGTTCTCCTGGTAGAGGATGCGGCCGTTGCGGGCATCCACCACGTAGCGGTACTTCTGGTAGTTGTCGGGATCGATGTTGGTACCACCGGTCGCGACGAAGGTGACTCCGAGGCGAGGCTCGGCTTCCCATGATCCAGGCTGTCCGGCCCAGACCACCTGCTGCGCGCCACTGATGGTCGGTTCCTGGAAGAACTGGTTGGCAACGTGTCGGGTGTAGGTCTTGGGGTCCAGCTGCGTGGGTGCAACGCCTGCGCCCGCGAAGCGGCCGTCGTAGTCGCGCATGTCGGCCATCTCATTCGAGACGAGAACCGCGGGGAAACCAGGCTCGTTCCGGACGAGAACACGGATGCTGCCGTTGAAGACGGGAATGCCGTCCATGGCCTGGGTCCATGCGACCAGGGTGAAACGGTTGGTTCCGGTCAGTTTGTCGTAGCCCATGGGGAGGGCGTGGGTGCCGTCGGCGTTGGGGCCGATCGGAAGCAGCTCATCGGACTCGATGCCGAACATGTTGGCATGGTCGCTGATGAAGTTGGTCGCTGAATCAACGGGGTCGGTGCCGTTGGCAAAGGCCTTGCCGTAGACGCGGGTGATGATGCCCTCGCGCACGTTGAAGTCCGTCTGCTCGTTGGTCTGCAGGAAGTGGTTCCGTGCCGCATCAACGTTCATGCGCACGCCGGGGATCACTTCGTCGGAAGAGATCTGCCCGAAGGATGTCGTAGTCAAGGTGAGAAGCAGGGTTGCTCCCGAGAGTGGTAGGGTCTTTTTCATTGTCTTGTTTTCCTCAGTGCATGTAAGGACCGGAGAAGTGTGGGGTGTCCTGACAATAGGGGCTTGTGGGGTGTCAGGGCTCGTCTATTGTCCCCTAGTAATCAAATATGGCAATATCTCAAACAAATGTTTAGAAGCGGTTTTCTTGTTCTTCCATGGTTTTTCCGCGTTGTGAACGCTCCAGAGTGGTTCTGGGCATCATGACATGGAAACATCGATATCGTGATTGATCTTCCGCGCAGCACTCCATCCGCAGGAACAGTCCTTCATGACGCCCCAAAGCTCAGAGAAAGTCCCAAATGAACCGGTCATTGAAAACCGGAAGGCTCGTAACACTTATTCGATCGGTGAAACGTTGGAATGCGGGATCCAGCTTCGCGGCACTGAAATCAAGTCGATTCGAGCCTCCCAGATCAGCCTTGCGGAAGGTTGGGTTCGGGTACATGACCAGCCTCTGGCGTTGAGCCTCCACGGTGTGCACATCGCGGAGTATCCGCCCGCTGGAGCCAATCGGCAGCATGAACCGGTTCGCACCCGCAACCTCCTGGCGCACAAGCGGGAGATCAAGAAGCTTGCGGATCAGATCCGGGCCAAGAGTGCGACCCTGGTGCCCTTGAAGATCTACTTCGTGCGTGGCAAGGCAAAGCTGCTCGTGGGTGTGGGGTTGGGCAAGCGCAAGGCCGATAAACGGCAGGATCTCGCGAAGCGTGATGCCCAGCGTGACATGGATCGAGCAATGTCACGCAGACGGATCTGAAACCCTGGCTCATC
Source organism: Phycisphaerales bacterium (assembly GCA_029246705.1). Taxonomy (GTDB): domain Bacteria; phylum Planctomycetota; class Phycisphaerae; order Phycisphaerales; family SM1A02; genus JAKVBQ01. The sequence goes on along the minus strand of JAQWMQ010000029.1, from coordinate 70,129 downwards.
CATCCCGGTCGCCAGGTCACGGATCAAGCGGGTGCACCATCGGGAAGTGTTCGCCGACGCGGTGGTCGCGGTCGCCGTTGATGCAGGCGAGGATCTCCTCCGCGATGACCTCCGGGGCGAGGGTCACTTCGGTTGCGACCACGGATTCATCGAAGAGCCTGCGAAGCAGGGGGGTCTCGACCACACCGGGGTTCAGCGTGAACGCACGGATACCCGTCTCGCCGGCTTCCGCCATGATCGAGCGGGTCAGTGAATCCAGCCCGGCCTTGCTGGCGGCGTAGGCGGTGAAGTGCATGAACGGATCGATCGACGCCATCGATGAGATGTTGACCACGCACCCGCTGTTTCGAACCAGCTCCGGCCATGCGGTGGAGACGATGAGCATGTGACCGACCAGGTTCTGTGCGAGCATCGAGTGGATCGACTCGGCATCGAGCGCGTCGATCGGGACCTGCGTGGTGCCCCCGGCGATGTTGATCGCGGCATCGAACCTCCCGAAGGCTTCGATCAGTCGCTCGACGCTCCTGGTCACTTCGTCGGAGTCCTCGAGGTCGCAGGCCAGGGGAAGTACCTCCGGATGGCCTGCCGGGAACGCTTCGATCGTCGCCTCGAGCTTCGAGGCGGTTCGCCCCAGCAACCCGAGTCGCCAGCCCTTAGCGGCGAGGAGGTTCGCGGTGGATCGGCCGATGCCACTTCCGGCGCCGGTTATGAGTGCCACGGGTGGTCCGTCGTCCGAAGGCGTGATGGGCATGCTCAGCCTCCGACCACGAGTCGCATCACGTCGTTGTAGAACGTCACGACGAAGATCGTTCCGATGATCATCAGGCCCAGGAGGGCGGCGGCGTTCTGGAACGCGATCGAGGGTGGTCGCCCCTTGAACTTCTCGTAGATCAGGTAGAGGAAGAGGCCTCCGTCCACGATGGGCAGTGGCAGGAAGTTCAGGACCGCAAGGTTCACGCTGATCATCGCAAGGAAGAAGATCAGATACATGAAGCCTCGATCGGCCACGCGCGAACCGAGATGCACGATGCCCACCGGTCCGCGTAGTTGCTCGACACCCACCGAACCCTGGGCGAGTCTGAAGATCGTCAGGTAGGTGAGGACCACGACCTTTCTCGTCTCATTGAAGCCCATCGCAATCGCGGTGAGCGGGTTGCCGTCGGCACTCAGTGTCGTCCAGAGGAAATCGAAGTAGCGAATGGACAGTGGTGGTGACCAACCGAGCGCATGGAGGTTCGCCACGTCGGTGGGTGACAGCGTCACGGTCACCTTCTGCTTTTCCTTGCCCGGGGTGGGGTTCACGATGTCCAGCGTGACCGTGGCCTGCGTCTTCGCGCTCGCCGCCTCGGCGGTGGCCTCGCGAAGACCGGCTCTCAGGTCCGCCCAGTTCGTCACGGTTTTCTCACCGACCGCGGTGATCCTGGTCAGGGGCAGCAGACCCAGGGAAGCCACCGGAGTCTTGATGTTGGGCTCGCCCGTCTCGGGGTTGCCGAGTTCAAGGAAGGGGCGTGCGATGATCGGTTGCTTGAGTGCAGGCACGATGAGCACGCCGAGCTGGCCGGCACGATTCACCGTCGCATTCACCTCGATCATCTTGCCGTCCCGCATCAGCAGCAGTTCCAGCTGCTTGCCGGCTGAGGCCTGGATCGTCGCACGGAAGACCGCTGAACGCGGGCCTTCAACGTCTCCCACCCGCATCACGAGATCTCCCGATTGGAAGATCCCCGCGTTCGAGCTGGATGCGGACACCGAATCGATCATCACCAGTGGCGTAAGGCCGATCAGGCCCTGTTCGTAGTTGGGGACGCTGGTCGGCATCACATCCGGGTAGCGCAGGATCTCCATCATGGGATTCGCGCTCATCCCGGCGGTGACGGTCGTTCCGTCGGGTGCCGCCCAGACGACCTGGAGCTCACGCCCGTCCGCGCCATCGACCGCGTTCGCCCATTGTTCCCAGGTGTTGATCGGAGTGTCTCCGATCTCCTGGATGCTCCAGCCGGGTGCGATCCCGCTGTCGCCCAGACCGAGGGCGTTCAGTTCGCCTCGAATCAGGTCGTCGATCTCAGGTCCCGAGGCAAGCGTGGCGCTGGAACCCGGTGTGATCCCGATTCCGAGGAGCCCGGTGAGGCTGCTCTTTCTCGGGAGCACCTCCATGGTGCGGGTCTTCTCGGTCGTGGGGTCCTTGACCATGACCTCGAGTTCTTCACCCGGGCTGGACATCGCGAATGCGATCTGGATGTCCGCGAAGGTTCGCGTGGGTTCCCCGTCGATCGAGACGATCTGCTCGCCGGACTTGATGCCACTCTCTGCCGCAGCCTCGCCCGGTATCACCTCACCGATGATCGGTGCGTTGAATTTCACGCCGACGAGGAAGGCGGCCAGGAAGAAGACCACGGCCAGGATCAGGTTCATGATGATCCCGGCACTGATGACCACCATTCGCTTGCCGATGGACTTCGAGTTGAAGCTGTTGGGATCGACGCTGGTCGCAGCGGGGTCGGTGTCGTCCTGTCCCAGCATCCTGACGAAGCCGCCCAGCGGCAGCCACCGGAGCGAGTACTCGGTCTCTCCGATGCCGGCAGCAGCAAGCTCCTCCGACGTGCATTGAATCGCAGGTCGACCGAGCCGCTTGACCACCGCCTCGTTGGTCGAGCCGATGCGTGGGCCGATACCAAGTCGCCATGAAAGAGCGACTGGTCCAAAGCCGATGGCGAATCCCTCGGTGCGTATTCGCGCCCATTTCGCGGCGAGAAAGTGCCCGAGTTCGTGCACGAAGATGAGAACACCGAAACCGATGATGATCAGCAGGATGTTCGTGCCGGTGGAGAAGAGTTCCATGTGGTTTCCAGCAGCGGTAGTGGGGGTCTGTGAGGGTCAAGGATACGTGGTCGGGCCTTCAGGTTCCTGCATGACCCGGGGTCAGCAGGCTGCGGGCTCTTTCACGTGCTTCTGAATCCGCGAGAAAGACGTCTTCAAGCGACTCGATTTGCGTGATCGTGGTCTGTTCAAGGGTCCTGCGCACGGTCTCGATGATCTGCCCGAACCCGATGGCGCCATCGAGGAACGCCTGGACCGCGATCTCGTTTGCGGCATTGAACACCGCGCCGGCACTTCCCCCGGCATCGATGACTCCGAGCGCGGTTCGCAGCGCGGGGAATCGGTCGTGGTCGACCGGCTCGAACTTCAGGTCACCGAAGCTGGTCCAGTCGATCCTCGGTGAGCAGGCGGTGCTTCGAGCCGGCGCGGTCAGTGCGTACTGGATGGGCATCTTCATGTCCGGCGGGGAAAGCTGTGCAAACACCGATCCGTCCACGAACTCGACGAAGGAATGAACGATGGACTGCGGGTGAACCACCGCTTCGAGACGGGATGATGGAAGATCGAAGAGCCAGTGCGCCTCGATGAGTTCGAGTGCCTTGTTCATCATCGAGGCCGAGTCGATGGTGACCTTCGGTCCCATCGACCAGGTGGGGTGGTCCAGGGCCTGTTCGACCGTGGCCGCCTTGATGCGTTCGATGTCCCAGGTCCGAAACGGACCGCCACTTGCGGTCAGGACCAGTCGTTCGATCTCCTCGGGGCAGCGGCCACCCCGAAGGCACTGGTAGATGGCACTGTGTTCGCTGTCTATCGGAATGATCCTGGCGCCGTTGCGACGTGCGGTGGGGATCACCACCGAGCCGGCGGCAACCAGTGTCTCCTTGTTGGCAAGCGCGACATCACAGCCTCTTTCCAGGGCTGCGATGGTCGGTGCGATTCCGGCGGCTCCCACCATGGCCCCGATCACGAGGTCGCCCGGACGGGCGACCGACCTGACCAGTTCAAGGGCGGCATCCTCCCCGACGTGCAATCGACCCAGGCCTTCCAGCTCACCTGCCCTGGATTCATCGGCGATCGCGATGTCCCGGACGCCCAGTGCTTCAGCCTGTACTCGCAGCTCCGTCGCCCGTCGGCCGCCGGCCAGGGCCACGATCTCGAAGGTGGGGCCGTCCTGGCCCGCGAGATGTCGAACCACCTCGATGGTGTTGACCCCGATCGAACCGGTCGACCCCAGAAGCAGAATGCGTCCGGTCCTGGGGTGTTCCTTGCTGCCAGAGATGTCCATCGCCAGATCCTTGGCCACGCTGATCTCGTTTCTTATCGTTCCGTCCTGGACTGGTCAGTCACGCCAAGGCGCCGGATTCGTCCGCCGTACAGCGTCCTCGGCTTACGAGGAGCGTCCTTCTTCTCGTTGGAGGTCTTCGAACCTGCATCCTTCGGAGGAGTCGCTTCGGGTGCCGGTCGATCGGGAGGTGACCCCTGGGGTGCATCGGAGTTCGTGTCCGAGGGTTTCTTGGAACGCTTGCGCGATCGTCGTCTCTTCGGCTTGTCACTCCGGCCTTCGTCGCCGTCTTCTCGAGCGTTCCCGTGGTCTCGGCCGTTCTTCGCGACCTCGGTTGACTGTTCGGAGTCCGAGTCTCGATCCTCGTTCTTCTGATGAGCATCGTTCTCCTGCTCATCCGGATTCTCGCTGCCCTTGTTTCGGCGACGCCTGCCACCGCGACGTCGACGGCGCTTGCGGGGGCCACCTTCGCCTTGGGCATCAGGATCCTCTTGCTCGGGTTTCTCCACGGAATCGTCCTGGTCGGACTCATCGGAGGAGGCTTCCCCTTCGGAGGAGGCGTTCGCGTCTTCGGAATCCTTGTTCGCCTCGTCATCCCTCCGGCCACGCCCTCGTCGCCCCCTGCGACGGCGACGACGCTTGGGCTTGCCCTCGCCTTCGCCTTCCGGGGATTTCTCTTCGCCTTGATCGGTTTCGGTTTCGGTTTCGGTTTCCGCTTCGGGAGTGGGCTCGGGTTCCGGCGTGAACCACCCTCGAATCATGAGGATCGCTTCTCCACCGACCGAGGACATGTGGTTCTTGACCTCGATCTCCTCGACCTCGGCACATCGATCGAGGATCTCTCGCGAGGTGATGCCGAGTTCCTTCGCGAGAGCGTAGATCCTCATCGGCTCGAGGGTCTCGGGTGCCGGTTGTTCGGCAGCCTTTCGGCGACGGTTTCGTCCACCGCGCCGCCTTCTTCGCTTGCGACCGGTGCCTTCGCCTTCCTGGGTTTCGGTTGAAGACGTGCCGGATTCCTCGTTGTTCTCTTCCAGTTCGTCCTCGTCGATCTCGAACCCGCCGGCCAGTGCGATTGCGGTCGCGTCCGCCGGAGCGGTCTTGCCTCGACGTCTTCGCCGGCGCTTGCCGGTCTTCTTGCCGTTGGCAGAGGTTCCCGCCAACTCGTCATCCAGCGTGTCGGGGAAGTCCTCGAACGTGGGGAGCTTCTGGCGGTTGATGCTCTTCGGCTCGATGTCGGCGCCCTGACTGTCATAGGCGTAGAGGTCGACTCGGTTGTTCGGAATCGTCTCGCTGACCCGGACGACGATCTTCTTGCCGAAACGCTCCTCAAGGACGGCGATCGTCTGGCGCCGATCATTCATCAGCTTCGATGAGACATCATTCGAGCAGACGAGTTCGACCTTGCTGGTTGAATCGTTGTCGAGGATCGTCGCGGCCTTGCGGATGGCGTCGGCCGCAACGGCGTCGACCCTGAGCTGGACGCCGCGCCCTTCGCAGTTGTCGCAGGTCTGGTAGTTGGCCCGTTGCGTGTTGGGACGCATTCGCTGCCTGGTCATCTCGACGATCCCGAATTCACTGATCGGAAGCACCGTGGTCTTGGCGCGGTCCCGCCCCAGGTTCTGCACCAGGCGGTTCTCGATCTCCTGGCGGTGCTTCTGCTGACGCATGTCGATCAGGTCGTTGATGATCACGCCGCCGAGGTCGCGCAGGCGAAGCTGCCGACAGATCTCGTCGACGGCCTCGATGTTCGTCTCGTAGGCGTTGGTCTCGGAGTCCCTTGCGGATCGGCTGCGTCCACTGTTGACGTCGATCGCCACGAGCGCCTCGGTCTGCTGGATGACCAGTGCACCACCTGATTTCAGGGGGACGGTCTCCTCGTGGATCTGGTCGATCTGTCGTTCGACGTCATAGGTGCTGAAGACGGGCATGCTCTGGTCGTAGAAGCGCACCGATGGTGCTGACCTCGGTGCCGCGACCTGCAGGAACCCGGTGGCTCGCTCGAAGGCCTGTGGTTCATCGATGAGGATCCTGGACACGGTCGAATCCACGACGTCGCGAATCGTCCTGATCAGCAGGTCGCTTTCGGCGTAGAGCAGGCACGGGGCTCCGGTGTTGCTGATTCTCTTGTCGATCTGCTGCCAGAGTCGCTTCAGGTAGGCGACATCCCGCTTGAGTTCCGCCTTCGAGGCATTGAAACCGGCGGTCCTGACGATGAAGCCGAATCCATCGGGCAGGTCGAGGGTGTCGAGGATCTCCCGCATCGAACGTCGCTGTTCGTCGTTGGCGACCTTTCGACTGACCCCGACGCGGTCCATGTTCGGCATCATCACCATGAGTCGGCCTGGAATCGACAGGTAGCTGGTGAGCGTGGGGCCCTTCGAGCCGATGCCCTGCTTGAGGACCTGCACCAGGATCTCCTGCCCCTTGGTGAGGGCATCCTGGATCGGGGGTCGCTGCCTGCGTGGGATCTTCTTGCCCACCTGCTCGACCATGCCCTCACCCGGGAAGTACCGGGGGTGCAGATCCGAGACATGGAGAAAACCGGATTCACCGAGACCGAAGTCGACGAACGCAGCCTGGATGGCCGGTTCGATGTTCGTCACCCTTGCCTTGTAGATGTTGCCGACCACCGTCGCGCTGGCCGCGCGTTCGACGAAGTATTCGTCGAGGCGGTTCTTGTCGAGGATGGCGACACGGCATTCCTCGCCGGCAACCTCGTTGACCACCATGATCCGATTGGCCGGAGCCGTGCAGTTGGTGGCATCCGGAAGGGCGCGGGTCGTCCTGCCCCAGGCGTTGGTCCTGCTCCGACCCGAACGGTCCTTGTTGTCATCCCGCTTGCGTCCGCCCTTGTTGCCTCGCGAGCGCTTGTCGTTGCTGCGTTCGCCGTCCTCGGAGCTCTTCTCGGATGATGGGCCCTGTTTGGGGTTCCGGCCGCTCTTGTTTCGTGATCGACGCCGTGAGGGCTTCTCATCCCCGGATGAGCCATCGGAGGATGTCTTGGCGGAGTCTTCGGTGTCGGCCTTCGGTTCGGCGGCCTTCTCCGGCTTCCGGGAGCTCTTCTTCGAGCCTCTTCGGGTGCCCCTGCGGTCCGAGGTCGATTCCTTGCCGGCTTCGGTGGCATCGCCATCCGATTTCGACGTGGTTTTCTTCGCCACCTTCTTGGTGGTCTTCCTGGCGACCTTCTTTCCCGTGGATTCCTCGGCGCTTGCGGCGGTCTTCCTGGTGGTCTTCTTGGCGGCCTTCTTCGCCGTCTTCTTCACCACCTTCCTGGCGACCTTCTTGGTCGTGGACTCCTCGGCGCTTGCGACGGTCTTGGCGGCCTTCTTGGCAACCTTCTTGGTCGTCTTCTTGGTGGTCTTCTTGGTGGTCTTCTTGGCGGTCTTCTTGGCCACCTTCTTGGCGACCTTCTTGGCGACCTTCTTGGTCGTCTTCTTGGCCGCCGTCTTCTTCTTCGCCGTCTTCACGTCTGCCGATTCATCCTTCTTTCCGGATGCGGACTTGGACGAGCGGCTGGAAGTTGCGCGAGAACCCGACCGACTCCCGGTCGATTCCGCATCGGACTTCCTGCGCCCTGTGGTGTTGGTTGATTTCGCGCCAGTGCGGTTGCCTACGGATGAGTCCTGGTTGGATCCATCTTGTTCACTGTCGCCCGATTGTTGCCGCTTCCTGCGTGCCACGATGTCGCTCCTTGTTGTCGGTCGCGGCGCCGTGTTGAGTTCGGGTTCGATGTCGTCATCATGGTATGCATGCCACAACCGGAGAACCGGTTCGTGGCCTCATCCTCATGATCGATCAGTCTCGAAAATCCGCTCATCATGGCGCCGTTTTCAAACGTCTCGAGCGCTCACGTCGACCTCAACTGTCTTTCGAACCTGTCCTGTGAGTTCCGATGTCCGTCCCGGGGTGGGAAGGGTCGGTCCTGTCACTGGTTTCGATTCGCATTCAGTCTGTCGGGGCGTGCTCTTTTGACGTCTTGACCGGCGGGTCCTTTCGTCCCGGTCTCCACGAGATCCGGAACACGTTTCATTAATCCCGGGTCATCCGGCCTGATCGGTGGGTTGCTTCCTTCCATCTCGAGGGTTCTCGAGGCTGGAATCAGCTGTCACCGCCGATGGCGACGAAGGACTCGGGGTCCACTTTCCTGAGTTCGTCACGAAGGCAGTTCAATACCTGTCGTTCCGAGTCGAACGTGCCGATCTTTCGCGCCACACGTTCACAATGTTCTACGTCCACCGCCCGGATGACCTGCTTGATGACTGGAATCTGGGCTGGGACCATTGAGAGTGTACGTATTCCAAGTCCGATCAGCAACATGGTGTAGATCGGTTCGGCCGCAAGTTCCCCACAGATCGATACATCCACGCTTCTGCGTCTCGCGGCCCGCACGACGCTTTTTATCAGTTGGAGGACAGCCGGATGCGCCCCCGTGTAGAGATTCGCCACGCGTTCATTGCCTCTGTCCACCGCCAGGGTGTACTGGATGAGGTCGTTGGTCCCGATCGAGAAGAACGAGACCTCGCTGGCGAAGACCTTTGCCATCAGGGCTGCACTGGGGACCTCGACCATCATGCCTGCCTCGAGATCCCGGTCGTAGGGAATCGACTCCTCGTCGAGTTCCTCGCACACGTCTCGAAGCAGCATCTTGGTCTGGCGAAGTTCCATGACCGTCGACACCAATGGGAACATGATCTTCATGGTCCCGAAGGCCGAGGCACGCATGATCGCCCGCAACTGCGTCTTGAACATCGGGAGGTTCTGGAGGCAGTATCGAATGCTCCTGCACCCCAGGAACGGGTTCCGTTCGGGTTCTTCCGCCCGCTGCTGGGTGTACTTGTCCGCACCGAGGTCGAAGGTCCGGATGGTGAGGGGTCGCCCATCCAGCAGCTGGAGGGTGCGGCGATAGTCTTCGAACTGTTCGTCTTCGGTGGGTGAGTCGTCACGAGTCAGCCACAGGAATTCCGTTCGGTAGAGCCCCACCCCGTATCCGCCGTTCGCCAGGACCGTTTCGACCTCCTCGGGGAACTCGATGTTGCCCATCAGGGTGATGCGGGTTCCATCCAGCGTGACCGGCTCGAGATCCACCAGCTCCTTGTAGGAAGCCCTCTTGATCAGCTGTTTCTGCTGTCTTTCGCGGTAGTGGGCGATGTCATCCGACGAAGGTCGCACCAGGACCTTGCCGGTCTCGCCGTCGACGATGATCTGATCGCCGTTCTGGATCGTGCTCGTCAACTCGTGGCATCCGACCACTGCTGGGATCTCCAGCGCACGAGCGACGATCGAGGTGTGACTGGTCTTGCCACCGGCATCGGTCGCGATGCCCAGGATCTTCTTGCGATCGATCGATGCAGCCTGGCTGGGCGTCAGTTCATGGGCCACCAGCACCACTGGTTCATCCACTTCGAGCAAGTGATCGACCGACTGCCCCATCAGCTTGCCGAGGATCCGGCGGTCAAGGTCGATGATGTCGTTGGCCTTCTGCCTGAGGACCTCGCTCCCCATGCCGCGAAACTGCTTCGCCAGTTGTTCGAAGCGCTCCGCGACCGCTCGTTCGGCGTTCACGAGGCCCTTGGTGATTCGTTCCTGCATCGGCGTGACCAAGGTCGGGTCCTGGAGTACGCCGATGTGGAAGTCGAGGATCTTGGCTGGGTCGGAACCAAGTTCCTCCTCGGTCTTGTTCCTCAGTTCGGTCAGATCATCAAGGGCTGCTCCAATGGCCGTCCACAGGCGTTCGACCTCCGCTTCGACAGCCTCAGCTTCGATTCTTCGTTCAGGTACGTAACGTTCGACGGCATCGAGGACTTGAGCCCTGCCGATCACCACGCCTGATGAAACCGCGATTCCTGTGAGTGAGTCCATTGGTCGTTGAGGGTCCGATCGGGTTGAACGAGCCATCCGATCCGGAGCCCCGCCAGTTTACAGGATCTGACCTGATGGGGGTACACTGCTTGTGCTTCATTCTGAGGGAAAAATGGCGTTTACAGGCTTGCAGGAGGGGTTTCCCCTTGAATGAGGATTCGGATCGACTGAATGTCCGAGCATGAAGACCAGAATGAGCGCATTCGGAGCCTGGCACACCTCGTCGGAGCGATCCCTCTCGAGCAACGAGAGGCGTGGTTTGCAGCTCGAAATGAGCCTCCAGAGGTCCTGGAGGCGGTTCGGAAGGTCCTCGCCGCCAGTGGGTTGGAAACCAGCGCCATCGACACGGCAAATGCCGCCACGGAGACGCTCGGTTCCCCCAAATCTCGCTCGGCGCCGCCGGGAGGCTTCGAACCGGATCCACTGACGATCGGCCCCTACGAGATCAAGCGTCGACTGGGGGAGGGTGGGTTCGGGATCGTGTATCTGGCCCACCAGGAAAAACCGATCCGCCGGGATGTCGCGATCAAGGTGGTTCGATCGGAGCTTGGTGGGGCGAAGGTGCTGATTCGTTTCGAGGCCGAGCGGCAGGCTTTGGCGATGATGAGCCATCCCGGGCTGGCATCGGTGATCGATGCCGGAAGCACCGAATCGGGTGATCCCTTCTTCGTCATGGAATACGTCGCGGGCAGCCCCGTGGACGAACTCTGCGATGAGAAACTGCTTGGGATCCGTCCGCGCCTGGAACTCTTCATCGAGATCTGCGAGGCGATCCAGCACGCTCACGGCAAGGGCATCATCCACCGTGATCTCAAGCCGGGAAACATCCTCGTCGTTCCCGATGGAAACCAGTTGCTGCCTCGGGTCATCGATTTCGGCATCGCGAAAGCACTGGATCCCGACGACATCGGAACCGGGTCCGTCACGGTCGAGGGTCAGTTCATCGGCACGCCGCACTACATGGCTCCGGAGCAGACCGGCTTCACCGGCCAGGATGTCGACGTCCGTGCCGACGTCTTCTCACTCGGAGCAGTGCTCTATGAACTGCTGGTGGGACGCACGCCGGTGGATACCGACACCATCGCGAAGGCCAGGGAGCACGAGGGACTCGTCGGTCTCAAGGCCATTCTTTGCGAGCGCCCCTCGATACTGGCGAGCGTCACCTTCGGTCGCATGGTCCGCGAGCATTCCGAAGAGGCCGCTGAAGTCGCTCGCAGGCGCGGGCTCGATGAACGTGGGTTGATCCGAGGGCTCCGGGGTGACCTCGACTGGATCCTCTTGAAAGCACTCGAGCTCGATCGCGATCGTCGCTACGAGACCCCTCTTGGCCTGGCCGAGGACCTGCGGCGTTACCTCGCCTTCGAGCCGGTGAAGGCCGGTCCGCCGAGCAGGACATACCGGTTCTCGAAGTTCGCTCGTCGCAATCGCGCCGCGGTGCTGTCGATGCTGGTGGTCTTCCTGGTTCTCCTGGTCGCAGCTCTCTACAGCAATGCAGCTCGTCTTGACGTGGAGCGCAGGCTGCAGGAGACGGAGAGCACCCTGGCCTTCGTGGACAGTTCGATCGGTGATGCGATCGATCCTTCCTACGGAGGTGGACGCGACCTGCTGGCCGTCGACTACTTCTCGAATGCCTACGACGCCATCGAGACCGATGCATCGCTTTCGCCTCGGGTGCAGGTCCGCCTGTTCGAGATGTACGCAAGAGCCCTCCTCTCCCTGAACGACTACGAGAAAAGCGCCGAGTGCGCTCGTTCCGGCCTTGCCGTGATCGATGCGAATCATCTCGACGACGAAGTGGCTGCTTCCGCGAACGAACTTCGTTTCCTGCTCGCGCAATCCCTTCGCAACCAGGGACTCCAGTCGGATGTCTCCGCCCTCGAGGGGATGATCGATGATGACACCTCCGAGTTCTACGCATCCAGGGCATTCACCCTGCACAACGCGGGGGACTACGACGGTGCGAGCTGGTTCTACGAGAAGGAACGACAGCTCCGTGCGCCCGGGGGGGACTCGTTTCCCTTGTCCGAGTGCCTTGGTTTCATGGGTCGACTGGCCCTTGACCAGGGGCGCATTCAGGCCGGTGCCCGACTGATCCGCGAATCCTCCGAGATGTGTGAACGCCTTTCCGACACCGATGGAAGCGCGGTTGCGGCGAGCCTGCTTGCGCTTGGGGCCGCCGCCTGCGCGGATCTTCGCCTGCAGGAGGCACTCGACTACTACGAGCAGGCGCATCAGCTGTACCTGGATCTGCACGGAACCGAGGACGTGTTCATGGTCGAGCTGTGCCGCATCGAGATCCAGGGACTGCTCGAGGATGCGACCGCCATCGGTGACGGGCTGTCGAGTTCGGTACCCGCGCCTCGTGGCATCATCAACACGAACTTCCTGCAGGCCATCATCCTGCGCAACCGCGCACGCATGCTCCAGCGAGCAGGCGCGAACACGATCGCGCACGAGCTCATCACTCGTTCACTGGAGATCGAGGGAGTCGACGGTGACTACCACCGTCACACCGAACTGGCCCTCGCGAGAATGCTGCTTGACGACGGCCGAATCCGCGAAGGGCTGGAAGTGGTCGAAGCGATGCTGGAAGCACTTCCCGAGGGACCCGTGGGCTCCGTTCCCGGCGAAGCGCCCGCACGGGCTCTGAGGACGGAACTCCTGCTGGAACTGGACAGCACCGACCAGGCGAGGGAGGAACTTGCCCGACTCGAGCAGCTTCGAGTCGATTTCCCCCCCGAATCCGCTCCGAGCTCGACAATTCGTGACCTTCGGGTGCGATTGAAGGAGCGAGAAGTCGGCAACTGACCTTTTCGACCGATTCTGAGTGGTCCAGGTGTCACATATTCGGGTTTCACGCCTAATTTGGGGTGTCTGTCGATGGTCCGGGTCCCGAGTCTTCTGGAGCTCCTTGGATGATGCAACCTGTCACAACCGGATCAGCGGTTCTTGCAACCCTGCTGCTCGCCACGAGCGTGCAAGGTCAGGACGATTGGTTCCAGAACTCCATCATCACCCCTGAGTCCATCTCGGTGAACCGGCAGCTCGGGTCGATCATCGCAGCCGGTGGGGAGCACCTCGCCATGGGGTTGAAGAACCCCGCCGATGGCTTCGATGGAGGCAGCCTGGTCTTCATGAAGAGCGGGGCGACTGCCTTGAGCCCCTGGGTGGAGACCGACAGCATCTCGGGACCTGCCGATGGAGGCCACGAAATCGCTGCCGTCCTTGCGTTGGACGAGAACTCGTTGCTGGCCACGAGCACTGAGTTCGGGTCGCTTCCGCAGGTGACGCTCTATCGATATGACGCCCTGACCGATGACTGGACTTCCTCGATCGAGTTGCTGGAGCGACCGCCTGCGGGGACCGAGCAGTTCGGTTCGAGCCTCGCCATCGACGGCGACCTGGCCGCGGTCGGTGACCCTGGTGCGAACCGGGTCTTCATCTACCGGTTGACCGAGGATGCCGTTGAATTCGTCGACACCATCCTGCCTCAGTCGGCCCTGCCCCAGAGCTTCGGATGGTCGATCGCCGTGGATGGTGACTGGCTCGCGGTCAGTGACCCCCAGGACGGTGTTGGTCGTGTCGATCTCTACGCATTGAACGGAGGGGATGGCGGCAACTTCTACGTCAACCTCGAGGTGCCTGGGGGTGAGTTCGTCCCCGGCGATGAAGTCGGTCGGGTTCTCTCGATGGATGCGGGGGTGCTCGCCGTCGGCGTGCCGCGGTTCGGTTTCAATCCCGGTCGAATCCTGATCTTTGATCAGTTCTCGCTCGAAGGTGGTGAAGCCTGGTATCTCACCCACGAAGCGGAAGCCGTCGATGGCCTGGCCCGTTTCCCGTTGTCTATCGATGTCGAGGATGGCGTGGTGATCGCCGGTGCGCCGGGGCAGTTCCACGGTTCAGACACCGGCGCCGCGATGGTCTTCCGGTCGTCCGGCGGCACCTGGAGCAACGCCCGGAACTTCCGGTTGAGTGGTGATGATGCGGGGTACCAGATGGGCACCGCCGTCGCGCTTTGCGGCACCCAGGCCCTGGTCGGCGTGCCGAATCGCGACCTTGGTGGCTTCCCCATCCAGCTGATCGGGGGGATCGCCTCCTTCAGCATGGACTGCGACCTCGACGGTGTTCCCGATGTCCTCGAGATCGCCCTTGGAACCGAAGTCGACTACGACGAGGACGGCATTCCCGACTACTGCGAGCTGGACGAGTACGTCCTGGTCCCCCTGGACTTCGCGACGATCCAGTCCGCGATCGACGGCGGTTCTGGAAGAGTGATCCTGCTCGAACCCGGCACCTTCTCCGAGGAGGTCGTGATCGGTGGCGTCAACGCCGACATCAGGGCGTTTGATCCGGGTGACCCCCCGGTCTGGAGGACTTCATTCGCCACCGGTACCGCGATCATCGCCGCGAGCACCAACCTGCATCTCGAGGGAATCATCTTCGACGGTAATCGCATCGCACTGGATGTGAGTACCGCGAACATCACCGCGATCGACTGCAGCTTCACTGCCAACGGGTACGGCATGGATCTGGATGACGTCGATCTTGAAGCGACCGACTGTCGTTTCGAAGGCAACATCGCGGTTGGTGATGGTGGTTCGGCGATCCATGCCGATAGTTCGGTGCTCGAGCTGACCGACTGTGCGTTCATCGACAACGGCGGCAACTCCACGACCGGCCTCCACTTCGGTGGGGCCATCAGGATCGGTTCTGGTGTCGGCAACGGGATCCTTGCGACCGAATGCACCTTCAGTGGCAATCAGGCTCTGGTCAGGCATGTTCAACTGCCCTCTGCATTCGCAGGTTCCGCCTCCGGTGGTGCGGTCTACGCCGGTCTGCTTGATCAGCCTTCCTACTTCTATCAGTGTTCCTTCAGTGACAATCTCGCTGATTCCAGTCTGCAGCAGACACCCGGGGGCTCCTCTGCCTCGAATTCGGCGAATTGCGGGGCACTCAAGCTGCAGATCGACGGGCTGGATCTGTCCATCTCTGAGTGCACCTTCGATCGAAACGAGAGTCGTGCCCTGGACACGCTCGGAGGCACCGGTTTCTCGAGCAGCAGTTCCCTCTACGTCGAGGCGTCTCTCACTGGAAGCGTCGGCTTCTTCAACTGCACGGTGCGTGACTCCAACTGCTCGATCGCCTACCTGGATGGAAGCCTCTTGGAGACTGGAAGGTCCGCCGCTGATTCGGTCACCTTCTTTTCGCTCGACGAAGTGTCCATCGCCCAAGGCCGCTTCGAGCGATCCGGCAACCTCTACTGTGGTGGCACCGGCTTCTTTGACACGTTCATTGCCCTGTCTTCATCGGAGTTCATCGACAGTGGTCACGTGAACCTGCAGAAGGCAGCCAATGTTGTCGGCTGCAGCTTTGCCCAGACGAGTCTCCTGGTCAGGGGCAACGTGATCGGATGCACCTTCGAGGGGTACACCAGTTCATTCTCAAGTTGCCTGAGTTTCTTTTCCAGCAGCGAATCACCCTTCCTGACCAACTGTGACTTTCACCGTATCGCCGCACCTTCGGTGATCACCGGTGGAACCGAACTCATTCCGATCAGCGTCAGTGGAACGACGATCTGCGGCAATTCAGCGACGCCGTTCGAATCCGACCTGACCTGGACCGACGGCGGCGACAACATGATCGAGGGTGGTCCCAACGGTGTGACGCCCTGCCCCGCAGGC
The DNA here is from genome assembly GCA_029246705.1 of Phycisphaerales bacterium. GTDB lineage: Bacteria > Planctomycetota > Phycisphaerae > Phycisphaerales > SM1A02 > JAKVBQ01. The sequence continues at coordinate 54,490 of JAQWMQ010000029.1, read as the reverse complement.
GGAACGATCACGGTTCCGGGCGATCAACCGACGATCGCGGATGCACTGCTGGCGGCCAACAATGAAGACACGATCCTGCTCGGATCGGGGCTGTTCATGGAGTCCATCGATGTCCGGGGCTTCGGAAGCCTGACCATTGCCGGTTCGGGATCCGGTTCGACCACCATCGATCCGCCTTCGGGTGAATCGGGTGTTCTGGTCTATGGCGGCACGGTTCTGCTTCGTGACCTGACGATTTCGGGTGCCGAATCCGGGGTATACGCCCACAGTGGAACGATCGCGATAAACGACGTCATCTTCGAGAACAACTCGGCGCTTTGCGGCGGCGGAATCAACCTCGGGTCCGGCTATGACGGTTTCGAGGGTGATGGTGCCGAGGCCTATCTCCAGAACACGATCCTTCGCAACAACAGTGCGATCGGCAATGGCGGTGGCATCTGTGTCGAGGCCGATGCGGCATTGATCGTCGAATCCTCGAGCTTCGAAACCAACACCGCGGGTGGCAATGGTGGTGGCCTGTACATCGCCGACGGCGCACGAACGATCACCCTGGAAAATACGGAGATCGAGTTCAACATCGCGGTCTACAGCGGTGGTGGCGTGCACGCTGGCACCGTCGATTTCATGGAGCTGGTCGAGATCGACGTCGCTGGCAACTCCGCAGGCACCTTCGGCGGTGGTGTTCGAGTCGATGCCGCGGACCTGATCGATTGCGACTTCACCGCAAACACCGCGGGTGAAGTGGGCGGGGGGGTGCGTTCCGACGGAACTTCCGTCCTGACCGACTGCACCTTCCAACTGAACGTCGCGGGCGTCGGCGGCGGGATGGCCGCGACCGCCGTGCCCAGCTTCGTCGAAGGTTTCACGGCATGCGGAAACGTCGGTGGCGACTGGTACGGCGACCTGCGTGCAGTGGAGGGTGCCGCTCTCTTCTGTTCCAGCGATTGCAACAGCAACGGTGTTCCGGATGTGGACGAGATCGCCGGTGGCCTGCTTGCCGACTGCAACGACAACGGTATTCCCGATGAGTGCGAGGACCTGCCGGACGTCGATGGGAACGGCATTCCCGACGGTTGCGACTCGGCAGGGAGCCAGCTCGTACTCACCTCGATCCTGGACGTGGTCAGTGGCCTGCCTTCCGGTGCGGTCGATGTCCTTGCGCGTCCGCTCTTCCGGAGCGGTGCGCGAACCCACGACCTGCTGGTGCTGGATCCCTCGGGCGACGGGGCGATGGTCTCGGTTCGCCCTGACATCCTCGGTGGCTACTCCGCGGGACTCACGCTGCCGGGACCCGCCTTCGAGCGCTGCTGCGAGTCCCTCTTCAGCGCCGAAAGCCTGTGCATCAACAACGGACCGTCCGGCGGGGCGAGCCTCGCCTTTGCGCGGGGTGACGTGTTGATCTCCCATCCATCGGGGGACACCGGGCTCTTCGACGAAGACCTGCAGATGTACTACGCCTGCGATGCCCCTGCGGGTTCCGGGCTTCCTGCGCCGATCACCGACTACGACCTGGCTCCCGAGACGAATCTCGCGATCGCGATCGAATACCTCGACGAGGACGAGGGCGGCCTTGCCCGAGCCCGTCCCTACTCACCCTCTCGTCGTGGTCAGGTGTTGGTCGCCGCTCCGACCGCCACCAGTGGGGTAAAGCCCTCCTCCAGCCGACGTGGTTCCGGGCAGGGTGGCACCGGGCCCTACCCCGGCGTGGATGAGGAGAATGCCTACGGCCTTTCGATCAGGAGTTTCTCGGCGGGGACATTCAATGATGACGAGAACGATGATCTCGTCACGCTGCACCCCGACGAGAACAGCTTCTCCATCCGAAACTTCACGGGCATCGCCGATTTCGTCGACCCCTTGACCGGCGAGCTCGTCCCCTCCGGTGCGACCTGGAGCGAGCCGACGTTCGTTTCAACGACCGACTCCGGGCTGGCGATGGTCGTCGGCAGCTTCGTCGACTTCTCCGGCCCCGTCGATGACGGCCTTGACGACGTCGCGGTGGTGGTCGGTGCGCCCAGTGGTCCCGCACTGAGGATCTGGGCAAGCGTCGGCGCGAACACCCTGGTTCGTGTCGGTGATGACTATCCACTGATCGGTGAGAACTTCAGCCTGGGCAAGACCCGCATCGACAGCGACGGGACCGAGGCGGTCCTGCTCGCTCAAAGAGACTCCGGCGGTCAGGCCTACCTTGACCACGCAGTGTTCAATCCGGCGAGCCTTGCCTTCCAGTACGGCTGGATCGGCCTTGGAAGTGGCCAGGTTCGTGCGATCAGCAATGCACCTCTCCGGTACGGCGTCTCCGATCGCGAAGTGGTCGCGGTACTCATGAATGTCGGCGCGAGCACCTCGGTCACCCTCGTGGAACTGAGCGTGCGTCCCGGATATGCCCCGCCCGTCAATGATGCCTGCCAGTCGGCCGAGCCGGTTGCCAGGGGGTCGGTCCCGTTCACCACGCTGGGTGCGACGACCAACGGACCGGAGCTTCCGGTCGATTGTGAATCCGACGAGAACCGGCAGATGTTCAATGACGTGTGGTACAGCTGGACCGCCAGTTGCAGCGGGGAGGTCACGGTCTCCACCTGCGGAAGTGCGGACTTCGACACCTGGATCGCCGTCTACTCCGGTGGATGCGAAGGCACCGTGGTCGGCTGCAACGACGAGAATGACGATTGCACCGGCAACACATCGCTCATGACATTCGAGGCGGTCTCCGGGGAGACCTACCTGGTCCGCCTGGGTTCATGGAGCAACATCGGCCGTGGGAGCGGGATCTTCTCGTTGACCTGCCCGGGTTCGCCCGCGGACATCAACGGTGACGGCCAGGTCGATGGCGCGGATCTCTCCCAGCTCCTGGGGGGCTGGGGCCAGCCCGGAGTGACCGACATCAACAACGACGGCATCACTGATGGCGCGGATCTCTCGCAACTCCTTGGTGACTGGGGCATCTGATCTCCTCCACGGGCCGCACGCTGCTTGTGGTTCAGCGTGGTTTGCTGCAAGGTATGGGGGTGGTGGGGCGCGTGGCCCTTCGCCCCAGCGAGCATGCCGATGCCCCGGTTCCTTGATCAGGACAGAGCGCTTCTGGTCACCACGAACATGAAGGTCCTCTACTCGACGCTCTGCTGGCAGGATCAACTGCAGGAGTTGGGCGAGGCGCGTTTCGGTCGCGAGCTGTTCCTTCGGCGCCGGCGTCACATCATGTTCACCCGAAACCCCTACGATCGCCTGGTCTCCGCCTACGTCGACAAGTTCAAGACGCACCCGAAGCTCCTCGGAAGCCCCGGTTTCAGTGGTTGGCAGAAGTTCCAGTACCGCTTCCTCGAGCGCTTCGGCGTTTCCCCGGACGCATCCGACGAGACGATCCGGGACAGCCTGCTCGACGTCGACTTCAGTGCCTTCATCAAGCAGCTGCCGGCACTCTACTGGCGCGACACCCACCTTCGACCCCAGCACTACCGCATGTCCCTCGCCATCAGGCGGACCATTCGCCTGGTTCCGCTCCGAATCGACCGGTTGATCAAGATGGAGTCCCTCGATCACGATCGACTGCGCGAGGAGTACGGCATCGAACTGGCGGAGGTGCGGCAGAATGCGACCAGCCACGGTCCTTCAGACGACTATTTCACGCCGCATCTCCGCTCGGTGGTCAATCGCATCTATCGACGGGACTTCCAGAGACTTCGGTATTCGATGACGACGTGATCATCAGACGGTGGGATGGCTTCGAATGAAACGAGCCCCGGCGAAGTCGCCGGGGCTCGTGGTTGAGACAGGGTGTCGAGTGGGACCTACTTCTCGTCCTTGACCTCGAACTCGGCATCGATGACGTCGTCGTCCTCTGCCGGGGGGGTGTCGGTGGCTTCACCTTCACCGGGCTGGGCCGACTCTGCGGCCGTGGCCTCGTAGACCGCCTTGCCCAGTTCGAGCGAGGCATCGGAAAGCTGCTTCATCGCGGCCTCGAGCGCGGACTTGTCCTCGCCCTTGATCTTGTCCTCGAGGTTGCTGACCGCGGACTCGATGGAGCTCCGGGTTTCCGCGGTGATCTTCTCACCATGTTCCTCGAGGGACTTCTTGGTCGCGTAGACCAGCTGCTCGGCCTGGTTTCGGGCCTCGACCATCTCGCGCTTGGTCTTGTCGTCGCCGGCATGGGCCTCGGCTTCGGCCTTCATGCGATCGATCTCCTCGCTGGAGAGGCCGCTCGAGCCCGTGATCTCGATCTGCTGACTCTTGTTGGTGGCCTTGTCGGTGGCCGAGACGTTCAGGATGCCGTTGGCATCGATCGCGAACTCGACTTCGACCTGCGGCATGCCCCTGGGTGCGGGCGCGATTCCGGTGAGGTCGAAACGACCCAGTGACCGGTTGTCGTTGGCGAACTCGCGTTCACCCTGCAACGCATGGATGGTCACCGATGACTGGTTGTCGGCAGCAGTCGAGAAGGTCTCCTTCTTGCTGGTTGGAATGGTGGTGTTCTTCTCGATGAGCTTCGTCATCACGCCACCGAGGGTTTCCACGCCAAGCGAGAGGGGCGTCACGTCCAGGAGAAGCACGTCCTTGACGTCGCCCTGAAGGACGCCGCCCTGGATCGCCGCACCAACGGCCACGACTTCATCGGGGTTGATGCTCTTGTCAAGCGACTCCGTCTTGAAGATGTCCTGTGCGAGTTCCTGGACTCGGGGGATCCTGGTGGAACCACCGACCATGACCACTTCGGCCACATCACTGGCCTTGAGGTTGGCATCCGAAAGCGCGGTTTCGCACGGAGCCCGGAGTCGTTCGAACAGATCGACGCACAGCTCGTCGAATTTCGCACGGGTGAGCGTCACCTGGAGGTGCTTGGGCCCATTCTGGTCCGCAGTGATGAACGGCAGGTTGACCGTGGTCTCCAGCTGCTGGGACAGTTCGACCTTGGCCTTCTCCGCCGCTTCCTTGAGGCGCTGGAGGGCCATCGGATCCTGACGGATGTCGATGGCTTCGGTCTTACGGAACTCGTCGGCGAGAAAGTCGATGAGTCGCTGGTCGAAGTCGTCACCACCGAGGTGTCCGTCGCCGTTGGAGGCGAGAACCTCGAACACACCGTCCCCGACGTCGAGGATGGAGATGTCGAACGTACCGCCACCGAGGTCGAAGACCGCGATCCGCTCGTTCGACTTCTTCTCGAGGCCGTAGGCCAGTGCAGCCGCGGTCGGCTCGTTGAGGACCCGCTCGACCTTCAGTCCCGCGATTTCCCCGGCGTCCTTGGTCGCCTGGCGCTGACTGTCGTTGAAATACGCCGGAACGGTGATGACCGCCCGGTCCACGGTCTCGCCGAGGTAGTCCTCGGCGGTCTTCTTGAGGTCCTGCAGGATCATCGCCGAGATTTCGGGCGGGTTCATGGTCTTGTCGCGCACCTTGACGCTGACCAGATCATCCCCGCCGCCTTCGACGGCGTACGGCACGAGCTTTTCCTCGTGCTCGACTTCGCTGTGGCGACGTCCCATGAACCGCTTGATGGAGAAGACGGTGTTCTGGGGGTTGGTCACCTGCTGGTGTCGGGCGGGCTGTCCTACGAGCCGCTCGCCCTTGTCGGTGAAACCGACGACCGAGGGCGTCGTTCGGTTGCCCGACGAGTTGATGACGACCTTGGGCTCGCCACCTTCCATGACGGCAACGACCGAGTTGGTGGTGCCGAGGTCAATACCGATGATTTTTGACATGATTCGATTCCTTTCTGTCGAGGATTCGTCACCCGGATTCGGACACCCGGGCTGAATCGTCTCGATGCGATTCCAACGACTGCTCGTCGGTCACGCATCCTTTAGTATGCAAGGGTGGTGCCAATGCCAGGCCCCCCGGAAAGCCACTAAACGGGTTATGGTTACGCCTGGAGGGCATTCCAGCCTCCGATGCCTGCCAGTTTGGCACGAGCTTGAACCCAGGTTGGAGTGCACCATCCGACATGCCTGACGGCCAACAACCGACAATCCCGGAATTCGAACGGACAGGGATCCTTGGTTGGTTCGGGCTGGCCGTTTCGACGCTGCTCCTGCTGCTGGGGCTCCTGGTCCTTTCGGGATGGATCGGGGGAGATACCAGGGACTGGTCGATGTGGCTGTCGTGGGTGCCGGCCCCAGTCGCATGCGCACTGGCCTTTCTCGGGGTGGTGTTGGTTGGAACGATCCGTGGACGCATGGCTGGCTTCATCCGCGGTGGCCAGATCCTCCTGATGCTCTTCTTCCTCAGCTGGACCTTCGGGACCGACTGGGGCCTGTTCCGCAGCAGCCCCGTCGACACCACCGACTTCGTCCTGGTTCACTGGAACGCGACCTGGCCCGGGAAGGGGGTGGACCTCCCGATGGCCTATCGAGCCATCGAGTCCACCGATGCCGACATGGTGGTGGTCACCGAACCCGGAACCTTCGGGTGGGGGCCGGAGGGAAAGGCCTTCGTTGCGGGGTGGCCTCATGTGGTTCGATCGACCGGCCTGGTCATCCTCAGCCGGCGACCGCTGCTTCAGGTGACACCTATTCTCGATGCCGAACAGGTGTCCCTGGTCCTGGCTCGAGTGAACATCGACGATGTGGATCGTTCGATCTGGATCGTCGACCTGCCATCCGATCCTCAAAGGTCGCGCAAGGAGGTCTTCAAGGCCCTTCTCGACGGGGCTCAAGCCAAGGGGCTTGGTGCTCCCGACATCGTGGTGGGGGACTTCAACGTCACCCGGCACAGCAGGGCCCTTGAATCAGCCTTTCCCGGGTACCGAAATGCGTTTGATGAATCCGGCTCCGGGTGGAGCGGCACCTGGCCTCGCACCTGGCCGCTCTGGCAGATCGATCAGGTGCTCGTCGGCCCGGGACTGACCGCCCGTCTCTACGAGGTGATCGATCCGGGGACCGGGCACCATCGCATGCAGCGCGTTGTGCTGAGGCAGCTCCCTGAAATGCCGTTGGTTGCGAACCCTGGTCCATGAGCGTGCCGCGCACGTGAAGCTCGATCCGTCGATCGCGGATCTGCCAGTGTCATCTTGATCATGATCGGTCGTGGGTTCGAGATCGTGACGATTCAGTCACGTTCTCGTTCGGCGAAGACGCCCCAAGCCTGGTTGAAGTACAGCATCTGCTGCTCGGAGTTCTGGATCGGAGTTTCAGGAAGAGCTTCATAGAACTTTTCGGTGACGTCCTGCCACCACCCGATCGAACCGTCTCCATACAGGCGATTCATGCCACGGACATGGTTGAAGTCAGCGCGGGTTCGGAAGCCATCCGTGATCATGACCTCCCGGTCCTTCATCTTGGTCAGCAGCCCGTCATCATCCTCGCCACGTGGTTTCTGACCGACATACTGGTAGTTCGACCAGATCTGTTCGTTGGCCGACTCGACCATGTCCAGCGTTATGTTGATCTGCTTTTCGTACCGTTCGAAGTCATGCGTGTTGGTGTGCGCCGGGCAGAAGAGGCACTGGGCGGAATCGCAATAGGATCCGAAGTTGTTGATATCAACCAGATTTCCCAGGCCATCAAGAACGAATCGGTTCGATCCGGAGTCATCGGGATCGGGCACGCTCAACGCCATCTGATCCAGTGGTCGTCCCGCCGCGGCCATCTGGCTCTCGGGCAGGTTCTCGTTGTTGTCACTGGTGTACATGATCAGCGCGGTGCTGAGCGAGTGCAGGTGAGAGGAGCAGATCAGTTTCAGGGCACTGTTTCGTGCCGCGGTCAGACCTGGGAACATGCATGCCGTCAGAATCGCCGTGATTGCAATGACAACCATCAGTTCGAGAAGGCTGAACCCTCTCGACCTGTGGTCTGAACTCTCTTGGCGTTTTTGCCGTGGCATTGCCTGCATCGATACGCCCCAAGTCATGAACCCCATATTGAATACCGGACTGGGTGGTTCCGGTCGCTTTGGGATTTTGTCCCTAATAGGATCTTCGATAATCCCCGACTTTCCGCACCAATGTTCAAAAAACGCCCTGTTTTCTTGTTCTTAAGGGTATATTTCAGCACCCCGTTTGTAGACCTTTGCAGGGGTTCCTGAATGCCCCTCTGGTGTCCAGTAGCGGCATTGAGCAGACCTGTTGGTCGTCTGATGGCCCTGAATCGTCCTCAGCCACCCACGAGGTCACTTCCAAGGAGTTGAGCATCACTTCTCCCCAAACTGATGACTGGAAGTTGATGCAGCGGATTGCCTCTGGCGAGGAAAACGCCGTGGAAGAGCTCTACGACCGTTTTTCGCCCCTGATCTTCAAGGCATCCCGTCAAATCCTGCCCACGAACGCCGAAGCCGAGGATGCCGTTCAGGAGGTCTACCTGAGGCTCTGGCAGACGGCTGATCGTTACGACCCCCGACGAGCCAAGCTGGTGACCTGGGTCATGTTGATCACCCGTAGGCATCTGATTGACCGTTTGCGGCGCAAAAGCGCCCGTCCATCCCCAGGAAAGCTGGACGAATCAACCGGCATTGCGGCCGATCTGAACCCATCGACTTCCAGGCTCTCTGATGATGAGTCCGCAGATCTGCTGCGAAAGAGGATCGGTGAGCTCCCCGAATTGCAACGAACCGTCATTGAGCGGGCCTATTTGCAGGGTTTCACGCTCCGAGAAGTTGCCTCTCAGTTGGATGCCCCGCTGGGTACTGTGAAAAGTGCACTCAGTCGTGGCTTAAATCGTCTACGTGAACGGATCCGTTTGGACCGTTCTCTCGGATAGGTACTTGGCTGACGACAACCTTGGGTTGTCCGATGCTCCCCACGTCCCGCCATGCCTGGTACGTCAGGCATGATCAAGGGCATTTCCTTTCTGCGTCCATTCAGCTAATGGACTTTTCTCGGTGTGTTTCCCCTTTAAATCTCGATAATGGGTTTTTTGGGCTGTTAGAGCTATTTTTTCTGTAATCTCGATGTGTTCGTGATGAAGGTCGGAACCTCGGAGTCGCTTGCTGCGGACTGCGGGGCAGCCACTCTAAATCTGGAAGTGATCCCCCCATGAGCTCCCAAGACACCATGAAGTCCTCTGAACTTCGTGAACTCGCTGATCTGGATGCCCTCGGCCTTCTTGATGAGGTTGACTCTCATCGTTTCGAGCAGGCCTTTTCCAATGCGACGATTGCCGAGCAGGAGACGATTCGAACGCGTCAGTCGACCCTGTTGCAGCGTCTGGTGGGGGACCCCACGGATGAGTTGCCGGTTGATCTGAAGGACCGCGTCCTGGGTGCGGTGCGCCAGGAGATCGAACGTCAGGATGAGCAGCTTGCTCCGATCGCCACCATCGGCCGTCGACGACGCGAGCGTTCGCTTCAGAAGTTCGAGGCGGCGACGCCCACAGTTGATCTGAACTACCTCGAGAACGTCAGGCTGCGTCGCGCCGCGGTGATCTGGCGTGCCGCTTCCTTCGGCTTGTCCGCAGGACTGATCGCCGCCGTCATCTTCGCGGTCTCCACCAGTCGTTGGAACCGAACTGCCGAGCAGGTGGTTTCCCAGCAGTACAACAACCTCGAGCAGAAAGAACACTACACCCAGGATTTCGACGAGCTGACCAACATCAGCTCGAGTCACTACATCTTCGGCCTGATCACAACGCGTGCTCAGCACCTCGCGGTCACCGCACTCATCAACACCTCACCCTCCGAGTGCTTCCTGAAGCTGCAACTCACCGGGTTCCGTTCCGGCAAGTACGAGATCGGCCGGATGCAGGATGGTCAGTGGGTGTCTGCGCATGGGTTCGAAGTGCATGAAGCCAACACCTTGGTCGATATCGAAGACATCTCGGTCGCCGAGGCCATCGCCTTTGCCGATGGTGACTGGGAGATTCGTGATGAGGACAATCGTCTCATCGCCAAGATCTTCGACGTGAAGTTGACCTGACGTCATTCGTCGAGTCTGAATTCACTCCGCCTCCGCGCGTCGAGACCATTCGAACTCCAGCGGCTCCAGTTCATCCTGGAGCTTTTTTCTTTGCTTCTGGAGTCGTTTCGACTTCTTCTGGTCGCTCCAGGATTCCGGTGCCGCCATTTCGAGATCCACTGCCGAAAGTTGTTCCGACAGCTTCTCGATGGACGTCTCCAGCTCCGTGGTCGAGAGCCGTGACAAGGGGTCCTTGGTCTGTTTCTTGCCCGATCCCCTTGCCTTGTTCGACGCCTTGTTCGACGCCTTGTTCGACGCCTTGTTCGACGCCTTGTTCGACTGCTTGTCGCCGCTCTTGGCCTTCTTGCCTGACGGGCGTGGCTTCTCCGATCGTTTCGAGCGGGTTGTGGCTTCCTGTTCGGCAAGGTAGTCGCTGTATCGCCCACGAAAGAGGCGTGGATGCTGGCCTTCCTCGAAGATGATCAGTTGCGTGCAGGTCGCCTGCAGAAGCGCACGGTCGTGGCTCACCAGAAGCAAGGCGCCTCCGTGGGGGCCTTCCTCGCCGTATTGGAGCAGTGCCTGTTCGAGTCGTTCGGCGGAGGGGATGTCGAGGTGGTTGCTGGGTTCATCGAGGACCAGCAGGTTGTGCGCTGATGAGACCAGCCCTGCCAGCATCGCTCTTGCCCGTTCGCCTCCGGACAGCAGATCGAACGTCTTGTCCTGTTCCGAACCGGAGAACAGGAACGCTCCGGCAAGATTGCGAGCCTGCTGCTCCGAGGCCTTGGCTTCTCCATCGGTCGAGACGATCACGGATTGCAGGTACTGCCAGACGGTGAGCGAGAGATCAAGGTGCTCATGGGTCTGCCTGAACCATCCGACACTCAACCTCGGACTGCGACGAACCTCGCCTGTTTCAGAGTTCAGGTCACCAAGCATGGTCCTGATGAGGGTGGTCTTGCCGATACCGTTGGGTCCGATCACGCCGATCCTGTCGCCGGGCCGGATCGCGATGGAGAAGTCCTCGAAAAGTGTCCTGTCGGGGATCTTCCGCGTGAGCCCCTCAGCCGAGATCACGATGTCCCCGACCCTCGGTGGCTTCGGCAGGTTGAGGCGCATCACGTCCAGTTCCATCGGACGTTCAACGAGTTCCTGCTCCTTGAATCGTTCCAGTCGCCCGGCCCGTCCACGAGCCTGCTTCGCGCGCTGGCCTTCCTTGTACTTCCTGATGAAGCTCTCTTCGGCCCGGATCTTGTCGAGCTGTTTCGCATGCCGTCGAGATTCGGTCAGCATCCTTTCCTGGCGAAGTTCGATGTAGGCGTGGTAGTTCCCGGGGTAGTCACGCATGACGCCTCGTTCCACCTCGGCGATCCTGCCCACGACCTTGTCGAGCAGCCAGCGGTCGTGGCTGACCACGAGGACCGCGCCGTCGTATTCCTCGGAAAGGAACTTCTCGAGCCATTGTCTGCCATCGATGTCGAGGTGGTTGGTCGGTTCGTCCAGAAGCAGGAGGTCCGGCCGTTCCAGAAGCAGCCTGGCCAGGCCCAGGCGTCCCTGCTCTCCACCGGAGAGGGTCTCGACGGGCTGGGCGCACTGCTCATTCGAGAAGCCGAGCCCGGCAAGCGTTCCGTCGATGAGGTGGTCGACGGCGTAGCCACCCTCATTGGCCAATTCATTCTCGAGCGTGGCCTGGCGCGCGAGCAGGCGGTCGAGGTCCGGGCCCTCGGTTTCCGCCATCAGCTCGTAGTTCCGGTCCATCTCCCGGTGCAGCTCGTACAGACGGGCGAACGCGCGTTCCGCGGTCTCACGGACGCTTTGGCCGGGCTCGATGTCCGGGTGCTGTCCCAGGTACCCGACCCGGATGCCCTTCTGTATCTGCACGGTGCCCTCATCGGGCTGGAGCGCCCCACGAATCGCCGAGAGCAGGGTGGTCTTTCCCGTGCCATTGCGTCCGACCAACCCGATCTTCTCGCCCTGGTCGATCGACAGCGTCGCTCCGTTCAGGATGACTCGGGTGCCGAAGGCATGGTGGACGTTGGATACGGTCAGCAGTGGCATGCAGTCGGCCAAGTATAAGGGGCGGCGCGCTGCTAGACTTCCGCCAATGTCATCTGTTCAGTCTCGAGCATCCACCAGACGCAGTCCCTGGCGCCGCCGATTGGCCTGGCCGATCCTGATCATCGCGGTCGCGATCCCCGTGGCCTTCATCAGCGGACGCCTCGAGCGCCAGCGCATGACCGCCGCCGAGGCATACGGCCAGGCAGTGGCGACCTGGGGAGCTCGGACCGAATGCCCCAGCTGGCTGTCGGATTCCGCGGCCCACCCCATCCTGCTCATGGATCTTTCAAAGCGCCTGTCCGATCTTGGCTCGGTCACGGAGCCGGTGACCGTGCTCGCCCGCCTCGAGGAAACCGGGGCCACGGGGTTCCGCTGGCGTGTGCAGTTGATCTGGCCCGAGGTACCCTCGATCGACCTCCTCCTGGGCTTTGATGATCTGGGAACCACGCCCAGGTTGATCGGCGTGGGCGGGTCACCACCGACTCCGAAGGAAGTGACTCCATGACCAACGATTCCACCGAAGAGGCGCGTCCGCTGCTCGCCTGGCTCAATGGCAGCTTCGTGGATGTCTCGGAGGCGAAGGTTTCCGCCTTCGACATGGGGTTCCAGCATGCGGTGGGTCTCTTCGAGACCATGCGGGCCGCGCATGGCCAGGTCTTCAGGCCCGAAGCGCACATGGCTCGACTGGCCGAGTCGGCCAAGGAGCTCATGCTCACCGACACCCTGCGTCCCGGGCCTCTGGTCGAGGCGATCCAGGAAACGGTCGCACGCAACGGCCTGCAAGAGGCGCGTATCCGGCTCACGCTTTCCGGCGGTGCCATGATTCGACGCCCGGACAAGACCCAGGAGATCGACCCCACGATCCTGATTCACGCCCAGCCACGCACGGTCTACCCCGACGCCCTCTACGAAAAGGGTATTCGCGTGGTCGTGGCCAACGACCGGCTCAACCCGTTCGATTCACACGCCGGTCACAAGACCCTGGCCTACTGGGCCCGGCTTTCCGCGCTTCAGTCCGCTGGTACCCATGGTGCCGCCGAAGCGCTCTGGTTCACGGTCAGCAACCACCTTGGTTGCGGCTCGACCTCGAATGTCTTCGTGGTTCGTGGTGACACCATCTGCACGCCATTCGCCCGAGGCGAGGAGGAGCAGGGCGCACTGCCATCGCCGGTCCTGCCGGGCGTGACTCGTTCCGCACTCTTCGAGATCGCACGTGAAAACGGGCTGGTGATCGAGCGGAGGTTGCTCGACATCAACGATGTGCTCACTGCAGACGAGGTCATGTTGTCCAATTCAGGCTGGGGTCTGCTTCCAGTGACCGGCATCGAACGTGAAACGATCACCGGTGGCGCACCCGGCCCGGTCTTCAAGGCGCTCCACAGCGGCTTCGAAGCCCTTCTCGATCGGGAGACCCGCTTCGGACTCGGTCCCGACACCGAAGCATGAAGTCGTTCCCGACGAAGGTCACCAGTTCGCGTTTTCCGACTGTCCCACGACCCGGACGTTCTTCCTGCCTGCTTCGGGGCGAGGGCCTCCGAAGCGTCGCTTGAACCAGAACACGACGGTCATCACCAGCCCCAGGATCAGGCCCAGGGTCAGCAGCACCACGCCCGTGCCCAGGATCACCACGGTCAGGGGAATCGCCACCAGCAGGCCGAGCACCACGGCAAGGATCTGTTCGAATCGCGATCGATGTGCCATCGCCATCCAGACCTGCCGCTTGCCGTTGGCCCCCATATTGATGAACCGGGTGGTCGTTGCCTTGTACATGGGTGTTTCCTTCCGTCTTGGTCAGAGACTATCCGTTCTTCCTACGAACATCCGTATCACCTGGATCGTTCCACACCCATGAATCGTGTGCACACCCTGTCAGCTGCGATCAATGGGGCTTGAATACCGGATTTTCGGACTATACTGGGCGTTCAAGGACCAGCCTGGGGCTCATGCCCCTGATGTCACAGGAGGCATGGATGCCCAAATCAAGCCCTCCAAGCCCACAAAGTCCCGGTTCACCCGGATCCAGGGCCGCTGGTTCCTCCGAGCGCTTCGTCCACCTCCATCTCCACACGGAATATTCGCTGCTCGACGGCGGGATCACGGTTCGGCGGCTGATCGACCGGGTCAAGGCCCTGGGCATGGATTCGGTCGCGGTCACCGATCACGGCAATCTCCATGCCGCGATCGAGTTCCACGACGCCGCCAAGTCAGCCGGTATCAAGCCGATTCTCGGGATCGAGGCCTATGTCGCCCAGGGTGACCGCAAGGATCGAACCCACACCGGGGTGAAGGACGGTGGTTTCCACCTGGTTCTCCTCGCCGAGAACATCCAGGGCTGGCGAAACCTCTTGAAGCTCTCCTCCGACAGCTACGTCAACGGGTTCTACTACAAGCCGAGGATGGACAAGTCCACGCTTGAGCAGTGGTCCGATGGGTTGATCGCGATCAATGGTCACCTCGGTTCGTCCATCGCCTTCCACCTCGAGCGCTACGTGCGGGACAACTCCGAAAAGCACTGGGAGGCCGCACTGGAGGAGGCGCGTTGGCACAAGGAGGTCTTCGGAACCAATGAAGCGGGGGAACCCTGCTTCTTCGTCGAACTCCAGCGACACGTTCCGGAGCAGGAGGCGATCAACCCGCACCTCAAGCGGATCGCCGAGATCATCGATGCACCGATCGTGGTCGACAACGATGCGCACTTCCTGCTCAAGGAGGATCACGACGTCCATGACACGCTCTGCTGCATCAGCATGAGCAAGATGAAGGACGAGAACGATCGCCTTCGTTATCCCGAGGGTCTCTACGTGAAGAGCCCCGCGGAGATGGCGGATCTCTTCCACGACGAACCCGAAGCCGTCGCCAACACCGTTCGCATCGCCGATCGCTGTTCGGTGGACCTCGCCACCGAGGAGAACCACGCGCCCGTGGTGAAGGTGGTCCATCCCGGCGTGCCTCCGAAGTACGACGGAGGGGATCTCACCGACTGGTTCAAGTCGTACTGCTCGAGCTTCGAGCTGCTTCCATTCGACGCGGAAAAGGAGCCCGAGATCTCCGCCTCCGACCTGAAGGAAGGCTGCGACGAGGCGCTTCGGGATCTCTGCGAAGCCGGTCTTCTCTGGCGTTACGGCCCCGAGGGCATCACGCCGAAGATCCGCGAACGGCTGGAACGCGAACTTCGCATCCTCGCGGACAAGCTGATCAGTGCCTATTTCCTGATCGTCTGGGACTTCGTCAACTGGGCTCGGCAGAACGGCATCCCGACCAATGCACGTGGTTCCGGCGTGGGCACCATGGTCGGTTACGTCCTGGGTCTCTCCAACGCCTGTCCGGAACGCTACGGCCTTCTCTTCGAGCGATTCACCGATCCCGATCGTGCTGAATACCCCGACATCGATATCGACATGTGCCAGGACGGCCGCGGCGACTGCATCGACTACGTCAAGAAGAAGTACGGACACGTCGCGCAGATCATCACCTTCGGTCGACTCAAGGCTCGTTTCGCGATCAAGGATGTCGCACGCGTCATGGGGCTGCCACCCCACGAGGGCCAGCGGCTGGCGAACCTCGTGCCCAGTGAACTCGACATCACGATCGACGACGCGCTGCAGCGTGAACCGAAGCTTCGGGACGAATGCAAGACCAACCCCAGCGTGGGTCGGGTCATCGAGCATGCGAAGGCGCTCGAGGGACACGCCCGCCACTCGAGCGTGCA
This sequence comes from Phycisphaerales bacterium, assembly GCA_029246705.1. Lineage (GTDB taxonomy): Bacteria > Planctomycetota > Phycisphaerae > Phycisphaerales > SM1A02 > JAKVBQ01. The sequence continues at coordinate 38,909 of JAQWMQ010000029.1, read as the reverse complement.
CGCAGCCGGGGTGGTCATCGCGACCCAGCCGCTGGACACGATCGTTCCGCTCCTGAAGCCTTCCGGCAGCGACGACATCGTGACTCAGTGGGACGGCCCGACCTGTGAACGCCGTGGTCTCCTGAAGATGGATTTCCTCGGGTTGCGCACGCTTTCCACCATTGAACTGGCGAAGAAGCTGGTTCGTGAGTCACTCAGCGAAGAAGAGATCTGGCACACGCTCGGCCAGGAGGCACCCGAGGCGGGTGACACCCAGGACCAGCGCCCGCACCCGCTCGACCTCGACCGCCTGGTCTTCGACGACCAGAAGGTCTTCGACCTCTTCAGTCGTGCCGACACCGACGGGGTGTTCCAGTTCGAGTCCGACGGGATGAGACGCCTGCTGATCGAGCTGCAACCCGACCGCCTCGAGGACCTGATCGCCGCGAATGCCCTGTATCGCCCCGGTCCGATGGACCTCATCGACGACTTCGTCGCTCGCAAGCACGGGCGCCAGGCGGTTCCGGAGGTCAACGAGATCGTCGATCGCTACACCGCCGAGACCTACGGGATCATGATCTACCAGGAGCAGGTCATGCAGGTGCTCCACCACCTCGGTGGCATCCCGTTGCGCGAGGCGTACACGATCATCAAGGCGATCTCCAAGAAGAACCACAAGAAGATCGATGCCGCTCGTGCCGGCTTCCTCGCCGGAAGTTCCGAACGGGGCATGGACAAGAGCCAGGCCGACGACCTCTTCGAGTTGATCCTGAAGTTCGCCGGCTACGGTTTCAACAAGAGCCACTCCACCGGCTACGCGATCATCGCCTACCAGACCGCCTTCCTGAAGAGCTACTTCCCCGCGCAGTACATGGCCGCCGTGCTGACTTTCGAGAGCCAGGCGAAGAAGGTCGAGGACTGGGCCGGGTACATGGAGGGTTGTCGCAGGGTTCCCTGGCCCGATTCCACCCCCGAGCAACCCCACGTCGGCATCGATGTCCGCCCGCCGGACGTGAACCTATCCGCGACCGACTTCTCGGTGGTCTTCGACGATGATGAGACGCATGATGCCTGCAGCGGGCACATCCGGTTCGGCCTGGGCGCGATCAAGAGCGTGGGCCGCGATGCCATCCAGTCGATCACCGGTGAACGCGAACGTGATGGTGTCTACACGTCCCTGTTCGACTTCTGCGAACGGGTCGACCACCGACGCGTGAACGGCAAGACGATCGAACTGCTCGTCAAGTCCGGCACCTTCGACTCGATCCATGGGATCGATGCGCGCTCGGCGATGATCGAGACGATTCCGGATGCGGTCGGTGCAGGCAAGCAGCTTGCACATGATCGCGCGGTCGGCCAGGAGGTCCTGTTCGGGGCTGCTCCGGACGCCGCCGAGGATGAACTTCCGGACATTCCGCTGCGACAGGCAGTGGCCTGGGACAGGATGAGCACGCTGAACCTCGAGAAGGAGACCCTCGGGTTCCACGTTTCCGGCCACCCGCTTGATGAGTATTCGGAGACCATCCGCGAATTCTGCAACGCATCGGCCCACGCACTGGCGGACCTGCAGCAGGGTTCACGGGCACTGCTCGGTGCGACCGTCAGTCGGATCCGTCCCACCGTGACCAAGCGTGGCGATCGAATGGCCATGCTCACCATCGAGGACAAGTTCGGCTCCGCCGATGCGGTGCTCTTCCCCGAGGCGTTCACCCGGTGCGAGCACATGATCGAGAAGGATCGGATCCTCCTCTTCTCCGGCTCGGTCGATCTCGAACGGGCCAACCCCAGCCTGAAGATCGATCATGCCTTCGAGATCGAACAGGCGTCACAGCACCTCGCGACCTGCATGGAGGTTCTCATCGAGGACCGATCCGAAGCTGAACCAGTTCGTCTCGAACGACTTCGGGCGTTGTCCAAGACCCTGGCCGACGCCGCTTCGACTCCGCGGGAAGGTCACGCCGTTCCTCCGTTGGTGCGCATCGACGTCGATGGTTCGAGGGTCACGCTGCGCACCCAGCGAATCGCGGTGGTGCCCACCGTCGAACTGGTGCGTGCCGTCGAATCAATCGTCGGCGCGGGTTGTGTTCGCGTGGTCGGTGGGTTCCAGCCTCCGGCACCGCCGCGCCCGCAGCGCGGTCGACCGCGTAGCTTCGACTGACCCGGCGGTCGGTGGACCACCGATCAGGGTGAAAGCCGTTGGATCTTCCAGTCACCACCATCGACGGTGTACACGATCCGGTCGTGGACTCTTGCGGGCTTGCCTTCCCAGAACTCCACGTTTTCAAGGGCCACCCGAAAACCGCCCCAGTGTTCCGGTCGAGGGACCGGCTGCCCTTCGAACCGTTGCGCGAAATCCGCGTTCGCCTGAACCAGTGCCTCCCGGGACTCCAGTGCCTCCGACTGCTGACTGGCCCAGGCTCCGATCTGGCTGTCTCGGTGACGACTCGCCCAGTAGCCGTCCGATTCCTCGGCGGTGGCACGACTGACCGAGCCTTCGATGCGGATCTGGCGTTCGAGCACGTCCCAGTGAAGAACCAGCGCGGCGCGAGGGTGGGCCCCGAGGGCACGCCCCTTGCGGCTTCGGTAGTTCGTGAAGAAGAGTGCGCCGTTCTCATCAAGCCCGCGCAGAAGAACGATGCGCGCACTCGGCCCACCATCGGCATCGACGGTGGCCAGGGTCATCGCGTTGGGGTTGGGCAGTCCGGTCGATGCCGTGGCGTGCTCAAGCCAGGCCTTCGCCATCGCGACGGGTTCACGCGGGGGGTGATCGAAATCAAGGGTCGACATGCCACAGAGTCTAGGCCTGGGTGCCGGGCTCGTCGCCCCCGCGTTCGTACCGACGCAAGAGCTCATCAGTATCCAGTGCCTCCCAGGGTTCCTGTGATGGGGGCGTGGGGGGCTTGGGCGGCAAGGCAGGGTCACCCTCAGCTGGTTCCGTGTCCTCCGTCTCCCGGGGCCTGGGGGGCGGAGGCTCGCTGGCGGCAAGCCCCTTGAGCTGGTCATCGAGTTGGAATTGATCGATCCAGTCCTCGACCCCCAGTGATCCCGATTCCTCGAGCACGGTCTGGTCGGTGTGGTTTCGAGCTGACCGATCGGCATCGTGGGCCAGATGGCCCAGAAAAGAGTCGGAATCGAGAATTCTGCAGCGTCGTTTCCTGGCCGCAGACGCCACTTCTCGGTCGGAGGTGATCACCAGCAGCCGTTTTGGGGCGCTGGAGCGCGCGATCAAGGCCATTATCAATTCGTCTGCAGTCTCTCCCGGGCGGGGAAAGTGCAGAGTGATACCTGGAGTGCCCCGGGAAATGGCACGATCTCGTGGTTTGCCATCGCAGGCTAAAATGGCGCCACGGTTTCGGTAACGACTTGACAAAACAAGGCTTACAAGGCCCTGCTCGTCGATTCCTGCCAGTTCAGGAGGCAGAATTCCGGTGCGGTGAAGCACATTGCAGGTGTCGATGATCAGGGTCACGAGCCGATCCTAACAACGGCCCGATGGAAATCGGTGCCCTTTGGCGGTGGAAAGAGGGTTGCGTTCCCCCTCGGGATCCCGTGTAATGTCCCGCTTTCCCACACAAGAAGGACTGGCACCCGATGGCGATTCGAATCAAGGCCCGTGGCAGCGAGAGCGTCGAACAGATGCTTCGACGTTTCAAGAAGCTGTGTGAAAAAGAGGGCCTGACCAAGGAAGTCAAGAAGCGGCAGTATTACGAGAAGCCCTCGGAACGCCGCCGGCGTGACGCAAGAAAGACGGCCTCGCGCGTAGCGCGTGTCGGTCGTTAGACGCGTCCCCCCGACCAGTACTCATTCCACACCGCCACAATGGCGAATTGTGTTTTCTACCTCGTGTCCCGAGTGGCACGTGTGACGTCTCTTCTTCAATTTCATGATTGCCCGTCTCCTGACTCTTGACGTGGCAATCTCTGGACAACATCAGAGAAGGCAGCAGATCAGATGATGCTCAACCTGCTCGAAGCACCGAACCTGTTCACGGTCGCACCGGCCTGGTTCCTTGCACCTATCGGCGGAATCCTGGCGCTCGTGTTCGCCATCGTGTTTTACGGCGGACTCATGAAGAACACGGAGGGTGATCCGGAGATGATTCGGATCGCCAAGGCAGTGCGCGAAGGCGCCTATGCCTACCTCAGTCGCCAGCGCAACGTGGTGATCGTGGTCTTCCTCGTCCTCTGCGGCGTGCTCGTCGCGATGGCCTTCGGTGGCCTGCAGGACATCCTCACCCCGTTTGGCGTGGCCATTGCCGGCCTGCTTTCGGGCTTGTGTGGTTGGTTCGGGATGAAGACCGCCACCAACGCCTCGGCGCGAACCACCGCGGCCGCCAAGGAGTCGCTCAACAGCGGACTCAAGGTCGCCTTCCGCGCCGGCGCGGTCATGGGACTCAGCGTGGTCGGTTTCGCGCTTCTCGACGTCTCGATCTGGTTCTTCCTTCTCTACCAGGTCTTCGAGATCGGTTCGCTGGTCGACATCACCACCGTCACCATGACCTTCGCGATGGGTGCCTCGCTGCAGGCGCTCTTCGCTCGAGTCGGTGGCGGCATCTACACCAAGGCTGCTGACGTCGGCGCCGACCTGGTCGGCAAGGTCGAAGCCGGCATCCCCGAGGATGACGCCCGAAACCCCGCCACCATCGCCGACAACGTCGGTGACAACGTCGGTGACGTCGCCGGCATGGGCGCGGACCTCTACGAGAGCTACTACGGTTCGATCCTCGCTGCGATGGCCCTGGCCGCCGCCGCCTGTGTCGGGCACTTCGCAGGCACCAATGATGCTGGTAATGCGGCGATCTGGTCGCTGAAGCTGGTCGCGGTGCCCCCGGCCCTCGCCGGTCTCGGGATCATCTGCTCGATCATCGCGGTCTTCTTCGTCAAGGCGAAGGAAGGCGCGAGCTTCTCCCAGCTCCTCAAGAGCCTGCATGCCGGGGTCTATCTGTCCTCCATACTGATCATCGGGCTTGGCGCGGTGCTCCTCTACTTCATGCTCGATGGTTCCGAGGAGGAGCTCGGCCTCGTCTGGTGGCGTCCGCTGATCGCGATCTCGGTCGGACTCATCGGTGGCTTGGTCATCGCCTGGGGTACCGAGAAGTTCACCAGTTACGAATACGGCCCGACCCAGCGGATCGCCGAGCAGGCCGAAACCGGTCCTGCCACCGTGATCATCGCGGGTGTCGCCGAAGGCATGCGCTCCACCTGGATTCCCCTGCTCACCACCGTGGTCGCGATTCTCCTCGCCTTCAGCTTCTGTAACGGCAGCGAGAACTTCCTCTACGGCGTCTTCGGCGTCGGTATCGCCGCGGTCGGCATGCTGTCGACCCTCGGCATCACCCTCGCGACCGACGCCTACGGCCCGATCGCGGATAACGCCGGCGGCAACGCCGAGATGACCCAGCAGCCGGCTTTCGTCCGAGACCGGACCGACATGCTCGATTCGCTCGGTAACACCACCGCAGCGACCGGCAAGGGCTTCGCCATCGGTTCCGCGGCCCTGACCGCACTGGCCCTCCTCGCCGCCTTCGCGATCACCGTGAAGGCCAACCTCGACACCATGGCGGTCAGCGGGCATCCCGATGCCTTCTACTCCAGCGTGAACGAGTCCGATCCCGGTGAAGGCCAGAAGTACGCACGCTACGTCGGCGACGGTCTCTTCGTTCTTGCCGCAGGCAAGGACAAGAAAGCCATGGTCGGTGGCCTGGTGGTCGATGCTCGCACCCGCCGCCTGCTCGACGAACTGGGCGAGAAGAACGCCTGGTCGAAGGTCAGCTGGGTCTCCAGTTCCAAGAGTTACGAAGCCAAGGGCTTTGCCGGCCCGGGTGAGGCGAACCTCGACTTCGAGATCGTCTCGATCGCCGAAGCCGGCCTGCCCCAGGTGCTCGCCTACTACAACGTGACCCTCATGAACCCCAGGGTTCTCGGTGGTCTCTTTCTTGGCGTGATGATGGTCTTCGTCTTCTGCGCCATGACCATGAACGCAGTGGGTCGCGCCGCCTTCGCCATGATGCAGGAATGTCGACGACAGTTCGACATCATGAAGCGTGGGTTCAAGGCCAACGGCATGTCCGACGAGGAGATGTCCAACCCCCTGAACTGGCCCTTCGAGGTCGAAGTCGATGGCAAGAGCTATCCCGATTACGCTTCCTGTGTCGCCATCTCGACCAACGGCGCACTCCGGGAGATGGTCATTCCCTCGCTGATGGCCGTGGCCATTCCGATCGCCGTCGGGGTCATCCTCGGCGTCGCGGGTGTCATGGGCATGCTCGCTGGAGCCCTGGTTTCCGGCTTCGCGGTCGCCATCTTCATGGCGAACGCGGGTGGTGCCTGGGACAACGCGAAGAAGTACATCGAGACCGGCAAGCACGGCGGCAAGGGCTCCGATGCCCACAAGGCCGGCGTGGTCGGTGACACGGTCGGTGACCCCTTCAAGGACACCTCCGGTCCCTCGCTCAACATCCTCATCAAGCTCATCAGTGTCGTGTCGGTGGTCTTCGCCGGCCTGACCGTGAAGGCCAGCCCGTTCGTGCTCTCCGCACTCGGGCTGAACTGACCTTCAGCTTCCAAGTCACACTCGCGAGGGGCGGTTGAAAGACCGCCCCTCGTATTTGGACCGACACCTTGGCTCGATCCCGTTCACAATCAGACCCCGAAGTCGTCCAGGCCTTCGCCATCGAGCTGGCTCGTTCCCTGCAGGATGACAAGTGCTCCGAGGTCCTGCTGCTTGATGTTCGCGGGCTCAGCCAGGTCTGCGACTACGTCCTGATCGGATCCGGAACCAGCCAGCGGCAGATGAAATCAGCCGCACAGGCACTCGAGGACCTGGGCAAGAGCCAGGACAATGCTCCATTCAGGTCGAGTGTCGATTCTGGAACGACCTGGTTGGTGGTCGATTTCGTCGATGTGGTCGCGCACATCTTCGAACCGGAGCATCGGCTCTACTACGATATTGAATCGCTCTGGGGCACCTCGCGCAGAGTCGAATGGGAGCGTGCCGACCAGGAAGGTCACGCAACCCCTCGACCCGCTGCCGACTGACGGACCCCAGGGGCACTCACCCCGAAAGGAAGGTCCCTCATGCTTGGATCAGTCGCCTTCACCCTGCTGGGTTCACTGCTTCTCTCATCCTCTGGCCATTTCCAGGACGAGAAGTCGCAGGCTGCTCCCGTGGTCGATCTTGCGGGTACCAACTGGATAGGAAGTGCAGACACGCCGGTTGCGCCTTCCTTCATCGCACTCGAGTTCCCACCGCAGGGTTCCGGTCAGGTCCGACTGACCATGCCTTCGGCCCTGGCTCTCGGGAAGCTGGTGGATCTTGGTGGAAAGCCGGGCGCACCGACCATCAGCCTCGCGGCGGGTGGCCGCACTGCGATGCTCCTCCTCGAACCCGCTCCTGATGGTATTTCGGGCCGCATGGATGTCTTCGGTGCGGATGGTCAGACCGTCCTGCAGGGATTCCCCCTGAAGCTCCTGCCCTGGTCGGCTCCCGAGCAGATGAAGAACAATGACTTCTACATCGGAAACCTCGAGCTGCCCGGTGGCAATGAACTGGAGTTGCACCTGCAGCTCGGTTTCGACGCCGATACCGCTTCGGCTCGACTCGGAATACCCATGCAGGGTGTCGAGGGATATCCAACCGATGCAAGGAGGCTCGAGAACGGCTGGTTCATCGAGACCAACTTCGGGACGCCGGTCACGATGGAACTCGAGATCCAGGAAGACAAGTCACTGAGTGGCTTGATGAAGCAATCCGGTGCTGCACTGCAAGTGAGCTTGACGCCGGTCGATGGCGCTGAGTTCAACCGTGATCGCAGACCACAGACCCCCAAGCCTCCTTTTCCCTACAAGGAGATCGAAGCTCGCATCGATCATCCCGACGGGCATGTACTCGCCGGCTCGCTTTTGTTGCCCGATGGCGTGGAAAACCCCCCGGTGGCGGTGATGATCTCGGGAAGCGGTCCCCAGGATCGTGATGAATCGATCATGGGGCACAGCCCTTTCCTGGTTCTGGCGGATCACCTGGCACGACAGGGCATCGCCACCCTGCGTTACGACGATCGTGGGTTCGGTGAATCCACGGGCGAATTCTCCACCGCACTGACTTCGGACTTCGCCACGGATGCTCTAGCTGCAGTCGGCTGGCTGCGGGATCGTGAGGACGTCGATGATTCCGCGATCGGCCTGATCGGTCACAGTGAGGGTGGCCTGGTGGCACCGATGGCGATCGTCGAGGATCAGGCCATTGCGTTCGCCGTCCTGATGGCTGGACCGGGCGTCGATGGGGGACGGATTCTCACGTCGCAGAGTGAACGCATCATGACGGTGCAGGGCACCGACCCCGCGGAAATCGCGAAGATCATCGTGCGCCATGCCGAGATGATGGACCTGGTTCGAAACGACGCACCGGTCGAAGAACTCGGTACGGGCTACCTCGCACTCATCGACGCCCAGATCGCCAGTGCTCGTTCCGAGCTTGGTGATGAACAGGCGAACCAGATGATGACCGATGGACGGGCGAAGTTGGCTGCGGACCCTCAACCCTTCAACCCCTGGATGGTCGCCTTCATTCGAACCGATCCCCGGGAATTCCTCTCCCAGTTGAGCTGCCCGGTCCTGGCAATCAATGGAACCCGCGATGTCCAGGTGATCTCCGAGATCAATCTTCCCGAGATCGAACGTGCCGTCACCACCGGTGGGGGGACCGTGAAGGTCATCGAATATGACGGACTCAATCATCTCTTCCAGAAGTCCGAAACCGGCGCCGTCACCGAGTATTCCAGCATCGAGACGACCATGGAACCGGAAGTGCTGATGGACATCTCGACGTGGATCCTCGAAGTCACCGGGCGTTCCGAACCCTGAACGTCACCTTGAGCCCAGGAGTCATCCTCGATGTCTTTCGGTCTTTCCAGAGGCAAGGAATTGGATATCGACGGCTGGGGATTCGCCAGCCGCGACCTGCCTTCCCCCGAGGAGGGGAAGCTCGATCCACGCACGTGGTTCGCTGATCCATCTCGATCCTTCGAGCTCGAGATCGGTTCCGGCAAGGGGACCTTTCTCGTGCAGCAGGGCGTTCTCCAGCCCACGACCAACTTCCTCGGAATCGAGTGGGCCGGTGAGTTCTGCCGCTACGCGGCCGATCGACTTCGTCGAAACGACCTTCGGAACGTCCGCATGCTGCATGGGGATGCGACCGAGTTCATTCGCTTCTGGTGTCCCGACGCGATTGCCGACGTGGTTCATCTCTACTTCTCCGATCCCTGGCCCAAGAAGCGGCATCACAAGCGTCGGGTCGTGCAGGATGCATCCCTGAAGGAGATCCACAGGATCCTCCGCCCCGGTGGTGAACTGCGCATCGTCACCGATCATGAGGATCTCTGGTCCTGGTGCGAGGAACACGCAGAGCGAAACCAGGGGCTCTTCGGCCGCCAGTCATTCCAGCCACCAGAGTCTGCAGGGGACAATGAGATGGTCGGGACGAACTTCGAACGAAAGTTCGCGCGCGAAGGTCGGCCGTTTCATGGCATGACCCTGCTGCGCCAGGAAGCCTGACGTCGAACATCACTCCGGGCGGTTCGGCCCCGGTGCGTCCCATTCACCGTCATCCTTGCGCAAGGCCTGGGCCGAGAGGCGAATGCATCGCCGGCACACGTAGGCCTCGTCGTAGGCGGGTGATCTGTAGCAGGGGTCATCCCGGTGCTCGAGACACATCGTGCACTTCCAGCCCTCGGTGCTGTCGTCAAGGTTGCCCTCGACCACGCTTTCCCAGGCCACGCGCAGGCAGGAGCCGCAGATGCACGAGCCCTGGTGGCCTTCGACCATCGCGACATCCTCGGTCCACTCACGGTGACAAAAGTCGCAGAGCACGTCGCTCATCTGGACATTATCGGAATCAGTATCTGTTTTTCGCATCCTGACAACCTAACCCAGGACAGGCCCACCAGGCGAGGGGGATGAAAAAAGGCCCTCGTCGACGGGAGCCGACGAGGGCCTAGGAGGAAGAGATGAAGACATCCATAATATCGGTCGTACCGAGGCTGTTTGTCCAGCTCAACTTGCTCAGCCCGGCCTCGATTCCGACCCGCAGCGTTCGGATTCCTCGCTAACCTCCTTTTTGCCAACGAGATGTCAGAGTGGGTGTTTTTTCAGAATTCCAGCCCTCTGTGTCGAGGAGTTAGCATGTTCGAAGGACTCACCTGATGGCCTCAGGACTCTCACTTGCAAACAAATGCCAGCTGCTCTTCGGGGTGGCAGTGGTTGTCTTGCTTGCCGGCGTTCTTGCGGTGCCGTGGTTTCGATCCGTTTCACTGGTCGAGGATGCACAGCTTGAAATCGTGCGACAACTTGCCGACACGCAGCTTGGTTCATTGGATTCGAGTTCCACGACGCGCACCGTCACTCCCGCCGAGGCCAGGGTTTCCTCGAAGCTCTTCCTGCGCACCGCACTGGAGAACTTCGAATCCGATCCTGAATTGTCCGAGCAGTTCGAACAGACCGACGTGGGTGGGGACCCTCGAATCCTCTACGTGCGCGCAGTGCGCAACGAAGGCGAGGTCGTTGCCATGGTCCTGGTCGATCGACCTGGTGCGTTCGGGGCAGGTCAGTTGCTCACGAGCCGCATCTTCATCATCGCGGCAGGGATCTTCGCGGGCCTGATCGCGATCCTCGTCTTCTATCTCATTCTCACGAAACTGATCTTCTCTCCGGTGCGCGCCCTCCGTGAAACGACCGAACTCGTCGAACGTGGTGACCTGGATGCACGAAGTCAGATCAAGACCGGTGACGACTTCGAGCAACTTTCAAGGGCATTCAATCGAATGCTCGATGAACTGGGCCGATCGCAATCACGACTGACGTCGATGAACGAAAGCCTCGACCTGAAGGTGACGGAACTTGCCGAGGCAAACATCGGTCTCTTCGAATCAAACCGCTTGAAGAGCGAGTTCCTGGCCAACATCAGTCATGAATTGAAGACCCCCTTGAACTCGATCATCGGATTCGCCGAACTGCTCGAGGAGATGGCGGCCGAGAACGGCGACCCCGACGAGAAACAGTTGAGGTATCTCCACAACATCGTCTCCAGCGGTCGCAGCCTTCTCGACATGATCAACGAACTGCTGCAGATGGCGAAGATCGAGGCAGGACGAGTCGAAGTGACGCTCGAACCCTGCAGCATCGCCGATCTGCTCGAAGGTCTTCGTGCGATCATGCGGCCGCAGGCCGAGAACAAGATCATCGATCTGCAGGTTCGTGTCCCGGACGGCATCCCTGCCGTTGAGACCGATCCGGGGAAACTGCAGCAGATCCTTTACAACTTTCTCTCCAACGCGATTCGTTTCTCTCCCAACAATGGTTCGGTCCTGATATCCGTGCATCGAGTGAGTCGCCAGGATGGTCAGCCCGGTGTCCGAATCGGCGTGACCGACGAGGGGCCCGGCATTCCCTACGACATGCAGGACGCGGTCTTCGAGAAGTTCAGGCAGGTTGATGCCAGTCACACCCGCGAGCACTCGGGGACGGGACTCGGTCTTGCGATCTGCCGTGAACTGGCGGCGCTGCTGGGCGCCACCGTCTCCCTGGTTTCCGAGCCCGGCAACGGGGCGACCTTCTCGGTGGAGATCCCACTCTCGTGGCAGAACGAGGATCTGCTTCCCCTGATTGCCCAGCCTCGCCGGGTGTGATGAACCGGTTCAGGCGTGGATATCCCGAATCAGACGATTGATCTCGTCATCGGCACTCGGATCGAATCGTCGTGGATGGGAGGAATCGATCCTTGCCGGTGTCGGTTGGAAGGCCTGGTGGGCGAGGGCGAACCTCAGCAGTGCATTGGCGACTCTCGCCGGCTCGATGGAGCCATCTCGCACCCAGAGATCGTAATCCTCCCAGGCGAGTCTCAATTGCAGTCGATCAGGAACATCGTCGGCGGAGGCCAGGTCCACTTCGTAGATCCAGCAGCCGACTTCTTCGGATTCCGAGATGACGGTGAACTCGGTCATGTTGCGCTCCGGAGTCTATCATGGCCACTTCCACGGAATGCACCACGAACATCATGACCTTCCTCATAGAAATCTTCCGAGTCGGTCTGGGCAACCTCGCCCTGCACAAGCTCCGTACCTTCCTGACCAGCCTGGGGATCATCCTCGGTGTCGCAGCTGTGATCGTCGTCGTCTCGATGGGCGAAGGCAACAAGCGTGCAGCGCTCAAGGACATCGAGGCGTTGGGTGCGACCAACATCATCGTGAGAAGTTCCAAGCCGGCCATGGCCCAGGGTGGTGGGCAGGCACGATCGCTCATCGTCTACTACGGACTCGGGCGGCGTGACTTCCGACGCATTGATGCGGCGTTCTCCGGCGAAGCGATGGTGGTTCCCCTGAAGGCGACCGGCGGCGAAGTGCGGCGGGGCGGGGAGCGAGTCATCTCCCAGGCGTTCGGGACCACCCCGGAATTCAAGAAGGTCGCCAATCTCAGGATCGCCTCCCGAGGTCGATATCTCACCCAGGAAGACCTGCTGAACAACAGTCCGGTCGCGGTCATCGGTCACGAGGTGGCGAGGAAGTTCTTTCGCCTCGACGATCCGATCGGTTCCTCGATCCTCATCGACGAGGTGGTCTTCACCGTGGTCGGTGTTCTCGAACCCATAGGGTTCGCCGGTGGTGCCGGCGCCGCCCAGCTGGACCGTGATCTCAACAAGGACGTCCACATCCCCATCACCACTGCAGGTGAACGATTTGGTGACCTGCTGGTTCGACGTGAATCAGGTTCCTTCAGTGGCGAGGAGATCGAGCTTTCCGAGATCTACATCAACACCAAGAGCACCGACGAGGTGATCCTTGCCGCTGACCGTGCCAAGCGAATCGTCGAGGTCGATCACCCCGGCATGAGGGACGTCGAACTGATCGTCCCCTGGGAACTCCTGGAGAACGCCAAGCGATCGATGCTGGTCTGGAACATCATGCTGGTCGCGATCGCCGCCATCAGCCTGCTGGTCGGCGGAATCGGCATCATGAACATCATGCTGGCCTCGATCACCGAGCGAACCCGCGAAATAGGCATTCGCAGGGCGATGGGCGCGACCCGCAAGCACATCGTCCTGCAGTTCCTCGTCGAGACCGGCAGCTTGTCGGCGGTGGGGGGCGTGATCGGCATTCTCCTGGGTATCGGCACCTCCCTCGGCCTGCGAAGCGTGGTGCCGTGGCTCTTGTCTCTTTCGTTCTTCCGAGGGGCCTTTGATTCCGACCTGCAGATCCACCCGGTCGTGACCCTCTGGTCGATCGTGGTGTCCTTCATCGTCGCCGCAGGCGTGGGGCTGATCTTCGGAATCTATCCCGCGATCATCGCGAGTCGCAAGGACCCGATCGTGGCCCTCCGTCACGACTGATCGGGACTTGAGGGCTTCTTCTTCCGCTCGAGCAGCAACGAACCGTCCATCTGGTCGATCCAGCCGGGCAGCGTGCTCATGCCCTCGATGTTCGCCGGCCAGCTGCCTGATTTACGTGGGTAGGCGTGGATCACCCATTCGATTCGGGGATCTTCCAGGCGCTGGGCGGCATCTTCATGCTGGGCATCCGCATCGATGACTCGATTTCTCGCTTCCGGCAGGTACCACGCCACCACCAGGGCCATGTCCTTGACGCCTGATGATGCAACGAGTGAACCGTCATTCGGAATCCGTTGAACCAGTTCTCGAATCGGCTGGCGAGGGATGGTCCACTGGCTCCACACCACGATCGACCAACCGATGCCCAGGCATATGCCTGCGACCACGACCGCTCCCTTGGATCGCTCGTTCAACCACAACAGACCTCCGGTCACCGCGATGGCGACGAAGCTCAGTCCGAAGACCATGAAGCGTGCATAGATCCATGTCCCAAGAACACCGACCAGCAGCAAAGCCACGAGGATCGGCAATCCGGTCACCAGAAGGGATCTTCTCAAGCGCTGGTCCGACAGGGCTCGATGAAGGCCCAGCAAGGCCAGGCATGCTCCGACCAGGGCGCCTGAGATGCCCACGGTCCTGATCGGCCAGGCGCCGCCCAACCCGAAGAGAATCATGCGCCCCTCCGCACCGAGCAGCGTCGGTTGGTCCACGCTGGTCGCCGTGAAATCACTGCGTGCCTGCAGGAGATCCGGTATCACCGGGGCCAGGACCAGCAACGTGGTCACTGCAGCAAGGGCGATGGCGCCGAGTGCCTGCAGGCAGATTCTTCTTCGGTCGTTCGATGCCAGCAGGACCCCGACCAGCAGGAGGGCGTGCCCCGCGGGGACAACGACCGTCACCAGGTGACTCCAGATGCCGAGCGTGCAGGCCAGTGCGTACAGGGGAAGCAGCTCGATCCTGCGATCCTCGAGTGCGCACAGAAGCAGCGCACTCGAGCTCGAGCCGAAGAGGAGCATCAGTGCATACCCACGTGCCTCGGTGCCTTCGATGATCGCGATCGGCATGAACAGGATCACCGCGACCGCGATGATCGCACCGGTCGAACCGAGTGCGCGTCGTCCGATGATGTAGATCGGCCATGCGGAGAGCAGGCCTGCAAGGAGTGCAGGCAAGCGCAGCGTCCACTCTTCCAGTGAACCTCCGCTGATACTGACCGAAGCCCAGGAACCAAGTGACTGCAGCACATGGTTGGCTGGCGTGAACATGTTTCCGAGGATCGGACCGGGACCGTGCTGCCCGTAGTACCAGAATGCGACGATCTCGTCGTACCAGAGACCCTGGCCGAGCAGGGGAAGACGAATCACGAATGCCGCGACCAGCAGGCCGGTGATGATGGCCCATCGGAAGGGGATCCGGGATGAATCTTCCGTCTTGTGGCTCGGTGTCCTGCCCCGCATCCCCAGCGCCACGATGATCCCCGCCGTGATCCAGCACAAGCCGGCAACGGGCAGCATGATGCGCAGCAGCCGAATGCCCTGCAGGGTCACCTCGGGAACCGGGCTTCCCGGAGCGGTGCGCATCGGATGAGAGAACCACCCTGCCCAGGTGTCTCCGGGGATGAACCACAACGAGAGCAACGACGCGCCAAACAGCAGGGGACACCACGACCAGGTCGTGAACCGGCCTGGGTCACCCGTCTCCGGTGGTTGCCTGTCCGTGGAATCCTTCAACCGGCTTGCTTCTCTGGGGGGACCACCGGCAGTTTCCACTTGCTGGGATCCGGCATGGTCGCACCGGGGTAGCCGTTGATCGCCCGATGGACGAAGTCAGGTGCGGTGACCAGGAGGTCGTCGCGGTGGTATTGCATCTTCGCCCAGCGGCCGATCACGAACAGTTGCAGGGCTTCCATCCTGCGGGTTCGTGGATTCTCCTCGTACGGCTTGAGGTTCGACCACGCCGATCCGCCATTGGAAGAGGGCGGGGGTGTCGCCTGGTCGTCATCGACGGTGGGAGGTTCCCAGGCTTCCGGCACGATGGCGGCGGTGATGTGGTGCATGAGTTGTGAAGCAAGGTGGCGTGGCTTCTCGCGTTCCGTCGTGTTCTTCTCGCCCGGAGTGGGGTCGAAGTAGGGGACATCCAGGGTCAGGTCCTTGATCGGGTAGACGATCGACTTCTGTTCCCCGGAGCGTGCGAGTCGTGCCATCGTGCCGACTTCCACCACGCCTCCACGCAGTTGCCAGGTGCAGCGTTCTCCCACCGTGGCGACGGTGATGATCAGGTCGAGTGCTCGGTGTGCGCTGAGGTTCTTGATCTCAAGGGAGATCGGTGTGTCGCTCAACATCCCGCTGTCGGCGTTCCTGCCACGAAAGTACGGAACGTAGTCGACATCGATGGCCTTGAAGAACGTGCGGAGTGCCTGCTTGAGTGGTACTTCATCGAATTGCATGGCGACTTGCAGGTAGGAGAGCCTTCCGGCGGCCAGATCCTTGCGCGTGGTCCGCTTGCCTGGTGCCTTGCCACCTGACTCGATGGCCACCGGAACCACGACGCCAGGCATGTCGTGCTGTGGGGCGGCTTCGAGCGACTGGATGAGGAACAAGCACGGGAGGATCAGTGTCATCAGTGCCCGAAGGGGCAGGTTCTCGGTTGGCATCGGAGAGCTCCTCTGAGTGCGGCCTCGACAAACCATACGAAAAGCGGCGCGAGTTCGTCGCGCCGCTTCTCGTATGGTCGTGTATTTGCCGTTGGTGCTCAGGGAGCGGGGGTTCCACCGGCGGTTCCCGTGACCGGGACCGAGTTGATTTCCACGCCCTGGACGATCGAGAGCCTCGGGGTGAACGTCACGAAACGACGCTGGGAGACCGCGGATCCTCGCCTACGCGCAGGTGCGAAGGGGTAGCCGGCGATCTGCCGGTGAATCCAGTCTGGAGCGCGAATGATGTAGTTGCCCTGGTAGAACTTCATGTCGGCCCAGATGCCCCAGGCTTCCGGCTCGATGAATTCCTCGATGATCTCTTGAAGGATCTCGGCGCGTTCCTCTTCGCTGAGACGTTCGGGGTCTTCGCCGGGGGAGCCGAAGAGGCCACCACCGCCGCCGCCGCTGCCGCCACCACCGCCGCCGAAGCCGCCGCCGCCGCCGCCACTTCGGCCACCGCCGCCGCCACCGCTGCTGCCGCCGCCGCCGCCACCGCCGCTGCCGCCGCCCTGGCTGATCGCACTGTTGAGATCGAAGTCAGGCGCGTTGTCGAAGTAGGGGGGGTCGTAGATCAGGTCACGGATCGGATAGAGACGAGTCTCTTTCGAGCCGGGCGTGCTGAGTCGTTCCTTGGTGCCGACTTCGATGAAGCCTTCACGAAGCTGCCAGGTGCAGGGGTCGTATGAACCAGCCTGCTCCAGGACCATCTCGAGGACGGTCATTGCGGGCATGTTGGAAAGGCTCAGGGAGATGGGTTCATCCGGCTCCATGCCGCCCTGTGCATTCGGGTCATCGCTGTATCGGCAGATCATCTTGACGCCGAGTTCGTTCTCGATGAACTGCATCACCTGTCGAAGAGGCGTCTCATCGAAATCAACGGATGAGATGTCGGTGTAGAGGAGCGCTCCGAGAAGAACCGGCTTCGTCGAGCTGCTGGCTTGCTTCTTGACGCTGGCGCCACGCAGTCGTTCTTCGAGGCTTTGGCCGAGTGCGGGTGCAGCGGTCACTGCACAGACGCAGGCGGCGAGTATCAGGACTCTCTTCATGAGTATCTCCTCACGTACGCGGGCCCATCGGGCCAAGGCGGTTCTAGAATTCCCACCGGGTGGTGGAAAGGATCATTGTCGCAGGCATGCTGGCTTGTGACCAGTAACAATAGAGTATATCGAGCAGGTACCCATGCGTCAGAACAGGATTCGCCCGTATCTGGCAACATGTTCCATTTCTTCAGGTTTCAAGGGCCCTTTGGAGTCGTTCTGGGACGACTTTTCGTCGGGCTCGAGGTTGGGGCGAGATCTTCGTCAGCCAGGACCTCCGTGGCGAGCAAGAGCGCCAGGGCGGTGTCCGAGAGCCTCGAAAGGTTGCTCCAAGGGGCACTCTTGAGCCCTCCACGGGCTCTGGTCGAGGCTGGGGTTCGATAGGCCTGGGTATCGTCGATCTGAAGCTGCTGGGCAAAGCGAAGGGCCAGCTCGAGCGAGGACTGCCACGCAGCCTGTCGCTCGGGAGCGGGTATCAAGCCGTTTCGTGCTGCTGCGGCCAGTGCGAGGGCGGGGCGGAGTGAGCTCGCGCCGGAAGTGGTCCGAGGCGAGCCGCTCAACACGAACCCGCCCAGTAGGTCACGTACGGGCGGATCGACTGCGACCAGTGAATCCTGATGCCCGATCTGGTTGACGATCGATGCTTCGATCAGATGCTGGCTGGCTGCCCGGTGACTGGCCAGGTTGGGGTTGGGGGACAGGGTGCGATCCGCCAGGATCAGGAAGTGAAGCACGCCGATCAATTCATTCGGTACTGCAGTGCGCCAGACCGATTCCAGCATCTGGGCGGCCTTTTCCGGAGAGATGATCGGATCCGTTTCCTGTGAAAGTGCACAGGCAGCCACTGCCTCGAGGGCTCGAATCGAGAGGTTCGTCTTCTGTTGTTCGTCTTCAGGACGATCGATCTGTGCAAGAAAACGCTCGCGTGCCTTGGCGAGGATCGGTGGTTCGCTGAGTACCGGGTCACGGTTCTCAGCCCGGTCATACAAGGCCAGCCCCGTGAGCAGGATGAGTGGAACGCAGCGTTCGTCCGAGAGCGGCTCCTCCTCGACGGGATCGACGGTTGCCAGGCGTTCGATGATCAGCCCTGCAATACGTCTGATCTCGGAGCGGGTTTCCGGTACAAGCCCTCGGTACTCGGCACAATATCGGGCAAGCGCCCAGGCGGTGAGTGCCTGTTCACCTGGAGACGCGACCATGGGCTTGTAGCGGTCGGTCGAGACCTCGTAGTCCCCGAAGAGGCCGAGGTCGGCCAGGCGCTCCGCTCCGGGGATGTCCCCCACATCACTGGTCGGATCCGAGGCCAGGTGGGTCAGCAGGTTGTCTGCAGCGGCTTCGGCGATTTTTTCTGCCATGCTTCGCAGCTCGGATGGTCTTGGTACGAGCCGAGTGCCGCGGATCGATTCAAAGGGCATGCTCTCAGGGGATTCCTGGGTCAGCACGATCACCTCGAATCGGTAGAACTCCACATCATCGATCCTGCGGAGTTCAGCGGGATTCTTCGGCGGCAGTCCAAGTTCCCGAAGCAGTCTGATCAGCACCCGTTCCGGACGATCGGCCAGACCGAAGGCCTGCATGCGCCCCGGGAACGACCAGCTCCAGTTGGTTCCTCGGCGAATGGCGAGCCCGTCGATGCCGGGTCGAATGGAAGCGACCACGTCCTCGAAGGTCTCGCCCAGGAGCGGTTGCGGTTGAAGCGGCAGTTCAAGCTCGACGCAAGTCTGCTTGCCGACGGATTCAATCATCTCGAACGGAAGGTCTCGGACGCGCTGGCTGGACCGTGCATCCTGAACCGCGGCACTCGTTGCCTGACGAAGGGTGTCCGCCCCCTGGTCATGGGCTTCACCGACCCCGATGATCCTTCCCTGGAATCGAAGCATCAGGCTGACACCGGTGAGCTCGGGCCCGAGATCACCGGGGCTGGTGCGGTCGGCTGTGGGCACGTACAGCTCGTCGATCCAGGGGCGAATGTGCAGCCAGGTGTCGATCGCCTGCTCGATCTGCACCGAATCGTCCTGGATGATTGGCATTGCCTGGGATCTCGATGGTCCGAAAAGGACCGCCGCCAGGCTCAGAAAAAGCAGCAGGGCTGGTTTTCGTACGGGTCGTGCAAGCTGATCTGCCATCGTTTCGCTCTCAGGGGGTGCCAGAGGTTTGATGTCCTTGACGGGTGTGGCACCTTTCTCATGGCCGGGCAGCCATGCTACCCGACCAGCCGGGACACCCCAGCACGACAATCACAGATCTGACGAGGAGACCGACCCATGTTCGAGGCCATCGCATCAATCTCAGACCACCAGAAGCGAATCGCGATCCTTGCACTCCTGTCCTTCGTCGCCATGTGTTGATCGCCGCCTTGGGATCGCTTGCGACCGGGTGAGCTTCGCCCTGTCGGCATAGGGGAGCCGTGCCGACCCTGAACAAATGAAAGACGCCCACGGCAGGGCCGTGGGCGTCGTCTTTCTTGTGATCCGGGGATGATGATCGATGATGATCGATGATGATCAGAGTTCGATCTTGTCCGTACCCATGGCGCCGTGGTCGTCCATGCCGCCGCGCTTGGGCATGTCGCCACCCAGGTCGCCGAGTCCATCGCCGCCGGCAGCATCTTCCTCTGAAGCGCCCCACTGGGCTCGCTTGAGGGAAAGGCCGATCTTGCGATCGTCGGTGTCGACCCTGAGGATCTTGACATCGACCTCGTCACCACTGGTGACCACGTCCTGCGGGGTCTCGACCTTCTCATCAGCCAGCTCGGAGATGTGAAGGAGTCCTTCGAGGCCTTCCTCGAGTTGGACGAAGACACCGAAGTTGGTGATCTTGGTGATCGTGCCGCGGACGATCATGCCCGGACGATACGCGTTCGGAATCGCTTCCAACCACGGATCCTCCTCGAGCTGCTTGAGCCCGAGTCCGACCCGCTGCTTCTCCTGGTCGACGTCGACGACGACGCACTTGATGTCGTCGCCCTTCTTGAGGACCTCGTTGGGATGGGCGATCTTCTTCGTCCAGCTGATGTCGCTGACGTGGAGCAGGCCGTCGATGCCGGGCTCGATCTCGATGAACGCGCCGTAGTTGGCGAGGTTCCTGACCGTGCCTTCGATGATCGTGCCGGGGGGGTACTTCTCGGCGACGAGCTCCCACGGGTTGACCTCGATCTGCTTCATCCCCAGGGAGATCTCGAGCTTCTCCTTGTTGATGTCGAGAACGACGACTTCGATCTCGTCATCCACGTTGGTGACTTCGCTGGGGTGGTTGACCCGTCGGGTCCAGGACATCTCGGAGATGTGGACCAGGCCTTCGATGCCCTCTTCAAGCCGCACGAATGCGCCGTAGGACATGAGGTTGACCACGTTGCCCTTGACCCTGGAGTTGACCGGGTATTTCTTCTCGATCTCCTCCCACGGGGAGGTTTCCTTCTGCTTGAGACCGAGCGCGATCTTTTCCTTGTCGCGATCGATGTTGAGGATCTTGACCTCGATCTCGTCGCCGATCCGGACGATCTCGCTGGGATGGTTGACCCGGCCCCAGCTCATGTCGGTGATGTGCAGGAGGCCGTCGATGCCGCCAAGGTCGATGAAGGCACCGAAGTCCGCGATGTTGGTGACGGTGCCTCGGATGAGGTCGCCTTCCTTCACCGAGGTCATCAGCTTCATCTTCGCGTCCTCGCGCTCGTCCTCGATGAGACGGCGTCGGGAGATCACGATGTTGCGACGTTCCTCGTCGATCTTCAGCACCAGTGCACGGATCGTGCGACCGATGAATTCGCCGATGTCGCTGGGACGACGGATGTCGACCTGCGAGGCGGGAAGGAAGACGGGGACGCCGATGTCCACCAGGAGGCCACCCTTGATCTTGCGCATGACGCGGCCTTCGATGACATCGCCTTCGTTGCGGCTGTGGAGGATCTTCTCCCAGCCTCGAATGCGGTCGGCCTTGCGCTTGGACAGGGAGACGGAGCCGTCGTCGTCTTCGAGGGATTCAAGCAGCACCTCGACGCTCTCGCCGACGGTGACGTCGTCACCCTCGTCGAATTCGGTCTTGGGTACCTGGCCCTCGGACTTGAGGCCCACGTCGATGACCACGTAGTCCTTGTTGATGCCGACGATCGTTCCCTGCAGGATCTCGCCGGACTTGAACTTCTGGATGGCTGTTCCCAGCACATCCTCCATGTCGCCCTCGGCTGCCTTGGCGCCGAGTGCTTCAAGAATCATTTCGTTTGCAAGGCTCTCTTCGAGCCCGATCTCTTCGATCAGATTAAAATCGACCATGTGTGTTTCACTGACTTCCACCGCGCACCCGAGCGGCACGGCTTCTTGGAGTTTGGAGCATCCCGTTCCGGCAACATGCCGAAATTCGACCGGGTTTGGCCCCACCTTCGGGGCGAATCGGCAAGTATAGCTCACGGAAAAGAAAAAGTGGTCCCCCAGATCAGGGCTCGAGCCGGAACTGGACCCCATCCGGCGCACCCTTGGCACCTTCTTGGAGCTTCTTGATGAGATTCACCACCACAGCCCTTCTCGCGCTCGTCTTTGCCATGAACGGCTGTGGGGGGGCAGAACACCGGATTCTGGGCACCGACATCCCCTTGGTTCCCGGGACAGCCCTGAAGAACAAGGATTTCACGACCTCTCGTGGGAAGGTCCAGTCCGGGCAGGCCACGTTCACCGGATCGATCTTTGATGCGCTCGAGCGGGCTCGTTGGACGGCTCGCGGGTTTGAAATCGATGGTTGGTCTCAGGAATCGCTGACCGGCACCCCCGAGCGGGCCGTCGCGATCTTCACCCAAGCGGTGCCCCGAACCGACAAGGAGCGGGTCGCAACCATGACCGTGGTGGCCTCGCAGATCAGGGGAACCGCAACGATCACGGTGACCGAGCGCCCGGTCAAGCCGCCGGCGGCTGCACCAAAGGACGCCGCGCAGTCCGATTCCACGGTTGACGAAACGACCAAGGACACGACCAAGGACACGACCAAGGACGCGACCAAGGACGCTTGAGCCGGACACCCGGATCAGTGGGTTTCATCGTCGGACTTCTCGAGTGTGGTCACGCGTCGAAGCAGGACGAAGCCCAGGGCGCCCAGCGTGGTGAGCCCGGCCGAACAGGCGAAGACGAACCCGCCATGCCCGCTGGGCCGGAGCAGTTCGTAGACCAGCACACCAAGGTAGGGCCCGATGATGCCGCGCACACCCGTCAGGGTGACGTGGACGCTCATGTAGAGCGAGTCCTGCTCCGGGCGCGCGAAGTGCTGGTGTCCCAGGTTCCAGGCAAGCACGCCGCCACCAAAGGCTATCCCCATGACGATCGATCCGAGGACGATCAAGGGGAAGGCTTCAAGCGTCGACCCTGCAAGGAACAGCAGCCCCGTCACCACGAACAACCACGAATGAATCGCACGGAACGATATCACGTGCATGCGTGCCAGAAGTCGTGCCCAGCCGGGTATCGCCAGTGGCATCAGGACCAGGGGAATGATGGTGATGACCAGGATGCCCTCGAGGTACGAGGCATCGAACTGTTCGGTGAGGATGAGCGTCAATGGTGCGAACAGCATCAGGTTGCCGGTGCCCAGGACGAACTGGCAGATCATGTAGCGCAGGAACCTGGGGTCGCGTTTGAGCACCCGGAATGCGGACAGCGGGTTGAAGGACGGACTGTGCTGCTTGGAACTGGCCCGCTCGGCACGGGCCAGTCGACTCTGTCCACGCAGTCGTACCCGGGCGTAGATCAGTGCGCCGAGGATGCCGAAGAAGGCGAGTGCCGGGAAGATGACCCTGAAGGCGAGCTGGCCGAGCCCGGAGGGCTCCAGGTCCACCAGGCCCTCCTTGCCGGACAGCATCTGCATGGTCCAGCTGTCGTTCCTCGAGAACGCATCCAGGAGCCAGCCGATGATGAAGCCGCTGGCAGCCAGCACGATCGCCTGGACGCTTGCAAGCCTGCCCGCAATCGAGGTGCGATCGCTGCTGGGGTAGTTGCTGCGCCAGACCGTGGTTCGAATGGTGATCACGCCACTCCAGAACACCCAGCCGATCAGCACCAGCCCCACCATCAACCAGGCACCGGTGACGTTCGCGGGGACCAGTGCGATCGCCCCGACGCACAGCGAGGAGGCGACCATCAGCCACACGATGAACCTGACCTTGGCGTGTCCCCATGACATCGTCGCCCAGAAGCTGCTGGTGAGGTTTCCGATCGCGGTGGCGGCACCGATGGTTCCGATCGCCAGGGCGATGTTCTTCTCGGTGGTGCCGGGGGTTCCGGTGAAGGTCTTGGCCAGAACGATGCCCATCGTTCCCGATTGCAGGCCGGTAAGCATCACCGGAATGAACGACCATGCCATCAACTCGCGCGCGTAGTTGACACGGAGCATCGGTTGAAGAGACCGGGGATGGAAGCTCGCCACGAAACGGGAGACATGGTCAACCGTGAATTTGGCGGTCCTGAATGGTGTCATGAATCCCGTGTCGGGTCTGGCAAAGAAGAACACGCCCCGGGCCAGAGGCCGGGGCGTGTGAAGATCATGTGGCTTGCCTTATAGAAGGCATGAGCTCGGTCACTCAGTGCGGCTGGCCGCTCGTGGAGACCGTGGGGAACGGGCTGAGGATGCTTGGGCGGTCCATGAACCAGACTCGTCCGAGGTCACCCCACATCAGTCGCCAGTTGACGTTTTCGACCACTGCGATGTTGGTATCGATGTCGACGGGACGTTCAGCGAGACCCTGGAGTTCCGGGGTCAGGTCCGTGGTGATCGCCTTGTAGCTGTAGTGGTCCGTGCTGGACTTGCAGCCGCCAAGGGCAAGGATCGTCGTTGCGCCAAGAAGCGCGGCGGAGATGATTATGGGGTGGTTGGTGCGCATGATGCTCTCGTTCAACTCCATGAAAGGGAGGGTGTCCGACCAACAGTCGAACTCCCGAACTCCATCGTAGTTTGAGGCTAACGCCCGGTCCAGTCGGCGTCAAACTCTTCTCTCCCGAGTGGACTCAGCCCCGGGTGGGGGTACACTCGATTTCGCGGTGTCGGGTTCTCGTCGGATCGGTTCTGGTGGCATTTTGCTTGAGCCTTTCGGAACCCCAAGGGATCGTCCGTACCTGGCGATGATCAAGCCTCACGCCCCCAGCGGGTGGAGTGGAAGGTCGGGACCGGGCCTGGTCGAGCCCACCTAAAATCGGGGTTCGAGCGAATCCCCAGACTGATTCTTCCCGTTTGCCCCTGACAAGGGGGAGGCGAGGGGGAAAAGCGACTTTCGCTCCGACGAGATCCCGGCACCGCTTTTTCACATCAATCCAGTCGAACCAGCGCTCGCTGCGCCTCCGGACGGTGGTGGGCTCAGTCGGCTTGCAGTGCGCCCTGGGCGATCGATTCCCGGTACAGGTCGGCCACCGATTCCAGGGAATCCGGAGCGACCCGAATGGTGCCCACCACCGACATGAAGTTGGTATCGCCTGCCCAGCGCGGCACCACGTGTGCGTGCAGGTGTTCGGGCACCCCGGCACCGGCGGCATCGCCGATGTTCGCGCCGATATTCACGCCTTGCGGGTTGAGTGCGTGCCGGACCAGTCGGCAGCCGTCCTCCACCAGTGACCAGAACGCGGTTCGGTGGTCCTGGTCGTACTCGAGCAGCGTGGGCGCGGCGGTTCCCAGGGCGGCGAGAAGATGTCCGTTGGCGTAGGGGTAGCGGTTCAGGACGAGGAAGCCGAGCTCGGTCCGGTGGATGACGTGATTCTCAACATCGTTCTCGGGCTCGAGCCAGTAACGACGGAAGAAGTCGCTGGATCCGGGGGACTGTTCCTTGGGTGCCTGTGACTTGAGGGCGCGAAGGTAGGCCATCCGCCAGGGAGCCCAGATGTTCGAATGACTCATCGTCTGAATCTCCCGCGGCCCGGTTCACCGTCGATGCCGGGTCCGAACCGAACTTTCAATAGACCGGGTTGTTGCGGTTCTTCCTGAGGAATTCGATCTGGGACAGTGCCTGACGTCTCATCACGCCGAGGGAGGCATCCTTGCTCATGAGTTCCTCGAGTTCAGTTTCGAGGATGTTCAACGAGCCATGTCGTGAATCATCGGCGTCCCACTTGGTGGATTCCCTCTGCAACTTGATGACCTGGTCCCGGGTCTCGTTGCCGATCCGACCGATCTGGTCGAGGGTCTCGACCAGGATCTGCCACTGCTTGATGGCGTTGTCGGTGTTCCGTTTCCAGGCGCTCATCGAGGAGTTGGTGTAGATCCACCGCCTGCCGTTCCAGGAACGGACGTAGCTGGTTCGATACTCCATGTTCCGTGGATCGGCGCGTTCGGCGAAGTTCTGCTGGCGGGGAAGGTCCTGGACCAGGTCTTCGGCGCGGGACAGCAGGTCGAAGGTGCGTTCGATCGAGTTCTCGATCTCGCTGCGGGCCTTGGACTCCGTGGTCACGGCTTCGGACATCATCGTGGCCCCCGAGGTCAGGGTGGGTTGGAAGGTCGTGTACCCGAGTGTCTTGCCCAGGCCTTCCATGCCGCCGACGAGCTGCTTGGCCAGTCCCGCGGCGATGGCCTGCTTGGCGGTGATCGCGAGGTTCTCCGTCAGGTCGATGGCCAGTGACTCGATCGAAGGGTCCGGTGCCGTGTTCGAGGTCTTGATCTGGCCGGGTGCGACCTGCCAGGTGTACAGCGGCGTGCCGGGGTTGATCATGGCTTCGATCACCGGTTTCCATTCGGGCTTTGCCTTGACCAGTTCGCGGAAGATCGCCTGCTCCTGCCTGAGGTGTTCTTCCTGGACCGCGGATGTCGGGGGAAACGAGCGGTGGAATTCCAGGATGTCACCGGAAGGCTGCGGGTCGGCGATGAAGATGCGGTCACACGTGAGCAGGATGCCGAGGGCCGGGCCCAGGCAACGGGTGACCACGCCGATCTTCTCGAAGCGGTCACCGGTGCCGTTGATCACCTCGATGATCCGGTCGGCCTGCGCACTGCTGCCACCGACGCTGTCGAAGGTCATCACCACGCATCGGTTGGAAGGGTCACCGGAAACCCGCTTGAAGGCCCTCTCGAATCCGCCGGCGACGGTGTCGACCCCGATGAACCCGTTCACCGGCATCGTGAGATACCGGGCTCGGTTGGGCTTGCCGTCCTGGGGCGTGGGTTCGCCGAAAGCGACCCCATGCCAGGTCATCAGGCAGAGGGTCAGAAGCACGAGTTTCTTCAGGGTTTTTGTATTGAGCATGCAGGCATCATATCGTCTCCCGATGCATGCCCGATCTGCCGGGTTTCACTTCTGCGGTGTGGGAGGTGGTGTCGGTTTCGAGGCATCACCAGTCATCGACTCCCACTCTCGGGGAAGCATGCCGCCCCGGCGACTCATGATCCGAATGGGTTTGCTGCAGGATCCGCCCCAGTAGCTTGTTCGAGGATTTTCCCGGCCGATGAGCGCACGTGCGGCGATCTCGGGGCGACCGGTCAGGGACAGCTGCCAGGAACCTTCAAGTTCGACTGCGCGCTCCAGCAGCGCCTCGTTCTCGAAGATGGTCTCCCAGCCCGATGCGCCGTCGCTCCACCAGATCCAGGATCGCCTGGCCAGGGTTCCCTCGTGGAGAAGATCGACTTCAAGACCGACCAGGACGTCCTCGAAAGCCTCTTCCTGCCGGGTGGCGCGCGGTTGGAACCGCATGCTCCAGGGCGGTGATCCTTCGAATGCCATGCTGATCGGGTGGGAGAAGACCTGCTCGAGCAGCACGGTCTGCATCTCCACCGAATCGCGTGCTTCCAGTGTTTCGATCAACTGCTGGTCGGTGTTGATCTCGATGCCTGCCACATGCTCTTTCGAGGCGCCGTCGGCGTAGCGAGTGATGATTCGAACCGGGATCTCACTGGTCTCCGACGTGCCTGCGATGTCGCCCAGGGTGATTGCCAGCGGGAAACGCGAACGATTCTCCTTCTGGTGCTTGAATCGTGCCGTCCGCCCGTCGGGGAAGTCGATGGCCACTTCAACTGGATCATCCCCGAGATCGAAGCGGTTCATCGTGAGCTGCGCGACCAGGGGAAGGCCTGCAGGCCAGATTCGTGGGGTCTGCAGTTCCACCACCGGGGTGATCTCATCGAACCGCTCGAGCAGTGGGTCGTCGGTCTCGAAGCTGCGCGGCAGTGCGTACGCGAAGGCGCCGTACTTGGCACGCCAGGCGGTGGTGCCGGGTTGATGATTCGAGTCTCCCTTGATGACACGGTCCAGCAGGCTTCTTCCGGCGTCGAGCTCGAAGGAGGAATCCCGAAGACGTTTGAGCAGTTCGCTGTGGATGCCACCGCCAAGGGAGGTAGTGGATGAATTGCTGTCGCCTGCGTAGGGCAGCATGATGACCAGGACCGAATCAGGAAGCCCTCGCAGCAGGTTGGCCCTGCCCAGACTCAACTGCTGCAGGACGAAGGTCGAGCCCACGACCAGCAGCATGCCGAAGAGTGCCGACAGTCGGTTGCGGTTGGTGCGCAGGGTCTGTCGTTCACTCCGAGCCAGGCGACCGCATTCAGGGCAGCGAAGCTCGTTCGAATCCGCGAGAAGATGGTGGCAGCTGGGACAGGAACGTACCCCCCGGTTGCGACCACGAACGCCCCGCAGGAACAGGTACAGGCCGAGCACGCCGACAACGGTGCTGACTCCGTAGGCGATGGTCCTCAGCTCGAAATCCATGGACGAGTCCAGTCAGCGGTAGCGCATCCAGCGCAGCAGTTCGAGTGGAGAGGGTGGCTTGCCCTGCATGAGGACGCCGACCCGGAAGATGCGTGCACACATCCAGAGCATAGCCACGACGGAAAGGCCGCCGAGGGTGAGACTCAACACAATCTGCCAGATCGGAATGGCCTCGCTCGAACTGGCGATCCGCAGGATCATCACGAAGGGAATCAGCGGGGGGATGAAGCCGGTGACGACCGCCAGCGCCGATTCCGGATTGTTGGTGATCGGCATCCAGAGAATCATCGGCAGGATCAGGATGATCATGGCCGGCCCCATCAGTGACTGTGCGTCCCGAAGATCGTTCACCGCGCTGCCGATCGCCGCCATGATCGAAGCCACCATGAAGTAGGCGATCGCGAAGTAGCAGAGTGACAGCACGATCAGGCCCACGGAGATGAGATCCGCCATGGCGATCGCGAACAGGCCGAGGATGGCCATGCCGCCGTACATGACCATCATGAAGCTGGCGACCACGGACTGGCCGAGCAGCTTGCCGGTCATCAGCTGCATCGGGCTGACCGCGCTCAGCAACACTTCCATGACGCGGTTGGACTTCTCCTCGATGGTGCTGGTGAGGATGTAGTTGCCACTGGTGAGCGTGCTCACCCACAGGAGCATCATCAGCACGATCGGCAGGATCATCCGGATCTTGATGTTCTCGGGGTTCTCGCCGGATTCACTCACCCGGATGGCTCGCACCCCCGGTCGGGTCAGGATGCGCTGGACCGTTTCGTAATCGATGTCCCCCAGCTGGGCCCGGGTCTCGACCACCGCCTGCTTCAGGACGTCTTCGAGCGCGTTGGTCTGGTTGGGCGCGGAATCCTGGGTGAGAAAGAGTTCGAAGGACTCGTGGCGTGCGAGCAGTTCCTCGTCGTCGGGCAGGGCTTCGAGGTCGGCCGTGACATCCAGGAGTTCATCGGGAATCACCGCGATGCCGACGAGTTCACCCGCCTGCAGGCGGTCCTTCAGTCGGGGCAGCTCCTCGGGGTCGAGAACCACGAGGAGCTCGAGATTGATTTCCGTCTTGAACAGATCGATGTTCGGCCTGAAGAGCGACATGCCGCCGCCGGCGTTCTGGAGGGCGCCGTCCAGGGGCAGCTTCTTCAGGGTTTCCTCGAGCTTCTTCGCCGCCTCCTCCTCCAGTCGGTCCTCCTCGAGGATGATCTCGACCTGGGTGCCGACCAGTCCCGAAGGGTCGACGATCGCGAGGGTTCCCTCCAGGGGACGTGCTTCCTGGGAGAGCAGCAGGGGGTAGAGCACGATCAGCCCGAGCATGGCGATCGGCACGCCGACCACGCCCAGCAGGAACGCCGGGGTCAGTGCGGTGTATCGGATCTCGCGCCAGGCGATGTGCACGATCTTTCGAAGGCCGTTCGCGGATGTACTCATGTCGTCTCCGAGGCCTCCACGCGTGCGATCGTGGTTCCGACGAGCTCGACGAACACGTCGTCCAGGGTCGGAGTCTTGATCTCGAGTGAACGCATCGAGCCGATGGTGTTCAGGGCTTCGATCAGCTCGTGGGACATGCCTTCACCAAGGTCGATCCCGTCATCCATGGCGATCTCGAGAACCTCGGGGTCTTCGCCGAACCGGATGGAGCGGACGCCCGCAACCCGTTCCGCCTGCTCCTTGAAGCCCCCGGCGTCCATCGCGGTTCGAACCCGGAGGGTTCGTGGATCATGTCGTCTTCGAATGGTGTCGAGATCGTCGTCGATCACGATCCTGCCCTTGTTGATCATCAGGACCCGGTCGCAGAGCTGCTCGGCCTGGTGAAGGACATGGGTCGAGAAGATGATGGTGCGGCCGGCGTCGTTCATGGCCTTGATGGTCCGGCCGAGCAGTCGGGCGTTGACCGGGTCGAGCCCGGAGAACGGTTCATCGAGGATGATCAGTTCCGGTTCGTGGATCACCGCGGAGATGAACTGGATCTTCTGCTGCATGCCCTTGGAGAGTTCCTGGCACTTCCGCTTCTGGACGCCTTCGAGGTCCATGCGCTCGAGCCAGTCATCGATGCGCTTGCCGAGTCCACGCGAGGGCATGCCCTTCAGCCGAGCCATGTACTTGATGAAGTCCCCGACCCGCATCTTGCGGTACACGCCGCGTTCCTCGGGGAGATAGCCGATGCCGTCCTTGTGATCGAGGGCCGAACCGTCCAGTACCGAGATGTTTCCCGAATCCGGGTAGATGATCGACATGATCATCCGGATCGTCGTGCTCTTGCCCGCACCGTTGGGGCCGAGAAAGCCACAGAGGCTTCCGGCCGGGACCACGAACTCGATCCCGTCGACCGCCTGGACCTCGCCGAACCTCTTGGACACGCCTCGAACGTGAATCGCATCGTTCACTTCCGGGCTCCCGTTGCATCCAGGGCGTGTGGCGCGATGAACGTCGATTCAGAGACATCGTCGAACGTCACGTACTTGTAGGTCGCCTCGATCGTCTGTCGTGGCTGCTCGATCCTCAACTTCTTCATCCATCGCATGGGATGCATTTCCGTGGGATCGGACCACTGCTCGATGACCACTCTTCGGGACGACTTGCCTCGACCTGCTTCGCTGATCTCGATCACCCGAGGCAGGCCGCTCGCATCCTCGTAGTACACCTTCACCGCCTGCTTGCCGTTCATCATGGCCAGCACCGTGCACGGAACCTCCTCGACCGTCTCCGGTCCGAGGACTCTTGCTTCCGTGAACCGCAGGTCGATCTCGCGCACGAGGGCCTGCAGGTCGAATCGTCCCGCGAACTCGAGGGCGCTCTCGATGTCGATCTCGGTCAACAGTCCGTCGGGCGGATCCTTGCGCCAGCCACGGGTGCCGTCGCAGCCGATCTCCATCTCGCCGAGGCCTTCGATCGACTGCCGCGTGAGAAAGAGCCCCGGCTTCCGGGTCAGGAGCTGGAAGCTGCTGCTCATGTCGCCATCGCCCATCGAAAGCACGGCCATCGAACGAGACGAAGTGAGCGCCTCGCGACTGGACCTGCCACCCATCGCCTCGATGCCTCGGTCGAGGATCCGGCGTGCCTGGGGATCGATGACTTCCGTCGTCTCCGCGGTCGGGGTGGTTTCGACCACCTCGGAGGGCGCCTGGTCGCTCCCCACCCTGTCGGGTGGGGCCTGCCCGGCGGCCAGCAGTGCGATCAACGAAGTGCAACCGAGAATTGCGGTTCCAGCTCGTGGTGTCACGATCCCGACTTGCCCGCGTCCTTCTTGGGCTCGCCGTCCTTCGGTGCGTCCTTGGTCTTGGTGTCCTTCTCCTGGGCCTCGACCAGCGTCTTGATCGCCGGGGGAAGCGCGAAGATCGCCGGGTCCAGTTCCTCGAAGGTGACGGTCTCGGTGACCATGTTCTGCTTCTGGCCCATGGCTTCGACCGACTGCATGGTCGGTACCAGCACGCCACCGAACTCCTTGTAGGCGGAGATCGTCATCACGCTCGGCACTTCACCCATCGGACTGATCTCGACCGCCTTGCGACCGACCGCGAGCCCGGTCTCCACCGAGTAGTAGACGTTCGTGATGCCGGTGTCGTCGGTGAGCTTGAGCTGATAGCACTTCTCACCGTTGAACTCGTTGATGCCCACGGTGCGAGCTTCCTTGAAGTTCTTGAGGATGTCGACCGAACCGAAGAAGTCCGCTTCGCGCTTGATCTGGTCGAGCTGCTTGCCCTCCATGATCATCGGGCCCTGCATCGGGTTGGTGCTCCACCCGGTGGTGCCGTTGAAACCGGTCTTCATGCTGCCCATCCCCGGGATGTCGATCGAGGCGACCATCAGGTTCGGCTGGGACTGGTGCACGACCATCTCGCCGCGCATGCCCATGGCCGGCATCTCGAAATACCCCGTCGAGGTTCGGTAGCGATGCGCCTTGTAGGCTTCCATGCCACCAGTGACCTTGATGAAACGATCGACCACTTCTCGAGGGGTCGGCAGTTCGGCCGTCTCCTTCGACTGCGAATCCTGCTCGCTCTGAGCCACTGCGGGTGCGCTGAGCAGGGGGGCGGCTGCCAGAAATCCTGAGGCAAGCAGCAGGTTGAGCTTCGTGTACTTGGTCATGACGGATCCTTTCGAGAAACGAATCGAAATTCGGAGTGGTTTATTCGGTGGCCGCGGCTGGCGACCGGGTCGTCCACTCTACCGCCGTCTGGATGTCCGGGTCGCGGGAACCGGCAAAGGATTCCTGTTCCAGGGGCACTTCGTGGTCCGGTGAAATACCCACACCTTCCACTGAACGGCCGTCAGGGAGCTGAAAATCGGCGATGGCGTGGTAGAGGATGTCGCCATTTGGCAGGGATTCGGCCACGGCGGGAAGGGCCATGCCCGGAGTCCTGCGACCGACGATCGAGGCTCGTTTCGCGTGCTGCAACCCTCCAGCGAAGATCTCGCTGGTCGAGGCGGACATGTCATCCACCAGGATCACCAGTGGAATGTCCAGGGGTTCGACCAGTTCGCCGGAGGGCGAGATCCTCTGGGGGTTGGTGTTGAAGTTCAGCTCCCCGAATTCGTTGAACATCGTGCCGAGGCTCGTGGGTTCCTGGGTGAAGTGTCCCCCGACGCCCATGGCCAGGCCGCCGACGCCACCCGGGTTTCCCCTGAGGTCGATGATCACCGCGTCGACCTCGGCGGAGCGGAACGTGTCGATCGCCTCCTTGATCGGTTGGACGATGGGCAGCATCCAGACCGAAAACTGCAGCAGGCCGACCGTGTAGTCCGGAGCCACCTCGACCCCGTATTCGGCAAGCTGTTTCTGGTCGAGGATGCTTGAATTGGTGCTGACCGACATCGGCGGAAGGTTTCCGAACTTGATCACCTGCGTGGTGTCGGTGCGCCCTTCAAGCGACAGTTCCTGCTGCGTGCCCTCGAGATCGATGAACGCGATCGTGGAATTCTTCCCCGGGGAGCTGGTCAGCATGGCCGCGAGCGCCGAGTTCCGGTGGTAGCCGCTCATCGAGGCGCTCTCGATGTCTCCGAACCGCTTCGAGAACGATTCCAGGTCGAAGCCGTCCACGGACTCAACCAGCCACCCGGGGCGAACGCCGGCTTCATCGGCGGCGGAGCCGGGCTTGACCTGGGTGATGATCGCCTGGTCCTCGACGAACCTGGCCTCGAGACCCAGGGTGCCAGCGCCACCGGACGAAGGGGAGGGCATCTCCACTGCGTCCTGGGCGATGATCGAATAGTGCGACTTGCCGAGGCGCTTGATCATCAAGTCAAGCACCGCGCGCAGTTCCTTGTTGTTTCGGGCGGCACCCGCTTGCGGCTCGTACTCGACACGCAGCTCTTCCCAGTCTTCGTCGGTCATGTCCGAGAGGGCGCCGGCATCGCTCATCGATCGCCAGGCGACATCGAAGTTCTCGAGGGCATCGGCTTCGCTGAGGGTTCGTGCCTCCTGCTTGGCTGGGGCGTTGCTGGGAGGCTTCGTCTCGAGTTCCGCCTGCGAGGCTTCCTGCCCGCTGGAGCATCCGAAGAGACTCATGAAGGTCGGGACGAGGACGGCGAGAAGCCACGTGAGGGTGGGTCGAATGTTCATGGGGTCCATCCTTACCATGAGTGAACGTTGAAATCGAGCGAAGGGTCTGGGCGGCCTTCATCCGTTCATCCGGATGAAGGGTTGGTCTGGTTGAAGGGCTCAGTTGATGCGGCTACTGTTTCATGATGCCAAGCTTGCTGCTCAAACAACTTGAAACCCGCGTGCTGTTGCTTGACGGGGCCATGGGGTCGACGCTTCAGTCCATCGATCTCGAGGTGGATCGTGACTATCTCGGCCGTGAGAACTGCGTCGACCTGCTGGTGCGTTCCCGTCCGGAGCTCATCCAGGAGATCCACTCGGGCTTTCTCGCAGCAGGATCCGATGCGGTCGAGACCAACACTTTCGGGGCCAACAAGCATGTTTTCGCCGAGTTCGACGAGGAACTGATCGGCTGGACCCGCGATTTGAACCGCGAGGCCGCTGAGATCGCCCGTGCCGCCTGCGAGCAACACGCGACCCCTGAACGGCCCCGCTTCGTGCTGGGGTCGATGGGGCCGGGCACCAAGCTCCTGACCCTCGGCCAGATCCCCTGGTCGGTGATGCTCGACTCCTATCGCGAGCAGGCGCTCGGCCTGCTTGATGGTGGCGTGGATGCCTTTCTCATCGAGACCTGCCAGGACCTGCTCCAGGTCAAGTGTGCGATCAACGCCTGCCTTGCTGCTCTTGATGACTCGGGACGAACACACCACGACGTGCCGATCATGGTCAGTGTCACGGTCGAGACCACCGGGACCATGCTGATGGGAGCGGAGATAGCCGCCGCCGTCACCGCCCTGCGTCCCTATCCGATCGCTTCGCTCGGGTTGAACTGCGCGACCGGCCCGACCGAGATGGCCGACCACGTGCGACACCTGACCCAGCACTGGGATCGTCACGTCTCGGTCGTGCCCAACGCCGGGCTGCCGGTCCTGGTCGACGGGCATGCAAGCTTCCCGCTCGGCCCCGAGTCGATGTCCGAAGTCCTCAAGCGCTACGTCTCCGAACTCGGCGTCCGGTTCATCGGTGGGTGCTGTGGGACCACGATCGAGCACATCAGGTCGATGCGCGAGACGATCGACCAGCTCGATGGCGAAGGCCTGATCCCCCACGTGCGTGAACCGGTCGTGGTGCCCGGGTGCACCAGCGGCTACTCGCATGTCGACTACCGTCAGGAGAATTCGTTCCTGATCGTCGGTGAACGCATGAATGCCTCCGGTAGCCGCCGATTCCGGCGACTGCTCGAGGCCGAGGACTGGGACGCCATCGTCTCCCTGGCCCGCGACCAGATGCGACTTGGTGCGAACGTCCTCGACGTCAACGTCGACTACGCCGGCCGTGACAACGCCGCCGACATGGAATCCGTCGTCCACCGGGTCGTCACCAGCGTCAACGCCCCCCTGATGATCGATTCCACGCAGATCGCCACGCTCGAGGCCGGGCTCCGCCACGCCCCGGGCAAGTCGATCATCAACAGTGCAAACTTCGAGGACGGCGACGAGAAGTTCGACCTGATCTGCGAACTGGCCTGCCGGTACGGTGCCGGCCTGGTGATCGGCTCGATCGACGAGGACGAGGAATCCGCCATGGCGCGGACCTGCGAGCGCAAGGTCGCGATCGCCGAACGTGCCTACCGTCGGGCGGTGGACGTGCACGGCATCGATCCGTCGGACCTGATGTTCGATCCCCTGGTGCTGCCGATCTCCACCGGCATGGACAGCGACCGACGCAGTGGCCTTGAACTGGTCGACGCGGTTCGCCTGATCTCCGAGCGCATGCCCGAGTGCCAGATCACCTGCGGCCTGTCCAATTGCTCCTTCGGCTTGAAGCCTGCCGCCCGCAAGGTGCTCAACTCCGTCTTCCTGCACGAACTCATGGAAGCCGGCCTCAGCGGCGCGATCGTTCATGCCGGCGGTATCCTGCCCCTGGCCCGCATATCGGAGGAACAGTCCACGGCCGCCCTGGACCTCATCTACGACCGTCGGGCGAAAGTCCACGGCGGAACCGGTCTTCCCGACAGAATCGACGACGAGGATTTCGATCCGCTGTCATGCTTCATCGAGCTCTTCACCGACGTCGAGCAGGTGGTCGACGAGGCCGAGGTCGCCGATCGAACCCTCGAGGAATGGCTGCGCTGGCACATCATCGACGGTGAGAAGGCGGGTCTTCCCGAGCGTCTCGAGGAGGCGATGGGCGAGATGCCGCCGATCGACATCATCAACAAGCACCTGCTGGACGGCATGAAGACGGTGGGGGAGCTCTTCGGCAGCGGGCAGATGCAGCTTCCGTTCGTGCTGCAGTCGGCCGAGGTCATGAAGACCGCGGTCGCCTACCTCGAACCGCACCTCGAGAAGGCCGAGGGCGAGACCCGTGGTTCGATCGTCCTGGCGACGGTCAAGGGCGACGTGCACGACATCGGCAAGAACCTCGTCGACATCATCCTTTCCAACAACGGCTGGACCGTGCACAACATCGGTATCAAGCGGCCGATCTCCGAGATCATCAAGGCCTGGAAGGAGACCTCCGCGGATCTCATCGGCATGTCCGGTCTCCTGGTGAAGAGCGTGATGGTCATGGAGGAGAACCTCAAGGAGATGAATGCACTCGACCAGCAGCCGCCGGTCGTGCTCGGGGGCGCGGCGCTGAGCCGTCACTACTGCGAGAGTCATCTTCGTTCGACCTACGACGGCAAGCTCTTCTACGGTCGCGACGCCTTCGACGGCCTGCGGGTGTGCGACCTCATCACCGGCAGCGCCGATGGCATCGAGCAGCTCGATGCCGAGATCGAGACCCGCCTCGCCAAGCGCGCCGCGGTCGAGGAGCAGGTCAACGCGTCTCGAGACCGAACTCGCGCCGGATCGCTCGATTCCGACGACGGCGGTGTTCAGGTCCAGGCTCCAGTGAAGGTGCTCTCACGGGTCGATGTGCCCAAAGCGCCATGGCTCGGGAATCGAGTGATCGAGTCCGTGCCCCTGAACGAGATCATCCCCTTCATCAACGAGATCGCGCTCTTTCGTGGGCAATGGGGCTTCAAGAAGGGCGCGATGGCCGCCGATGCCTACCAGCAGCACATCGAGGAAGACGTTCGCCCGATCCTGAAGCGGCTGGCATCCTGGGCCGAAGCGGAGTCGGTGCTCCAGCCGCAGGTGGTCTACGGGTGGTACGAATGCCAGGCGGATGACCAGGACCTGGTGATCTGGGATCCCGAGGATCCCGAACGGGAGCTGGAACGCTTCAGCTTCCCCCGCCAGGAGAAACGTGATCGTCGCTGCATCAGCGACTTCTTCCGTTCGGTCGATTCCGGGGAACGCGACGTCGTCGGGTTCCACTGCGTGACCATGGGCAACCGGGTGAGCGAGGAGGCTCGCCGTCTCTTCGAGGACAACGAGTACCAGGAGTACCTCTTCGTGCATGGCTTCGGGGTCGAATGCGCGGAAGCGCTGGCCGAGCTCTGGCACAAGCGGATGCGGGCTGAACTCGGTATCGGCACCGAGGACTCCCCGAAGATCCGCGAACTCTTCACCCAGACGTACCGGGGCAGTCGTTACTCCTTCGGGTACCCCGCCTGTCCGGAGATGAGCGACCAGGAGAAGCTCTTCGGTCTCATCGAGCCCGGACGCATCGGATGTCGTCTCACCGAGAACTGGCAGATCGACCCCGAGCAGTCGACCAGCGCGCTCATCGTGCACCATCCGGAAGCCAAGTACTTCAATGTCTGAGTGCTGTCCGCCCCCTGCAGCCTTCGCCTTTTTTCCAGTACGCTCTTCGCCATGAAAATCATCCTCATGGCGCTGGTCTTTCTCTTCGGACTGCTGCAGCCTTTCCAGGCGGGCATGAACGCTCGCATGGGCGAGGTGCTCGGTGATCGGTTCCAGGCCGGTTTCATCAACGGGTTCACCAATGTCCTGCTGCTTTCGCTGGTCCTGCTCCTCTTCTGGCGCGGCTTTCCCTCGATTTCCCTGCTCAAGCTGGCGCCCTGGTGGGCGTATTGCGCGGGCGCGATCGGGGCGGGCATCGTGGTGGTCCAGTTGAGTTCCGCACCGATCCTGGGTGCGGCGGTGATGGTGGCCCTCTTCGTCGCCGGTCAGGTGGGGGGGTCGGTTCTGGTCGACACCCTCGGACTCGTGGGGTACCCGCAGAGAATGCCGTCGATGATTCGACTCCTTGCCCTCGCCATGATTCTCGGGGGGGTGGTGCTGGCGACCTTCTCCATGCGTTCGGCGCCATCCGCCGATGACCCGGGATCCGGGGCCGACACCACGGTGCGTGACTCATGAGTTTCGACGACGCCAACACACCCTTCACCGCGATCGGCGGCGAGGCGCCGGTGCGTGCCCTCGTCGACGCCTTCTACGACCACATGGATCAGGACGAGACCTGTGCCACGATCCGTGCCCTGCATCCGGATGACCTGGGTGAAAGCCGCGACAAGCTCTTCGAGTTTCTCTGTGGCTGGCTGGGCGGGCCCCAGCTCTACATGGAGAAGCGCGGCCATCCACGACTGCGCATGCGACACGCGCCGTTCCCGATCGGCGAGGCCGAACGCGACCAGTGGCTGGGCTGCATGACCCGTGCGATGGACGATCTCGAGATCGAAGGTGAACTGCGCACGTTCCTCGACGCGCGTTTCGCGCACGTCGCGGACTTCCTTCGCAACCGCTGACGGGAAGCGGGCTCAGGTGACGGTCGTGCCGCCGTTCACGGCGATGTCCTGCCCGGTGATGAAAGCAGCGGCATCACTGGCAAGAAACGCGCAGATGCCACCGACATCCTCGGGAACGCCCCAGCGGTCGACAGGGATGAGTGCGCGGTACTCGTCCTTCGCTTCCTGGGGATCGTCGTCGTGTCGCTCGACCGGGATCCAGCCGGGGCAGACCATGTTGACGGTGATCCCGAAGGGGCCCAGTTCGCCCGACATCGAGCGGTTCCATCCGGTCTGTGCGCCCTTGGCCGCGACGTATGCGCTGAAGGGGCTGACCCCGCGACGGAAGACCTCGCTGCCGATGTTGATGATCCGCCCCCAGTGCTGCTCTTTCAGGTGGGGCAGGATTCGTCGCGTGAGGAGAAAGGGGCTCTTCACGAAGAAGTCGAGCATCGACTGGTAGAACGTCCAGTCGTAATCCTCGATCGACATGAGTGGTTGGGCGGGCGTAGCGTTGAAGACCGCGATGTCGATCGGCCCGAAGACCGCTTCGGTCTCGCTGCAGAGTCGATCGACTTCGCCTTCGTCTATCACGCTCGCACGAATGCAGGCCGCCTCGATGCCGACCGAACGGAGGGCCTCCAGTGCCGTCGCCGCCCGGGCCTCGTTGTTCGCGAAGTTGAGGACCACCCTGGCCCCGGCCTGCCCCATCGCTCGGGCGACGGCGAAGCCAAGTCCGGTGGTCGAACCGGTCACCAGCGCGACCCTTCCCTCGAGGGAGTTCGCCGGCATGTCGCGGATTTCAGGTCGGCCAAGCATGGTTTCAATCTTCCTTCTTGCCCCGCAGCTTCGCGAGAATCGAGGCATCCTCGAGCGTGGTGGTGTCCTGGTTGGAATCCTTGCCCGAAGCGATGTCCCGCAGCAATCGGCGCATGATCTTGCCGGACCGGGTCTTCGGCAGTGCGTGGGTGAAGTGGATGCGA
>JAQWMQ010000022.1 GCA_029246705.1 Phycisphaerales bacterium | reverse complement strand
CGATCCTCATCCTCATTGACGACTTCGGCCAGGGTGGCGCACAGCGCCAGATCGCGATGATGGTTCGCGAGTTCGTTCGACGGGGCCGAAAGGTGATCGTCTGCCGATACGCCGAGCGTGATTTCCTGGGCGATGAGATCGCGGCGGCCGGGGCCGAAGTGGTTCGCCTCGAGGGAGGTGGTCGCCTCGGTTGGTTGCGTTCGCTCTCGCGACTGGTGAGGGAGCGGCAGCCCGCCGTCCTCTGTGCGTTTCTGGTCGGACCCGCCACCCTTGCGATCCTCTCGGACAGGTTGAATCGCATGCCTTGCCCGATCGTGGTCTGCGAACGATGCGCTGACTCGGAAGGCCCGATCTCGATGAAGCGTCGGTTGGGGCTCGCGCTCTACCGACGTGCGCAAGCGATCGTCTGCAATTCAGAGCGCCAGGCACGTTGGCTGAAAGGTGCCTGTCCCGCGCTGCGTGATCGCATTGGGTGCATCGGAAATGCCGTCGATCTCGAACTCTTTCCCGCCAGTCCGCCTCCGGGTGGACAGGTTCGCAGGGTCGTGGTGCTCGGGCGCGTGGTCGAAGTCAAAGGCGTGGCGGTGCTCGCCAATGCGTTGGATGTTCTTCGTGCCCGCTCGGATGCGAACGTCGTTCCTTCGATCGAATGGTACGGACAGCACCACGAGCAGGGGCTCGAGTTGTGTTCCGACGCTGGTGCAAGCGGTACGGGCATCGAATTCATGCCGCCGTTGGTGGATGTTCCCGCGTTGCTCCGGAGTGCGGATGCAGTACTTCTTCCCTCCCTCAGTGAAGGGACTCCGAACGTCGTGCTCGAGGCGATGGCCGCGGGTCGAGTGGTCCTCACCACCGATGTCGGTGACTGTTCGAAAATGGTCCTTGACGGGTCCACGGGCTGGGTCGTGGCTCCGGATGACCCGGAAGCGCTCGCCGATGGTTTGGCCGTACTCTGCTCGGCAGGTGAGGAAGTCATCCAGCAGATGTCTCGCGCGGCGCGCACTCGTGCCGAACAGATCGCATCGATCAGCAGGATCGTCGACGAGTACGAGGCACTCTTTGAAGGACTCGGGGTCGGAACCACATGACTGGTGAATCAAAAAGACCCGTTCGCACGGTACTGGTCGGAGCCATGCATCCCGCGATATCCGGATCCGGTCTGATCCTTCGCGAGATCGAGCGTTCGCTTGACGCCGATCCCGACATCGATCTCTCGATCGTCGATCTCTCCTACATCCGGAGGCGGGGGTTTGTCGGTGCGTTCCGTTATCTCTCTCGGCTCTGCCGGGCGGTCCGGCTCGGCTTCGGAGCCAGGGTGATGATTCTTTTCACGATCGGATCCGGTCTGCCCGCGACACTCCTTCCTTTCAGGGTGATCGCCTTCCTGACCCGCACCCCACTGATCGTTCGCTGCACCGGAGGCACGGCCCATGCTCACGGCGGAGCCCTGAGACGAAGACTCGTCCGTGCTCTGCTTGGAACCGTGCCTCTCTATGTGGTGGAGACGGAGCTACTTCGTGACGACGCGCACGAAAACGGACTGCTGCAGTGCCAGGCCTTCCCGAACGGCAGGCACCTTTCGGATGCAGTCGTCGCCACCCATGATCCGGCGGGACGCTGGGTCATGGTCAGTCGGTTGCTGCCGACGAAGGGTGTCGTCGAAGCGATCGAGGCCTTTCGAAAGATGCCGGAACTCTCGCTCGATCTCGTTGGTCCCTTCGAGGACGGCCTTGAATGGGAGGCTCTGGAGGCACCGGACAACGTGCGATGGCGTGGATCCCGGGACCCCGAGGAGATTCCGAACCTGCTCTCCCAGTACGACGGTTTCGTCTTTCCCAGCTATTACCCGACGGAGGGTCATGCCGGTGTCCTCATCGAGGCGATGGCGACGGGCCTGCCCGTCGTCACCACCCGCTTTCGATCCCTCCCCGAAGTCATCGACGACAGTTGCGGGATTCTGGTTCCGCCGCGCGACGTGGACGCTATCGTCGAGGCCGTGCGTCGGATCGAATCAGACGGCGACTACCGCGACCGGCTGGCCGCCGGCTCGCTCGTGCGTGCCGCTGCCTTCGACTGGTCCGTGCTGAGCGAACGATTCAACGGACTCGTCGTCGAAACAGGTCGAGGTCGGGATTGATCGATCGTGTCAGGATCGCCGTTCGGCGATGCCCTCGAGGTGATCAGCCAATGCCCGTGTTCCCGGGGGTGTCGAGTCCGCGTCCTGCAGATGGACGTTCACGTTTCGTCGGAGTGTCTCGATCTCGTCCGGCTTCTCGGACAACGACGCGATCGATCGCGCAAGGGAATCCGGGTCACCCGCCAGGTAGCGCTTACCGACACCGTGCCGAGTGATCAGGTCCGCCATCCGACCATCGACTCCACTCAGGATCGGCAGACCCATGCGCAGATACTCGTTGATCTTGTTGGGGACGTTCTTCTGGAAGTTCTCGATGTTGCGGTAGGGCGCCAGCCCGAAGGACGATTCGGCATAGATCTGCTGCAACTCGACGAGGCTCAGTCTTGGCAGGACCCGGAGCGAGTCCGTTCCCTTCGCTTCGTCCGCGACCTGCTGCCATCTGTCGCCGCTTCCGCAGAGGATGATCCGGGTTCGTCCGGTCGCGATGCCGTCCAACCGTCTGCCTGCCTCGAGAATGGTGTCGAACTCGAACGAGCGTCCGAAGGTTCCCGCGAAGACGACCTGCACACGGTCGTCGGGCACATGTCCCAGTTCCTTCAACCGGGCGCGCGCCGCCATGATCGACTTCTCGTCCGCCTGCTGCGGTTCGAATCCGAACTCGAACGGACGATCGGCTTCCTTTCGTGCCCGCCCGCAGAGGTCCAGCGCCCAGTCGACGTACTCGGATGTGGGACCGGTGATCGCTGCAGCACCGGCCATCGCCTCCGAGGCCATCCGGTAGTACCTGGAGAGGATCAGCCTGCCCGTGGATCGGAGCGCTGGTGGCAGTATGCCCAACCACAGATCCGGCCAGAGATCCCGGACGTCGATGACGACCGGCAGGGAGTTCTGACGGCCGTACCGAACCGCGGCAAGTGAAAGGTCCGGTGTCGGCCATGCGGAGAAGATGAGATCCGGCCGCGGCGCACCGGCCGTGAGTCGTGACCATCGCCGGGCAATCAGATGGTTGTTCAGCAGCCGCCGGGGTCCGACGTGGGACCGGTACCCCAGTGACTTCACGAGGCGCACCTCGTAGTTGTCCTTCACCTTGATCCGACTGTCGGAGCCCGTCCGATGTCGTTTGTCATAGTGCTCGAAATCCGGTGTCCACCAGACGACGTCATGCCCTCGTTCCGCAAGATCGGCGGCGAGCATACCTGCACGCATCGATCGCGCTTCGGTTTCTGTCGGTATCGGTTCGAATGGTGTGATCAGCCAGATTCGCATGAGCGGTTGGTCATCGTGCTCCGCTGCCGAAGAAGACGGTGCGGATCGTCCGGTAGATGATGTAGGTGTCGAGGGCGAGCGATCGGTACTTAACGTAGTAGAGGTCTCGCTCCAGCTTGCGGATCGTCCCTGCGGTGTCACTGGAATATCCGGTCTCGATCTGCGCCCAGCCGGTGAGTCCCGGGCGGACGATTTGACGGAGGTTGTAGTTGGGGATCTCCCGTTCGTACTGTTCGACGAAGTTCGGCCGCTCCGGTCGGGGACCGACCAGGCTCATGTCGCCCTTCAGGATGTTCCAGAACTGGGGCAGCTCGTCCAGACGGGTCTTCCGCATGAAGTGTCCGAGCTGGGTGATTCGAGGGTCGTTCTCGGTGGTGAATTGCGCGCCATCGACCTCGGCATCCGCCCGCATCGAGCGGAACTTCAACAGCGTGAACGCCTTGCCCTTGGCTGAGACCCTGCGCTGTCGGTAGATCGCGGGTCCCTTTGATCCGAGTTGAATCAGGATGGCGAGCACCAGGCCGATCGCCAGCAGGAAGGGTGCCGCGAGGATCGTCACCAGCACGTCCGTTCCCCGCTTCAGGGGGTTGAACCAGGGCATGGGCTGCAGGTTGTCGACATGAAGTGCGGCCAGGTGCTGCAACGAGACCCGCCCTGCGATGCTCTCGACCAGTGAGGCGGTGTGGTAGATGCGTATCTGCCGCATCACCGAATCCGCCAGGAACTTCACCCATTCCTGTGGGATGTCCGCATGCATGTCGAGCACGATGCCGTCGAAATTGGCTCGCGTGAAGTTGCCGGGGTTCTTCAGGGTGAGGAAACGGACCGCGGGGATGTTCTCGAGGATCTTTCGGTCGCCGATGGGTATGACCGCGAGCCTGCGCGCATGCGGTTTTCGTTGCATGCGATAGCGGCTGAACGCCCAGAACGTAGTCAGGCCCGCGTCGAGAAGCAGGAACGGTCGGGAGTAGTAGCTTCGGGTCAGGGAGATGATCGCGACCAGGATGAGCAGCGGGAGCAGCGCGAGTGGGATCGTCACCAGGCTGGAACGACTGCCCGGGAAGCGCAGGGTCCGGTCGAGCAGCAACGCAGTCACGAGAAATGCGATGACCGAACCGATCAACATCAACCAGGCGTTCTGGAGGATTTCTCCCACGCTGTCCTTCGAGGAGAGGAGCCAAAGCAGCAAGAAGGACGTCCCCAGGATCCCGATGAACCCCGACCAGAACCAAATCTGGTCGGCCATACTCCTGCCAAGTGTGGCGGAGGGGATGCGGACCGGGGTGAGGGTGCGTGATTGCATCGCACCAAGTGTACTCGTCTCAGGTGGGGCTGGATCGTCTTCCCGATTTCCTGGCGTTGGTTCTCAACTTCAGGCCTGTACAATCGGCTTTCGTAGTCAATCCGTACCCATCCCGTCCCGGTAGGGCAGTTCATGAGCAGAGTGCTCGTCTTCGGTGGCATGGCCAGAACGCTTGTGATGTTTCGCACGCCCCTCCTGCGTGCCCTGGTCGCTGCCGGCCATGAGGTCATTGCTGCGGCACCGGACGAGGACCCGGACGTCCCTCCTGCGATGGAGTCGCTCGGAGTCGACTGGTATCCGATCAACTTCAGGCGAAACCGGGTTGAGCCGGTACGTGATCTCTTCCTGATATCCAGGATTCGTCGGATGATTCGTGATGTCCGACCTGACCTCGTCCTGTGCTACACCATCAAGCCCAACATCTATGGTGGCTGGGCGGCGCGAGCGGAAGGCGTGCCCTCCGCCGCGATGATCACGGGTCTGGGAACGGTCTTCATGAATCCCGGTTCGCGGCGACGAATCGCTGCGAAGATGCTTCGACGAGCCTGTCTTCATCATGGCCGGGTCTTTGTCCAGAATCCCGATGACCGGGACGATCTCCTGCGTGCCGGTGTTCTTGACAACGACTCGAAGGTGGTCATGACCGCGGGGTCGGGAGTCGATCTCGAGTCCTTTCCACGCAGCCCCGTGCCCGATCGCCCCGTCTTCCTGATGTTGGCTCGTCTTCTGGAGGCGAAGGGAGTCCGTGAATACCTGCAGGCGGCGAAGATCGTGCACGCTGCCTGCCCGGAAGTGGAGATCCGGCTGGCCGGAATGGAGGATCCGGAAAGTGGTGGCGTACCGCTGGCCGAGGTGCGTTCCGCGGTCGATGCCGGTCATCTTGAATACCTGGGCAATCTGCCGGACGTTCGCGACGCGTTGGCGG
The DNA here is from genome assembly GCA_029246705.1 of Phycisphaerales bacterium. GTDB lineage: Bacteria > Planctomycetota > Phycisphaerae > Phycisphaerales > SM1A02 > JAKVBQ01. Next base: position 13,947 of record JAQWMQ010000022.1, on the reverse strand, counting down.
CATGCAGCGTGTTCGTTCTTCCCTCCTGGTATGAGGGAACACCGCACAGCTCCCTTGAGGCATTGGCGACGGGACGTGCGATCATCACCACGGATGCCCGTGGCTGTCGGGAGACCGTGCAGTCGGAGAGGACCGGACTCCTGGTGCCCCTGCGCGATCCTGAAAAACTGGCGGCCGCGATGATTCGTCTTGTCCGGGATCCTGCGCTTCGGGCATCGATGGGCAACGCCGGGCGAGATCTGGCGGAAGAGCGTTTTGATGCGGACCAGGTGGCGAAGACAATCATGGATGCACTTGCACTGTGAGCGTCCTCAGCCGTCTAGACTGAGTCCCTCATGGTCCTGAGGTGCGGTTTCCTGAATGAACCGGTATTGAAGAGGGTTCTCCCGTAATGAGCAAACTTCTGATCATCGGTGCTGGAGGGCACGGTCGCATGGTCGCCGACATGGCGGCATCCACCGAGTCGTGGTCTTCCATTGCATTCCTGGACGACGAGGCCCGAGGGCATCGAGGGGATCTTCCCTGGCCGGTGCTCGGGCCCTGTGATCTCGTGGAGTCGATGTCTGACGACTACGACTCGATCGCATTGGGATTCGGTGACAACGTGCTTCGGTACCGCTGGTCGGAACGGGTTTCCGCCCTTCCCTTCGATCTGGCAACCATCGTCTCGGCGAAGGGGATCGTCAGTGACCATGCGGAACTCGGTCCCGGAACAGTGGTCATGCCTGGAGCGGTCGTCAACATCGGCGTGACGACCGGTCGTGGCGTCATCGTCAACACGGGCGCGACGGTCGATCATGACTGCCGGCTCGCAGATGCATCGCATGTCGGACCGGGAGCCAATCTCGGCGGTGGCGTGCTGGTCGGAGAACGCACTCTGGTCGGTGTAGGTGCTTCGGTGCGCAACGGGGTCAGGATCGGATGCGACGTCACCGTTGGGGTGGGTGCCGCGGTGCATGCCGATCTTCCCGATGAGTGCACTGCGGTCGGGGTGCCCGCTCGACCCCTGCACTGACACCACAGCGTTACAGGCGTCCCTTCGGGGTTTTCTTCGCGTCATCGACTGGTAGACTTTTCCCATGCAGCAACAGTGGTTCATCAGACTGCCACGACCGGCCAAGCAACTGCTCGCCATGATGCTGGATTCGGGGATTCTTGCCGTCGCCGTCTGGACGGCCTGCGCCCTGCGGACGGGTGAGTTCTGGCCGGACGCCCTCGCGGTCCGGTGGTGGCTGATCCTCGCCGTTCCGGCGCTCGGGATTCCGGTCTTTCGCTTCGTTCACCTGTATCGAACCGTGGTTCGCCATCTCGGAAACCGCTTCGCCTTCTCGCTCTTCCTCGGTGTGTCGCTTTCGACCGCCTTGATGTGCCTGATGCTCTTCATGTCCGGGGCTTCACCCGCGCTCTCCTACTCGACCCTCGGCATCTACTGGGCCCTGGCCGTGGTCGGTGTCGGTGGTTCACGAATCATGGTGCGGACCTGGTTCCGTTCCGCTTCCCATGGTTCCCGGCGTCCGATCATCATCTATGGCGCGGGTGACGCCGGGGCGCAGTTGCAGAATGCGATCGCGAACAGTGGTCGATATCGACTCGTCGGTTTCGTCGATGACAATCCTTCCTGCTGGAAGACCGTCGTCAATGGCGCGACGGTCCATGAGCCATCCTCGATCGGACGGCTCGTACGCAAGCATGGGTGTGAAGAGATCTTCCTGGCGATTCCCTCCAGCAGCCTGGTCGAGCGCCGCGAGATCATCGGTCGTCTTCGTGACTTCCCATTGATGGTTCGCACCGTCCCCAGCCTGACGGAACTCGTTGAAGGTCGGGTCACGCTCGAGGAGATGCGACCCATCGCGATCGAGGACCTGCTCGGTCGGGACCAGGTCCAGCCGAAACGGGAACTGCTCGACCGTTGCATTCGTGGCAAGGTGGTCATGGTCACCGGTGCGGGTGGTTCCATAGGTTCCGAACTCTGCCGGCAGATACTGCGACTCGATCCCAAGAGACTCGTTCTCTTCGAACGATCCGAATTCGCGCTCTATCAGATCCACCAGGAGATGCTCCAGGCGATCGAAGCGGAGGGCCTGGATGTCGGGTTGAGTCCGCTGCTGGGTTCCGTCGACGACCGTGAACTCGTCCGGGGTGTGATGGATACCTTCTCGATCGAGACGATCTACCACGCTGCCGCCTACAAGCACGTCCCTCTCGTTGAATACAACACGGCGGCGGGAGTGCGGAACAACGCCCTGGCGACCTGGGTTCTTGCCGAAGCAGCCATGGCGGCGGGAGTCTCCTCCTTCATACTGATCTCGACCGACAAGGCCGTTCGCCCGACGAACGTGATGGGTGCATCCAAGCGACTCGCGGAGCTCGTCCTGCAGGCACTCCAACTGCGCGGTTCATCGACCCGGTTCTGCATGGTTCGGTTCGGCAATGTTCTGGATTCTTCCGGATCCGTCGTGCCGGTCTTCAAGAGGCAGATCACCGAGGGTGGTCCGATCTCGGTCACGCACCCCGATGTCATCCGGTACTTCATGACCATTCCCGAAGCGGCGGCACTCGTGCTGCAGGCAGGGTCGATGGGTTCCGGCGGCGATGTCTTCCTGCTTGACATGGGAGATGCCGTGAAGATCGCGGATCTCGCTCGACTGATGATTCGACTCGCCGGACTGACCGAGCGCACGAAGGACAGACCGAACGGCGACATCGAGATCGTCTTCACTGGTCTTCGCCCCGGGGAGAAACTCTATGAAGAACTCCTGATCGGTGATGACATTCTCGAGACCGAGCATCCGATGATCATGCGCGGAAACGAGGAAAGCATTCCCTGGGACGAGCTCGAACCATGGCTCACCGAACTGGAATCAGCCTGTACATCATCGAATGTTCCGGTCGTGATCGATCTGCTGCAACGTGCTGTCAGCGGCTTCACTCCGCTGGGTGACAGCAGTGATGTCCTCTGGCGGATCCGGGGTGGATCATCGGTCGCCGACCATTCAATCTTGTCTGATTGAGTCGATTGTCGGTACCCCTTTGAGGGGTCTGAAGTGCCTTGTTTATCGCGCCTTGTGTTCGCGAATGTTTATCGACCTCTCATGAACACCCATCTCATGGACAATTGGTTCATCGTTCTTCCATTGGCTGTTTTTCTCGATTAGTTTCTCTGAACCTGCTCGTCGGCCGTTGCAGGAGGAGACATCGGCTGGCGCGCAGGTTTTTTCATGGGTATTGGTCGCTGGCGTGCATCCTGTTCCGAACTCAATCGGTTCGTTACGCTGGGTGATCATGATGTCGATGAACAGCTCTGTTTACGTTGCCTTGAACCGACTCGGATTCGTTCCCGTGCTGGGCATCCTCTTGGCATGCCTCGGGTTCACGTGCCATGCATCAGCCACCGACCGGCTGCTCATCGAGCGGATACGCATCCTGCAACCCGGTCCCGATGGTTTCATCGAGTCGGCTGCAATCGACGTCCTGGTCGAGGACGGCATCGTCCGTTCCCTCGAGCCACCGGGCACGGTGACATTGAAGCCTGGTGACATGCGCTTGCGTGGTGAAGGGCGTTGGCTGGTTCCCGCCCCCGCGATCGGCGTTCAGGGAAGGCTCCAGAGTTCCGATCTCGTTCTTGCCGGCTTGAGTGGAGTGGGGGGGCTGGTGGTGAGCGGTGAATCCGCCGCCCTGGATGCGCTCTGGTCTCGGGCGAAACTGGACTCTTCGGCGCTTCCCGTCCTGCTTCCTGCAGGTAGCACCGTCCAAGGCACCTGTTCAATGGCTTCAGACGGCGCGCTCACGCTCGAGAACATCACTGTCGCCGATGGTGGCGTGACTGCTCTCGTCGACGCGCTTTCGAAATCTATTGAGGCCCGGATCACTCCGGGAAAGCGATCAGCAAGCCTCGTTCTGCTTGAGGATCCCCGACTCAATCCCGATACGCTGCTGAACCCCCACGCGGTGGTCCTGGGCAGTGACGTGATCCTCCGATCGGAACGGTTGGTCCGGGTCGAAGAGGCCGTCAAGGGCGAAGCACTGCCCCGCTTGTCGGTACCGAAACCATCAACGCCCATCGATCCGAACGACTGGACCCGTCGATTCGTCCTGGTGATCGACGGTCTCTATCGTGGCGAGGCCTGGTTGGAGGTCGACCAGGTCGATGCGACGACGGTTCGAGCAACGGTGCGCAGCCGTGTCGCCCCTCCGATCGAGGAGGAACTCACCGCCACCATGGAATGGCCTTCTGGAGACGCGTCCTTGACGCTTCGCAGTCAGGGACGATTGATCGAAGCCAAGGCCGAGCGGTCCGAGTCGTCCATGCCGCTGGAGCTGTCGATCGCACTTGATGGAACGCCGATCGCCGGAAGCCCGATGGCCCTTGAAGCCGGTGACCTGTTCCTGCCGCACACGCTCCTTGTGCTCCTTGATGCCCTTCGAAAGCAATCAGACAGTCCCGACACGGCGAGAATCGTCGAACTCGAGGCTCTTGACGCCGTTCCGGGGGTCTATGCATCACCGCGTCGGAAGTTTCAGGACCCAGGAAGTGAACAAGAGTTTCAGCTGGACCCCAGGAGCCTTCGTGATCTCGGCTCCGCCCCCCACGGATCGATCAAGGTTCTGCCGGTCGATGGAGAGCCTGCCGAACCCGGGGTTCTCCTGCTGGACGAGGCTCAAAGGCCTGTTCTGTACCTCCTGGACACCCCTTGGGGGCTTCTGGAGTGGTCAAAGTCCCTTCCCACGACCTCTCCTTGACTTTTTTTGGAGTCCTGAGCCCACAGCCCTGTTTTTTTGACTTTGGGTGTCATAAACACGGCCTTCAAGGCGTTGTGATGATGTCCCCTTGGGCACCTTGGGTGACAACTCATCAAGTCAAGCTGATCTTGTCTACGCTGTGGGCAGGCTCTCTTGGCCAGAATCTACCAATGTGTTCTTCGCTACCTCCTGACAGCAAGCGAAGAACAAAGCGAGTCCGAATCAACCCCCAGATAACGTCAGCCTTGCATGAGGCGTGTTTGTTGAAGGAGCAGAACGTGAGTCACGTACCAGTTTCAGAACAGTCGAAGCGAGGACGAACCAGCTATGTGCCGGTCCGGCACCTTCTTTCCATGACGGTGCTCGGTGTTGCCGGTTGGGCTCTGAGCGGAGGCCTTGGAACTGACTTGCAACTCACCCAGGGTGCGACCGCACAAGCCCCCGGCGACGGCGGCGACGGCCGTGGTGGCCGGGGTGGTGAAGGCCGTGGCGGTGAAGGCCGTGGCGGTGAAGGCCGCGGCGGTCGTGGCGGAATGGGCGGTGGTGAAGGTCGCGGAGGCCGTGGTGGTCGAGGCGGCATGGGCGGCGGCATGAGTGGTGGCATGAGCCGTGCACCCGGCATGCGCGACATCATGGAACAGCTCCAGCCCGACTTCATGCGTCGCGATCTTTCGCTCTTCGTCGATCAGCTCGCTCTTGATGACACGCAGACCCTCGTCCTCGAAACACTCTTCGACGACTATGAAGGCGACTACGAACTCCGTTCAAGCGAGGTCCAGGCCCAGCTTCGTGAACTCGGCCAGCAGATGTTCCAGACCATGATGTCGCCGGAGATGCGTGACATGATGGGTGAGCGCATGCGGGAGATCCGCACCGAACTCGACGACATCGCCGCCGAACAGGGCGAAATGACCGATGAGGAACGCCGAAGCTTCTTCCGCGATCGCATGATGCAGATCCAGGAGGAGATGCAGGCCACGCGCGCCGAGCAGGGTCTCGATCTCGAGACCAAGGCTGCAATCAAGGAGATCTTCGACCTCTTCGAGGCCTGGACCATCGAGAAGGTCGTCATGCGAGAGCGATTCGTCGAAGGGCTCAAGTCCCAGTTGAACGACGATCAGCTTGCTGCCTGGCCTGCCTTCAACCGGTTCCTGGTTCGCGAGAAGAGCCTCCCCAAGTCGCGGCTTTCCGGAGAGGGCACCAACCTCTTCATGATCATCGATCAATACGGCCTCGATGACGCGTCATTCGACCGCCTCGAGCCGCTTTTCGACGAGTATGAACTCGCGCTGCACAACTCCCTCGTCAATCGTGACCGTTTCCTCGAAACCTCGGCCCCCAAGCTCTACAAGGCGCTGCAGGGTGGTGACAAGGACGAGGCGCGTCGCATCGTCGACCGTCAGGTCGATTATCGCAAGGCCGTTCGAAACGTGAACGACCAGTTCATCCAGACCTTCGCCTCGGAAGTGCGCGAGATCGACGACGCCAAGGGTTCCGAATTCGCCCGTACCATGCAGGAGCAGGCCTACGAGCGGATCTACCGTCAGACCCGCACCCAGCGCGCCTTCGACATGGTCATGGAGATGGAACTCGATCTCGAGATCCAGGCCGCCGTCGTCGAGCTCTACGCGGGTTACATGCGTGAACTTGATTCCATGAACGAGCGAATCGTGGTGCTCGTCCGCAAGCAGGAGCCGACCGAACAGGTCGATCAGATAGACCGTATGTCGGCCATGATCGACGGCAACTTCGCCAGCATGTGGAACCGTGGTGGTGGTGAGGACGACCCCGTCGACGAGGCCTACGAGAAGCGCGGCGAGCTCGATGAGAACTACATGGAACGTCTCGAAGCCCTGCTGACCCCCGAGCAGTTGGAAGAGCTTCCCCGGCGCGGTCGTCGCGGCGGCGAAGGTCGTGGCGGCGAAGGTCGTGGCGGCATGGGTGGCGGCATGGGTGGTGGCGGCAACTTCGACATCAACCAGATGCCCGCAGAGGTTCGCGAGCGAATTCTCGAACGCTTCGACTCCGATGGCGATGGCGAACTCAGTGAGACCGAGATGGAAGAAATGCGTGACCGCTTCCGCGGTGGCGGTCGCGGTGGCGGCGGTGGTGGTGGCGGCGGACCCGTCTGATTCATCCCCAGCCATCCAACCTGATCCAACAGAGGATTCAGACCCTCGGTGACCAGATTCTCAAAAGGGCGGGAGCACATGCAGTGCTCCCGCCCTTCTTCATGTTCCCTCGAGCGCCTGGCAATGCCATTTTGGGGCTCAAGCGCGTCCAATTCTGTTTTCTGCCCCTTTCCTGAGCCAATTCCTGCGTGCCGGGCTGGGGATGGCCGATGACCTTGCTTGGAGCGACTTCGAAGTCGAATCCGACGTCCCTGGTCCCTTGTCACTGGTAGGTACTTTCGTGGTTGAGCAGATCATCAGGACTCTGAGCAAGTCCATCATCAACCAGCCGATGACGCATCGAGCGTCCCGCGTGCCAGCCCCAGATGGTGAAGCCATCTCCCGACTGCTCGAGAGTCTTCGGCAGCTGATGTTCCCCGGTTTCTTCGGTCCCATGCTCGAGGCTGAAGCAGATCTGGATGCACTTGTGCAAAGAGAACTTGACGAGGTGGAGAAGGATCTCGTCAGTCAGTGCCGCATTGCCTTTCGCTACTGGCGTGCGACCGGTGATACCGGTGACCCGCACGACCTCACCGAACACGAAGAGCAGTCCTGCATCAAGCGTGCGGACATGGTGTCGAGTGAATTTCTGGAAAGCCTGCCCGAAGTCCGACGCCTGCTTGCTCTTGATGTGCTGGCTGCCTTCGAGGGTGATCCGGCTGCGCGACATACCGACGAGATCATCCTCTGCTACCCATCCATCAGGGCGCTGACCGTCTATCGGCTTGCTCATGAGTTGCATCTCATGGAGGTCCCGCTGCTTCCTCGAATGATGTGCGAACAGGCACATCGGGAAACCGGCATCGACATCCACCCTGGTGCCTCGATCGGCGAGAGTTTCTTCATCGATCACGGAACCGGCGTGGTCATCGGCGAGACCACGCGGATCGGAAACCGCTGCAAGCTCTACCAGGGAGTCACCCTCGGTGCTCGCAGCTTTCCCAAGGACGAATCCGGTCGCATCGTGAAGGGCGGACAACGCCATCCGGTGCTTGAGGATGATGTGGTGATCTATGCCGGGGCGACCATCCTCGGCGGGGATACCGTGATTGGCGCTCGAACCGAGGTCGCCGGCGGTGTCTTCGTGACCTCGAGCGTGCCCGCCGACCATGTCGTTGCTGCGCCCAAGGCCCGTACCAGGGTCATCAGTCGCGAGACCTGAAGGTCTTCGATTCCATCCGTCTCCCGGTTATGATGCACGGCTCATTCGACCGTCAAGCCGGAGACACAATGCAGAACACGACTGATTTCTTCAATGCCCGCTCCACCATGCAGACACCTGCCGGGGAGAAGGTCATCTACCGACTCGATGCCCTTCGGGAGATCGGTGACATCGATCGCCTCCCGCTGACCATCAAGGTCCTGCTCGAGAGCTGCCTGAGAAACTGTGATGGCAGGGTGGTGACGGAGCAGCATGTCCGGTCACTGGTTGCCAGTGTGGGTTCCACGGCAGACACGGAAATTGCATTCACCCCCGGTCGGGTCGTGCTCCAGGATTTCACCGGTGTCCCCTGCGTCGTCGATCTTGCCTCCATGCGCGATGCCATGAAGGCCCTCGGTGGAGATCCCAAGAAGGTCAATCCGCTCGTGCCCTGTGACCTGGTCATCGATCACTCCGTCCAGGTGGATGAATTCAACTCCGGCGTCGCCCTGACCATCAACGCGGAAAAGGAATTCACCCGAAACCGAGAACGTTATGAATTCCTGAAGTGGGGGCAGCAGGCCTTTGACAACTTCAGGGTCGTGCCGCCCGCGACCGGAATCGTCCACCAGGTCAACCTGGAATACCTCGCGAACACCGTCTGGGAACGTGAGGGCGTCATCTTCCCAGACTCCCTGGTGGGAACCGACAGCCACACCACCATGATCAACGGCCTGGGCGTGCTTGGCTGGGGCGTTGGCGGCATCGAGGCTGAAGCCGTCATGCTCGGGCAGCCGATCTACATGCTCATCCCGGAAGTCGTGGGCATGCGCCTCACCGGAACGCCGCCCGAGGGCACGACCGCGACCGACCTCGTGCTGCGGATCACCGAAGTGCTCAGGTCGCACGGAGTCGTCGGCAAGTTCGTCGAATTCTTTGGTGAGGGCCTGAAGGAGATGCCGCTGGCCACTCGGGCCACGATCGCCAACATGGCACCTGAATACGGTGCGACCTGCGGGTTCTTCCCCGTGGACGACCGCACCCTCGAATACATGCGGTTGAGTGGTCGAAGCGAGGATCTGATCACCACCGTCGAGCAGTACTGCAAGACCCAGGGGCTCTGGCGGAATGAGGAGATCGACCCTTCATTCTCGGCGATCGTGGAGCTCGACATGGGGACCATCGAGCCTGCAATGGCAGGTCCCAAGCGCCCCCAGGACCGGGTGGTCCTCTCCTCCATGCAGACCGAGTGGCATCGAATGCTTGCCGACACCTTTGGTCGCACCGGAGCCGACGGCGTGTCCCGGGTCGATCGATGGCTGGGTGAGGGAGGGTCCGGTGAGGATGAGCAGGAAGCCGTCGCCGTGGTCGATCCGCCCGCAACCGTCGTCCAGTACGACGGAAACGAGTTCGAGATGCGTGACGGTGACGTGGTGGTGGCTGCCATCACATCCTGCACCAACACCAGCAATCCCAACGTCATGGTCGGAGCGGGCCTGCTGGCCAGGAAGGCGCAGGCATTCGGGCTCACCCGCAAGCCCTGGGTGAAAACCTCTCTTGCACCCGGATCGACCGTCGTCACCGACTACCTCGAGAAGGCCGACCTGATGTCGGCCCTGGAATCGTGCGGCTTTCACCTGGTGGGATATGGATGCACGACCTGCATTGGAAACTCCGGGCCGCTCCCCGAACCGATTTCAAACACCATCCGTGACCACGATCTCGTCGCGACCAGTGTCCTGAGTGGAAACCGAAACTTCGAAGGACGCATTCACGCCGACATCAAGGCCAATTTCCTCGCCTCGCCACCGCTGGTGGTGGCCTATGCCATCGCCGGAACCGTGGACATCGACATCCAGGTCGATCCCCTTGGCCAGGACCAGAACGGTAACGACGTGTTCCTCAGGGACGTCTGGCCGACCGACCGTGAAATTGCGGAGACCGTCGCGAAGTGTCTGACGCGCGAGCAGTTCCAGAAGCAGTACGAGGACGTGTTCACCGGCAGTGAGGAATGGCAGGCGATATCGACCTCCACCGGTGAGATGTACCAGTGGGATTCAGCAAGCACCTATGTGCAGGATCCCCCGTTCTTTGCGGGCATGACCCTCGAGATCAACGACATCAAGCCGATCAGCGGAGCACGATGTCTTGCTCTCCTCGGGGATTCGGTCACCACCGACCACATCTCCCCGGCAGGAGCCATCAAGCCTGACTCACCGGCGGGTGAGTATCTCACCGGTCATGATGTTCCGGTGTCCATGTTCAACAGCTTCGGTTCCCGGCGAGGAAACGATCGCGTCATGACCAGGGGGACCTTCGCCAACATCCGCATCAGAAACATGCTCGCACCGGGAACCGAGGGTGGGTACACCACTGACTTCACGGATGGGAAGGTCAAGTTCATCTACGACGCGGCAATGAACTACCTCGAGGCCGGAACGCCCCTCGTGGTTCTGGCAGGGATCGACTACGGAATGGGCTCGAGCCGCGACTGGGCGGCCAAGGGGACGAATCTGCTCGGCGTGAAGGCGGTGATCGCACGAAGCTTCGAGCGCATCCACCGTTCGAACCTGGTGTTCATGGGGGTTCTGCCCATGGAGTTCCCCGAAGGCGAGGATGCCGAATCCCTTGGTTTGAAGGGTGATGAGACCTTCGACATCGATCTCCCCTCGAACGTCGAACCTCTGCAGATGATCACGGTCCACGCGACTTCTCCCGATGGATCGAGCAAGTCATTCCAGGCCAAGACCAGGATCGATACGCCGGTTGAAGTCGACTACTACCGCAACGGTGGAATCCTTCAGACGGTGCTTCGGCGAATGGCGACTGAAGGATCTTCCTGAAAGACGTGACCCGTCTCCGAACTCCGACCTCGCCGTCCATCGGTGGGGTCGTTTCGTTTCTAGGACCGGTGAATAGGAACGAGGCCACGATCCGTGAGGAAAGAGTGGCCTCGTGCCCTAAGAGGAGACTGTTCAGCGGTCATCTCCCGCGTAGTTTGATGCGTTCACGGTCGAACTGCTTCTGCTCGTCTTCATCAAGATCCCGAGCATTCCTGATGTCGTCCATCAGTGAACCCGGACCTTCTCGCTCAAGCAGTTCGCGTATCGTCGATTCCTCGCGTGGCAGGATCCCTCTTCCAAAGGCGACGTGCCCTTGCACGGCCTGGTCAAGTCCTGCGTAGCCGCATTCCTTCGAATCGATTTGCGAATCGACATGACAGTTCTGGAGACTGTCGCTGAGTACTTGCGTGTTGTTCATCATCGTGGTGCCTCCACCTTGAAGCAGTGCGTTGGTGCTGGGCGTCGCGTCATCCATGCTTCACCCTTTCCGTGCGGTGCCACTTCTTCGTCGAGTGGCTCGATCCCATCCTGGGACCCACACCCGGTACTCCGTCCACATGGAGTGGGTTCATCAATCTTTCGAAGTTCTGCAGTTGGTCCCCGAGCCTCGGCCTGCGGCAGGCATCATGTCTGGCGGTCATGAAACCCATCAAACCCCTGAAACTCTGCGTACGCCTTGACCGGTTCTCCATGAAAGGTCCCAAGGCATTGCTGGTCGAGGCTGAAGAGCTGCTGGTCGGTTTCGAGCGCTCGCCAGCGATCCGGGTTTCGAATGCCAGTGGTTGGCATCCCGATGAAGCCGCCGACTACTGCCGGTCTTGTGGTCAGGGAACCTGGTCGCACCGGTTCAACTGTGACTGCGTGGATGGCGTTGGACATCCGTTCTCCAGTGTCTTTCGACTGGGCGCATACGAGCGACCGCTTTCAGACTGGATCTGCATGGTCAAGTTCGAACGATGGAACTCGATGGGGACGTTGCTTGGCGGCTTGATCGCACAAGGGCTTCAGGCTTCAGTGCGACCCAAAGGATCAGGGGTACGCACTCCGTTGCTGGTTCCAGTTCCAATGCCACGATTGCGCATGTTTTCAAGGGGAATAGATCACACTCGTGTTCTTGCCGAGAAGGTTGCCGCCGTCACCGGTTGGCCGACGCTCAGGTGCCTTCGACAAAGAGCTGGTCGGCCGCAGGCATCATCGACTGCACGGCAGCGTTCGGGTCGAGCGAATCCCTTCACCTTGAAGGGGAAGCCGAAAACACTCGTGGGACGACAAGTGATCCTTGTCGATGACGTCATGACCACCGGCCGCACAGCACGATCTGCGGCACGCATCCTGCGTGGTCATGGAGCGAGTGATGTCATGCTCGCGGTGGTTGCCGTGACCGAGTCGACAGGCAGGGGTTGACTTTGGGGACAAGCTGTCCTTGCTCATCAGTTTCAAAGAATGCGAAGATGGGGTCGCTGCCGCAGAACTCCCTGAGACTTGGGACATGAGCAGGTATGTGGCGGTGAGCTCGAGGCTTAGGAAGTGCCCTGGAGCGGCCTAAAGGGTGTTTCCTGAGCTTGTTGCGGGTCATTCTTCAATTGCCCGAACCCTGGTCCCATGGGCTCGTATCACTTGAATGACCAAGGACCAGAGCCTGAAAAGAAACTCTGGGAGCCCCTTTCAATTTTGAGTGGCCGCTCAGGTTGACAGGACGGTCAGGATGGTTAAAGTACGCGGCTCACCGATTCGCGAGGCATTCCGCTTTGGAGTGTTGCGCGGCATCGGGTTCTTTGACAATTGATTGATGAGATCGCCGCGAGGATGTGAACACCTCGGCTCGCTACACAAAGCGTGTCGTGGTGGGAATCCCACGGATCGTCTACCTAACAGCAAGACGATCCGCGGACATCCTTGTGACGCCTAAAAGTCATTTCAAACAGGACCTTTATTTGACGGCGCTTGCGTCGTCAGGTGGAGGATGTCCGAAAATTTTCGGCAGAATTAGCCTTCTGTCGACGTTGATGGTTTGACATCAACGAGACCGGTTGGATCCGTCTTCGGACGGGTTACAACGGCCAGGCCAAATCTTCGAATCGACCGAGGCTTGCCTCGTTCAACGATACAAATTGAAGAGTTTGATCCTGGCTCAGATTGAACGCTGGCGGCATGGCTAAAACATGCAAGTCGAACGCGAAAGTTCCTTCGGGAGCAAGTAGAGTGGCGTAAGGGCGAGGAATACGTTTCTACGTACCCCAAGGTCGAGGATAGCTCGGAGAAATCCGGGGTAATACTCGATGTGGTGCTTCGGCATCAAAGGCTTGTCTGCCTTGGGAGCGGGGAACGTCCTATCAGGTTGTTGGTGAGGTAATGGCTCACCAAGCCAAAGACGGGTAGCGGGTGTGAGAGCATGACCCGCCGCATCGGGACTGAGACACTGCCCGGACTCCTACGGGAGGCTGCAGTAACGAATATTCCGCAATGCACGAAAGTGTGACGGGGCAATGCCGCGTGTGGGATGAAGCCCTTCGGGGTGTAAACCACTGTCAGGGTCTAGGAACACAATGACCAGACTCAAAGGAAGGGCCGGCTAACTCTGTGCCAGCAGCCGCGGTAATACAGAGGGCCCGAGCGTTAATCGGAATCACTGGGCTTAAAGAGTGCGTAGGCGGACGTAAAGGTATTTTGTGAAATCCCTCGGCTCAACCGGGGAATTGCTTGGTAAACCATACGTCTTGAGGCAGGTAGGGGTGGTCGGAACGCTAGGTGGAGCGGTGGAATGCGTAGATATCTAGCGGAACGCCAATGGAGAAGTCAGGCCACTGGGCCTGTCCTGACGCTGAGGCACGAAAGCGTGGGTAGCAAACGGGATTAGATACCCCGGTAGTCCACGCCGTAAACGATGCGAACTAGATCGAGGAGGTTTGACGCCCTCTTGGTCGAAGCAAAAGTGTTAAGTTCGCCGCCTGGGGAGTACGGTCGCAAGGCTAAAACTCAAAGGAATTGACGGGGGCTCACACAAGCGGTGGAGCATGTGGCTTAATTCGAAGCAACGCGAAGAACCTTATCC
>JAQWMQ010000037.1 GCA_029246705.1 Phycisphaerales bacterium | reverse complement strand
GTGCCGCGCCGAGGTCTTCTTCCGAATCGCACGCCACGATCATGCCCGCGGGTCCGAACAGTTCGCGCTGCATGGACCCGGGCATCTCCCGGAAGGTTCGACCGTTGCACATCAGGAGCGTGCTCGGGTATCGGAAACCGGCTTCCTCGGAGGTTGCACCACCGGCAAGCAGGATCGCTCCGGCGTCCTGGAGTTCGCGAACCCCGCGATCGATCGAGTCGACCAGGCCTTCGGTGAGCAGGACACTGTCGCCGGAAGCGTCGAAGCGGGTAGCGATGGTCTCTCCCAGCGTGTCGGCCAGTTCCTGGCCGATCACGAAGCAGAGCCCCGGCTTGGTGCAGAACTGGCCGCTGCCCATCTGGATCGACTGGGCCCAGAGTGCTGCGAAGCCGTCGAGATCCTCTGCGGCGACCGAAGGCATCAGGACCAAGGGGTTCAGGCTCGACATCTCGAAGTAGCCGGGCTTGCCGGCGGCGTCGGTGGTCTTCTTGATGGCGAGTCCGGCCGACTGCCCGCCCGTGAAGGCAACGGCGGCAAGACCGGGATGACCTATCAGGCGAGCGATGTCCTCCGGTGGCGCATGATGGAAGAACTGGACGGTACCACTCGGAAGTCCGACCTCCTCCACCGCGACGCGCGCAGCATCAGCGAGGAGTTGCGTGGTTTCAGGATGCGCCGGATGGCCCTTGGCGATGACGGGATTGCCGGCGGCGATCGCCGAGGCGAAGTCGCTGCCGGAGATCGCGTTGAAGGCCAGTGGGAAGTTGTTCGGGCCGATCACGAGCACGACACCGCCGAGCGATTCATAGCGCGAGCGAATGTTCGCTTCGGCGTCGATCGTGGGTGTCGACCATCCCGTGGCGGAGGTGTCGCGAACCGCCGTAGCGGCCTGCCGCAGTTGACCGGTGGTCCGGGGCAGTTCGATCTCACCCAGGCGCAGGGCCGCGCCCAGGGCGGTCTCGCGCTGCGCGGCCTCGACGATCGCCTCCCGACGCTCCTCGATCAGGTCGGCATAGCGTTCGAGAAAACGTGCTATCCGCTCCGGTTCGATCGACGCAAGATCGCCGGCCGCGGTCTCACCGGCCTCCATCATGCGATCGAGGTCCGACCAGCCGATCACGGGGAACGCCGTCGAATTGGCTTCACCGGTCTGGGGATTGAAGGAGCGAAAGGTGTCCAGGACGGCTTGGGCATCCTGCCATGCACCGTCGATCAGGAGGGAAGCTGTCGCCATGTCGTTTCTCGTTCTTTGGTCAAGAGAAAAGGGTCGGGCGAATGCCCGACCCCTTGGTGAAGTCATTCAAGGACCAGCCCCGGGATCAGAAGTAGATGCTGATACCGCAGCTCATCACGTTGGTGTAGGTGAAGTTGGTCTTGGCGTCGGAAAGTTGTCCCGAGTTGCCCTGGTCGACGTTGAACTGTCCGTAGTCGATCGGCGAAGTCGCCTGGAGCTGCCAGCCCAGGGTGAGCGCGACGTTATGGGACAGGAAGAGGTCGAGGTTGACCATCGCGCCGTAGGTGAAGACCAGTCCGTTGCCATTGATGTCGAAGATATCGTCGTTGCTGGTAGACGTCGCTTCGATGTCGTTGATCTTGAGGTTGTAGTACATGAAACCGACACTGGGTCCGAAGCGGATGGCAGCGCCGTTCAGGAAGGGCCACTGGCCACCAAGATCGAATTCAAGACCGGGCGTGATGAGGACCGGAACCTGGTAGAGGTTGCCGCCGGAAGTCCTCAGATCGAACGAAGCGGCGGCTCCGCCTCCGCCTCCGCCGACCGTGAGCGTTCCGTTGAAGTCATTGACCCCCGCCCACTGGAAACCGGTGTCGAGCTGGATGAAGACGTAGGAATCGGGAATTCGCCAGCCGAAGGAGAGTCCGAAACCGATGCCCACATCGAATTCGACCTTGGCACCACTGATGGTGGTGCTCCCCCCGGATGAACCAGCATCCTGGAGACTGATCGCGCCCACCAGGAGTGGGTTGACCGTGGCTCGGAAGTACAGCGGAGCCTCCTCTGCCTGAGCGTGACCGGTCATGGTCGGATCGGCGGGAGTCTGGATGGCGGAGACGTTGAGGCCGAGCAGCTCTTCGACGGACTGTCCCTGCGTGGACGTGGTCGCGAAGGAAACTGCCAGCGCACCGAGGAGGATCATCTTCTTCATGCAATTGCTTCCGAATCTGTATTCGGCCGGGTTCGAAAGGAGCCTCGACCGCGAAAATATGCGTTCTACGAACCCCGGAAGCGGGGTCGGCCGGCGCACGGCGCGCCACACGAACGGAAGAGTATGGAGACCAGACCGGATTTCGGCAAGTTGCCGTCATCTTCCCCACGTCAGGACCGTCCTGAGGGGATTTTCACGGGAAGCTACCATGGGCGACCCATGTCTAATCTCACCCCCTCTGAAATCGTCTCCGCCCTCGATCGCCACATCGTGGGTCAGCAATCAGCCAAGCGGGCGGTCGCCGTCGCGGTTCGGAACCGCTGGCGACGTCAGCAACTGCCGGAGCCCCTGGCCAGGGAGGTTGTCCCCCGGAACATGGTCATGATCGGGCCGACCGGCGTCGGGAAGACCGAGATCGCGCGCAGGCTGGCCCGGCTGGTGGACGCACCCTTCATCAAGGTCGAGGCCACCAAGTTCACCGAGGTCGGCTACGTGGGACGCGATGTCGAGTCGATGATCCGCGACCTGCTCGAACTCGCGATCAAGATGATCCGGTCCCAGCAGGCCGAGGAGGTCGCGGGGCAGGCCGAGGAGGCCGCGCGTGACCGGATGGTCTCGCTTCTGCTGGGTGAGATGACCGAGGACTCCGATACCCCGCAGAAGGATCCGGAACAGGCACCCGCGGATGGTGGTGACGACCCGTCACACGACCGGGTACGGGCACGCATGAGGTTGAAGCTCGACGAGGGTTTCTTCGACGACCGCGAGATCGAGATCATGATTCGGGAGAAACCGACCATGCCGGTCATCGGGGGCGGTGGCACCGACCAGATCGATCCCGGTCTCGGTTCGATGCTCGAGAACCTGATGCCCGAGAAGAGACACCGCAGGAAGATGAAGGTGGCACGCGCGATCGAGATCCTTCGCGAGGAGGAGACCGAGAAGCTGATCGATCATGATCGCCTCGGGGAACGCGCGATCGAACGAACCGAGCAGGCGGGAATCGTCTTCATCGACGAGATCGACAAGATCGCGATCACCGATCGCGGTGGCAGCGGCGACGTGAGCCGCCAGGGTGTCCAGCGGGACCTGCTCCCGATCGTGGAAGGATCCTCCGTGACCACCCGGCACGGCGTGGTGAACACCGACAACATCCTCTTCATCGCCGCCGGCGCCTTCCATGGCGCGAAGGTCAGCGACCTGATGCCCGAGCTGCAGGGACGGTTTCCCATCAGGGTGGAGCTGGAATCACTCGATCGGGACGATTTCCGCAGGATTCTCGAGGAACCGGACGGTTCGCTGACCGAACAGCAGATCGCCCTGATGGGGGCGGAAGGTCTCGGGGTGGTCTTCGAGGAGTCCGCCATCGACGCCATGGCGGACCTGGCGGCGGAAGCCAACGAACGGCTCGAGAACATCGGCGCACGACGCCTGATGACCATCATCGAGAAGGTCTTCGAGGAGATCGCCTTCGACGCCTCGGAAATGGTCGCTCGGGGCGAGAAATCGGTTTCCATCGACGGTGACTTCGTGCGGAAGCGCCTGGAAACGGTCCTCGCCGACGAGGATCTCAGCAGGTTCGTTCTCTGATGAGTGACCGACGACTGGCGGTGATCACCGGGGCGAGTGCCGGCATCGGGACCGCGTTCGCGGAAGTGCTCGCCGAACAGGGCTTCGACCTGGTGCTGGTCGCCAGGAGACTCGACCGTCTCGAGCAGATCGCGGAGCGGCTGGAGGCCGAACACCCGATACGCGCGATACCGATGAGCCTGGATCTCTCCGATCGCTCCGCACCGGAGCGACTGATGGAACGACTTGATTCCGAGCAACTGGTCGTCGACGTCCTGGTCAACAATGCCGGGTACGCGATACCGACCCGATTCTGCGACACCGAATGGTCGGCCATCGACCAGTTCCTCGAGGTGCTCGCGACCGGGCAGGTGCACCTGATGCACCTGGTGGTTCCCGGCATGCGTGATCGTGGCTACGGACGGGTGATGAACGTCGCGTCGTTGGCCGCGTTCGCGCCGGAGAACCCCGGGGGTCTCTACGGTGCGGTCAAGCGCTTCCTGGTCTCCGCCTCCCGGGCGGTCTGGATGGAACAGCGGGGTTCCGACGTCCACGTGACCGCGGTCTGCCCCGGGTACACCTGGACCGAGTTCCACGACGTTCTGGGCAATCGGGAACAGATCAGCAAACTGCCGAAGTTCATGTGGCAGAAGGCGGAACACGTGGCTCGCGAGGGGTGGCGGGCCTGTGAACGCAACAAGCCGGTCGTGGTCACCGGTCGGATGAACAAGCTGCTGCGCATCGTGTGCCTGTTTCTGTCCGGAACCTCGAAAGTCCGTTCGGGACCGAAATCACAGACCGCGGCGACCAGGGACGACGCGTGAGGACGCAGGTCAGTCCGAGGTTTCGAGCAGGGATGCGAAAAGACCGCTCGGCGGTTCCTGCCCCGTCCAGGCCTTGAACTGGCGTTCGGCCTGGAGGATGAACATCAAGGCACCACTGGTCACCCGAGCACCTCGGGCAGCGGCTTCACGAACCAGGGGCGTGGGCTCGTCGGCGTAGATCGTGTCGAACACCGTGATCGATTCGTCAAGGTGGACATCATCCGGAAGAGGTGATTCATCGGGAAGCGGCCCGCTCGGTGATCCGATCGACGTGCAGTTGATGAAGGCGTGGAAGCCGCCCGCCGCAAGCGATTCGCGGGTGCCCACCTCGAGGTTCGCACCGGGTACCTGTTCCAGCAGCTCGCCGACCAGCTGCTCCGCGCGTTCGACGGTGCGGTTCACCACCACCACTCCGGCGCCCTCCATGACCAGGCCCGCGACCACCGCACGTGCCACGCCCCCGGCACCGAGGACCGCGATTCGCCGATCGGCCAGTTCGGAACGGTCGATGGCCATCGTGCGGATCAGGGTGTCGATCGCCGCAGGTGCGTCGGTGTTGAGTGCACGCAGGGTTCCGTCATCATCGACCACCAGGGTGTTGGCGGCGCCGCAGAGGACACTGAGCTCGTCCAGCTCGCCGCCGGCCTCGCGAACGAATCGAACCAGGTGTTCCTTGTGCGGCATGGTCACGCTCATGCCGGAGAAATCGAGACCGGCATGATCGAGAAACGCCCCGATCGTCGCCTTGAAATGCTCCCACTCGGGAGGAATCGGCAACCGCAGGTAGACCCCGTCGAAACCGGACTGTTCGAAGCCCGCGTTGTGAACGAGCGGGCTCCAGGAAGCGTTCACCGGCCATCCGGCGATGCCGTAGACCCGGGTCGAGGGACCGATCGAATCGAACCGGTGCAGGGCGCGAAGCTCGCGGATGGTCGGCTGGCCGGGCGCGGTCTCCTCCCCGCTGTCCAGCGTCGCGAAGGTCAGGAATCCCCCGAACTTCGGGGCGAGGATCCGACTCATCACCCCGAACTCACCCATGCAGAGTGCGATCATCGGGCCGGTCCGGTCCCGCAGCAGGTCGAAGGCCTCGAGGTTGTCACGCAGGCTTCGTGCCTGCCAGACGATCTTGGCGATCGAACAGGCAGGCGACTCCCCCATCGCCGCGACGCGACGCATGAGATCGTTCGGACGACCGTCGAAGTCGTGGCTGGAGAGGATCAGTCCGATCTGCAGGTCACGGACCTGGTGTTCGTGGTCGACCACGAGATCGATCTTCTGGCGGATGTTCGCACTTCGCTGGTAGTCGGCCAGCTCGAAATCGATGTAGCGAGGCGTGGACTCACCGGTACCGATGGTCTCCAGCAGGGACACTCGATCGGTCTCGTCCCCCTCGAAGGCGCCTCCCTCCGCCGAACCCCGACAGGTCACGATCGCCGGGAGCGGTGAATCCGAAAGCAGGCGATCCACCAGTTTCGCGGCATCGGGCTCGTCGGCGAGGGCGTCGATCCGCCACTCCACCAGTCGAGCACCATCCTCGGCGGCCTTGCGGGCGCGTTCGAGGCCGAGGACGACGTCGTCGGGGACGTCGATCGGGATGGAACAGCAGATGAGGGTTCTGGACATGACTGAATGCTAGCTTCGGATCCGATCCCGCGGTGAGCGCTACCATTCACCCATGACCAACGATCCACCCCTCATCGACCCGGAAGTCCGCCCCCCGCTCGACTGGATGCACGGCCATCTTTCCGGCACGTTCAGCTTCGACGAGAACATCATGCCCATGAAGGTCGTGGTGGACCACGAGGGACGCCTGGTGTCTCCCGTCATGGTCGCCATGCTGACCTCGGAACAGACGGTCCTCTATCTTCCCGACGAAGGTGAGTCCACGCTCCACATCATGGTGACCCTCGAGCAGTTCGACGAGAACGGCACGGACGGCCATCTTGCCGATCGATGGCGCATCTACCACGGCGAGCCCGACGACGTCCGCTGGGCGATCATGCACATCGAGGCGGCACGACTGGACGGGGTCTTCTACGACGGTGACGGACTGCTGGTTCCAAATGCACTGGGTGGGGTCGAGGCGAACATCTGTCGCTGGGCGAACGAGGAACTGGTGGATGGTCTTCGTGCCGCCTGTCTCCGGGAACGCGAGATCGAGATCAAGGAGCCGCGGCTGGTCGGAGTCGACCCGCTGGGGTTCGATGTCCGGGGTCGCTTCGACGTGGTCAGGCTTGATTCGCCCACGGTCATGACCACGGAGCAGGATGCACGACTGGTCCTTGGGAAGAAGACCGCGTCATGAAGCCTCGCATCGTGGTGACCACCCACCTGCCGGGAGACCCCATCGGCCTGCTTCGCGAACATCCGCTGGGTCGTGATGCGGAGATCATCCAGCTCGACGAACCCCGCGCCCCTCGACACACGGACCTGCTGGAGCTGGTGCGAGGCGCACACGCGATCCTGCCGCACATCCCCGACAGGATCGATGCCGAAGTGATGGACGCTGCGGGGAAAGACCTTCGAGTCATCGCCAACTACGGTGCCGGGTACAACAACATCGACGTCGAAGCGGCCCGTGAACGAGGCGTGGTGGTCACCAACACTCCCGACGTGCTCACCGAGGCGACCGCGGACATAGCGTGGCTTCTGATTCTCAACGCAGCGCGCGGTGCATTCCCGGCCAATCGCGACCTTCGTGAAGGCAACTGGACCGGTTGGCACCCGACCCAGTACATCGGACGGGATCTTGCGGGCAGCACCCTATTGGTGGTCGGGATGGGTCGCATCGGGCTGGCCGTCGCACGCAGGGCCCTGGGGTGGCGCATGAGGATCCTCTACTGCGCCAGGTCACGAAAACCGGAGGCCGAGCTCGAACCGATCAATGCCACGCAGGTCACGCTGGAGCAGGGACTGCGGGAAGCTGACGTGGTGAGCCTCCACTGTCCGCTGACCGAAGAGACCCGCCATCTGATCGACGAAAACCGACTGGACATGATGAAGCCGGAGTCGATCCTCGTGAACACCGCGCGAGGACCGGTGATCGACGAGGCGGCACTTGCCGTGGCCCTGCAACGAGGAACGATTCACGCAGCAGGGCTCGACGTCTTCGAGAATGAACCGCAGGTGCACCCGGACCTGCTCGAGAATGACCGTGCCGTGCTCCTACCCCACATCGGAAGCGGTTCCGAACGAACCCGAAGGGATATGACGGCGATCGCAGTCGATAACCTCCTTCAGGCCCTTGCGGGGGGCGTCCCTCCAAATCGTGTTGACTGATTGCCGGTTGAAGGCGGCGACGCAGGCACCCGACACGCTAGAATGCAGGCAACGCTACTTCGGGAAGGTGCCGACACATGATGATGAACCAGAGTCTGAATGATGCCATGCTGGACGACGGCGAGGCGCGCGAAGCACAGTCCTATGCCGACAACTTCGGCGAGAGTGGTTTCGATGACCCCTCGCGGATGTACATCAGCCAGAAGTACGACGGATACACCGAGGAGAACCAGGCGACCTGGACAGCCCTCTACGACCAGCAGATGGGCTACCTGTCGGAACATGCCTCGGACGTGTACCTCGATGGAGCACGCGCGATCAAGCTCGTCCGCGACCAGATCCCACACCTCGAGGGCGAAAAGAGCATCAACACCTACCTCGGCGAGCTCACCGGATGGCAGTCGAGGCCGGTCCCGGGGTATCTGCCGGCGAAGGCCTTCTTCGCCTGCCTCTCGCAACGCGATTTCCCGACGACGATCGTGATCCGACCGATGGAATCGATCAAGTACCTCCCGGAACCGGACATCTTCCACGACATCTTCGGCCATGTCCCGCTTCATGCGGATCCGGTCTTCGCGGACTTCCTCCAGACCTACGGCAAGGCGTCCCTGCTCACCGATGACCCGTACCACACCGAAAGACTCTCCAGGCTGTTCTGGTTCACGGTCGAATTCGGCCTGATCCGGGAGCAGGGGGAACTCAAGCTGTATGGATCGGGCTTGATCTCCTCGCCGGGAGAAAGTCGCCACGCACTGGACAGTGCGGATGTCGAGCGAAGGCCCTTCGACCTGGATGCCGTCTGTGAAACGCCGTTCGAGATCGATCACTACCAACCGATTCTCTACGTGCTGGATTCGTTCGAACAACTCCGTGACGGAATGAACGACTACGCGCAGCGGATCCTCGAAGGTGTCGGCAACGAAAAATCGGGTTGACCGAACCCGGCATCCCGGCCGAAAACATCAAAATAACCGTCTTTGCCGTTCGGGAAAGCTGTTCTTGCCGGATCAGGTCGATTCATGAGAACCGGAGGGGGAATCCATGCATAGTGTTTGCAGACGTTCGCCGGACAAGGGGATCGTGTGCTCATGGCACGAGGTGTTCGCGGCAAAGATGGAGAAGCAGCGAAAATGGACACCAGATACCTTCGCGTGGTCGCCGGCACGACCGCATTGGTCGCTCTGCACACCGCCACGGCGCAATCGCCTGGATGCGGCGGTGACCTGAACCGGGACGGCAGGGTCGATGGCGCGGACCTTTCCGCACTGCTCGGCAGCTGGGGTGACTGTGCAGACTGCACCGCGGACGTCAACGAGGACGGTCGGGTCGATGGCGCGGACCTCTCCGCACTGCTCGGCAGCTGGGGTGATTGCCCGGGTGACGAAGGCGAAGGGCCCTACAACTATGGGGAAGCGCTTCAGAAAGCGGTCACCTTCTACTACGCACAACGAGCGGGCGATCTTCCGGAGGACTACCCGCTCGACTGGCGTGGTGACGCATTCGACTTCGAACTCGAGCAGGAGAACGGGCAGTACCCCGTCGATGCGGGGATCCTGAACCGATACATGGATGCCGGGGACACCGTCACGTTCGTGCTGCCGATCACATCGGCCATGACCCTGATGACGTGGAGCGGCATCGAGTTCGAGGATGGATTCCGCAACTCCAACCAGATGGATGAACTCCGGGACACGATTCGCTGGCATGCAGACTGGTGCGTGGCGGCACACCCCGAACCGAACGCATTCGTCGGCCAGATCGGACAGGGACCGGAATCCCACAGCTTCTGGGGCCCGGCCGAGATCCACACCCAGGCGGTCGGTTACCGCCCGAAGATCTGGTGGCTGACGCCCGACAACCCGGGCTCGGAACCCGTTGGTGAAGCGGCTGCATTCCTTGCCGCAGCCTCCATCCTGTTCAGCGACGAGGACGCCGAGTATGCGGCGACACTGCTCCAGCACGCGCGAGAGCTGTACTTGTTCGCAAGCACGTACCGAGGCACCTACAACGACGCGATCCCCAACGTCACCTCGTACTACAACTCGTACTCGGGGTACGAGGACGAACTCGCCTGGTCGGCGGCGTGGCTCTACAGGGCGACCGGTGAATCCGCGTACCTGGAGAAGGCACGCACGCACTTCGAAGCAGCCGGCCCGAACCCGAACTGGTCGCAGTCCTGGGGTGGGAAGATCAACGGCGCCGCATGCCTGCTCGCCGGTCTCACCGGGGAAGCGCAGTTCAGAAACGCGGCCGAGGATCATCTCGACCACTGGCAACCCGGGGGCGGCGTCACCTACACCAGTGGCGGTCTCGCCTGGCTCGACACCTGGGGTTCGCTCAGGTACGCCGCGAACACCTCGTTCCTTGCATTCGTCTACGCGGAAATGGTCGGGGATCCCGATGGGCGGTACCGAGCCTTCGGAGAGAGCCAGATCAACTACATCCTCGGCGACAACCCGCGAGAATCGAGCTATGTCTGTGGATTCGGGGAGAACCCCCCCGTTCGCCCGCACCATGTCCACGCCCATGGCTCATGGAACGACCAGATCACCGACCCCGGTCCGAATCGCCACACCCTCTGGGGTGCACTGGTGGGCGGACCGGCCTCGGCGAACGACTTCGACTACGTGGACGACCGCAGCGACTATGTCGCCAACGAGGTGTCCTGCGACTACAACGCCGGTTTCGTCGCCAGCCTTGGGTGGCTGGCACGAGAGTACGGCGGCAGCCCCCTGCCCGATGCGATCTTTCCTCCCGCGGAGGACGCCTACGGGAACGAGATGTTCGTGGAAGCATCGATCGTCGAGGAAACGGGTGCATCCACGACGATCGCCTGCGTGCTCAACAATCGAAGCGCCTGGCCCGCACGCATGAGTGAAGCACTTGCGTACCGCATCTACCTGGATCTCTCGGAGGTCTTCGAGGCCGGGTACGGCATCGAGGACGTCTTCGTGGAGAGTGGTCTCCTCGATGGCGGTACCGTCGGTTCACTCCAGTCGGCGAACGCCTCCACGAACCTCTGGTTCGTCGAGGTCGCCTACGACGGCGAGCTGATCGGTCCGGGCACCGCGACCGGCTTTCGTCGCGACTCGCGGATCACCATCGGTCTCGACGGACCGGCTTCGGCATGGAGCTCCGACAACGACCCGTCCATCGCCGGTCTTCCGTTGGGGCAGTCAGCTCCCGAGAAGACCGCGATGATTCCCGTCTACGATGCCGGCATCCTCGTCTTCGGCGAGCAAGGCACCGCCGACTGCAACGACAACGGCATCGATGATGTCGATGAGATCGCCGGTGGAGCGAACGACCTCGACGGCAATGGACGACCCGACGAATGCGATCCCGACTGCAACCGGGACGGCACCCCGGACGCCTACGAGATCGCACAGGGTGCGGACGACTGCGATGGCAACGGGGTTCCGGATTCCTGCGAGTCGATGTCGGATTGCGATGACGATGGCGTCGCCGATTCCTGCGCGATCGCCTCGGGCATCGTTCCGGACTGCAACGACAACGGAATACCCGATGCCTGCGACATCGCCTCCGGAAGCGAGGACAGCGACGAAAACGGCGTCCCCGATGCCTGCGAGTTCGACGGATTGGTCGCCAGCTTCGACGTGGAGGACGACTGGGGCGACGGGTTCATCGCCTACATGACCTTCACGAACGGAAGTGACGAACCGATTCCCGCCGAATGGACCATTGAATTCGATGCGACCTTCGGGATCGTGGGTCTCTGGCAGGGCGAGCTCCAGTCACAGAACGATGGACACTTCGTGGTCGTCGCTCCATGGTGGTCGGAAACGGTGGAACCCGGAGAATCCTTCAGCATCGGATTCGAAGGCGCTTATTCCTCCGGGTCGTTCGACCTGCCGACGAACATCTTCCTGAACGGTTCAGCGGTCCAGCTTGAATAGGCTCGTGCTCCTCGCAGCCTGTTCAGCGGCGCCGGTCCCTCGGACCGGCGCCGTCGTTTTTGAATCGACCGTCACCCGGGTCGCGCCGTTGTAGAATCCTCGTCCCTGAAGGAGATTCATGATGGCCAGGAAAAGACCCGCGATCGAGACCAGCGAATACCAGAAGCGCCGCGAACAGGTGCTCAAGTCCCTGAAGGATGCCGTGGGCATCGTCTTCGCCGGTGACGGTGGCGGCGACCTCCGGGGTTCCTGGCGACCGGATGCGAACTTCGAGTACCTCACCGGGATCACCGACGAGCCCGGGGCGTCGATCCTGTTCGACCCGAAGAACGAGGTACCCTCCAAACGGGTCACGCTCTTCCTGAAACCACTCGACCCCGAAATCGAGAAGTGGGATGGTGCCCGGGACTTCATCGATTCAAGACTGGTCAAGAAGTACGGCATTCAGTCGATCTTCAGGACCGGTCGAATGCCCCTGGTCATGAAGGCCGCCGCGCAGAGAACACGCAAGCTTGCCTGCATGCATGCCTTCTCGACTCATGCCTCCGCGGTCTCCCCCGATCTGGGTGTCTTCCAGAAGGTCTGCCAGAGAATTCCGGGAACCAGCATCGTCGACCAAACCGAACTCCTTGCGAAGATGCGTTCGGTCAAGTCCCTGGCCGAGCGCGACTGCATGAAGGAAGCGGTCCGGATCAGTGCGTTGGGCTATGACGAGGTCCTCAAGACCATGAAGCCGGGCATGAACGAGTTCCAAATCCAGGAAGCCCTGGAACATGCCTACCGCGCCAATGGTTCGCGTGGACCTGCATACAACACCATCGCAGGTGCCGGGTTCAACGGCACCGTCCTGCACTACGGGGCCAACGACCAGGTGATGAAGGATGGTGACCTGATCGTCATCGATTCCGGTGCGGACTATCGCGGATACGCCGCGGACGTCACCAGGACCTACCCCGTCAACGGCAGGTTCAGCAAGCGCCAGAAGGAGATCTACTCGATCGTTCTGAAGGCACTCGAGGCGTCGATCAAGAAGGTCAAGGCCGGTTGCACCTTCCAGCAGATCGACAAGGCTTCTCGCGACATCATCAAGAAGGCCGGTTACGGCGACTACTTCATCCACGGCATCGGCCATCACCTGGGGGTCGAGGTACACGACATCACGCCCGAGGGCCCGCTCAAGGAAGGCGCGGTCATCACCATCGAACCGGGGATCTACATTCCCGAGGAGAACCTCGGGGTACGCATCGAGGACGACATCGTGGTCACCAGGACCGGATGCATCAACCTCAGCAAGTCGATCCCCAAGACGGTTGCTGCGATCGAGAAGGCGATGTCCGGTCGTTGACCCGAGCGGGGGTCAGCTCCCGAGCCAGTTCCTGGCCAGCAGGAACAACGACCACACCACCGGAACGGCGGAAATGCCGATTGCGAAGATGATCAGGTTTCGGCCGAGGCGATCTCGTTTGCGACCGATGATCTCGCAGGTGACGATCACGAAGAGTGCCAGTGCGAACTTGAAGCCGATCGCGCCCAGCAGGCCCCAGCTGTCGATGACGACCTTCGCCACCGGGTTCACCTCCGAGCCGCCCTTGCTGAGGATCAGCCAGGTCAGCATGATGTCGAGGCTCGAGACGAAGATGAACCAGACGTATCCGGTCTGGTAGCGCATCTCCGGCAGGGAGATGAGCTTCGGCTCCTGGTCCTGGCCCTGATCGTTCTCGTTTCTGGGAGAGGTGCTCACGTCCGTGATTGTAATCGAGGAATCACGACTGTGAGCACCCATCACATCCGACAAGGAGCGGAGAAGTCAGTCGCTCCAGGTTCCCAGGACGGCGTTGAGATCGTAGCCGTCGACGAGACCGTCGGCGTTGACGTCATGAGGTGAGTTCCATCCGGTGTCGATGCCCCAGGCACCCAGAACGCCGAGAAGATCTTCACCGTCAACGCGCCCGTCACCGTTGGCATCCGCACTGCGCATCGATGTGGTGAGGGTGTCACGGCCGTGGATACCGCCGGTGGTCAGGATGTTGTGGCTGACCCGAACCCCGTCATGGGACTGTGCGGAGAAGTACCCGTTGGTACCCAGGGGGGTGCCCCGGTGCCAGAGCCCGTCGGTCCCGGTCTCCTCGAGCACCCGCGCGTCGTCCGCCTCGACGTTGCCGGTTCGGAGCATGCGGACCGATCCGTCGAAGAAGCAGGTGAGCGGAGTCGCGTCCCGCCCGTGGTTGAAGTAGTACGGCGTGTTCTCACCGGCAAAGTTCGGGTTGAAGGGGCCGGGCTGCCCGTGGTTCCAGTTCTGTTCGAAGGCGAGGGTCTTCAGTTCCGGATACCTGGCGTCGGTCACCTGAGGGGCCCGGTGTGAGTCGTCGTAGGAGCCGGGCATCTGGAAGCCCCCCTCCTCGACCGAACGCAGCACCCCGGGATCGAACATCGCGGAAGGCGAGAAGGCGTAACTGGACCAGGCGATCGTCCCGTCGTAGGTGAAGGCGCAGCACTCGTCGATAAGGGGAGCGGCGCGTTCCATGGTGAGGGTGTCGAGAGGCGCATAGAACTGCGAGTCGTAGAACCGACCGTTGGCGTACTGGTTGAACTGCACGGTGTTCGAGAGCCTGAACGCACCGACGCGGGAATTGAAGTCGATCGGTTCGATCATCAAGGTGTTACCGCAGGATCCGAAGGTGCAATCAGCATTCGATCCACTGCCGATCCAGTACCCCCAGAGGTTCGTGCAGGAGTCCGGACAGGTGCCGCCGTAGCCGAGCAGCGGGGAATCCAGGCAGCCCACGTTGTTGATGTAGTCGTTGCAGCCGTTGTAGGCGCCGTAGTCATCGGGGGCCAGGGAGTACACGCTTCCATCATTCTCGGCGGCGTACAACACGTGTGCAACGCTGATCGACTGGAGGTTCGCCTGGGACTTGGTGATCCCCGCCCCCTCGTTGACGCCGGATGTCACAAGCACGCCGACACTCAGGGCGACCGGAAGGGTCGCACCGAGCACAATGACTTCAGAGATGGCGAAACCGTGTTGATTGTTCATCTGGGTACCTGCTTTCTCTTAA
Source organism: Phycisphaerales bacterium (assembly GCA_029246705.1). Classification (GTDB taxonomy): domain Bacteria; phylum Planctomycetota; class Phycisphaerae; order Phycisphaerales; family SM1A02; genus JAKVBQ01. Next base: position 35,203 of record JAQWMQ010000037.1, on the reverse strand, counting down.
AACCAGCCCAAGGTCAATACGAAGGGTTTCCCATCGCTTGGAGACAAAGTCGAAAAAGGATTCGAACGAGTCAGATCAGCGAGTCATGACTCGGCAGGTTGTGGGCGGGCGCGGTGTTGAGTTTGACGAACTGCTCACCCTGGATCTCCTTGGCCTGATCGGGATCGACGTAGTCCGAATGGCAGGAAGCCTTGCCTTCCTCGACACCGACCGTCTTCTTGGTCTTCGAAGCGAGCTTGTGGATCTCATCCGGGCTGAGCACACCGCGCTTCTCGAGGATCTCCTGCTGTTCGGGGGTCAGGGCGTCCGAGCGGACCGGCTTGTCGCGGAAGTATTCGGGGTCCTTGCCGCTGGCGAACTCCTGGATCTCCTTGGAGATGCGGACGCTGCACCAGTCGTGACCGCACATGGCGCAGAAGTCGGTGTCGACGTCGAGGTCCTCGTCGTGATAGGCGCGCGCGGTATCGGGATCGAAGGAGAGGTCGAAGTGCTTCTGCCAGTTCAGCGCGGCACGTGCCTTGGTCAGCTCGTCGTCCTGATCGCGAGTCCCGGGAATGCCGAGTGCCACGTCGCCGGCATGCGCGGCGATCTTGTAGGCGATGCACCCCTGCTTCACGTCATCACGCTTGGGCAGGCCGAGGTGTTCCTTCGGCGTGACGTAGCAGAGCATGGATGCACCGTGGTAGGCGGCGGCAGTCGCGCCGATGCAGGAAGTGATGTGGTCGTAGCCGGGGAAGATGTCGGTGACCAGCGGTCCGAGCACGTAGAACGGCGCGCCGTGACAGAGTCGACGCTGGACCTTCATGTTGAACTCGATCTGGTCGAAGGGAACGTGCCCGGGACCTTCGACCATGACCTGCACCCCGCAGCGCCAGGCACGTTCGGTGAGCTGGCCGAGCGCCTGCAGTTCCGCCAGCTGGGCTTCGTCACTGGCATCGGCCAGACCACCCGGGCGGAGACCGTCACCGATCGAGAAGGTCACGTCGTAGCGGCGCATGACCGCACAGATCGCTTCCCAGCAGGTGTTCATGGGGTTCTGCTTGCTGTGGTGGATCATCCATTTCGCCAGCAGCGAGCCGCCCCGGGAGACGATGCCGATGAGACGGTCCTTCACCAGTGGCAGGTGTTCGCGGAGGGTGCCCGCGTGGATCGTGAAGTAATCGACGCCCTGGGCAGCCTGGTGTTCGAGGGTGTCGAGGATGATGGTGTCGTCGAGATCCTCGATCTGGCGACCGATGATCATCGAATAGATCGGCACGGTGCCGATCGGCACGGTGCTGTTGGTGATGATCGCCTGACGAGTGGCATCGAGATCGCCACCGGTCGAGAGATCCATGACGGTGTCGGCACCCCAGCGCTCCGCCCACTTGAGCTTCTCGACTTCCTCGTCGGTGGAACTGGAGACCGGCGAGGCCCCCATGTTCGCGTTGATCTTGGTCTTGGTGGCCCGGCCGATCGCCATCGGGTCGAGCTTGTGTTCGAGGTGGACCCGGTTGGCGGGAATGACCAGCCGACCGGAAGCGACTTCGTCACGAACCTGTTCGGGCGTGAGATGACCTTCCCGCTCGGCCACTCGCCGGGCCTCGGGGCTGATGATGCCGAGTCGTGCCTGCTCGAGCTGGGTGATCGGCTGGAAGCCTTCGGGTGCGACGCAGCGGATGAACGCACCTTCGCTTCGACCGTGTCCGGCACAACCGTCAGCGACGGTATCGACGGCCTCGATCGACCAACCTTCCGGCAGGAAGTCCCAGGCGGTGAAGTCACTGGGCGGTGGCATGCCCGGAGTGTCCGGCGAGGAGAAGCTCAGTGGTCCACCGATCTCCGCTCGATTCGCAAAGGAGCCGGGCGTGGTGCCCTGCTGCTCGGTCGAGGGATTCGCCGCCCCCTTCAAGGGCCATTCGAAGGCACGAGCGTCGTCGGATGCGGGCTGCTTGATCATCATGAGGCCTCCTGGAAGCGGCGGAGCCCGGTTCCCAATCAAGGGTCGGAGGCCGGTTCGCTTCCCTACGCCGGTATGAGCCGGATCAGGTTCGACGGGTGCGTCTCAGTCCCACGATGGCGGGACGCCCCGAGCGATCAGGAGTACTCTATCAGACTGAGAAGAGGCAATTCGCCAGGAGTGGCCGAAACAAGGTATTCGGCAGGTCGATTCAATCCACGGAGCCATAGAGATGACAGACGCAAACGATCAGTACGCAGAGGGCATGGACCCGGAGACCGCGAGCAGGAAGGGTTCGTCTGCGACCAAGATCATCATCATCATCGTCTTGATCCTTGGCTTTCTGGGCAGTTGCTGCGGTGGATGCATCTGGGCGGGTTACTACCTGGTGAATTCAGCCAGCGGCATGGCCTTGAAACCACAGATCGAAGGCACTCCGGCGATCGAGACCTACATCGGCACCATCGACGAGATCCAGATGAGCTGGAGCGGAACCAGCCAGCAGGCGCAGTCGGGCAATGATGGCCGACTTGTCTTCGATGTCTCCGGTGACAAGGGAAGCGGCATGCTCCTGGTCGATCAGGGCAGCGGCGGTCTGAACAACGCGGACTGGGCGATCCTCGAGATCGGCGGCAAGTCCTACGTGGTGTTCGGGGAACCGCCGGAGGATCTCGGCGCTGAAGTCGTTCCCGGACCGGAAGGCTCCGCCGCGGAATCAAGTGCGTCAGAGACAGTGGAAATACCATCAACCCCGGAAACCACGGGTGAAGCGGAGACCTCCGACTCCGGTGGGAACGATGCGACACCGTGAACTACGTCGCCGACCTCGAGTCGATTCGTGCTGCAGCAGAACGCATAGCTCCCTTTGCGCACCGGACTCCGGTGGTCACCTGCAGTGCGCTTGATGAACGAGCAGGACGCAGCCTCTTCCTGAAGTGCGAAAACTTCCAGAAGGTGGGTGCGTTCAAGTTTCGTGGCGCCTGCAATGCGGTGATGAGCCTGACCGAAGAGGAAGCCACTCGCGGAGTGGTCACCCATTCCAGCGGCAACCATGCCCAGGCCCTGGCACTCGCTGCTCGAACCCGCGGCATCCCCGCGACCATCGTCATGCCCAGCGACGCACCGGTGGTCAAGCGCCGTGCGGTCGAGGGTTACGGCGCAACGGTCGTGGAGTGCGACCCCACCCAGGAGGCCCGGGAAGAGAACGCCCGCAAGGTGATGGAGACGACCGGCGCCACGTTCGTCTCGCCCTACGACGACCCTCGGGTGATATCCGGACAGGGCACGACCTTTCTCGAACTCGATGAACAGGTGCCGGACCTCGATGCGGTGCTGGTACCCGTCGGTGGCGGCGGCATGATGTCCGGAATCGCGCTCGCGGCTCGAGCCTTGAAACCCTCCATGCGGATCATCGGGGTGGAACCCGAACTCGCCGATGATGCGATCGAATCGGTTCGCACCGGTCGGATCGTTCCGCAGCGGCCTCCACGCACGATCGCCGACGGGTTGAGGACCTCACTCGGGGAGATGACCTTTCCGATCATCCGGGATCTGGTGGACGAGATCCTGCCGGTTTCCGAGGAGGCGATCATCGAGGCGACCAAGTTCACCTGGGAACGCGCGAAGATCGTGGTCGAACCCAGCGGCGCGGTGGGGATCGCCGCCGTCATGGAGGACGGGTACAGGTCCCTCGCGGGAACCGATGGGCTTGAGCGGGTGGGAATCATTCTCACCGGCGGGAACATCGACCTGGATCGTCTGCCCTGGTGACGGACACGTTCATCGGCCGGTGACGGTTCAGACGCTCCAGGATGACAGAAGCAGGGAGAGATCGAAGCCGTTGACGAGATCGTCGCAGTTGATGTCCGCGGGACCACCCGGGGCACCCCAGTCGCCGAGGAGTATCGTCAGATCCATCCCATCGACCAGGCCATCGCCATTCAGGTCGGGATCCTCGGGGCAGGCGGGGTTGTCCGCATCCGCGATCATGGCCAACGAGAACAGACCTGAAATCACGCCTTCCTCGGTGCTGCCACTCACCAGCACTGATGCGAATTCCCCGGGAGGAATGATGGTCGGCAGTTCAAACGCAAGGTTCTCGAAGGGAACGTCCGCGGCGGGAATCGTCTGTGAAAGGTCCAGGGATGACTGCACGAGTAGTTCGGCACCGTTCTCGTTCTCCACAAGACCGGCCTGTATCGGGAAGAGCGCGGGGAGCGTGAAGACGCCGAGATCCTGCTCGAGGACCATGACCTGCACCATGAGTTCACCGATCACGACACCGGTGAGCGTGGTTGCACCGTCCTCGACGGTGAGCAGGAGGGTTGCGTCCTCGGTCTGGGTGAGATTCATCAGGAGCAGGTCGACGGAACCCAGGGGAATCGGAATGTCGAAACCACCGAAGTAGATCGAATCGGGATCGATCGACCGGAAGGTCTCGTAGTTGATGGTCATCGTCGCATCGAGCTGTTCGGTCTGGCCACCCAGGATGTCGAGCAGGAGTCCGGACATCACCGCGCTCCCGGCGGGACGATCGACGTCGAGTGAGAAGTCCCCGAGCGGAACCGTCTGATTGCTTCCGCTGATACCGAAGGTCGCCGAATAGGGAATGGCCTGGTTGCCACTGCCTCCGAATATGCCGGAGCGGGTCTGCGTTCCTTCGGGGTTCTTGTCGGCATCGTAGTTGCCGATGAGACTTCCGCTGAATGGAACCGAGAGCGAGAAGTTCAGTTCGCTCGAGCTGGCTTCCTGATCGATCGAGAAGTCGTAGGACTGCGCATGGACACCGCAACCGAAGGTCAGGGCCAGGCAGGCAGGAACGAAAAACAGCGATGATCTCATTTAGGTGCTCCTTCTCCCGGAAGGACAAACCTAGCTGATCAAGGAAGCCGCTCCAAGGAAACATTTTCAGTATTGACGAGAGTCCCCGGGTGAAGGAGGAGAATCGGGCGTTTCAACCGGTCCAGGCTCCGAGAATCACCAGAATGTCCGCGCCATCGACGAGGCCGTTGCCATCGAGATCGGCCAGCTCGTCATTGGAACCCCACCAGGACAGCACGACCAGGAGGTCACTGCCGTTCACCCTTCCATCACCATCCAGGTCACCCGGCACTCCGTGGGATTCGCAGGAGACGGAGACCAGGTATCGCAGTCCGAATAGAGATGACTCGGGCGGATCGATCGGGGGATCCTTCGGATCCTCGAGGTCGCAGTGGAGACCGTCACGCATGGGAGCCGACATCAGACCGGGGCTGATGACCAGACGGTGAACACCAGCTTCGAGCCGTTCTTGGAGGACAAGGTCTCCACAATCATTGGCCTCGACCAGTCGAACCGCCTGCATCGGTCCTTCGCAGGGACCCGAGACCAGCACCACTTGTGCGGGGAATTCCGCCTGGATGTGCCAGGTCACCGTCGTCTCGGAATCGAGCTCGATCGAGTACCAGTCGGTGTCACGGGGGGAGTCGGTCGTGGTGGTTCCGGTGACCGACTCACCACAACCGAGAGAGGCGAATTCACGATTGGGACTGTTGCACCCTTCGTTCACCCGTTCGTAGCAGTACTCCGCTTCGTCCGGAGTGCCCTTGGGGATCGCAAGTTCACAAGGGACGATTCCACAAAGGGCCTGCTGGTTCGCGACGCAGAGTTCGTCCCATTCGATGTAGCAGCAGAACCAGTCGTGGTCACAGACCAGACGGCAGCAGTCCCGGTCATCACAACCCGGCTCGGGCGACAGGTCGCCACAAGGCTGGAAACCCGGACAGGTCAATCCATCGCAGAACTTGAGTGCCCAGCCGACGCAGTTCTCGTCCCAGCTTTCGTCGCAACAGAAGGCGTCGTACTTGCAGACCACCTCGCAGCACTCGGTGGTCCAGCAGCCTGCGGTTTCGTGCGGCTCGTAGCAACTGCCCTCGGAACCGGGCGTGCACTGTGCGGCAGCACGAGACGTCAGGTCCGGAATCAAGAGGACGAGTGCGAGCAGGAGAAGGCGACGGCTCATCGATCCCCTCCCTCTTCGGAGTGATCATCATCGGAAAGTGATCGAATCCCTGCAGCATTCATGGAGGCGAGCTCCAGGAGAAGTTCGGGACCATCGAGCTTCTTCAGTCGCGGCGGGACCCGGCGCTCGGGAGGCTTCGCCCCCCCCGCTTCGTCGCCGGCGAGAAAACCATCGGTCGAACCGTTGCGGAAGAGCAGGATCTGGTCTCCGGTGTAGTCCAGGGCGAGGAGATCCTGGTCGCCGTCGAGATCGATGTCCCGGGCGACCATGTGACGAATGAATTCACCGCTGAAAAACCATTGTGGTTCGTTGAAGGTCGTGATGCCTCCGGGTTCGGTGGTGTTCTCCATGAAGATCACGACACCGGGCAGGGCATGACCGATGCACAGGTCCGGATCCCCGTCGCCATCGAAGTCCCCGGTCTCGGAATACCAGGAGATGCCGTACGACGATGCCATGATGTTGCGGGTTCCCTCGACCGAACCGTTCTCGTCGATGTCGAAGAGGACGAACCACTGCTGCCCCCAGGTCGTCTGGGGCGCAACGAGTTCCATGCGTCCGTCGGAATCGAAGTCCGCGATCGAGAGGTACGCACTGCCACCGGTCAGACCACCGACCTCGGGCGCGACCCATGCGGTCGGGTTGTTCATGGTGGCGTCGCCGATCCCCTTCGCGATGTGCACGCTGCCGGCACCGATCGAGACCGCAAGAGTGTCGGGGTTGCCATCGTCATCGAGGTCTTCGGCATAGATGCTCTGGGGATAGACGCTGCCGTTCTTCCATGGAGCCAGTCGAAAGCGTTCGGTGAGACTGAAGCCACCGATACCGTCACCCTTGTAGATGATGATCTCTTCCGAACGATGCGCGGTGGCAAGGATGTCCAGGGCACCATCGCCATCGAGGTCTTCCAGTCGCAGGCAGCGGACCTCCCGACCCGCGGCGAGGAGTCGTGGCTTCTCGATGAATGATCCGTTTCCATCACCGTCGTAGATCGCGATGAGTCCCGCGATGCCTCGAACACCCGCGACGAGTTCAAGGTCGCCGTCGCCATCCAGGTCCCCGGTGGCGACCCAGTCGGTCTGGTCGGGCGCATCGAGCTGGCCGACGACCTCGAGCGAACCCCCGGGTCCGCCGTCCATGAGGATGATCTGGTGGTCGGCGGAGCGGGAGGCGATCACCGCATCCAGGTAACCATCACCATCGCGATCCTTCAGTTCCATGCAGGTGGGCGAGACATCATCCGGCAGGGGAATCAGTTCCGGGGCCTGGAAGTCGAACGCGGTCTGGTCGGCACGAACCGGCATCGCCATGGCCACACCGACCAGGGCACAGAGACACGGACCGGTCATCGAAGAGACCCATTTCAGTTCAGTGGATGACATGCACACCGTTCGTCGTGTTCTCGGGGTTCATCTCGTACGGACGTAGTGTCCGGACCATCGCCCTGATACTAGGCTGGTACGGCGACGAGGTGAAGATCAATCCGGAAGCTCGCTTTCGGAACGTTTGATCAACCCGTTTATCGCCTCCAGGCGACGCTGGTGGATCTCCCGCTCGGGTTCGAGGAGGATCAGCGCCCGGACATGCTGCAGGGCCTCTGTGAAATCACGCTGTTCGATCGCGATCGCTGCCGCCAGCTCACGGAACCCGGCTCGATAGGGATCGATCCGGACCATGCGCGTGGCACTGGAAAGTGCTTCCTTGCCATCACCGGTGGAACGGTGGATCCTGGCCAGCTCCCAGGCGTAGGAGGCGTCCTTCTCGGAAAGCAGGTCAAGGCGGGACAACGAAGGCACCGCGCGTTCGGGGCGGTCGGAATCGAGAAGGATCCGCGCGAGCACGCGGTCGGGATAGGGGTCACCCGGACGCGCCCGACGGTAGCGTTGAAGCAGTTCGATCGCTTCCGGATCGGTCCGCTGGTCACGGTCGATCGCCTTGCGAACCACGTATTCCAACAGGTCGGGATGCTCTTCGTGGACCTCGAGCCAGACGTCGACCTGATCAGCGTCGAGCGGAACCCGGGGTGGGGTCAGGGTCGGCCATTGAACCGGTTCCGCTGAACCCGGTCCGGCGGGGCTTCCGATCCGACCGGCAAGCCGGGACGCCACGCCGCGGACTCTCGACAAGCGAGCCTCCTCGAGTGAAGCGGCGAACTTGGGATCCTGCTCGATCACCGACATCTGCAACGCTTCGATGCTCGGGGTGGGAAAGAGCCCCCACTCACCGACACGATCACGCGCCCAGTCGAGGAAGCGGTCGTGGAACGCCTCACGGGAAATCCCCAGCACCGCCGGCATCGCATCCGATTCAGGTCGCCCATCGAAGTAGTGATCCAGCAGCTCGACCAGGGCCTGCTCACCCCAGACCTCGTCCATGAACTCGACCATCCAGGCACCCTGGGCGTAGGCCATGGATCGATCCGTCGGTTTTTGGGGCCTGACGAAGGCCCAGTTGATCTCGTTCAGATCGAAGAGCTCCCCCGCACGAAGCGCGGTGGCCAGCATCTTCTGCGTCTGGTAGTCGCGAGGTCGGGTCTCCATCGACACCGATGCCGCCTCGGTCAACCAGTGGGGTATCCGGTTTCGAGTCCGGTCGAGGGTGATGGTGTGGGTGTACTCGTGGCGCAGGACCTCGAGCCAGTCGAAGAGCCCGAGATGGTCGGTTCGCGCACCTTCCCGGGGAACCTCGATCGCGATGACCGGCCCGGTGCAGGCCGCGATGGTGTGGATCCACGGCATGCCGGTGATCCGCACGGAGAAGAACTGGTGGTTGGGCATGACCTCGATCACCGTTCGTCGAGCAGGTTCGTGACCGAACCGGGCGGAGACTTCACGATGCATCTGGTCGAGTGCCTCGGGCATCATCCGCGCGACGACCTCGTCCTCACCGGGGCGATAGCGAATGACGAAGTGATCCGATTCCAGGGACTGGAATCCTGCGAGTTCCTCCAGAAGTCGAAGACTGAAGGTCGCACGTTCGTTGAAGCGGTCGACTTCAGCGACCTTGCGAAGGACATCGAGCGCACGATCGTCACGACCGGACTGCATCTCGAGCAGTCCCAGTTCGATGAGCGGCGCGGAGTAGTTCTCACGTCGCCGGACCGCTTCCTCGAGGATCTCGGCGGCATCCCCGTACTGACGGTTCTTGGCGAGGAAACGGCCGACCTCGTACCAGCCATCGGCGGCACCGGGAGCGTCCAGGTCCATCTCGGCGAGACGTGCCTTCGCACCGTCGAGGTCGTAGGCGACCGCATCAGCGGCGGCACGCAGTGCAAGTGCCTCCCGCATCGCGCCTTCGCGCTCGAGCAGCTGGTCGAGGATGAAGATCGCGAGATCGGGGTCGTCGTTGATCAGGGCGGATTCCGCCTGGAGAAGACTGGCGAGCGGGTTCTCCTCGTCGAGTCGCTGGAGTGCGGCGATCGCACGCGTTGCCGAATCGAAGTCGAAACCACCCAGGCCGATCCTTCCCAGGAGGTACCAGGCTTCGGCACAGCGTGGGTTGAGGCCCAGCACCTCGTACAGCGCGGGGATCGCCTCGGCCTTGTTGTGCTTCTCGACGAGAAGACGTGCCTCGAGCAGTCGGGAACGCCAGTCGAGACGATCGAGATCGTTGCGAGCCCGACCCAGCAGTTTCATCATGGCCTGGTAGTCGCGCGAAGGTCGACCCTCGACCCGTCCTCTGATCGACATCGCCTCGACCGCATCGACGAGATCGTCGGGGTCGTCGGTCTGCCTGGCATCGAGCCCTTCGAGGACGCCATCGACCGCGGCATCCGCCTCGTCGAAACGACCCAGGCGTTCCAGGGCAACGGCGCGAAGGAGCTTGGCGCGGCGCGAGTCCAGGGGCTCGACCAGGAGAATCGCCTCCTCGAAATGCCCTCGTCGCAGGAGACCTTCGGCCCTCAACAGGGCCGGGACCCCGGAATCGGACAAAGAAGGATCGTCCAGCCGCCAGATCGAGAGCGCGGCTTCCGCGGCCCGTTGGGGATCAACGAGGTCCTCTTCGTTCCAGACTCCATGCCGGACCCGGAGTTCCGAGCGTTCGGCATCGGTCAACCAGTCGGCCTCGAGTGCCTTGCGGGCCGGTTCGATCAGGTCGAAACCGTCGGGGACCAGCTGGTTCTGCTGCGCGGACACACCGCCGGAAACGGCCATGCCCAGGAGCAGGGCAACCAGGCGGGTGCATCGGGCGAACGTCACGGGTTCTCTCCGGTCTGTGCAGGGGGCAGTGGTTTCCGGTCGACCGTCCAGCTCGGATCCCCTGCGGCCTTCTCCATCAGGGTGCCTGCTTCACCGGCACGACCCTCGAAGGAGGATTTCTCCAGGCTCGAAGCGGGCTTGCGCAACCAGGCGGTGGTGCGATCGCCGGTGTGATCGATGACGAGGATCCCGACGGGGAGCAGCGACTGCTGGTCATAAAGAAGATCGATCGACTCGATGTCCTCCGCTGCGGGCGTTCCGAGGCGGGGTACGAGATGCAGGACGTGTGCGTTCTTCACCCCGAGCAGGACGGGATCATCGGGCTGCTCGCCGAGAGAGACCTCGAACCGAGCCTGCACGTCGTCCGCCTTCTGGCCGAGCGGAAGCGGCAGCGGGCCTTCGCCGAGTTCGAACGGATCACGGGGAGAACCGGGCGCCTGCATCTGCCTGGAGACGATGCGTCGTCGCCCGGGATTGATCTCGGTCCACCAGCCATCCTTGTAGAGGTGGTAGCGAAGGTCGTCGGTTCCGTGCCCGTCGGCATCGACGACCCGGTCGAAGACCAGGACGATCTCTCGATCGGCTCCGTGCCCTCGAAGCGCCACTTCGCCGATCCGCGTCTCGAAGTCACCTTCGAGAGCGTATTCCTTTCGGTACGTCAGTGGCGAGTTGAAGACGGTGACGGCGGCATGTGCGGTTTCAAGTCGCTCGAGGAGCTGTCGCGCATCCTCGAGCTCGGGTCGAGCTTCCGCCGGGGGTTTGGCGGCCTCGGCATCCTGGCCGCCGGGGACGAGGATGAAGCAGGCTCGGCCCACCAGGAGCAACAGACCGGGCAGGACAAGGCAACGCAGGCATGAGAAGATGATTCGCACGGACGATTCTCCAGTGGCATCCTACGTCGAGGTCGACCGGCAGGAAGAAACGGAGTTCAGAATGCAACGCATCGAAATGGCGAACGGACGCGTGCGGGTGGACGGTGGCTCACCCTGGGAACCGAGGATGGGGTACAGCCGGGCGATGAAGTGTGGTCCGATGATCACGATCGCCGGATGCGTGGGGATCGACGAGGACGGCTCCTATCCGGATACGCTCGAGGGGCAGACCCGTTGCGCCTTGAAGCGCATCGAGGCTGCACTTGCCACCCTGGACGCAGGGCTCGAGCACCTCATCAAGATCCGGATCTACACCACCTGCATCGAACGCTGGGAAGAGATTGCCGAGGTGATGGGCCCGGCGATGACCGAGTACCGACCCCCGAACGTCCTGGTGGAAGTGGCGGCCCTGGTCGACGCGGAAGCGCTCGTCGAGATCGAAGCGGATGCCTGGATGATGGATCGGCACGACGAGACTTGAGTGCCGTCAGCAGTGCTCACGTGACGGCGACGTGCCCATGAAGCTCGAGGGAACGAAACGGTGAATGCACGACACCCCCGCCTTCCGGCGGGGGTGTCTGTTTCGTGAGCGGAACCGACTGACCACCCACCCCGATCCGGGGTGCTGTGGCGGAATCAGTTGGAGAAGGAGATCGAGGGCGAGAGATGCACGCTCGCATCCCGGCGGGCCCGGAATAGGAAGCCACCCTTCCGGCACTTCGAATCGGTCTCGATCAGCAGGAGGTAGTCGCCGGCCGGGAGCATCGCGTCATCCATGACGTTGATCGATCCGGCACCATCAACACTCCAGGTCTCCGACTTCAGGTACGCGACCACGCCGGTGTCGATGTTCTCGACGCGAACCTGGTAACTCGCCTGTGCGACATCGCCGAAAGTCTTGTTGATCTCATAGGTCCCTCGCAGGACGACATCCATCAGGGCGTCCTCCTCCAACCGGAATTCGACGGACAAGTGACCGCTGCTCTTGCGGAGCTGATTCCGCGCACTGGATCGGGCGAAGTTGTAGAACGCACCGTAGGTGTTCAGTGATCGGATGTCGGAATCCTGGTAGGACCAGGCATCGGAACCCGAGGTCTCGGCCAGGCTGCTCTTGCAGGGCCCGGTATCGGAGATGCTGTCATTGCTCGTCGAGACCTCGCGGTACTGTGAGAGAATCGTGGCCGCGACATCACCTTCCGAAGCCGTTTCGTGGAATCTGAAGCCGACGGTCGCCCGACCGGAACTGTTGGAACCAGTGTGAGACGAACTCTTGATGTGCGTGAGGACGTCGATCATGAGCATGTAGCTGCCCGGTTCGAGCTCAATCTCCAGACCGCCAACGACATTTCGATCATCGGGATCATCCGAGAGCCGTGAACTGTTGCTGTAAATGGTTCCTGCCGGTCCGATCAGGGTGACACTGCTGCCGGGATCGAAGCCGCCCGCCTCCTCGTAGCTTCCCGCCGACGTCATGCTGGCATGCATGTCCAGCCAGACCGAGTGATGCCGGGAGGGCGTGAGGCTGAACCCCGATTCTGATTCGAGATTGTCCTCGACCGTGAACACGAAGAGCATGGAGGAAACGGTGGTGAGCTCGAGATTACTCTTGAATCTTGAATAGGAGTAATTGTTGTTGACGAACCTGAACTGGTTGTCGCTGGTGAAGACCGAGTACTGGGTCCCACGTGCGTATGAAGTCTCGTAGCCGTCACGGAAGGGGCCATGCTCGGCATTCGCGCTGTTTGCCTCCTCCTCACCTGTTTCGGGATCATCGAACACGAATTCGTCATTCGAAAGATCGGACACCAGATCACCGTGCTTCGCGTAGGCCGTCTGTTCGAAGTAATCGATCGTCACGCCGGAACAGGGGCTCATCGGGCCGGCCACATCCGTCGCATTGGCAGATGAAAGAATCAGAAGACCCGAGACGAACGCCAATGAGATCGTGTGAATGCGCCTGAGATACCTCGTGTTTCAAGTGGTGGGTTAACCGACACAAAGTCGATCGGCATGAGTCACCGCGAGAAAACCCCACGCACCTTTCGGTGGTTGGTCAAAAGAACCACCGGGACCGGGCGGCCCGATCGATTCAACATGTTTCGTGCATCACGGCCCGGAAAAGCCGATCGCGGAGGCGATCCTCGCTACTTCGAGAGGGGGATCGACTCGACGACCTCGAGACCGAAGCCCTGGAGGGTCGGCCAGGGACGAGGGTGGTTGGTGAGCAGGCGCAGCCTCGAGAGGCCGAGATCGCGCAGGATCTGGCTGCCGATACCGAGCTCCCGCTGGTCCATGGGGATGACCTTGGAACCGACGCCGTCGGGCCTGGCCAGGTCCGGGGCGTTGACGTCCTCCTCGCGCCGGGAGACTTCGTGCAGGGAGCCTGAGATCTCCTCGTTGCCGGACTCCGGACGCATGTAGACCAGGGCGCCACACCCGGCCTCCTTGATCGCGCGCAGGCTCGACATGAGGTCATCACGACTGGAGTGACTGATGTCGGATGAAGACACTCCGAAGATGTCGCCGAGAAGGTCACGGCGCTGGACCCGGACGAGCGTGGGCTCCTCGAACTTCACGACCTGGCCGTTCTCATCGAGTTCACCGACGCCTCCGCTGCAGAGCGCGATATGCGGCAGTGCGTCGATCGTGCTGCGCCAGGCGATGAGTCGAAAGACACCTTCCGGGGTCTCGATATCACGTCCGCCGATCGGATCGATCCGCTTGACCATCGCCTCTTCCGAGAGCCGGTACTCGATCACCTGCTCGACCGAACACATCTTGAGGCCGTGCTCCTCGCACAGCACCTCGAGATCGGGCAGGCGCGCCATGTCTCCGTCCTGCTTGACCACCTCGATGATCGCCGAGGCGGGTCGCAACCCGGCAAGGCGGCACAGGTCGACCGACCCTTCGGTCTGGCCGGTGCGGACCAGGACGCCGCCATCACGTGCTCGCAGCGGGTTGATGTGGCCGGGGCGCACCAGGTCGTCGATGCGGGTTTCGGGATCGGCAAGCAGCCTGATGGAGATCGCACGGTCGCTGGCGCTGATCCCGGTGCCGACCCCGTGTCGCGGGTGACCATCGACACTGACGGTGAAGGGCGTACCCCGGAGACTGGTGTTGGTCGTGGACTGCGGAACGAGATCAAGTCTTTCGCAGGTCTCGCCGTCGAGTGCGACGCAGAGATACCCACCGCCGATCCTGGTCATGAAGTTCACGAGTTCCGGGGTCACCGCTTCCGCGGCACACACGAAATCGCCTTCGTTCTCACGATTTTCGTCGTCGACGAGCACGATCATCCGACCGGCACGGAGTTCGTCGAGGATTTCGTTGATGGGGGCGAATGACATCGAACCGGACATCATACTGAACCGAGGCCGAAGCGCGACGAGCAGCATGGAGGCAGAGGCTTGGGTCAGGCTTGAGGGCTCGTTAGGATTGGAGCCATGAGCACGAAAAATGACCGATGCGAGGCCCTGCTGCTTGAATTGACCGCCCTCCCCACCGCGGCGGGAAAGGAACAACGCGTGCAGGCATTCCTGGATCGATGGCTGGCCAGCCGCGCGAAGAGCCTTCGGTACCGGAGAGACCGGGCGGGAAACCTGCTCATCACCCGAAAGACCAGGAGTCGGAAGGCTCCGATCCTGATCACCGCTCACCTGGATCACCCCGGGTTCGTGGTGAAGTCGATCAACGGCCGGGACCTTGAACTGGAATTCCGGGGCGGTGTTCTGGATCCGTACTTCGAGGATGCACGAATCGAACTGTTCGATGGTGACGACGATCGGTTCACCGCACGGATCACCTCGCTGGATGCGAAGGCCAAGCCGTTCAAGATCGCGACCGCCCGACTCGCCCGAAGCGCACCCAGCCTGGCGGTCGGCGATGTCGGCCGTTGGGCTCTGGGCAAGGCCGCGATAGGAAGAGGTCGACTTCGGACCAACGCATGTGACGACCTTGCCGCTGCAGCTGCGGCACTGGTGGCTTTCGACGCCATTCGAAGGCGCAAGGGCACCGAAAACGTGGGACTGTTGTTCACCGTTGCAGAAGAAGTCGGTTTCATCGGTGCGATCGATGCGGCCAAGAGCGGTTTCATCCCGAAGGACGCACGACTCATCTGCCTGGAGAATTCACGCAGCTTCGCCGAGAGCCCCATCGGGGGCGGCGCGATCGTTCGAGTCGGTGATCGCATGAGCATCTTCGATCAGGCACTCACCAACCGGATCTCCGACCTCTGCCTTGCCGAGAGCACGCGGGATCCGGACTTCAAGTGGCAGCGAAAACTCATGCCGGGAGGTGCCTGCGAGGCGACGGCATTCGGCACCTACGGATACCAGTCGACCTGCCTGTGCCTGCCCCTGGGCAACTACCACAACATGTCCGAGATCGACGAGGTCCGATCCGGGAAGCGGCCGGCGAAGGTCCAGCGGGAGGAAATCGCCATGTCGGACTTCCACGCCCTCGTACGGATGCTGGTCCTGGTATCGAGTCACCTCGATGACAAGGGGGAATCCCCGCGACAACGCCTTGATGCACTGCATCAGCGACATGGGCACGTGCTCTCCGGTTGAGAGCACTTCCCCGCCGGATCGACGATTCCCGACCTATACTCCGCCGAATGCCACAAGACACCACGAAGAAGACCCAGGACCCTGCATCACTTCTCGACAGCGCCTTTCGAGCGGCGATCGCGAAGGCACTCGACGAACCCGGCGAACACGACCCGGTGATCAGGGCGGCCCAGAATCCAGAATTCGGCGATTACCAGTGCAACGCCGCGATGGCGATCGCGAAGAAGCGCGGCATGAAGCCACGAGAACTCGCGGAGGCGATCATCGCCGAGGTGGAACTCGAAGGCATGGTCGATCCGCTCGAAGTGGCCGGTCCCGGCTTCATCAACATCCGCCTGCGAGCGGAAACCCTCGGCGAGATGCTCCAGTCGATCGCCGGCGAGGATCTCGGCATCCCTGCCGCCGGCGACGGGCACTCGATCGCGGTCGATCTCTGCGGGGTGAATGTCGCCAAGCAGATGCATGTCGGGCACCTTCGCTCGACCATCATCGGCGACGCCATCGCCCGCCTGCATGAAAGACTCGGATGGAAGGTGCACCGGGAGAACCACCTGGGTGACTGGGGACTTCCGATCGCGATGACCCTGAGTGCACTGCGGGATGCGGGAACCGATCTCGGCACACTGGAACTCGGCGACCTGAACACCGCCTACCGCGATGCCCAGTTGTCCGGGCGATCGGACCGCCGGGGTCTCGAGGGTGCACTTGAGAACGGATGCGGCCCACATCGAGTCATCGAGCTCGAGGAGCAGAACGCCGGAGCCGAGGTGAACATCGCCAACGCCAAGGAGACCCTGATCAAGCTCCAGTCCGGGGACCCGGGACTCGTGGAGGACTGGAACGCGATCATCGACTGCACCATGCGCGAGGTGTTCGACACGCTCGGTCTGATGAACGTGCGAATCGGTCCCGAACACAACCGGGGCGAGTCCTTCTACAAGGACATCCTCCCCGAGGTGGTTGAAGCCTTCATCGAATCGGGGCTGGGGGTCGAGGACAACGGCGCGATCGTCGTTCGTTTCGAGGACCGCGAGCGCCCGCTGCTGATCCGGAAGTCCGATGGCGGGTTCCTCTACGCGACCACGGACCTCGCGGCGATCAGGCACCGGGTGCAGACCCTTGATTCGGAACGACTGGTGTACGTGGTCGATGCTCGTCAACGCGATCATTTTCGTGACGTCTTCGATGCAGCACATCTGATCGGATGGGACCGCACCAACAACGACGTCCAGTCGGACCTGCACCACCTGCCATTCGGGTCGGTGCTGGGCAACGACAAGAAACCACTGAAGACCCGGTCGGGGGAGAACTTCACCCTGCGAGCGCTTCTCGAGGAAGCCATCGAACGTGGGTCTTCCGAAGTGATCGAACGATCGAAGGACGAGAAGTCTCCAACGCATGGAAACAGCGAGTCGGAACTGCGTCTGATCGGACGTGCCGTCGGCATTGCGGCGGTGAAGTATGCGGACCTCTCCAGTGGGGTGGTGAAGGACTACGTCTTCGACCTGGACCGGATGATCGCCTTCGAGGGCGACACCGGGCCCTACATCCAGTATGCCCATGCACGCATCTGCTCGATACTGTCCCGTGCGGCCGCCGGTGAAATCAAGTTCGAGGATGCACCGTTCCTGATCGAGACCCCCGAGGAGAAGAAACTGGCACTCGCCCTGCTCAAGTATCGGCGAACGGTACTGGAGACCGCGGACCAGCTCGAACCGCATCGACTGTGCGGGTATCTCCATGAACTGGCGAACCTCTACAGCGCGTTCTACCAGGCTTGTCCGGTGCTCAAGGCCGACGCCGAAGCCGTGCGTGGCTCGAGATTGAGACTGTGCGACCTGGCCCGACGGACCCTTGCAAGCGGTCTCGAACTGCTCGGGATCGAATCCCCGGAACGAATGTAGGAAGGAAGGCGAGCGACATGCCGGTGACCCACGACCACTTCAAGAACCTCCAGCTGTTCATCCACCCCCTCATCCAGGACAAGCTCGCACGCGCCCGGGACACCGGGACCCCACCCTCCCAGTTCAGGAAGATCCTGAACGAGATCGCCGGGTTGATGACCTACGAGGTCTGCCGGGAACTTCGAACCCGTCCCGCGATCGTGGAGACCCCCATCTCGAAGATGGAGGGCACGGTGCTTGATGAGCCGATCACATTGGTCCCGATTCTTCGTGCGGGAATCGGGATGACGGATGGGATCCTTGCGCTGCTGCCGGAAGCGAGGGTCGGGCACATCGGGCTCTACCGGAACGAGGAGACGTTGGATCCGGTCGAGTATTACGCGAAGTTTCCGCCGGATGTCGCGGATGGACTGGTGCTCCTGATCGACCCGATGCTTGCCACCGGGGGCAGTGCTTCGGCCGCACTCACGCAGCTCAAGAAACGAGGCTGCGACCGCATACGAATGATCTGCCTGGTCGCGGCACCGGAAGGCGTCGCGCGACTCGAGGAGGATCACCCGGACGTGATGCTGTTCGTCGCCGCACTCGATGAGAAGTTGAACGAGAAGGGCTACATCGTTCCCGGACTGGGCGATGCCGGTGATCGGCTCTTTGGAACCCAGTAGCCGGTTCAGCCCTCGGAACCGGTAGGTGACCGGGCCACCCAGGGAACATCCGCGATACCGAGCGACTTGTTGGCGAAACGAGCGGATGCGAAGAGCAGGTCGCTGAGCCGATTCATGAATCGAATGGTCGCCGGGTTCACTTCGTCGACGTCCGCAAGCGAGACGATCGCGCGTTCCGAACGACGACAGGCGCCTCGTGCGACATGAAGGCGGGCCGCGAGCTCGGAGCCACCAGGCATCACGAAGGCGCGGATCTCGTCGTTGCGTCCATCGATGTCGTCGATGAGGTTCTCCAGTTCGGCCACCTCGGTTTCAGCAAGGCGCCGAACCTTGTCGGCATGCGGCGAGTCGGCGGGCGTCGCGAGATCAGCGCCAAGATCGAAGAGTCGCGACTGGATCGGTCCCAGTAGCTCGAGCAGGTGCCGGCTGCCGTCATCCTCGCCGGTACACGCGGCAAGGGCGAGGCCGAGCAGCCCGTTCAACTCATCGACGGTTCCGTAGGCTTCGATGCGCACATGGTCCTTGCGAACCCGTGCACCGCCGAAGAGACCGGTTGAACCGTCATCACCAGTTCGTGTGTACAACTTCATCTTGAAAGCAAGCTCCATCTGATTGTCGGGGCATCAGTCTATCTACCTACGTACCCGGGTGAAGAACCAGGTCGGGATCAACGGTTCGAACCCCCTCCGGGGTTCCCACTGCGGAACGAAAACCATCGCGGAGGGCCGCACTGGCATGTGTACCGTCCGCGGAACAGGCGATGACTGCAACCTGGTGATCGACGGTGGGTGTGAACACGCGTTCGATTCGTTCGAGGACGATTCGAGCCGCTTCCAGCGGGGATGCACCCTGTCGCATCAGTTCAACGGCGGCGAAGCCACCACAGACACCCATGACGAACTCTCCCTCACCGGTGGCGACCGCCATGCCGACCTCCGGGTCGACGTACAGCCCGTGGCCGATGATCGGGGAGTCTCCCACCCGGCCGGGCCGCTTGAAAGGCAGTCCGCTGGTGGAGCAGGCGCCGGCGAGTTCACCGTTGGAACCGATCGCCAGGACTCCGATGGTGTCATGGTGATGCCATCGTTGCTCGAGATCCTCCTCAGGACGAGTGAGCTGGTCCGAGGGAGGCGCAGGCGTGAAGAGCGGACCGGCATGTTCGGGACCGCCGTCGCGAGGGCGGTAGCTGTGATCGGAAGCTTGCTTCACCGAATCCGGATCGAGGCGCCATTTCAACCAGGCTGCCCGAGCCAGCGGGGAAAGCAGCTCCGACTCTTCCATGCCCTTCGAACTCGCGAGCGCATCAGCTGCATGGCCGACCAGCATCATGTGCGGCGTCTCCTCCATGACCAGACGTGCAACCCGGGTGGCATCGACATGCCGCCTCAGGCAGCAAGCACTGCCCGATCGGGACGGAGACCGCATGACACAGGCATCAAGCGTCACCACTCCGGAAGCATCCGGGAACCCGCCATACCCCACGGAGTCGACCTGCTCGTCACGCTCGGCGGTGGAGCAGACGACTTCGCAGGCATCGAGGGGGTCACCACCGGAGACGAGGTCACCGAGAGCCGCTTCAATGCCGCGTTGGGCGAACGACCAGGTTCCAAGCAAGAGGGGTTTGTTCACAAAGAGATCTTCGGAAAACCTCGCAGGCCATGCAATGGCTGAAAGGCAGGGAGTCAGGAAAGTCAACCGTTTCACATAAATACTGAGTAGGTCTCAGTTGAACATGCGTATGGGTATGTGAGAGTCGAATCCTCAGTGGACTCGGCACGACCTCCAACACACGCACTCCCGCCCATTCATCTCTTGGGAGTGCCGGAGGCCGCAAATTCAAACAGTGGCGCCGGGTTCATGTTCATGGATCCATCCGTTGTTTCATGTCTTTTTGCGGCCAAGCGCCCAAGGCGCGGAAGGATCTCATTCCATGCTCGCACATCAACAAATTCAAGTCTGGCTTCGGTCAAGTCCAAGAGGCAGATCCAAGAGGGGGCGCCCGGATGGCTTCACGCTCATCGAACTGCTGGTGGTGATCTCGATCATCGCGCTGCTGATCGGCATCCTCTTGCCCGCCCTGGGCCGCGCACGTGACAGCGCACTCCAGGCGACGAGCCTCTCGAACCTGCGACAGATCTCTGCAGGACTGACCGCTTACGCAAGTGACTGGAACGACCGCCAGCCCACCCTCATACCCGACGACGCCTGCCAGGCGAACCTCGGAAGCTGCGTCTCCGACGCAGATTCCTACATCGAAAAAATCGGATGCCCCGCGCAGCCGATTCTCGGATGGATGAACGCCGGTCCCGATGGTCGCACACTCTGGGGCTACTGGATCGGCAACAATTCGTTCTCCGACTGCTCCTACGGCGAACCCGACAACTGGACCATCGCACTCCCCATGGAATGCAACTCACGCGTCGGTTTCTTCCGACAGTTGAACATGAAGATCTTCGCCCAGTACATGAACAACAGGTACTACGACAAGGTCTTCTACGCGCCCAAGGACACCAAGAAGCTCGAACGCGTCCAGAACTTCATCAACAGTCCGGACGAGTTCAACTACAACAACGGTTCGGAGGACACCCCGGGAATCATCGAATGGCCCAGCTACTGCTACTCCCCCGCCGCCATGTTCGCGATCGACGTCATGGAACCCGGCGAGAACTGCGGAGGAAGCGGTGACGTCACCGACGCCATGTGCACCCCCTGCAATCCCGAAAACGGTGGCGGGGCCGCCGGACTGAAGTCACCTCCAGTCGGCCAAGCCCACTACCCCGATCTCAAGACCCGGGTCCTCGAGGAAGCCTGGCTGCAGAACGCTCCATCCGACATCAACCCGCTCTTCGCGGGTGGCCAGAGTTCGTTCAAGTTCAACCAGGGCATCCGCTCGGCCCCCTGCACCCTGTTCTTCGACGGTGCAGTCCGCGTCATGGGTGTCCAGGAAGCCGTCAAGAGCAACCAGCGTGCTCGACGTCAGGGCTCGCAAAGAGAGGAGTTCGGCTTGGAAGAAGACGATGAAGTCCCCTCCCTCTGGATGAGAGGCTTGTGCTGTGATGGCCCCACCGACGGCTACTTCGAGAACCAGGGCTACGGGTTCAACGATGAAAGGACCTCGTTTCACATCTTGACCCGTGGCGGCATCCAGGGCCGGGACACCATCGGCGAGGAATAAGGCCTCTTCGGATCCCAACTGACCAATACCTTTCCGAGTGGCGTATTGGAAACCTTGTTTCCATCTACGCACACACCTCCTGACAGGGGGGCCGCATTGGGGGCGGCCCCCCTGTTGTTCAGTTATGCAGAGCACACCCACAAAGACCGATAATTTCATCCCACATTCCGCTTCCAGACGCCCAGTGGCCATGAACACCCGATTGAACCGTGCTCTCAGGGCGGTGCCTGACTGTTGGCCCTTGGCATGAGCCCCCAACAGCCAGAAATCCGAACGGAGGGTGTGTCGGAAGTGACAAAACGGCGTTGAACGGCTCAAAAGGGGGGTGGCGACCGCAAGGACACGCCCTGATGGGGTTGTTTTCAGCCGTGGTGCGTGGCTGAAATCCAGAGTAAGCATGTGTTGAAAGAGAGGAAGTTTGTTCGTCATCCAGAGTTGAGACCGCTTGAACACCCGCTAGACTTGTTTTAGTGACCAGTGTGGTCATGGAATTGATCGGAATCGCGGAGCTCCCCAAGCACATCTTGCTCCGCGAACTGGACAGAGAACTGAACGGGCCAAGACAACCAGAGACGTGTTGATTTGTTCTGCACGTTTCAGGTGCGACGCTCGGTGAAAGTTTGTTTGTCCAACGTGTGGTCAGCAAATGACCGCGGAAAGGTTTTATATGAAGAAGGAAATCCGCAAAGGATTCACACTCATCGAACTGCTGGTGGTGATCTCGATCATCGCGCTGCTGATCGGCATCCTGCTGCCCGCCCTGGGCCGCGCCCGTGACAGCGCACTTCAGTCGACGAGTCTCTCCAACCTGCGACAGATGTCAGCAGGACTGGGTGCCTACGCAGGCGACTGGAACGATCGCCAGCCCACCCTCATTCCCGACGACGCCTGCCAGGCGAACCTCGGAAGCTGCGTCGCCGACGCTGGTTCCTACATCGAAGGAATCGGATGCCCCGCGCAGCCGATTCTCGGTTGGATGAACGATGGTGGTGGCCGCGCGCTCTGGGGCTACTGGATCGGCAATGGTTCGGACGCCGACTGCTCCTTCGGTAGTGAAGGCAACTGGACCATCGCACTCCCCATGGAATGCGGTTCACGCGTCGGGTTCTTCCGACAGCTGAACATGAAGATCTTCGCCCAGTACATGAACAACCGGTACTACGACAAGGTCTTCTACGCGCCCAAGGACACCAAGAAGCTTGAACGCGTCGCGAACTTCATCAACAGTCCGGACGAGTTCAACTACAACGGCATCATCGAGTGGCCCAGCTACTGCTACTCCCCCGCCGCCATGTTCGCGATCGACGTCATGGAACCCGGCGAGAACTGCGGAGGAAGCGGTGACGTCAGCGACACCATGTGCACCCCCTGCGATCCCGAAGACGGTGGCGGACCTGCCGGACTGAAGTCACCTCCAGTCGGCGCAGCCCACTACCCCGATCTCAAGACCCGAATCCTCGAGGAAGCCTGGCTGCAGAACGCTCCGTCCGACATCAACCCGCTCTTCGCGGGTGGTCAGACTCCGTTCAAGTTCAACCACGGCATCCGCTCGGCCCCCTGCACCCTGTTCTTCGACGGTGCAGTCCGCGTCATGGGTGTCCAGGAAGCCGTCAAGAGCAACCAGCGTGCTCGACGTCAGGGTGAAGATTCGAGCAGCTTCGGTAACGAAGAGGACAACGAAGTCCCCTCACTGTGGCTCGAAGGCATGTGTTGTGGCGGCCCGACCGATGGCTACTACCAGGACCAGCGCTACGGGTTCTCCGATGAAGTGACCTCGTATCACATCATGACCCGTCACGGTATCCAGGGTAAGGACACCAACGGCGAGGAGTAGTCCCACTCCCGCAATACAGCACTCACTTCGAGTGCACATGATCCGATCAATTCAGACCGCCGTGCCTTGGGGCACGGCGGTTTTTTTCGGGCCGGACTTGAGACTGGAACTGCCCGGTCATCAGACACGTGACAGGAAATACCAAATCATGAAGAGGGCGGCGAGGTTGCCGAGCACGGCAAGCACCGTCACCACGAGAAACCGAGGCTTGCTGGACTTGTGATGGAACAACAGGATCGCGAGCAGCGCCCCGGGAAAGCCGCCCAGCAGTTCCAGCAGATGGAGACGCCGTTCAGGAACACGTCGCCGACCCTTGCGAGCCGCACGCTTGTCGACTCCGAACACGATGAAGGCCAGCAGGCTCCAGCCCAGGTACCAGAGTGCAAGGACCATGAGCACGCGATCGCTCATGAGGGTGCCTTGCTTCCGGAGAAAGCATCCCATGCATACCAGACCACCAACCCGCAGGCTGCCGCCAGGACGAGGATGATTGCGAACATCATGAACCGGATCAGACGGTCCCGCCGACGATCGACGTACCAGCGCCCGTCGGGAAGTCGGCAGGCCACGCCCAGACGGGCATAGGGGCCGAGCACGTATTCACGAGGAATGTCGACACCCTTCGCACGACGCGCGGTCTCCGGGGAGATCGCTCCCGCACGAATGAGTTTTCGGATGGGTCCGGAGGGTCGGCTCAGGATGAATACCGCTATGGACGCCGGCATGATGAGGGTGGCAAGACCCATGCCGGAACCACCAAGACCACCTTGACCACTGAAGGGAGACATCAATCCAGATTCGGCAGATTGCGGGTCGACACAGCAAAGAAGTGGTGATTCAAGAGAAAGGGGCTCGACCGACTGATGTCGATCGAGCCCCATGATTCAATTGAAGACGAAGCCACCCGGAGGGCCTGGACTCAATAGTCCATGTCTTCCATGCCCGCACCCGCACCGGCACCGGCCTTCTTCTCCTTGATGTCGGTGATGGCGCAGTCGGTGGTCAGCAGGAGCCCGCTGATCGACGCGGCATTCTGCAGGGCGACTCGTTCGACCTTGGTCGGAACGATGACACCCGCGGCAACGAGATCCTCGTACTCACCGAGCATGGCGTTGAAGCCGAAGTTCGCGGAGTCGTTCTCGATGACCTTCTGGCAGACGACGGAGCCGTCCAGACCACAGTTGTCCGCGATCTGCTTGATCGGGGCCGCAAGTGCACGGTAGATGATGTCGCATCCGACCTTCTCGTCACCGGTGCACTGCTTGCGAACCTTTTCGATGGCCTCGCGTGCGCGAAGGACGGCGACTCCACCACCGGGAAGGATGCCTTCCTCGACGGCGGCACGGCAGGCGTGCAGTGCGTCCTCGACGCGAGCCTTCTTTTCCTTCATCTCGACTTCGGTCGCAGCGCCGACATTGATCTGGGCCACGCCACCGGCCAGCTTCGCCAGTCGCTCCTGGAGCTTCTCGGCGTCATAGTCGCTGCTGGATGCGTCGATCTGGGCCTTGATCTGTTCGATGCGGCCCTGGATGTCGGAGGTCTTGCCGCCACCTTCGACGATCGTCGTGGTGTCCTTGGTGATCGTGACCTTCTTGGCCCGACCGAGATCGGAGGCTTCGAGCTTCTCGATGTCGATGCCGAGCTCTTCCATGATCGCGGTGCCACCGGTGAGGATCGCGATGTCCTCGAGCATGGCCTTGCGACGATCACCGAACCCGGGAGCCTTGACCGCTGCAACCTTGAGGACGCCACGGAGCTTGTTGACCACGAGGGTCGCCAGGGCTTCGCCATCAATGTCCTCGGCGATGATCAGGACGCTCTTGCCACTTTCGGCGACCTTGCCCAGAACGGGAATGAGGTCCTTGGCGGAGGAGATCTTCTTCTCGTGGATGAGGACGTAGCAGTCCTCGAGCGTGGTCTCCATCTCGGCGGGATCGGTCACGAAGTGAGGACTGAGATAGCCCTTGTCGAACTGCATCCCCTCAAGGAGCTCGACCTCGGTCTCGAGGCTCTTGCCTTCCTCGACGGTGATGACCCCGTCCTTGCCGACCTTGTCCATGGCCTCGGCGATGATCTTGCCGATCTCCTTGTCCTGGTTGGCGGAGCAGGAACCGACCTGGGTGATCTCGTTGGAGTCCTTCACCGGCTTGCTCATGCGTGCGAGCTCGTCGATGACGGCACCAACCGCCCGGTCGATGCCGCGCTTGACGAAGTTGGCGTTGGCGCCGGCGGTGATGTTCTTCAGGCCTTCCTGGAAGATCGCCTCGGCGTAGATGGTGGCGGTGGTGGTTCCGTCGCCGGCGTCCTTGGAGGACTTGCTGGCGACTTCCTTGACCATCTGCGCACCCATGTTCTCGTAGGGATCCTCGAGCTCGATCTCCTTGGCGACGGTGACGCCGTCCTTGGTGACGGTCGGGGCGCCGAAGCTCTTCTCGAGAACGACCACGCGGCCGGAGGGGCCCAGGGTCACCTTGACGGCTCTGGCAAGCTTCTTGATCCCGGAAAGGATCTGCTCGCGCGCGTCGTTGTCGTATGCAATCTGCTTTGCAGACATCTTGATTTCCTTCTGTTCAACGGCCGGGGGCCGAGTGTCGGTTCTTGCTTCGCAGCGTCGCG
The DNA here is from genome assembly GCA_029246705.1 of Phycisphaerales bacterium. GTDB lineage: Bacteria > Planctomycetota > Phycisphaerae > Phycisphaerales > SM1A02 > JAKVBQ01. The sequence continues at coordinate 9,431 of JAQWMQ010000037.1, read as the reverse complement.
GCTTCAGCCGCCATCTGAACGAGCCTGGTAGGCCGCTGCAACGAGGCTGGCATCCACCCAGATCTGATTCTGCCGGGTTCGTATCGAAATACCCTGTGAACTGTGCAGTTCCAGAGCCTTCTCAACGTTCCGGATCTCGAGGGCCTTCACCTGACCGGAAATGATCAGGTCGAGCTCGAGATCTGTTCCCTCCATCTCCTGGAGGATACGAATGAGTGGACCACGTTCCATGAATGAAAACTCCGTTGAGAATCCAGGGATCAGTCGATGATTCCGAGGATGTCGTCCTCGGTCATGATGAGAAAGTCTTCACCCTCGATCTTGACTTCGGTACCCGAGTAGGAGCTGAAGATGACTTCGTCACCCTTCTTGACCGTGAACGGAAGTCGTTCGCCGGTGTCCTTGTTGAGGTTGCCGTCGCCGAGTGCGATGATCTTGCCCTGCTTGGGCTTGTCCTTTGCACTTTCGGGGAGGTAGATGCCGGAATCGGTCTGTGATTCCGCCTCCTGGCGCTTCACGATGATCTTGTCGCCCAATGGTCGGACCTTCATGTTTCGAACTCCTGAGTGAATGAGCGTGCGATGATTCGCAAGAAAATCCGCGACGTGAGGTACGTATTCCTCAAGCCGCGGTCCAATGATTCGCGTAATGCCTGCGAACGATCCGGTGCAGGGTCTCGAGCATCGGCTCAAGCTTGACCGGTCCGTCCATGACGGTGAATGCACCTTCCCGCAGTGCGGTGCTGAGGCCCCTCGCCGAAGCGCGCTTGGTGGCCTGGCGAGCCCGAACGACCACCGTGGGTGGCGGCTGCTCGAGACGGCGGAGCAGCTGCAGGACACGCTGTCCGGCTGGCTCGGCCTGCCCCTGGTCAAAGGGGATCCTGAGGTCCACGACGGCGATGTGGACAGGGCTCGATCCAAGCAGATCCGTCGCCTCGTTGGCGGAGTCCACCCTGAGGCAGTCGATGCCCTGGGGCTGGAGAAGCCGGGGAAGCTGCTCGGCGAAATTCTCCTGCTCCCACCCGCCGTAGCTGAGCATGAGCCGAAGCCTCTTCTTCGAGGAGCCGGGGGCTGGATTGGACTGCGTTGCAGACATGACCACCTCTTTGCAAGCACCGTGCCACCCCGCTGGAGCAAAATGGCCCCCTGAAGCCCCAAAAAGGCCTCCAGAGAGCGATTCAAGGCACTGAAGGGTGTCATGCGCCCCCTGTCAGCAGTCGATTCGCTGCCATTCTGGCACGCACCGGGCCCCGGATTGGCAAGGAGAGCCTCACCGGAAGATACTGCGGGGTCACCGAACCTCTTTCCAAGACCCCGAACAGTGGAATCAAGCCCATGCCGACTGGCACCCCAATCGCCTCACTCATCGCCTCCGATGCCTCAGCCGCAGGCACGTCGATCGAGCTCACCGGATGGGTGCGAACCCGCCGGGACTCCAAGGCGGGGATCTCCTTCATCCAGATCTCCGACGGGTCCTGTTTCGATGCCTTCCAGATCGTCGCACCCAGTGACCTGGCGAACTACGAGAGCGAGGTCCTCAAGCTCACGACCGGTTGTGCGATTCGATGTCGAGGCGAGCTGGTGGAGAGCCGCGGCAAGGGGCAGTCCCTCGAGATGAAGGCCGTGGAGATCGAGGTGGTCGGATGGGTCGAGGATCCCGACAGCTACCCACTTCAACCGAAGCGTCACTCCTTTGAATACCTGAGGGAAGTCGCGCACCTTCGACCGCGGTCGAACACCTTCGGTGCGATCGGTCGGGTACGTCACTGCCTTGCCATGGCGGTGCACCGTTACTTCCACGAGAACGGTTTCCTCTGGATACACACCCCGATCGTGACCGCCAACGACTGCGAGGGCGCAGGTGAGATGTTCCGGATCTCCACGCTGGACATGATGAATGCGCCACGAAACGAAGATGGGCAGGTCGACTTCAGCCAGGACTTCTTCGGTCGCGAATCGCACCTGACCGTGTCCGGTCAGTTGAACGTCGAGACCTGGTGCTGCGCACTGAGCAAGGTGTACACCTTCGGACCCACGTTTCGCGCGGAGAACTCCAACACCAGCAGGCACCTCGCGGAATTCTGGATGATCGAGCCGGAGATCGCATTCGCCGATCTCACGGACAACGCGGACCTTGCCGAGTCGATGCTGAAGTACCTCTTCAAGGCCCTGCTCGAGGAACGGCAGGACGACATGGCGTTCTTCCAGCAGCGGATAGACAAGACCTGCATCGATCGGCTTGAAAAGTTCATCGAGTCCTCGTTCGAACGCATGGAATACACCGAAGCCATAAGCAAGCTCGAGAAAGCCGTTGCCGGGGGCAAGAAGTTCGAATTCCCGGTCTCGTGGGGCATCGACCTCCAGTCGGAGCACGAGCGCTATCTCACCGAGGAACTCGTGGGACGACCGGTGGTGGTGATGAACTACCCGAAGGACATCAAGGCCTTCTACATGCGCGTCAACGATGACGAGAAGACCGTCGCCGCGATGGACGTTCTCGCCCCGGGTATCGGAGAGATCATCGGTGGCGCCCAGAGAGAGGAAAGACTCGACGTCCTCGACGCTCGCCTGGACGAAATGGGCCTGCCCAAGGAGGACTACTGGTGGTACCGGGACCTTCGGCGCTACGGAACGGTTCCCCACGCGGGTTTCGGGCTGGGTTTCGAGAGAACCATCGTGTACGCGACCGGCATGGCCAACGTACGCGACGTGATCCCGTTCCCCCGGACCGCCAACAACGCGGAATTCTGATTCCTGGAGGGACAAACGTGATCGACATCGATTCAATTCGAATCAAGCCCGGAACCGAGGTTTCACTCGACACCTTCGACCCCCAGTCCAAAGCGGGGATTTCCTCCAAGGACGCGGGCGTTGAGCTAGCCGAGGGGAACCTGGAGAAGACCGAGGAACTGCAGTCGAAGCTCTGGGCCGAGAAGAAGCACGCCCTTGTCCTGGTGCTTCAGGGCATGGATACCGCCGGGAAGGACGGCACCATCCGGAAGGTGCTGAGCGGGCTCAACCCGACCGGAGTGGTCGTGTGGTCCTTCGGGAAACCCAACCAGGAGGAACTGGACCACGACTATCTTCAGCGGATCCACGACAAGCTGCCCCAAAGGGGGCGCATCGGCGTGCTCAATCGATCGCACTACGAAGACGTGCTTGCCGTTCGGGTTCACGATCTTGTTCCGGAACCGACCTGGAGCCGTCGCTACCGACACATCAATGAATTCGAACGCATGCTCACCGACGAAGGCACGAAGATAATCAAGTGCTTCCTGCACATAAGCCCGGAAGAGCAGCTCGAACGTCTCAGGGAACGAATAGAGGAGCCGGGCAAGAACTGGAAGCTCTCCGACGCTGACTTTCACGAACGAAAGTTCTGGCCGGCCTACACTGATGCATTCGAAGCGGTGCTCACCCGTTGCTCGACCGACCATGCACCATGGCACGTCGTGCCCGCGAATCGAAAGTGGGTTCGAAACGCAGTGATCTCCCAGATCCTGCTGGATGCGTTGGTGGAACTCGATCCGCAGTACCCGGAAGGGCCGAACGATCTCGATGAACTACGACAGCTGGCCGATCTGGACTGAATGAGGAGCAGGAACATGGAATGCAACATCGATGCACGCGGCAAGGCGGTTCGATTGATCATGGGGATTCTCTTCGCTCTCGCGGGAATCCTGATGCTTGCACTGGGAGGCGGGGCCAACTGGAGCCTGATCGCAGGACTTTGCTGCCTGGCCGGAGGTACGTTCATGATCTTCGAAGGTGCCGCCGGCTGGTGCGCCGTGCGAGCGATGGGGTTCAAGACGAAGCTCTGAGCCTCGCACCGATCGCTACCACAGCCACCAGGGCCAGCGTTCGGGAACCGATTCTCCCTCGGGCGTGAACCACCCGGCCATCTCGGGATAGGACCGTCCCTCGAACGGGACGTCGTCGTTGATGCGCCCCTGGTACCAACGCTGGTTGGCTTCCTGGCGAACTTCGCGAGCCCGGCGTTGTACGGGTGTCTCGGACTCCGGATCGGTGCTCGCGCCGCCACCGGGCGCCGGTTCGGTCAACCAATCGGGCTTGCCCCAGTCCACTGAATCGGTTCGGTTCCGGGCGGAGAGATCGATGTTCTCGAGCCGGTCATCAGCCTTGGCATTCGCCTGTTGTTCCTGCGTGGAAATGACGGCCGTACCGATTCCGGGTCGCATCTGTGCGGTCGCCGGGGAGCTGATGACCCCGAATGCAACGAGGATGCCGATGAACAGGACACTTCTCATGATGGATGTTCCTCCTTGATGACCAGGTCGACGGTCTGTTCGCCCTGCGCCTCAACCTTGATCGGCAGGAATCTTGAATGGGGTTCAGCATAACCAGGAGTGAAGAAGGAACCGGCATGGACCAGGGTTCCGTCGTCATCCAGGTCCATGAAGGAACCCACGACGTACTCACCGGGCGGAATGCTGGTGAACCTGACGACGAAGCCTTCGGCGCGCAGGGGACCTTCGGCGGCTGCGATGGGATCCACGTCGAGGTCATCGTGCATGCGCTCGAGGGTTCCCGGTTCGAGCAGGAAGACGGTGGCATCGCCCGATCTGTCCCCGGTCACCCGAACCTCTATGACGCCACCGGAACGGTCGACCGGAAGTCGCACCGAGCGCCAGGTGGTCTTGCCCCCCTGCACGGAGTTCATTCGACCGGATTCACAACCGGCGCAGGCCAGCAGACCGAGAAGAAGGAGATGGATGGGTGCTCGCATGTGCATACGATAGCCACCTTTCGAACCAGATCCGCAGATCAGCGTGCGTACCTTGCATGAAGAGCGGCGACCCGCTCGGCGGCGGCCTCCGCGCGCCGGGGGTCCAGTGACCGGGCGAGACGCTCGAGAACCCTGCGCTGGCGATCCTCTTCGTGGCAGCACAGCACCAGGTCCACACCGGCCTCGACGGCATCGACCGCAGCCTGACCGATGTCCATTCGATCGGCGATGGCCTTCATCTCGAGATCGTCGGAGACGATGACCCCCTCGAAACCCAGCTGCTCGCGAAGGATGCCCTGCAGGACCTTGCTGCTGAGCGTGGCCGGCACGCCCGGATCCACCGCCTCGAAGAGGACATGTGCGCTCATGATCGCCGCGACGCCAGCCTCGATCGCCGCCCGGAAGGGCGGGAGTTCGACCTGTTCCAGACGCTCGAGTCCATGAGACAGGCGCGGGAGTTCGTGGTGGCTGTCTTCACTGGTGTCGCCGTGACCGGGAAAGTGCTTGGCACATGCGGCGACCCCCAGCTTCTGCATGGATTCGATCCAGACCGCACCGAGGCGGGAGACGATCTCGGAATCGGCGGAGAAGGAGCGGTCGCCGATGACCGGGTTCGCCGGGTTGGTGTCGACGTCGACCACGGGCGCGAAGTCGAAGCCGATGCCGACCGAGCGGAGTTCGCGTGCGGTGACCGCGGCTGCTTCGTGGACTGCATCATCACCGCCGTCCGCAAGCCGGCGCATGGAGGGAACGGGGGTGAAGCCATCGACGAGTCGACGGCTGTCACCACCTTCCTGGTCGATGGCGATGAGTATCGGCCGTCCTGCGAGCTCACGAATGAGGTTGCAGGCGGTGTTGGTGGCTTCGGGGGTCCCGACGTTCCGCGAGAAGAGGATCACGGTGGAAACACCGGCATGCAACGCCTCCTCGAGGAAGGGTGTCGGCTCGGTCCCGTCGAATCCGATGCAGACCAAGGAGGCTATTTCAGGCGGTATCGAAAGCATCTGGCCCTGGCCATGGAGTGGGGTTTCACGGGAAGTGCACCAGCTTTTTTGAAAACAGCGGCAACATCGAGCCCGCAGTAACGCGAAACTTTCCCCGGGGAGGATACCATCGGCACTCTGCAGGGCGTAGCTCAGCTTGGTAGAGCGGCGGCTTTGGGAGTCGCAGGTCGCAGGTTCGAATCCTGTCGCCCTGATTCACGGCCCGGTTCATCTTGAACCGGGCCGATTTCGTGTTCGGACGTTGGATGGGGAATCCTCGCTCTGGCATTCGGGCGGTCCATCACGGACAATGACACGATGAAGAATGACCATTCGGACAGACGTCGTTTCCTGGCGAAGGCGGCAGCCATTGCGGCAGTCGGTGCGGGAACTTCAGCCGCAGCCGGGAGTCAGGAGAACCGGGTGGCATCATCAGGGTCCGACGACAAGGTGAATGAAGATTCGATCACGAGCCTGACTTCGGGTTCGCCCGTCGATGAATCGAACGTCACCATGCGCACGCTCGAGGAAGCGGAGAAGCTTGCAGGCATCCGGTTCACCAGGTCCGAACGAAAGCAGATGCTCAAGACGATCGACGAGCAACGATCGATCCTCGCCGCACGCGTCGCACAAGGCCCGTTGCCGAACCAGCTGCCCCCCGCGGAGATCTTTCGTGCACGGGTACCGGGAACCTCGATCGACCGCGTGACCGACCAGGGTGATCCGTGGAAGGATCTTCCGGATGCCGGCGCCTGCCCGACCGAGGACACCGACCTGGCATTCGCTCCGGTGTGGAAACTCGGCCAGTGGCTCCGTGACCGGAAGGTCACCAGCGAGCGGCTGACCCGCCTGGCACTCGACCGGCTCAGGCAACATGACCCGCAGCTTCACTGCGTCATCACCATCACCGATGAGATCGCGATGGACCAGGCTCGCAAGGCGGATCGAGAGATCGCTGCCGGAAACTGGCGGGGCCCCCTGCACGGCGTGCCCTGGGGTGCGAAGGACATCATCGACACCAGGGACATCGGGACGACGTGGGGTGCGGAACCGTTCAAGGATCGCGTTGCGAGTGGAAACGCCTTCGTCGTCGATCGACTGGATCAGGCGGGCGCGGTGCTGGTGGCCAAGCTTGCCGTCGGTGCGCTGGCCTACGGCGATGTCTGGTTCGGTGGAACCTGCCGCAACCCGTTCGATCCCGAGCAGGGTTCGAGCGGCTCGAGCGCAGGAAGCGCCTGCGCGACCGCTGCGGGTCTGGTCCCCTTCACCCTTGGCACCGAGACCTATGGATCGATCGTCTCACCCTGCATGCGTTGCGGGGCGACGGGGCTTCGACCCACCTTCGGTCGGGTCGCCCGCAACGGAGTGATGGCACTCTGCTGGACACTTGACAAGATCGGACCCATCTGTCGATCGGTCCTCGACACCGCCATCGTCCTCAAGGCGATCAATGGTGCGGATCCCCTTGATCCATCGAGCGTGGATGAACCCTTCAGCTTCGACCCCGGCCAGTCGGCGAAGGGTCTGAGACTGGGGTACGACCCGGCATGGTTCCAGGGTGATGAGCATCGGGCCGATCGAGCGGCGCTCAAGGCAGCGAGTGCAGCCGGGGTCGAACTGGTCGAGGTCGAGCTGCCGAAGATCAACTCCGCGCCACTGCTGGTCCCCTTGTTCGCCGAAGCAGCCGCTTCATTCGAGGAACTGACCCGGAGCGGACAGGACGACGATCTCGTCTGGCAGGACGACCAGGCCTGGCCGAACACCTTCCGCCAGAACTGGTTCATCCCGGCGACCGAGCTGGTTCAGTCCAGCCGGGTGCGGCGACAGGTGATGGATGTGATGCAGGCATTCATGAACGACGGCGATCCGGGCATCGATGCGATCATGTGCCCTCCCTTCGCCGCGAATCTCCTGCTGATCACCAACGCGACCGGACACCCCTCACTGGTCATGCGCAGCGGCTTCACCGATGAAGGTCGACCGACGGGAACCACGTTGATAGGAAGACTCTTCGACGAGGGCACGCTGTGCCGAATCGGAAGAGCGGTCGAAGAAAGACTCGATGTCGCCGGTCGACGTCCGGAGCTCACCTCATGAAGTTCATGCTGGCACTGGCCGCAGTGATCTGGGCGATACAGGAATCACCGAGGCAGGACCAGGCGATTCCGGAATCGATCTCGGCCATCACCCCGAAGATGATCCAGGTCGACGTCGACCATCTCGCCTCGGACGAGTACTACGGTCGATACTGGTTGAGCCCGTTCGCTCGAAGGGCCGCCGTGTGGATCGCGGGCCAGATGGAAGCGGCCGGATGCGAGCCACTTCTCCCGGATGACGCGTGGTTCCAGGAGGTGAAGACGAAGGACGCCTCCCCGAACGTCGTCGGCATGATCCGTGGAAGTGACCCGGAAGCGGGCTACCTGCTGGTGGGTGCGCACTACGACCACCTCCCCCCTCGCAGGCGGGGCAAGGACACCATCTACAACGGCGCCGACGACAACGCCTCCGGAGTCGCCGGCATGCTTGCCGTCGCGAGATCGCTTGCTCCCTTGAAGGACTCGCTGCGTGCCAGCGTGGTGTTCATCGCCTTCACCGGCGAGGAAGCCGGACTGAAGGGTTCGCGGCACTTCGCAGCCAACGCTCCGGTGCCCCTGGACTCGGTCCGGGGCCTGTTCAACATGGACATGATCAGTCGAGGGGAGGAGGACCTGATCTTCATCGACGGAGCAAAGCAGTCCCCGAACCTGATCAGGGCCCTGAAGGAAGCCAACAAGGCGGTGGGCCTGAGACTCGAGGTGGACACCCACCCCGACTGGTTGCAGAGAAGCGACCAGTGGCCGTTTCTCCGCAAGAACGTGGAAGCAGTGCTCTTTTCGGTCGAGGATCACGAGGACTACCACCAGGTCAGCGACCACGCAGACCGGATTCTGGCCCCACTGGCCGCGAAAGTCGCCCGACTCGTGGCGTTGGCGACGCTCGATCTGGCCGGCAAAAAGCCTGTTTCAACCCCCGAGAAGGGGGCCACCGAGGGGTCGGAGTCGGTACCATCGGACGCCCCCGCCGGTGCTCCTGGAACCAGACCGGCCAAGGACCCCGAATGACGCACCTGATCACGCTGGCTGAAATGAACCTGCTCAACTACATACCCGTGGCGATCGTCATCGTCATGGCGCTGCTGTTCGTGGCCGCCAACCTGATCCTCAGCCATCTCATCGGTCCTCGCGGCGAGGGGTCGACCAAGGCCATCGCCTACGAGTCGGGCATGAACCCGATCGGTTCGACCCGCAAGCGATTCAACGTCCGCTTCTACATCATGGCGATGACGTTCCTGGTCTTCGATGTCGAGATCATCTTCCTCTACCCATGGGCGGTGACCTACACCCAGCTCGAGCCGGGAAGCAGCGAGGCACTCCTCTTCCTGGGAAGAATCCTCTTCTTCATCGGCACCAGCATCATCGCGTACATCTACGCGTGGAAGAAGGGCGTCGTACGCTGGGATTTATCAGCCCCGCGATGCGACCGTTCAAGCGCCCCGAATAGTGCTGTTGAACTGGGGATCCACGAGGAGACTGCCTTCCTCGATGTCGGCGATCCATTTCGAGACCCTTGCCGCGGAGATGTCACGCCGGGTGACGAAACGGCGAAGCGCTTCCAGGTGGGCGCGTCGGGCGGAGCCGAATTCGCCGACCGTGGAAATGCTCA
>JAQWMQ010000007.1 GCA_029246705.1 Phycisphaerales bacterium | reverse complement strand
GGATGATCCGTTCATGCCCTCAAAGAGCAAACCACTTTGTTCCGGCTTCCTGCCTCGACGGGCGAAGTACGCTCGTCGGCCCAACTCCGAGCGAACCCCCGCCAGGACCCGCTGGCCCCATCTCGCAGCAACCGGATCCTTTTTCACCGCTGGCCGATACCGAGCGCAGAACCTTCGGTAGCGGTGGCAACACGCGTCAAGCGAACGTCCCAAGCGAAGAAACTGCGGGTGCCAACGCGTCAACCCGTCTTCGCGCCCATCGACGTAAGCACCGTAGTTCGTGAAGGGATCGCGAAACCCCTTGCGCACCTTGGCCGCCATCGGGTTTCCGTGGATGTAGCGCAACACGTTGAGAACATGCCGCTGGTCACGGTTGGAAACCGGCACCGCGTGGTAGCGCGCCTCCCAGAAGTGGCCAGTGCGATTCAACAGCCGATTCATGCGCATGGCCACGTTCCAATTCAACCAGTGCATCAGCCGGGAAAGATCCGCCGGCTCAGATGTCTGCACCAGGTAATGAACGTGGTTGCTCATGATGGCAAGCCCGTACAGACTTGCATCGAACCGCCGCAATGCGCGCCTGATCGCGTGCAAGACGATCGCTCGCGCTTCGCGGCGACGAAGATCAAAGGCCCGGTTGTTGCAGCGGACCGTGACGTGATAGGCGTACCCTGGACGGAACCGGCGATGAGGTCGTGGCATGAGACGATCTTCACCCATTCGCTCCACGCAATCCACCAGGCTGCAAACACCTTGCAGCCCTCGTCACCCGGCTCCCCAGCACGCTGAGGAAGCCTCTACCAAGAACTCAAATGACACCCAGATCTCCTGGGATCGCGCCAACTGGCTCCAAGACGGGCTTCCCAAGGCCGCACGGATCTGAGCCGGCCCCCGTACTGCCTTGCATGGAGAGTGTACGGGCCTAGAGTGTCAGCTTGTACGGCACTCAAATAGGCTTTATAGAGTATCAGGGTGTCTAAGCAACACACGCTAATTGGTCGCCTGGTATCGACTCCGTGGTCGTCCAGAGCAGCCCGGCGCCTTCACCCATCGCGCGAGAACATGTTGACCCTACGCCCTGGCGTCAGGCACATCCGCCTGGCCCTCCCGCGGCACTAGGACAACCCTCTCACCAGTTCCATCAGCAACTTCCTTGCCTCAGGCTTCAAGCTCTTGGGCAGATCTTCCCAGGTCCTCAGCAGGTTGATGGCCTCCTCGGTAGGCGCAGATGTGCCCCTGAGGGACGATCCGGCGGCGGTCTTTCTCAGCTGGTGCCGCTTCGCCCAAACGGCCACCGTAGGCTTGCTGCAGGACCAGGCCTTGGCCAGCTGCTCCTGAGTCTTGCCCTGGTCGATGTACTGAGCCTTGAATGTCTGGTAGTCCCGCCAAGGCTGGTCTATCGTTTCGTCGGCTCGCCACGGTTTGTCAGTATGGATGCTCATCGCCAAAGGGTATCGCAGGGTACGAGTGCGTCAAGTTCATTCATGGATCACAGAGCCTCGCGTGCGGCCCCCACTCGGCTGACGAAACGCTCCCGCGAATTCGATAGAAGAAAACCTCTATGCGCGTAGGGTCTAAGACCTTGGGGCGCTCTGATCTATCCTTCCGATGACGGTTCAAGCTCCCTCGCGCAGAGGAAAGCCCCGAATGAATAGAGCGCACCGGATCCACTGCGATCAACGCAGGCAGGTCCAGACCGCCCACCCACCACAAGACAAGAGAAGCCTGCCTGGGCAAGGCAGCTGTCCATTTGAGGACACCCTTGAGGGGCCCCTGCGGGGGCGCCTTGGTTTTCCGTGACCAGCTTTCCCCCTTCGTGTCAGCCAAGGTGACGCGAAAGAACCACCTTCACTGCCTACCCAAGTAGGGCACAATCGATGACCAAAAGGGCCCTCGCTCGGCCGTACGCCACTCGATCGCACCCCAGGCAGGTTTGCACATGTGACCCTCACCCCGTGGGGCATGTTTTTCTCGCGCCAGCCAAAGGGGTGCGTCAACTACTGACACCTCGGGGAGCCTGCATGTTAGAATCCTTCCCCATTGCACCGGACAGGTGGCCGAGCGGCTGAAGGCACCGGTTTGCTAAACCGGCGTACCGGTTATACCGGTACCGCGGGTTCGAATCCCGCCCTGTCCGCTTTCACCCCGCTTCACCTGGATTCCCCTGAATCCCAATGAAGCGGGGTTTTTTCATGGGCCAACAAGACATCAAACACACCCAAAGCAAATGCTTCGAGTGTGGGCGTCAGCAGACTTGTCGTTGTGAGCGAGCCGATCAGCCGTTGCGGCTGGCTCCAGCCAACTCGTCGAGCCGCTCGATGGCGATCTGGCACTTCTCGATTGCTTCGTCGAGGGCGCTTGAACCCTTGACGACTTCGATGGGATCCTCCCGACCAAACTCGGCGAGTCGAGCTTCAACCCGGGACCGGTCGACCTTCAGGCTGACCAGGAGCTGGCGTGCTTCCTCGAGCAGGACCTCGACGGCGACCTCCGGCGAGCCCGGGGTTCGAACGTCATCGGCACCTGAAAGCCGCAGCCGCGGCTGCGGAACGATCTCGATCGACACGGGTTGGGTGGTTGGTGCATCCATGCGTGGAATCTTCCCAAACGAACTGGTAACGAGCAAGGCGAACGCTGGGTTCGATCAAAGATCCCCAATTGACCCACGTTGAGGGGGATCTTCAGCCTGGATGCCCCATCAGCGAAGCAAAAAGGCTGTTTTTTCGGACCGAGACAGGGAAGGAATCGGCTCAAACCCCTGCAGGGCTTGAAGATCCGTCATTCTCCTCATCGCGTCCCAGACATCCAATCGCCCCGGACAGGGCGGCTCCGAGCAGAATCCAGACGCAGGCGCCGGCCACCTGGGAGGCCGTTGGCGTGAATCCGACGGTTGGCCAGTATTTGGGTTTGATGCTTTCGGCCTGCTCCAGGGAGACGATTTCAACCCCTCGAACGTTGGAACCGATTTCGGGGGGGACAGCCTCCTTGAAGGGCCAGAGACCGAAGAGTGCCCCCACCAGAAGCCCCAACAGGACCCCAAGGGTCAGCTGCCGGAGATGACTGAGGCACCAGCGCACCACCACCCCGACGATTGCAATGCCAAGGACCACGCCGATTGCGACCGGAACGATGGTCCCCATGGCGGTAAAGAGCTCAGGCCATGCACGCGCGGTGACGGCAACGCGAGCCTCGTCGATCGAGCTGAGAACGACGACGTACTGACCGAGAACCAACAGCACGTAACTGCCGGAGAGCCCCGGCAGGAGCATGGCCGCTCCCGCACACAGCCCGGCGACGACCAGCATCAGACTGCCGCTGGAACCGTGCCCGGTCGAGGCGTCACCTTCGGACATGGCCAGGAAAGCCATGACGACCAGACCCAGGAGGCAGCCCAACCAGCCGATCGGCGTGATACCCCCGATCGACCGAACCAGGACGGGGATGCCGCCAAGGGTGAGACCGATGAACAGGCTGTAGGCGATCCAGCGTGATTCCAGCACGAAACGGCCGGCAACCCCGGAAAGACCCACGATCGCGAGCAAGGCCGGCAGGATCACCAGCGCAAGAACCACCCCACTGCGCACCGGGGAACGAAACGATGCCAGGTCCGCGATCGCCTCGATCATGAATCGATAGATCCCGACCGCAAGCAGCATGGTTCCCCCGGAGATTCCGGGAACGAGATTCGCCAGGCCCATGAGGACCCCGCCGAGGATGCAGCGCAGTGCGCCTCCCCCACCAAGGGCCGGAGACCTACCCGAGGGTTCTTCGATCGAATGTTGCTGGTCCATGTTCCTGCACAACCCTTCATGAACGCACCCGCTCCGGCCTGAAGGTCGATAGGCTTCAGGGACGCCAGACGGACGCGCTCCGTCTCCATCGGAAAGGCAGGGCTGGACGCATGAACGTCCTTGTGAGTGGTGGTGCAGGATACATCGGGTCGCACGCGTGCCTGAGCCTGCTGGGAGCAGGTCATCGAGTCACCATCGTGGACAACCTGGACCTGGGCCACCTCGGCGCGGTCCGGGCCCTCGAATCCGTGGCCGGAGACCGGGTTCGCTTCGAACGGTGCGACATCCTGGAGGGTTCAAGGCTCGAGGCACTCATGCGCGAAGAGTCCATCGAGGTCGTGATGCACTTCGCGGCGCTGGCGAATGTCGGGGACTCGGTGGTCGAGCCACTGACCTACTACCGAAACAACACCGCCGGAGCGATCTCACTGCTTGAAGCCTGCCGGGCGGCGGGCGTCGAACGCTTCGTCTTCTCGAGCACCTGCGCCACGTACGGCGAACCGGAACCCGATCGGATTCCGATCAGCGAGGACTGCCCGCAGGACCCGGTCAATCCCTACGGTCGATCGAAGCTCATGGTGGAACAGGTCCTCGCAGACGAGGCCCGAAGCGCGCAGGACGCCGGTCGCAACTTCGCCTTCGCCGCACTTCGGTACTTCAACGTCGCAGGCGCTGACCCTGAAAACCGACTCGGGGAGGACCATGTTCCCGAAACCCACCTGCTGCCGATCTGCCTCCAGGTCGCCCTGGGCAAGCGGGAAACGATCGGCATCTTCGGTACCGACTACCCCACGCCCGATGGCACCTGCATTCGAGACTACGTCCACGTCACCGACCTGGTGAACGCACACCTGATGGTGATGGACGCGCTGCAACCGGGTGACCAGAGGCACTACAACATCGGTATCGGCCGAGGGTATTCCGTGCGCGAATGCATCGATGCCTGTCGCAGGGTGACCGGCCACCCCATCCCCGAGACCGCAGGCCCAAGGCGCCCGGGTGATCCGCCGGAGCTCACCGCGGATGCATCGCACATCAGACAGGATCTGGGCTTCGAGGCACGGTTCACCGACCTTGACGAGATCATCAGGACCGCCTGGACCTGGTTCAAGTCCCACCCCGAAGGCTACGAGGACTGAGTTCGCTCAAAAGGGCATGGTGAGCCCGAGGTAGCCGGACATCATGTCCACCCCGGGGTTGCTGGAGGCGGTCTGTCCGTTGGAGATGTGAAACCAACGCACGCCCGCCATCAGTCGAAGCTGGTCATCGATGCGAACGGTGCATCCGACCCCCGCCTGGGGCGTGAAGTTGAGATGCGCCGCACCACTTGGCACGCGGGACGAGAAGTAGGCGATCCCGCAACCGCCCTCGAAGTACATCGACCAGCGCTCGCGCAGCAGGAAATGCCACCGCACCAGGAGCGAAGCGCCGGCACCAGCGGTCGCCGGCGTACCCCGCAGGCCGACCCCGATCCCATCGGCGCGAACCCCGAGCGCAACCCCATCGACGGGGTACCACTCGATGCCGATTCCACCATTGGCTTCCCAGCCATGATTGAAGTTGGTGCCGACTCCGATTTCAGTCCACCAGCTCACAGAACCCTGTGAGGCGTAGGGACGATTCGCCCGGGGTTCGGCCCTGAGCTCGGCCTCTTCGAGCCGTGTGGGAGGCTCCTCGGACGTCTGGCTGGCCGTCTGATCGTCCTGGACCACCACTTCGCCCAGACTGAGCTGGAGCTGGGTGGAAGTGAGCTCGAGCTTGACGGCCCCTGCAGTGGCCATCGAGGGGGCGATCACCCAGAACAGGGAGAGCAGCAGGAGACGTTGCATGGGGGGGAGACTCCGGAAAGTACCTGTCGCAGGGATCGGTGAGCACCCTACGACCCTCAAGGCAGGCTGCAAGCACGGCAGGTGCCTCCTCCAAGCAGCTCTGGCACCAAGTTCTGCCAAGATCGAACCAAGTTCACGTCAGAACGACCCTATATCGAGACCGATATGACCTCGATCGGCGAAGATGGCCTTTCTCGACCCTCAAATCCTGCCTGAGAGCCCCTCAGAGGGGGTCACACCCCACAGATCTGCTGGATAGAGCCACAAAAAAACCGCCGCCCGAGTGCTCCGACAGACCCGGGCGGACGGTGAAGTGGGCCAAGGGCCCACGAAGAAGTTCAGCTGCAGGAGACAGAGCGTATCCTCACCCCCCAAGGGCGGTCAATGGGCATTTGCCCTGATCCTTGGCGAAACTGCTAAGTCACTTCTGGCAATGGACTTGCAACTTGAATACAAAAGGCCCCAATCGACACACTCCACCACCACCCAACCAACCCGTCGAGGTCGCGGTTGCGGTGATCTACAGACTGATCGAGACGCACAGGTTTGCGTTCCTTGCAACGTTTCGCGCAGCGGATGGACCACGCGCAAGCTTGTGGGCGTTTCCAGGCGGCACACTCGAAGCGAACGAGTCGATGCACGACGCAGCACGTCGAGAAGTTCATGAAGAACCTGGCGTTCAACTCGAAGCAGGCGCCTTCTTCGCAACGGCCACCGACCATGATCCATCGCAGGAACGCGAACAACATGTACGCGTGCACGGGTTTGCATTCGAAGCCACCGAGGGTCAGCTCACAGTGCCCTCGTCCAAAGCACCATCAGCGCGCTGGATTCATGTCGACCGGTTCGACGCATACCAATGGCCACCCGCAAGCAGGCGACTGTTCAAGCACTTCAAGAGCTGGTTCGCACGGGGCCGAACGACGGTTCAACCACCAAGTTGACTCATCTGGCGACCACCGCGGGCCGAATGGGTCTCGGGCTTCATGGCGACGCACGACTGGAAGGCCCCCGCAAGGGAAGCCGTGTCCGCACCCGCCCGAAGCATGGGCCCCAGGTCGATCTCGCCCCCATCGAACAGGCAGGCTCGCAGAACCCCGGTTGCCGTCAGGCGAAGTCGGTTGCACTGCTCGCAGAAAGGCTGACTCATCGCACTGATGAAACCGATGCGACCGCGAAGTCCTTCGGACGTGAACACCTCCGCAGGGCCGACCCCCGTCTCACTGGCACGATTCACTGGAAACAACGGGCCGATGCGCGTTTCGATCCTGCTTCGCACCTCGTGGTTCTCAAGCAGGCCGGGCGCCTCGTCGCCACCATCGAAGTCTTCCAGGACTCGGCTCTCTCCAAGCGGCATGTACTCGATGAACCTGATGGTCCAGGCCTCTTCCCGCGCCAGCTCCGCGAAGTCGGCGACCTCGTCATCATTGAGACCGCGGATCACGACCATGTTGATCTTGATGCGCGAGAACCCCGCGGCACGTGCCGACTCGATGCCCTGGTGAACGAGATCCAGTCGGCCACCTCCGGTGATCTTCCGGTAGCGGTCCGCACGGAGGCTGTCGATGGACAAGGTGATTCGATCGACTCCCGCCTCGCGAAGCGGAGCGGCGAGCCGGTTCAATTGCAGCCCGTTGGTGGTCAGCGAGACATCCTCGAAACCGATCGCGTCAAGTCGACGAACGATCTCCAGCAGCTCCCGACGAACGGTCGGTTCGCCACCAGTCAGCTTCACGTGGGTGACACCGAGATCACGCGCGGTGCGAGCGACGGTCTCGATCTGCCCGGGGCTCAACAGCGCGGTCCGAGGGAGGAACTTGACCCCCTTCTCGGGCATGCAGTAGACACACCGAAGATTGCATCGGTCGGTGACCGAAATGCGAAGCAGTCGAAGTGAATCGATCGAACGAGGGCCCCGTGCATACGCAGGTCGTGCGTGCTGATGGCCGTCAAGAATCGGCAGTGGAATCTGTGTCTCAAGCGTGGCCATGCAGAAGGAACCTCTTCTTCCAGCACTCAGGTGAGTCTCGGGCGAGCCGCCCCGGGTCAATTGGGTTGGATCCCGCCGCCCTGTGGGTAGAGCTCGGGAGGCTGGACCGGCGCCTCGCCCGGTGCGGTGCTTGGGGGTAGTGCGGGACGCCCGAACGGCGGCTGTGGGCCCATCAGCCCACCGCCTTCATTTTCCGGAACCGGACTGACGGTGGTTTCCGCGGCCTTGGGATCGGGCTTCGGATCATCCCAGTCGGCCAGCTGGGCCCGCATCGCGACGGCACGGGCGCGCAGCGCCTCGGGATCATCCTTGGCAGGCTTGAGCTCGAAATGCCAGGCCACTTTCCGATCGAACTGGAAAGGGGCGATCTCGGCGAAGAAGTCGGGCCCGGGGAGATCCCATATCGGCGGATCGGTCGCAGCGGATGTGACCAGGGGTTGCGAACCCGCTCGCTCGAGGCGGACGTCGTAGCGACCCTCGTAGGTGAACTCGAACGTGACCGGGGTGCGCCCCACTTCACGAGTGTTCACCCAGACCAGGGCATCCGATGGCGTCGAGGTGATCTCGATGGTTCGGCGCACGCAGCCCACGCTGAGGCCGACTGCAGGAAGAAGCAGCGAAAGTGCGACGAAACGCGAAGGATCAATCATCGAATTCATCCCCTCTGAAGGTGGACGCAAGATAGGCGTCACGAACCTCCTGGTCCTTGATGATCTCCCGGGGGGAGCCGTCCTTCAAGTTGCGCCCACGATGGATGATGTACGCGTGGTCGCAGATCTGAAGGGTCTGCTGCACGTTGTGGTCGGTCACCAGCAGTGCGATGCCGGTGGCGGCAAGCCTGCGAACCTCGGACTGGAGTTCCTCGACGGTGTGGGGATCAACGGCGGCGAAGGGTTCATCGAGCAGCACCAGCTTCGGCTTCATGATCAGCGAACGGGCGATTTCGAGTCGACGTCTTTCCCCACCCGAACAGGTGCGGGCCTGTTCGTTGGCCTTGTGCGTCAGCCCGAACTGTTCCATGAGCTCGCCGGCGCGACGTTTCCGATCGCCCCGTGAAAGCGGAAGAAGTTCGAGGATCGCATGCAGGTTCTGGGCGACGGTCAGGCGCTGGAACACGCTGGGTTCCTGGCTGAGGTATCCCATGCCGGAACGCGCGTGCCGGTACATCGGCATTCGGGTGACGTCCTTGTCTTCGAAATGGATCGTCCCACCTTCGGGGGAGATCATGCCGATCGTCATGCGAAACGAGGTGGTCTTGCCGGCGCCGTTGCGGCCGAGGAGCCCGACGATCTGGCCCGGTTCCACGACAAAGCCGATGTCATCAACGACACGTCGGCCACCGTAGCTCTTCACGAGTCCTTTCGCCTGTAGAAGCGGCATGTGATCAGTTTATCCGATGCGGCTGGGCAGGGAACGGGTCCAGCCACGGAACTGGAGACTCAGGCGCTGCGCGCCTCGGCCGGCGAGGCGATCTCGTCGGCCCCAAGACGACGTATGCCGACCGATTCGACCCTGGTCTCGCTTGATTCGAGCACCCTGAACCTGAAACCGTAGGCGTCGAAGTGCTCATCGGGTTCGGGCACCCGCCCGAAATGCTCGAGCACCAGGCCCGCGACGGTTTCCGGTTCGATTTCCTCGGGAAAATCAATCTCCAACTGGTCCTCGAGGTCGTTGACGGCGAATCGGCCGTCCGCCTTCCAGTGGTCCGGGCCAACCAGGCTGCAGGTGGGCTCTTCCTCGTCGTCCGGTTCGTGCTCGTCGTGGATTTCCCCGACGATCTCCTCCAGCACGTCCTCGATGGTGATCAGGCCGCTGGTACCGCCGTATTCGTCGATCACGATCGCCATGTGGATCTCGGCGGTCTGGAAGTCTCGAAGAAGATCCCCCACGTGCTTGGTCTCGGGAATGCGAACCGACTCCCGAAGAACGGCGGAAAGCTTGAAGTTCGGGGCGGTGGCACCGAGGTAGCGGATCAGGTCCTTGACGTACAGGATGCCCTCGATCTCGTCGAGACTGTCCCGATAGACCGGGATGCGCGAGTGCCCGGCATCCTCGATGAATGCACGGATCGCGACGAGGTCGTCGGTGTACTCGATGCCTTCGATCTCGGTGCGCGGGGTCATGACCGAACTGACATCGGTATCAGCGAACTCGACGACGTTCTCCAGCATCTCGGCGGCAACATCGTCCAACCCACCCTGTCGCTGGGTCTCCTCGATCGACCTGAGCAGATCCTCCTCGGCATCCCGTTCCCTGAGATTCGCACCACTCAGTCGGCGTACCGTCTCGTCGAACAGTCGATTCACCATGTGGATGGGCTTGCTGATGACAAGAGCGAGTCGAAGCGGTGCGGCCAGGCCGATGATCATGGCCTGCCCGGTGTAGTGGGCGATGGCCGGGGCGATGAGGTCGATGGCGAGCCAGACCAGGACCGCCCCGGTGCAGAAACCGGCCACCATGCCCAGTTCGATCACCAGGAGGGCGACGAGGATGATCATGCATCCGACTCGCTTGACCGCCATGTAGGAAGCCAGCTCGTCCTGGCGCCCGATGAGCCAGCGTGAACGCTCGAGCCGGCCACGCTTCGCAAGCTGCCGCTCGAGAGCACCATCCGAACTGCTCTGGAGCGCCCCGTGCAGGGCGGAGCTCATGATCAGCGAAACGAAGGACAGGACGATGAGAACCACGATCCACCAGGTCAAGAGTCGTCCTCCTCGTTGAGAGCGGACCCGGGCCCGAAGAGCGCGCCAAGGCCGACGGATTCAAGCAGACGGTCCTCTTCAGCATGCATGCGGCGATAGGACGCCTCGTCGTGATCGTCATGACCGACCACATGGAGCAGGCCGTGCAGCGCATAGAGGACGAGTTCGCGGGCCCGATCGTGCTCGAGCGCTTCGGCTCGGCGCTGGGCCTCATCGAGACAGCAAGCGACATCGGCGTCGATCGGTGCGCCGGGTTCGGACATGGGAAAGCTCAGGACGTCGGTGGTCGAGGGATCGTCGTGCCAGCGCTGGTGCAGCAGGCACATTCGTTGATCGTCCACGATCTCAACGGTGAAGCGGACACAGCGCACACCGAGTTGCTCGATGAGACGGCTCAGTCCGTCCTGGATGAGTTCGAGTTCATCGGATCGAAGTCGACGCGTACGGTCGTTGATCTCGAGGTGACCACCGCCCGACGACTGGTCGGGCTGCGGAGGTTCCGAAGGCTCACTCCCGGAGGAGTCACCATCGGAGACGGCTTCTGATGGACTGGTCAGGGCAGGCATGACTGCGTACAGCATAGGTCCCGGAAGGCTCCAGACCAAACCGGGAATCAGCATGCCGGATCTTTCGTTCAGGAACCAGCCTTGGCGCCGGTGATAGACTGGCTCCAGCAGGATTCTCGGAGCCTGAGCGCTGGTTTCCACACGAGGGATATCGACCATGAGCCGGAAGACACACGTGGTGATTCCCACCCACACCACCCGCCACCTGCATCGCACCCTCCTGGGGTACGCGACCCAGGACCAGTCCCCCACCACGATCACCGTGAGCTGCGACACCGATGACCCGGGGATCGGCGATCTCCTCGAGCAGGTCGTCGCGAAAACCGGTCTCACCATCACCCACGTCCAACGCGCCCGGCATCCCGAGGCGAGACTCGCCCAGACACGGAACAACGGCATTCGTTCACTGCTCAAGCGAGGGCTCGAGGATGAGGATCTGCTCATCTTCGTCGATGGAGACTGCATTCCCGCGGTCGACTTCGTCGCCTGCCACGACCGGGCGTCTCGCGACCGGGACTTCGTGATAGGAAACTACATCCTGCTCGATGAACAGGTCACCGCCGACATCCCCAGCGATGAAACCATGCGGTCACACCTCGAGGGTCTTCCCAACGACGAACAGATGCAGTCGATGCGCCGGCTGGAGAGCAAGGCGAGGAAGCACCAGCTCCTGAGAACCTTCGGCCTGACCAAGGCACACAAGCCCAAGATCCTCGGGGCGAACACGTCGGTTCGGGCCGGAAACGTCCTTGCGATAAACGGCTACGACGAGAACTACCTTGAATGGGGATTCGAGGATGACGACTTCGGTCGCCGGCTCTACCGCTCTGGAGCGAAGTCGAGAATCGCGATCACCGAGGCGATCATGCTTCACCAGTGGCACCCGACACGCAAGGGACGGTCATGGGAGTCGGGTTCGGTCGCCCAGCGGTTCAAGAGCAGGCTTCCCACGCGATGCACCAACGGCATAGAGAACCCGCTCGAGCAGCACGAGCTTCACGAGCGCACCCTGAGCCCTTGATGGGGTCAGGCTCAGCTGGAGATGGTCACCGGGACCAGTGTTCGCTTCAATCTCGACTCGAACTCGCCACGGTACTTGTTGACGATGGTTCGCACCGCCCAGTTGTTGCCGTCGGCAAGACCGCAGATCGTGGTGCCCGGAGTCAGTCCCATCGAACCGGCAAGCTCAAGGACCAGGTCGAGGTCCTTGTAGGTACCGCCACCATGCTCGATGCGAAGCAGCAGCTTCAGCATCCAGTCCGCGCCTTCGCGACACGGGGTGCACTGGCCGCAGGATTCGTTCTTGAAGAACCGGGCGATGTTCCGCGCCACCGCGACCATGTCGGTGTCCTCGTCGAAGACGGTCGGGCAGGCGGTGCCGAGCCCGAGCACGTCGTATTTCGTGCCGATGTCGAAATCCATCTCGGCCTCGTACTGATCGGGGCCAAGCACGCCCATCGAGACGCCACCCGCGATCGCGCCCTTGAAGCGCTTTCCGCCTCGCATGCCGCCGCAGTACTTGTCGCTTTCGATGAGTTCGCGCAGGGGGATGCCGAGATCGCACTCATAGACACCGGGTCGATTCACGTGGCCCGACACACCCATCAGCTTCGAACCATAGGAGGGCGGGCCACCGACGCTGCTCTCGCAGCCGTGTGATTTCCACCAGTCGAGGCCATGCTCGAGAATCGGCCCGACGCAGGCCAGTGTCTCGACGTTGTTGACCACGGTGGGTCGTCCGAAGACACCCTTCACCGCGGGGAACGGAGGCTTGATCCGCGGCCATCCACGCTTGCCCTCGACCGCCTCGAGCAGTCCGGTCTCCTCGCCGCAGATGTAGGCACCGGCCGAGCGATGCACGTGACACTCGACCACGTGGTCCACTGCCCCGTTCATCAGGCCCTTTCCGCCGAAGACACCGTTGGCATAGGCCTCCTGGACGGCCTGTTCCATGACCTTCGCCTGGTGGTGGTACTCGCCTCGGATGAAGAAGTACGCGACATCGACGTCACAGGCCCAGCAGGCGATGGCGATGCCTTCCAGGACGAGGTGGGGATCGTAGTCCACGAGCAACCGATCCTTGAAGGTGCCGGGCTCGGCCTCGTCGCAGTTCACGCAGAGATAGCGTGGCTTGCCATCGGGTTCCGGCAGGAACGACCACTTCATGCCCGCGGGGAAACCTGCACCACCACGACCACGAAGCACGCAATCCTTCACCAGCGAGACGACATCTTCACGCTTCATCCCGATCGCCTTGCGCAACGACTCATAGCCGCCGTCGGCGACGTACTCGTCCCAGTGGACGACGTGTCGTTTCGAAGGATCTCCCCAGGGGGAGGTCGGGATTCGCTTCAGCAGAACGGGGTCACTCATCGGCATGGCTGGGCGGTTCCTGTCTGGACGTGTCCTTCAATTCCACTTCATCTATCACGGTTCGTCGGAGGATCACGTCACCCTGGTCCTCTTCGTGCACGGTTCGGTTCACTTCCCGGGTGGCCGGGGTTTCGGCGGGGTCTGCCTTGACGCCATGGACGATGTGTCCGAAGAACTCGCCGAGGCTGCGGGCGATCGTCTTGCGTTGCGGCGATTCGTTCACGTCTGGCCCGATTCACCCGGTTCTCGACCGGCCTGGGTGGTCGCGTGCTTGCGGACGATCGCCCGGACCGCCTCACGGTCAAGCTGGTCGATCGGGGTCGCCTCCACTTCGTCGAGAATCGCATCGACCTGGCTGATCACCAGGTTCTCGGCCAGCTCGTCGTTGAAGAGCGCGACCGGTGCGGTGTCACAGGAACCGAGACATTCGAGAAGCAGCAGCGTGAAACGGCCCTCGTCGTCGGTCTCGTGTGGCTCGAGGTCGAGGCGATTGCGGATGTGGTCGACGATGGCCTGGTGGCCGCAGACCTCGCAGGCGATCGACTGGCAGACGCCGACCACGCATCGTCCGACCGGCTCGGTGTGGTATTCCTCGTAGAAACTCGTGGTATCGAGAACCTCGGCGGGCGGGATCTCGAGAAACAGGGCCACGTCGATCATCGCCTGGTAGGGAATGCATCGATAGGCGTGCTGCAGATCGTGCAGGATCGGCATCAGTGCACCATGCCTGGTGGCGTACTTCGGGATGATCTCCGCGGTCCAGCGGCTGCGAAGCGCATCGGTGACGAAGGAGCCACCGGCAGGCTTTTCAAGGTCCGCAAGGACATCAAGGGAGACGGGATCGGTCGTGGCCGAGGGCTTGGCTTTCCAGGACATCGTGTTCGCCGTGGTTTCGAGTGAAGGAGTCGGTTCAGCGGTCGAGTTCGGCCGCGATGATGTTCAATGATCCGAGGATCGCAGGCACGTCGGCGATCTGGTGGCCCTCGACGAGCTTGGCGAAGACCTGATAGTTGATGAATGAGGGAGGCCGGGTCGATGCCCTGAAGGCACAGCGATCTCCGTCGGCAACGATGTAGTAGCCCAGCTCGCCATTGGGGCTTTCGCTGGAATCATAGACCTCGCCGATGGGCGTGTCCCAGCCACGGTTGTGCATCTTCAGTTCGAAGAGCTGGATGACGCCTTCGATGGAACCGTAGACCTCGGCGCTGTCGGGGACACCCGCCTTGGAATCGGAGAGCACGTTCATGGGGCCGTCGGGAATGTTGTCGATCAACTGTTCGATGATCGAGATCGACTGCTTGAGTTCCTCGACCCTGACCAGGTAGCGACTGAAGCAGTCACCATCCGTCGAGATCGGAACGGAGAACTTCACGGCTTCGGCGCCGGCACCATCCCAGTTGTCCTTGTAGCACAGGTAGGGATTGTCCTTGCGGACATCGCGCCGCACGCCCGATGCACGAGCGCAGGGTCCGGACAGTCCCCAGGCAATGGCGTCCTCGCTGCTGACTTCGCCGACACCCTTGAGTCGATCCACGAAGATCCTGTTTCGATTCAACAGGGTCTCGAGATCGTCGATCGATCTCGGGATGCGTTCCTGGAGCAGCTTCTTGGACATCCTGATGAAGACTTCGTCATCGGGGATGTCACGCCAGGTGCCGCCGACCCGGGTCCAGTCGGGGTGATAGCGCTGACCGGAGATGTACTCGACGAGGTCGTAGATGAACTCGCGTTCGTTGAAGCCGTAGAGGAAGCCCGTGAACGCGCCAAGGTCGAGAGCCGCCGCCCCGACGCAGAGCAGGTGGTTCTGGATCCGTCCGAATTCGGACATGATCGTGCGCAGAACCTTGCAGCGTGGCGTGATGTCGATCCCGAAGAGTCGTTCGACCGCCTGGTGCCAGGCGATGTCGTTCACGATCGGGCTGACGTAGTCCATCCGGCTGATGGTGCAGACGTACTGGTTGTAGTCGTGATGCTCGGCCAGCTTCTCGAACCCTGAGTGCAGGTACCCGATGTGGGGCGTGCAGCGAGCGACACGTTCGCCGTCGAGCTCGAGCACCAGGCGGAGCGTGGTGTGGGTGGCCGGGTGCTGGGGGCCGAAATTGAGTACCCAGCGGTCAGGACCATGGACATGGTCCTTCAGGTACTCCGTGGACTCAATGTCGAGATCGAATCCCTGATCGGGCTCGAGGGTGTAGGGCATGAAGACGTCATCCTGCGGTGATGGACAAGAGGTACTCGAGGTGTGCCTGTCCCAGTATAGGGCCCGAAGGACCCCTGCAGGCGTTTTTCCGGGGAGACCTCGACCCTACACCCGAAAGATCGCACCCATTCGTTTCCCAAGCAGAAGCGATGCACCCACCAGGGTGGTGCCCAGGAGCAACATTGCCCAGACGCCCATCGCACTGGCGATGTACTGGCCGTCCCCCAAGCGCTCGAAGAGGACGTAGATCGCCTTGGTGATCGGGAAGTCAGCGGCTCGCTGGGCGAGGATGAGACTGTCGGAGACCTCCAGCATGGCAAAGCTGAAGGCAAGGAGCCCACCTGCGACCAGGTTGGCGGCAATCAAGGGCAGGACGACCTTCCGGAGCCTGAGCCACCACCCCGCACCCAGGTTCGCAGCCGCCTCCTCCAATTCCACCGGGGTCTGCTCGAGCCCGGCCACGGCGCTTCGCACCACGTAGGGCAGGCGGCGGACCGCATAGGCGATGATCAACAGCGGTATGGGGTTGGGATCAGCGCCGAGGATGTCGGCGAAGGCATGCAGCGGGCCATCGTTCAACCACTGATGGAGCCCGGATTCGCCAAGCCCGACGATGGACAGGATGCCGTCGAGCCATCCGGGCATGGACCCCTGGAAGGGCCAACGAAGGGACATCGCGACGTAGCCGAAGGCCATCACCAGCCCGGGGACCGCCAGGGGAAGCATCACCAGGGCGTCCAGCAGGGAACGGCCCGGCAGCCGGGTCCGAACCAGCAGTCGCGCGATGATGATGCCCAGGAAGATGTCGATCACCATGGCGGCCGAGGCCAGCAGCAGGCTGTTCCGGATCGACCCCACGGCCAGCGGGTGACCGAGTGCCTGGTCGTAGTGATCAAGGGTCCAGGACCGGGGCAGGATCGTTGCGTACCACTGACCTTCAGCGGTCAGGCTGGTGAAGATCACACCGAGGTGCGGCAGTGCCGCCACGAGGATCACGGAGAGCACCATGCCTGATGCGAGCAAGCCGCGCCAACCGACCAGCCGACGGGTCGAGGAGGCACGGGATGCCTTGGAATACATCGCGTAGGCACGGCCACCGAACACCCATCGCCCGAGCAGGTACAACCCCGCCACCGAGAAGAGCATCACCGCGGTGAGTGCGTAGGGCTGGGTGGAAGCCTCCATCTCCTTGATTCCATTGAAGATCTGGACCGGCGTGACGTTTTCGAACTGGAACATCAGCGGCGTGCCCAGTTCAGTGAAGCTCCAGATGAAGACGATCGTCGCACCGGCGAAGACGCCGGGGCGGATCAAGGGCAGGATGATCCGGAAGGTTCGACGCCATTTGCCGGCACCGACGTTGCTCGCCGCTTCCTCGAGTGCGGGGTCGAGGTTCGCCAGCGCAGCCACGATGTTCAGGTAGATGATGGGATAGAGGTGCAGGGCCTCGAGGAACACGATCCCCCAGAAACCACCGTCCCCGAGGAAGTCGATCCCCTCTTCTATCAACCCGATGTCGATGAGCAGCGCATTCAGGGAACCGAACCGTCCCAGCAGGTGCTGGATACCGATCGCACCGACGAAAGGTGGCAGGATCAGGGGTACCAGGAGAAAGGCCGAAAGCAGCTTCTTGCCGGGAAACTCCCATCGAGCCACCAGCCAGGCCAGGGGCGCCGAGATGATGATCGAGAGCAGCGTCGTGCAGAAGGCGATGGCGAAGGCGTTGAAGAGCCCCAGCAGCAGGATCGGATCCCGGAAGACATCGAAGACGTGGTACAGCGTCCAGCCGCCGGTCGAAGCGGTCGCATCCTGGAGGAAGGCGCCGCGGATCGTCAGCCAGATCGGCCAGATCAGGACCGCAGCCAGCAACCCGAGGATGCCGGCATAGAGGACGTAGTCGCGTGTTCGGTTTCGATCCATCGGGCGTGGAGTGTACCGCCCCCGAGCAGGATCCTCACGATCACACCCGCTTCATCCTGAGACGGGTGCGATGATTTCGAAGGGATCAGCTCCAGCCACCCAGCAGAGCGGAGAGATCGGCGCCGTCGACGATGCCATCCACCACGATGTCGGCAATGGGATCATTGGTCCCCCATGAACCCAACAGGATGGAGAGGTCGAGCCCGTCGACCAGTTGATCGCCGTTGAGATCGCCGAGAATCGGCACGGGGTCGCCCTCGATCATCAACCAGGCGATGCCTGAGTAGGTGGTCTGGACGATGTCCTCGCGGAAGGCACGAATGGCATAGTCGCCGGGTTCGAGCCCCTTGACCGAGATCAGTTCGAGGTTGTCCACGGTGCTGGCACTGAGCACGTTGCCGGATTCGAAGCTGCCGACTTCACCGACGAGGGACTGGGGCTCCCCATCGACGATCCGGACCACCTCGAGATCGACGTTCATCAAGGTGTAGCCGCTGAAGGAGCTGTTGGGCACGCGCTGCCAGCAGAGTGCGACCGACAGCTCGTCCAGGGGCGTGTCCACGGTGAAGCGCCACCATCGCTGCGCTCCGCCCAGCACCCGCGGCCAGTCCCATCCGTACCCGGAGATCACCGGAGCCGATTCGAGACTGGTGGTACCGATCTGGCGGTAGCCGGTGAGGATTCGATGACCGCGGTCGACGTTGACCATGCCGGCGCCGAAGGTCTCGTCGATGGGCCGGGTGCTCACGCCGCGATCTGGGCCGGTCTCGGTGGGGTTGTTCGTCCAGTCCTCGGTGCGAGATGCACCGGCAAGCAGGATCGCCTGGATGACCTGGATTCGATCAGCGGCGATGTCCGCGACGAGGATCGAGTCGTTCTCGACGGTCTCGTAGAGCAAGGCACCCACCGCGCCCACGATCGGGGTGGTGTAGCTGGTGAGGTCGCCGGGCGCCACGATCCAGGGCTTCATGCGACCCGGTCCGTCGATCCCGGAAGGCACGTCGGTCGAGGTGTGGGTTCCGGCATCTCCGCCGACGGTCATGGAGTTGAAGCCGTGGGCGAACATGTGCAGCGCATCACCACCGTTGTTGGTCCCGTTGACCACGAGGATGTTGTCCCTGATGGACATGAGGTCCATGCGACGAAGCGCGACGTTGTCGTTGCTGTTGTTGAACTGGCCGATCCAGCTGTGGTTGTGCACGCGAATCGAATCGTCGGGGGGACTGATCGGCGGCACGGACGAAGCCTGGCCGAGGTTCAGGTACCCGTTGGTCAGGTAGGTGCCGGCCTCGTACAGCCAGATGTCGGAGATGCCAGGGGCGATGCTTCCGTTGTTGGAATAGAACTCGAGGGCGACGGTGTTGGCATGCACGCTGGTGGACGGATTGCCGAAGGGGATGTTGAAGTTCTTGCCCGCGTAACGAGTGGCGTCGCTGATGTCGGGGATCCAGAGATTCGTTCCCGCGGGAGCCTCGCACTGGGCGACCCCGACCCCGGTGCCATCGGGCATGTTGCTCGAGCCGATGCGTTCCTCGAGATCGAACCAGCCGATCAACTCCTTCACGGTGGTGACATCGGCCTGGCCGACGGCAACCCCGGAGATGAACACGGTGGTGGAGAGAGCGACGCCGGCAAGCGCCTTCGTACCTCGGATCTGGGACATGATCGGCATCCTTCGAGGATTCGTTGCGATTCTACTGAGAGGACCACGGGGGCCTCGATCAACAGTATCACCCTCATGGCGGGTGGACCAGCCTTGTTTTTGAAGCTGAAACAAGTTCATGGCTTCCCCCGAATCATGGTCCATGCCGGGTCCTTCAGCGGGCCTGCCCGGCTGTTTCGGTGCGGATGTCATCGACGGCCAGTCGATCGGTCAACCGCAGTTCCACGCGGCGGTTGGGGGCATCATCATCGGTGTTCAGGGGATGGCCTTCGATCGGCTCGTGGTCACCGGCCGCGACGATCTGGATGCGTCGCCATGCAATGCCACGATCAACGAGTTCACGAGCCACCACCAGCGCACGACGGTAGGACAGGTCGATACCCGCCTGGACATCCCGGGATGATTCCGCACGCGAGGCGTGTCCGTGGATCTCGATCATGGTGGGCAGGCCGCGAATCTGTTCGGCGATGCGTTCGATCGCGTCCCGTGCCGGGCCGGTGAGCCCTTCCGCATCATGCGCGAACTTCAGGTCGACCATCGCGGACTGTTCGCCCGCCTCACGCGGCGAGTAGGTCTCGGCGTGATCACCCTTCTCACCTTCCTGGTCGGCGCTGCCGGGACCTTCGGACTTGTACCAGTCCACGATCTCCTTCAGTTCCGGGTCGGTGGTGTTCAGGTCGATCGGGTTGCCGAAGGCTTCCCGGGTGTTCCAGACGAACTCCGCCCAGCGATCGAATGATTCGGAAGCCGAACTCTCGCCATCACTGTCACCTTCGGCGCCGGCGGTGGCCGGCGGCGAAGCGTTCAGGGCGTAGAGGATCACGAAGAAACCCATGATCAGCATGACCATGTCCGCGAAGGAGATCAGCCACTCCGGAGCACCATCGTGCTCGTCGTCGTCGTGACCGCCGTGGCCCATCATGCCACCGAAGTGACTGTGCTGGGCGCCGTGATCCCTGCCTTCGGATTGGTCCTTGCGATCGCTCATCGGTGCGGTTCCTTCTTGAATCGAACCCGGGTCAGGCCGCAGCCGCGAGCTTGAGCCGCTGCTGCTTGGGCACGAAGGCCAGCATCTTTTCCTGGGTGGCCCGCGGGTTGTCACCGGCCTGGATCGAGAGGACGCCCTGGAGCATCATCTCCTTGCTGAGCATCTCCTCGCCGGAACGAAGGGACAGCTTGTCACCCATCGGGCCCGCGACCGCATTGGCCAGCAGGGTTCCGTAGAGCGTCGCGGTGACGGCTACCGCGAGCATCGCGCCCAGTTCCTCGACGCCACCGGTACCCAGGCTTCCGAACATGCCGATCTGGCCGATGAGGGTCGCGGCAAGACCGTAGCCGGGGCCGTAGAGCTTCACGAGGTCGAAGAACTTCTTGCCTGCCTTGTGTCGTTCCTGCATCGCGAGGATCTCGAGTCGCAGGGTCGCTTCGATGACGTGGGCATCCGAACCGTCGACGGTCATCTTGAGGCCCTGCTGGAGGAACTCGTCGTCCACCTGCTCGACCTCTGATTCCAATGAAAGGATGCCGTCGCGTCGGGCCTTGTCGCTGAACCGCCCCATCAACTCGAAGGTCTGGTTCGGGCTCATCTGCTTGTTCGACATGAATCGCTTCACGTACCCGGGCACCTGTTTCAGGCGCTCCATGGGCATCGCCATGAAGACGACGCTGAGCGTTCCACCGAACACCATCAGGACCCCCTTGAGGGACCAGAACATGCTCCAGGAACCGCCGTGGCTCACGATCAGGAATGCGGTTCCAACACAGACCGCGATGCCGATCAAACTGCCGATTACACTCGCCTTGTCCATCCTTGTGCCTCCCTGACGTCGTCGGATGGATCGACGTCGAGAAGTCATTTCGGTCCGGTGATGCCCGGGCTGAAGCCGTGCTTGTCCCTTCAAGAGGAAGAAACCACGATGCACGCGGACCTGCCGCTACAGATGGACCTCGAAAGGGGTTCTCGGACGGCGTCCCCCGGCTTCCACCGACGACCGCCCCTTGGTGGGGTATCCTCGGGCGACGGAGACCTTCATGTCGGCGAAACCCCTCGTCATCCAAACGGAGCAGCTCTCGGACCGCGCCCACGCGTGGTTGTCCGAGCGAGTCGAACTGGTCAAGGCCGGTCCGGAGGACGCCGTCTTCAAGGAGGCGGCCGACCGGATTCAAGGCCTGGTGGTACGGACCTACACCGATGTGGACGAGGCGTTGCTTGATCGACTGCCAGCGCTCCAGGTCGTTGGACGAGCCGGGGTCGGCCTGGACAACATCGACCTCGAAGCGTGCCGGAAGCGTGGCGTCGAGGTCGTCCACACCCCGGAAGCCAACACCCAGGCGGTGGTGGAATTCGTCTTTCGCATGCTGTTGGCGACGATCCGACCGACCCTTCGACTGACGGAACCGGTTGATGCCGGGGCCTGGGGCGAGCTGAGAAGCGAGTGCGTCGGCCGGCGGGAATTCGATGAGATGACCTTCGGCATCCTGGGCCTGGGGAAGATCGGCAGCCGGGTCGCTTCGGTCGCCAGGGCCTTCGGGGCCAGGACCCTCTACAACGACCACGAGGAGCACGCCGTCCTCGAACCCCATGGCGCGGAACCGGTGTCACCAACCGAACTCTTCGAACGCTCGGACATCCTCACCATCCACGTCGATGGACGATCAGCGAACCGCGAACTCATCGGCACCGACCTGCTGGACCGAATGCCCGCGGACTCGATCCTCATCAACACCAGCCGGGGCTTCGTCATCCAGGAGACCGCACTCGCCGCTCACTTGAAGAAGAACCCCGAAGCGCTCGCGCTTCTGGACGTCCATGCGGTCGAACCGATCCCTGCCGACAGCCCGATCCTGCCGCTTCCCAATGCCCGACTGAGCCCCCACCTCGCAAGCCGGACCGCCTCGGCGATGGAGCGCATGAGCGACGTGGTCGAGGACGTCTGGTCGGTCCTGCAAGGTGCTTCCCCGCGCTGGGCGGCTTCAAGGGACTGACCACACCCCGCGTGCATCCACAAGGACATGGCGCAACGGACGTATCCCAAGTGCTCGACGGCCTCGCCGTGGCTTGATAACCCGATTCCTTCGTGTTTGCAACGCTTTGTTCTCCTCACAGGTCTTGGTAGCGACTACTGTGATCCGTTCGATCACTTGAAACCCCTTGAATTGCCGACGAAGCGTGGTCGGTGCACTGCCTGATCGTGTTCGGCCCGCTCCTGGAGAAAGACCATGACCGAAGAACGCAACGCGCTCACCGACCTCTTTGCCGCGTGCTGGAAGGACGAGGCCTTGAAGCAGCGATTCATGGCTGATCCCAAGGCGGTGCTTGCCGAATACGGGATGGACGTGCCTGATGGCATGAACCTGAACGTCGTCGAGAATGGCGACACCACCGTGCACATCACGATGCCG
>JAQWMQ010000001.1 GCA_029246705.1 Phycisphaerales bacterium | reverse complement strand
ATCAGGGGTGCTGTCATGCGGCCGCTGATGGGGGTGGTTGTGAGAACGGCGGCTACTTCCCTTACTCGAAGGGGCACAGGGCGGAATTTCTTCCGAGCCTGGATTACGCGACCGTCATGGCCTACCGGGACGGCCGCACCGTGTTCCGGGCCCCCCGTTTTTCAAATCCCGGAATCGACTTCGAAGGTGTTCCGACCGGTGTGTCCGGAGATTCGGAAAATGCACGAACGATCAATGAGACCGCTTTCGACGTCGCGAACTACAGATGCACGGTGATTCCCGAAGACGGTTCAGTCGCCCACCTCATGTCGACAGGGATCGAACTGCCGGGATCACAGGGTGGAACGGTGGAGGTGTTCTTTGCCGATGTCCTCTTCGCGGAAACCTCTGGGGACGTGGTGTTCGGATTCAACGGCATGCACAGCGTTCAGAGGCACTTCGATGTCGAAGTCGGAGGGCTTGATCTCGGCACCGTTCAGTCCTCGGAAAGCGGTTATTGCAGATCCCTTTCGGATGAGCGGCGGATCGATCCGGTCGTCTTCAATGATCTGGTCGGGCCGGATGGTTCATTGGTGTTTCGGATCACCCTGGATCAGATCGGTTCCACGATTGACATGTGTGAAGACCTGAGCATCACGGTCACCTACGTCGCCGAAGGCGCATGCACGCCGAATTCCACCGACAGCGACGGAGACGGGACTCCGGATTGCGATGATGCATGTCCGAATGATCCGAAAAAGACCGATCCGGGTCTCTGCGGGTGTGGTCTCTCCGACGCAGACACCGATCTCGATGGTGTGCCCGATTGCAACGACGGATGTCCGAACGATTCAGGAAAGTCGGATCCGGGCGTCTGCGGTTGCGGCGTTCCGGATGATGATCTCGACGGCAACGGCATTCCGGATTGCCTGGATGGTGGGGAGGGTAGGACATTCGTCGTGGATGACGACCTGCAGGAGGACCCCGGCGCCGACTACACCACGATCCAGGAGGCTGTCGATGCCGCTCTGGGTGGTGACACCATTCTCGTGCAGCCGGGTCGCTACACCGGCACGTCCGACAATGTCGTCCTTGTCCGGGGGAAGGGGATCCGGCTGATCGCCGTCGGCGGGCATTCTCAAACCATCATCGATTGTGAAGGCGCCCGGGGTGGTATCCGATGCGAGATCCTCACCGGTGACGAACTGATCATCGAAGGCTTCACTGTCGAATCGCACTCCAGTTGCTTCAGCGCCGGAGGAGATCCTCCAGACTGCTCCTCCGGCATTCTGGTCGTCGCGAACAACGGAGCGAGCGCACTCGTCGACTCCTGCATCGTCCGTGACGGGTCCGGACTGGCGCTGAGCATGGTCGGACGATCACCGAACAGCGGCGATCCTGAACTCGTCGTCCGCGACACCATGGTTCTCGGGAATGTCGGTCCCTTCGGATCAGGCGCCGACTGGCTCATGTCCGCATCCTATTCCTCCGAGATCAGATTCGAGTCCTGTGCATTCATCGGCAACACGGCGGGACAGATGATGTTGTCCTACTGGGCGGCTCCGGAGTTCACGGACTGTGTCTTCGTGGACAACGAGCTCGTCCCGGTGACCGGTCCCTATCCTTCCGCCGTCCTGTTTCATGATCCTCAGAATCCAGTGACGTCCGATGACATCATGCAGATCGACGGTTGCCGGTTCGTCGAGTCTTCCGGATCCGCATGCCTCGTCGACGGCAATGGAGACACCGTTCGAATGATGAACTCATTCGCATGTGCTTCCGGGGGGGCGCCCGTGATCTGTGGCGAATTCAGTGACACGGACATCGACCTTTCAGATGACTGTCCGGTCCTTGATTGCAACGAGAACGGGATCACCGACGCCATCGAGATATTCGCGGGAGATGTCGACGATATGGATCGGGATGGAATCCCCGACTGCTGTCAGACTGGCGGGTCATGCTTCTGCACCGGCGATCTGGATGGTGACGGTTTCGTGTCGGGTACCGATCTGGCGTTCGTGCTTGCCGCCTGGGGCCAGACAGCACTCTTTCCGGAGGCAGACATCAACCGGGATGGAGCCGTCGACGGCATCGACCTTGCGTTCCTGCTTTCGGACTGGGGTCCCTGCGGCGGTTGATCACAAACACACCCCGCGTCGATTGATCACAAAGACACCCCCGTCGATGGACGCGGGGTGTCTTTGTTCATCGAGTCCGGTTCTCGTCGTCTCGGAATCAGAGGTTGCCGCGACGGTCCTGTTCCATCTCGAGCGCCTCGAACAGCGCCTTGAAGTTGCCCTTGCCGAAGCTCTGGCTGCCCATGCGGCTGATGATCTCGAAGAACATCGTGGGACGGTCCTGCAGCGGCTTGGTGAAGAGCTGCAGCAGGTAGCCCTCGTCGTCGGCGTCGACCAGGATGCCGAGATCCTTGATCCGCTCGTGATCTTCCTTGACCGGCTCGTGGCCGTGCTCGCGGAGCACGCCGTTCACGCGGTTCCAGACCGCTTCGTAGTAGGTGTCCGGAAGCTGCAGGAAGTCGACGCCGCGACGACGCAGTTCGGCGACCGAGGCCAGCTCGTCGTCGGTGCGCAGCGCGAGGTGCTGGCAGCCGGGGGTGTCGTCGTGCCAGTCGAGGTACTCCTGGATCTGACTCTTCTTCAGGCCGTCGGCGGGCTCGTTGATCGGCATCTTGATGAGGTGGTTGCCGCTGGCCATCACCTTCGACATCAGCGCGGAGTGCTCGGTCGAGATGTCCGCATCATCGAAGTGCTTGAACATCGAGAACTCGAGCGCGTCCTCGTACCACTTCACCCATTCGTTCATCTTGCCTTCCTCGACGTTGCCGACGCAGTGGTCGACGAACTTCAGCCCGCAGGGGTGGTCGAGGTTGTACTGGTTGAGTCCGCAGTCGTAGTGCTTCCAGCCGGGCATGAAGAGCCCGCCCTGCTTCAGCTCGGGGAGCGCGTAGCGACCGGTGCGACTGACGAAGGTGTGCACCACGCGGCCATAGGTCTTGATCGACGCCGTCGTCATGCTGCCGTCGCCGTCGGAGAAGGTCTCCGGACCGTGGGCTGAGATCGCGCCGTTGGCGATCGCTCGGGTGTAGGCCGCCTCGGCGTCGTGCACGTTGAAGGCTATGTCCTTGATGCCATCGCCGTACTTGCGCAGTTCGTCGTTGGCGGGATGGTCCGGGTTCATCGGGGTCTCCAGGATGAACCGGATGTTGCCCTGCTCGAGCATGTAGCGCGCCATCGAGCGGGCTCCGCAGGTCAGGTCGTGCAGCTGCGTGATCCTGAACCCGAAGGTCGTGGCGTAGAAGACCGCGGCCTGCTTGGCGTTGCCCACGCAGAAGCGAACATGGTCGACGTCGATCAGGTGCAGGGGGTCTGCATTCGAGGTCGTCGTCGGTGACGTGCGTTGGTCGGTGGTCGTGGTGGGGGTCATCTGGTGCCTTCGTCCTTCATGAGCGCGGGTCCAATCAATTGTTCATATACTAGCCGCGTGAAGCAAACCCCTCCACACGATGAAACGTTCTTGACGCAGATCCCAATCAATCCACGAAACGTGCAAGAGCGTACAACCGGGACAATCCCCGACCCCTTGCATGCTTTTCCCGCCTTGTGCGCTCCTGAGGGAATCAAGTGTTTCCCGTGAGAGCCCCAGAAAGGACCTTTGACCCATGTCGCACCCTGATCAAACCATGCCAGCTGTCATGCCGCACCGCGGCGCCCTCATTCTCGTCTTTGGCATTCTCGGTCTTCTCGTGTGCTTGGTCTTCGGCATCATCAGCTGGATCATGGGCAAGGGCGACCTCGACCGCATGAAGGCTGGTCAGATGGATCCTGAAGGAGAATCCCTGACCAAGGTCGGCATGATCCTCGGGATCGTCGCATGCTGTATGAACATCTTGGGCCTGATCATGGCCATCCTGCTCTTCGGCGTGTTCGGCTTGGCGGCTGGGATGAGCGCAAACTGATGGACGAACCGGCCGGCCCCGTGGAGCCGGGGCCCCGTTTGCCGATTCGGTTGAAGCGTGGGACCCGCTTGCCTCGGCTCGGTTGGGGGCCCTTGGTCGCGTTGCTCGGCATCATCGTGCTGCTTGCAGGCTACGAATACACGCAGACGCTTCTCCCTGAGCCGAAACCCGGTCAGGTGCGAACGGCCTGCACCTTCAGGAGCATCTCGGGCGTTCCGTGCCCCGGCTGCGGGTCCACGCGTGCCGTGAAGGCGGCCGCCCGATTGGCGCCCCTGGAAGCGTTGCGTCACAACCCGCTGGTCATGCTCGGACTGTGCGGAATCGGGCTTGCCCTGATCTTCCGGGCGGTCACCGGGTACACGATCAGTGGCAACCTCGGAGCTTCCGGCTGGACCGCGGTCGGGGTGCTGGTGGTGGTGCTGCTGATGCTGAACTGGTGGTGGGTGTTGCGCCAGCACGGGTTCCTGCTCGGCTCCGAGTGAGCCGAAGTCTCAATACTGCAGGAGCGCGTGGATGGGAACCGGGCCGATCAGTTCGCGGCCACCGAGGTTCATCAGTTCGATGAGCACCGCGACGCCCATGATCTCGCCTCCGACCATGGTGACCAGCTCGCAGGCGGCCTTCATCGTGCCGCCGGTCGCGATCAGGTCGTCGACCATCAGGACGCGTTGTCCCGCACTGATCGCATCGACGTGGATCTGAACCTCGTCGCTGCCGTATTCAAGGTCGTATTTCACCGACCGGGTCTCGTAGGGAAGCTTGCCCGGCTTGCGAATCGGCACGAAGCCGCAGCTCAGCGACTGTGCGATGGCGGTGCCGAAGATGAACCCGCGACTCTCGGTGCCAACCACCAGGTCGGGGCGATCATCCCGCCACTGATTGGCCATGAGCTCGACCGCGAGGGACAGCCCGCAGGGATCCGCCAGCAGCGGAGTGATGTCCTTGAAGATGATTCCCGGCTTGGGGAAGTCGGGAACGTCTCGGATCATGCTCTTGAGTCGGTTGGGCACCCCCATGTTGTAGCAATTGGCGGCGAATCCTGCTGTGAATAGATGGCGCCCATCGGCTAGAATCGTCTCTATGTCCAAGTCTCCAGCCAAGAATTCACAGATCGAAGTCGTCGAGCCGATCGGCATGCGCATCCTCCTTCGCAAGGACGAGGACAAGAAGATCACCAAGGTCGGCATCCATCTGCCCGACAAGATCGAGATCCCGACCCTCACCGGTCGCATCGTCGCGATCAGTGCCCAGATCGATCGCGACGAGGACTATCCGATCAAGCAGTACGATCGCGTGCTCTTCAATCCCAAGAACGGCATCCCGGTCGATTTCGAAGGGGACAATCGTCTCTTCGTGATCCCGGTCGAGGACGTCGTCGCGGTCTTCCGCAAGGATGACTGAGTCCGCCTCCGGAACTCCGCTGCTCGAACTCGAGGCGATCCAGTCGTCCTTCGAGCGGGTCATGCACCCGCCGGGTTCCAAGAGCCTGACCAATCGAGCGCTCATCCTCGCCGCACTCGCTCGCGGCAGTTCGACCCTGCGCGATCCGTTGGTGTCCGATGACACCGTCGGTCTTCGTGATGCGTTGTCCGGACTCGGCGCGCATTCGAAAGTGACGCCCGAAGGCTGGCTCGTTCACGGGGTCGACGGGACGTTTCCCGACGGAGGTTCGGTCAATCTCGGCGACGGAGGTACCCCGGCTCGTTTCATGCTTGCCGCTGCGGCCATGGCCGCAGCCAGCGTCGAGGTCGATGGCAGCACGCGCATGCGTGAACGTCCGGTCGAGGAGGGCATCGAGCTCCTGCGCTCGGTCGGGGTCACGATCCACGGAACCGGTTCGCCCGAACACCTGCCGGCAACCGTCGAACCCTGGGTCGAGCGCATCGGTGGCCACCTGCGCGTGGGACGCACCGCATCCAGTCAGTTTCTTTCGGCACTGCTTCTGATCGCACCCTGGACCCGCGACGGGATCGACATCGAGCACGTCGAGCCACCGACCAGTGAAACCTACATCCGTCTCACCCTGAGCACGCTCCGAGGCGCTGGCGCGAAGATCGGCCCCGGCGTCCGGGTCGCACCCGGGCCGTTGAACGGCTTCGATCTCGCGATCGAACCGGATGCGAGCAGCGCGATCTACTGGTGGGCCGCCGCCGCGATCGTGCCCGGGTCGGCGATCACCGTGCCCATCCCCTCGAACAGCGAACAACCCGACATGCATGCACTGGAGATCCTCGAGGCCTTCGGCGCACACGTGGAACGCGCTCCTCACGCGGTCACCGTGCGTGGCCCCGACCGCCTGCATGGAGCACACGTCGACGCGGAGCGCTGTCCCGATGCCGCGGTGATGCTCGCGGTGGTTGCCGCCTGTGCCCGGGGGGCCACCCGGATCGACGGACTGCACACGCTGCGCGTCAAGGAGACCGACCGGATCCATGCCCTGGCCACTGAACTGGCACGAACCGAATGCTCCGTGACCCAGCACGATGATGCCATCGAGATCGACCCCTCGACCATCGTGCCGCGGTCGATCCAGGTGGGTACCTGGAACGACCATCGGATGGCGATGGCCTTTGGGATCCTGGGTCTGGTCAGACCGGGTGTCACCATCGAGAATCCTGACTGTGTTTCGAAGAGCTATCCGGGTTTTTGGCGCGACAGGGCTCTTTTGTTCGACTGCTGATGGGCGCATCAGCCCTGAATCGCCGATACTGCGGAACTCATGTCTGCCTTCTGGATCTTTGCACGAAAGCTTCTTCGGGAGCGAGTCACCCTGGCCTTCGGCATGTTCTTTGCCGTGGTTTCCGCCGGGGGTCTTGGCGTGGGACTGCTGAGCCTGGCTCCCATCCTCGAGCTGATGCTCGGGGATGAACCTCGTTCACTGTTCGAGATCGCCGAGGACTACAACCAGACCGGGCCCATGGTCGCCGTTCCGGATTGGTTGCTTGCCGAGCTGCCGAGCGACCCCTTTCAGGGCGTGGTGCTGGTTCTGGTGGCAGTGGGGGTGCTCACCATCCTTGGAGCACTTGCGAATTTCGGGCATCAGTTCTGCTCGCTGACCATCGCGATCGTGACCGTGACCCGTATTCGGCTTGATGCCTTCCGGCATGCGATCGAGATGCCGCTTGGAGAAGTCTTTCGTTTCGGGCCATCCGAGATCGTCAGTCGAATCAACAAGGATGCGATGGCCCTGCAGTCCGGGTTCACCACCCTGCTGGGCAAGTCGGTGGCCCAGGTCACCAAGGGGATCGCTTCCTTCACGGTGGCCATCATCGTGGATTGGCGGCTCACGCTGATCGCGGTGGTGCTCGGTCCCCTCATCGGCGTGATCCTCAAGACCTTCGGGCGGCGCATCAGGCGCGGTTCCCGTGGCAGCCTTGATGCCCAGGCCGAACTGCTCCAGGTCTCATCGGAAGCGCTGCAGGGGCTGCGGGCGATCAAGACCTCCACCGCCGAACGCGTGTCGATGTCGAAGTTCGGACGCATCAATCGCGAGGTGATGTTGCAGGACTTCAAGATCCGCACCGCTCGTGCAGTCTCCAGCCCGCTGGTCGAGGCGCTGGCGGTGGTGGTGGTGCTCATACTCGCTGGGGTCGCCTCCAAGCAGATCCTCGGGGGCACGCTCGATGTCGACCGGTTCATCCTCGCCATCGCCGCCCTCGCGGTCGCGGGGGCTTCGTTGCGACCACTGGCGAACCTGATCAACGACATGCAGGCGGCCGCCGCCCCCGCTCAACGCCTGCTCGAGGTTCTCGACGAACCTCGGGAACGGCGCAGTGGCAGTGGTCTCCAGCGCGTGCCGCGTCATGCCGCCGCCCTCCAGATGCAGGGTGTCGTGGTGCGCTACCCCGGTGCTGAACGCAATGCCGTCGACGGCATCGACCTCCGGATCGAGCACGGCGAGGCGGTCGCGATCGTCGGTCCCAACGGCTGTGGCAAGACCACCATGCTCTCGCTCATTCCCGCACTGCTGCGTCCCGTGAAGGGGCGCGTCCTCATCGATGGCGTGGACCTCGCCGAGGCGGACCTGCGCAGCTTGCGTTCCCAGATCGCGGTGGTGACCCAGGAACCCGTCATCATCCAGGGAACGGTGGAGGAGAACATCCGCTTCGGATTGAGCCGGCAATCACGAGAAGCGGTGGAGAAAGCGGCGCGAAGGGCGCATGCGGACACCTTCATCAACGCGTTGCCCAAGGGCTACGAGGCCCCGGTGGGGGAATTCGGTTCAAACCTCTCGGGCGGTCAGCGGCAACGACTGGCCATCGCACGTGCCATGCTGCGGGATCCTTCCATCCTCATGCTGGACGAAGCGACCAGCGCGATCGATGCCGAAAGCGAGGACCTGATCAACGATTCGATCCGGACCTTCTCGGAAGGTCGTACGGTGCTGATGATCGCGCACCGCATGGCGACGATCATGGCCGCCGATCGAATCGTGGTCATGAACGAAGGCCGTATCGTCGATGACGGAACACACGACGAACTGCTGCAGCGATGTTCGCTCTACGAGCGGCTCGCGCGTTCCGTTCCGGTCGGGTGAAACCCGACGAACATCAGGCGTAGACGAGGACCAGGACGACCGCGGCGAGGATGGCGACCGTGCCCATGCCAAGCAGCGCCAGCGAGACCCTGAAGGTGCGTTGCTGGGCGAGTTCACTGCTGTCGATCTGGTCACGAACCGCGAACACCAGTTCCTCGGTTCGAGTCGCGGTGGTGCGCTGTGCCTCGGCAAGCGTCTCCAGCCCGCACCCGACCTGCTTGAACTGATCGCCCAGCAGGTGGAGCGACTGCTGGGAACTGTCGAGTTGTTGCTGGAGCAGGGTGAGCACCTGTACCTGTCGCTCGCCGGTGGTGTTCAGCGAATTGACCGCGCCCTGCAGCGCCTGCTCGCGTTCACCGGCTGATCTGGTGAAGTCTTCGACCAGTTCGGCAACGTTTCTCTCGCTGCTCGCGATCGATTCCATGTGCCTGGTCAGGTGCCGGGCGATCGGCTCGAGCTTTTCCTCGACCCCGCTGATACCCCGGGCGATCTGCTCCTGCGTGTCGTGCTGTCGAGCAAGATCGTCACGAAAATCCGAGAGCAGGGTGGAGCCGGGATCGGGATCTGCCTGTTCGTTGCCCGCCTCGATCGCGGTCGAGGCGGTGGGAGCACCGGGTTCGGTGACCAGTATCTCCGCTGAGGCGGGGTCGGGATCGATCGCGACCTCCAGATCTATGGGGGTGCGCTGTCCGAACAGACTCCGAAACTTCTTCAGCATGATCGGCCTCCTTGCCGTCTGTGAGCCAGTGTACCCCGCGAAGGCGGCTCGCGGAGCGTAGGATCCGAACCTCGATGAAGTCCTCAACGCGTCACATCCTGCGAACGGCTCGAGTCCTGTGTTGGCTGGTACTGCTTGGTTGCATTCCGGGATGCGGCGACCGCACCTCGGGGATGGATGCCTCGACGTCCGGTCCGCAGGTGCGGATCGTCTCCTTGTCACCGGCACTGTCACAGATCCTGATGGACCTGGGGCATCAGGAGCTGATCGTGGGCTGCACGCCGTGGGCGCCGGCCGGGCTCGAGCGGGTGCCGGTGGTGGGTGACCTGCTGCGTCCCGATCTCGAACGGATCAGTGCCGTGCGCCCGGACCTGATCCTCGTTCAACCGACCCAACTGGGTGTCGACCCGGGACTGGCGCAGCTCGCCGCCCAACGAGGCTGGGCTATCAGGTCATGGACCCTGAATCGACTCGAGGACATCGAAGTGGTGCTCGAGGAACTTCCCGAGTCACTCCGGGTCGCCGGTGTCGATCCGGCGCCGATGCTTTCAAGCATCCAACAGTGGCGCAAGCGACGTGACCTGCTGCTGGTCCCCGATCCGAAGGTTGAAGCCCTCGGCGAGACGGTGGTTCTCTTCGGCATCGATCCACCCATGGCCTTCGGGCGCGAGACCTACCTCAACGACCTCCTGGAATCACTCGGTGGACTCAATGCGATCCGCGCACCGGGGTATCTCGAATCCTCGCTCGAGGATCTCGTCGTCCTTGCACCGAGGTCGGTGGTCATTCTCGCCACCAGCCCCGGTTCCGCGCTTGAGCAGGCGGCGCAACTGCGAACGATGCTGGGTGCGTCCGCCGAAGGCCTCGACATCCACGCCATCGACGGTGCTGATCTCCTGGTTCCCGGGACCCGACTGCTCGACGGTGTCCAGCGGTTTCGTGCGCGCCTGGAGGAACGACCTTGACGTTCCGAGCGTTGAGTGGTTTGTCGATTCTCGTGGTGATCGTTCTCGCCGCGGCACTGGTTCGCCTGACCGTCGGTCGGGTGCCACTCGAGGACGGTACATGGCAGATCGTCTTCGGGATTCCGGTCAGGGAACTGCTTCCCCTGCGTTTGGGCGCGACGGTCTCCGCACTGGCCGCGGGTTGGGCCCTGGGGCTTGCCGGCTGCCTGTTGCAGGTCCTGTTGCGCAACCCGCTTGCCTCGCCCTGGATCCTCGGTCTTTCCAGCGGTGCCGGGCTTGGCGTCATGATCGCCCTGGCGATCGCCGTCCTGGCCGGCGTGACGATTCCCGGCGGCGGGGGGCTCATGCTGCCTGCGGTACTTGGCGCGCTTGGCGCACTGGGGATCACCTGGAGCCTGGGTCGGGTGAACGGCGTGCTCGAACCTTTGCGCCTGCTGCTGGTGGGCGTGGTGGTCGCGTCACTGGCGGGCGCCTTGTCGATGGCACTGCAGGATCTCGTTCCACATGGCCTGCGTGCGGACTTCCTCGACTGGATGATGGGGCGGATCCCCGAATCACCCGGCGGAGGTGTGCTGGGCACCACCCTCGTCATCGCCTTCGTGGTGACGATGGTCGCGGCCTTCGGTGCCGACCGCATCGATCTCGCCTGCCTGGGTGAGGATGAAGCTCGTTCAAGTGGACTGGACCTCGGCCGTCTTCGCAGCGGTCTCTTCCTCGGCGCCGGTGCACTGACTGCAGCCGCGGTCGCACTGGTGGGACCGATCGGTTTCGTCGGTCTGCTCGCCCCGCACCTGG
The DNA here is from genome assembly GCA_029246705.1 of Phycisphaerales bacterium. Classification (GTDB taxonomy): domain Bacteria; phylum Planctomycetota; class Phycisphaerae; order Phycisphaerales; family SM1A02; genus JAKVBQ01. Next base: position 54,660 of record JAQWMQ010000001.1, on the reverse strand, counting down.
CGCGCCTGTTGGTCGGGCCCGGGCACCGTCTGCTGATTCCGGCCACCTGCCTCGCGGGGATCGCGATGTTGCTCTCCGCGGAGGCACTGCGTCAGTTGATCGACCTGGGAGGCGGACGACTGCATGTTGGCGTGGTGACGGCACTCATCGGAGGGCCGTTCTTCCTCTGGCTGCTCTGTACGGGACGGGGGTGGACCCGGTGATCCGCCTCGAGGGCATCAACCATCGTTACGACCGTGCCTCCGTGCTGCGGGACATCGATCTCGGCTTCGAAGTCGGTCGGGTCAGCGCGGTCTGCGGACCCAACGCCGCGGGCAAGACGACGCTGCTGCGCATCGCCGCAGGTCTGCTCGAACCCAGCGGGGGAACGGTGCACCTGGACGACCAGCCGATCGCGCAGGTGCCACCGAGCCGCCGGGCCCGTCGACTGGCCTTCATGTCACAGCGTTTCGATTGTGCGAGCGGCTTCTCGGTTCGGCGCATCCTCGAACTGGCCCGGGTGCTCATCGGCCGGGATCATGCATCCCTTGACCGGGTGATCGAAGCCTTCGAACTCGACGCGCTGCTCGACCGCGGTGTGGGCGGATTGTCGGTGGGGCAGTGTCAGCGCGTCGCCCTGGCGCGTGCGCTCGCCCAGGTGCCCCCTGACGGCGTCGTGATTCTTGACGAACCCCTGGCCGCCCTGGACCCGCGCTGGGCCCGACGTGCGGCGGACATACTCAGGCAACGGGCCGCCGAAGGCGCGACGATCCTGCTGTCCGTCCATGAACTGCCCGTCGCTGCCCGGTTGGCCGATCACGTGGTCCTGCTCTCTGACGGCGGTTTGGTGGCCAATGGCCCGGTGGATGCGGTCTTCACGACCGAGGTCCTCGAACGTGCCTACGGCATTCCCTTCGAACTCCTGGTCGCTGGCGACGGGAGTCTGATTCCAATCGCCTCCAGAGGCGCCTGAGCGGATAGACTGTCGTCATGGGCAAGGACATCGGTGCCATCATCTTTCTCCTCTTCATCGTCGGCCAGGGCGTGGCCGCGGTGGTGACCGCGCTCAAGAAGCGGCAGGCCAAGGCTGCGAAGGATCAGGCTGCTGAACTGTCCACCGCGACCAAGATGTCGGACTCGAGGGTGATCCAGACCGATGCCCAGAGACCGGTTCAAGTAAAGACCGGCACGCCCACCAGCACGAAGCCTCCCGAGACCTTGCTGCGGCCCACCGCTGGTCGCGACGAGTTGATCGCTCGACGTCGGGCGCAGATCGAGGAACTGAAAGAGCAGGCTCGCGTCCGACGCGGCGAGACACAAGTTCCGACCAGGAAAGCTCCTGCAACAGTTCGAGCTGCGACACCGCCGACCCAGCCGCCCCAGAACCCATCCGTGGTCTTCCGCCCCGTCCCGGAACCCCAGCCGGCCATGGTGAGCGCGGAACCCGCGGAACCCGCTGAAACCGACCAGTCGAAGGATGTCTGGGCGATCTCGCCATCCAGGCGTTCAGGGCGACATGGGAGGCGTATTCGAGGTGCCGTTCGTTCGCGCCGGCGCCTTCGAGACCTGGTGATCCTGAAAGAAGTCCTGGATCCACCGCTGGCCCTCCGCTCGGATCCCTTCACTCGCCGTTGATCTACCCACGATCGATCCCGTAGGGACCATGTTCGCGTGTGATATGCCCACGAAGGCTGCATACATTGGTACACTTCCTCCCCAACACGGAGGCGTATCTGCCCACGAGGCGTGGGAGATGCACAGTTCCCTCCGTTACGAGGATCTCGACGGATGATTGATATTCGAAAGTTGAAGGAGCTCATTCGCCTGATGGTTGCGAACGAGCTCACGGAACTGGACCTCAGGGACGATCAGGAGCAGGTGACGCTTCGTCGCCCCGGCCCTGAGCAGGTCACCCAGATCATGCAGGCACCGATGGCGGTCGCTGCACCGGTTGCTGCGCCAGTTGCTGCACCCGTTGCGGCAGCAGCCGCCGCGGCTGCACCTGCAGAAGCCGCGCCCGATGAAGGATTGATCGCGATCGAAAGTCCGATGGTCGGCACGTTCTACTCATCGCCCTCGCCGGACAAGCCGGCGTTCGTATCGGTCGGTGGTTCGGTCACTGCCGACACCGTGATCTGTCTCGTCGAGGCGATGAAGATATTCAACGAGATCAAGGCCGAGACCAATGGCACCATCGAGAAGGTGATGGTCAACAGCGGTGATGCGATCGAGTTCGGGCAGCCACTCTTCATGGTGCGCCCCGCCTGACCTGTTTCGGTCATTCGTTCGAAAGGGACATCTTCGACATGTTCTCAAGGATCCTGATCGCCAATCGTGGTGAGATCGCCCTGCGGATCATCCGGGCCGCCAAGTCGCTCGGCATCGAATCAGTCTGCGTCTACTCGACCGCTGACGCGCATGGCCCCTGGTTGCAACAGGCGGACCAGGCGATCTGCATCGGTGATGCACCATCCGCCGACAGCTACCTGCGCATCGATCGAATCATCTCCGCCGCGGAGATCACCAACTCCGAGGCCATTCACCCGGGGTATGGTTTTCTCGCCGAAAACGCGCACTTCGCCGAGGTCTGCAAGGACAGCGGCTTCGCCTTCATCGGTCCCAGCTCCGAAGCAATGGCGCTCCTTGGAGACAAGGTCTCCTGCAAGAACCTGGCTCGAAAGACCGGCACTCCGGTCTTCCCGGGAACGGATGACGCCATCGAGGACACGGAAGAGGCGGTGGAGGTCGCGCAATCGATCGGTTACCCGGTGATCGTCAAGGCCGCGGCTGGTGGTGGTGGTCGCGGAATGCGTATCGCTCGGGACGAGACGCAGCTGCGCGAGGGTATCGAATCGGCTCGACAGGAAGCTGCCGCTGCCTTCGGCGACGGGCGGGTCTACATCGAGAAGTTCCTGGAGCAGGCCCGGCATTTCGAGGTCCAGGTGATCGGTGACAGTCACGGCAACGCCGTCCATCTGTTCGAGCGTGACTGCACCTCGCAGCGACGTCACCAGAAGCTCATCGAGGAGGCGCCTGCGCCGGGCGTCGACCGGAAGAAGCGTGACCAGGTCGTCGAATCGGCAGCAGCCTTGATCAGGCGTGCGAACTACAGCGGTGCCGCAACGGTCGAGTTCCTCATGGACCACGATCAGAACTTCTTCATGCTCGAGGTCAATACCAGGGTCCAGGTCGAACACCCGGTGACCGAGATGATCACCGGCATCGACGTGGTTGCCGAGCAGATTCGAGTCGCTTCCGGCGAACCGTTGTCCGTCAAGCAGTCCGACATCTCGGTGAACGGACATGCGATCGAGTGTCGAATCAATGCCGAGGATCCGGATCGTGGCTTCATGCCCCAGGCGGGTCTGATCGAGGACTGGCGCCCGCCGGGTGGGCCGGGCGTCCGCCTGGATTCACATGCGACGGTCGGCTATCGAATCCCCCCGAACTACGACTCGATGATCGGCAAGCTGATCGTCCACGGTCCCGATCGAGCGACCGCGATCGCCCGGATGCGTTGTGCACTCGATGAATTCACGGTCGGTCCGATCCGCACCACCATCCCGCTGCATCGCAGGCTCATGGACTATCAGCCGTTCATTGATGCACGTTTCGACATTCACTACGTCGAACGATGGCTCGAGGAACCTGCGGCCCAGGCCTGAACAGGTACGCGGACAGCACGACGACCGTCAGCCGACTGATGCGGGCCATCGCCGGGCACCGAATGCTTTATTTGGGGTTCGGGACCTTCCTGGACATCGATGCGAGGGTGTCGTCTCCGGCTCGCAGTTCCCGAAGAATCGCGCCGACCGGCACCCTGTACAGCAGGATCAGGTCGGTGTTGCCCGAGGACGGCAGGTTCGGAAGTTCGTCGATGGTCATCACCAGGGATGCGGGGTTGAAGGAGACCAGGGTGATCTTCGGCCCCCTCTTGATGAATCCGGCGGGATAGTAGGTCTGCCCCTTGGAATCGACCAGGAGCATGGGTTCGTCACCGCCGCCGTCACGCTTGATGCGTTCGGTGTCCAGGCTCGAGCCGCGACGCACCGTGATCTGGGCGATCCTCGTATCCAGCGGTTCGTAGAAGTTCTCGACGCGAAGCTTGCGCGAAACGCCGCCGGAAGGTGCGTTGGTGGGAAACTCGCTCACGCCACTGGTGACCTTGTTGTCGTCGTTGATGACCAGGCTGCCGCGCTGGTTGTAGGAGAGCTTCAAGCCGATCACGCTGCTGAACTCGAGGCTTCCGGGGGGGAGCGGTCCTCCGTCGCCGGTGGGGAGGCTGTTCGTCGTGGAGTTCGACGTCGCCACGGCCGAGCCGGGGACGTCGACGACTTCGACCGTCGGCAGCTCGAGTCGAAGCTGCTTGAGCTCGAGGAAGTACTTGCCGGAGAGCGGTTCTCCGATGTCCTTCTTCGGGAAGAACAGGCGGAAGGCGATCTTCTGCTGTCCTGGCATGCTGGAGATGAAGTTGCTCGGATCGTCGAAGGCGAAGAAGCCGATGCCCTGCTTGGTGGGTTCGGAGAAGAGCACCGGGAAGCCGACCCTGGGCTTTCGACCGCTGGCGGTCGGTGGGGCGATGAGACGTGCCTGTGACGTGGACATCGTGAACTCGTTCCCGTTGTCGAAGCCGGTGACGTCCACCTCGACGCTGACCACGTAGGCTCCCTCGAAGCGAGGGAAGTCGGGGTTGAACATGGCTGGGTCCAGGTCCGCCGAGTAGATGAAACCGTTGTTGGGTGAGATCTTCACCGACTTGGGCTGGATCCAGGCCCGGGAGTTGCCGGAGGTCCCGTCGAAGCTGTCACGAGCCAGCGACCAGGAGGCCTGGTCGATGTTGGGTCTGTAGGTGCCGAGCGAGCCGGAATTGAAGGTCGGAGCCAGGCTGCCCATGCTGAGGAATTCGTAGAAGCGTGCGGTCAGGACCGCCGGGTACATCGGCGTCCCCTCGATTGCCGGACGTCCGGTCCCGCGGTCGCGAACCCAGCCCTCGTAGCCGAAACCGTTGGGCACGAACTGCAGCAAGCCCACCCCGAGCACGACGATGCCCACGCTGATGAAGGAGCCGCACACCGCGAAGATTCCCGCGCCGACCCAGTCGACTGTCTTGTTGAAGTTGAGGTTGTCCGGGACAAGCGAGTCCATCGAGAGTCGAAGGACCAGGAGGCTGATCAGGAAGATGAGTATCAGCGAGGTTCCTGCCATGTATGCGGCGAACCCGCCCACGGAATCAAGCAGACCGAACCCTATGGGTTCGAGCAGGCCCAGAGCGATGGCTCCTGCCGAGATCACGCAGATCATGTGCAGGAACGAGCTCAGCATGCCTTGCCGCGCGATGGCGCCGGCGATGATGAGGATGAGCACGATGAGAATGATCGGAAGCATCGGTTGACTGCCTTCTGGTTGAAGCTGGTCTCTAGGTTCAGTTCGTTGCCTTGGCGGAGGCAGCAGGAGCACTCTTGGCCTGGGGGTTCTTCTTGGGGGCAAGCACGCGAACGACTTCGTCCAGGGATGTCTCCCCGGAGCGGACCCTGGCGAGGGCCGCCTCCTGGAGGGTCGGCATCTTGTGCATCTTGCGCACGTGTCGATAGGCCCCCTTGAGGTCGTTCTTGCTGATCAACATGCGCGCAGGCGTGTCGAAGGGGATCACTTCGAAGACGCCAATCGTTCCGGTGTACCCGGTGCCGGAACAGGCATCGCAGGGCACGACCTTGTTCTTGACCTGTACCTTGCCGGATGCACGGTTGAACTTGGCATCGGTGACGCCTCCCATGCCCATCTTCTTCAGTTGCGCCTCGTCCGGCTGGTACTGCTGCCGACAGGCGGGGCAGAGTTGTCTCAGCACCCGACTGACCGTGATTCCGATCAGTCCCTTGGATGCCTGCTCGAGATCGCCGACGTTTCGCACCCACTTGCTCACGCCCTCGGCGAGGTTCTCCGCACGGAAGGCGATGTAGATGAGGGGACCGTCGATGCCGGACTTCGAGATGATGTTGGCGCTGCCGGGTTCGGAGATGTCGTCGACCAGGAGCACGTCGGGGTCACGTCGCAGGATCGTCCGCACGGTCGTGGCATGGTCTCCGAGCTCGCTGTCGGGCTTCCATTCCTGCTGGTCGGCACCCTGTATGGCCAGGTCGATTCTCTTCTCGCAGGACTTCACCACGCTCGAGAAGGCGTCATGTCGACCGAGGAGTGCGTACGCGGTGGTCGAAAGGCCCTGGCCCTCCGGGGCACAGAGCAGCATGATGCCGTGTCGTTGTTCGATCTCGTTGAGACTGTCCATGAAGGTCTTCTGGACAGGCAGCAGTCCGATCTTGTTGTAGGCGCGTCCGATGCGTGAGGAACGATCAATGTCGATGCGAACCCGCTGGCCGGCGCTGGAGCCGCTGGTGGTCAGGTCCAGTTCCATGTAGCCCGATGGTGCCATCATCTTGAGCGAACCCTGCTGGATCCGTCTTCGATCGTCCACCGCCAGCAGGGACAGTGCCTTCAGGTAGTCGATGACTCGTTCGCCCGTCTCCGGTTGGACGACTTCCTGCTTGTACTGCATGGTGTCCACGGTGCGGGTGATGGTGGTGCCTTGTTTCCCGGGGAGCATCGTCACGGCCGAGGCATTTGATTCCAGGGCCGGAGTCATGATCTGCTCGAGTTCCTTGTGGACCAGGTGCAGGGGGTCCTCGACCAGCGGGACCTTGTGCTCCTTGCCATTGGGATCGATGAACCTGAGATCGACCGACTTCTCCGCCTTGCGGGACTGTCGAGCCTTCTTGGCATCCTCGAGCTTCGTGCCGACCAGCTCGAACTTCTGGTCTGCATCGACCTTGGCGTTGCGCCACTTCATGTAGATGAACAGCGTTCCGGCAAGGATGATGATCGAGACCGGCCACCCGACCCAGAAGATCGGAATGAGCAGCACGCTCAGGTAGGCGACCAACGCACCGATCACGATGACCAGGTTGATGTTGCTCACGGCGAGATTCATCCGCCTGGCATCCTTCTCGATGTGCGAGCTGGCAATCCTCATGTACACGACGATGGCCGGAAGGAGGATGATCGCCTTGAACACGCTCAGGAGGAGCACGTTCGATGCGGCGGCGAGGATGGGGTCGGTCAGGAATGCGGTGTGGGTCATGTATTCATCGTCCGTAACGGTGGCATGTCCGAGTCGGCTCGGTGGCGGTTACCTACTTGATGCCCTTGAGTCGCATTTTCAGCTCTTCCGGCTTCGGTGTCGACTCGAGTGCGATGCGGCTGTGGATGTATTCGTCCTCGACGAGGTTCACCAGGGCGGTCGTGAAGTCCAGCATGCCTTCGCTGTGGCTGCTCTTGATGACCTCGAGGAGTTCGCCCTCACGGCCCTCCAGGATGTATTTCTCGACGATCGGCGTGTTGAGCAGGATCTCCAGCGCCGGGATTCGCGGGATGTTCTCGTGCAGGGTCGGGAGCAGCTTCTGGTAGACGATCGCGCGAAGGTTGTACGCAAGCAGCTTCCTGATCTGGTCGCGTTCCTCCTCGGGGAAGAGGTCGTAGATGCGACCGAACGTCTGCCAGGCCGAGCTGGCGTGGATCGTTCCGAAGACCAGGTGGCCGGTTTCCGCCGCGCGGATGGCCGCCTCGAAGGTCTCGTAGTCTCGCATCTCGCCGACCAGGACCACGTCGGGGTTCTCTCGCACCAGGGCGCGCAACGCCTCGTTGAAGTTGACGCAGTCGATGCCGATCTCGCGCTGGTTGATCGTCGCCTTGTCGTCCCTGAAGATGTACTCGATCGGGTCCTCGATCGTGACGACGTGCACGCGCTTGCGTTCGTTGATGTACTGCAGCATCGAGGCGATCGACGTCGATTTGCCGGAGCCGGTGACGCCGGAGAAGAGGATGAGCCCCTGGGCACTCATCGCCACGTCGCCGAGGATGTTGGGGAGATAGAGCTCCTCGAACTTCTTGATCTCTGCGGTGATGAGTCGGGCGGCGATCGCCGGCTTGCCACGTGCCATGAAGAGGTTCACGCGGAATCGTCGGTCATCGTCGTAGTCGAACGCGAAGTCGACCGAGCCGTGGTCCCTGAAGTGATCCCATTGTCCGGTGCTGAGGACATCCTTGGCGATCTGGAACATGAGGTCCGCACTGCAGATCTCGGTCTTCATGTCGCGAAGCACACCGCGGATCCGAACCCGGGGGGGGATGTCCGTCTTGACGATGAGGTCCGAACCTTCGACGGCGATCGTCGATTTGAGGTAGCTGCGCCACTTCTTCAGGCCTTCGCCTTCGGTGGTTCCTCTGTGGCCGTCCACGGCCTTGATGAGCGTCTGAGTTGCCACTCGGCTCTCCTGGTCTCTGTTGGTGTTCTCTGGGGTGTAGCTGGGGAATTCGTCGTTGGTGGTCATCGGCCTCTGGGCCTTCGCACAGGTGATCTGGACGAACAGCACGAGGCCTTTGGGGGCGGGCAGATGTGCGGACTGGCACGGAGGTCCGGAGGGATCTTCCGAGCTGTCCTCAGAAGGAACAGGCTACCACACCCGAGTGGGCTGGGGAAAGACTCGGAGGTGTTGACAGGAGCCAGTCAGCCCCTGATCATCAGCAGATGGAACCCACCTCGAAGATCATTCAGGACGGCATCACGTTCGACGACGTGCTGCTGGTACCCTCGTACAGCGAAATCACGCCGGAACTGGCTGACACCAGAACCGCCCTGACGCGCAACATCTCCCTCAACATCCCGTTGATATCGGCCCCGATGGACACCGTGACCCTGTCGTCACTTGCCATCGCTCTGGCCCAGGAGGGGGGCATCGGCATCATCCACAAGAACCTGCCGGCCGAACGCCAGGCCAGGGAGGTCGCTCGCGTGAAGCGCAGCGAAAACGGGGTCATCGCCGACCCGGTCACCCTGAGTCCGGAGGATTCGGTCGAACGGGCCATGATCCAGATGTCCGAGCAAGGGGTCTCTGGCTTCCCGGTCACCACCGACGGCACCAGCCGCGGGCGCGTGGTGGGGATCCTCACCCGCCGCGACATGACCTTTCTCCACGCCGATGACTCCACCGCCAGGGTGGGTGACGTCATGACTCGGGAGAATCTCATCACCGCTCCTGCCGACGTCAAGAGCGAGCGAGCCGAGGAACTGATGACCCGGTCCCGGGTCGAGAAGCTGCTGCTGCTCGATGGCACGGGATCCCTGGCCGGCCTCATGACGATGCGTGACCTGGAGAACGTGCGAAACCATCCCCAGGCCTGCCGCGATGAACGCGGGCGCCTGCGAGTGGGTGCGGCGATCGGGCCACACCAGTTCGAGCGGGCTCATGCACTCATCGAGGCCGAAGTCGATGTCCTGGTGGTCGACACGGCCCACGGGCACAGCAAGAACGTGATCGACACCGTTCGTCGGCTCAAGTCGGAATGCTCGATCGACGTGATTGCCGGAAACGTCGCGACCGGTGATGGGGCAAGGGCCTTGATCGACGCCGGGGCCGATGGCGTGAAGATCGGCATCGGTCCGGGATCGATCTGCACAACGCGCGTGGTCACCGGGGTTGGTGTCCCGCAGATCACCGCGATCATGAACGCGGTTGAAGTGGCGAGCAGCGAGCAGGTGCCGATCATCGCCGATGGCGGGATCCGCATGTCCGGCGATATCGCCAAGGCGATCGCCTCCGGTGCTTCCAGTGTCATGCTTGGCAGCCTCTTCGCCGGCCTGGACGAGAGTCCCGGCGAGTTGATCCTCCATCGCGGTCGCCGATTCAAGAGCTACCGAGGCATGGGTTCAAGCGGTGCCATGGGCGAAGGCAGTGCCGACCGCTACGGGCAGGCCGGGGTGCGAGACACCACCAAGTTCGTCCCCGAGGGGGTCGAGGGCATGGTGCCGTATCGAGGGGCACTCTCGGATGTCGTCTACCAGATGGTCGGGGGCATTCGGAGCGCGATGGGGTACTGCGGATGCACTGACATGGAAGCCTTCCGTGCAAATGCACGTTTCGTTCGTGTCACAGCCGCCTCGATGGTGGAGAGCCACCCCCACGACATCACCATCACGAAGGAAGCGCCCAACTACTCCGCTTCGAATGCAACCGGGGGCGGATTCGAGTCCTAAACGCCTGTTTGGCCTCATTTTTAGGCTGTACGGAGGGGCTCTGTGGACGATTTGGACGTTATTTTCCATAAAACCAATGGTTGTTTCAATTTTGGGCTGTCCTTCTGCTGGTTCATGGTGTTAACTCTCTACGGACACGCAGCCGAGCAATCGGTCTCCACCGTACTAGCTGATTACCAAGGACCTTAAGTAACCCCATGGAAACGAAGACAAGGATTCTTCAGGCGGCTGTCGAACTGTTTGAACTGCACGGCGTTCGCGGTGCAAGCATCAGGGACATTTGTTCGAAAGCCGAAGCCAACATCGCAGCGGTCAATTACTACTTCGGCGGAAAAGACGCCCTCTACGCCGAGGTCATTCGCTCGGTATTCGCCCAGACGTTCGAACTCGAGCCCATGCCCGACAGCAGCCAGACCCCGGAAACCAGCAAGGAGCAGCATCTCTGCAACTGGATTGACTGGTACATCCGCCGACAGTTCGATGCGAGAACCATGAAGTTCATGAACTTCGTCAGGCTGGAAATCGCGGATCCGACCGCGATGCTCCAGGAGATCATCGACACCGTGATCAACCCGATCTTCACCGAACTGCGAACACTGGTCATCAACATCCTGCCCGAGGGCAGTCCCGAAAGTCTCATTGACTTCCACTGTGACCAGGTCAACGGGCCGATTCTCAAGCGAATGCTGCTCGAACCCATGAACAGTCGGATGCCGAGCTCGAGCTCTGAAATCGACATCAACGCAACCATCGAACTGACCCAGCGATCGGCCATGGCCACCCTGAAGGCATCTGGGGCCATCATCAACGATCAGTGGCAGTGCAACTGCTGCTGAAGACCGCTTTCAGGTATCACCTGCACCAGCAACCGCGCGAAACACGCCCTTCAGGCGCGTTTCGCGCGGTTTTTTCATTTGAGCTGAGAGATTTCGATGCGTTCGGCAGGAGTTCAACCGAGGCCTCGGTTTTCTGCCGTGGTTCCAACATCTGAAATCGGAGCAAGAAGAAATGAACCCGACACGCCACCACCGTGCAGCCATGCTGTCTCTCTGTACCGCACTCTTCACATCGACCGCAGGGGCGCAGGTCGTTGGTGATCTCTGTGATGACCCCATCCTCCAGGACGGCACCGGCAACGTGCTCATCGACATGTCGGTGATGGCGCTGCCGAGCGGCGACTGGGTTGATGACGCCTGCTTCCCCAGCAACCCCTCGCATCAGATCGATGCCTACATCTGCTGGACATCCGATGTCGATGGGCTGGTGGAGATCTCAACCTGTGGCCTCACCGGCATGAACACGCAGCTCGCTCTCTTCGACGACTGCGTCTGCCCGAACCTGGAGATGTCGCCACTCTGCTGCAGCGACAATTCCTGCGACAAGCAGACCCTCATTCGTTGCGACGTCGTCTGTGGACGTCAGTACACGGTCCTGGTGAGCGCCACGGACCTGGCGGGGGGGCCGAACCTCGAAGTCAGCTTCCAGCCGCTTGGCGACCCCTGTCCCATCGTCGGTGAACACGAACTCATCAGCTGCGAGGACTGCTGTGGCGCCATGCCCGAGGTGACCGGTTTCGCCGGTCTCCAGGCCCTGGCATCGCAGTGGAGGATCCCCAGCGATGTCGACGATCCCTTCGTCCTCCATGTCTTCGACCTCGACCCTGCCGGCCTGTCCGCTCCGGGCACCACGAGTGCTCCGCCCACCTACGAGCACCCCGACTGGACCCTTGAGAACCTCGGTTCGGTGTTCGGCGTGGCGATGAGTGGTGACGGCACCATGTACGCCTCGGCGACCCGGATCTACAACATCGACTACACCGGTCTCATCGGTGATACGGGAACGATCTTCCGCCTCGACGGCGTCACCGGCGCACCCACCGAATTCGTCTCGCTGCCGAACACTTCATTGGCCGGACTCGGCAACATCGCGGCTTCCTGCAGTACCGGTCTCCTTTATGCCTCCAACTTCGATGACGGTCTCATCTGGGCCGTCGACGACAGTGGCACCCCGGTCGACTCCTACCGTCATGCCGATGGTTCCATCACCGGAACCGGCGGCAACCCCGACGATCAGGCGGGCTATGCACCTCTCGGGGAACGCCCCTGGGCGGTTCAGCCCGTGGGCGATCGTCTCTACTACTCCGTCTGGGTCGAAGACGCAGGGCGAGTCGACGTCAACCGCAACAACGAGGTCTGGTCGGTGGGCATCGACGCCTCGACCGGACTGTTCATCGCAGGTACCCGCCAGATGGAGTTCAGCACGCCCGACCTGGTGTACACGGTCGACGAGAACTGGCCTGAGTTCGTCGCGAACCCCATCGCCGACATCACCCAGGGACCCGACTGCTGCCTCTACCTCGCCGAACGAAGCATGAGCAGCGATGGTTCGACCTCCGCTCACCGAAGTCGGGTCCTCGTGGCCTGTCAGCAGGAAGACGGCAGCTGGACCATCGATGAAGACCTCTACGACATCGGTGTCTACGAGCTGGGTGCGAACGCATCAGGTGGTGTTGCGGTCGACTTCTCGGATGATGGCCGAGTCTGGGCCACGGCCGATGCCGTGACCCTGAACGGCACTGAAATCACCTACGGGATCCAGGGAACCCCGATCACCGGTGGGACCCCGGCCGAATCCATCAAGATCGATCTCGACAACAACATCAAGGAATTCGACAAGACCGGCATCGGTTCGATCGACATCACCTGCATGCTGGGTGACACCGGCCCCTGTGCCGCGGCTGCGACCTATGACACCATCGAATGCGTCGTCGACGACGCTGGACCCACCGGCGAGTACATCGTGCACGTCGAACTGGAGAATCTCTCGGACCACGACGTCCAGTACCTCCTGGTTCCCAGTGGCCAGGTGTCACCTTCGATGGTGCCGTTCAATCCGCCGCTGCTCGCCGGAGGCAGCACGACCATCGACTTCACGGTCACCGGTGCACCGCTCGAGATCGTCTGCATCCCGATGATCCTCTTCGACATCGACGGTGACCAGTGCTGCACGGTCGAGCTCTGCGTCGAACTGCCAGAGTGCACCTGCGCCACGCTCGCAGGCGTCGAGATCGGATGCACCTCCGATGGAGCGGGCAACATCGTCCTGAACTTCGATCTGACCAACCTGACCCCGGACGTCATCGAACACCTGTTCTTCCTTCCCCTGGTCGGCAGTGGGGACATCATCACGCCCGACTACCTGGACATCCCGCCGCTGGCACCCTATTCAACGATGTCGATCGGTCCGATCACCGTCTCGACGACCGTGCCCGTGGGCGATCCGCACTCGATCTACGTCTCCCTGCACAGTGCGACCTTGAAGGAATGCTGCGCCATGGAACTGCCCTTCATCGTGCCCGATTGTGGCGAGGGCAGCACCCTGGGGGACCTCAACGGCGACGGCCTCATCAATGGTGCGGACCTTGCCATCCTTCTCGGTGCCTGGGGGTCCGAAGGGCCCGGCGACCTGGACGGCAACGGTCAGGTGGATGGAGCCGACCTGGCATTGCTGCTGGGCGTCTGGTCACCCTGATAAAAATCCAAGGCACGAAGCCCGGGTCATCCCGATCCGGAGCCCCCGCACGTACAATCCGCGCGCCCGACCTTTCGGTCGGGCGCGCGGCGGTGTGGCGGAATTGGCATACGCGACGGATTCAAAATCCGTTTCCGGCAACGGATTGAGGGTTCGAGTCCCTCCACCGCTAGTTTCAGGATCCGAATGATCATCAAGTGACAAGGCTCTTCCCACAAATTGATGGAAGGGTTTTCCGGCTCCTTGTCGCAAACCTGCGGCAGCATGTATAGTCCGTGCACCTTCAATCAGGAAATCAGACATTGGATCAGAGCATGGCAGAGGAGAACGCAGATCGGACCGTCGCTCGGTCCTGGCTTCTTCTCGTCGTCGTGACCGTCCTGGTCGGGTTGGTCGGCTTCGTTGCGATCTTCATCCTGGGCGCACAGATCACAGAACATGATCCGACCGAGACCTTCTTCGAAGCCAGTGATGTCTTCGTGCAACCCGATGCCGAGTGGAACACGACGATCTTCGTCTCCAAGTCACCGGAGACCCGCGAGATCCGCCGGCTGACCTGGCTGGTGGTGCTGATCTCAGTGGGCATCTTCGTGGTGGTCGAGGGACTCCTGGTCTTCGCGATGATCCGCTACCGCCGCAAGAACGCCGAAACGACCGGGGAACCCGTGCAGATGTACGGCAGCAACCCGGTCGAACTGGCCTGGACGGTGATTCCGATCCTCATCGTGGTGACGCTCTGTCTCGCGACGGTCAGGACCATCCACAGCGTCCAGCCCACGGCCGGGGAAAGACCCGAGAATTCGCTGACCGTGGAGGTCATCGGCCATCGTTGGTGGTGGGAGTTCCGGATTCCCGAATACGACGTGGTCACCGCGAACGAACTGGTGGTTCCCGTCCAGCGTCCAATCTGGCTGGAGCTCGGTTCCGCCGACGTGATCCACTCGTTCTGGGTCCCCGAACTCCAGGGCAAGATGGACGCCATTCCGGTCAAGACCAACTACTGGCAGTTCACCGCCGACGAAGTGGGGACCTATCTCGGCCAGTGTGCTGAATACTGCGGCACCCAGCATGCGAACATGCTTATTCGGATCGACGTCAAGGACGAGGCCGATTTCAAGACCTGGGCCACGAACCAGGCGCTTCCCGCGCCCAACGAGACGACTCCCTCCGCGGTGAACGGTCGCAAGGTCTTCCTGGAATACGCCTGCCAGAACTGCCATGGCGTCGCCGGATTGTCCGACGGCAACTTCGCACCCGACCTGACCCATCTCATGAGTCGAACCCTGATCGCGGGCGGAATGCTTCCCAACACAATCGACAACCTCAAGGCCTGGGTGGAGAACCCCCAGGCGATCAAGCCGGGGTGCGACATGCCCGCCCTGCAGCTGAGCAAGAGCGAAATCGAGGATGTCGTTTCCTTCCTGGCCACGTTGAAATGATCACGAGCGGGCAGTCTCCCGCCACTCTTCAAGGACTTGAACCACGGTGACCGTTCTTCCACGAACCTCGACAGCCAAGCCAGAGCCCAGTCGCCCTGGCGTGCTCGAGCGTGTGCACGAGTGGGTGGTCACCATCGACCACAAGCGCCTGGGCATCCTCTACATCTCCGCGGGGATCCTGTTCTTCCTCGTGGGTGGCATCGAAGCCGGTGTGATTCGCTACCAGCTTGCCTATGCAGCCAATCCCACGATCGATCCGGTCACCTTCAACCAGATGTTCACGATGCACGGCACCACCATGGTCTTCCTGGTCGGCATGCCGGTGTTGCTTGGATTCGGCAACTACCTGACCCCGTTGATGATCGGCACCCGGGACATGGCATTCCCCCGACTGAATGCCTGGGGGTTCTGGGTCTTCCTGTTCG
The DNA here is from genome assembly GCA_029246705.1 of Phycisphaerales bacterium. Classification (GTDB taxonomy): domain Bacteria; phylum Planctomycetota; class Phycisphaerae; order Phycisphaerales; family SM1A02; genus JAKVBQ01. The sequence goes on along the minus strand of JAQWMQ010000001.1, from coordinate 39,202 downwards.
GTGGGTTGCTTCTCTACTACTCGTTCATCGGCTCCAGTGGACTCTACGGTGCGCCCGGTGCACCCGACGTGGGCTGGTTCGCCTATTCGCCCCTGACCACCCGTGCCTTCAACCGAGGCAACAACGTCGACTACTGGACGCTCGGCATCCTGGTCAGTGGTTTCGGTTCGATGGCCACCGGCATCAACCTGGTGGTCACCATCCTCTGTCTTCGCTGCAAGGGCATGAAGCTCATGCGCATGCCGATCATGGTCTGGTCGATGCTGGTCACCGGTTTCCTGGTGATGATCGCACTTCCGGTCCTGACCGCGGCCCAGGTGATGCTGCTCTTCGACCGTTTCCTCGGTGCACATTTCTTCGACCCCCAGCTCGAGGGCAGCGTCCTGCTCTGGCAGCACCTGTTCTGGTTCTTCGGGCACCCCGAGGTCTACATCCTGATCATCCCCGCCTTCGGTTTCATATCGGAGATCATTCCGGTCTTCAGTCGCAAGGTGATCTTCGGCTACACCATGATGGTGGTGGCACTGGTCTGGATCGCGTTCCAGTCGATGGGGGTATGGGCCCACCACATGTTCGCGGTCGGTCTCCCTCCGTCATTGAATGCATTCTTCGCGGCCAGCACCTTCCTGATCGCGGTGCCCACCGGAATCAAGATCTTCAACTGGATCGGGACGATCTGGGGCGGTCGGATCATCTACAAGACCCCGATGCTCTTCGCGCTCGGTTTCGTGGGCATGTTCGTGATCGGTGGTCTCACCGGAATCATGCTGGCCACGGTTCCCTTCGACTGGGATGTCAGTGACTCCTACTTCGTGGTCGGGCACTTCCACTATGTCCTGTTCGGTGGAACGCTCTTCGCGATCTTCGGTGCGATCTACTACTGGTTCCCGAAGATGAGCGGCAAGATGCTCTCCGAGAAGCTCGGCAAGCTGCACTTCTGGGTGCTGTTCATCGGCTTCAACCTCACGTTCGCCCCGATGCACGTCTCGGGCATGCTCGGCATGCCGCGGCGCATCTATACCTACGCCCCTGACCGTGGTCTCGATATCTGGAACCTGCTGTCATCGATCGGGTACGGAGTGCAGTTCATCGCGATCCTGATCTTCGTCTGGAACATCCTGCATTCGCTCCGCAAGGGCGAGGATGCAGGTGACGATCCCTGGGATGCATGGACGCTCGAATGGGCCACGACCTCACCCCCGAAGAGCTGGAACTTCAACCCGCTTCCGGTGGTGAAGAGCCGACGACCCCTGTGGGATGCGAAGCACCCCGAAGACCCCGACCATGAATACGAGTGACCTGAAGGACACGAAGAGAAGAACGATTCCTGATGAGTGAAGCAATGGCTTACAGACCGGCACGACCGAACCTCGCATCCGAGGAACCGCAGCACCTGTCGCGTGGCAAGGTCGGCATCTCATGCCTGATCATCACCGAGTCATTCTTCTTCGTCTGCTTCATCGTCGCCTACCTCTACTACGTCGTGATCCTCCAGGTCGAGGACGGTGGGCCAGATCCCGTCGAGCTCTTCCGCGGCGACATCATGGTCTACATCGCATCGGTCACCCTGCTCAGCAGTTCGGTGACGGTGGTTCTGGCCTCGCGGGCCCTGGCCCGTGGTGCACATGACAAGTTCAGGTCCTGGCTGGCGATCACGCTGCTGCTTGGTGGCTTCTTCCTCTTCGCCACGATCCTGGAGTGGATGCACCTCATCGGTGATCTCGGGATGTGGTTGGACACCTCCACGCTCGGTACCTGCTTCTTCAGCCTCGTCGGCTTTCATGCCCTGCACGTGGTGATCGGCCTGACGGCACTCAGCCTGTGCCTCCTGATCTCCTTCATGGGCCGACTGCCCGAACAGCAGGCCGAACGCTTCGAGGTGTTGAGCTGGTACTGGCACTTCGTCGACGTGGTCTGGCTCTTCGTCTTCACGACCGTCTACATCCTTCGGGTCTACACCTGAGGGCAGACACATGAGGTTCCCTTCCGTTGACTGATTCAAACCCAGCAAACCAAAAGCATGACGAAGAGGTCCCGCTCATCCCTCCCGGGGATGCTGCGATGATTCCCGCGCCCACCGGTGCGCCGATCGTCTTCGCATTCGGGACCACGCTGATGTTCGCCGGCCTGGTGACCAGCTCCTGGGTCACCGTGGTCGGAGTGATCTGCACCATCGCCGGCATCGTCGGCTGGTGGCGCGACGTGCTGCCACGGGAGGCCATGGAGCTGATTCCCGCAGACGAGTATCACGAGATCGACACCGGGCCCGAGATCGACGATCCGGTGCACCATGCCGCATCCGATGCTCCTGCACGCATGGTGCTTCCGGTTGAGGTGCCTCGAATTCGATCCGGTGTCATCGGAGGTCTCAGTGGCGGGGTCGCCATGGCCGTGATCGCCCTGATCTGGGGCGCGGTTCAGGGATCCATCTGGCTGCCGGTCAATCTGCTCGCTGCCATGGTGCTTTCCAGCTACGACACCGAAAGCCTTGAATCACTTTCAGCCTTCCAGGCAAGCGGTCTGTTCTCCGCCCTGGGCATTCATCTCGCCTTCTCGATCATGATCGGGCTGTTGCTGGGTGCGATGATGCCGATGGCTGCCCGCTGGCCGATGGTCTTCGCGTGCGTGATCGCACCGATCGTCTGGAGCATGCTGACCTACGCGGGCATGGGCGTGCTTGACCCGACACTCGAGAAATACGTCGACTGGTGGTGGTTCTTCGGGAGCCAGTTCGCATTCGGCATCGTTGCCGGTGTGGTGATCGGGCGCTCCGAGAAGATCTCGGTCGTGCAGTACCTCTCTCCGGCGGAGCGGTTCAAGCTCGAACGCAACAAGGGCGTTCAGGCGGGTGACCAGACATCTTCCGGAACTGGGGGTGATGCGTGATGGCCATCCGTCGTCCGTGCCTGCTGCTGGTGTTGATCGTCTCGACGGGACTTCCCATCGGATGCGACTGGCAACTTCCGGGCAAGCCCATTCGCCCTGCGGTCGAGAAGATCGACTCCAGAGCCGACTTCGACCGCATGTACTTCGTCAACTGTCTCGGGTGTCATGGTCCCGAGGGCAAGCAGGGGCCTGCGCGTCCCCTCAACGACTCGCTGTACCTGGCGTCGATTCCGACCGCCACCCTCGAGTCGGTGATTCGAGATGGGCACGGCCCCCTCATGCCGGGCTTCAAGAAGACACTTTCCGGTGGCCTCGATGAAAAGCAGATCGCAGCGCTGGCTTCCGGCATGAAGCACTTCTGGGGTGACCCCGAAGCGATTCGAGCCGGTAAGGACATCCCGCCTTACAGCCAACCCAGTGGTTCCGGTGATGCCAAGGCCGGGGCCGGTACGTTCGCCACCTATTGCGGCGCGTGTCATGGCGCGGATGGTTCCGGACTCGAGGATGGCGCGGGATCAGTCGTCGACAACGACTACCTGTTGCTGGTGTCCGACCAGGCACTTCGATCCACCGTCCTCTTCGGACGACCGGATCTTGCCACCCAGTCGATGCCTGCAGGCTGTCCTTCGTATCGAGGCCCCTACAAGGGGCAGCCCGAAGACGCTTCACTTTCCGCCAGCCAGATCGATGATGTGACTGCGTGGTTGATCTCCAACCGGACTACGGTTTCCGAGGAGGCTGCACGATGACCGACACAGAAACGGCTCGCCGTGGACCAGATCCTGAAACCAGCGAGTCGCTGTCGAAGCAGACCCGACGTGGATTCATGTTCAAGATCGGTGCCGGACTCCTCACCCTGGGCGGCCTGATCATCGCGGCCCCGATCGTCGGCTACATCTTCGCTCCCGCGGTGAAGGACTGGAAGAAGCGACGCAGCTGGGTGAGTCTCGGGAAACTCCAGCAGTACCCCGTGGGCGAGACGGTCCTTGCCACCTACAAGAACCCGATTCACGGTCCGACCGTCGGCAAGGCGGAGGATCTTCCCTGCTGGGTTCGTCGAGTCGACGAGTCGAGCTTCCAGGTCTTCTACATCAACTGTGCGCACCTCGGATGCCCGGTCCACTGGTTCCAGGAATCGCGCCTGTTCATGTGCCCCTGTCATGGTGGTGTCTACTACGAGGACGGCAACCGGGCGTCCGGTCCGCCGCCACGAGGTCTCTTCGAATACGACTGGCAGGTGGTTCGCAACCGTCTGTACGTCTTCGCCGGTGAGATGCCCAACCTCCAGATTCCGGGCAGGCTTCCCAAGGACGACCTGACGCCTCTCACCGTTGACGGTGTCGACTACAGCGACGGCAAGCCGGTCCAGCCCGCCTCCGAGAAGAGTGGGGGGCAGGCCTGATGATGAAGATGCTCAAGGGCGCCTGGGCCTGGATCGATGATCGAACGGGCATCATGGGACTGCTCGGTCCTCCAATGACCCACCACGTTCCGCGCAGTGCTAAGTGGTGGTACGTCTTTGGCTCCTGCACGCTCATGTTCTTCTCGATTCAGATCGTCACCGGCATCTGCCTGGCCCTGGTCTACGCACCAAGCGCCGACACGGTCTATGACAGCCTGCTCTACCTGAACTACGACGTGCCCGCCGGCTGGATGCTTCGCGCCATCCACGGCTGGTCCAGCAATGCCATGGTCTTCATGATGCTGGTGCACATGGTGCAGGTGTTCCTGCACGGCGCCTTCAAGTTCCCCCGGGAGATGACCTGGTTGTTCGGGGTCGCGTTGATGCTGACCACGCTTGCCCTGGCCTTCACCGGGCAGGTCATGCGATGGGATGCGAATGCCTACTGGGGCGTGGGCATCGGAGCATCCATGATGGGGCGCTTCCCGATCATCGGCGGATGGTTGACCCACCTGGTCCTGGGTGGCCCGATCATCGGTGGTGACACCCTCTCCCGATTCTTCACGCTGCACGTGTTCGTCCTGCCCGGAGCCGCCATCGGCCTGATCGGGGCGCACCTGATGCTGGTGCTGAAGCATGGCATCTCCGAGGAACCCAAGCCCGGTTCCCCCGGGGAAGTGGTGGAGAAGGCGACCTACCAGGCTGCCTATCACGAACGCATGAAGAAGAAGGGCGTTCCCTTCTTCCCCGTCGCCGCACAGCGGGACATGGTCTTCTGCGGAGTCATGCTCATCGCCCTGATCGTCGTCGCCGCCTGGTACGGCCCCATCGGACCGGGCCCACGACCTGATCCGACACTGATCGACGTGACGCCGCGTCCGGACTTCCCGTTCCTGTGGATCTTCGCGGTGCTGGCCCTGCTGACACCTTCGGTCGAGGACTACCTGATCATCACCGCCGCTCCGGTGCTGCTGCTGGTCCTGTTCCTCGTGCCGTTCCTGGCCGGTACCGGTTCACGCAGCGCATCCAAGCGACCCATCGCGGTGCTGGTGATGATCCTCCTGATCACCGGGCTCGGGGTGTTGTCCTGGCTTGGGGTGACCAGTCCATGGTCGCCGCACATGCAGGCGTGGACTTCGGATGCGATACCTCCGACCTTCGTCAAGAATCGTTCGCCCCTCGAACTGCAGGGTGCGATCGTCCTGCAGCACTCGCAGTGCAGAAACTGCCACGCGCTTGACGGTATCGGCGGACAACGTGGCCCTGATCTCGCCGACGTGGCCTTGAGACTGAGCCCATCTCAGTTGATCAGGCAGGTTCAGCAGGGTGACGGCAACATGCCTGCATTCGGCAAGAACCTCTCCTCCGCGGAGACCGAGGCAGTGGTGTCCTTCCTTCACACCTGTCATCCCCCCGGAGTCCGCCCTGCCGGCCGACCTGGTGCACGGATCCCGCAGTTGATGGAACTGGACAAGAAGCGCTCCAAGAATTGAGTTCACGTCTGCCGGCTGATCGCTTGCAAGGCAGTGTTACGTCGCGGAGGTGCGCATGAGTTGGCGCGAGGCCTTCCTTCAGGCATCGATGACCTCCTGGCAATTGGAGCTGTTTCCCACGCTCATCGCGATCGTTGTCGGTGTGGTCTACATCCGTGGCTTCATCGGCATCCACCGAAGCCAACCTGCCCGCTTCCCCTGGTGGAGGGCGTGGTCATTCATCCTCGGGATCGTGGTCCTTCTGCTGGCCATCTTCTCGCCCCTGGATGCCCTTGGCGGCTTCCTGCTCTCTGCACACATGGCGCAGCACTTCCTGCTCCTGATGGTGGTGCCGCCGTTGTTGCTGATGGGAGCTCCCGCCAACCCGATGTTGTGGGGGCTGCCGGCAACGGTCCGGACCGACTGGCTGGGTCCGTTCCTGGCAAGCCCCGCGGTCCATCGGATCGGGCACGTGCTCGTCCACCCGGTCACGGGCTGGATATCGATGGTCACCATGACCTGGCTCTGGCACGTGCCCGTCCTCTACGAACTCGCTCTGGTCGATCCGTTCTGGCACCAGGTGGAGCACGGACTCTTCCTCGGCTCGGCGATCCTCTTCTGGTTCCCGGTCATCCAGCCCTGGCCTTCACGCAGCATCTGGCCGCGCTGGACGATGATTCCCTATCTCCTGACCGCCGATCTGCAGAACACGATCTTCAGTGCCTTCTTCGCGTTCTCGCCCCGGGTGATCTATCCGATCTACGAACAGGTCACGCCTGCGCTCGGCCTGGATGCCATGGAGGACCAGGCCCTGGCGGCAGGCCTGATGTGGGTCCCCGGTTCGATCATCTTCGTCCTCCCGATCGCAGGCGTGGTTCGCACGCTGCTTCGTCGCAGCGGTCCCGAGGGGCAGCGGGAGCGCTGGGCGCGGGCGCAGGCCAGGACATCCCGGGCTCCGGTCGAATCGATAGCGCTTCCGGTGTTGGGCGCGGAGTCTGCCCCGAGGGAGGTGGTTCGAACGGGTCGGGATCGAAGGCGTTTCGATCTTCTCAAGCTGCCCCTGATCGGCCCCATGCTGGCTTCACGACGAGGACGACATGGCGTGCGCCTGCTGATGCTGGCACTGGCCGTCCTGGTCGTGGTGGACGGCTTCTGGGGGCCTCGGACCAGCTCGATGAACCTCGCCGGGGTTCTCCCCTGGACCCTGTGGAGGGGCATTGCCGTGCTCCTGCTGCTGGTTGGTGGAAACCTCCTCTGCATGGCCTGTCCTTTCACGCTCCCCAGGACGCTGGCGGGTCGTTTCCTGCCGCGCAGACTGTCCTTCCCCCGCGCACTACGAACCAAGTGGTTCGCAGTGGGGCTGGTGGTGTGCTGGCTCTGGGCCTACGAGGTCCTGGCACTCTGGGATTCACCGGCAGGAACCGCCTGGGTGGTGATCGGCTACTTCGTCGCGGCCTTTCTCGTCGATGCCTTCTTCCGAGGGGCGTCCTTCTGCAAGTACGTCTGTCCGATCGGTCAGTTTCACTTCGTGCAGTCGATGGTCTCCCCGGTCGAGGTCGCCCCACGAGATGCCTCGGTGTGCGCGGAGTGCACGACCCAGGAGTGCATCCGCGGAAGTGCGACGGTGGCCGGATGTGGAACCGACCTGTTCCTTCCACGCAAGGTCGGCAACCTGGACTGCACGTTCTGCCTCGACTGTGCGGATGCCTGTCCCCGGGACAACGTCGGGATCAAGGCGACTTCCCTCGGCAGCGGACTGACGTTCCCTGACTGGCGCAGTTCCCTCGGCCGGCTTTCCGATCGACTCGACTGGTCCGCTCTGCTGCTGGTGCTGGTCTTCGGGGCCTTCGCGAATGCGACGGGAATGACCGCGCCGATCCTCGACTGGCAGGATGATCTGACTGCGGCCTGGGGTTTCCAGACTCATGCCATGGCGGCCACCGTCCTCCTTGGGTTCGAACTGCTCGTGCTGCCGGCCCTGGTGGCCGTTGCCCTCGTCCTGATCCTGCCTCGCACGGTCGCTCCTGCACCGGTCGGCATGAACCACAGGGGATGGTTGGGACGCAGTGCGCTGGCTTTGGTCCCACTCGGGGTGGTGATGTGGGTGGTTCACTACCAGTTCCACTTCGTGACAAGCTGGGCTGCAATCATTCCGATCAGCCATCGAGCACTTCTTGACGTTTCCGGAGGTTCGCTCGAGGGACTGCTCGGCACGCCATCCTGGTCTGCCGCCTGCTGTGCGCCGGTGCCGCCCTGGTTGCTCGAGGTGGAGATCCTCCTGCTCAATCTCGGCTTCGTGATGTCCTGGGCGATCGCTTTCGCATTCGCGCGCGCCGCGCTGCCGGGAGCACGCACCTCACGGGTGTTGCTCGGGATTCTCCCCTTGGGCGTGGTTCAGTTCGCACTGCTCCTCTGGGGAATCTGGATCGTCCTCCAACCGATGCAGATGAGAGGGACGCTGCTCCCATGATCCATCGAGGCTGCACCATCCTGGCATTGATCATGCTGCTTGTCCGTCCTGCAGGAGCGGACACCGGTCAGCTTCGGGACGTGGTCGAGGGTGACGGTCTGCGGGTTCTGATCTTCTCGTCACCAGCCCCGCTTCGAGCGGGAGAGGTCGAGTTCGCCGTGGTCGCCACCGACTCGGAGAACGGAGCGCCGCTGGAATCCTTTGACCTTCTCTTGCGCGTCAGGCGCACGTCCTGGGATCCCGGAACACCTTCGTGGGTGATCGGAGGTGAGCCCGATCCCGGGAATGCCTTCGCCCACAAGGCGGTGTTCGACATCCCTGAAGCTGGCGAGTGGTTGTTCCTGGTCGAAGTCAGCTCGCAGGGGCGGATGCTGGAGGTGCCGGTGGAGGTGGCGGTGGGGCTTCCGCGCCCGGAGTGGTGGCAGTTGCTGCCATTGATCCTGCTTGCTCTTCCGCTCGGACTCCTGGTGGTGATTCGAGATCACCTCGGACTGCGCAGACGCCTCGGGGCCGGTGCGGTTCAAGGGTCCGCAGGCTGAGCAGCCGGAGTCTCCACGCTGATCTTTCCCGGCTTCTGGAAGATCAGGATGTGCTGACGAGGCAACTGGTCCTCGGTTCGCACCCATTCAAACCCCGCGGCTTCGAGTTCCCTGCGTGCCTGCGCCTGGCTCATCTTGTGGAGAAGCTTGATGGGAACCTCGGGATCCTCCAGCCTGAACTCGACCAGTATCAGGCGGCCTCCCGGACGAAGAGCCTCCCTGATCGACTGCAGCATCTCCCAGGGGTTTGAAAACTCGTGGTAGGCATCGACCGCAAAGGCGAGATCGATCGATTCCGGCTCGAGGTTCGAGTCCATGATCGTTCCAAGAACGCCCTTCACGTTGTCGATGTCCTCATGACGCTTCCTTGCTTCGATGAACTCGAGCATCTCCGGCTGGATGTCGACGGCATGCACGGTTCCTTCGGTCGCCTTTCGTGCGATCGGGAAGGTGAAGTACCCGGTGCCTGCACCGATGTCCGCGACATCCGTGTCCTTCTTCACTCCGAGCAGGTCGATCAGCAGCGACGTGCGTTCCTCCTTTTCCCGGGTGGGCCTTTCGAGCCAGTTGGCACCGAGGTGTCCCATGACCTGGGCGATCTCCCGATCGAAGAAATAACGTCCGATCCCGTCTCGGGTTCGTGTGCCTTCCACATAGAGCATTTCAGGGTCGATCCGACCTGCAGCCGGGCGATTCTCGAGTCTCTTGATCGCGAGGCCGGCGAGGATGATCGCCTCGGTGGTCGCTTCGACCTCGATCGTTCCCGGTGTCCTGCCCGGCCGGGCCCTGGCTTCGGGGTCCGCATCGAGCATGGCGACGCGGACGACCTCGGCGATCAGTGCGGTATTGGGGGCTTCTGCACCGGTGCTGAGCACCGTCACGTCGATGATCAGTGGTGCTGTCTCCTCCTGTGCTTCCAGCGGCATCGAGCAGAGGGACGTGGCCAGCAGTGAAACGGCAAGAAAGGCATGAGGGAACTTCATTGGATGGGTCCTTCGGGAGTGGTGTGGATCCATGCTATGCCCATCCGGGCATCCCGTCCCGTCACGATGGGACACCCCAGTCGAAAGTAGTGGCATGCTGAAGCAGCCTCTTCAGGCTGTCAGGCCACTCCCCGGCTATGCTGGTGAGTACCGGGTACAAGGGGCAGATGATGTGCGGCAGGTTCTACCTTCAGGAGTCACCCGAAGACATCGGCATTGCGTTCGATGCCGTGGTGCGATCGTCCTGGAAACCGAGATACAACATCGCGCCGACCCAGCGCGTTCCGGTGATCCGAAGGATGCTCGAACTCTCCGGGACTCCGCGACGGGAGGCCATCGGCATGCACTGGGGCCTGGTGCCGTCCTGGGCGAAGGACGTCTCGATCGGTGCAAGGATGATCAATGCCCGGTCCGAGACCGCTTCTGAAAAACCATCCTTCCGAAAGGCATGGGTGGACCGTCGCTGCCTTGTTCCTGCTTCCGGATTCTTCGAATGGAAGAAGGAAGCGGAGCGGAAGCAGCCGTACCTGATCCGCAGGAGCGATGGAAGGCCGATGGGCCTTGCCGGGCTCTGGGAATGCTGGCGTGGTCCCGACGGAACGGAACTCGAGTCCGTCGCCGTGCTCACGACCGCTCCCAACCACTTCATGAAGGGGATCCACGACCGGATGCCGGTGATCCTCGAACCCGACGACTGGACCACCTGGCTGGATGATGGTCGGGATGGGGCCACACCCGACCGCGTCGACCGGCTGGCATGCCCTGCGGGCAACGGGATCCTCGAATCCATGCCGGTGAGTCGACATGTCAACAACCCCGCGCACGATGACCCCCGATGTCTTGAGGAGAGTACGGTCAAATGAGTCAAAGACAGATGCATGGCTATGTGGATGGCCGTCCGAACGTGGTGGTGATCGGAGGAGGTTTCGGGGGCATGTCCTGCGCCCGTGCGTTGTCCCGGCTTGATGTCAATGTGTTGTTGATCGATCGGTCGAACCACCACCTGTTCCAGCCGCTCCTCTACCAGGTCGCGACTGGTGTACTCGGGGAAAGCGACATCGCCTATCCGCTTCGCAAGGCGTTTCGCAAGCAGAACAACGCCAGTGTGCTGATCGGCGAGGTCGAGGAGATCGACCTCGAGAAGAAGGAAGTTCGCGGATTCGGCAGGATCGCGCACTGGGACCACCTCGTCGTCGCTGCGGGCATGAAGGACAACTACTTCGGAAACGACCAGTGGGCCGAACATGCGCCGGGCTTGAAGGCGCTCCATCAGGCCACCGACATTCGCAACCGGATCCTGACCGCCTTCGAGGACGCTGACTATGCCTTCGGGGAAGAGGACCGCGACGAACTGTTGGCCTGCATGACCTTCGTGGTGGTGGGTGCAGGCGCGACCGGGGTCGAACTGGCCGGTGCGATCAAGCAGCTGGCCGTCGACGAGATCGCCCCCGATTTCAAGAACCTCGACACCTCCAAGGCACGGGTGCTCCTGGTGGAGGGGGCGGAAAGAATTCTTTCCGGGATGAGCGAGAAGAGTTCGAACGCCGCACGACGAATCCTCAAGTCCTACGGAGTCGAGGTCCTCGAAGGACGCCGGGTGATGGAGATCAGTGGCAAGGGCGTGATGATCGACGATGAATTCGTGCCCGCCCGGACGGTCGTCTGGGCGGCGGGCGTCACCGGGTCATCACTGGCGGGCAAGCTCGGCGTGGAACTGGTCTCGGGTGGTCGGGTCGAGGTGAAGCCGGACCTCACACTGCCGGGCCGCAGTGATGTCCGCGTGATCGGGGATCTTGCCATGATCCATGACCCGCGTACCGGAAAGGAGGTACCCGGGGTCGCACAGGGTGCCATCCAGATGGGAACGTACGCAGGGAAATGCATAGCTGCGGAACTGCGTGGCAAGACTGCCGCGGGATCACATGCCGACTTCACCTACTTCGACAAGGGAACCATGGCCACGGTGGGGCGTGGCAAGGCGGTCCTTGAATCCAAGTGGCTGAACCTCTCCGGATTCCCCGCATGGGTCGTCTGGGCACTGGTGCACATCGTGTTCCTGGTCGGATTCCGCAGTCGAATCGCCGCGATGTGGGGCTGGTTGTGGGCGTACCTGTTCTTCAGTGCAAGCAACGAGATCATCACCAAGCCGCTGAGGCGGGATGATGATGCCGGCTAGAACTCGGTGAGCAGTCGGAGTGCGAAGGCGTAGACCGGGCGTTCCTCGGACTCCGGGTTGGCGGGACGGCTGAGAAACTGGAAGTCCGGTGAGAGCTGCCAGGTTTCAGTGAGCTGCAGTCGATAATAGGTCTCCAGCTGGAAACGCTGGCGCCAGCCCGGGTAGGCGCTCGAGGACGGATCGGTCCAGCCCAGTCCGACACCGAAGCCGTCGTTGGACCGGTTGAAGCAGTTCTCGATCGAGAGCCCGAAGGTCAGTTCCTGTTCGGCCGGTCCGATCTCGTTCGAGCAGAGCAGGTACTGCGACCAGAGTGCGGTCGAATCCGCGATCTCCTGCTGGAACACGATCGCCATGGCGTTGCCGCTGGTCCTGGTCGCGTAGTCGACGGTGTCGTTTCCGGTGTTGGAATTCATCAGGGCGATCGAATACCGGCCCTGGCGTTTCTCCTCGCCGACCTCGATGACCGCTCCGACTTCTCCGGCGCACCAGTAGAGTCCTTCGCCCATCGTGGAGAAGAGCTGGTAGTTCGATCCGAGTCCGCTCGTGACGACTCCGGTCATGTAGATCCCTTCGACGGGAATCACCTGCAACGAGACCAGGGGCATGTAGCCGCTGTATCCGACCGGGTAGTTCCCGCCGTCGAAGGTCACCGCGATGAACTGGCTGGTCTCGTCCCATGCAAACAGATTGGATGCGATGGTGTCGTTGGGGTTGCCCTTGCCGATGGTCAGGTTCACCCGTTCATCGAGGAAGCTCTGCTGGAGTTCCATGCGGTTGATCAGGAAGGACGTGTTGCTGTCGATATCGTTGAGTGGACTGAACGCGCCCACTGATTCCCCCGGAGGCGGGCTGTTCAGGACGTTGTTGTTGACCCGGAAATCGGCAGTGAAGATGCCGGCGCCCTGGTCGGGGATGTCCCAGGTCTTGATGTGGAGCGCGACATCGAAGCGGTTGTAGAGGGAATTGGGGTTCTGGTCCGCTTCGAGCGTCCTCGAGACGTTCTGGAAGATCAGGAGGTCGTAGATATGGACGAGGATTTCCCGTTGATAGAGTCGATCAAGGGTGTTGCGGATCGGCGCCATGGGGTAGGCCAGGGGCGAGCCCAGGAGTGCGTCGCCATCACCGCCCAGGGGATCCCGGGGGTGCGGCTCGAAGAGGTTCCAGTTGTCGGGGTTCTCGCCATGGGAGAACTTGGGTTCCGTCCATGAGGACATCGGCGCCCAGTGCCGGGTCTGTGCGATGTTGCCCAGCCTGATGCAGTTGAGATTCTCAGTGGGAGAGAGCTTGAAGGGGTGATGGGCACGGGCCGAGTTGGGCGCCTGTGCCTGGCACGGAGCGGATGCCAGAATGGCCATGAGCAAGCCGAGGGCACCGGCCATGGCGTACTGCTTCGGGAGTGTGATCTTCATTGCATGATCATAGAACGTTAATCAAGCCCTCGTAGCGGTTGCGTCAGGACTGCAAGTGCCTAGGATCGTTCCGTGGACTGGCAGTCAGCAGAACGAGGATTCGACGAGGCCCTGATGGCCGATGGCGTCCCACGCCCGCATTACGCAAGCGTGGTCCAGCGACTCGAACAGCTCGGCCGGGAGGAACTCGCCCGACGCGAGGAGATGCAGCGCCTCTCCCTGGTGAACCAGGGGATCACCTTCACCGTCTACGGCGAAGAGGACGGCATCGAACGGATCTTCCCGTTCGACCTGGTCCCACGGATCCTCGATGCCCGTGAGTGGTCGAAGATCGAGGCGGGGATCTCCCAGCGGATCACGGTGCTGAACCTGCTGCTCGAGGACATCTATGGTGCGCAGAAGACCCTGGAGGCGGGGCTGGTCCCGTACCAGCTGGTCATGAGCATGAAGGAGTATCTCCGCAGCGTGGTCGGGATACGTCCTCGTCACGGAACCTACACCCACGTGGTCGGAAGTGATCTGCTGCGTGACAGCGACGGTTCGTTCCTGGTCCTCGAGGACAACTGTCGTTGTCCGAGTGGGGTCAGCTACGTGCTTGAAAATCGAAACCTCACCGCACGTGTCTTTCCCGAACTGATGATCGATCGGGCGATTCGCGGCGTGGAGAACTATCCCGGCATGCTGCTGGACTGCCTGCGCCATGCCGCTCCCCACGGTCGGCAGGACCCGGTGGTTGCAGTGCTCACTCCGGGTATCTTCAATTCCGCCTACTACGAACATTCCTTCCTGGCCAACGAGATGGGGGCGCCCCTGGTCGAGGGTCGTGACCTGGTGGTCGAGGACGACCAGGTCTTCATGCGCACCACCGAAGGCCGACAGCGTGTCGATGTCATCTACCGAAGGATCGACGACGAGTACATCGATCCTGTCACCTTCGACCACGACAGCATGCTGGGAGTTCCCGGGCTGATGCACGCCTATCGAACCGGGAACGTCGCGCTTGCGAATGCTCCCGGAGCAGGCATCGCCGACAACAAGGCGGTGTACCCCTGCATCCCCGACCTGATCAGGTTCTTCCTCGACGCGGATCCGCTCATCGAGCAGGTCAGGACGTGGCGAGGTTGGATCGCCGATGATGCGAAGTACATCCGCGAGAACATGCCGGACATGGTGGTGAAGCTCGCCGGTGGTGCCGGTGGCTACGGAATGCTGGTCGGCCCCACTGCGAGCAAGGCGGAGATCGCGGAGTTCCGAGCCTGCTTCGACGCGGATCCTTCACAGTACATCGCGCAGCACCTCGTCGAGTTCAGTTCGCATCCGACCCATTTCGGTGACACCTTCGAACCTCGCCGGGTCGATCTTCGGGTGTTCGCGCTGGTTGGTGAACGAACCCACGTGCTCCCCGGCGGACTCACCAGGGTCGCGCTTGAAAAGGGGTCCTACGTGGTCAACTCCTCTCAGGGCGGAGGCAGCAAGGACACCTGGGTCCTGCACGACGTCGAGGGTGAAGGCTCATGACCGTGACCCTGTCTCGCTCCGCGGAAAGTGCGTACTGGATCGGTCGATACGTCGAGCGTGCATCGAGCCTGATTCGATCGGCACGAAGTGTCGAATCCCTGGGATCGGAGATCGCGGGACTCGACCCTGATCTGCCTCCGCGCATGTGGGATGACGTGGGCAGGATCTTCGCGCTCGGACCTGATGCGATCAAGATGATCGGCACTCCCGAGGAAAGGATCGCGCGTTTTCTCTTCTTCAGGGCCGACGCAATGTCGGCTGCCGCCAGCCTGCATGCGGCACGGGAGAACGCCCGGGCATTCATGGGTGCGGCGGGAGCAGCGGTCTTCGAGCTTCTCAACGAGACCTGGCACCTGATCGAGTCATGGTCGGAACGGCCCCCGGTCGGACTGGTCGCGCTCCGTTCCGCGATGGAGGAACTCGAACGGAGGATCTTCATGATCTGCGGAGCCATGGAACACACCGCCGGACGTGGTGATCCCTGGCGGTTCCTGCAGGCAGGCACCATGTTGGAACGCGCCTTCAGGACGGTACGTGTCCTCGAGGTGAAAATGCCCCAGATGGATTCGAAAAACGAGGACCAGGCGCCCTTGCTCTACGCCCGGATGCGCTCGATACTCCGGATGCTTGCCGCTCTTGACGCCTACCGACGAGTCGCGGGTGCCCGACTGGAAGCAAAGCGCATCGCAAGCTTCCTGGTGCTCGCGCCCCAGGCACCCCGTGGCGTTCTTCCGTGTCTGGCGGAGGTTGAACGATGTCTCGAGGCGGTTGAAAGACATGGACATGCGACCGACCCCATTCGAAGGGTGGGCATGCTGGTGGCGAGATTGCGTTTCGAGGCCGCGGAATCCCCGGGTGATTCCATCAAGGCTTCGGGACTGAGGGCTCTGGCCGACGAGATCGGTCGACTGAATGCGTCCATCACTGATCGTTTCTTCAGGGTTTGAGGACCTGCATGCTGCTTGAGATCGAACACACCTTGCGCTTCAAGTACGACGGGTACATCCACGAGTCGCATGTCGAGTTGCGGATGCAGCCTCGTTCGAATCAGACGCAATCACTTCACGAATGGCACCTGGAGGTGGGGCCCCGCACTCGACCGGCACGCTGGGACGAGGATTGGCTGGGAAACATATTCCACTGGTTCGCCATCGCCGACTGGCATGACCGCATCGAGGTCTTCTGCAACAGCGTGGTCGAGACCAACGACAAGGGGCAACCCGGAAGCACGTGCAACGAGCCGATCCTCGGACAGTCGCCGGGGATGCGTGAGTTCGAATTCCTCGGGTTCGGCGGTCCGGTGCTCAGGACCCCGTTGCTCGAACAGGCACACGCCCTGTCGGGTCTGGCCGAGGCGAAGACCGTCAGCGAGTGGCTCGGTCGCCTGACTTCGTACCTGCAGGGCAACTTCACCTACATGTCCTCGGTGACCAGGTTCGATTCGAACACGGACGAGGTCCTTGAGAAACGTGTGGGGGTGTGCCAGGACTTCGCGCATCTCTCGATCGGACTTGCCCGTCTTTCAGGCATTCCCGCGCGATACGTCAATGGCTATCTCTTCCAGGAGGGGCGGGAAGAAGCGGCGGAGTCACATGCCTGGTTCGAACTCTGGGATCCCACCCATGGGTGGCTGGCCTATGATCCGACTCACCATGTGGATGCGAAGCAGAATCATGTCGTGGTCGCCTACGGACGGTCCTATGACGACGTGCCACCGAACCGCGGCATCTATGCGGGGAACGCCTCGGAGTCACTCGAGACCGAAGTCTTCATCCGATCGCTGGAAGCCCGAGCCCATCGTGCCCCGATGATGCGTTCGGATGCCCTGGACCTGCCGCTGTACCCGGATGCACCTGCTGAGCTGGCTCGGGACCACGAACATCCCCACCACGGATCGATCGACGAACAGCAACAGCAGCAACAACAGCAGCAACAACAGCAGTAGAAGTACCTCGAAGTAGCAGCAGTATCGACCGGGCTGCCGAGCAGCCACGTGATGGAGTACCCCGCCATGCAGGATCCCACCTCTCCTCGAATGTCGTTCACCAGCGTGAACACCGACGTCGATCTCATTCCAAGGGAAGTGCTCTTCGGCAATCCCGAACGATCTGGCGTGAAGCTTTCACCCGATGGGACGATGATCGCCTATCTCTCGCCGCACGAGGGTGTCCTGAACGTCTGGGTGATGGATGTCTCGGGGCGTGATGCCCGGCCGATCACCCGAAGCACCGACCGGCCGATCCGGTCCTGCACCTGGGCCAAGAACGGGCAGCAGATCCTCTACACCAACGACGAAGGCGGGGACGAGAACACCCATGTCTATGCGATCGGGATCGAGGGTGGAGAGCCCAATGATCTCACCCCGGGCGACGCGGTGAAGGCGCAGGTCATCGCGCAGCATCGAGATCGTCCCGACGAGATCCTGGTCATGACCAACGCTCGTGATCCTCAGGTCTTCGACGTCTCTCGACTGGATACCCGGAGCGGTGCGTCCACGACGGTCTTCCTGAACGATGGTGGTTACGTCGGCATGGTTCCGGATGATGCATGGGTGATCAGGCTGCGCGGTCGGATGACCCCCGATGGTGGCACCGAATACGAGTATCGAGATGGTCCGGAGGGAGCGTGGTGCGCGTTCGAGCGGATCACCGATGAAGATGCGATGACCACCCAGCCCGTCGGGTTCAACCGGGATGGTTCCACCTTGTGGATGATCGATGCCCGGGGACGGGACACCGCCGCCCTCATCGCCGTCCGGCTCGGCGCAGATGGTTCTCGCGAAAAGGAGATCTTCTTCGAATCGCCGGTCTCGGATGTGTCGGATTCGATCATCGATCCGGAGACCCTTGTCCCCCAGGCGGTCGCCACCGATCGACTTCGTTGCGAGTGGCATGTCCTTGATGAGTCGATCAAGCCGGATCTCGATGCACTCGGTGCGCTGAGTGATGGTGAACTGCAGATCGTCTCGCGAACCCGGGATGATCGAACCTGGATCGTCGCCTTCGAACATGATGACGGACCGGTCCGCTACTGGATCTGGAACCGGGATGAACAGACGGGGCGTTATCTCTTCAGTCATCGGCCGGAACTCGAGGATCTCGAACTGGCATCCATGCGTGGCGTGGAGATCCCGACCCGTGACGGACTCTCCATGCCGAGCTATCTCACGGTCCCGGTCGGGTCCAAGGGCAAGCCGGTGCCCCTGGTGCTCCTGCCGCACGGTGGACCGTGGGCACGTGATCACTGGGGGTACAACTCGATGCACCAGTGGTTGGCCGATCGCGGGTACGCGGTCCTTTCCCCGAACTTCCGTGGGTCGACCGGCTTTGGCAAGAGCTATCTCAATGCAGGCAACCGTGCGTGGTACGGTGCGATGCAGGATGATCTCGTGGATGCGGTCAACTGGGTGGTGGAACAGGGCGTCGCGGATCCCGATCGCATCGCGATCATGGGTGGTTCCTACGGTGGCTACGCGACCCTTGCGGGGATGACGCGTGATCCGGAGCTTTTCGCCTGCGGCGTGGACATCGTCGGCCCTTCGCACATCGGGACCCTGCTGGAGACCATTCCCGCCTACTGGGAACCCATCAAGGTGATGTTCGAGACCCGTGTCGGGTCCCTCGAGGAACCGGAGTGGCTCGACAGCATCTCGCCGCTGACGCACGTTGAGAACATCAGCAAGCCTCTCCTGATCGGCCAGGGTGCGAATGATCCGCGCGTGAAGCTCTCTGAAAGCGACCAGATCGTCGAGGCGATGGACCGAAATGGGATCCCCGTCACCTACGTCGTCTTCCCGGATGAAGGGCACGGCTTCGCGCGCCCGGAGAACATGACCGCATTCACCGCGATCTCCGAAGCCTTCCTCGCCCGACACCTCGGTGGGGCGATGGAACCGCTGAGCGGCGAGCTGGAGCTTTCCACCGCACAAGTGAGGCGACTTGGCGACCTGGATCTGCCCGGAACGGCCCAGTGGAGCCCGGAAGGCTGAACCCTGGTGCGCTTTCTGGTGATCTTCGTTGTTCCACCACCTGCATCCTGCGGGTGATTTCCGCTTTTTTCACAACACATCGTACGAGAGCTCACTTCGACCACTCGTTCCAGTGATGCAGGTTGCACCCGATCGCAATGCTCGGGCCTGCTTTCATTACGCAGGGGCTTGATGGAGCAAAAAATATGACTCGAAGCACATCAGGTTTCGTGGCTGTTTGCAGCCTGGCGGTGATGGCAAGCGGACTCTGCGGGCAGGATGTCCCGATTCCGCAACAGGAGCCCTTCCGGACGCTTGTTCCATCTGGCGCTTCTTTCGATGCAGAGCACGGTAGTTGCGTCGCGAGCGGGCATGGACTCCTGGCCGTGGGTGCCATTGGCGAGGAGAATGCCACCGGGCAGTCCCTCGGTGTTGTTCGCGTCTGGGCGCTCGACCAAAACGTGCACGGTGGACTTCCATTCCTGCTCGAACTCCCGGTCGAACAGCAGGGCGGTTCGGGCATCCCCGGCATGAACCAGGCTCCAGCGTTCGGTGCTTCGATCGCCGTGAGCGACAACCTGATCGCCATCGGTGCACCCTGGTTCGACACGGAGGACATGGTCGATGTCGGTGCGGTCCTGGTCTATCGTCGGCTGCCGAACGACTTCGAGCACATCGCGACGATCACTGCCGATCGTAAGAACCCTGATGGCGGTTTCGGTTCGAGTGTCGTCTTCGATGGAGGAGGGGGGCTGTGCATCGGTGCTCCCTGGACCCAAGCAGGTTTCGTGGAACGCCATGTTCCCGATGTGTCGGGCGGGTGGGTTTATGACACGTCCTTCGGGAACCCCGATGGCATCGAGGGCGATGAGTTCGGACGGCACCTGGCCGTTTTCGATTCCGGCTCGCAGCTGGTCATTGCCGCCCCGGGTCGCGGTGACGTCCATCTCCAGCAGATCTTCGGCGATTCCGGGCTTCCAACGCCGCCGTTGAGCACCCTGCCGGTTCCTCCGGGCGCAAGCAACTTCGGACAGTCGATAGCGGCAGATTCCGATCGCGTACTCGTCGGGGCTCCCAATGGTTTCTCTGGTGGCTCGGCCATCGTCTTCAAGCCGGTGGGTTTCGCCTGGAATGTCGAGCTTGTGATCGGTGCCCCGGAAGGTGTCGATGATTTCGGCCTGGCCGTCGCCCTTGATGGACAGGATCTCCTGGTCGGAGGGTCGACATCAGGCAGCGAACACGAGATTCATGCCTATGTGATCGAGTCCGGTTCTTCAGCGGTGCATTTGTTCGATGTCAGAGGGGAAGCCTCTGGTGAGTGGCGTGCGCTCTCGCTGGATTCCGGGATGATCCTGAGTGGCGCCCCCGACACCGGGTATTCAGGGCTTGCCTACCTCACGATCATGGAACGTGACTGCGATGCCGACGGTGTTCCCGACGCGGAACAGCTGGCTTCGGATCCCGGACTCGACTGCAATGGAAACGACATTCTTGATGCCTGTGAAATCCTCGATGGGATTGGAACGGATTGTGATGGTGACGGCATCCTCGATGAATGCAACATCCACGGAAGCGATTGCAATGACAATGGGGTCGATGATCAGGAGGAGGGGCCCCGGTTCTGTGTCGACTCTCCGGGCGTCCCGGTCGACATCATCGTGATCGCCGATCCTTCCGGTTCGAGTGATGGCAAGCTGTCCGCGATCTGTTCCGAGGTCTTTCGCACCGCGACCGATCGACTTTCCGCTGATTTCGACCTTCGATCCGCCTGGGTGAGCGTGGTGCTCGAGGCCCCGTCCGGTGCATGTCATGACTGGACGATGCCAAGCGGTACCACCGTTCCCGTATGCGCGGGTGGCGTCTCTCGTTTCATCGATGATGTTGACGGCGAAGAGTGGGGTGACGCCACTGCGGTGATGACCCGACCCCATGACCCCGAACTGCTCGGTCAGTTTCCCGAGTGGAGTGAACGTGACGCCGTGCTGATCCTGGTCACGATCAGTGACGAAGGTCCCCAGAATGGCGGCATGAACGGCGAAGACGGATGCGGTTGCGAGGATCAATCCAGCATGTGGAACCTCGTGCGCCAGGCCTGGATGGAGAACGCGCAGGTCCTTCCCATGCCGACCTCGGGAACGCCTTCATGCGTATACGACCCTGCTGATCCCGCCTCCTTGATGCAGATCGTTGCCGACGAGACCGGTGGTTCCGTTCTTGATGCACGAAACTGGCCGACGGACATCTCCTCCCAAGTCCTGAGTGATCAGCTCGAGACCGCTGTCCGCGAGGCGGTCGAGTCCTCTCCACGGATCAGGAAACTGGCTGCCGACTTCAACGACAACGGCGTCGTCGACGTCAACGACCTGCTCTCGTTGATCGCACTCTACGGTTCGGTGATCGGTGACGAGAACTGGTCGGATCGACACGACCTCGATGGCGACGGATTCGTCGGCGTCAACGATCTGCTGATGGTTCTCGATGCGTATGGAGAGGACTGCAATGGCAAGCTCTCGCGGATCATTCAATCGGGTTCCGATCGACTCACTTCGGATTCGTCGTCCGGTTGAACCGGGGTCGGGTGTCGAGTTTGATTGCCGAGAGTTCCAACCGAAGGCGGGCCCGTGTTCGAACGAACACGGGCCCGTTTCAGATCGGCTTTCAACTGAAATCGGCCCGCACTGATGCGGCAAGCTCACGCATCAGGCAGAAGTCAGCGCGGTCTCGCAGTCGTCCCAGTTCCTTCTCGATTCGACCGGCCAGTCGCTTTCCGCCTCCGTGCCTCACGACCCTGGGCATCGGGTGTTTCGAGCGTCTGAGTTCGAGAAGCTCCCACGGGTGGAAGAACACCACCAGATGTCCGTCCGCGGCGAGGGTTCGTTCGAGGCTGGCTCGCAGGAGTGGGCGGGGGAGGTGTCGGAATGCCAGCCAGAACAGCGGGATCCTTCTGCGCGGCGTGGTTGATACGGGGATGCGAACCAGGTCCTCCTCCATGCGCGGGGTGCGTGGAAGGTGCCGGTTGTCGTATCGACCGGGCAGTCGAATGGGGTTTTCCGAACTGTCGTAGTCGTAGCCCGCGGCTCGAGCCTGCTTCGCGTCGACCGGTTGCAGTCGGGCCATCCTGAATCCAGAGACCTCTGCACCGGAAATGGACTCGAGCATGGTTCTGGATCGTTCGTAGTCGCCGGGTTCGAAACGGTCGTGACGAACGCCGTGGGATGCGATCTCGTGCACGGCCGAGGCGTCTCGCACCAGATCGGCGCAGTGTTCGCCGATTCTCGCGGTGATGAACAGGGTCGAGGGCATGTCCAGTCGCGCAAGGAGTTCGAGCGTTCGCTCGAAGGCCTCTCGTCCGACGGCAAGCTGTTCGTCCAGGCCGACCGAACCGCCGAAGTCGTTGGGGAGGTCGTACTCCTCGACGTCGAAACTCAGCAGCACCCGGGGACGTGGACTGTTCATCGCTCGGAGGATGCCGTTTCCGCTTTTTGCGGGGCCTTGTTCTCGAGGATCCTGTCCAGGTCGGGTTCGATGTCGATTTCGGGTGGATCCTGCCTGCCGGTCGATGCGGTCGGTTGCACCGGCCGTTTGCGGAGTTTCCGGTGTACGATCCGCATCCTGAGGAGCGAGCCGAACATGCGGAGGGGATCACGCAGCATGTTCACGCGCGACTTCTTGTAGGAATGACGCGCGGAGACATTGGCGGGTATCTCGGTGACCTTGAGGTTGAGCACCTTGGCCAGGTAGAGCAGTTCGGCATCGAAGGCGAAATCCTCGACCACCTGGGCCCTGAAGAGAACTCGTGCGGCGTCGCGTTGGAAACCCTTGAGTCCTGCCTGGGTGTCTTCATGGGGCAGGCCGGTGATCAGCCTGACGATCCGGTTGAAGGCCGTTCCCACCATGCGACGGGTGAGGGTTATGTTGGTCTGCGGGCCGACGGAGAGCGCCCTCGAGCCGATCACGACGTCTGCGTCCCGGAGTTCCCTTGCCAGTTCGTCCAGGTGGTCGAGGTTGTAGGCCAGGTCCCCGTCGGTGAAGAGCACGAGGTCCTCGTTGGTGTCGAGTATCGCGGCTCGAAGGGCGCGAGCCTTGCCGCGATTAGGCCTCAGGGCCTGCAGCTGGATCGAATCGTTGGGGGTCTGCTGGAGATGCTCGCGGATCCGGTCCGGAGTCCCGTCCGAGGAGCCGTCATCGACGAAGATGAATCGCCAGTCGCGGTGGGTCCGAGCGAAATCCGTGACCTGCCCGAGAACGGACCCGATCAGCCATTCCTCGTTGTGGACAGGGAGAATGACGGCGACGCTGGGCATGCTGAAACCATACCCGAACCGCCTTCCTCGAGGGCCGGGCAGGAGCCTTCATTCCCGGGTGGAGATTTCTTTGGAGTGGTTATTCTCCTCATGCCCGATATTCAGGTTTATCTCTCTGGCTGGAATGGCTTTTTCCCTCAGTGAAACGATGACACCATGAGTGGATCCAACCCCGCTTCCACGGATCGAAAGGTGCGGTCTCGACGAACCATGCTGCTTTCCCTGTTGCTCGTGATCGTCCTGGCCTACGCCGGTTGGCTGCTTCTTCTGTTCCTGGTCCAGGACATGCTGCTCTTCCCTCGGCACGTGCTCGGTGCCCGGACGCTTTCAGAGGCACCGGTCGGCTTCACCGAATGGTCCATTCGTTCCGAAGAGGGGCCCGTTCATGCGTGGTACCTGCCGGGCTCGGGATGCGATCAGCAGGAAGCCTGCGGAACGGTCGTGATGCTGCACGGCAACGGCATGGTGATCGACGGCTGGATCAGCGAGGCTTCCTGGTTCGCCGCGCAGGGTTGGAACGTGCTGCTGCCGGAATTTCGTGGGTATGGCAGGGCCGCGGGATCACCTTCCGAGTCGAAGCTTCGGAAAGACACGGTCGAGTTCATCGATCGACTGCTCCGTGAACCCGGTGTGGATCCCGATTGCGTGGTCCTCTACGGTCGGTCGATCGGAGGTGCACTGGCCGCCCAGGTGGCTCTCGATCGGGCCCCTGCAGGCATGATCCTCCAGACCCCGCCGGCCAGCATCGGCGAAATGGCCTGGCGCTATGGCGCACCGCCGTTCCTGGTCAGGAATCAGTTCGATACCGTCGGGGCACTCGAGACCCTCGGTTCGGTTCCCACGCTGCTGATCGAACATGATTCGGACCAGGTGATTTCCGGATCACAGTCCAGGCGAGTACGGGAATCCGCGCCGCATGCTCGCCACGTGCTGCTCAGGGGCGACCACAACATCCTCGAGGACCAGTCCGAAGAGAAGCGGTTCCTCGAGGTGATCGGGGCATTCCTCGACGAATGCCGGGCTCGAACCACGGCTGATCGCTAGGATGAAGTCATGACCGAATGGGACCACAAGCCCCCGACCCCGAGCGATCTCGGAGACCATGAGGTCCCGAGGGAAGGGGATGCCCTTCACGAGGTGCGAATCGCGCTGCTGGTCACTGGTGGAATCGCCGCCTACACCACACCCACGCTGGCCCGCTCGCTGCGGCGGCAGGGGGCCGACGTGCAGGCGTTCTGCTCCGGGGAGGCCCTGCGCTACGTGACCGCTGAGACCCTTGAATGGGCGACCACCAACCCCTGCATCACGCGACTCACTCCGGATGCGGAACATCTCTCCGACCATGCGCCTTTTGACGTCTATCTGGTCGCCCCCGCGAGCTACAACACGATCGGCAAGGTCGTATCGGGAATCGCCGACACGGTGGTCACCGCCAGCATCGCTTCCGCACTCGGTCGAATGGAACAGGGGCGTTCGACGGTGCTCTTCGCACCGACCATGCATGGAACGATGCACAACCAGGTGCTGGTCGAGAATTGTCGTCGCCTGGCCGAACTGGGTGTCAGGGTGATCCCGCCTCGAGATGCCTATGGCAAGCACAACCTGCCTCGCGAAGAGGCACTGGTCGAAGAAGTGACCGAGGCGGTCACTCGCCTCCGAGCCGGCAGATCCGTCCGGTAACGGGGCTCCGCTCTTCCATACCGAAGACTCTGGTCCGACTCGCGCTGGATTGACCGAGAACCTGCGAAGCCGTCCGCCCGATCGGCCGATCTCCCTGATTGTGAGGAGGCCGTCTTCAGTGATCGCAAAGGTCCGGGACATCGGGATGCTCGTGCTGATGGCAACGTTCATGTTGCCCGGGATGTCGGTTCACGCCGACGAGACGTCAACCGCCCGCCTCGACGAGACGGCAACCGCCCGACCCGACCAGATGGCACGTCTGGTCCTTGACCAGCGGGATCGGGATCCACTGGTCCTGACCGTCCAGGGTGAACGCATCAAGTCGGACGGTCGACTGCGTTTCGTGGGTTCCGTCGACCGACCGGAAGGCGGACTTCTGGTCCACTGGAACCTGGTGTGTGACCCGAACCCGAATGGTGAAGCCTCGATCGAGGGAATCTACGGGATCGTCGGCCCCTTTGATGGTTCGATCCGCCTTGATCTGCCGCTGAACCCGTTGATCGATGGGCCGGTGGCCCTGAAGACCAGTGCCGTGATGCGAGCGAAGTCCGATGCCGCCGGAGTGGCGATCTCGATACCGTCCGATGATTGTGCATGGAGCGTGGTGGTCGATGGTCGCTTCGCGGTTCGTCATGGTGCCGGCCCGTTCTCCATCGAGAGACGATCAGCCGGCGTGACCAAGGCTCGACACTGGAGCGTCGGCGAGGACCACCGGAGTGAACCGGTAATCCTCCAGCAGGCTCATGATTCAATCGGGATCCGGAGCTCCTGCGTGCTGGCACCGGGTTGCTCGGTGGTCTTTGACGGCAAGGTTCGCATGGTTGGTGACCCTTCGAACTTCCAGTACCGCGACGAGGTGGCGCGAGGGCTCGAGGACTCACTCATTCCCCGTCGCTCCGGATCGATCTCGATCATCGTTCCGGGCACCGGTTCGCGTGGACGATCGGGAACGAACCGTCCCAACAAGCAGCCCGCAGTGGTCCGGCCGAGCAAGCCCGCGAAGAAATCCGAGAAGTGATTCACGCTGTCGGTCCGGCGAGACGGGATCGCGTCTCAGGGATCAGGCATCAGGCATCAGGGATGCCAGCGCCTCGCCCGATGCGCATCAGCGAGGTCTGTGAATAGATCTTGCGCGCACGCTGCAGATCACCACCGTAGATGAAACCCCAGACCGGTGGCCAGTTCCAGAGGCTTCCCTCGGGTTGGAATCGGTAGGCGACCGGGATCCTGTCGTTGAAGTCCTTGATGTTCGCGAAGCCGGTCCAGGCTTGCTCGAGTCCTCGAAACTGGAAACCTGATCCGCGCATGAGATTCGGGTCGAACGGCACCCATCCTGCCTTGGGCAGGTAGAACTCGGCCCAGGTCCGCCACTGGGTACGTTCCTTGAGATCCTTGGTCAGTTCCTTCATGATGCCGACGACCGGTCGTGCAGGAATGCCGGCGGCCCTGAGTATCGCCACGCAGGTGCAGACCATGTCGTTGGGCGAACCGGTGGCGGATCGTGCCGATTCAGAGGCTCCGATCAGTTGCAAACCGGAGATCTGGCCGAATTCGCGTCGTTCGTTGCCGGTTCCACTGATCGACTTGTAGGCGAGTACCGATTCCCGCACCAGTTCCTTGGCCGCGGCGTACGGCGAAACACCGCGCAGGTTTCCCTTGCTCACACGGGCCACGAAGTCGATCAGGAACTGGTCGTCGGACTGGATCCAGGGGCTGGGTTTCAGGTACGTCCTGGTCGCTTCCGGCCACTCCTTCGGCCAGGTGGTTCGGAGCGCGTCGACTTCGTTGATCAGGGGGAGCCAGGTCTGTTCGGTCCAGGTCACTTTCACGCCGACGGACTGGGCCTGCAGGTCTATGAGTTCGACCACGATCTCGGCCGATCCATCCGGCCTGGGACCACGAATCGTCCAGGGCACCTGGCCATCGGAAAAGACCTGGCCGTTGATGTTTCCGGAAACGGTGATCGAACTGGGGTCCACTTTCGAATAGGCGCCCTGCAGGATGATCGGAACCAGTACTTCCGATCTTTGGGATAGCAGCGGTGCCTGCTCATTGATCACCTGTCGTTCGGCGAAGATGCCCGCATCGATGGTGGCTTCACAGAGCTTGGGTTCGATTCGTTCGATCGGGTAGACCGGCGGGCCTCCGGCAGCTGGTTGCGCCGAGGCGTTGCTGGTGACGAGAAGTACCGCCAGTACGAGGCAGCTTTCAAGCAGGATTCGGGCATTCAACACGGGGTAGAACGACATGGGTGCCTCCCGAAGGGAATGACGGCCTTGAAATCAGAAGAAGAAACTGGTGTCGTTGGGGTCCACAAGCTGGCGGAAGGTGTTCAGGAACTGTGCCAGCACCAGGTTGATGATGATGATCCCGATGAAGCTCGAGACGAAGGCGGCGGTGGCGGCCCGACCCACGCCAGCTGCGCCGGGCCTGCAGTAGAAGCCCTTGTAGCAGGCGGCCAGACCGATGCAGGCACCGAAGAAGACGCTCTTGAGCAGGCCGCCGACGGGTTCCCACCAGGTGACGAAGTTCGCGGTGTGGAACCAGTAGTCCGCGCTGGGAACCTCGAAGATCCGGACGACCACCACCCAGGCGCCCCACGAACCGAGAATGTCCGAATAGACGGTCAGGATCGGGGTCATGACGATGCAGGCCACGAAGCGTGGCACCACCAGGACCCGGATCGGGTCGCTGCCCATCGCACGCAGGGCGTCGAGCTGCTCGGTGACCTTCATCGTTCCCAGTTCGGCTGCAAGTGCGCCGCCGACCCGGCCAGCCACCATGACCGCAGCCAGCACCGGGCCGATCTGCTTGGTCACTGAGGCATTGATGACACCGCCGATGCGGTCTTCCTGCCCGAGCGCAGCGAACTGTGCAAAGCCTTCAAGCGCGAGGATCATCCCGATGAACATCCCGGTGACCGCGACCACTGGAATGCTCATCACTCCGACCGCATAGAGCTGGGGCGCCAGGTTGCGCCATCGAAGCCATGACCCGGGCTGTGCGCAGATCCAGTAGAGGACCGAGCCGGCAAAGCGGGAGAACCGTCCGAAACCGTCCACTCCCGTGTGGATGGCGGCGCCAAGGCGCATGATGGGTGAGGCAATCGAATTCATTGAGTCAGGATCATATCCGGCATCTTGCGACCAGCGGTTCTGCTGAAAAAAGAGAAACGCCCCCGGCAGGGCCGAGGGCGTTTCGTGGATTCAGAATCGCAAGAGGACGGTGTCCTCCTGGGTCAGCACTCGCCCCAGCCGCCGAGCAGCACGGTGAGGTCCGCACCGTCGATCAAGCCGTCACCGGTCAGGTCGATGGAGGAATCGTTGGTGCCCCAGGCGCCGAGGAGGGCGCTGAGGTCCGCACCGTCGACGATGCCGTCGTTGTTGAAGTCGCCGAGGCAATCCTCGATCACGCCATCACAGCCGTTGTTGAGCTCGCCCGGAGTGTCGGATTCACCCACGGGATCGAAGACGCCGTTCTGCCAGGTACCGAGTTCGCAGTCGAAGTAGACGTGACCGGGATGGAAGCCCTCTGCATTCGGACCGATCTGGTCTCCGCAGTACACCAGGTCGCCTTCGACGGCCGGATCGGTGGCCAGAATCGCGATGCAGCTGGTCGATTCCACCCAGGGGGTGACGTCGATCATGCCGTCATCATCGGTGTCGATGTCCGGACGCAGGTCATCACCACCGAAACCGTAGACGACACCAACGGTGATGTTGTCCTGGTTCTCGATGTCGAAATCGAAGTCGTAGGTGGGTGTGCCGAGGGTGAAGGTCGCGCTGTCGGCGATCAGCACCAGGCCATTGGCGTCGGCCGTGACGTCGAGAAGCGGGATTCGCGTCTCGATCTTGCCTGATCCGGTGGTGGTGTCGTCGCCGATCACGATGACCGAGTACCCGTCGAGCACGGCGCCCGCGGTTGTCTGGAGTTCGATGAACTCGTCGTCGTCGTTGCTGATCTGGTCGTTCCTGACCTCGACGACGTCCACGGCAAGGGGTGCCGAAGCAGCGAAGACGAGGTTGCGGGAGACGAATTCGTCGCAGCTGGCGTCCCAGTTGCCGCAACAGTCCGAACGATAGGTCTGAAGCAGGTCGCAGGCGACCGCGTCGAGGCCCTGGGTCACGCAGTCCTCACAGTCCGTGGGGTCACAGTCGGTGAGGTTTTCAGCGTTGGGGGTATCGGCTGCTGCTTCGTCGTCGGCACCGAACGTGCCCACGCCCCAGGTGTTGTTGCCTGCATCGCAGATGTAGGCATGAGCGGGGGAGAAGACGCCGTCAGGACCGGCGGAGATGGTTGCGTAGGTGCAGTTGCTGTCGAGGCCGCTGACCCAGTTGATACCGTCGATCTCCGCGTCCCAGGGCGTGCTGTTCAGGGAGCAGTCGTCATCGGTGTCGAGATCCCCGTTGACCGTGCCCACGAAGTTGTGCACGAGCATGAGGGTCTTGTTCATGGTGTCGTTGAAGTTCAGCTCGAGGATCGCATCGGCCGATCCCAGGGAGAACGTGGCTTCCGCGGCGACGAAGAAACCGTTGCCGTTGATGGAGTAGCCGGAAAGGTTCACGGCCGTCTCGACCACGCCGTTGGGGTCGGTACCGGTACCGCCGATGACGAGGAGGCTGACGCCGTCGAGGCTGGTTCCGGGGGCTCCGGTGAGCTCGAAGAACTCGTCATTGTCGTCGCCACCCTGCTTCATGCGGACTTCGTTGAGCGCCACGTCGGGAGCCGGGTTGGTGGAGAGGCAGACCTGGTTGGCGATATCGACGCAATCCTGGTCCCAGGCGATCTCGCCACAGCTGGAGTCGACCGAGTTGACCAGTTCGCAGCAGGAGAAGTCGGAGCAACCGGGATCGGCGCGGACTTCGAAGCAGCTGAGGGCATCGCTGCCGCCACAGACGATGACGGGACAGGCCGGGTTTTCAGCGCCGGGGGTGTCGGTTTCACCGACGGTGAAGCTGCCGACGGTCCAGTCGCCTTCGGGCGAGCACCGGTAGCTGTGGCCGGGGACGAAGGAGCCGTCCGGGCCGACGGTGTTGTCCGAGTAGATCCTGAAGCCGGTCGAGAAGCTCTCCACCAGGGCGATGCTGTCGATGACTTCGGACCAGGGGACGATGTCGAGAACACCGTCGTTGTCGGTGTCGAGGTCATCGTTGTCGCTGGCGGTGCAGTCACGAACGAGCAAGTGCGTGACGTTCTCACCGTTCTGGAAGTCGATTTCGTTGGTGAAGGTCACGTCAGGGGTGCCGAGGGTGGTGTTTTCCTCCGCGGCCCAGAAGATGCCCGTC
Organism: Phycisphaerales bacterium; assembly: GCA_029246705.1. Classification (GTDB taxonomy): domain Bacteria; phylum Planctomycetota; class Phycisphaerae; order Phycisphaerales; family SM1A02; genus JAKVBQ01. The sequence goes on along the minus strand of JAQWMQ010000001.1, from coordinate 9,111 downwards.
GAGCCGATGACGTACCCGTCGAGCGGAATGACCGCCTCGACCTTGCCGGCGGGGTCGGACCCCGTGCCACCGATGACGATGTAGGTGAGGCCATCAAGGGAGGTGTTGGGCTCACCGGTCAGTTCGAAGTATTCGTCGACATCAGTGCTGGACTGGTCGATGCGAATCTCACTGATCATGACGGGGCCACCGCCACCGCCGCCACCATCGCAGATGGGGTTGTCGGATCCGGGGGTCTCGTCGACGCCGACGTTGAAGTCGCCGATGACCAGTGCGCCGGTATCCTCGCAACGGTAGACGTAGCCGGGGGTGAACCCGCCGTCAGGACCGATGGCGTCATCACAGTAGTAGTACTCGTCACTGTTGCCGTCGGGCGTGGCGTTGCGAAGCAGTGCCAGGCAGTCGGTAACCGACGTCCAGGGAAGGATGTCGAGCTCGCCATCATCGTTGGTGTCGAGGTCGTCACCGATTGCCCCGGTGAAATCCGCGACCAGGAGGTGGGTGACGTTGTCGTTGCCTTCGAAGTTCAGCGAAGCGACCAGGTCGGGGGTGCCGAGGGTGAAGGTCTTCTCGGCGATGACGAAGTAGCCGCTGGAGCCCATGAAGTTCCCGCTCAAGTCGACGACCGACTCGATGCACCCGTTCTGGGTGGGGGGGAAGCTGTCGCAGTCTCCGATCACGATGTAGGTGTATCCGTCGAGGCTGGCACCGGGCGTGCCGCGAATCTCCACGAACTCATCGACGTCGGAACTGGTCTGCTCTATTCGGACTTCACTGATCACGAAATCCAGGCCAGAGCTCGCTGAAGCGCTCAGTGAGCTGCTGCATACGGCAAGGCCAATGAAACCTGTCGTTCCGAGAGAGATGGTTTTGCGCATCATTCTGGTTTGCGTCCTTCATCTGAATCTTTGATCTGGCCGTCTGGTGAGTGCGACCGGTGAGTAAACATCATTATCTCGTTCCTGAGCCCATACATCGGGATCAGGGCACCGAGTGAAGAACGAAAGCCGCTGGCCGACCAAGCCTACGCCTGGCCCCTGGGGCATGAAATCGTCCTCACACAACCCGAGGCTAACTGCCAACCGGGCAAGTTCCATGTGTGGATTGCTCATTTTGTGCAATCCAATCAATTTATTGGGCATCCGGAGGCAGGTCGTCTCCGGGATCCGGACTCACTTTGGAGGGAAATCGTCCTGGTTCGTGGGCTGGCCCACGAGCGTCTCGGTGGTTTCCTGAGCGGATTCGAGTTCCTTCACCACGGTGCTGGGGATCAGGTACATCTCGACCCGGCGGTTGGCGGCTTCTCCGCCACGATCAGGGTTCATCTTGAGCGGGCGATGCTCGCCCCAGCCACCGACCTTGACGCGTCCGGCGCTGACCTTGTCGCTGACCAGGGTGGATCGAACCGCCATGGCGCGGCCGACCGAGAGGTGCATGTTGTCCGGGTACTTCTGGCGGGTCGCCGGGCGGCTGACCGGCACGTTGTCGGTGTGGCCGATGATCTCCACGTCGAACGGGGTGCCGTCCGAGCTGTTGAGGATCGAGGCCAGTGAGTTCATCGCCTTCCTGGCGTTCGTGGAGAGCTCGGTGGAACCCAGTCCGAAGGACAGGTCCGTGCTGAATCGCAGCATTCCGGTGGTTTCGTCGAAGCTGAGCAGTTCGGGGTAGGTGTCGCGCAGGCGGGTCAGCTTGGCGTTCAGTTCGGGGGGCAGTGCGGCCACGCGCAACGAGGTGATGCGCTGGGAGAGCCCCTGGAACATCTGCTCCATGCTGGCCAGTTCCTCCGACTGCTTGCCGGTCATCGTCTCGAGGGCGTCGAGCTTCTGCCGGGTGTCGGTGAGCTGGTTTCTGAGGACCTTCTCGTTGGCACGGGCACTGTCGAGCTGATCCTGCATCTTCAGTGCATGTTGATCCTTGCCTCGATAGGCGGTCAACAGTTCGTCGTACTTCTGTTGAGGTACGCAGCCGGTGGCCAGGATGGCGAAGATGGAAGTGCCGGCGATGATGAGAAGTGATTTGCGCATTGTCGTGAGACCCCTGCTCGAGAGTGTTGCTCTTCAGCTCTTGTGCCCGCACAAATCAGGCACTTTCGGCTTTACCTCGTAAAGTGTAATCAGATCAGGAGCCAGCATGGGCGATGCACAATCCATCCCCCCAGAAGATGGGGCTTTCTTCCGGCCCGGAGCCCCCGGGGACGCGATGTCACCGACTCCCGGCCGTCAGCTTGTCCACGCCGGGGTGGTGGCGGATGCCCGGCAGCGCCATGCACCCGGCGCCGTGCTGCTCGATGGCGGCTCGGTTCTGGCCGTGGGCACGCCCGAGGCGATCGGGGCACCCGGGGAGGGGGCCTCCCTGGTCCAGCGACCGGATTCGCTGGTCTGTCCGCCCCTGGTCAACGCCCATGTGCACCTCGACCTCAGCGATCTCCCGGCGCCCGCCGAACCCTTGCCCTTCCCGCAGTGGTTGGCCCGAGTGCAGGCACATCGCCGTGCCCAGGACGAACCCGGTGCGGTCGAGCGAGCGGTCAGCCAGGGAGTCGAGGCATCTCGAGCGGGGGGGTGTCCCTTCGTGGGCGATATCTGTGGATCCTCGCGGGCCTTCTCGGCGGTTCAGGCGTCACGAATTCGCGGGGTCGCCTTCCTGGAGGTGATCGGTCACGATGATCGATCCAGCGAAGCCCTGGCGAAGATCACGTCACTGGGCACGCCCGAAGGGGACCCAGGTCCGCTTCAGACCGGGGTCACGCCCCACGCACCCTATTCAACGGGCGCGGCCCTCTACGACGCCGCGGCGAAAAGCGGGCACCGCGTGGCCACGCACCTGGCCGAGTCGATGGACGAGCTGACCTGGTGCAGGCAGGGGAGCGGCCCGATCGTGGAGCTCCTTGAGCGGTTCGGGTACCCGCCGGGAACGGTGGACTTCCCGGGAACGCACCCCATCGAGGCGGTACTCCCTCGATTGCCGGGTGCCCGTGCGCTTGTCGTTCACCTCAACTACATCGATCAACCGGAACACCTGGATCGTCTTGCCGAGCGTGGTGTGACCGTGGCGTTCTGTCCGCGGGCCAGTCGATCGCTGGGGCACCCCGAGCCCGGGCAGCCACCGCATGCCTGGCGGGCGATGCTGCGTCACGGGCTTCCGGTCGCGCTGGGAACGGACGGTCGTCCCTGCCTCCCGGGACCCGGGCTGGCCGGGCGACGCCTGTCGGTACTCGATGATGCACTGGAATTGATCAACCGATGGGATGCGACCCTGGAGGAATGGCTCCCCATGGCAACGCTGCATGGTGCGCGCGCTCTTGGGCTGGCACCAGATTCGGTCCTGCTGAGCCCGGGTCCCAAGCACGGGCTCCTGGCGATTCCCCTGTCGGATCGGGCACGTGTCGTGCCGGCGGCCGACCAGCCTCTCGAGTGGCTTTTTCTCGATGACCAGGCCCCGGTGTTGTGCGGCTGATTCGCCTCTGAAGGCGGCATGCTGACGGGTAAGGCGCATTTGAGAGGCCGGTAAGGGCGACCAGGGACCTCGTTCAGGGGAACTGTTGCAGAAGATCTCGACAAGCCGATAGAACTCATGGAGAAACCGCTTGTCGAAGACACTACAGTAGTAGTGCAGGATCCCTCACTCCTCCAGTGCGAAGCCTTCGGGCCTTCGTCAGTCCACCAGTGTTGATGTGTGCCCACCCCCATGACGACCACCAAGCCTGATGCCGATTACCAGACGATGATCGATTCCACGCCCTATCCGGCGGAGGCGTACGAATTCGTCCAGAGCGGGCTCTCCCACACCCAGGAACGCCTGTACGAAGAGAACGCCCACCTCTCAACCGAGGAGCGTCACATCCGTGGCCAGGAATTCTGTCTCGGACTGCGAGATCTCGCGATCGATCGCTGGGGGCTGATGGCGCCGTCGGTGCTCAGTCACTGGAAGATCTACCGAACCGCCGACTTCGGACGCATCGTCTTCGCGATGATCGATGCCGGCTTGATGAGCAGGACCGACGAGGATTCCCTCGACGACTTTCGAAGCGTCTACGAATTCGACGAGGCGTTCAGTCGAGATGCCCTGCTGAACGGAATTGGCGCGGTCTGAGCCGGCCGAACTGGTCTGATGAAACCACAGAAACAGGTGCCCGACATCCCGAGTGTGGCGGATCGCCATCTCTGGCAGATCCAGCCGATCCGAGATGCTGCATGGATCTTCGTGCTCGTCTTCGTGATGTGGCTCGGCTACGCGATGCGATCGGTGACCGTTCCATTGCTGGTCGCCCTCCTGCTGGCCTATCTGTTCGAACCACTCATCTCGATGATGCAGCATCGGCTGAAGTTTCCTCGTCCGCTTGCGGTGGGTTCGGTGCTTGGCGTGGGGGGGATTGCCCTCCTGTTGGTCATCGGTCTCACCGTGCCACTGGTGGTGGGGCAGACGATGTCCTTCGTCGACGCCATAAGCAAGGGCAAGTACACCAACGCCATCAATCATGCGGTCAGCTACGCACCGGAATCGGTGCGACCCGAACTGGGCTCGTTCGTGAACAAGGTCGAAGGTTGGATGGGCGTGCCGGCCTTGGAGGGCGCTGATCCAGGCGATTCCTCGGGGGAGACCGGCAAGCCGGCGGCAACCCCGGCGGCGACTGGTGATTCCTCGGATTCAAAGGCTGCGGCAGTCGTTGCCGGGGCTGCCGAGGAGACCCAGCCCGCGGTGACCCATGTTGCCGGGGAGGTGCCCGGAGAAGATGTTTCAAAGCCGGTGGCGCCCGATGCCACGGCTGATGTCACGGAAACCTACTCGCAACTTGAGACACTGGTCCGCTCCGAGGTCTCCCGGCAGCTCGCCGAGGAACACGTCGTCGGGACCGCCCAGGCCGACACGTCGAAAGTCAACTGGTTCGGAATCGTCGGAACCAGTTTCAGCCGGGTCTGGGGCATCATCCTCGGACTGGTCGAGATCGGCCTGCTGACATTCCTGATTCCCTTCTACTTCTTCATGTTCAGCGTCGCGTGGCCGAAGATGTTGAACTTCGGGAAGAGCATGATCATGGAGAACCATCGCGACCGGACGATCTTCCTGCTCGGGGAAATGGACAGTGCGGTCTCGGGCTTCGTGCGCGGGCGCATCGTCATCTGCTCGATCCTCGCGTTGCTCTACGCAATCGGGTGGACGATCGTCGGGGTGCCCTACGCGATTCCGCTGGGCATCATCGTCGGCATCTTCACCCTGGTGCCCTACCTCGGTGGCATCGGACTTCCGCTTTCGGTGGGGCTGCTCTTCGCGGACCAGTTCTCCACCCACGACACCGACCCGATGGTCTGGTGGGCGATCATCCTCTGGCCTTCCCTGATCTTCCTGGTCTGTCAGTTCCTCGATGACTACGTGCTCACGCCGCTGATCGCCGGCAAGGCGACCAACCTCGATCCGGTCACGATCGTGGTGGCGATCCTCGCAGGTGGTGCCCTGGCCGGTCTCTACGGCATGCTGATAGCGATCCCCGTCGCAGCCTGCATCAAGATCCTCCTGCGTGAGGTCCTCATGCCGAGAATTCGTGATTGGATCGCGGGCAAGGTCGACGACCCACTTCCGATCGACGAGTGACACGTTGTTTTTTTCATCGATTCGTTGTGTTGGCTTTCGTCACGTGGGGCGTGTGTTCGACGCGTCGACGTCGGGAATCAGGGACAGCGTGTTTTCGGAGTTGTTTCGTCCGCGCATTCCATTCATGGAGCCGATGTCATCTGTTTGGATGTCATATCCGCCTTGATATGTTCCGTCTGTCAGCCTCATCGATTTCTTTCGAGAGTGAAAGAGGGCCGGCTTGAAGACACCCAGGGTATTCGGCATCGAATTCCACAAGTCCGGAACATCATCGCTCGGCCAGGCACTCGAGATCCTGGGATACCGAGTCTGCGGAGTGAGCCAGGATCGCAACCGGAAGGACCTTGCCGAGAGGTTGCACGAGTTCGCCTGGGACTACGTGGACAATCAAAGCCACGACGCGTTCCAGGACAATCCCTGGCCGATTCTCTACCGGGAGATCGATGAGCGATATCCGGGCAGCAAGTTCGTGCTGACGGTGCGGCCGACCGAAAAGTGGGTTGCCAGCCAGGTGCGGCACTTCGGCACGAAGATGACGACCATGCGCCAGCTGATCTACGGCGCCGGTTGTCCCGAAGGCAACGAAGCGGTGTACGCCGAACGGTTCGACCACCACAACGCCGAGGTGCGGGTGTACTTCGAAGGCCGGCCCCAGGACATGGTCGAGATCGAACTCGGCGCCCCTGACAGCTGGGAACTGTTGTGTGGCCTGCTCGATCAACCGGCACCGGGTGTCGACTGGCCGCATTCGAACCCCGCGGCTGAACGTGAACGCAGGGGCCGTGGCCTTCGCGGCGTGTGGAACCGAGTGGCCTCGCGCTTGTCGAGGCTGCGACACCAACCAGGTCGTTGAGCGGGTGGCTGCGGCAGGCCCGCGCTTCTTGCGTGGGCTACTCCGGGCACGCCCCCCACGCGCCCAGCAGCATGGAGAGGTCGGCGCCCGTGACCGCGCCATCACCATCGATGTCCGCCGGGCAGTCGCCCGGATCGGTGCAGACGCCCCAGGCACCCAGGAGCATCGAGAGATCCGCCCCGTCGACCGAACCGCTTCCGTCGATATCCGCGGGACAGGGCGGTGCGCCGCACCCGTCGGGGGTTCCATCACCGTCGTTGTCGGTGCAGTCGGCGACGATGCAACTCTCCTCGTCGATGTCGTAGGCGCCGTAGATCTGTTCTTCCAGCTCGACGCCGTTGCCGCAAAGGGTTGTGCCAATCAGGCTGATGAATCCGCCGTCCTCGACGTACGCCGCGCCGCCGATCGGTGCGGTGTTGTTCTCAAGGACGCTATCTAAGAGCGTGACCGAGCAGAATGTTCCGACGTAGAGGGCGCCGCCCGCTCCCGTGGCTTCGAGGTTACGCAGGGTGCAGTTGATGAGCATCACGTCGCCGGAGCGAACCAGGATTCCGCCGCCGTAGGCGGGAAGGCCTTCACTCGAACCGGAGCCTTCGATCGTGATGCCTTCGAACACGATCGCGAGGCTACCACCGGCCAGGCCGCCTTCGTAGCTCCCTCCCGGGTCGATCTCGATGCCACCGGTGAGTGTGACGAGCTCGCCACTGGTGTTGGTGATCGTAAGCGTGGTTGTAGTGATGGTGTCGAGCGAGCCAATGTCGTAGAAGCCGCCTTGGGTGATGGAAATCGTGCTGCCATCGACGGCGTTCTCGAGTGCCTCTGTCAGTTCTTCCGAGGTCGCGGCATCGTAGGAGATGTCGCCGCAATCCACTTCCTGCTGGCAGTCCGTGATCGTCCAGAGCGCTACGTCGTCGAAGTCCTGGACGTTGTTGCAGAAGACGGAGTCCTCGACGATTCGTTTCGACGCGTTCGATGCGCCCCCATCCGTGGCAAACGCCGGACCGAGCGTCGTGTGGCCGGTTACGGTGCATCCTCGGATGGTGTGGGCTGAGGCCGTGCCATGAGCGCGATAGACCGCGGCGCCTACATTCTCCGTCGCGACGTTCGCCTCGAACCAGCAATCCTCGATGATCCATTCCGAGATGAGTGAGGAAACATGGATTCCGCTGCCGCGTTGGCCGATGTTTTCGATGAACGAGCATCCCGTGATCGTTGCCGTCCCGTAGCCGCCGATCAAGATTCCGCCGGTCTGGTTGCTGAAGACGCCGTCGCCGTCCGCGTTGTTGCACGTGAAAAGCGAGTCGGTGACCACGATGACTCCGTTCCTGGAATAGAGTGGTCCCGAGTTCTTCTCGAAGGTACATGCGTTGACCGATGCGAGACTCTCGCTGGTGTACGGGGCCCAGGTGTAGACGGTCCCACCGGAGACTACGTTGGATTGGAACAGGCTTTCGTTGATCGAGGCCTGGTAGCCGTCTTGCGTATGAGGCCACCAGTTGATGATCTTCTTCGCCTGGTTGCCGATGAAGGAACTCTCCTGGACCAGAAGGTCGCGATTTGCCAAGACGATGTCCGAGCTCGTGCGGTTGTCGGTGAACATGCACTCCAGAATGGTGAGCGTTCCTTCAGAGACTTTCACGACCTCACGGCCACCACCAGTGTTCACGTAAATGTTCGTGAACGTGCAGTCGGTGAGTGTGTGAGAGAGGTTCATCAGGTCGTTGGAAGCGATGTCGATCACCTGGTAGAACTGCGCCCAGCTCGATGAGCCGCTGCCGCTGAAGTCGCATCCGGACATCGCAAGGGTGCATCCGCCTTCGATGTCGATGCCAATCGCTTGAAGGACATTGTCATCCTCGAAGCCGACGAAATCGGTGTTCGAGATGGTTGCGTTCGTCGCTTGGGCTCCGGAAACGGTGAGCCAGCTTCCTCTGGTCTTGACCGTGAACCCGTCCACGGAGAGCGCTGCCCCCTCGGCATCCGGTTCCCACGTAAGACCGCGGTTAAAGAGACTAGGTACGGCGTCCTGGTCGTCCAGGATCGTCAGTTCCTTTCCGTAGGATCCGAGGAAGGACAGTCTCTTCGCGCCGACCGCGGCTATCGGGGCGTTGGACGCCGCCTCGCCGGTCCACGTGCCGAAGACCACGACGATCGTGTCCCCATCGTTCGCTTCGTCGATCGCGGCCTGGATCGACGGATAGCCTGCGTACGGACCGACGTGACGGAACGGGCCGTCGAGATCATTGTCGAAGTAATCGATCGTCCCATCGCCGTCGGTATCGGGATCCATGACACACGGGTTCAGGCCGTACTCAACTTCAACGGCAGTGGACGTATTGTCGCCGTCGGGATCACCATTGGGGTCGTTGGGGTTGTCAGGATCGTTCGCCTCGAGACACTCGAAGGCGACTTCGATGTCATCATTGAGTCCATCGCCGTCGGTGTCCGCGAGCAGCGGATTGGTCTCGTAGACGTGGATCTCGTCGTAATCGGAGAGCCCGTCGTAGTCGGTGTCGCTCAGGCACGGATTGGTGCCGAAGCCACTTTCGGGATGCGTCTCCTCGTGATTGGTCAAGCCGTCGTTATCGAAGTCGTCGCTTGCGGCTGACCCGTCCGCGCCACCTCCAGGTGTGGGAATGTCGCCGTCATCGGGATCGAGGCAGTCGTACGTA
>JAQWMQ010000041.1 GCA_029246705.1 Phycisphaerales bacterium | reverse complement strand
CAACCTCCGCCGACCACAAATGGCCATCGAGATAGGCGTACTCTCCAGTCATCTGAAACGACCGCCAAAGATTTCAGAAGTCACTAGCTATCTCGACATCTCAATCGACGATGTACTCAAGCGTGGCATGTGGTCAAAACTTCTCAAAGATGCCGGCAACACTATTTCACTCGAAGGCGATGATCTCGATCAACTGGGAAAGGGCATCCGTCGTCTTGCCCATATTGATGCACCAGATCAGATCAGCTTCCTTCTCAACCACCTCAATTCAGCGAGCCCAATTGACCGCCTCAGTGAAGAAGACAAACGTCGCCTCCGAATGCTACACATCACACTTTGGCTTAAAGATGGCCGAAAGATGACCCTTGAAGAAGCTGACCGCCGTCTCAGATCAAACCCGACTGCAGTATCTGACCTTGTTGAAGTACTGACGCACCAAAGAGACCACACGTACACAAGACCCCAACCAGCACTCGCTCAATCCCTTGGCCCACTCACACTCCATGCCCAATACACGCGAGACGAGATTCTCGCCGCACTTGGGTATTGGCGAATGGACCACCGCCCTGACTGCCGAGAAGGCGTTCTCCACATCGAAGAAAACCAATTGGACATCTTCTTTATTACGCTCAACAAGTCAGAAGACGCCTATTCGCCCACAACCATGTATGACGATTACGTCATTAGTGACGAACTCTTCCATTGGCAAACGCAAAGCCGGACCAGCACAAAATCACCTACCGGAAAGCGGTACATCAATCACAAAGAGCTGGGGTACACCCCACTCCTCTTCGTTCGGGATGTCAAGGAACTCCCTGGCGGCCTTGCATTACCGTATGTGTACCTCGGCCCCGCACACTACGTCTCACATGAAGGAAGCCAGCCTATCAATATGGTTTGGCAATTAGAGACCGCAATGCCTGCCAGGCTGTACACCCGGATGTCGCGTGAGCTTTCCGCGTAAGGCTCATGCGTCAAATGAGACATGACCTGGCACCTCACGATCTCCGAGAGCTCCGCGGGGGACAACGCTCCACGCCGCGGCCGATCTGTTCTCGGCAGTGGAAGACGGTCGCATCACCTCGCTCACCGTGGTCTGGACGAACGCTACATCCGTGTGACCGACAACGGTCTGCTGCTCAAGGCGGTCCGAACAGGGTGATCACTGATCGTCGGCCGCCGGAAGATGACACGCAAACCAGTCACCCACCCGCGTCAAGATCGAGCTGAGACCGGGTTCGGTATCCAGGTCGTTGTGATCCGCGCCCGGCACCGTGTGCCACGCCTTCGGGCCTGGAATCGCCCGGTAGATCGGTTCCACCGTCGACATCGGTGCCGTGTCATCCTCTTCACCGTGCACGAGCAGGGTCGGGCAACGGGTCAACCCGCGGGCGGCCGATTCAGGATCGAAGGCGATCATCCGCTCGACGCTCGCCAGGTGGAACCGCGAGATGCCGAGACCGGACCCCCTCGCGACGGCACTCGTACCCGCACCCTTCAGCTTTGCGTAGGCTGCCGCGAACTTCGGGCTGAACGGAAAGATCTCCTCGAGCTCGACCACCGTCGGCTCGGAACCGGCGGCAACCGCAGCACGGTCCGCTTCAACCCGGTGCAAGAGCGACATCCACGCCCATTCCGGCCGGGGGGCACGCAACATGTCCAACCCGCCCCCGGGGCTCGACACCGCGACGAGTGCACGCACCCGTCTGTCCTGCGCCGCCAGGTGCATCGCGACCGGGCCGCCATAGCTGTGGGCATAGACACCCACGCGATTCGAATCCACTTCGTCACGAGCAAGCAGCGTCGCGAGCGCGTAGTGCCCATCGATGACCCGCGCGAACGGATCGATCAGGCCTCGGGGCCCACCACTGTCGCCGCACCCGCCGTAATCGAAGCGCAACGAGGCGAAGCCGCGCTCGGCCAGAACTTCGGCGATCCGAGGAAGCACCAGATGCCGCACCCCGGAAAGCCCCTGGCACAACAGGATCGCCGGGAAATCCTCCCCGGCTGCCGGCGTGGTCAACGTCGCGGCCAGTTCGGTGCCGTCGTGCGTCTTGAAGGTCAGTTCGGTCTGGGTCACCGGCACATCCATCGGTTTTCTTTCGCCTCACGTACTGTTCGGTCTCGCCCGGTCGGGAAAGACGTGGTTGCGTCAACCAGTCCAGTTCCCCAGGAGAATCGTGAGGTCGGCTCCATCCGTCGTGCCATCGCCATTGAGATCGGTCTTCGACAGCTTCCAGAAACCCAGCAGATAGGAAAGATCTGAACCATCCACCCGTCCATCGCCGTTGTAGTCACCGGGTATGCCCGGGGCAGCGGGTTCGATGATCCCCCATGCATTCGGAGCACCGATACCGGCGATCGTCGCGTCGGGGAGCAGGCGGTCGACGATGGCGAGGTTCGCGCAGTAGACGACCGAGACATCAGAATCAGGCCCGTTGTCACTGAGCATCCAGACCGGGCTGCCACTGCCCCCACCGTAGAGCCAGTCGGCGCCGGCCAACGCGTCATCGGAAAGCACTTTCGTGCCGTTCACGAAGAGAGCTGACGTTCCGGAGGTGTAGTCGACTCGATGGACGATCCTGGTCCATTCACCCTTTCGCCAGAGATCCTCTCCGATGTACCCGGTGTCCCTGACCCAGAACCCTCCGTTGGAACAGTCCAGGAACAATTCGCCATCATTGGAATTCGTGGCGTTCCCCTGCCAGAGGCACTGCAACTCGAACTGATCAGCGGGAATGAAGAGGTCCTGGATGATCGTGAACTGGAAGACGTCGCAACAGCCCCCGCCACCGTTGCCCGGGGCCAGGTAGTAGGTCTCGAGACCGCTTCCGACTCCATAAACGTTGTCGAGCATGATGTAGCCGGTCTCCACCCCATCGATGTGGGGGACCGTGTCGCCATCACTCCTGCCGAGCTGCCAGTCCGTGCCTTCGACCATGCCCCGCGGCGTCATCGTCGAGTCACCGTGGGCGGCCTCGAGCGGGATTCCGACCGCAGGGTTCACGTCGTCGAAACGCCACTCCGCCGTGCCAGCGGTCGGCAACGATTCCATCGTCACGAACGTCCACGTCGGCCCTTCGATGACCTCGGTCCCCGCACGCCGATCGATCCGCCAGTAGTACCGCGTCTCGAATGCCAGCGCCCCCGGATCGTGGGTCGTTTCCACCTGGGTGCCCCGGAAGTCACCGGAATCCAGTGGCGTGGTCGTTCCGAAATAGATGTCGTAGGCATCCGCCTCTTCGCACGGGAACCAACTGAGATCGGTCCCGGGATCGACGCCCTCGGCATCGGGGTTCGGGACTGGAGCACTCTTGCCAGCACTGGATTCACCGACCGTGAAGGCGACCGGGCTCGACCACTGGCTCCATCCCAGTGCTTCGTCGCGGTAGCGAACACGCCAATGGAGCGTCATGCACCCCGGGAGCGCTTCATCGAGGCTCACCCTGGTGATGTCGGGATCCGTGACGGTGTTGACGCTGTACCAACCGTCACCATTGGCCGGTCGATACCAGTTCTCTCGCCGTTTCCAGGTATCGAGTACCGGGTTCGCGAAGCCATCGATGCTTGTCGCGACCTGCCATTGACTGGCAAGAGCCGCGTCGCCATCGGGGTCCTCGAAGGGTGAACCATCAAGCAGGACGTCGTCACCCGAGATCGCGCCGTCGGCGATCGTCGGGGAGAGACCGACCGGTACGGTCGGGCCAACGTTGGACAGGCGCACCACGATCTCGTCGGTGACCTCGTTGTCACGAGCGATGTAGTCGTTGCCACGACTCACCCGACGGAGGCGGAACGAAGGGTCGTCGCCCGAATCGACTTCCATCTGCACGAAGCCCCATTCGGGCTGGGTGAACTGGAATTCCTCGTAGTCCCGGTTCGGATAGTCCCACCAGTAATCGAGCGAACCCATCGCACTGGCGACGTTGACCATGAGGTGGTCGTGGTCCCGACTCTGACCCCGGGAATAACTGTGGGTGTGCCCGAAGAAGTGGATCGACGGCTTGCCACAGTCGGTCGAGAACTGCTCCACGCGCGAAACCACTGAGGTGGAGAAATTCGACTCACCGGGCGTCCAGGATTCGGACTTGTGCGGGTGGTGGAACTGCGCGAAGACGAAGTCGATGTCTTCATCTGCGCAGGTGTCCGCAAGGATGCCGTCCAGCCAGTCCAGCTGTGCCTGGGTCGCGAAACCGGAATTGGAGTCGAGGGTGATGACCCTGATGTTCTGGTAGTCGAACCAGTAGCAGTGCTCCTCGAGCCCTGCCGGTGCGTTGTCGAAGAGGTCGAAGTAGAGGTAGTACAGGTCGGCGTTGGCTTCGTGGTTCCCGAGTGCGGGATAGAGCGGGACGTGCCGGTAGAGATTCGCCGACTGCCCGAAGAAGTGGTCGGTCCAGTGGGTATAGTTCGAACCGGTCGAGACCAGGTCTCCGGGAACGAGAACGAAAGCGAGCGAGTCCTCGATGGCGCCGCCATACTCGGCGGCATAGAAGTCGATGATGCCCTCGTTGACCACCTCATGATGCTTGACACCGTTGGAGCCGTACTGACAGTCGGAATAGACACTGAAGGTGAACGTCTCACCGGTTGCTTCCGAAGGCGGCGTCCTGAAGGAGTGCGTGCCTGACTCATACGGCGTGGCAACGCACTGGTAGTAGTACTTGGTGTCCGGCTGGAGCCCCTCGAGATCGACGTGATGGACGCGAGCCGCACCGAACCCGGTCTCCCAGTCACCAGTCGCGGCGGAACCAAGCAACGGCGACGTGCCGTAGAGGACCTGCGTGTCGGTTCCGGTGGAGGTTTCCCACGTGATGTGGATCGACGTGGGCGTGGCCTTGCCAAGGAAGGGTTCGACGATCCCACCGTCACCACCGGGTGGATGAGCGGAAGACAGTGAAGCCCACATGGAAACACACACGACCATCATGATGCAGATGCGCATTCGATCTCCGATACATCCATGCCGATGAACACTTCGTATTCGTGTACCGCCACGTTCAATCTAACCGCATAATCCGCCGTGGTACCCGAGAGACCGGCCAGTTGCCGGCAAAAGGAATGCATTATCGCCGGGTGCGTCCGTAAACCACCGATCATGAGCGGATGAACAGCGAATACGCGGGACATCGCGGTATGGTGTTCTCATGACCACCATCACCACCCTGCTGTTTGCGCTCTCGTGTTGCACCACGCCGCCGATCGTTCAGTGGGGCGGACCACACTGCGATTCCGAGCAGACGCACCTCGAACTGATCACCGACACCGCCTCGCTCACCGAGGCGTGGAATCGAACCCACGGTGGCTCGAGTGCAGGGCAACCCTTCGTCGACTTCCAACAGTGCCGACTGGTCCTGACCCTCCGCGGCCGCGCAACGGGTGTTCAGCGGGTTCGTGCAACCGACATTGAAGTCGCCGACCAGGAGCTTCGACTCACCATCGATGCCGGATCAGGCGCGATCGATGAAGGTCAGGCGTCGGAAGAGACGACCGCGTGGGGCTTGTTCGTCGTGCCACTGCAGCCGGAATCCGTGCGAGTCGGCTACGAGGAACGACCCGAGAACGGCGGCGAAGCCGAGTGGATGACGATCACGGTCCTCGGCCCGAACGCCACGCATTCTGGATCGGGACGCCCGCAGGCCAATCGTGCCGATGATCGGCGAGGACCCCGGGTCGACTTCGAACCCGACCTGTCACTCCTTCAACCTCGACGGTCCACCGACCGGGACCAGGACATCAAGGGGTCGCCGCACGCGGCACTCTACCACCGGGACAACAAGCAGCTCCTCTTCATCGGCGCCGCGCATTCGCGTGACATCGAGAAGTCCCCCACCCACCGCATGGTGCGGGCCGCGATGGAGGGCTTTCACCCACAGGTGGTGATCGTCGAAGGGCTCAACACCAGTGAGGGCACGCAACCGGAACGGTTTCTCACCAGCGTTCGTCGCCGGATCAAGACCGGGCAGCTCGGTGAGTCGCCCTATGCGGCGATCCTGGGCGATGACCTCGGAGCGATCGTCATCGGGGGTGAACCGGACCCCCGGGCGACGACCGACATCGTGCGCGAAGCCGGCTTTTCAGACGACGACCTGATTGGCTTTCTCGTGGCGAGGAACCTGACGACCCCGGCGCGCCCCGGACCGGGTGCCAGCAACGAAGACAACCGGATACGCCGCGCACTGTCCACCTTGAAGCAACGTTTCGACGTCGACTCGTCGATGGATACCGATGGATTCAAGGCGTGGTACCTCGACCGGGTCGGGGAAGCCTTCGACCCTCGCCGGGTCAAGCGTGAGGTTTCACCGCAACTGGTCGATGACCCGAGCATCCTGCGACAGATCGCGATCCTGGCCATGAAGGCCCGTGAATACAACCTGGTCGAGCTTGAAGCACGGATGCTCGAGGAGCATGACCGGGTCATGGTGGTCTACGGAAGCGGGCACCTGCGTTGGGAACGCCCGTTGCTGAAGAAGATGCTGGGTGACCCGGTCCTGGTGACCAACGACCTGACGGCGGAGATGTTCGACCCCATGAACGAACACCTCGAGAAGCTTCGCCAGCCCTGGACGCGCGAGCTCCAGACGGCACCGGACATCTTCATCAGTCATGGCTACGACCCGAAGTGGCCCGACGCCATGAAGGCCGGTATCGACGTCGCCCGCGACTACCTCGGCAACTACGGTCCGCTCCAGGTCTACATCATCGGTCAGGAAGACGATGAGTTGTCCGACCCCGCGCACGTGGAGGAGATCGCGCAGGCCTACTGCTTGATCCACAATGCCGGAAGCGAACGCCCCATCGAGGACTGCCTGGCCGAGGATGGCCGCGTCATCGCGCAGAAGGCGGTCGACGGCGATACCGAGGCGTACCTGACCATGGCGATGGATTCCGATCCGCCACGCGCGGAGATCGTCCTGATCAATCCCCACGGCTTCGGCGGCGATGACATGCCGACCCGGAGCATTCACGAATACACCCACGTCTACCAGAAGGCCTTCGCCTTCACGCCGACCTGGATGATGGAAGGCGGCGCCGAGCTGCTCGCCTGTCACCTGGGCGAGAAGCACGGCTGGGGCGAACGAGACCAGACCATGGAGTGGTACGCCCGGCACCTCGAGGAAGCCGAGGATCTTCGCTACACCATTCGCGACATGGAGGAGATCGAGACCGCCGGTCCCCTCATTGCCCGTTGGCATCGCGAGCTGGCCTATGACGCCGGCGCATGGGCGGTGGCGTACCTCATCGACCACACCCCTTCGCGAAGCATTCGCACGTACTTTCGCGGGTACTTCCCGCTGGTCGACCGCATGGGCTGGGAAAAGGCGCTGTGCGAAATCACCGACTTCACGTCGGTCGACGCGTTCTATGAAGGCTTCGAGGTCTTCATGGATCAGCCGATCGAGGAGCGACTCGATCTTCTGGATCGACTGAAGGCGTGATTTCGGATCGTCATCCGAATCAGGAAGCGGCACCCATCCCGGCAACACGCCGCCACGCGCTGAGCTGACCGAGGTGGAACATGATGTGCCCGATCATCATGAAGGCAGCGCCTCCACCCATGGTCGGGAAACGATCAGCGAACCAGGTATCGTCGCTGGGAGCGTGGAAGGTCGGGTCATCGACTGACTCGAGGAAGTCGGCGACGATGGTGATGCGCTCGTTGAACGCAGCGATCGTGTCCGCCTTGCCGGGGTACAAGGAGCCGTCATCAGCGCATTCCTTGCCGTGTGCGTACAGGACTTCCTCCTCATCCATGAGTTCGATGTCGCCGCCAAGCATCTGCATGCAGACACCAGCGTAGTACGCGGTGTGCCCGAGGATGAACGCAGGGTGGTTGATGGTGGTGCCACATCGATCGGACCACCTGGCCTCGTCAATGTCCTTCACCAGCATGTCGGCGTAGGAGATCATCCATCGAGTGGGTGCGGCAAGAGCGATTGCAGTCGGCGATGAGGTCTCGGGCATTCGGAGTTCCTTTGCTGTTGGGGGCGATGACATGGACATGATAGTTCACATCTCAAAATCATTTTTCGTCGTGGACAGGTACCGACCAGCCAACCCATCAGCCAACCCATAGTGCTCGAGGCGATCCAGATCGACCTGTTCGACCCGGCAGATCATGAAGGACTGACTTCGTTTCAGTCCTTTCGAAACCAGCCGACCACCATCAGCACCGTGCCGCCGAGCAGGACGCCGACGGTCATGCCCGCAATGCCGCCGACCACCAGGTAGATCGGCAGTCGCCACCCCCAGGTCTGAAGCTCGAAAAACGGTATCACCACGAAGTACATCACGATGATCCCCACGATGACCCCGAGGATCGCCGAGCCCAGCGAGAACAGGTTGTCGAACAACCTGATGTTCGGGCCCGCGATCTTGTCGGTGACGAATCGGTACCAGTTGCGCTGAAGTGCGGCGGGCGGCAGCGGCGTCGGCAGGGACTCGGGATCCGGAGGCATGGTCGGAGGGGAATCCGGCTGGTCATCCGGAAGATCCTCGGTGGTCTGTTGCGTGCTCATCATTTCATCTCCTCGTCATGAAATCGTCATCACATCATCATCACATCGACCTGTTCGTCTTCATGGAGGATACACAGGGATGCCGAAGCCGAGCCTGCCTCACGGCCGTTCAATCGACGAGGAGGCCATACCGAAGAGGGAGTATCATCCGTCCGTCACCCGAAGACCACCTTCGAAGGCCGCAAGGACGCCCCATGACCACCCATCCCACCGACGACACGCCACCCACCCTCACCCTCGATCTTCGTCCGCTCAGCGATCCGCCGGTCGGCATGGACGACGCTCAGCAGACGCGCGCGTCGATCCTCCTCAACTGGGTCGCCACCGGGATCCTCGTCGCCTGCCACCGCACCGATGACCGCGAACCCACGCCGCTTCAGTTCATCGGCGAAGCACTCCCCCACCAACGCCTGCTCGACCTCGCCCATGCCGGGGTCGCCGCAATGGCACTCAACGCCTGTCGCGCCGTCGGTGACACCACCCCCGACTTCGAACGGGAAGTCGTCGCCCAGGCCCTCCACCGCGAGACCCGATGTCCGCTCACCGCCGCGCGGGAACGCGCCGAACACTTCGTCGATCGCGTCGACGCCGGCGATGACGACCTCGAACTCCTGCGCGCCGCCACCCGGGAGGGCTTCGAGAACCTCGCCGCGGCACTTGCCGCAGAGGAACCCGAACCCACCGACACCGCAGCACTGCGCGAGATCGCGATCGGGGCGCGACTCATGATGGCAACGGTGCTCGAGGTGCTGGTCGCTGAGCTGGAAACGATCCTTGGCGATCTCAAGGTCGAAACCGACCCTGCACGCACCAACGCCTACCGGACCACGCTGCTCGGCATCCTCGCGAACATCCGGGGCGAGGAAGAGAACCTCACGAACCCGCCGAGGTCTCCGCAGGCGTGATGACCGAGTCGACCCAGTTCTCGATGACCACCAGGTGGTCGGCGGGCTTGTCCTCGACACCAGGAGCGATCGTGTAGACCACTCCGTGCTTGTCCACGGTCGGCGAACCCACCCTGGCGGCATTGTGCACCCAGGGCACCGCTGTCTCTTCACCGATGAGCAACGACCCATTCGACGCCAGTTCGATCGGCGTGCGCCACAAGGACAACTCGTCATCCCAGTAGATCATCGACAAGGAACCGTCGGCCTTGTCGACCGACCAGCGGTGTGCCGCGATCGGCCGGGTGGAAACAAGTGCGGTTCGACCACTCTCGGGGTCGAAGACGTGGATCTCCGGCTGACCGGTCTCATAGGTCTTGAAGACGATCAAGTTCCCATCCGGTGACCAGAAGGCCTCACTCGCACCACCCACGCGAGTCAGAAGATCGGTCGGCTCACCGGTCATGAGATCGATCTCGATCAGCTTGCGACTGCCGTTGTTCAAGTCGGCGTTCACCACGTCGGCGAGCAGATGCGTGCCGGCAGGGTTGAACGATCGCATGTTGACCGACCCACGTTCTTCAACGTCCCAGACCAGCCTTCCGGGCTTGGAACCGTCGAAGGGCGCGACCACGAAGGAGAAACTCACGTTGCCCTGCGCGGTGTTGTGGATCCGCGCGGCGAGGACCTGTTCGCCGTCATGACTCATCAATGGACCGAAGTGATCGATGTCGTTGGCATAGAAGAGTCGACGCAGCCGGGGAGGGTCGAAAGTACCCGCCCAGATCTCCCAGAGACCGTCTTCACGCAGACGTGTGGTGCAGATACGTGAACCATCGCCAGAAACAGACAAGCTGTTGTCGTACGGACCTTCCGGGAGTCCGGAGTGTTTCTGTCCGCTTCCGTCGTTGAACATCACCCGTCGCTTGCTTCCCTGGAAGCCGCCGGGAAGGTACACCAGGTCGCCGTCATCGGTGATCTCGAAGGAGGCGTGGACGCTGTACTCGGCGTAGAGATCCTTCTGTACCGGCCGACCTGCATCGAGCAGCTTGCGGGTCTTCGGGTCGAATTCAGCGACGAACAGGGTGTCGCCACGCGTGAAGAAGAGATGATCCCCGACCAGCTCGCAGTCACCCGTGCGTTCGACGAGGACTTCGAGCTCACCGGTCTCGAGGGAGATCGTCGCGATGTTCACGCTGAAGCCGTCTTCCGCGTAGCGAGAGACGTACATCAGCACGTGATCGTCGTCGAAGCGACCGATCAAACCGTCAAGGCGATAGGGCTCCGAACCCATGCGCAGCGGCAGTCGTTTTCGCTCCGCTCCGGTGCGCGCGTCGATGAAGACCAGTTCAGGCTTGCCCGAATCATCGACACCACCCAGGATGATCGTCTCCTCGTCGAACCAGACCGCGCCTTTCCTGGCCGGAAAGAGCAGGCCACCGGCGGCAGGGTCCTCGAGTTGCGAGATTCTCGGCATCTCCACCGGATCGATCTCGGAATCGACCTGGCCCCGATAGGACGCTTCTGGATACTGGATGAAATAGCTCGCCGCATCAGGCGAGAAGTCGACGGAAGACATCCCGCGGAACTTGTGGATCGATCGCAATTCGGAATCGTCACGGTCTCGTACGTAGAGGTGGAATTCCTGCTGCGGCGTGCTGGTCTTCCTGGAATCGTCTTCCAATGGCCTGGAAGCGATCAAGAACATTCGAGAACCGTCGGGCGCAGCGATGAAGTGCCAGACCTTGACGCCATCGTCGAGGGTGATCGCTCGGTTGACCACCGGCTGCGGACCCGGATCAACAACCACATCCCCACGCGGAAGCACATACGGCAGCGCGAATGCGATCACGGCAGCGAAGAAGAGAACAACCGCCGCGACCTTCCAGAAGGGACCTCCGGAGACGACCTGCTCCTCCTTGGAGAAGACACCGACCTCCTTCTCCCCGAGTTCACTCAGCTCCAGTCGTGCATCACCGATGTCGCAGAGCCTGTCCTTCAGGTCCTTCGCAAGACAACGCTTCAGGAGCAGCTGCAACCTCGAAGGCAGCCCTTCCGGAAGACGTTCCCATTCCGGTTCCTTGTGAAGCGTCTTCCCAAGTGCATCCGCGGCGGTCTCCGCGGGGAAGGGTGGACCACCGGCCAGCATCTCGAAGAGGACGCAGCCGAAGGAGAAGATGTCGGTGCGCTTGTCGACACCCCTGCCGCGAGCCTGCTCGGGAGAGGCGTATCCCATGGTGCCGATCAGGACACCGGGAAGCGTCGAACCAGGCCCGCCACTGGGACCGCTCGGTTCGGCGATCGTCTCCATCTCCGCGGAGGAACCGGTGAGCGGCGCCTCCGAGGACTGGTCGTTCATCACCTTCGCAAGACCGAAGTCGAGCACCTTCGCACTGCCGTCATGATCGAACTTGATGTTCGCAGGCTTGAGGTCGCGGTGTATCACGCCCTTGCGGTGTGCGTACTCGATCGCCGTTGCGATCTCGATCGCGATCGGGACCGCATCCTGCCAGGACATGGGCCCGGAACGGGTGCGCTCCGCAAGCGTGTCGCCTTCGACGTATTCCATCACCAGGAACGCGGTTCGTTCCACCTGCTCGAGCCCGTAGATCAAGGCGATGTTGGGATGATTCAGGGACGCAAGAAGCTTCGCCTCACGTTCGAAACGAGCCATGCGCTCGGGGTTGAAGGCCACGATCTCCGGGAGGACCTTGATGGCGACATCACGGTCGAGCGATTCGTCGCGCGCGTGGTAGACGATCCCCATGCCACCGCGGCCGGCTTCATCGATGATCGCGTAGGACTGAATCTGATCGCCTGGTTTCATCTGTTCTCATCCCAAGGGAGGCACTCCCTTGAAACAAGCGTACACTAGGAACCGCTCCCCGAAAAGAAGACGAAGCGAACGACACACCACGATGTCGATGCCAAGGGACCTGACATGCCGAAGAAGACCGCACCGGAGACGCCGAAGGACTACCTCGACGGCCTGCCGGACGACCGCCGCAAGGCACTTGCGAAGCTACGAGCGACCATCAGGAAGCAGCTGCCGAAGGGATACAAGGAAGGCATCCAGTACGGGATGATCGGCTACTTCGTCCCCCACTCGATCTACCCCGACGGCTACCACACCGACCCGAAGCAACCACTTCCGTTCGCCTCGATCGCCTCGCAGAAGAACCACATGGCCCTCTATCTCTTCTGTCTCTATACGGACGAGAAGGCGATGGAGTCGTTCGTGAAGGAGTGGAAGGCAAGCGGCCACAAGCTCGACATGGGGAAATCCTGCGTCCGATTCAAGTCGATCGAGGATGTCCCGCTCGACGTGGTCGGCAAGGCAATCAGCCGCATCTGCGTCGAGGACTTCATCGCGTCCTATGAAGACTCGCGCCCGAAACGCCGCTGAACAGCCTCCAGACTCCCTTTTTCTGAAATCAAGAAAACGATGCCCCGATGTCGGAAGGTCGCCCATCCGATCACGCGGTCTTCTGTGTGGCCGACCTTAGTGAACAAGGTCCGCCTGAAAATCAACATGAAAGGACCGTATATGTACAACCCACTGACAAAGCAATGCGCGACGCTCGCTGGAGGCATCATCCTCCTTGCATCAGCCAGTCTCGTGAACGCAGCTCCGGATGACAGGTTCTTCGGTGGTCAGGAACTACCCCAGCGTGGCGGGATTGCCGTGGGCACCCCCGCTGATCTCGAGGATGAGCCGGAGAACTACATGAAGCTCGATGGCATCCTTGGAGATTGCTACGACATCGACCAGGACGGCAGCATCAATGAACGTGACCTCGAGATGATGTTCTACCAGTTGCCCGAACTCGGTGGCATCGCCGTGGGAACTCCAGGCGACACGTTCAGCGGGAACGGTCGCGGTCCGAACCTGGGCTCGGACCAGTTCGGCACATCAACCGGGAACGCCATGTACGACCTCAATGGCGACGGCAGGATCGACGAATTCGACCTGGCTGCCATGTTCGACCTCCTGGGGACCGACGAGTCGGAGGGCGACTTCAACGGCGACGGCGTGGTGAATGGAGCCGATCTCGAGCTCCTCGTACGCGCCTGGTGACGATCGTGTGGTGCGCGGTGGTTCTCGGTCCCTCGGCGAGGGACCGGGAGCCACCATTTCACGATGCACACCGCGACCTCCTGATCACCAACAAGTTCAAAAGCAACACTTGCACATGCTAGATTCGGTTCATGAGAAAGATCACCACCACCGTCATCACGTCGGCAGCATGTGTCATCACCAGTGCAAGCTCATCGGTACTGGCCCAGGACTGCCCGGAACCACCCTTTCAACCAGTCCCCGAAGGTGATGCGTACGTCCAGACCTACGCGGACTCGGTGCCCCGGGCAGCCGAACTGTATCTGACCCCTCCGGACGAGATCCCCTTTGACCGACTGCGGGTGATGGACCCCGACAACGCGGGTCCCATCGAATTCACCGGCTGGGTGCGCCACCCGGACACCAACCAGCTGGAACAGGTCCCGGTGACGATCGAGAACCCGGTGCTGGTGGTGACACTGCTCGGCATCAACTACCAGCAGACCTGCATCGAAGGCAACTTCACCCTGCAGCGCTACCGACCACTCGAACGCTACACCTGTGTCTGCGACCTGAACGGTGGCAACATCTGGTTCACGATCGACGGCAACATGCGCAGCTACCTCGCGGACAAGGTCGATCTTCGCTGCCTGAACCCGGCCATCGATATCGAACAGAGCCAGATTCCTTGCGAGCAGGCGATCGCCTGGGCGGTTCCTTCGGTCGGCATGCCCTACGGATTCGGTTCGCTTGAACCGACGCCCTACGCCGACCTCGGCGGTGGCGCGTGGTGGCAGCAGCAGGTGCTCGTGGCCGTGGGTGAACGTGATGCATTCGTGCGTCCGTCCTTCAACCCGACGGTCGGGCCCGGCACCAAGTCGATGCCGACCGACAACGGCGTGCCGATCTGGGACGACCAGCTTCATCCACCGAGCTATCGGCTGGCGGAGAAGGGCGACCCGACCTTCGAGGCACAACAGGCGATTCTCGAGGACTTCATCGGCTACATCTACACCGATGCACCGCAGCCACCCAACTGCGGCGAGGGGATCGGTGGCTGCGAAGGCACGCAGGCCCTGATCGGGCCCGAAGGCTTCAAGACATGGCTGCACCAGTGGCAGGAGAATTCGTGGGGCACCGGCGAACCGGACCCGAGTCCGTTCAGCCTGTTCCCCTTCAGCAGCATCGGACTGACCGGCGACTGGCAGAACTGGGGCGTCTCCAACGAAGTCCCGAGCCGTTCACTGCCCGCACTGTCGGAATTCATCCTCAAGGGCCAGCAGGACGTCTGGATCCTGGGCAACTGGCCGGTCGCGCAGTATCTAGCCGAACTCGAGCCCGAGCAGACACCCTGGTGCGACAGCTGCACCGGCGATCTCAACCTGGACGGACAGGTCGATGAACTCGACCTTCAGATCCTGCTCTCGCTCTGGGGCACACCCAACACCTGCGCCAACCTCGACAAGAACGACGCGTACATCGGCGGCGGCACCCTCTCGCGACTGCTGGCCAAATGGGGTCCCTGCCCCGAGTGGCCGCTGCCGCAGATACGCCCGGCCGGTTGCGACTGAGTCTGCGGACAACTCGAAGAAGAAAGCGGGCCCGGTCGTTCTCGACCGGGCCCGCTGCATTCATGCTTGCTGAGTGACCTTGGGTCAGCGGGCACGATCGCCGTCGGGTCGACGACGTCGTTCCATTCGCTTGTAGGTCATCGGAGCGTCGGACCATTCGAAGGTGTGCGCTGCGCCGTTGAGCGTGACGTCGGAGAAGGTGTTGGTCATGGAATCAACATCGATGACCTGGGTGAAGACCGCGGACATGCTCATTTCCGTGGTGTTGTTGCCACCGTAGAGGGTGACCATGGTGAGCTTGTCGCCCTCCTTCTTGACCGAGGCGACGATGCCGGGGTACACCCCACCATTGGGCGCGAAGTAGATCGTGGCGATCCGCATGGCGGAAGGATCCCAGAAAAGGATG
This sequence comes from Phycisphaerales bacterium, assembly GCA_029246705.1. Lineage (GTDB taxonomy): Bacteria > Planctomycetota > Phycisphaerae > Phycisphaerales > SM1A02 > JAKVBQ01. The sequence goes on along the minus strand of JAQWMQ010000041.1, from coordinate 91,417 downwards.
CTCATGCCTTCACCGACTCGAGTGCCGTCGGCGGCGCTCTTGCCGCTTCGCGAGACGATCGCCTGCTCGCCGACCGCCCAGCTGGTGCCGGTACGAACCATCGAGCCGTCGGGCATCTCCATCGACCAGCCACCGATCATGGCGTCGAGTCCGTGTGCCTTCAGGTGATTCACCCGAGTGTGCTCGCTCACCCAGGGCTTGCCGTCGGCACCCTTCTTCTTGACGCTGTTGCGAAGCATCGTCGGGTTGACCGCCTGCTCGGTGTCGCGATAGACCGAGGTCTTGCCCTGGCTGTGCTCGGTGTATTCCCAGACCGCGGTGTCACTGTTGATGCCGACCAGGGTGGAGGTTCCGTGGTAGGGCTTGCCCATGTCGAAACCGGCATTGGTTGCCATCGGGGACTTGGTCGCCTCGTCCCAGTAGGTGAATCCGCTTCCGGTCGAGATGACCCGGCCGTCATCGGTCGCCATCATGTAGTTGCGGAGGATGCGGGTGCGGTCGTCGGACAACGTGATCGACATGGTGCTGGTGTAGGCAAGCCCCGCGGGGATGCCGACCCACATGTCCTTGGTGACGCCGGTCTCGGTCCAGTCCCCGAACTTGGCGTTGTCGACGTGCCAGTTGACGAAATCGTCCATCGACTTCGGAATGGTCATCTCATCAGCCTTGTCGTCCTGGGCGTGGAGCGACGCGGCTGAAATCGTGACCGCGGCCACTCCGGCGAGTGCAATGCGTGCAAAAGAGGTCATTCAAATCTCCCAATGGTTTCGCAGATGATCCGGGACGATTCCCGGAAGAGGCGCGCAGCATAGCTCAAATGACATACGTATCGGTCAGCGTCATGAAACTCGGGCTGGATTGACCGGGGTGGATGTCTGGCCCGTGAACGCCTGACGTCCTACACTGAAGTCATGCCAGGAACGCGACGATTCCGATGGACCCTTCCGGCACTGCTTGGCCTTGCCAGCAAGTGCTTTCTGCCGGGTTGCGCCCCGGAACCGGTGAACCCGGGAGCCGGTCATGACGGCTGGTTCGAGGATGTCCGCTGGGAACACCGCCTGCTGGTGATCAGTGGAAACGACGAGTCGGCCGCGCAACAGTGCCGGGCGTTTCGGACGGAAGAGAGCGGCATGCTGGAACGGGACCTGATCGTGGTCGACGCTTCCAGGGACCCCGGCGTGGTGGTGGTCGGTGCCCGAGCGGACATCCCCCCCGCCGCCGTCTTCCGTGACCGTTTCCGCATGCCCGCGGACGGTTTCCAGGTGGTCCTGGTCGGCAAGGACGGCGGCGTGAAGGAACGACGCGACGAGCGGTTCGAGACCGAGGAGGTCTTTCGAATCATCGATGCGATGCCGATGCGGATGCAGGAGATGCGTGAAGGCGGCGGCGACGAGGGAACGTGAACGCCCGGTATGCGGCCCGGGTAGCTCAAAGGCCGGGTTCCTGATCAAAAAACAGGGGACGCAGCTGCCATCTCCACGACAACGGGATACCGTGCGAACATGCCAGGACTCTTCACCATCTTGTCGCCCGCCAAGACCCTCGACATGGAGGCGGACACCTCCGCCGGGGGTGCTCCGACCAAACCACGCCTTGCCGCCCAGACCAGGGCGCTCGCCGGCGAACTCCGCGACTACACGCCGAAACGACTCGAGACCTTGATGTCGATCTCGACGAAGCTGGCCGGACTGAACGCCGGGCGATGGCAGGACTTCGGCGCCCGAAGCAATCCTCGCTCGTCCGCCGCGCTCTGTTTCCGGGGTGACGTCTACCAGGGCCTCGAGGCGTGGACGATGAAGGCTGCGTCGATGAAGTGGGCACAGGACCGACTGCGGATCCTCAGCGGTCTCTACGGGCTGCTGCGACCGCTCGACGTCATCCAGCCCTACCGACTGGAGATGGGAACGCGCCTGAAGACCGACCAGGGCGCGGACCTCTACACCTTCTGGGGGGACCGGATCAACAAGCTGCTTCGCGCCGACATCGCCGATGCGGGCGCAAGCGCACTCATCAACCTGGCCAGCGACGAGTACTCGAAGGCCGCACGCCTCGACGAACTCGACGTACCGGTGGTGAACGTGAAGTTCCTGCAGCTCGACAAGGGCACCGCGAAGTTCATGGCCTTCTACGCCAAGCAGTCACGCGGACTGATGGCACGCTGGATGGCGGACACCAGACCGAAGACGGTCGCTGCACTCGCGGACTTCGACGCACAGGGCTACCGGCTGCAGAAGAAGGACAGCACCGAGGACACCCTGGTCTTCAGCCGACCGAAACCGGCGCCGGCATCAGCCCGAGCCGGGTGACGCCTCGACGGGTCCACTTTCCACAAGTTCGACCTTGCGGTTCTCGAGCAGTTTGCCGGTGATGTCCCCGTAGACGGACGTGTCCTTGAGCCGGAACCAACCGTTCTTCTTTTGGAACGACCCCGAGACCTCCTCGAAGCGACCGTTGACGTGATCAGTCCCGGTCGCATCGATGTCATCGCTGGTGACCCACGCGATCCGGCCGGTGATCTGCCCGGCCGGGTTGCAGAGGAGGATCATGTGATCGATGGCCTCGTAGTCACTGGACTCCCGGATCGAGAGGTTGTACGTCATCGGGGAGTAGACACCGTTGAGGTCCGAGTTCTCGTACTTCTCCGGACAACAACCGGTGAGCAAGGCACAACCGATCGCCAAGCAAGCCATGACTGGCATGAACGACATGAAACGACATGAACGACATGAAACGACATGAACGACATGAACGACATGAACGACATGAAACGAATCAGCATGTGACGATCCCCCTGATGCCCGACTCAGTGACACTGCCAGTGTAAACGACAGCCCGCGGGGAGCCTTGCTCCCCGCGGGCTGTCAACAGAGAATCCCTTGATTCATGAACGTCGACGGCGGCTGACCATGAAGGCAAGGCCGAGGGCCGGCAGTGCGGCGGGCGCAGGAACGAGGTTCCCTTCCACCCATTCGACCGATGCCTCGTAGTCCTCTTCGTCGAGGCCCAGGTTGAAGACGATCCACATCGAATCACTCGATTCGAATCCTTCCATGCTGAAGGTGAACTCGAGCAGGTAGGAACCCACGTCGGAGTTCTCGGTGATGGAGTAGAACGGGTGCAGGTCGTAATCCTCGGTGACGAGGAAATCGATTTGGCCACCACTGTTCGAGTCAATCGAAAGCGGGCCGTAATCGACGAACATCGTCGTGGATGACTGGTCGAAGCCCATGCCGTTCCAGACACCGAGTCCGGACATCATGTTCATCGTCAGGTTTGCGCCAACCGGCAGACCGAGATCCGCGGCCACGCCACCGACACCGGGCTCATCGATTGTCCACGGAAACGCAGGGTCCTCACCGAATTCCGCTTCGAAGACGCGGAGGTTGCTCACCTCAAGGGCTTCTTCGTCATGGTCCCAACCACCGGTTCGAAGGGTCCCGCCATCGTTCCAGACACCGATGTCGAAGTGTTCATGTTCATCACCGTCCGCAAATGCACCAAAGGTGACAGATGCAGCCAAGCTGGCCGCAAGGACGTGAGCGTACGACATGTTTCTGAAAGTCATCTCTAAAACTCTTTCCATTCCTGTGAACTACATAAAAAAGGAACTACTGAAAAACGTAAACGTGAAGCAAAAGGTGATTTCCGGTCAAGAGACCGGTTGTCATTCATCGGATCTTGAAGTCAGCCACCGCACTCACCCCAGTAGCCGAGCAGGACGGAGAGGTCCTGGCCATCGACCAGGCCGTCGCCGGAGAGATCCTCCGGCAGCTCCCCCGAGCTCCCCCACTGTCCGAGCAGGCGGGAGAGGTCACCGCCATCGACCAGGCCATTGCCGTCGAAATCCGCGGGACAGTCCGACTGGTACATCGAAGCAATCGCGTCGGCGACCTCGGCAGTGGTCGCTTCATAATCAAAGAGGATCGTGAAAGGCTCGCTGTCGGCGAGTCCCATCGTCGAGTACAGATACAGATCCAGGCGATAGACGCCGGGCTGCCGAAGATTGAACTCATCGGGAAGCAGCTCGTAGTTGACGTGTCGATGCCAGCCACCGTCCGGCTGGACCGCCAGGTCGAAACCATCGACCGCGTCATCCTCGACGATCGTCTGGAGGGTGATGAAGGAGATGCTCAGCGCCTCGCCGACCTCTTCGGGTGCAAGCCAGTCCATCTCGAAGGGATCCCAGCGGCGAAGACCATCAAGCACGTTGAAGCCGACCCTGCCCTGGGGCAGGCTGCCCGGGGCCGCATCGAAGCCGGGGTTGGAGGTGAATCCGGGGAACCCGGTATCGCCGAAGGTTCCAAGGTAGACACCGCTGGTGTCCTCGGCTTCACCGAGGGGCCCGTAGACCTCGAGCTGATCACCGGTGACCTGGAGCCCGATGTCACCCGCGTGCTGGGCGTGGAGCGTCGGAGCGCAGAGACCGACCGCGAGAAGGAGACAGGTGGGCAGAATTCGTTTCGTGTCAGTCACGCGCGATCTCCCGTGCGTCGAAAGTCGTTGTAGATGGACGTTCAGGAACCATCAGAGAGGGGGAAGGAGGCATGAGGATCGAACCGATTTCGCTGCGCGTTTTCGTAGACGCCTTCGAACCTGCGAGAACCGGTGGACCCATCGACGAATCCGTAGTTCGATTCCGAGAGATCGCTCACCGAGGGCGAACCTTCGGCCGCCCAGATCGAGATCTGCTCGTTGGCGAGCCGCCATGGTTCCGGACCGAACGACCAGTTCTCGACGTGCGGGTGATCACTGACCGCGTACGCTCCGGTCGGTGCCATGTGCAGGAAACAGACCACCTGGTCCGGATGCACGACCTTGGCCATGCGATCCGCTGCCGCACCCGGTCCGTCGATCGCAACCATCGGCGAGTAGTTTCGGGAGAGGTGGTTGTTCATTCCGTAACTGGTACGGCGCAGAACGGGGTCGGACCCCTCGGCCGCGTCCATGCCACCCTCCCAGAACGGGCTGGTGTCCAGAGGCGACCTCATGATCTCATTCCCTATGTAGGGCTCGAGGACTTCCACGAAGCTTCGCGCATCATCGCCGTAGCCACCATGGGGAAGCCCGACGTCGACGAAGAGATCCGAATTCACTTGCTGGTAGGCAATGTGCCCGAGCCCCAGCTGGCGAAGCTGGGAGCGGTCCTCGGCATTCAAGCCGGCCAGGCGCACCGATCGGATCGCGGGAAAGGTCATGGCGAAGAGGACCCCGACGATCCCGATCACCACGGCAAGCTCGATTACCGTCATTCCCTTGTGGGTGGCAGGCCTGCCCTTGGAGGTGTGGCACATCGAAAACCCCCTCTTGGAGCCAGAAAAAGGGGATGAAGAGGTGTCAGCCATGTTGGATCCTTTGAGAAGCCCATTCAGACTCGGGTCAGGTGAGGCCAGCAAGACATTGTTGCTAGTGACAACAGAAAGTCAATTACAAATGGCAACTATTTGTCGTTAAACGGGCGATCAACCTCTGTTGTTTCCACTCAAGGCCACCCCGTACGCTCGGGGAACTCCACGGCGCAGCTTCGGAGAAGCTCAGCACCCACGTCATACGAACGATCTCCCGGCTTGTTCACGGGTTATAGAAGGACTGTGAAAGTGCGAAGCGCCCGGTCCTCGGTGGCAACGATCGCTCCGGATATCGATCCGTGGGGGCTCAACCACAACCACCCTGTCCACTGCAGGGCATGCACTCGGCTCGTTGACATCCATGGCAGTGCGGTTGGACGGGATGCCCTGCTGACTGAAAGCTTCCAGCTCGAGCACCATGACCTGACCCGCTCCGGTCCCGGCGCCTTTTGTCCATGAACCACAGGTGAAATCGACTTCCTTGCGCCAAAAAGGCGGGAATCCCCAGACACCATTGGCAACAGGGCTTCGGGTCGAATGATTCCCCCCCTTGCGAGATCAAACCCAAGCCTTCCTGCCCTACACTGGGCGATCCGAACGCGCCTGGGTCGTCCCGGCGGTGCACAAGTCCATTGATCCCACCCGAGACCACCGATGTCAGACACCCCGACCATCATCTACACCCACACCGACGAAGCCCCCGCGCTGGCCACCTACTCCTTCCTGCCCGTCATCAGGGCGTTCTCCGATACCGCCGGGGTCGCGGTCGAGACCAGGGACATCTCCCTCAGTGGTCGGATCATCGCGCACTTCCCCGAACGACTGACTCCGGAACAGCGGATCGACGACCACCTCGCGGAACTGGGCCGGATCGCCCAGACCCCGGGTGCGAACATCATCAAGCTCCCGAACATCAGCGCCTCGGTACCGCAGCTCAAGGCCGCGATCACCGAACTGCAGGCGCAGGGCTACGCCCTCCCGGACTACCCAGAGGAACCCGCCAACGACGAGGAGCGCGCGACCAAGGCGACCTACGACAAGGTCAAGGGCAGTGCGGTGAACCCGGTCCTGCGCGAAGGCAACTCCGACCGACGCGCTCCGGAAGCGGTCAAGGAATACGCACGCAACAACCCCCACCGCATGGGCACCTGGTCCGCGGACTCGAAGTCCCACGTCTCGACGATGTCCGGCGGTGACTTCCGTTCGAACGAACAGGCAGTCACGATGTCCGAAGCGACCACCGCTCGCATCGAGCATGTCGCCGCCGACGGAACGGTCACCGTCATGAAGGACGGGATCGACCTGCAGGCCGGCGAAGTGATCGACAGCACCTTCATGAGCTGCAAGGCACTGGTCGCCTTCCTGGAACAGCAGATCGCGGAAACCCGGGACCTGGGGATCCTCTTCTCGCTGCACATGAAGGCCACGATGATGAAGGTCTCCGACCCGATCATCTTCGGCCACGCGGTCCGCGCCTACTTCAAGACGCTCTTCGAGAAGCACGGGGCGACCTTCAATGAACTCGGGGTCGACGTGAACAACGGCTTCGGGGACCTGGTCGCGAAGATCCAGTCGTTGCCCGAAGCACGACGAGCGGAGATCGAAGCCGATATCGACGCGGTATTCGCCGCGCAGCCGGACATGGCAATGGTCGATTCCGATCGCGGGATCACCAACCTCCACGTGCCGAGCGACATCATCATCGATGCCTCGATGCCGGTCGTGGTCCGGGACTCCGGCAAGATGTGGAACCCCGCAGGCGAGCTGCAGGATACCAAGGCGGTCATCCCCGATTCGAGCTACGCCGGCGTCTACCAGGTGCTCATCGAGGACTGCAAGGCGAACGGCGCCTACGACCCGACCACGATGGGCAGTGTCCCGAACGTCGGGCTCATGGCCCAGAAGGCCGAGGAGTACGGTTCCCACGACAAGACCTTCGAGGCGGCCGCGGACGGCACGATGCGCGTGGTCGCCGCCGATGGCACCGTTCTCATGGAACACGCCGTCGAGGCGGGCGACATCTGGCGCATGTGCCAGGCCAAGGACGCCCCCATTCGTGACTGGGTGAAGCTCGCAGTCACCCGGGCCCGCGCGACCGGTGTACCGGCGGTCTTCTGGCTGAATGCCGACCGCGCCCACGATGCCGAACTGATCAAGAAGGTCGAGAGCTATCTCAAGGATCACGACACCGACGGACTCGAGTTCCACATCCTCTCGCCCGTCGAGGCGACGAAGTTCTCCGTCGCGCGCATCCGCGAGGGCAAGGACACGATCTCGGTGACCGGCAACGTGTTGCGCGACTACCTGACCGACCTCTTCCCGATCCTCGAGGTCGGTACCAGCGCGAAGATGCTCTCGATCGTGCCGTTGATGAACGGTGGCGGCCTCTTCGAGACCGGCGCCGGCGGGTCAGCACCCAAGCACGTCCAGCAGTTCGAGAAGGAAAACCACCTCCGCTGGGATTCCCTGGGCGAATTCCTCGCACTCGCCGCCTCGCTGGAACATCTCGCCGATGTCTGCGACAACGATTCAGCGAGGATCCTCGGGCGAACGTTGGAGGAAGCCACCACCCAGTACCTGCTGAACAAGAAGGCGCCATCCCGACGTGGTGGAGAACACGACAACCGTGGCACCCACTTCTACGTCGCGATGTTCTGGGCGAAGGCACTGACTGAGCAGACGAATGACCCGGAACTTGCCGATCGCTTCAAGTCGATCGCAGGTTCGCTGTCCGATGCCGAGGATGCCATCGTCACGGAACTGATCGACTGCCAGGGTCCGAGCATGGATATCGGCGGTTACTACAAGCCAGACGTGGCACTCGCGAGCAAGGCGATGCGCCCGAGCACGACATTCAACTCCATCATCGACGGGGTCAATGTCACCCAGGGTGCCTGACCCCGGGTGAAAGACAGCCGATGGGATTCGGATCCCTACATGAATGAAACCACGCCGTCCAGAGACGCCAGGGCGACCATCACCCGCTGGGTGATGACCGTTCTCATGGCGGGAGTCGCTGCATCGGGATGCAAGGAGGCGCCCAACAAGAAGTTCATGGTTCACTCGAGCAAGACGGTGGACATCGACCTTTCGGGGACCTCGGGCCCACTGCAGATACGACTCGAGTCGGGGAATATCGTGGTCACCTCCGATCCGAATGTCGAGTCCATGCAGATGGAAGTGATCTACAACTGCCGGGGATCCGATCGCGAGGCGGTGAAATCGCGAACATCCTCGATGGAAATCGAAGTCGAACAAACCGGTGGCGGACTGAAGTTGACGGAGGGGAACACCGCCGGAAAAGGCTTCGAGGATTCGGTGGACGTGACCATCCGATTCCCGGTCTCGAAGGCGTTCGACCTTCAGATCAAGGTCGATACCGGAGACATCCGGATCCAGGGGATCAGCGGGACCATGAAGCTCCAGGGGATCGATGGGAACATGAAAGTGGAGAACTCAACCGGGGAGATGACCCTCTTCACCCGGACGGGCAATCTCTCCGTTCTGGACAGTCGCGGCACCCTGACGGCGAACACCCACGACGGCAACATGACCATTCGAGAACACTCCGGCGAGGGAATACGTGCGACGTGCGTGGCCGGGAACATCGACATCGAGCTGGCTCGAGACGGCCTGGGACCATTGATCGTGGACACCACCACCGGGCGGATCTACCTCACGGTGGGTTCCGAGTTCGATGGAACCCTCAACCTCGGGGCACGCAGGGGAAAGATCCTGGTCGAGGACCCCGGTGCTCGAATTCTCGAATCCAACGTGGAGAACAAGGGCGAACGATCCCTGGTCATCGGTGACGACGGCCCCATCTCCAGCCTCGGCACGTCTTCCGGCAGCATAGCCGTGCGAATACTCCCCCCGAACCCGACGCCCGGACTGGACAAGAGCCCCTCCTGATCAGGAGCGCGCTGCTTCAAACGACCGTCCGGCATGGTTTCATGGCAAACACGGCGAAGTCCGAGCCGTGTTCTCGTACGATGACGATCCAATGTCCTTCAAAGCTTCGTTCTTCATCAGGGTCATCGTGATGATGCTGGTCCTTGCCGGGGGGACGCGCTCGGTGGTCGCACAGATCGACCAGGAGGATCGGGAGTCGGTGGAGACCGCACCGCTGGAACGACCGACGATCTTCACCATCGAAGAGGCGCCAGAGATCGATGGTGTCTTCGAGGAGATCTGGCAATTCGGGACGAAGCTCCCCGACACCTTTCTGCAGGTGAATCCCGTGGAGGGCGGACCGCCGAGCCAGGTGACCGAGATCTACCTGATGCGGGATTCACGAAACTTCTACGTCGGTTTCCGATGCCTCGACACCGAACCCGAGGGCATCAGGGCCAACCAGCTCAAGCGTGACGGGGACTTCGACTCGGACGATGCGGTCTCGGTGGTGATCGACCCGTTCCGCGACAAGCGCACCGGCTACATCTTCAAGATGACCGCAGCCGGCGCACGCAAGGACGGTCGGATCACCGGGGGCCGGAAGGCGGACTACAACTGGGACGGGATCTGGTACGGACGGACCGCGATCGACGAGAACGGCTGGACCTGCGAGATGGCGATCCCCTTCCAGACGATCCTCGCCGACGACACCACCGGCACCTGGGGGTTCAACTTCGAGCGGTTCATTCGACGAAACAACGAGACCATCCGGTGGACAGGTGCACGCCGTGACATCGGGGTCACTTCCGTGGCGAATGCCGATGTCGTCGATGGCTTCGGCGGCCTCGACATCGGACAGGGCATCGACGTGCGCCCCTTCGTCAAGGGATCGCTGACCGACAACGATGGTGGTGGCACCGATCTCTCAGGGACCGGCGGCCTCGACCTCTTCTGGAAGCTCCCCCCCTCCCTGACCTTCGCACTCACCGTCAACAACGACTTCGCGGAGACGGAAGTCGACCAACGACAGATCAACTTCGGCCGATTCCAACTCTTCTTCCCCGAGAAGCGTGACTTCTTCCTCGAGGATGCGGGTTTCTTCGACTTCGGTGGCATCAGGCGAAACCCACTCCCCTTCTACTCCAGAAGAATCGGCATCGCACCCGACGGCGAGGAGCAGGGCATTCTCGCCGGCGCACGCCTCACCGGGAAGATCGAGGACATGAACATCGGACTCATGAACGTCCAGATGAAGGAGAGCGGGAACTGGAAGAACTACAGCGTTGCGCGAGTACTCGGCAACGTGCTCGAGGAATCGACCGCGGGGCTCATCTTCACCGGTGGAGACCCGACGGTCGGCCAGAACAACGTCGTCGGTGGTGCGGACTTCAACTACCGCAACACCTCCTTCAATGGCGACAAGACCCTCATCGGGCACGCGTACATGCTCTACAGCGACACCTCCGAGGGCGTCGGGCAGGACTGGTCGGGAGGCTTCAAGCTCAGCTACCCCAACGACGAGGTGGCCTGGACGATCGGCGGCGCACGAATCGGCGAGGACTACGAAGCCGCTCTCGGGTTCAACCCCAGGGTCGGGATCTACGAGTACTTCGGCAACTGGCGATACCGCTGGCGACCGGAGGCGGACTGGATTCGCAGCATCGATTCCTCGATCAACGGCTTCGTGGTGACCGATCTCGACAGTCAGCTTGAATCGATGGACCTGGAATGGGAGGTCTTCGAGGTCGAGACCGAACGCGGCGACACCGTGACCCTGGAGTACGCACGTCGAGCCGAATCCACCCAAAATGCGTTCAGCACGGTCGGAGGCGAACTGACCATCGACGCCGGCGAGTATGAGTGGAACGAGATCGGCCTGGGTGTCCAGACCACGGATGCGGAGGACTACAACCTGAACGCCGAGGTCGGTTGGAGCGGCTACTACGGTGGCAACCGAACCGAGATCACCCTCGGGGGCGAATGGAACATCACGCCCCAGCTCCTGGTCGGCGCGGAATACCAGTGGAACGACATCGAGGTCCAGGACCAGCGGGCGATCACGCGTCAGGTGAGCCTGATCGCGGACATCTACTTCACCCCGGACGTCTCACTCACCAACTTCATCCAGTACGACAACATTTCCGACACCGTCGGCATCAACAGCCGGCTTCGCTGGATCTTCCAGCCGGGCAACGATCTCTTTCTGGTCCTCAACCACAACGTGGAGTCGGAGGACCTCGATTTGACCCTGATCCAGACCCAATTCATCGCGAAGTTCGGATGGACGCTCCGCTTCTGAAGGACATCATGGACACCCACCAGGCACTCACCAGTCGTCGCACCATCCATACCTACCAGCCGGGGACGGTCCCGGACGAGGTAGTCGAACGTGCTCTCGTCGCGGCGAACCATGCGCCCTGCCACCGACTGACCTTTCCGTGGCGTTTCACGATCATCGGTCCTGCCGCACGCAAGCTGGTCGCCGAGGTGGCGGTCGGAATCAAGGCGGCCAGCCGACCCCTGACGCCGGAGGAGGCCGAACGAATCCGCGGCAAGATGACGAACCCCTCCCACCTGCTGGTGGCGAGCCAGTGTGTCTCTACCGACCCCGTTCAGACTCGCGAAGACTACGCCGCGTGCGCGTGTGCGGTCCAGAACCTCGCGACCTCGCTTGCCGCGGACGGTGTCGGCAGCAAGTGGTCGACCGGACAACTCAGCCAGCACCCCGACCACTACCGGATCGCGGGCATCGACCCCACGCTGGAACAGATCATCGGTTTCATCTGGGTCGGATACGGAGAGACCCCACCACCGATCACTCGGCCCCCGTTGGCAGCAGTGGTCCGAAGGACACCGTAGGCCCCATCGAGAAGCAAGGCATGTCTATTCACTGCTGGTCGGCTTTTCGAGACGCTCTGCACGCTTTTCGGCCGAAGCTTCCATCGCCGCTTCGAGGTTGAACGATTGACGGTTCTCCGACCACCAGCCTCGCCATGCCTCGAGATCGGTCTCGTATGCCTCGAGCGGGTCCTCACCGACATACTCGGACATCGTCACGAACAGGTTCCGGCCGTAGTTCCATCCGGTGTCGATTGAATCGGTTCCCATTTCAGCGAGCAATTGATCGACCGCACTCGCATCCCCCAGGCTGAGCGCGGCGGTGCAGGCGGCGCGACGGACGAAGAGGTTGTCGTCTTCACGCATCGGTTCGATGACTGCAATCGCTTCGGACATCCCGCTGTCGCGAAGCCCGGAACAGACCGAGTATCGGATCAGGGGCGACGCATCCCCGGAAGCCTCGGCCAGTGCGGGGAGACCCTCGACCCCCCCGATGCGACCAAGGTGGAAGGCCGCACGCCGACGGGCGATGAGGTCCTCGTCATTCGCAAGACGTTCGGCAAGCGCCTCACTTGCCCCCGGACCACCGCTGCGACCGATCGCCCGGATGATGATCTGACGGGCATAGGGTGACTTGATCCGATCATTTCGAAGATCCTCCTCGACCACGCCCACCACTCCGGGCGTTCGATCGACCACGCACCAGGTGCCCGCGTAGGCAAGCTGATCGGTCGGTGAAGCGGCGGGATCCTCGAGCAGTTCGAGCATCAACGACCAGTCGAAGCGGCCCTCACTCGAGAAGCGGATCAGGTCCATGCACTCGTAGGCACGACGACGCTCGTCATAGTCAAGGGCGCCACTCCGCAAGGCATCGATCCACGGACGGACCGGCGCCTCGGGCAGATCGGCCGCTCCATCCCCGCCGGTCTCGGAGTCGGTCTCGGCCGGCCCTGCATCCAGCGCGGCCAGTGCCTGGTCGGTCCAGGTGTCGTCGATCAACCGGCGATAGGCCGACCCTTCGAGCTCACCGTCCCATGGCCGCCAGGGCATCTCCAGCCGTGGATCGGTCGGCATGTCGGCGACGAGATCCTCGTATCGATAGTCGGCGAGCGTTTCGGAATCGAACCCGTGCGAGGTGTGGCTGAAACGCCACGCGCGATCATTCCCGCGGTCGAGGCCGTCGACCTCGTCCTGATCGTTCTCGTAGGGCGTGTATCGATCGTCGCCGGACAGATCCGCGAAGGTCGCCCAGGCCCAGTTCTCCGGATTGGACGGTCTCCAGACCGCATTCATGCTCATTCCACCGAAGGTGTACCGATCATCGCCGGCGAACTCGACCGCAAGACCGAGGGCCTTGGGTTTCCGTCCGGTGCCGATCCCGTGTGAATTCACGTAGTAGCGATCGTCGCCGGCGGTCTCGAAGAAGAATCCGGTGCCGCGATCCCCACCAACGCCGACCGCGGAGTCGAGCGCGCGATAGGTGTCGTCACCCCCCTGCTCGATCATGATGCCCGCACCGAGGTGGATCGTCCCACCCATCGCATCGGAAAAGGCGAAGTAGTCGTCGTCTCCATCACTGTTGACGAAGATCCCCGCGCCGAAGGTGTAGGCACTGCCGAGACCGACGAGGGCCTCGTAGCGATCGTCGCCCTGCGCGTCATCAACGAAGCCAAGACCACCGTAGAAACTGGAATCCGAATACCAGGGCCAGCTTCGCACCCCGATCGAGGCGCCGAGTCCGTGCCCGTATTCATCGGTGTAGCGCGTGTCGCGCCAGACTCCGCAGGCCACCACATCGTCACCCGCCGTCTCGAGCAGCACCCCCACCCCTTGCGGACCGCCGTTGCCCAGGGACATGCCACTGGAGTGATAGATGTCGTCACCCGACCGGTCCCACAGTACACCGAGTCCGAAGGAACCCGATCCCTGGCAACCATGGTGGGCACGGTAGGCATCCTCCCCGGCATGGTCGACGAGAAGTCCCGAACCGAGGAAACATCCACCCTGGGCGTAGTCACCACCCTGGTAGTCGTCATCACCGGCAAGATCCACCAGCGCACCGGCGCCGAGGAAGCCACCTCCCTGCGGGGCGAACTTGCCGTCGTAGTGATCATCCCCGTCGAGGTCCACGCACAACGCGGCGACGCGACCATCACGAGCGCCGCCGGCATTCGAGAGATACCAGTCGTCACCGCCGAGATCGACCATCAGGTCGAGGTCCTCACGGTGCACGTCGTCGCCCGTTCCGGCCACGACGAACACCCCCGAGTCACCTTCGTGACGCCAGGGAAGATTCGACTCCGCGACCTGATCGAAAAGTCCCGACTGCTTCGCTTCGACGATGATGTCGGCCGCACGCGCCAGACACCACTGCGCCTCGGCCATGGCGCCGATGTCCACGCGAGCCGCGATCCGGAAGATCGCCTCGTGGTCGTCGGTGACGCAGGTGAGATAGCGGTAGTTGGTCAGATCCTCGTCAGCGAACCACCACCGGGCGGGGTTCGAACGAAGATAGGCTCGCTGCTCCTCGGTGACATCGGCCACCGCGGCGCCCGCTCGACGTCGTGCCTCCAGATAGTGCGCCCAGGCCTGCTCGAGCGCATTCGCGGCCTCGGCGCCGACCGCTTCGGAGAGACCCGGCAGAGGTACCGGATCGATCTCGAGCTTGAAACCCGCGGGCATCGCACCCATCCGCGCCGCGACCTCGCTCACTGCGGCGGCCGAACCCGAATCCGCCGCTTGCCGCAGCTGTCGGGAGGACTCGTCCGCGAAGCGCACCGAATACATCGGGTCACCCAGCAGCACGTCGACGACCGGAGAACGACCGAGCGGATGGTAGTACTGCTCCGCGTAGCGCGGCAGGTCATGGTCGGTCTGAATGAGCTCTTCGATGAAGGCGGGTGGTTCCGCGACCGCGAGCGCGAGTATCAGCAGCATGTCTGTGTCCATATGGTGGTAGAGAGATGAAATCCGTCATTCGCCTCAACCACTCGGCGACCATTGCCCCAGAAGTATCGCAAGATCGTTGCCTTCGACCAGGCCGTTGCCGTCGATGTCCCCCCCGGGGTCCCCGGAGCCCCAGAGCCCGAGGAGGATCGTGAGGTCCGCACCATCGATCATCCCGTCACCATCGAGGTCACCGGGCGGACCGGTCAAGGGCGGCTCGATGACGAGGAACTGGTCCACCGGGACGTTCAGGAGTTCGGTCACCGAACCATTGGCCCAGAAGACCCTGAGTTCGTCGATCACTTCGGACTCGCCGAGTCCGAAGTGCAGTCCCTGTGGACCGCTGCTCGCATAGGAAGGACGACCGTCGGCGTAGCGGACATGGAGCCGGGAGCCGCACCGGACCTCGACCCGGGTCTGCATGCCGTCCGGCGCGATGCCCTGATCAGGGTCGCCGCGAAGATCGACCTGGAGCCAGCGCCCGGCATCGATCGAATCGTTTCGGTAGACCCGCAGACGCCCTTCGTTGCAGATGAAAGCCAGATCGAGATCGCCGTCTCGTTCAAGATCGAAGGCGACGACGGACATCGCCTCACAGGCGAGCTCGAGCTCGCTCAGCTGGGTGGCGTTGAGGAAGCTGCCATTGCCGAGATTCTGAAAGACCTTCTCGCGTCGGTTCGCGAACTCGTCGTCGAATCGGTTTCCGTTGGTGACCACGAGGTCCTCGTGCCCGTCCTGATCCAGGTCGGCCGCGACCGTCGCCCATGACCACCCTCCATCGAGGACGGACGCCGGCAGCGCCAGATCCGCGTACAGGTGGTCGATGATCTGCTGGTAGAGGGTGTTGCCGTTGTGGGAGTCGTCGAAAGGATCGTCATAGGTGATGCTCGAGACGTACCAGTCCAGACGACCGTCCAGGTTGTAGTCGAAGACGGCCTGGCCCATGCCCCAGCCCTCGATGCAGGTGCCGTTCTGGTCACGGAGGTTGGTGAAGGTCCCATCCGTGTTGTTGCGGAAGTAGTGACTGGTGTTGTAGTCGCCGACCCAGAGGATCTCCGGGTGGAGATCGCCGTCCATGTCGATCACGTTCGCGGAGTAGCCGAGCGTGGTCGCGAACTCATCGTCGAAACCGAGCTCCTCCGACACGTCCGTGAAGACGCCCGTTCCGTCGTTTCGATAGATGCGGTTGCCACCGTTGCCCGGGTGCCAGGTCCCGAAGAGCAGGTCGAGGTCACCATCGAGGTCGTAGTCTCCGAAGGTCGCGAACAGCGGGGCCTGATTCGCGTCACCATTGGTGACCTCGCGAACTCCGGCGCTGGCCGCGATGTCCGCGAAGCCGGCACCCTCGAGGTTGCGATAGAGACGGTATCTGCCGGGTTCGCCTCCCTGGACGTCCGGATCACCGGCGCTCGCCACCATGATGTCAAGCCACCCGTCCTGATCGAGGTCACCGACCGAACAGCCGTTGCCGAGATGCAGATCGGTCAGCCCCCAGGCTTCCGAAACATCGACGAAGCCTCCGTTGCCGTCGTTGAGGTAGAGCGTGTCATGGTCCCCGCCCGCGCCGGGCGCGAAGAGATCCACAAACCCGTCACGGTCGAAGTCGCCGGCGGCAAGCCCGCCCCACCGGTGCGTGCCGTTCATCTGCGAGACGGGCGGCGGATCGCATTGGAAGCTGACCCCGCACTCATTCGTCACATCCGTGAAGCGGATGTCTCCGGCGGACGCGATCGCCACGGCTCCGAGGACACCGACCGGCAGAAGCAGATGATGAGCGTGAGGCGTCATGGCACGATGATTTCCGGAAACTTCCCAAGTATACCCCTGACCGGAAGGGTTCCAAGTCGCCGTCCATTCAAATTCAATGGTCCAAGGACGTTATGCGCCCCTGAGCGTCGCGTAATCGACCTTGCCGGTGCTGGTACGTGGCAGAGCGTCCATGACCTGGAATCGATCGGGGCTCATCCAGGACAGCAGCGCCGCCGCACAGTGCAGCTTGAGTGGAATGACGCCGAGCGTCGCCCCGTCCCGGGGAACCACCGCGGCATGGATGACGACACGGCCTTCGATTTCGCCGGACCAGACGGCGCTCTCCTGAACATCGGGATGACGATCGAGACCGGCTTCCACCTCGCCGAGCTCGATTCGATAGCCATGGCGCTTGACCATCCGATCGCGTCGACCGCGAAAGACGATCTGGCGTTCACCCCCACGAACCTGATCCCACTCGCCCAGATCGCCGGTGTCATACCAGCGCTGTCCGTCGATGGTGAGGAGACTCGGCGTCTCCTCGGGAGGGCGTCCCCAGTATCCGTTCATCACGGGCGCCCCGCGGGCAAGGACCCGGGCCACTTGCCCGACTTCATCGACGCGTTGACCGGCATCGTCGAAGAGCGCGACGTCACAATGGTCACAGGCGGTTCCGATCGGCATCGGTTCGGTCCGATTGGCATCGATCCGACCAGGGACCTCGTACCAGGTGCAGACATTGGTCTCGGTCGGGCCGTAGAGATTGAGCAGCCGAACCTCGGGAAGCTGCTCGCGCAGGCGTCGCAGCATCGGCAAGGGAAAGACCTCACCGGCAAAGCAGATCGTGCGAAGTCGATCGAACGCCAGATCCTCGAGACGACCGAACTCCACCATGAGCGCGAGGATCGAGGGCACCGAGTACCAGTTGGTGATCCCGCGCTCGACGATGAAGTTCGGCAGGCGCCTCGGGTCCTGGGCGACGTCAGGCGGGGTGATCGCGATCGAACCTCCGGTCCAGAGCGGGACCCAGAGATCCAGAACGGAGAGATCGAAGTGGAACGAGGCGTGACTGGAGAAGACGTCTCCGACCCGGGGCTCCAGGGTGCGCACACACCAGTCGACGAAACTCGCTGCATTTCGGTGGGTCAGGGGGACACCCTTGGGGAGCCCCGTTGATCCGGAGGTGTACAGGATGTAGGCCAGTCGATCGGGATCGGACGGACAATCCTCAATCGCGCCTGCCTGCTCCGCGGGCAGGAGGTCTTCACCACAGCGCAGGGCGACCCGGCAATCCTCGAAGATGTGTTCGTTGCGGTGTTCGGGTGCTGAGTGATCGACCGGAACGAACGATGCTCCGATCCGAAGCGCGCCGATGAGTGCCGCAACGGTCTCGATCGATTTAGGGCGGGAAAAACCGATCCGGTCCCCGATCTTCACGCCGGCGTCCAGAAAGCGGGCACCAAACCGACGTGAGAGCAGATCGAGTTCGGCGTAGGTCGCCACACGACCATCGGCATCGGTGACCGCAGGTCGATCCGCATGCCTGGCGAAGGAATCAATGACCGGTGCGATGAGCGAGCGATCCGACATGCAGTCAACTCGCCATCTTGGCCGCGACGAACTGGCAGATCGAATCGACGGTCTCGAAGTTCTCGACACCGGTCTCATGCGCGGCGATCGAGATCCCGAAGGTCGACTCCAGGTAGGAGGTCATCCGGATCGTTCCCATCGAGTCGATCAGACCACTGGTGCGAAGCGGCATGTCATCGAGAAGGTTCTCCGGGCGCTCACCCGGCAGTATCTCATCGAGGATGAAGGCTCGTACCTTCTCGCGGATGTCGTCAGTCTTCATGTGGTGTCTCCTGTCCGAAGAGGACGCCCTGAACATCCGCCCGCTTCCGAATCGCGCTGAGCAGCGCCTGGTGAAGAAGCTCATGACCCTCACTGGTCGGATGACGATCCCACGGTCGGATCCAGAGGGAACTCTGGTCCCGAACAAGATCATAGGAACGATACAGCGAAACAATGGGGACATCGAGGGTCTCGAAGATCGGCTGGAGCCCC
This sequence comes from Phycisphaerales bacterium, assembly GCA_029246705.1. Classification (GTDB taxonomy): domain Bacteria; phylum Planctomycetota; class Phycisphaerae; order Phycisphaerales; family SM1A02; genus JAKVBQ01. Next base: position 72,581 of record JAQWMQ010000041.1, on the reverse strand, counting down.
TTCACGCGCTTGCGAAGTGGTTCCACGGTGGCCGGCTGGGGAACGATCAAGAGCGCAATGGGCACCTGGTGGTCACGAGCCCATTGCACGGCGGTGGTGATCCACCATTCGGTGACTTCATCATTGAAGGGAGCAAGTCGTCCCAGGATCGCCTCCTCCTTCATACCGGATACGACACCGGCACGGTCGGCGACATCCGCAAGGAAGGCATACTTCGGATCACGGCCTTCAGACAACAGTCTTGCAACATGCAACATGGCACGTGGATTCACCGTGAGGTCGTTGATGACCAGGAGTACCGCCTCGACACCGAGCGGTTCGAGCGACTCCAACACGACGTCGAGCAACTGCGTGCCTCGGTACCCCGCCACCGCGAGGTTGATGATCTCAATGTCGTGCCCTTCGGCACGAAGTGAATCTTCCAGCATGTTCTCGTAGGTCATTTCGACCGGAACACCGCTTCCCATGGTGATCGAGGATCCGACGATCGCAATCCGACGTGGCCCGTCTTCCGTGCGTGGCAGGAATGGTCGATCCCGATAGCCATCGGCATTCACTTCCAGCGGTGCCCCCTTGTAGGAGAACATCGAACCCGGACTGAGTGTGAAACGCTGGTAGGAATCATCGTCCCAGACAACGCCTTCGGTATCGTGCAGCCGAGGCCAGTCCGCGGGAGGATCAGCGTGTTTCGTCATCAAACGCACCAGACCGGTCGGAGTCGATCCACGTACCACGGCCGCATCGAGCAGATCCTCGTAGTAGCCTGCAGTCACGGCATCGGCCTCGCGCGAGCTCATTGCGGGCACATGAAGTCGGGTGATGAACTCACCGACCCAACCGGGCACGGTGAACAGTCCCAGCAGGAGAAGCAACCCGATCGTCAGGAGGGAGGCACGAAGATCACGATGACCACTCATGCGCCACCTCCCCTCAAGCTGATCATGCGGACCCAGGCGTCGAGGCTCGGCGTGTTCCAGAGCGACCAGAGGGTGGTGATCACCGCGAAGGTGACGATGACCCCGAACACGCGACCGAGGGACCAGCTTTCATCATGGGGACGCGGGTGCTTCATCTCACGTATCGAGGAAAGCACCATCAGGAAACCCAGGATCGCCCAGAAGAGGGTGTCGGGCAGGGTGAGGAGCGGAACACCCAACAACCAGTAGGTCTGGTAGGCATGCAGCGCCCAGGTCGCGAAGAATGCGAGCGAAGTCGCGATGACCGCGGCCTGGATCTCCCCTCTCTTGCGAAGCCTGAAGAAGATCGGCAGGTAGAAGATCTTCAGGATGAAGTCCTTCCAGTAGATGTTGATCCGGCGCCAGAAGTCCGCGATGCTCGAGGCGAGCAGGTACTTGCGGTGGGTTTCGGGAAGGTCGATTCCGAAGAGGTGGATCATCCCGATCGCGATGTGAAACTGTCCCGACACCCGAAGGTAGAGCAGGTAGGTCATCACCATGAAGCCCGCGACCCCGGGGATGGTGGTGGCCGTCATCGGATCAGGGATGTAGAGCACCACCACTCGGTACAGGATCAGCTGAACAATGCCCCGGGTGATCCAGCGAATGCCGGTCTGGGCGCAGTCATCCAGCGGCTTGCGACCCCGGGCCACCAGGAAGGTCTGGTGATCAACCACGGGAAAGAGCATGAAGTAGTAGTTCGGAAGCAGGTAGAAATACCCGAGGAAGTCGATGAGTCGAGGCGGGTTGCGGGCATGGCGAACGTCGTAGATATAGACGATCGTGCGAAACATGAAGATCGAACCCACCAGGGGCCAGAAACCATCAGCGACCCACGGATGGCCGACCAGGGTGCGTGCGACCATGAGTGCCACCCCGAGAAGGATGACCATCGTGATGCGCAACCACCAGGGAATGGGCAGTCGAAGCAGGCCGTAGATGAGAAGACCGATCAGAAAAAGCCCGCAGGAGGCCTTGATGCCAAGTATGACGAAAGCGCATGCGAGCGAGTACCCGACGAAGAAACGGTAGCGCCAGGCGACGGGAAGCCAGTAGTGGATCGCAAAGCCGAGAATGCTCAGCAGGACCAGGTCTTCGAACAACGTGGATTCGATGTTCCAGAGATGAACGATGAATGCCAACCCGACCAACTGGGCAAGAAGCAGCAGGAATCGCACTGGGCGTGATGACTGCCAGCGGATTGGTGGGTTGGTCGCCTCGGGGCTCATCAGTCACCGCCAACCAGCGATGAGGGCAGACCCAGGAGTCTCGCGATCATGACTCGCTGCAGGTCATTGGTTCCGGAATAGATCCGAGCACCAAGTGCGTCCCGGAGTTCGACGTCGACCCTGTTCTCGGAGAGATACCCTCGTGCACCATGCACCTGCATCGCATCCAGTCCCGAAGCAACCGCTGCTTCGGAGACGAAGAGCTTTGCAACCGCCGATTCAAGCATGGCGTTGCGGCCGGAATCCTTGAGTTCCCCGATACGTCGTACCAGTGGACGCGCGGCGTCGATCCGGACCTTCATGTCGACGATGCGGTTGGCCACGGACTGGAAGCTTCCGATCGCACGATTGAACTGTCTCCGAGATCGAACGTGTGCGATTGCATCCTTCAGTTGACGCTCCATGCTTCCGATGTGCATCGCAAGGATGCTTCCCCGTTCCCATTCCATGGAGCAGTTGAAGCAGGCGGAACCGCCACCTTCACTTCCCAGCATGTTCCCAACGGGTATTCGGCAGTCGTTCATGGTGATGGTTCCGGTCGGGCTGCTCCGGAGTCCCACCTTCTCCAGAGGCTTGCTCACCACCAGGCCCGGCCGATCACGTTCGACGATGAAGGCCGTGACACCCAGTTCGCCAAGACCGGGATCCGTGGTCGCATAGACGACGAACACGTCCGCCACCGGCCCGTTGGCAACGAAGTTCTTGTGACCGTCGAGCACCCATTCGTCACCATCGCGAACCGCGGTTGAAGTCATGGAGAAGATGTCGGACCCGGCATTCGGCTCGGTGGCACCATGGCCACCGATGGACGACCCATCCGCGAGACCGGGCAACCAGCGACGCTTCTGTTCATCGGTCCCGAAGCTCAAGATCGGGATCGAGCACGCCCAGAGGTGTGCATTGATCGAAAAGAGCAGGCCGAGGTCGGGACATGTAGTCCCAAGCGTCTCCATCGAGACGATGGTCGCCAGCAGTCCCTGGTCACGCCCCCCCCATTCGGCAGGCAGCGGCCCGGCGATGATGCCTTCGGCCGCACAGCGATTCCAGCCTTCACGCCAGAAGACTTCATCTCCTCCACCCACACATGGTGGGTCGACGAGATGCGCTTCAGCGAACGCACGGATCTCAGCTTCGATGGTGGCCAATCGTTCACTGGGCGTTGAATTCGACAAGACGATGCTCCCGCTGGTCTTTCCAGAAATATGTCGGCATAACCGCTACCTTTATATAGAGAAAGAGAGAAGGAAAGTCCCATGACAATGCTCCTCAACCTCGTTCTTGCGGCCACCTCGATCTCGATGCCGGGAGATCCGCCGAAATCCTTCCTGGAATGCAGTGGAGAGCAGTCCCGATTGTTCGAGCAAGCGCTGGATCTTTCCGGACTTGACTGGGAGACCTTTCGGTTCGATCCCGATGTGGTCGCGGTCTGGGGCGGTGATCGATGGCGACTTCCACTGTTCAACCTCTTCTTCAATGATCCCTGGAAGGCAAGTCCCTACGGTCGAGAGCATGCCTCAGCAGCGCGAACCGCAGCGCCAAGCGTCCATGACCTTCTTTACCTCTCACAAGCCAACACCGGCATTCGCGTACGGGACAACTACTACGGAACCTTCCTGACCGAAGCACGGGAACAGGTCGATGCCGATGGACCAGAAGCACTCGGCAAGGCGATCATGGCCCTTCGACCCCCGCTCTCTGAAACGGCGACCGATGAAGAGCGCTTGATCATGACGAGCAGCGGAAAACCGCCTGAACCGGTCACCAAGGCTGCGGCACTGATCCTGCGTGCGATCGTCGATGCGGAGCAGTACCGCCAGATCGCACTCATGGAACCACTCGAAGCTGGTGGATTCGACCCGGACGAAATCCATGAGCGGATGTATGAAGAACTCTTCTGGCGTGAAGCCGATGACGATGATGCCAACCTGCCTGGCGATGCCAAGTTCAACGAGGCTCGTCGCATGCTCGAGACCGAACGACTCGTGGATTCGGTGGACTATCACCTCCTTGCACGTGGTGCCAACCTGATCGCACTGGCGGTCGATGCAGCTCTTTCGGATCTGGCGGAGGCGGAGATCCCGGAGGGCGTCTTCCAGATCGAGGCTGAAACACGATTGGGATCGGTCCTGATCACGGGAGGAACCGACGACACCCACCCAGACAAGCACTACCTGTTGCTCATGGACGTCTCGGGAAACGACACCCATGCACGGTCGGGGGCCACGGGGGATCCCCGACATCAGGGCATTTCCGTCGCCATCGATCTCGCGGGAAACGACGTCTATGAAACTCCGGGCGCCGAAGCGTGGCGAGCCCGGGTCTTCGATGGACCCGGCGGCAAGGAAGAGGGCTTCAGGCAGGAAACCCCCGACGACCATCGACCCGCCTTTGGATCGGGTCTTCTCGGCTATGGCATGCTCGTCGACGTTTCGGGCGATGACGTCTACACCGCCCCGGTCGGGGGGATCGGCTGTGGTTTGCTCGGCCACGGGGCGCATCTGGACGTTGCCGGCAATGATCACTACCACGGAGACACCGGATGCATGGGAAGCGGTACGTTTGGAACGGGAACCAGCGCCGACCTTGGAGGTGACGATGACTACCACCTGCTCCACAAGGGCATGGGGTACGGGGGAACCCACGGGAGCGGTGTCCTGGTGAACATCGGTGGGAATGATGCATACCTCGCCGATGTCGAACACATCAAGTATTCCTGGTTCGACTCCTTCGGGACACAGCTGAACATGACCCAGGGCTTCGGGTACGGACGAAGAGCCGACATGGATGATGGCCACTCCTGGGCAGGCGGTGTCGGGATGCTCGTCGATGGCGGCGAGGGCAACGACCGCTACCAGTGCGGCATCTACGGAATCGGATGTGCCTACTGGTATGGACTCGGCATCATGCATGATGATGGAGGTGACGATGTGTACGACTCGGACTCCTACTCGATCGCCAGCCCGCCGCACTTCGCAGTGGGCATCGTGATCGACGAGTCAGGCGACGACATCTGGCGCGGGAAGTCCTCGCGCGCCTGCGGGTTCGGTCGTGACTTCTCGTTGGGATGGTTCGAGGACGGCGGAGGAAACGATCACTACTTCGGAAGTGACTCGGCCTTCGGGATCGGCAATGTCAATGGACTCGGTGTCTGCTGGGACCGGGGTGGCGACGACACCTGGATCGCACGGAGCAACTCCTTCGGCCAGCCCTACCAGGAACGGTTCGGGACTCGGCGAGACTTCCCGATCAATGCGGGACTCTTCATCGATGCCAATGGAGGTGATCGATACCTCAAGCTCCCGGAAGGTGTCTCGAGCTGGGATCTCGAACCGGACACCGACTTCTCGGAGTATGAATCGTGGGAGTTCCTGCAGGATGGGGCGCGTCACAGCTGGAAGGACCACATCGACCAGCCGGGTGCGACCGGAGCCGCGATCGACGGGGATTGACCTCGCTTCACACGAGGTGGAAGACCTCTTCAAGCGGCTGCATCGATTCATCCGCCTTGGCATCACCCAACGCCTCGAAATACCCCTGCATCGCCGCCTGCCAGCGGACGTTGACCTCTTCATCCTGCATGCCGGCGAGCGCAGCATCCCAATCCGGTGTCTCGAGATACCCAACCAGGAGACCATCGGGCCTGAGAAAGAGGGAGTAGTTTCGCCAACCGTGCCGACTCAAGGCATCAAGCATCTCGGGCCAGACCGTCTCGTGATCCCTGCGATAATCCTCGAGTCGATCCTGCCGGACCTTCAGGAGGAAACACACGCGGCGCAGTTTCGTTTCACGCAACGAAGGCTCCTTTCCCGTCATCGCAGGAAACCATCGGCGAGTCCGCCATCGACATGGACGACCTGTCCCGTGGTCCGGGATGATTCCGGTCCAAGCAGCCAGCGAATCGCCTCGTACTGATCCCTTGGAGATATCACGACCTTCAGCAGGTTGCGTTGGGCGTAGAAGTTCCCGAGAACCTCGATGAGTCTCTCGTCAGTCATCGATTCATCATGTTCGAGCTCGTACTTGGCAAGACTGGCCAGGACCCGCTCACGAGGGAACATCGTGCTGCCCTCGATCACGGTCGCCGGAGCGACTGCATTCACACGGATCAGGGGCGCGAGGGTCACGGCCAGGGAACGGACCAGATGATTGGCCGCAGCCTTGGAGGTGTCGTAGGCAATCGACCCCTTCTTCGCCACGATGGCGTTCGCACTGGTGGTGAAGACGAACGACCCGCCGGTTCCCTGCATCTCGATGATGCGCGCACTCTCCTCCGAGAGAATGGTCGGCGCCTGCACGTTCACGAGGAGGGTTCGTGCGAAGAGATCGTCACCGACCACCCCGGCATCATCCGGGGAGGGGAAGAGGCCGGCGGTCACCACGAGTTCGTCGAACCCACCGTAGGCCAGAATCGCATCCTCAAGGGCGTGTCGTACCGCAGCACGATCGGTCGCATCAGCACTGACCGCGATGGCAGGGCCGCACCCGGAGATGCCGCTCCCGGCGACGCCGATCCAGACCCCGCATTGCGATTCGATCGCCGTGGCGGTGTCGGCCGCGCTGTCAGCGTGGAGATCGAGACAGACGATCGAGGCGTCCTCCGCAATCAGGGAGGTGGCGGTCTCCCGACCGATCCCGGAACCGGCACCGGCGACCACCACCACGTGCCCGGCGAACGGTCGGGGCTTCGGCATCCGTTGAAGCTTCGCCTCCTCGAGTCTCCAGTACTCGATGTCGAAGGCCTCCTGGCGAGGCAGTGCCCGATAGCCGCCGATCGATTCCGCTCCACGCATGACCTCAACCGCACAGCGATAGAACTCCGCGGTGACGCGGCTTTCCGACTTGCTTGCGCCCCAGGCGACCATGCCGACACCGGGAATCAACACCACCGTCGGCTCCGGCGGACGCATCGCCGGGCTGTCGGGATGTCGACACGCCTCGTAGTACTCGGTGTAGTCGGTGACGTAGCGTTCGAGTCCCGCCTCCAGCTTCTCGCGCAGGGCGGCGGTGTCCTCCCGGTTGGGGTCCCAGTCGACGAAGAGCGGCTGGATCTTGGTGCGCAGGAAGTGATCGGGGCAGCTGGTACCGAGCCGGGCGAGTCGTTCAGCATCGACGCTGGAAACGAAGCGCAGCATCGATTCGTCGTACTGGACGGTGCCGATCATCCGACGACGGGAGCTCACCCGGCCGCGCAGCCAGGGCAGGATCTCGACCAGGATCGAACGACGGGCGTCATCCCCGACGGGATCGATTCGCTGACCACCGAAGGTCTCCTCGCCTCGATCATGATCGGCTAGGTAGCGCGCAGCGCGATCAATGAGCTCGATGGAACGGTCGTAGCAGAGCCGGTCGTCATCCGCCCAGTTGATCAGACCGTGCTGGCCCATCATCGCCCCGATCGCATCGGGGTGTTCCTTGCAGAGTCGTTCGAGGGCGAGCCCGAGTTCGAACCCAGGTCGCATCCACGGCAGCCAGGGCACTTCGTCGCCGTAGACCTCGCGGGTCACCTCTTCACCGCGTTGACAGGCCGCGATCGCGATCACCGAGTTGGGATGGGTGTGATCGACATGCCGTGCGGGAACGAAGGCGTGCAGGGGGGTGTCGATCGAGGAAGCCCGGGGATTCAGCGCGTGGACGCACTCCCGGTAGAGATCGACCATCTCGTCCTCGGCCACGGTCTTGATGCCCCGCTCGGGACGGGCGTCGTACACCGACTTCAGGCGATGGAGATCCTCCATGCGAAGGGAGGCGAAGTTTGCCCGGCCGGAGGTCCGCAGGTCCCCGCCAGACCCCTTGACCCAAAGGACATCGATCGTCTCGCCGGTGATCGGATCGACCTCGCGCAACTTGCTCGAGGTGTTCCCTCCACCGGTGTTGGTGACCCGCTGGTCGTCCCCCAGACGATTGGAACGGTAGACCAGTCGATCGAGTGGATCGAGCCCGGCCAGCGCATCGTCGGACCAGAGGTGATTCACGTGCGGGGAAGTCGTCGGGGAAGTCATTGCGTCTCCTCGGGGAGGGGTTGGACGATCGTTGCGGTGATTCTGCGAAAACGCGACCGAGCCGCATCGATTCGCTCCCGATCCAGCGTATCACCTGCCGGTTCGAGATGGTGTTCAGCCTTGACGAGGGTTCGCAGTTCATCGATCGATCGCATGCCCTCGAGCGCGGCGTGCTGGACCAACGCGTTCCCCAGCGCGGTGGCTTCGGCGGATCCGACCACCACCGGTCGTCCGGTGACCTCCGAGGTCAGTCGGTTGAGCAGGCCGTTACGCGAACCGCCCCCCACCACCACCAGGCGTTCGATCACTCGACCGGTGACCCCTTCCAGTTCCTCCAGGCACGCCGCATAGCGAAGGGCGAGACTGTCGATGATGCAACGAACGATCGCTGCGTCATTGGCAGGGACAGGTTCACCGGTGAGCCGGCAACGCGCTCGAAGGCGTTCCGGCATGTCACCCGGTGCGGCGAGATCAGGATGATCCGGATCGATGATCGATTCGAAGGCCGGTGACTGCTCGGCGGCAGCGACGAGAGCCGACCAGTCGAGGTCGCGGCCCGCCGCACGCCAGGTCGACTGACACTGTTGCAGCAGCCAGAGTCCACTGACGTTCCGGAGGAAGCGCGTGGTTCCGAACACCCCGGCCTCGTTCGTGAAGTTGCAGCGCCGGGCCGCATCGCTTGCGAGCACCTGGTCGAGTTCCACCCCGACCAGGGACCAGGTTCCGCTGGAGATGTAGGCATCGGTTTTCGATCGGAGCGGTGCGGCTGCGACCGCCGACGCGGTGTCATGCGTGGCGGTGGCAAGCAGTGGAACGGAACCAGGCAGTCCTGTCGCAGCACTGATCTCCGGCCGAAGGAGGCCGAGAGGCTCCGGCGATGCGCCGGCCACCACGGAAGGCATGAGCTCGGGTGGCACGCCGACCGAACGAAGCAGGTCCTCATGCCATCGGTCGGCATCGGAGTCGAAGCACTGGGTGGTGCTGGCGTTGGTCCGTTCGCAACAGGTCGACCCGCAGAGCCGGTTGGCCAGGAGGTCCGGGATCATCAGCAGGCGATCGGCACGCTCGAGCGGCCGGTCCGGCGCCGCTGCATCGGTCGCCAGCTGGTAGAGCGTGTTGAACGGTTGGAACTGGGTGCCGGTCGCCGTGTAGAGATGCGCCTCACCGAGACGTTCACGAACCGATTCGAAGGCTGCGTGGTGCCGGTCGTCGCGGTAGGCGGTGATCGGTGCGACCAGCGCGCCGGTGGCATCGACCAGACCGTAGTCGCAGCCCCAGGTGTCGATGCCGATCGAATCGACCGTGGCCTCGACGCGACCGAGTCCGTCGGTCACTTCCCTGACCAGGGCATCGAGCGCCCAGGACCAGCGATCGCCCGCATCGGGTCCGAGCCGGATCGGCTGGTTGTCGAAACGGTGGACCTCCTCGATGACCGGTGGACCGCCACCGATCCGGACCTGCATCACGCGCCCGGAGGAGGCGCCGACGTCGATCGCGATGTGGACGCGCTCGCTCACGCGTAGGAACCGGAGGCGGCGGCCTTGCGGGTGATCCGATCCGCCGCGGCTCGTTCGATGTAGCCGGAGGCCCGATGTTCGGCGAGAGGATCGGCGGGCAGCCCGCGCGCTTCACGCCAGGCACCGAGTTCGGCGCGAACATCGGTGGCATAAGCGTCCTTGAGGCATTCCTCGGCCGACACGATGTCCCCCCCATGGCGTGCCGTCTCGAGACGATCGAGATCAACCAGCATCGCCTTGGCGAAGAGCTCCTGGATCGTGGTCACGGTCTGGATCATCGCCTCGGTCTTCGGCTTCAGGTTGTGTGACTGGTCGACCATCCAGGCGATCGGCAGCTCGGTGCCCAGGTCACGTTCCGCGTGAAGAATCTCGTGGAAGATGCGGAAGGTTCCGTAGGGATCGATCGAACCGGTGGTCAGATCGTCGTCGGCGTACTTGGAGTCGTTGAAGTGGAATCCCCCGAGCATGCCCTCGTCGATGAGAAAGGCCACGATGTGCTCGATGTTCTGCCCCGGAAGATGATGGCCGGTGTCGACGAGCACTCGGGCGTTCGGTCCGGCGTGTCGGGCGAAGGCGCAGGACATGCCCCAGTCCGCGATGTCGGTGTGGTAGAAGCCGGGCTCGAAGGGCTTGTACTCGACGAGCATCGTCATGCCCTGCGGCATCGCCTCGTGCACCTCCCGAAGCGCCTCCTCGAACCACCGCTTTCTCTGGCGGATGTTGCCCTGGCCGGGGTAGTTGGTGCCATCAGCGAACCAGAGAGTCAGGATGTCGGAACCGGTCGCCTGGCCGACCTTGACGGAGTGCAGCAGATGGTCGATCGCCCGACGGCGGATCGCAGGATCGGCGTTGGCGACCGAGCCGAGCTTGTAGCACTGGTCCTGGAAGACGTTGGGATTGATCGAACCGATCCGCAGTCCACGTCGGACCGCGGCCTCCGCAAGCAGCTCCGGACGGTCGGGATCCTCGACATCCCAGAGAACGTGCACCGCGACCTGCGGACAGGCCCCGGTGACCCGGTTCACCTCCGCGGCATCGTCCAGCTTGTCATCGAGCGTGAGGGCTGCCGCATCCTGCAGGAACTTGCCGAATCGGGTGCCGGTGTCGGCGAAACCCCAGCTCGGCAGTTCGATCTCGAGGTTCTGCAGCCTGGCACCGATGCGATCGAGGTCGATGGACATGCGCGTCTCCACTATTCGGTCAACGGTTCGGGTGGACACCCACTCTATACGGGATGAACCGGGTGGTCGTCATGATCGGGCTGGTCAGGGGCACGGTCCCCAGGCACCAAGCAGGGTGTTCAGGTCCGCCCCGTCGACCAGACCATCGCGATTGAGATCGGACGCGGGCCGACTCGTTCCCCACCAGCTGAGGAGTTCGGTCAGGTCCTCGCCGTCGACCCGGAGGTTCTTGTCGACGTCGCCGAGACAGTCGCTCTGGTCACAGGCATCGAGCACCCCGTCGCCATCGGCGTCGCCCGCACCGTTCGCGATGTCGCAGTTGTCCGGACGCAGGTTCCCGTTGCAGTCGTTGGGAAGGCTCAGGGAGGGCACCATCCTGATCAGCCAGCGACCGGGGAAGCCCACGGTCGAGACTCGATCGAGACCGCCCGATTCCGAGAGGTTCTCGGCGTTCGCCGAGCCGTACGCGATCCAGGCATCGGAGGATCCTGCGCTCTGGTCCAGAGGTGCGGATCCCTCTCCACCCTGCTGCCCATAGATCACGCCGACGAAGACGAAGTCACCGGGTTCGAACTCGATGGTCTCCTGGAGGCGGACCCGATCGAAGGCATCATTCCCGTCGAAGAGGACCGGGATGTCGCGGGCGACAACGAGGGTCGCATTCCCGGGGTTCCGATCACCATCCTCGTCATGCCAGATGGCGACCGAGCAGCGTCGGCCGGAGGGAATGTCGCCGATGACGTAGTCGATCCCGCGAATGCGTTCCCGACCGGCCTCGATCTCGAATCCCTGCAGCCAGATGATGTCCAGTGTTCCGTTGTCGGTGAGGTAGACCTCGGCACTGCCGTCGTTGTCGGCGTAGAAGTACTCGTCCGGGGTCGGGATCTCGCATTCGTCGGGGATCAGGTTGTTGTTGCAGTTGGCGGAGAAGCCGGAGGCGATGTCGAGTTCGTCGGGACGACCGTTTTCATTGCAGTCGATGTCGCATTCGTCCGGTCGATCGTTGTTGTTTCGATCGTTCGACGTCCCGCGGACGACATCCATCAGGTCGAGCGCCAGATTGCCGTTGCAGTCCTCTTCGTCACCGCTGAGGATCTCGCACACGTCCGCGACCCCATCACCGTCCCAGTCGAGTTCGCACTCGTCGGGAATGAGGTCGCCATCGCAGTCGAGACTGGCCCCGCCGAGAATGTCGTTGATGTCGGACACGCCGTTGCCGTTGCAGTCGTCATTGAATTCGTAGGCACCACGGTCGAGAGCGGGTGGCGGGTCGAGATCGAAGGGCACCCGGTCGTCCACGATCGTCGAGTTCACGAATCGGGGCTGCCCGGCAAGATCCAGGGAGATGAGCTCGGTGACGTCCCCGTCCCGATCGAGATCGTACGTGTCGGGGGGAAGGTAGTAGTGGTTCGCGGAGTCGATCGCGGAGGAGATCACTCGTGGCGGGGTGCCCGCATCCGAGTCCTCGAGTTCCGGATGCAGCACGTGGTTGTTCTCACCCTCGAAACCGTCCCAGGCGACGATCGACCAGTTGTAGGTCGGGGGACCTTCCGGCGGGAAGTAGGCATGCTCGGTGAACGGGTATTCGATCCAACCGCCGCCGGTATTGCCCCAGACGATGCAGTTGTCGAGTCGGGCGACCCCGCGGTAGTCCATGATCGCGGATCCGGAGACGATGTTCTCCGGAAAAACGGTCTCGCCGACCCGGTTGCCGAAGAAGGTGCAGTTGATGAAGTGGCCACCGTTGTCGTAGACCTCGATCGCCCCCCCGCTGCCCCCGGACTCGTTGCTTCGGAACCGACAGTTCACGAAGGTCGCCCTGCAGTCGTACCAGTTGATCGCACCACCACGACCGCTCGCGGTGTTCCCGCGGAAATCGCAGTTCACGAAGAGGCCTTCGCCGGTGTAGTTGTTGATCGCACCACCGTTGCCGGCATGTGCCTGGTTCCCGACGAACCGGCAGTTGATGAAGATCGGGTTGGCCTCATAGTTCTCCCAGGCACCGGCCTGCCAGTCACGCCCCTTGGTGATCACGAATCCGTCGACGCGCAGGTCGCCCATGGGCCAGCCGTAGCCACCCCGCAGAACCCGGCACTGGTACTGCCCGTCGAGAATGCATTCGTTGGCCAGTGGGTCACGATCCTGCCACTCGACCTCATCACCGCTGAATCCACCGTAGACGGGGATCTCCTGCACGAGCTCGAACGGTTCGCCATTGCAGCGGTAGGTGCCCGCCGCGACCCAGATCTCCGTGATGGCATCGTTCTCCCGCGCCATGGTCAGACCGCCGCGCAGGTTCCGTTTCGCGGTCGCCCACGAGAGGCCGTCCCCACCGTCGGGCGCGTCATTTCGGACATACGCAACGTCAGCCGCAGCGGTGCATGCACAAGCCAGACCGGTGAGGATGACGATGAGCCTCCTCATCAGGGGCAGTTCCCCCAGAGACCAAGGAGCAGGGTGAGGTCCGCACCGTCGATGCCGGGGCTTCCGTCCAGATCGACTTCCGCATTCACGGTGCCCCAGAAACCGAGCAGTCGCGAGAGGTCGGCACCGTCAACGCCACCGCTTTGATCGAAGTCACCGGTGCAGGCGTTTTCGTCGCACTCGTCAGGAATCCCGTCACCGTTTCCATCCGCGGCGCCGTCTGCGATGTCGCAGTCATCGGGTCGGAGATTTCCGTTGCAGTCGGTTTCGATCGGCAGTCCCGGGATCATTCGAATCTGCCAGCACCCGGGCAGGCCGAAATCCCCGATCCGTCCGATCGTGCCCACCCCGCCCAGATTCTCGGCAGTGGCGCCTCCAAAGGCGACCCAGGAATCGGTCGAGTTGGCGCTCTGGTCGAGGGGCACGGCGTATTCACCGGGTTGCTGGTCGTAGACCACACCCGCGAAGACGATGTCTCCGGGCGAGAAGGTCAGGGCCTCATCGAACCAGGCGCGGGTGTACATGTCGCTGGCGGGCCAGCGGATCACGCTGGAGGTCAATGCGAGCAGTTCAGCGTTGCTGGGATCACGATCACCATCGGAATCCAGCCAGATCCCGACCGAGCAGTTGCCGCCCCCGGCGACCATGCCCATGATGTACTCGACCGCACCGATCGTCTCACGTCCCTCCTCGATCTCGAATCCCTGGATCCAGATGATGGTCGGTTCGGTGTCCTCGGCGATGAAGATCTCGGAACTGCCGTCGCTGATACCGTAGACCGCATCCTCCGGGGTGATGATTTCGCACTCGTCCGGGACTCCGTTGTCGTTGCAATCCACCGAGAACCCGACCGAGATGTCGAGCGTGTCCGGTCGTTCGTTGCCGTTGCAGTCGGGCTGGCAGGAATCAGGAACCCCGTTGCCGTCCCGGTCCAGATCGCCCCGGGCGATGTCGGTGGCATCCAGCAGTTCGTTGTCATTGCAGTCGGGTTCCTCACCCGCGAGGATCTGACAGATGTCCGCGACTCCATCACCATTCCAATCGAGCTCGCACTCGTCGGGAATCATGTCACCGTCGCAGTCCGGTGCACCGGCCTGAATGTCGAGGATGTCGGAGATGCCGTTTCCGTTGCAGTCATCGTCGAACTCATAGGCGCCACGATCGAGCGCGATCGGATTGAAGGGATCCGGCGGCCCCTGATCGACGACGACCGTGGCATCCACGAAACGCTCCCGTCCGGAGCAGTCGAGGGGTACGGTCTCGGTGTAATCACCGTCACGATCGAGATCGAACTCGTCGGCAGGCAGGTACTCGGGATTGGCGGAGTCGACCGCCGGCGAAAAGACCTTGGGGAACGTGCGTTCCGGGCTGTCACTGAGTTCGGGATGCGAGGAAATGGTGTTCACGCCCTGGAACTGATCCCAGTCCACGATCGACCAGTTGTAGACCGGTGTGTTTTCCGGCGGATAGTAGCCATGCTGAGGGAAGGGATAGGCCTGGGAAGCGACGGCGCCGGTGTTGCCCCAGACGATGCAGTTGTCGAGCCGACAGACGCCTCGGTAGTCCATGATCGCGGAGCCGGTGTTGTAGTCGTCATCGAGGCCGTTGGTGATCTCGTTTCCGAACAGCGTGCAGTTGATGAGACGGGGTCCGTTCTCATAGATGGCGATGGCGCCACCGGAGCCGCCGGCCTTGTTGTTCCGGAACCGGCAGTTCACGAAGGTCGCAAAGCAGTCATACCAATCGATGGCGCCACCGCTGCCCCCCGCTTCGTTCCCGCGAAAGTCGCAGTTCACGAAGAGTCCTGAGCCCTCGTAGATCCGGATCGCACCGCCATCGCCACCGTTGGCGACATTCCCGCGGAAATCGCAGTTCACGAAGATCGGACTCGCGTTGTAGGCGAAGTAGCCAGCCCCCTCGGTCGCTCGCCCACCGGCGATCACGAAGCCGTCGACGAGCAGCTCGCCGAATTCCCAATCATCGCCGCCCTCGAGAACACCGCTCTGGCCATTCGCATCGAGGGTGGTCTGATTGAGGTAGGGATCGCGCTCCGACCACTCGGTCTCGACCCCGGTGAAGCCACCGTACATCGGCACGCCCTGTGGCAGGAGGTAGGGTGCTCCACCGCAGGGATAGGTACCCGCAGCGACCCAGATCTCGGTCACGTCGGGATTTGCCGCGGCGACGTTGATCCCTCCGCGAATGCCAGGCTTGGCAGTCGCCCAGGAGAGTCCATCGCCGCCGGGAGCGGCACCTGCCCGGACATAGGCGACGTCGGCGACGGCGCCTGCGGAGCAGACGAAAGCGAGTACGAGTGCGGTGTTGTGCAACATGGTGGTTCTCACGGGCATACGCCCCAGTTTCCAAGAAGAATGGTCAGGTCGGCGCCGTCGATACCCGGCGCCCCATCAAGATCAAGAAGAACGTCTACGGTACCCCAGCCCCCGAGCAGCTGGGTGAGGTCGGCCCCATCGACGCTTCCGGAGTCGTCGTAGTCACCGTCACAGGGATTCTCGGGGCAGTCTTCGACCTCGGTGGACCGATCAAGCATCCCGCTCAAGGGGAGGACACCACGAATGATGCGGAGTTCGTCGAGCTTGCCGTCAAAATGCTGGTCGAGGTCGCCGGCAGATGTGCTGTGCGCACCGATACGCAACGCGCCCTGGCCGGGAACATGCCCCAGTCCCGGAAGATCCTGCCATTCGACGACGCCATCAACCTCGAAGCGAACGCGTTGGTTCTCCTGGTCGACCGCCACACTCATGTGGACCCATCCTGCACAATCGACCAGTTGAATCCGGCTGATCATGGTGTAGGCGCTCGTACCGTTTCCGAAACGAATCCCGATTTCATTGCCGCCCCGATTGGAGGACTTGCCGTACCAATCACCCGCCGCAGCGATGTTTCCGCACTGGGCAAGGATCTGGAACCCGGCGTTGACGTCTCCGGTGGCGGACTTCTTCTGCAGAAGATACTGGCGCTGGTCGTTGTTCTCGGTGGTGGCCGCATTGACCTTGAGCCACGCCTCCACCGTGAAGCTCTCGTCCCCGAGCGCGAAGACCCCATCAGGATCAGGGAAACGGAGCTGCCCGTCATCAGGAAACTCGACACTGCCAGAGTTGTCATCGCCGGTTCGTGGAATCTCGTTGGAGAAACGATCGCTGCTGAAGGAAACCTCGGAACTCGCGATCAAATGACGATCGTTGCCGGATGAATCGATGATCACGAGAGGATTGCTCTCGAATCGATACCAGGCAAGCACTTCCGGTTCACTCTCGTCACACTCATCGGGCACGCAATTCAGGTCGCAGTCCCTGGAAAGTCCGCTACCCAGCGCGACGGCATCGGAAATGCCGTCGCCATCACAATCCTCGACATCGAAATCCGGGTACCCGTCACCGTCGAGATCCGTCGAAGGCGAGAAGACATCGGTGGGCACGATCTCATGCTCGTCCATGGAGGGGGTTCGCCACTCCAGCTCGCAGAAATCGGAACCACTGTTGTCGTAGTACTCGATGACCACCAGGGCAGGAACACCCGCGGTCAACTCGATCTCACCCGCGTGGTACTCCCCACCACTCTGGTCGACCCAGTCCTCGATGATCCACTGTCCGTTGACGGAGCAGCGAAAACCATCGTCATGGCGTGCCCGGAATCCGTGAACACCGGATTCCCCGGAGGTGATCGCGCCCGTCCAACGCACGAAGAATCGGTCACCCGGAACCTCTGCCGGAGGAAAGTCCGAATCATTCCGGAAGTCGATGTTGGCATCGACCCTGGTGAGAATGCGCTCCGAAGGAGTCACTCCACCGTAGATTGAACCGGAGCAGGATCCGTAGTAGCTCCCGAGAAGTCCGGTTCCGAGGGAATCAACGTTCTCACAGGCATCGACCACGCCGTTGCCGTTGAGATCCTCGCAGGCATCGGGTGTGAAACATCCATCCTGTGCCGAAAGCGAGAAAGCGACCAGGGCCGAAGAGATCACGCCTAAGCAGACAGGCAAGCGGCTTTTTTCATTCATTTCAATACTCCGTTACAAGCTCTTTGCATGTCCGAGATGCCTCATGTGGAGCTGATGGGTCAGCGACACTCACCCCAGTTGCCAAGCAGAGTGGTCAGGTCTCCACCGTCAACGACACCATCGTTGTTGAAGTCGAAGGTCAGGTTGGTCCCACCCCACTCCCCAAGGAGTGCGGTGAGATCCTCGCCATCGATTCGATCATCATCATTGATGTCACCGGTGCATCCGCCGCCCGTACAGTTGTCGGGAACGCCGTCTCCATCCGAATCGTTCTCTCGTGTGCCATCGAAGACAACTGCATCGAGGAGACAATTCGCCTCGTAGAGCAGCTCACCGAGAGGCGAGAAGACCTCCGATGTCCCCTGGACATCGGAAGGATCGATCTCACTCGTGACGTCGTAGGCGATCCAGCTCAACCCCATGGGTTCGGTGGTATCCAGGGCGATAGGCTGATTCCAGCCGGGCGTGTCATCGTAGTACTGCGCGCCGATGTAGTAGAGCGTCCCCGGAGGGCCGATGTAGACATCGGGAAGGTCGATGCGAACGATCTCACCGGTCAGGGGGATCGGTCGGTCAACCAGGAGCTTGAGATCCATGGTTGCGGGTGTACCACCCCCCTGGTCGGTCCCGAGGAAGAACGTGAACACGCTGCCTACGGGTATTGCAGGCACATGAACCTCGACCGCATCGAGGTATTCCTCGCCCGAGGCCACGGTCAATGTCTCCATCCAGAGAAGCCAACCGGGTGTACCCAGAGTCAGTGAAGTGTCGGCAAGTCCGTCGTTGTTCCCGATGGCGATGACCTGGGCCGCACCCAGCTCGCAGATGTCCGGCACGAGGTCCCCATCACAATCAGGCTCGTCACCATTGGGCGGAACATCCAGCCCGTCGGGAATGCCGTTGAGATTGCAGTCTTCGCATTCATCAGGGACTCCATTGCCATCGACATCCTCGGAAAGACCCGAGGCGATCGCGCAGGAGTCAGGAACGGAATCGGCATCACAGTCCGGCGCACAGGTATCGGGAATGCCGTCCTGGTTGCAATCCCCGGCCAACATCTGGCATTCATCGGGAATGCCGTCGGGCTGGCAATCAAGGCTCAGGCCGTCAGCGATGTCGAAGGAATCGACGATGCCGTTGCCGTTGCAATCCTCGCAGTCATCGATGACACCGTTGTCGTTGATGTCTGCATATTCACCGGACTCGATCTGACAGATGTCGATTCGCCCATCACTGTTGCAGTCTCCGGTCTGGCGCAAGGTGACCGCTCGAATGTCCCAGTTCCCGGAGAAGAGGATCTCGTCAAGTGGACCGTATTCCGTCGTGTTTGCAGTCACGTCGTTCGGATCAAGCGGACCTTCAGTACCGATGTGCCATGATCTCCCGTCAGCGGTCGGAGGACTGATGTCCATCGCCGCGGGGAAATCATCGTTCTCCACACTGAAGCGAAGCGAGGTCCCCACGAAGAAGACCGCCCCGTCGACACCCACATCGATCGGCTGGGGGAGGACCACCACCTGACGACGCCACCCCTGGGAAGGGTCCGGCATGTCGACCTGCGAACTCACTGCACCCAGCAGAACGGCATCGGAAGGATCGAAGTCGCCAGTCGGGTCCGACCATATGTAGACCATCGCCGGAGTTCCACGATCGATGTAGACATAGGAGATCTCGATGGCGACCAGGCGATTGGCCCCGTTCTCGACCCTGTGACCATTCATCCAGGTGTGGTGTGTTCCGGTGTCCGGGCGCACCCCATACTCGGGGAATCCGTCCGTGTATTCGTAGTTGACGATCTCATTCAACTGGCAGTCGTCGGGAATACCGTCGAACTGGCAATCATCGGCCGTTCCGCTCGCGATGTCACAGGCATCGACAATGCCGTTGAAGTTGCAATCCTCATCCTCGAGTTGGCAATCGTCGGGGATTCCGTTGCCATCACAGTCCCCAAGCGGGTCCGCGACGTCACAGTCATCGGGAAGCAGGTTGCCATTGCAGTCCGGGGAGAAGCCCTGCTCCACCTCGTAGGCATCAGGGAGCTCGTTGCCGTTGCAGTCCTCGCATTCATCGGGGATGAAGTTGCCATCGATGTCGGCACTGATCCCCGCAACGATGTCGCAACGATCAAGCTGGCCGTTGCCATTGCAGTCGATGGAGCCGAACTGATGAAGCAATCTCGGGAATCGTTTCGCGCCACGGGAGATCCTGACCTCGTCGATCGATCCCTTCAGCATCTGATTCGTCAGACCGGAGTTGTTGGTGTGGCCGCCGATACGAAGTGCACCCTGGCCCACGGCACGGCCGAAGGCATAGGCAGGAACGACGTCCACCTGGTCATCCAGGACGAATCGGGCAACCGCCGCTTCTTCGTCCCATGCCACGCTGACGTAATGCCAGTTGGTGTCGTCGATCTCAAGAAAACTCGTGATCGCCCATGTGTTGATTGACGGACCGCTCCCAAGGCCGAATCGAAGGACGAGTTCCCGCCCGGAGATGCCTGATCTCTTCCCGAATTCGTACTGGGAAGCCCCTGCGATATTGCCACTCTGGGCCATGAAGGAGAACCCGAGTTCGGAATCGTAGGCGGCAAGCGGTTTCTTCTGGAGGATGTATTGTCGCTGGCTGTTGTCATCGGCACTGGTACTGAGCGTGTCCAGTCGGACCCAGGCCTCGATGGTGAAGCTTTCGTCCGCGAAACGAAGCCGACCGTCGGGATCAGGGATGGTGACGACTTCGTCGAGCATCACGATGGATCCCCGGTTCTCCTCGCCGGTCTGGGGTATGAATCTTCGATCGACATCCAACTGGCGAAGGGCATCACCAAGTGAACCGAAGAGTCCCCATTGACCGGAGTCGAAGATCAGGCTGTCATCCCCTTCGAATCGCCAGTAACCGGCAATGTCCTTGGGGAACTCGTCGCATTCATCGGGGGAACAGTTTCCGTTGCAGTCCGCAGAGATGTCACCTTCAATCTCCACGAGGTCGTTGATTCCATTGCCATTGCAGTCGGCATAGCACTGATCCGGGTACCCATCTCCATCGATATCGGTGTCCGGTCGCAGCGCTTCCTGGGGGATGCTCGAGAAAGTCATCTCTCCGAGAAGTCGCCATGTCAGCTGGCACGTGGCACCCCCACCGCTCTCGAAGTATTCAAGTCGAATGGGAACGCGTTCGCCGGCCACGAAGTCGACCACTGCGATGTCCTGCTGCGTGGAGTGGTTCGTCCAGTTCTCGATGACGAGTTGCCCATCAACCCAGAGGCGAACTCCGTCATCGGTGTACGTGGCGATCTCCTGCAAACCCGATATCGGGGCCTCGATCGTACCCGTCCATATCACCGCGAAGTTGTCGGCAGGAACACCGAATCCAGGCGACCCGTCACCCCACTCGAAATCCACCTGGAAATCGGTCTTGACCTCGATCAGTTCGGCGAAGCGCGACTGGTCGCTTGAAGCGTAGTACCGACCAAGCAAGCCATCCACGAGTTCCGGTTCGCATACATCCCGCACGTTGTTGTTATCGCAGTCCGAACAGGGTGGAGGTGGCGAATTGATGTCACATTGATCCCCCTGACCCTGGACGCCGGATGTCAGTCCAAGGCAGGCGAGAACACAGGTACAGATAAAAACAGGCAGGCGCTGGAAACGCCTGCCTGTGAGGATCGTCTCAATCATCAATAAACATCCAGCGGCAGGAACAGGTGCACTCGTTGCACGGCAAGGCCTGATCAAGAACATGAAGGCCTACCCTGCACTGACCCCCCTACAGGTGTCAGTTACAAGGACCCCAGTTGCCAAGAAGAACCGTCAGATCCGCTCCATTGATGAAGCAGCTCGCATCACCGTCGATGCTGAAGGAGCAATCAGTCGTTGCCCATGCACCAAGAAGAACAGCAAGGTCCTGACCATCGACCATGCCGTCATTATTGAAGTCGCCAACGCAACCACCAGGCGAGGTGCCAGCATGAGCCATGCGGAATCCTGATGAACGAAAATCATCGTTGGGGGGGGATTTCAGGTCCCCACCATCAGAGAAACCGGAGCCTTTGCTGTCAGCGATGAGCATGCCACCCGCAGCGCCAAGGCCGATCACAACAGTCAATCCGATCTGGAGGTTTGTACGTCGCATCCTTCTTCTTTCCATAAGAGCAGTCGCGAAACCACGTTCCTGAGAAACAACCTCAGAGCAGTCCAATCTACTAACGAGCGGTTTCCGGAAATTCTAAGGTACTCTCAGCAGCGAAGGTGTCAAGGGTGGACTCAAAATCTTCCCAGAACACCTTAGCCCTTAACTAGAAAGCACTTAAGTCATTTTATGGGACGCTCGAACCAAAATGGCCTCAAGTGCCTGAGCCTGCTCGGAAGCCGAAAACCGGGATTCCATGAACGCACGGGCGTTCGCACCGAATGACCGACGCAACGCAGGGTCTTGGCACAGGCTCTGAATGGCCTTTGCCAGAGCCTCGTGGTCATGTTCATCCACGAGAAACCCTGTTTCACCATCGATGATCGCCTCGGGAATGCCGGAGTGGTAGGTGCCGACAACCGGAAGACCGGTGGAGCAGGCCTCGATCATCGTCAGCGGGAGCCCCTCCTGGTCACCATCGGGCGCAACCACGCTGGGAACGATGAAGAGCTGAGAACGATGCAGGAGCTCGATGATCTGGGTTGGCTTGCACCAACCAAGCAGGGTGACATGATCCTGCAACTCGAGCGCAGCGATCCTGGACTCGAGATCTCCCATGAGAGGCCCCGATCCGGCGATCTCGAGCTGGAAGTCGACCCCCCGATCACGAAGCAGCCCGGCCGCAGCAAGCAAGCAGGCGAACCCCTTCTTCTCGACCAGACGACCAACCGCCGCGATTCGAACCGGCCCATCCTCATCCGCACCCCGATCGAGGTATTCGAAGTTCCCCAGGTCGACGCCGAGGCGGTGGACGTGCGTACGTTCCAGGGGAGCTCCGTTCTCCAGCAGGAGCGACCGGAGGAACTCGGAGTTCGGGTTGAACTCGACACCATTCCTGAAAAGTCGGGTGTACCCGACATTGCCGTTGAGCAGGATCTCTCGCGTGATGTCATAGCCGAGGAAACTGGTGACGATCGGTCCCTTGAAGAGGCCGACGTCCCGCAGGCATTCGGCGGAGATCCCTGCGGTGCCGAAGAAAGCGAAGATCACATCAAAGTCACCAAGGTCACCGATCTGGTCCACTGCGGCTGCGATCTGACCTCGCCAGGCACGCTTGCCATGACGTGCAAAGGCAAGGGCTCGAGGATGACGAATCAATGACTTGAGGAATCCGCGGATCGTCGGCAGCATCCGCTGAAACAGCGGTCGGCCATATACCGTCCCGTCGACCACTCGATCCGGCAGCCCGTTTCGATGCGACCGCTCGTCGAAGGCATCCGGATCGCCACCGATCAGCGTCAGGATGGTGAGGTCATGCCCAAGTTCAACCAGCGCATTCGCCTGCTCCAGGATGAAGGTCTCGGCCTTCTGGGGGAAGAAGTGTCCGACCATCAGGATCTTCACAGCGACACCACCTGTCCCGAGCTTTCGTAGCCGAACTCGGTGGCAAGCGGCCAGCATGACTCGATGAGGATGTCGAGATTCGAACCGTACACCTCCTGTGCACTGCGACCACGACTGCCGGGGGGCTGGTACTGGACATCCACCAGATGCTCGATCGACTTCAACGGTTCAAACCCGACCTTTCGAGCCAACTCACGAATGACCCCCTCCTTGTCCAGCTCGAAATCCTCGTACCTGACGAGATGGACCCGAGTGTCGAGTCTCTGGCAGATTCGTGCGGCAGCCACCCATCTTCCGGCAAGTTGCCCGATGTAGTGCTCCGCTTCAACGTCCTGCCATCGATTGTCCAGAACCGTCATCCATGTGCGGCTCACATCCTCGAGATCCACCGGGGCGAGCGACTCACGATCCCCCGGAATCCCGAGTCGGTCGAGGATGCTACGGATGTTCTCGAAGGGATGACGGGTCACGAAGATCGCTTCACTCCGAGGATACGTCTCGAGCAGTGCTTCCGCCAGGAAGGTGATCGAGGGTTCCTTGATGATCGGTCGCGAGAAACTCAATCGATTCCGCCGGATGAATGACTGCAGATCGATCCTTCCCCGGTGAACATCCGGCACGGTTGGATCCAGGATCTCACGGGGAAAATCGAGGCTGACATCCAGATCGGTGCATGCACCGATCAAGGCGGCAATGGCGGAAGTACCTGACTTCTGGTTGCCGAAGATGAAGAGTGGGTTGGGATGACTGCGTGCACGGAAATTGGACCAGGCCTCCTCGAACGCCTTCTTCGAGCGATAGGCCTTCAACTTGAGTCTTGGAGGATCGGACGTCATCAGGAAACGACCTCACTGATCCCATGTCGCTTCATCCATGCATCCACTGGTGCACCGAAACGCTGATGCAGGCGCCTGAGACCATCGGTGTTGTCAGCGACCAGGGCCTCACGAACCGATTCCGGCATCGGCACGGGGATGCCGGGACGCACTCGCTTGCCTGCCATGCTGAAATCCGCATCCTCTTCATCGGGAACACCAAGGAACTCGAGTATCCCACGCAGGAGTTCTATCGGCCGTTCCGAGACGTCCTCGAAGAAACCGACGTGGATGTTCTCAGGGCCAAAGGCGCCACCCCAGCGGTCGATGATCCCGAGGTAGTCATTGCGCAGGCGAACTCGGTCATCCGCAAGATGTTCCAGGAATGCCGCATCCGGGATCTCTCCTGCCGGCCGTCCTTCGATCTCGACGATGTTCATCACCGCCTGGGACCAGGCACGTTCGATCGGGTCGCGCAGCAGGAGAATCACCTTGAGGTCCGGGGCGACACCGCGGATGAAGTCGACCCTGTCATCATCGAGGACGGAATACCCCGGCGTGATCTCTCCACGAATCCGCTCACCGGCCTGCTTGAAGTGCGCGAGATACTCGGAAAGAGGACGGTGGAAGTTCCAGTCGAAGTAGTGGAGTTCCTTGGTTTCCGGCAGGAAGATCGAGGGATGCCTCGAGAGGTTCGCATGAAGCCAGGTCGTCCCGGACTTCTGGGCACCAATCCCGAGAAAGCGCGGAAACTCCTCTCGACGCACCGGAAGCAGGCCACGTCGCTGCAGCGGCTTCTCGATGGAGGACCGCAAGCGGATGAATGGCTGGCGTTGCACACTCATGCCGATGCAACCTCACTGCCCGGACGCGGCATGCCGGAGGCGAAGCTTGCCGGGTCGATGCGTTCGATCGGCCGAACGCCGATCAGCAACTGGACCCGGCGAAGCAGGTAGCCCGCAAGGCGCAAGTGGTAGTAGATGACCAGAGCAGGCGTGATTCGAAGCAGCTGCGGGAATGTCTTTCCCTTGCGAGCCATCTCGTTGTAGGACACCGCCACCGACTGCAACAAAAGAAACGGAACCGGAAGCAGCAGGAACCAGGGAGACAGCACCAGCGCGAGAACCACTGCGGGCAGGATGCAGAACCAGAATGCAACGAGTGGGATCAGGTCCAGTCGATCACGCAACCTGAACTTCCAGACGAGTTCCGCTGCCGCACCACCACCATGAAAGGCCTGCTTGAACAGCGAGCGCCTGTCATACGGATGATCATGATCCACCTTGGACTCCGGATGGGCCACCACCTGCCAACCAGCCTTGCGAATCGCCAGGAAGAGGCCTTCCTCGTCACACCGACCGGAAAAACTCGTGTCCACGACGCCATCCTCGCCCACGGCGTTGTCGCTGAAGTCCTCCTCCATCTCATGACCCAGCAGGAGGGAACGGCGGATGCAGACATTCGCGGAACAGATGCGCGAGATCGGGCCGGGCGTGCCGAATCGGTGGGTCCCTCGAAACAGGAGCTCCCAGACATTCCGAGGCGGGGTGTCCTCAACGAGCCCGGAAGCCGCACCGACGGAAGGATCCGTGAAGGCTGAAAGGTAGTTGGAGAGGCAGCCCGGCTCAGCAATGCAGTCGGAATCGAGAAAGACCACCAGATCCGCACGGGCGTGACGCGCCCCTCGGTTCCGGCTGGCATTGGCGCCGATGTTCCGTTCATTCCTGAGTACGTGAAGCCGGGGATCCTCGATGTCGGAGAGGGCATCCGGCGTGCCATCGCGGGATCCATCATCAACCACGATCACCTCGAAGGACTCGAGATCCTGCGTGAGGAGGGAGTCGACACACTTGCGAGTCTTGATACGTCGATCGCAGGTCGGTATGACCACGGAGATCATGGGGGGCGCTGCCGTATCAAGGTTGGGCATGACTTCAGCATACTCGACACCTCGTAGAATATGCTCTGACCATGAACGATCACCCGTCGATGCAATCGATCCGGAATCAGAGGCCGGAGGAAACACCCCCGTCGCCGTGGAGCCATCGACTTCTCGGTCCGTTCCGTTGCTTGCCGGATTTCCTCGTGATCGGTGCGCAGAAGGCGGGAACCACATCCCTGACCACCTACCTCGATCACAACCCGGGCGCCTGGATCGCTCGATGCAAGGAATGCAACTTCCTCAGCGGGCCACGCCGACCGATCAGCAGCTATCGGGCGTTCTTCCCGACCAGATGGAAGAGACGTTCGATGGAAAAGGCTGCCGGTCGGAGGATCCTCCTCGGAGAAGGCACGCCGTACGACCTGTTCCACCCTCGTGCCGCGACGGAAGCGGCGAGCGTTCTCGAAAACCCCAGGATCGTGATCCTCCTGCGTGACCCCGTGGCACGGGCGTATTCCCATCATCGTCATTGCGTGCGACTGGGTCTCGAGGACCTCGATTTCGAAGCCGCGATCGCGGCCGAGAAGGAGCGAACCGCAGGTGAAGCGGAGCGACTCCTTGCTGACCCCTCCGCCACCAGCCACCACCTCCGTCACCACTCCTATGTCGCCAGGGGGCACTATGCACCACAGATACGCCGCTGGCAGCAGGCGCTGGGACAGGATCGCATCCATGTGGAGATCTCGGAACATCTCTTCGCGTCGCCCGGTGAGGTGCTTCCCAGGATCGAAGCGTTCCTGGGTCTTCCCCAGGGCAGGCCGGAGGCGTTCGAGCATCGGAATCCCGGTGTGACCGGAGCACCGATTTCGGAGAAGATGCAACGCGAACTCCGATTGATCTACGGCGACTCGAATCGCGATCTCTCCCAACTGCTGGACATGCAACTGCCCTGGCCTCATTGAGATTGGAACACGACATGGATGAAACATCCGATGGTGGACCGGTCAGGACGAAACAACTCGCCCAGCAGGATCCGATACTGATCGTCGGCGCCCCCCGCAGTGGTACGACGTGGCTTCATCGGCTTCTCCTGGCCGACGATCGATTCTGTGGTGGGCAGGAGAGTCATTTCTTCGACTCATTCGCGGGAGTCCTCAGGGACTTCGATCGCAAGCTCGGCATGCAGCGACCACATGGACTGGCATGCGCCTGGACCAGGGAGGAGCTTCTCGAGGAACTCCGTGCGCTGTGGACGCGCACCATGCAGCCCGCGATCACCGGACGGCCGGAGGCCATTCGACTCGTCGAGAAGACGCCGGACCACGCGCGACACCTGGACGTGATCTCCCAGGTCCTGCCACAAGCGAGAATCATCCACCTCGTCCGAGACAGCAGGGCGGTCACTGCATCGCTTCTTGCTGCATACCGGGATGGATGGGGACGGGAATGGGCGACCGGGAATGCGAGGGTGGCCGCGCGCATCTGGAAGACCTTCGTGGAGGAGGCGGAATCCGCCTCCGAAGCACTCGCCCCCGAAAACTACCTGCGACTCCACTTCGAGCACCTCAGGGCAGATCCCCAGGCAGTACTTGCCCGGGCGATGTCCTTCGCCGGGGTGGATGCCTCCACGGAGGAACTCGAACGCACGGTGCGTGGCATCGCAGAGGCGACCAGCGAACGACCTCAGGAGAACGGGTATGTGTTGGGAGGGGAACTCTCGAACAGGACCGTCGAGGAACCCGATGGTTTCGTCCGAACCGGCAGCACCGACGGCTGGCGGAAGGAACTGGGGAGACGCCAGTCGCGTGTCGTCTGGCGCGAGACCGGGGAACTGATGGAGCGACTCGGCTACCACCGGGATGGAAGCCTGGATGGATCGGCGAACGAATGAGTTCACCTCCTGCGAAGGTGACGATCATCATGATCGTCCACAACGGAAGTCTCCTGATCGAAGAGAGCATCAGGAGCGTTCTAGATCAGGATTTCGATGACTACGAACTGCTGGTGGTCGATGACGGTTCGACCGACGACACCGTCGGCATCGTGGAATCCATGATCAGGGAGCATCCGAACCACATCCGGTGCATGAGCCATCCCGACGGCAGGAATCATGGCATGAGTGCGACGCGAAAGCTGGGGGTCGAATCCTGCTCCAGCCCGCTGATCATCTTCCTCGACCACGATGATCTCATGACGCCTTCGGCGCTGACGCAGATGGTGCAAAGGCTGGATGACCACCCGGAAGCCATGGCGACCTTCGGACCGAACCAGCGTTTCTGGACCGATGACCAGGGGAAGAAAGGCACTCAAGAGGCTCAAGCACAGTTCATGGGCCTCGATCTCGACCGAATCGCAGCCCCTCCCGGAATCACCGCACTCTTCCTTTCCAACAGCAGCAGCGTCCCCATCTCACCCATGATGCGCAGAAGCGCCTACCTGGACGTCGGAGGATACGAACAGGCATTCAAGGGGATGTACGAGGACCAGGTCTTCCTCGCGAAGCTGTTTCTTGAAAAGAGCGTCTACATCGACGCGAGGACCTGGATCAGGTACCGCCAGCATGATGGTTCCTGTGTTGCAGGTTCGTTCAAGCGATCGAACAATGCGTACTACCGGCATCGCTTCCTGAAGTGGCTCAGGAACCACCTGTCTTCACATGACATCCGAAACGCCCAGCTGTCATCGATCCTTGAATCCCAACTCCTGCTGAACAGGTCTCTCAGGCGCAGGGAGCGATGGCGACGAGTGCTCAAGCTGTGGCAGGGTTCCTGAAAACCGCATCAGGCAAGGAAGCGCTCGTACTCGGTCCCCACGAGATGCTCGCGCATCTCGTCGTAGTTGCGGATGGTGAGCTCCAGCTCGTCGGCAGTGTTCTTCCTGGTCGAAGCGGTCAAGGCACGTCGCCGAAGTCCGAGGAAATCCTGAACCGCACCGAGGGTACCCGTCGGATCGGCAAGGAGTTCCTCGTAATGAACCACGTGCCTGGGCAGATCGAGCGTGGATGCAAAGTGGTCGAGTTCGAGGTTTCGATCGGAGACGTCGGCAAGCACTGCATCAAGATCCGCAAGATCGACCAACGAAGGCTCCAGGTCCGGAGTGTTCACGGTCTGATTCCAGACGCCGTGAGCGGCCTTGAGTTCCCGGGCGCGAATCACGGAGATCGCCTGCCGCAGGGCGTCCCTGCGCAACACCATGATCACCCTGGCTTCATGCCGAAGAAGAACCTCGGCGAGCGCATCGCGATCAACCACATCCTTGAGCTTGGTCTTGAAACCGACCGACTTGATCCGGAATCGCCAGCGTCGGTAGAACCGTTCGATCCATGCCAGTTGTTCACTTGCTTCGGAAAGCCCCACCAGGCGCTCACCAACGACCATCGCCCGGGGATGGGACTGCAGGGCACTCACCAGGTAACTGCTTCCGGTTCGGCCGGTCATGAGTATCACGAAAGGGCGTGGCATCGGAAGATACGGTACCGCAGATCACCGATACTCGAAGGGCACGAAAAATGAATCTGGAGAAAGTGAGCCTACTCGGCCGAGGATGTTCACGATGAACTCGAAACAATCATCGATGAAACGTGACCTCGCAATCGGGTTCATCCTATTCATCACCGTGATTGCAGTGGAACTACTGCTCTACCCGGTCCTCGTTGCACCGACGATCGATGCGGCCTGGAACGGAACCTCGAGTCTGGGGTGGGCGAACAGCGCCGTTGCAGGCAGGGTCGCCTCCGACCCGGAACTCTACGACCTCGAACACCTGCACTGGATGGGGCGAACCCTCGCCACCAGATTCGGCGTCGTCTTCCTCGCCGGCCTGGGATGCTGGCTCGCCTGGCGACATCGAGAGCGATTTGCAGGTCTCTTGCGAGGATTCTTCACCGAGAAGGACACTCCGTTCAACATCGGAGTCTTCCGCTTCGTCGTCTTCGGAATGATGTTCTTCTTCGTCGGCAAGGAGGAACTCCCCCACTACAGCAGCCTTCCGGCAACCCTGCATTTCCCACCGGTCGGACTGGGCCCGGCGCTTGCACGAATGCCCGCCAGCCCGGAACTGGCCACTGTCATCCTGGTGATCTTCAAGACGTGCTGCCTCTTCGCGATGGTCGGCCTGTTCACGCGACTGACCACGATCCTCGCGACCGTTCTCGCGTTGTACGTCTTCGGCATCCCCCAGATGTTCGGCAAGGTCAATCACAACCACCACCTGGTCTGGTTCGCTGCGGTACTCGCATCCTCCAGGTGCGGAGACGCCCTTTCCGTCGATGCACTGCTCAGGAGAATGCGCGGTCGCCCCACGCCCGGTCAAGCGATCGCATATGCACTGCCACTGCGCATCATCTGGGTTCTCCTGGGACTCATCTACTTCTTCCCCGGGTACTGGAAGCTCTGGGGTGGCGGCATCGACTGGATCTTCGGTGATCACCTCCGCTACCAGATGTACCACCTCTGGTCGACCCACGAGAATCCCACGTCGATCCCCTGGATCAGCGAGTCGAAGTTCATGGTCACCCTCGGCGGGATCGCGACGATCGTCTTCGAGATCCTGTTCATCTTCCTGATCTTCACGAGAACCACGCGGGTGCTTGCGGCAATCGGAGGACTGTGCTTCCACACTGCAGTGGGATTCGGCCTGCGAATCGCCTTCCACAGCCTCCAGCTCAGTTACATCTCGCTCTTCGACTGGCGCCACATCCTGACCCGGATCGGAATCCTCAAGCAGGCATCAAGTGATGCCGATCAATGGAAGACCCTTCGCAGGCCCACCCCGCTTCCCACCGTGATCGTGGGCGTCATCATCATCGTTCCGGTGCTCTTCCTCGGGTTCAAGGGTGAGAACAACGGCTGGCCGTTCGCCTGCTACCCGAGATTCTCGTATCCGATCACCGAACCGGAACGCGACAAGATCGAATTCGAGGTCACCGGTGCTGATGGTCGAGTTCTCACGAACAACACCCTGGACGAGGTCCGGGTGAAGTTCCGTACCGCACGATGGATCGGGCTCTTGAGAAGAACCCTCCTGAGCAAGGACCCGGAACTCCTCGAGAAAAGGCTCCAGGCGCTCTACTTGCTTTCGGAATCGGAGCCGGTAGATGGTGAAACGATTCGTTTCTATCGGGCCACGTATTCCACGATCCCCGATGACTGGGGTAATCCGCCGATACGTCGTGAATTGCTCGTTGAGTTTGAGGTGAAACCCCCCTCATGATGCCGATCACAGCCATGTAATGGATACCTCCACGACACAATCGCGAATCGCGATCTGCATCATCACGCGGAAGCGGCCGAAGGGCCTGGCACGCACCCTGGCATCACTTGATGAGCTGGTTGTTCCTGATGGGTGCCTGGTGGAAGTCGTGGTGGTGGACAATGACGACCCCGATGCCGCTTCCGAGCACCCCCTTCCGCCGGTTGGCGGATCTCCGGTCCACAGGGTCGCCGAGCCGAAGCCGGGTATTCCCTTTGCACGCAACCGAGCAATCGAAGAGGCTCGAACGCGAGCCGATTTCCTGGCCTTCATCGATGATGACGAGACCGTTGAGACGGATTGGCTGGTGAGGCTGATGAAAGTTCGTGACGCCTCCGGCGCCGACATCGTCACGGGACCGGCCCTGCCCAGGCTGCCGGAGTCATCACCCGCCTGGGCGGAACGCAGCGGTATCTACGGTTGCCACCGCTACGTGACCGGGGAGGAACGCCCCTGGGCATTCACCCACAACGTCCTGGCCAGCACCAGATTGTTCGATGACCCCGACTTTCGCTTCGATGAAGCGATGCAATACACCGGCGCGAGCGACACCCAACTCTTCCGCAAGCTGAGGGAAGCGGGACACCAGATCATCTGGGCGGACGATGCGATCGCGTGGGAGTGGTACCCGGAATCACGCGTGAACTATCGCTGGGCATTCGCCCGCAGCTACAGGATCGGCGTCACCGATGCCCACATGGAACTCCGCCGGAACAGGCGGTTGGGAACGAAGATCCGACTGAGCTGGTTGGCGATGCGCTACGGTGTTCGAGGCGTGTTGCGCGGGGTGGCCAGGCTCATCCATCCGAGCACGGCACTGGCTTGCTGCGGCTGGGATCTGGCACGAGGGATCGGACTGGTCGGCGGCATCTTCGGGGCACGCTATGACGAGTACCGAACGATACACGGTGAATGATCGAGAGGATCAGGGCGACGTCGAATCATCCGACATCGATCCCAGCTGGATACGCGCTTCCTCCAGGAACGTAGGCGCGTGGCGATGCCAGGGATCCAGTGCGATCGCGATCTCGTAGAACTCGATCGCCTGCTCCCAGGCACGAGATCGATAGAAGCTGTTGGCGAGGTTGTAGGCGGCGCTGGCTGCAATCGGCAGGTCCTCGTATTCCTGTCCGATCTCGATCGTCTTGCTGTAGATCGCCTCCGACTCGTCGATCATTCCTTGATCCTGATAGGCATTGCCGAGCATGAGCCACGCGTTCACGTTGCTCGGATCGAGCTCGATCACCTTGTCATAGGCATCGGCGGCACCACCCGGATCATCCGACCACAGCCGCGCGTTGCCGAGTCGGAACCAGATCTCGGCACGGTCGGGCTCTTCACGGACCACTTCCTCGAAAGCAATGACCGCCCTTCTGTAGTCACCACGACGCATCGCCTTCAGGCCACGCCGCATCGCCTTGAGAACCATCCTGGTGAAGTCAGGGTGATCCCAGATGGGAGCGATCTTCCATCGACCGACGCGACCGACCTCGGAAGTCCAGATCGGTATCCAGTCATGCATGCGATCGCCCATCACCACGTGGGTGATCCCGAATTCGTTGAAGTAGTCGCCGCGATCCTCCTCCTCGAGGTCGAAGGAGAGCATCTCCTTGACCTTGCGCTTTCGAACGCCGAGCTGGGGAACGCCGGAACTGCTTCGCTCGGAGACGATGAAGGATGCATCCACCAACATCGACAGGTAGTCGGCGTGATGGGGATGGGTTGCGATCACCGAGCCTTCGGGAATCGCCGCCGTGAGTCGTCGGCTCAGGTTGAGCAGCGGAAGCAGTTCCCGCTTGTGCCGGATCCGATCGACCTGAACTGCGCGGTTGGCGTAGAAATCCCAGCTGTAGGGCGACTTGAAATACGCATGTCGAATCCCGATAGGCAGCAGCAACAGAGTCACCAGGCACTGGAGGACGCGAAGTCGCACGTACTTCTCCATGGCCATTGCCAGGGGAGGAATCGCAAGCACGATCCAGAGAACCTCGGAGAGGGTCTCGAAGCGAAGCAGCATCCAGAATTCGCCGAGGAATCGATAGGCGGTCGTACACAGGATCGGCACTGACATGATGACCTGGATCAGAACGAGGGCGACCAGCAGTTCGAACGGCTGGGTGCGCTTGAGGAGGAACCCGGCCACCAGCATTCCGATCAGGATCAGGATGGGACGCCAGGCCGGTATGCGGATGTTCTTGCTTCGCCACGCCCCGGTCTGCCCACGCCCCAACTCACGACTGATCATGCCGTCAGCTCGGGCGAACCCGTCGTACTTGGGCAGCCGCCAGTTCAGGAGACGCTGCCTGAGCTGCTCCTCGGTCAGGACGACCTCCGGTTTCTGAAGGGTGAGCTCGGACGTGTAGTCGACAGCAACCTCGGGTTTCGCATCTCGAATGGAATCGAACTCCATATCGATCCCAGGCGTGTCGGCGGCCTCCACCCCGAAGTCCGCCACCACGCCGGATGCCCCAGGGGTGCGTAAATCCTCCATCATCTTCTGGATCCGTGACTCCTGGTCTGCAGCCCGAACAGCGGCGGCCTTCATCTGGCGAGGGCCGGGCTTGATCGTCGTCACGTGGGAAACAACGGGATAGATCAACGCACCGATCATGAGACCGAGCAGTGCGGCCGCGCACGGTCTCGCCTCCAGGCGATGCGACTTGTTCAACAGACGCCAGAAGATCATCACCGCGAGGACCGCGGAACCGAGAACCAGGCTGAAACCGGCATAGAGACCATGGAAGGAGCCCAGCAGCAGGGCCGCGACCAGAACGGTCACGAAGGCACGCCGAGGCGACCAGGCCGAAGACCGGATGCAGACCGCCATCACCACCGGAAAGAGAAACCATGGGGCAAGCTGGTTCGGGTAGATGCTGAAGGTCACGGGGCCACGAGCGATCACCACGTAGATCACGGCGATTGCGGTCGCCCAGCGACTCGGCAGGATCGTCCAGCTCAGGTAGGCGACGCCCGATGCGATCAGGACCTTGGCGACCCCGAGTGAGCCGAACCAGAAGATGAGTGGATCAAGACCGGTCAGTCGACAAGCTCCGGCCATCAGCCCATGAAGCATGTTGGTGTGGTAGATCGGATAGAAGGCGGAGTCGGGAACGTAGGGATCCTGGTTCGATATCCCCTGCTCGACGAGAAAGCGGATCCGAGCGACATGAACCCTGGCATCTGCGGCGAGAATCGACCCGACCCGTTCGGACATGACCACGTCGACCAGGAGGACCAGGACCTCCAGGCCGATCACACCGGCGAAGACCTTGGAAAGCGATTTCCAGCTTCCGTGTCGGATGCTGTCGAACAGACCCCAGACGATCGAGACAAGAAGGATCAGCGAGAGAACCCAGCTCGGTGACCCGACGATGTAGAGCAGTGCGATGATCGGGAGCAACACGCCCATCACGGCGCAGGCGCAGACCGCGATCCCCGCGATCGGACCCGATTCGAGTTCATCCGGAAGCAGACGACGCGCTATGGCATGGCCGGGCAAAAGCAACAACGCCCAGAAGAAGAAGGGAATGATGGGCAACCAGGCGCTCATCCAGCGGACCTTCCGATGCGTTGCGGGGCGATCGGTCCACGTCGCAGGAGACGGTCCAACACGCCCTGCACCAGTCCGGCACTGCGCCAGAAGGCTCGAACCGTCGACATCAGCACGAAGGCGAACATCCCCGGGTCACCGGTGCGTCTGATGAGTTCGATCGTGCGTGGCAACTGCACCAGCAGCAACAACGACAGGCACGCAAGTGGAACCGTCCATCCCCAGGGCACCACCAGGAGCACCAGCGATGCAATGACAAGCACCGGCAGGAAGGGTTGGACATGGTCCAGCAGGCTGCTGTAGGAATCACCCCCGGAATGACCTGCATGTTCAATGTGAAGCGCCACGCGCCAGTAGCCCTGGAGTCGCTGGATGTGCAGGTAGCGTGCGAGCCGTTGTTCGTGGTGGTGCACGACCACCGAGCCATGCTCGAATCGTAGACGATGACCGGCTTCAAGAACCCGGAAGGCGAATTCAGCATCCTGGCCCTTGAGATAGCGTTCGTCGAAGCCGCCAAGTTCATCGAGGACATCACGACGGTAGAGGACGTCGTAGGTGGCGAGGAAGTCGACATCCGCCTTCATGTGCGCATGACGAGCGACGATCTCCTCGTGAATGAGCCGCTCCAGCAGACTCGCTCCATCCTCGATGCCGTAGGTGCCACCGACACCGGACACCTCGGGATCATCGAGGTGACCGAGCAGGGTCTCGAGTGCTTCCGGCTCGGGTTCGCAGTCACTGTCGACGAACCAGACCAGCGGTGTGGTCGCCTTGCGCCAGCCGATGTTCCGAGCGGCGCCGGCCCCTCGCCCACCGCTTTCAAGGATCTCGACATCATGGCGTCGCACCCTCTCGAGCGTATCGTCCCTTGAACCGTCGTCGACGACGATCACCCGGACGAGCCTGGACCCGGGACGAAGTCGAACCCGATCGACCGCCTCGAGGCAGGCATCGATGGTGCCTGCTGCATCACGAGCGGGAATGACGAGCGTGACTTCGGTCTCATTCATCATCTTGCTGTTCGCCGGTTTCGAGCTGGGTCGAACGCACTGTAGCCGCCTCGAAGTATGGCCCGATCCGTTCCCGTTGCTCGTCGGTCGGCGCGGTCGCCATGGCCTCCCGGTAATAGTCGGCAGCTTCGGACCAACGTTCGAGTTGAAATGCCGAACTTCCCCGATTCATGAGCGCCGAATGCAGGAGTTCACGATCAACCCCCCCCTGGAGTATGCCTATGGCAAGTTCCTGGTATTCGATCGATTCCTCGAGGCGCCCTTGTTCCTGCAGGACATTGGCCAGGACCAGGCAGGTCCGAGCATCGCTGGGCTGTCGCTCGATGACCCGCTTGAAGTGGTGTTCCGCGGATTCGAGATTGCCCAGGGACCGTTCGGCGTCGCCCAACGCGGCATGCATGGAAGGGTGCCCGCTGTAGGTCTCCTCCGCGATACGAAGATGCATCAGGGCTTCAACCGGCTGGTCCAGTGCAAGCAGCACGATCCCGGCGTTGATGTGTGCCTGAAGGTTGCTCGGGTGGGTGGCGAGGATCTCCTCGATGTATGGAAGTGCTTCCTGGTGTCGACCTTTGCGAAGCAGTTCACTTGAGTAGTTGATGCGCGCCCGGACGCTTCCGGTATCGGCTCCCAGTACCTGTGACCACAGGATCCCGGGGGAGGCGTAGTCCAGGTTGCGTGCATCGGTTCGTATCGCGGAAAGCGAGACGATCACGACCAGGAAGAGAGCGACCAGTGAAACGGGCAACCAGGAAGGCCTGAAACCTCTTTCGCTCGTGGCGAGGAGGACACCCGCCAGACCACCGACCAACAGGACCGCGAGCGGGGCAAGAGGCAGGTAGAGCCGATGCTCGACGATGACGTCCGCCACCGGAATGAAGGAGGAACTGGGCATGATCGCGATGATGGCCATCAACATGACCGCCCCCCACCACCTTCCACGAGACAGGCCCGTCAACCCGACGGCAAGCCAGCCGATGAGAAAGAGGATCCCCGGTATGAGCGCGGTCGACCAGGAACCGGTCCGGTCGGGACGATCGATGAGCAGCTCGTTGGGCCAGATGATCAGCCCGAGGTAGACGGGAACCGCCTCCAGCTGGGCAAGAAAATAGGTGAGTGCGTCCTGACCACGAACACCCAGCCCCACGCCGACCGCCTGATCAGGAGTCGCATCCAACAGCCCATTGAAGAGGATCTCCCTGATGGTGAATGCGATCACCAGGACCCAGGCCACCAGGTGCAGGGGCCACCGCTTCCTGATCGCCTTCCCGAAGCTGCCCTCGAGAACGCCCCAGTCCAGAAGCAGGAGCATGGGGGCAAGGCAGACCGCACTGGCCTTCGACCCCAAAGCGAGCAGAACCAGGATGAATACGGGAATGCTCCAGAGCAGGGACTTGCCCTGCTCGAAAGACAGCACCAGGCACAGGAGCGCAAGAAAACCGAACAGTGCGGCAAGTGCTTCCGATCGCTGGACCACGTAGGAAACCACTTCCGTGTGGATCGGATGCACCGACCAGAGAAGCGCGGTGACGAAACCGACGGCAAGTGCAAGTCGCGCGGGACAACCACACCGCCGTGATCGCGACAGCACCAGCGAGGCGCATCGCCTGACGAGCTCGAACAAGGCAAGAGCACCGAAGAGATGGATGACCAGGTTCGTCCAGTGCCAACCGCGCGGTGACATGTCATGCATGCGGGCGTCGAGCACGAAGGTCAGCTCGGTAACCGGCCGAACCGCCCCCAAGGCCCGCGAGACCGCTTTTGGCCCGAGCATGTGCCCTTCCTGTTCCACGATGACGGGATGGTCATCGAGCACGAAGTCAGCATCGAGAGCCCCCTGCCAGGTGAGGAGCAGGAATCCGACCAGAATGCATGCCACCAACACTGTTTGTGAAGTGTGACCAGGCGGGGCTGTACTTTCGCGACTTGATCCCATAACACACAGTATCGCAGAATTAGCTGCACTTACTTTGATCGTTACTTTGATATTGTGTGATCTCGCCCCGATAAGGACATTGTGACTACACCGACACACGAAGACATCTTCGTCATCATCCCCGCCTTCAACGAAGGCCCGATACTGGGGGAAGTCCTTGCCGAGGTGGCGACGACCGGCTACCAGATCGTCGTGATCGACGATGGTTCGTCGGATGAAACCAGCAAGATCGCACGGAAACACACCCCTCATTTGCTGAAGCACTTCGTGAACCGAGGCCAGGGAGCTGCACTCCAGACCGGGATCGACTACGCACTCTCACGTGGCGCGAACATCATCGCCACCTTCGATGCCGACGGGCAACATCGGATCATCGACATGGTCGACATGGTGGAATTGGTCCAAGCCAGGGAATGTGATGCGGCCCTGGGCTCGAGGTTCCTCGACAAGGAGACGAGGGATTCGATCCCCACCGGCCGGAGGGTCCTGTTGCGCTGTGCCTCAACCCTCCAGAAGCTGATCTCCGGAACGAATCTCACCGATGCGCACAACGGCCTTCGCGTCCTCTCTCGAAAGGCGGCGTGCCAGGTCCAGCTGACCAACGACCGAATGGCCCACGCAAGCGAGATCATCGACCAACTCTTCGCCGGCGACCTCGTGATTCGAGAATACCCGGTCAAGATCGAATACACGGCGTACTCCCTCGGCAAGGGACAGAGTTGGACCGGCGGATTCAGGATCCTCTTCCACTACATCATCTCAAGGGTCTTCGGATGACCGGATTCCAGTACATCGGCATCACCGCGATGATCATCTTCCTGCTGATCAGCATCGGAGCGATGGTCACGAAACGACTTGGCCGGATTCCGAGCCTGCTCTGGATCCTGGTCTGGGTCTTCGGGATCATTGCCCTGTTGAACCCGAACATCACGACCACTCTGGCCAACAGCGTCGGCATCCACCGGGGCGCTGACCTGCTTCTCTACATCGTGGTGATCATCATGACGATCGGTTTCTTCTCCATGTATCTCCGGCTCAGGCAGATACGCAAGGAGTTCACCCTCCTGGTACGGAAGCTCTCGATCATTGAGGTCGACAGGGATGGTGATTGCGAAGATACACGCTGATGTCGGAGCTCCTGATACACATCGGACTGCATCGAACGGGATCGACCTGGTTCCAGCAGACCGCCCTTCCGGATGAAGGAACTCCCATCGTCGATGCATGGCCGGATCGGTCCGACCTCGCACGCAAGATCATCAAGCCGTGCAATGCCGATTTCCCTGCGGATGTCCTGCGAATGGAACTCGATTCGCGATGTGAAGCAGTGAGATCAAGGGGTGGTATCCCCGTGCTTTCACATGAACGCTTCTCGGGAAACCCCAGTTCAGGGGCATTCGACATGAACAGGACCGCAGAACGACTTCAGCGGTTATGTCCGGATGCGAAGATCCTGGTCATCCTGAGAGACCAGCAGTCACAGCTCGAATCGATCTGGTGCCAGGCGGTTCGCATCGGACTGTACTGCTCCGCAAATGACTATCTTCGACCGCACCACCCAGGAGACTTCCGGATACCTCATTTCGAACCGAGTTATCTCCTGCATGACGAAATCGTCACGGAGTATGCAAGACGGTTCGGCAGGGAACGAGTCCTGGCACTTGATTTCGAACTGCTGCAAAAGGATTCCATCGCCTACATGAACACGATCTGCGACTTCATTGGCGCAGAACCCGTCACCGAAATCTCCCAGGAAGTGAAGTACGCGCGACCACACCCACTGGAAGCAGCGATCCTCCGAAGGGGGAACCTTCTCCACCGGCGAACCAGCATGAATCCCGGACCGCCATTGGAGTCGGAGGGGTTGTACGCCCTCTGGAAGAAGATGGCATTGTTCCTGTCCACCCACGCACCACTTCGCATGCGAAGGCATTTCCAGGAAAGACACGAAAAGGTGATCCGGGAATTCATCGACGCGAACGACACGCGGATCAGACGGAGCAACCGACGGCTCCGGGATGAACTCAAGGTGAACCTGACAAGCGACGAATGGCGCTTCTAGGCGAAGATCACGAGTTCGTGAAACCCGCTTCTTACAATGCCACTTCGTAGACCAGGCTCGAGGGAACCGGCGGATAGGCGAGTTCGATTCGCTGGTAGCGGAAGTCGCCCAACGACCAGCCCGTCTTCTCGAATGCGATCTCGTGCACGCGGCTGAAAGCCTCGGAGTCCATGCCGTTGGGAGCCGAAGCCAGAGCCGGGTTGTCGATGTTCGTGATCGTGATCGGAATCGGCATCCGGTCGGTCTCCCGATACGTCGAAACACTGCGTTCACCGAAGAGATCCGAATAGATGATCGGGCGTGGATCGCCGGAGGAGGCGAAGGTGTCCCGGTGCATGAGCACATCCATCACCGCAGATTCCATCGGGGTCCGCAGTCGCATGATCTGGTGGATGCCGTGGTGGCTGTCGGTGGCGACGGCGGGTTCAGCTTGCCTGAGCACCTCGCCGATCGCGATCGTCCGCTTTGATCCGGGGCCGATGAGCTTGTCCTCGAAACTGTACTCGCAGATTCCTTGAGCACTGTTGATCGGAAGCAGATTCACCTCGGGGCCGCTGCACAGTTCGCTGACCAGGGGGGAAGACGGCTCTGATCCCCCAGGAGCGGAACCGATGGGTTCACACCTGCTAGGGCGACTTCGCTTTCCAGTGTCATCCAGGACAGCTGGCAGTCGAATGCGCCAGGGAGCGGTGACATGGAACTTCACCAGACCGATCGACATCCTGATCGTCGCGCAGTCGAGGAAGCCTTCCTTGGATGAGGGACCAAGGATGTCCAGTCGATAGCAACTGTTACACTGACTACCGGAGACGGCACGAGCACCGTTGAAGAACTGCCGCCGCTGTTCAACCGCAAGCGGTGTGTCCACGTTGGAACCGAGACCGGTGATCATCGTTTCG
The DNA here is from genome assembly GCA_029246705.1 of Phycisphaerales bacterium. GTDB lineage: Bacteria > Planctomycetota > Phycisphaerae > Phycisphaerales > SM1A02 > JAKVBQ01. Next base: position 32,324 of record JAQWMQ010000041.1, on the reverse strand, counting down.
AAGAGGGAGCGTGTTCCGGAGAGGGACACGATCTCCGAATTCAATGTCTCGTATGCCGCTCGAAGGTGATCGATCGACTCGGATGAAGCCCCGGCCTTCTGGGCCGCAATGGTCAGTTTCTTGAAGCCGGGACGACCGGGGAGCTCATTCAGGATTTCAGCGGGGTTGACCGAACGAACGAGTCGTGATGCCTTCCAGGCAAGTTTCATGTCAATGCCGAGGAGGCGTGAAAGATCGATGGGCCGCTGCCCGTTCAGGTCATCAATCGACTCAAAGACACCAAGAAGTGAGAATCGCACCTCCTGCAACGCCGTCGTTGCACGATGCCCAAAGCTGTCCTCGTGTCTGATCTGTTCGATACCCATGCAAGGGATAATAACGGAAATACAAGCCACGACCGTCATGCTAAACCGGCATTAAATGGGTCAGCCCTCGGGGGCACCCCTGCCCGGAATCAGATGGGCAAGGGTCGACCTGATGACGTGCAACCGGCCCCAGCCACCCGGAAGGAGGATCCAACAGATCGCATAGGTGATCGCAAAGCAACCCAGGATGATCGGGATGGGCAGAAAACGTTCCACCGCCGGGTCAAAGCTGGAAGCCACCAGTACTCCGACGACCGAAGCGATCCCCCCCGCAGTGAACGCCCGCCAGACAGAATCGATGACGTCCTTGAAACGAATGCAGGTCCCCTTGATGCACCAGAGCACCCCCGGGATGCGCAGAAGAACCGCGGAAGCGCTGAAGCTGATCGCCACGCCGATGGCGCCCCAGTTCACTCCGATTGCATAGGCGATCAGGACCACGAACGATCGGAACACATGCCAGCGGAACTGGCGTCCAGAATGACCCAGCGGAACGAACACCCAGGAAGTCACGACATTGACGCCTGCCAACAACGCCGCAGGCGCCAGCGCCTTGAAGATGGGGATCGACGGCAGCCATTGATCTCCAAGGACCGCCGGAACGACGAAATCGGCGCTGATCAGGAAGAAAAGCACGGCCGGAACGGTCATGGACGAGATGCCCTCGACTCCACGACGGTAGAAGCCACGATACCGCTTGGGATCGTTCTGCAGTCGGCTCAGGGTCGGAACCGCAACGCTCGTCAAGGGCATGTTCAACTGGGAGATCGGCATGACCAGAAGTCGACTTGCATTCATGTAGTAACCGACGGCATCAACACTGATCAGGCGTCCGATCAGGATCTTGTCGACGTTTCGCACCAAGGTGGCGAGCAGATTCGTACCGGTGATGTACGCCCCGAACCTGATCATGGGACGAAGCCCCTCGACCAATCTCGGCGGTGACGGCCGCCATGGCGAGACGATCCAGAACATCAGGCACTTCGAGACAGAGGTGCCGAGTGCGAGAATGACGAGGGACCAGTATCCCGCTCCGGAGAGGGCCGATGCGATCGCCAGGGTGATCCCGGTCAGGTTGGAGAGAATGCTTATCACGGACAAGTGCGTGAATTGCATCCTGCGTCGAAGCAACGCTTCCTGTTGAGCGCCGAGTCCGGTGAAGATGAACGGAATGGCGAGTCCCATCACCACCGGAATCAGCGCTGGCTTGTCGTAGAACCACGCCACCGGCCAGGCAAGCAGGATACCGAGCAAGAAGGTGAGACATCCCACCAGGACGTTGATCCAGAAGAGCGAACTCAACTGGGCATGCGAGATCCGTTCTCTCTGGACGGTGGCGAGAGGCAGCCCGAGATCGGCGAAATTGGTGATGAATGCGATGAACGCAGCCGCCATCCCGATCAATCCATAGTCGTCGGGACTGAGCAGGCGGGCCAGCACTGCAGCAGACACCAGGCCCAGGACAAGGATCCCACCTTGCGCGATCAGGACCGCAGCGCCGCTTCGAACCGAGCGACGAGGCAGGTTGTCAAGGACGTCACCCTCAAGAAGCTCTTCGGATGATTCGTCTTCCATGACCATCTACCATCGAACCTCGTTCGAAACCGAATGCCATGAACGAGGTGGAATGGCCTGTCTCATTGAAGTCATATGCTGACTACCCTCGACCGATTCCCCCTCGAGGCCTTCAACCTTTTCGAGAGTTGCTCCCTGCCACGGCGGTTGAAGCCTGTCAGGTGATGATCGGCTTGACGATCTTTCCGTGAACGTCGGTCAGACGGTGGTCACGACCCTGGTTCCGGTAGGTCAGTCCCCGGTGATCGAAGCCCAGCAGGTGCAGGAGCGTCGCGTGAAGGTCATGAACCTCCACCGGGTTCTCGACGATGTTGTAGGAATAGTCGTCGGTCTTTCCATAACTGATGCCGGGCTTGATGCCGCCACCAGCCAGCCAGATCGAGAAGCACCTGGGGTGGTGGTCCCGTCCGTAGTTGTTTCTGGCGAGCGCACCCTGGCTGTAGACGGTTCGGCCGAATTCACCCGCCCACATGACGAGGGTGTCATCAAGCATGCCACGTTGCTTGAGATCCTTGATCAAGGCGGCCTGCGGCTGGTCGACCGCTTCGCACTGGGCACGGATCTCGGTCGGCAGGTTGCCGTGCTGGTCCCAGCCGCGCATGTAGAGCTGGACGAACCGAACTCCGCGTTCGGCAAGGCGCCGTGCCTGCAGGCAGTTCGCAGCGAAGGTTCCGGGCGTGCGGACATCCGGACCGTACATCTCGAGGGTCGATTCACTCTCGTCGGAGATGTCCGTGAGCTCCGGAACCGACATCTGCATGCGATACGCCATCTCGTACTGGGCGACGCGCGCGCGGACTTCGGGGTCGAGACTGTCCGCGAACTCCTCCTCGTTGAGATGCGCCACCAGGTCCAGCATCCTGCGACGATCCTCGCGATTCACCCCGTCCGGGTCGCGCAGGTAGAGCACCGCGTCACGACCTGCGCGCAGCTTGCAGCCCTGGTGCTCGCTCGGAAGGAAGCCACTCCCCCAGAAACGGGCGCTCAACGCCTGCATGTTGCCCTTGCCCTGCGTGATCATCACCACGAAGGTCGGCAGATCCGAGTTCATGCTCCCGAGTCCGTAGCTGGCCCATGAACCGAAGCAGGGTCGGCCGGGTTGCTCGGAGCCGGTCTGGAAGAACGTGATGCCGGGTTCGTGATTGATCGCCTGCGTGTGCATCGACCGGATCAGGCAGATCTCGTCCGCGATGCTTCCGGTGTGCGGCAGCAGTTCGGAGATCATCACGCCGTCTTCGTTGTTCGCGTGACGGTTGAACTTGAACATCGTCGGCGCGACGGGAAATCGGTCCTGCCCGCTGGTCATCGTGGTGATGCGCTGACCGTTCCGAATCGATTCGGGAAGGTCGGCGTTGTACTCGTCCTGGAGCTTCGGCTTGTAGTCGTAGAGGTCGAGCTGGCTGGGCGCGCCTTCCATGTGCATGTAGATCACACGCTTGGCCTTCGGCGCGTAGTGCGGGAGATTCGCGAGCACCTGGCCGGGTTCACTGCCGAGGTCGATCAGTGAATCTCCCGATTTCGATTCGTTCATCACCGAACCGAGTGCGAGGGAACCCAGGCCGGCACCCATGGTCGAGGCCATGGAACCGAAGAAGCGACGACGCGTGATGTTTCGCAGGTACTCCTCGAGCGGATCCGCGGTGGCTTCCCGTATTGGTCGTGAGTCGGTCATGGCGTCTGATTCAATCCTTCACGATGACGGCGTCGCTGGCCATGAGAGCATTGGCCAGCATGGTCCAGGAGGCAAGCTCCGAAGCGGGAATGTCCGAGGGAACCGGGGATTCCCCGAGTTGAAGCAGCTGCATGGCATCTTCGGGTGCGGCGAGGTAACGCGCTCGAGAGTGGTCGAGCGCCGCCTGCATCATCTGCAGGGCCGAGGAACTGGGGCGATCACCCGCGAGTCGACGGTGAAGCAGTTCGATCCGGGAGCGATCGGTGGTGGCCTGACGCAGGGTCCGCTCGGCGACCATTCGTGCCGCTTCGACGAACTGCACGTCGTTCCAGAGCACCAGCGCCTGGAGCGGTGTGTTGGTGGTGATGCGTCTGGTTCCGGCGCAGTACTCGCGTGTGGGTGCATCCAGAGTGAGCATCGAGGGTGGCGGTGCCGCACGCTTCCAGTAGGTGTAGAGGCTTCTTCGCCAGAGGCCCTCCTCGCCGGAACGCGTGAACTCACGGGTGTTGGATTGGGGCATCGCGACTTCACGCCAGAGGCCCTCAGGCTGGTAGGGCTTGACGCTCGCACCACCCATGCGTTCCACCAGCAGTCCCGCGGCATAGAGAGCCTGATCGCGGATCTGTTCTGCGGTGAGTCGCTGACGGGGATACCAGCCGAGCAAGGTGTTTTCGGGGTCGACCGCCCGTGCCTCGGAATTGACCTTTGAGCGCTGGCGGTAGGTCGCGCTGGTCAGGAGCGAACGCATGAGTCGATCGTGGTTCCAGCCGTTGTCCCGGAAGTCGATCGCCAGGTGGTCGAGGAGCTCCGGATGGGTGGGCCAGCTGCCCTGCATGCCGAAATCATTGCTGGTCTCGACCAGACCCCGACCGAAGACCAGCTCCCAGTACCGGTTGACCACGACCCGTGCGGTCAGGGGGTTCTCGTCACCGACCAGCCATTCAGCGAGGTCGAGTCGATTGGCGGTGGGCGTCTCCAGCGAGCCGAGCACCACCGGTATCGCGGTGGACACCTTCCGATTGAGGTCCGGCTGGTCGTACTGCCCTCGATTCATGACGTAGGTGTCGCGCGGCATCGCACGATCCTTCATGACCATGGTTCGAGGAATGGCCTTGACCACCGAGTCGTACTCGGCTTCGGTCTCATCCAGCTGTCGGGTGAGCTCGAGGAAGCGCGGCGAGTACTTGGAACGCCAGGCATCGTTGGCTCGAGCCAGCCGACTTTCGTCGAGACGGTCCTCGGGAAAGGCGAAGAAGACGGCATCGTGCGGCATCTCCTCGGGATCGGCGGTGGCTCGGTGGTAGATCGCCCCCGGCCCTCCGGTGTTGACGATCTTGCAGACCAGGGTGTTCAAGCCGGGTTCGAGTGACAGCGTGACCTGGTCCTGATCCGCGGCGACACCGCGGTTGGTTTTATTTTCATGGACGAGGGCACCATTCAGATAGACCTGGATGCCGTCATCACTGCCCAGCGACAACTCGAGGCTTCGCGCCGTCGGCGCGTAGATCTCCCGTCCGACGTATTCGGCACCGATCCCCTGAGCGAGGGTGACCGGCTGAGCCTCGATGACGCCGGGTGCATGTCGCCACTGGTGAGGACCGTAAAGCTTGCCGAAGGCGAGCGGACCGGCTTCCTCGGGACCGAAGGCCGTCGTGTAGGCCTCTTCTCCATTGGCGGTCACGTAAGGACCGGCGATGTACCAGTTGGTGGTCGCGTGGGGAAGCTGGTCGAGCACCGTCTCGTCGGCGGTTCCCACCCGAAGACGGGTCCGGCCCAGCATGTGCTGGCCGTACGGCGAGTCGTAGTCGAGACGCACCACGATGTCGCTGCCGCCTTCGAACCCGAATGGTTCTCGCGTGACGAAGAGCGCGTTGCGATCACCGGGAATCTCGTGGGCCGCCACCGCCCAGACCCGGTCGTCATCACTGCGCAGTGCATTGGTCACCCGGAAGTCACCGTCCTGCTGCTCGATGTCCGCCCAGGCCCAGGTGAACTCCAGTTCACGACGGCGGGTGGGATCGGTTCGCGAGACGACTTCCGCGGAGATGCCGCGCAGGACGGCATTGCCGTTGGGGGCTCGCCCGACTCGCCCCCGGGGAAGCGTCGGATCCGCCAGGGCTTCCAGCATGATCGACCGCAGCCCGGTCGACTCGGTTTCGAGGGTGAAGGTGTAGCGATCGGCTGCGGGGTTGGCGCCACCGGCCAGCACCGATTCGTCGGGCTGGACGGCGAGTTCAGCGCCGGCATCACTGACGGCGGTTCGCACCCGAGGCGTCTCCCAACGCCAGTTGTCGTTCGAGCGCAGTGCTTCGACGAAGGGCGCGATCTCAGCCGACTCCTCCGGAGTCGGGGTCTCGCGTTCGGCACGAAGTGATGCCAGGACCTTTTCCAGCTGCTCGATGCGCTCACGATCCTCGGGTTGCGGCACCTCGATGTAGGGCTCGAGCGCCCGGTAGGGATCGGGAATCTGGGTGTAGATTCCAGGTTCCTCGTTGTTGTTGAAGAAAGCGATCAGGCTGTAATAGTCCTCGGCGGTGATCGGGTCGAACTTGTGGTCGTGGCAGCGGGCGCAGCCGACGGTCAGGCCGAGGAAGACCTCGCCGGTGGTGTTGGCCCGGTCGACCGCATACTCGAGCAGGTACTCCTCGCTGATCGCGCCGCCTTCGTCGGTGGTGACGTGGTTGCGATTGAATCCGCTGGCGACGATCTGGTCGACGGTGGCGTCGGGCACCAGATCGCCGGCGAGCTGGTGAACGATGAACCGGTCGAAGGGCAGGTTCTCCTTGAAGGCCTTGATCACCCAGTCGCGGTAGAGCCAGATCGATCGTCCCGCATCCATGTGGATCCCGGAGGTGTCCGCGTAACGCGCCAGGTCGAGCCAGGGCGTGGCCATGCGCTCGGCGTGACGTGTTCGATAGGGTTCTTCGGTCAGAAGACGATCGACCAGTCGTTCGTAGGCCCCACCGTCACGATCCTCCAGATAGGCGCGCATCTCCTCCGGCGTCGGAGGCAGACCGGTGACGTCGAGATAGAGGCGTCGAGCCAGGGTCTCCGGGTCGGCTTCATCGTTGGGCCGCAGGTCTCTGGACCGGAGTCCCTCGAGGATGAAGCGGTCGATGTCGTTGTGGCTCCAGTCGTCATCCATGACCGTGGGCAGTTCGGGTGCGACGGGTTGTCTGAAGGACCAGTGCGTCTCGTAGACGGCACCCTGCTCGATCCATCGACGGACCATGTCGATCTGATCCGCCGAGAGGCTTCGCTTGGAACTTTCAACCGGCGGCATGCGCTCTTCGGGATCAGCATGAGCGATCAGTTCCATCAACAGCGAACCGTCGGGGTCGCCCGGGACGATCGCGGCGTATCCCCCGAGATCGGCGGTGGCGGACTCGAAGGAATCGAGTCGAAGCCCGGCCTTTCGAGTGGCCCGATCAGGGCCATGACAGAGGAAGCAGCGGTCGGAAAGGATCGGGCGAATGTCCCGACCGTATCGAATCTCGAGCTCGGACCCGGGGGGAGTCGCCATGGCCAGGCTGGAGGATGCGAGCGCCAGCACGAGCGACATCGGTGAAATCGTTCTCCAGGTTCGTCTGAGCTTCATCATGGTTCGATTCTAACTCCTCGGACCCGCCGCAAAAGCCATGAAGATGGCAGATAAAGCCATTCTTGAAGGATCGGTCGATTGATGACACCTCATGGCATTGAAATAAGGACGCGGCCAGCAGAACGAACGGCAGTCTGTCATGATGAGATGCCATCGAGCAATCGGACACGGAACGGCCTTGCATGAAAGACCAGACAACCATTGCAATTTGTTGCTCCACCTTTCGAAGGCATGGTGGACTGAGAGACCTTCTCGAAAGCCTTGCCACGCTTGAATTCACCGAACAACGTCCCGAGATCAAGGTCGTCGTCACCAACAACGATCCCGAGGACGAGGAACCGAGGCGGATCGTCGAGGAGTGGGCCAGGACCAATGCCTGCCAGGCCGACTACCTCGAGGAGCACCAGCGAGGTCTTTCATTCCCACGGAACCGGGCTCTTGATCACACGGTCGATGATCATGACTTCATCGCCTTCATCGATGATGACAGCACGGCGCGGGCCGACTGGCTGCAACAACTGCTCGATGTACGCGCACAGACAGGCGCGGACGTGGTCACCGGACCGGTCGCGCCTGTCTTCGAATCGACCCCTCCGGACTGGATAATCCAGGGCGGCTTCTTCGCACCCGCATCGAGGAAGACCGGCCGGAGGCTCGACCGCGCGTTCACCAACAACGTGTTGATCAGCAGCGAATCGATCCGAAGGACCGAAGCCCGTTTCGACCCGGACTTCGCCCTGTTCGGAAGTGAAGACACCTTGTTCTTCAGGACCATGACCAGACAGGGAGTGACGATCGTCTGGGCTGAAAAAGCGCTTGTCGACGACTGTGTCCCGACAACCAGAGCGACGAAGCAGTGGTTGATCATGCGTCATCAACGCACCGGCATGTGCACCAGCGTGATGGAGATCCGGTTCCGGGGACACCTCTTCGGCGCACTCCTGCTCACGGCCAAGGCGATCGTCTGGATCATCCTGGGAACAGGTCTCTTCACCATCGGACTCTTTCGCAACGAGGCGACTCGAGTTCGCGCGCGGTGCTGGCTTGCCTGGGGACGAGGACTCATCCTGGGCATGCTTGGTCGCAACTACGCGGAGTACCTCCACGAACGTTGAAAAACGTCTTTGAAGCTTGCTACGAACCCCGTTCCCAGCAGAGCTACTGCATGTATGTCATGATGGATGGCGTACGCCCTGACCAGGAGAGAACCATGGCATTTCAACTCGCCGCCCACAACTGGATGAGACCCGAACCACTCGAGATCACCCTGCAGCGCCTCTCGCGACTCGGCTATGCAGGCATCGAGATCATGGCGGAACCGGCACGATACGATCCCGCCGAAGTGAGACCGCTGCTCGAGAAGCACGGCATCCAGTGCTGGGGCGGGGTCTCGATCATGCTCGCCTCCCGGGACCTGATCCACGGCGACAAGTACATCCGCATCGGAGCGATCGAGTACCTCAAGGATTCGATCACATTGGTCAAGGAGCTCGGCGGCCAGATCATGACCATCGTTCCCAGCGAAGTCGGCAAGGTGATCGCGATGGCCGATCCCGAGGTCGAATGGGATTGGGCGGTCGAAGGACTCAAGCGCGTCGCCGACCATGCCAGGTCATGCGGGGTCCGTATCGCACTCGAACCCCTGAACCGTTTCGAGACCAACTTCCTCAACCGCCACGACCAGGCGTTGACCCTGGCCGAACACGTGGGCGAGGACATCGGAGTCTGCCTCGATGCCTTCCACATCAACATCGAGGAGTCCGATCCGCTCCAGGCGATCCGCAACACCGGGAAGAAACTCTTCGACTTCCACATCGCCGACACCAACCGACGTGCACCCGGGGAAGGTCACTGGGACTGGTCGAAGCTGCTCCAGACGTTGAACGATGTCGGCTACGAAGGCATGCTGACCACCGAGTTCGTGGTGCCGATGGACCGCTCACCCCTGGCCGGGACACGCGAGGATTCCGGAACGGAAGCCAGCGCGGAGGAACTCAAGTTCATCCGTGACCACGGCAGTGACCTCATGAGTGACGCCGAATACAGCATCCACTTCGAGAACTGCATCAAGCACATTCGCGAGGCGGAAGAGGCCTGCATCGAGGCCTGAAGGCCGGTGGCTCAATCCTCGTGATAGAGGCTCGCGCCTTCACCACGATCACCCCGACCGTCCTCGCGTCCGGACTTGTAGAGGATGCCGTCGCCGGACTCGGCCAGCTCGTCGGCGAAGACCCGGTCGGCGACCGGGTAATCGGGCGGGCAGGTGATCTCGACCAGGTTGCCGGCGGGATCACGAATGAACATCTGCATCGCCCCGTCAGGCAGCCTGCGCACCTTGCCCCAGGGCCGGACATCGATCACACCAAGCGCCTTTGCGCGGTCGAAGATGACGTTGAAGTCGTCGACCTCGAAACAGACGTGCCCGCGGAAGGACGGGGTGTCCTCCCATTCGGTCACGTGAAGCTGCTGGGTGTCGTTGACCCGGAAGAACTGCGCCGGGAAGTCGAGGTCGAAGGCCGGCAGGGGTTCGAGTCCGAGCTGGTCGCGGTAGAAGTCGGCGGCAGCGGCAAGATCGTCGACGACCAGGGTCGCATGATTGATTCGAGTCACCTTGGCCACTGCGTTCACCTCCAGTGCAAGCCGTCACGATGATACCGGGTGGACAGTGCGCTTTGAAGTCCGGAGGCGTCAGTCGTCGATCGAGCGGCCCTTGACGGTCAGACGCGCGGAGTGTCCGAACCAGCCATGCTCGGTGGCGCCGGGTGGGTAGTGTTCCTCGAGCACCCGGGTCACATCCTCCATCGTGCCGTCCGCGGCCACCCAGCCGCCATCGAGATCGGGGAAGTCCTGGCGACAGTTCGCGCACTTCTTGGCCGAATCGAACCGGATCGGACACCAGAAGCTCTCGACGTTGCGGAGCATCTCGGTGCCAAGCACCCACACGCCGGTCATCCAGTCGCAGTAGAGGCACCAGATAAGATCGTGACCGACCAGTCCGTCGAACTTCTGCCGGGAACAGTTGACCCATTCACTCTGCCGGTACCGGGGGAATCGAACCAGGACGATCAGGAACGGATAGAGGAAGATCTCAGCGACCCGGATCAACCAGAAGATGGGGACCACGACCGCCGTCGCCCACAGCGCGGCGTGGTTGCGAAACCTGCCGACACGACGGTTGATCACCTTCACGATGCGCGGCCCACGCCGGGCACGGGGATGGGCGAGTTCGTGCAGAAAACACCAGGTAACGGTTGCGAGCATCTGCGCGGCGAGGGCGGCGGCCAACCCGACCCAACCCGCGAGGATCGGGCCCACGATCATGGGCGCGGCGGTGAAGTAGGTCACGACGAGGTCGAGCATCGGAGCACGCGAGAGCAGCTCGCCCGCCTTGCGACCGAATGAACCAAGCGAGACCACGAGGTGCAGGAACCCGACTCCGAGCAGCAGTGCCACAAGGACGCCAAGGAACATGATGATGAAGATTTCCATGGACTTTGTCGTCTCCGGGGGTGCGGCGCAGGAGCAGAGAGTCCATTATGCAGGAGGACCGACCGGCCCGGGCGATTCCGGACCGTACTTCCTCGAGAACCGGAGAGCGCATGTCCAGATCACGAATCCTCTTGCTGATGTCGACCCTGGCGCTGATCACCGCGATGAACAGCGAGGTTTTCGCGAAACAGGCCGCTGCTGATGATGAAACCAGCGCACTCGATCCCGCCGAAGGCTACGCAAAGAGGCTCGATGCCTACGGCATCACGATCGAAGCCACCGATCAGGTGCGAAACGACTGGCTGTACTTCAGCGCACTGGCATACGAGCACATGACCGACCACCAGACGGTCCACGACATTCGCGAGCAACTCGCGGATCGCGGTTTTCGAATCCTGCTCGCAGGGCCGGACCAGCCGTTGACCGAACTGCCCGAATACGCACATGATCCGGAGGTCCGGGAGGCCGGCGGCCTCGGCGGCAATCCCGGTGAATACCGGATCGCGGTTCGCACCATGCACCCCCACATCCTCGTTCACGAACTTGCCCACGGCATCTACCACTCGGCGATCCAGTACCGGGAGAACGGCGGTTCGATCGACCCGGAGATCGTCGAAGCCCCACCACGACCGGGCACGTTCACGCACGCACTGGTGACCGCCTATGAAAAGGCGATCGAAGCCGGTACCTGGCAGGGCACCTACTTCGAAGCCCACCCGGATGAGTACTGGGCGGAAGGCGTCTCGCTCTGGTTCGGCACCCTGCCACCTGATGAACTTCGAGAGGAGCTGGACGTGCGACTCGATGAGGTCTCATTGCACCTGCGCGAGACCGACCAACGAGCGTTCCTGAAGCGGCACGACCCCGATCTCCACGGACTGGTGGCCGGCGTCTTTCCCGATCGCAAGCAACGACTGATGGACATGCAGGTGTCTGGCCCCGAGGAGATTCCTCTGCAGGAACAGGACCAGGGCATCATGGGACTGGCGATCGAGCTCCAGGAGATCGCCGGGGAGAACCTGCAGGAAGCGAAGGAGATGATGTCGGACATACGCTTCGACATCCTTCGCGAGGAAGGCGCACGCGTGGCGAGCGAGGTCTTCTCCGATCTCGAGTCGACGCTGAAGGACCCGGAACTGCACGACTACGCGACGAGGATCCTCGGTGAACTCGGCGATCTCAAGGATGCGGCCCTCGGCAGGCTCGAACTGCCCCGGGGACTACCCGACCTGGTGGTGCATGACATCCCGACCGAAGGACCAATCGCCGCCTTCCGCCCGACGTTCACCCGGTACACCGACGTCTTCGGCGTCCTGATCGTCGCGACCCCTGACACCGGGAATGCGAAGATCGTCCATGCGGCGAACGTGCTTGCGGAGTACCTCGACAACGACGAGGACGGAGTGGTCGATGACGAACTCGTCCAGCGCAGCCTGCTCGAGGGTGGAGCGTTCCTGGTCATGTTCGACACCGAGCGCGACGCGCGACGAAGCAGGATCGACCACGAGTTGATCGAGGAATCAGGATTCAGGATCGGACAGGATCTCTACGGGGAGGAGACCCTGCCCGAGGGCCCCCCCCACGTTCGAGAACGCGGACGATTCGATGCCAGCCTCGAGGAAGTGCTGCACCTGGTGTCCAACGGCTGGCGCGACGTCTATCCGGAAGACTTCGGCTATCGACCGGGCTCGCGCCTGACCGACGCGATGGACCTGGCCCGCGGCGGCAGATTCCGGCGGATACCGCGTCGGTATCCCGAAGGCGCGTGGTATCACTACGACGACGAGACATGCGACTACGAATGCATGGCGGCGGAATACCTCTACTGGGCGCTCACCTCGCACCTGGGAGGCCAGGCGTACCCCGGAAGAGCCGAGGAAATCGCGGTCGAATGGGAATGCCCCACCCCGGACTCGCTGAAACGGAAGGACCCAGCGGTCCACGAACTGCTCACCGACGAGCGGTTCTCTCTGCCACGAACCCTGCCGGATGGCAGGTACCGGCCGTCAGGCACGTGATGGAACCGCCGAAAGCTAGTCCGCGAGGAAGCGATCGAGGATGGGGTCCGCGATCTTCATGAAGTCGTAGTCGGTGATGATCCCGACGAGCTTGCCCTTGTCGACGACCGGAAGCGACCCGATGCGATGCTCCCGCATGATGCGAAGCGCTTCCCTTGACGGCGTCTCGGGGGTCACGGTCATGACCTCGCGCTTCATGATGTCGGAAACCGGCACCGAACGGTCCTCGTCCTCGGACCTCCCCCCCAGTCGGCGAAGGTGGTGCAGCAGGTCGCGATGCGTCACGAGCCCGACGAGCGCATGGTCGTCGTCCTCGACCGGGATGTGGCGGAGGTGCTTCCAGTCCATCAGGTTCGTCACCAGGTCGACGACGTCGTTCTCGTGCACCGTGAATATCTCGGTCGCCATGAACTGACCGACGGTCCGCACGTGACGACTGTCCACCTGGAACTCGGCGGGATCGAGGGGTTTCCAGGTGTGGACGGGAGCATTGTGCATCTGGCGCTCCGCCATGCCGGCGGTCAGTCGAGCCATGAATGGCCCGCGCTTGCCCTCCGCCGGGGCGTCCGACATCGACTTGAGCACCCAGGAGGCTCCCGTCTGTCCCGAGCGCACCCGATCCTCGATGACTCCGAGATACCGGTCGATGTCGGCGACTTCGATTCCGCTGGCGAGGAGACCTTCCCTGGCGATCGGGATGATCGTCGACGTGATCAGTTCGCCCGCAGGGTGGGAGTGTCCGTCGAGCCAGTGAAGCTGCGCGTCCAGGCCATGCCTCGCTGCCGAGTCAAAGCTTTGAAGGACGTTGTCGAACGAGATGACGCTGGTGATGTCCTCGACCGAGTCGTGAAGACCGCGCATGAGCCCGAGCCAGAGCGCGGTGTTGGCGACCTCGTCGATCGGGGTCGGCCCGGCGGGCAGGACGCGATTCTCGATCCGGAGATGGGGCTTGCCGTCGGAGATGCCGTAGCAGGCGCGATTCCAGCGATACACGGTGCCGTTGAAGAGACGGAGGGCGTTCAACTTGGGGACATCCCCGTTGCGCAGCAGTTCCAGTGGATCCTCGTCGGGGACGTCGTAGAAAAGCGGCTTGAACCTCGCGATGTCCTCCTGGAAGATCTCGAGAACGCTCTCACGCACCCAGTCGGTGCCGAAACTGACCCGCGGCGGGAATCGGCGCGTGCCTTCATCACTCATCCGGGTGTCGATCGACTGCTGGAAGAGTGCGATGCGCGTCTCGCGCCAGAGACGACGACCCAGCAGCAGCGGCGAGTTCACCGAAGCCGCGAGGACCGGCGCAGTCGCGACCTGAGCGAGGTTGTACCAGTTGGGAAACTGCTCGGGGTCGACCTGGAAATGAACCTGGAAGCTGGTGTTGCAGGCCTCCAGCATGATGTTGTCATGTTGGACGACGAGTTCATCGATGCCGGCGATGTTGAGTTCGATGGGACGTCCGCGCAGACGGGTCAGGGCGGTGTTCATCTGGTGGTAGCGAGGGCGGTCACTGAGATTCTCCAGGACCAGGTCACCCTTGGTCAGGGTGGGAAGAATGCCGGTGAGCACCAGGAGCGAACCGTGCTCCTTGGCGACCGCTCGGACCTGGGCGAGGTTGGCATGGATCTGGTGCTCGAGATCCCTCAGGGCGTGGCCATCGAAGGGCAGCGGGTCGAGGTTCATCTCGATGTTGAAACGACCGAGTTCGGTGGTGAAGTTCGACTCAGGAAGTCGCGCAAGCAGCTTTTCAGCGATGGGCGAAGGTGCTCCCGAAGGGTCGATGATGGCAGCTTCCTGTTCGGCACCGATGCGGCGGACCCCCGACTCCAGGCGGCCCTCGTTGAGCATGATCTCGAGAGCTTCGACATCACGGAGCAGGGCTCGGAGGTAGTTGCGGCGTTGTTCGTCGGTACCCGCTTCGTGCGCGTCGGAAAGTCCCATTGTCAGGATCCTTCATGAAGAGAATCGGCAAGGCCTGTGAAGGTCAACTGCAGAGCATCTCGAGGAAGCGTGGCAGGATTCGCGAAGCCTCGGTCGTCGGCCTGATCCTGGACTTCATCTGTTCGAATTCATCGTCGTCGGGCATGTACTGGCGGAACTGGGAGAGACGCTCGACGAGCTGGTCGGGTGTCATCTCGGTGTGGAACTGGGTGCCGTAGACGGGCAGGCCGTCCATCTTGAACGCCTGGTTCCTGGAGAGGTCGGAATACGCCATCTCGATCGCCCCGGGCGGCAGGGTCACGACCCGGTCATGGTGACCCATGAGTACCGGAAATGCCGAGGGCAGATGATCGAAGACCGGGTCATCGGAAGCCGCGGCGGTCACATGGGCCTCGAGCACGCCGACTTCGCCCTTGACGGGGTCATGGATGACCTCACCACCCAGGGCACGAGCGATGAACTGATGCCCCCAGCATGATCCGAGCAGTGGCACCTCGCGGTCGACGAGTCGCTTGACGTCATCGATCAACCAGGGGGTGAACGGATCGTCGTTCGCGACGGAGTTCGAGCCGGAACCGCCGATCATCACGGCATCCGCCGCGTCATATCGCTCGGCAGGGACATTCTCGACCGACGTGACATTGACCGAATCGAGCTGGGTCAGGTCCAGTCCGGTCATCTCGAGCACGCACTGACGCTCGTGGACCGCGGCGATCTTCTCCGCACGGATCTGAATGAGAAGCAATTTCACGTCGGCAAGTCTTCTGGGCATGTCCCGATGGTATCAGGAGCCACGACTTGGTCGTACCATGTCGCTCCAAGTCCCCTCGAGGAAAGATGAACAATGACGGAATTCCAACAGCTTCGCTTCCAGACCAGTGACGGCGCCGGCCTCAACCTGCTGAGCGCAGGCAGCGGGAAACCGCTGGTGATGATTCCGGGATGGTCCCAGACCGCGATGATGTACAAGCACCAGCTCCAGGGCCTCGGGAATGCATGCCGGGTGATCGCACTCGATCCTCGCGGACACGGCGACAGCGAGAACGTCACCTGGGGCTACACGATCCAACGCCTGGCGAAGGACCTGCATGAGCTGCTCGCGGAACTTGAACTCGAAGAAGTGACCCTGTTGGGTCATTCCATGGGAAATTCGGTGATCTGGGCATACCTGCAGCTCTTCGGCACTGAACGCCTGGAGAAGCTGATCATCGTCGACGAGCCGACGATGCTGACGATCAACCCCGCATGGACCGAGCAACAGCGACTGGAAAAGGGTGCCATGTTCACCTCGGAGAAGCTGTGGCAGGCATGCAACGACCTCGCCGGGCCGGACGGCGTCAAGACCACCGACGAGTTCATTCGAAACCTGATGAGCCCGATGATCGAGGAAGCCGAGCAGGAATGGGTCATTCAGGAGAACCTGAAGATGCCGAGAACCGCCGCAGCCGAACTTCTTTACAACCACAGCAGCCAGGACTGGACGGAGACCATCAAGAGGATCAAGTTGCCGACCCTGATCTTCGCGGGCAGGGCCAGCAAGTCGCCCTGGCAGGGGCAAAAGTGGATCCACCAGCAGATTCCGGACTCCCGTTTCTGCCTCTTCGAGGAAGAGGAAGGCGGCCACCACTTCATGTTTCTCGAGAACCCGATCCACTTCAACCAGACGGTACGTTCGTTTCTCGCCTGATCACGGATTCTGATACCGTTCAGCTTGAATTCAAGCCCCTTTCGAAGACGAGACAGGAAGAAGATGACTGCAACAACCACAGCCCAGGAATCCTCATCCGAGACCACCACCAAGAACGATGCCATCGTGCTCTTCGGCGCATCGGGAGACCTCGCCAAGAAGATGACCTTCGTTTCGCTGTACCACCTGTGCAGGCGAAACCTCCTGAACATGCCGATCATCGGCGTGGCATTCAGTGACTGGGACGACGAGACCCTGCGCAAGAACGCCCGTGCGGCGATCGAAGCGACGGGAACCGAGATCGACGAGTCGATCTGGAAGAGCATGGCGGAACGCATGCACTTCGTCCAGGGTGACTACACCAAGCCCGACACCTACGAACGGGTCAAGGAAGCGCTCGGGAGCTCCAAGTTCCCGCTCTTCTACCTCGAGATCCCACCGGGCCTCTTCCTCACCACCGTGCAGGGGCTGCACCAGGCGGGCCTGACCAAGGACGCACGAGTCGTCATCGAAAAACCCTTCGGACACGACTATGAGTCCGCGGTCGAACTCTATGCCGAACTCTCCAAGCTGTTGAACGACGATCAGCTCTACCGAATCGACCACTACCTCGGCAAGAATGCGGTCCAGGACATCATGGTCTGGCGATTCGCCAACCGCATGTTCGAACCGCTCTGGAACAACGCCAACATCGAGAGCATCCAGATCACCATGTCGGAGTCCTTCGACGTCTCGGATCGCGGCTCGTTCTACGACAAGGTGGGCGCACTCAAGGACGTCATCCAGAACCACATCATGCAGGTCATCGGCCTTCTGGCCATGGACCCCCCGTCGAAGTCCGAACCGGACGCCATCCACGCCCAGCAGCTGGAGGTCTTCCAGTCGATGCGCCCCATCCAGACCGAGGACTACGTGCGAGGCCAGTACGAGGGGTACCTCGACGTCGATGGCGTGGCACCCAACTCGGAGACCGAGACCTTCGTCGCACTCAAGGTGCACATCGATTCCTGGCGCTGGGCCGGCGTGCCCTTCTTCATCCGTGCCGGCAAGAATCTCGCCGACACCGCCACCGAGGCGATCGTGGTGTTCAGGCGACCGCCGCTGCGGCTCTTCACCGAGACCGGCTGCCCCGACCCTGAACGAAACCAGCTTCGCTTCCGACTTGGTCACAACGACGGGGTGCAGATGAAGGTCCAGGCCCTCGACCCGGCTTCGAAGATGGCCTCGAAGGCCGTGGTGCTCAACGTCGACTTCAGCGAGGCACTGGGCGAGGAGAAACTCCCCTACGAACAGCTGCTCGGCGATGCCCTCGATGGAAACGCCACGCGTTTCGCCACCCAGAAGATCATCGAAGGCACCTGGACCGCCCTGGCCCGCGTGCTCGATAACCCGGGCCCGGTGCACGTCTACAAGCCGGGCACCATGGGACCCGATCTCGCGGACAAGATGATCAAGGAATACGGCGGCTGGATCGAGCCGATGGGACCCGCCTCCGACATGCCCGCCTGACCCTTCCTGGAAACCACGAATGCACCGACGACCACCGGCCGAGCAGCCGGTGGTCGTTCTTTCATGCGAGCGTTGTTTCAAGCGGATACAGTCGGAGAACCATGACTACAACACTACGCAGCATCATCAGCATCCTGATCCTCGCCGGAACCTGCACCACCGTCACCGCAGACCCCCCGGGTGACGAAGGCTGGACACCCGTGGCCGGTTTCGCCCGTGGCGAGGACACCGGAACTCTCGGCAACACCCACGGTGGCGTGGTGATCGACCGCGAAGGCCTGATCTACTCGAACACGGACACGTCGAGAGCGATCGTCGTGCACCGGCCGGACGGCACGTTCGTACGGGCACTTGCCGGTTCCTACCCCGGAATCCACGGAATGGCCATTCGCGAGGAGAACGGGGTCGAATACATCTATGCAGCCCACCTCGCCGGCAAGCAGGTCCTCAAGTTGCGCCTCGACGGCACCCTGGTCTGGGCGCTCGGCGTTCCGATGGAATCGGGCAAGTATGACGACAACCCCGCCGCCTACAACCCGACCGGCGTGGCGGTCGCACCCGACGGGACGATCTTCGTGGTCGACGGCTACGGACGGAAC
The DNA here is from genome assembly GCA_029246705.1 of Phycisphaerales bacterium. Classification (GTDB taxonomy): domain Bacteria; phylum Planctomycetota; class Phycisphaerae; order Phycisphaerales; family SM1A02; genus JAKVBQ01. The sequence continues at coordinate 13,874 of JAQWMQ010000041.1, read as the reverse complement.
TGGGTGCACGCGTTCGGACCGGACCTCACCTACCGAAAGTCCTTCGGCGGCCGCGGCACCGACCCCGGCAGGTTCCAGACCTGTCACGGATGCGCGATCGACACCAGGGGTTCGACCCCGATGCTCCTGGTCTGCGACCGGGAGAACCGTCGCATCCAGAGGTTCACGCTCGACGGCACCTTCGTCGACATCCCCGCCACCGACCTGCGTCGACCCTGCGCGATGAGCATCGTGGGTGACGAGGTCGCGATCGCGGAACTCGAGGGACGCGTCACCATCCTTGACAAGGACTTCAACGTCGTGGCCCATGTCGGAGACAACCCCGACAAGAGCCAATGGGCGCGAAACGGCGTTCCCGAGGCCGACTGGATCGACGGAGTCTTCACCGCGCCACATGGATGCTGCCTCGACAAGGACGGCAACCTCTACGTGAGCGACTGGAACGCGACCGGCAGGCTGAGCAAGATCGAACGCGACGGCTGAACCGCCCGGGGATCAGCTGGAACTGGGCATGCGGCTGGACAGCCACCCGATGAAGGCCGGCTGGGCACGAGAGGCGACCAGGATCGGCCCGCGTCCCTTGAACCTGAGGACGACGCCCTCTCCGGTCTTCACGGAACCGACCATCTTCCCGAGCATGCCGCCCTTCTGACCGGTGGACAGTGACGCGGACATCTCGGCCGTGCTCGGCCAGGCCACGACATGGCCGCTGTCGACCACCAGCTCGCCACCGGGAGGAATGGGCATCTCCTGGATCGCACCCAGCGCGGAGACCGCGAGGGTCCCGGTTCCGGAGACGGTCATGATGAAGAAGCCGCCCGTACCGCCGAAGAACGAGCCACTGATGCTCTTGTTTCGCTTGGTGGCGACCTCGAGTGACTCTTCCGCACAGAGGAAGGCACCATCGGTCAGGGACCATGCATCGTTCATGACCTCGATGATCCGGACTTCACCCGGATGGCTTGGCGCGAAGAGCATTCGCCCCGCACCACGAGCCGCCGTCGCGTGCTGCATGAAGAAGGACTCCCCGGTGGTCGCGGCCCGTGCGACCGACTTCAGAAAACCGCCGCGAGCCTTGCCGGTCAGGTCGATGGTGTCCTCCATGGCCGCCATGGCTCCGCCTTCGGCGAAAACCGTCTCACCCTGATCGAGCTGGACGGCCAGAAAGGGGTCGGTGGATCCTTCGATCGAGAAGTCGGGCATGGTGGTATCTCCAGTACGAAAACAAGACGGAGTCTGGTGGTGGCGATGCAGGAACTGAACGAGCGATGAGTCAGGCGAAGACGAAGACGACGTAGCTTCCGAAGAGTACGAGATGCAGGACGCCCTTGAAGGCATTGGTCTGCCCCTTGCCCAGATTCACCATGAGCAGCAGGATACTCAAGCCGACCAGGACCATCTCCTCCGGCTCGAGTCCGAGGATCAACTCCATGTCGTAAATCATTCCGATGATCAACACCACGGGGATCGTCAGGCCGATGGTCGCCAGACCGGATCCGAGGCAGATGTTGAGTGCTCGCTGCAGGTTGTTGTGCCGAGCGGCATTGACCGCCGCAAGGCCCTCCGGTGCAAGGATGAGGATCGCGACCACCAGACCCGCAAGTGCGTCGGGTGCCCCCAGATTCGCAAGCCCCGCGTACATCACGACCGAAAGCTGCTTGGCGAGGATCACGATGGGAACCAGGGTGATGATCAACAGGGCGACGTGGTAGCCGATTCCGAAGGGTGATTCGGGATGACCATCCTCGACCTCCTCGCCACCGGGAAGGGTGAATTCGAAGAAGCCGCGGTGCTCACGGGTCTGGACCCAGAGGAAGATCCCGTAGAGGACGGAACAGATGGCGATCAGGTAGATCTCGAACATGAAGATCGACTTCTCGGGCACGAAAGCCGGGAGAAACAGACCGACACCGACCAGGACGATCAGGCAACCGACATAGGTGTCGGAACTCTGCACGTTGAATGACTGGAACCTGCGCTTCCATGCCCCGATCAGGACCGACAGGCCGAAGAGACCGTTCAAGACGATCATCAGCACACCATACATGGTGTCGCGTGCCATCTTCGGGTTCTCTTCCTTGGTGAGCATGACCGTCGCGATCATGATCGCCTCGAGCCCGATGACCGAGATGGTGAGGATCAGCGTGCCGTAGGGTTCACCAAGCTTCTGCGCGAGACTTTCCGCGTGGTGGACCACGGAAAAGGCGGAGAGCAGGATCACGACGAACAGCCAGCCGAACATCACACCGATTCTGGTGCCGGTGTCCAGGTTCCCGAAAAGCTGTTCCGAGGCGAGCAGGATCGCAATGAGCGATCCGTAGCTCAGCAACAGCGACCATTCCTTGCGCAACATGAGGCGAAGGGTATCCATCAGGCACTCCCATGACTGGTTCGGGACATGCACTCATTCTGACTGATATTGGACGATCATGCTTGGGTCGGTTCCGTTCAGAACCGTCTGCGCCGGATTGCCCCGGGCAGGAGCAGCAGTCCGAGCAACCCGCTCGGCGCGGGCACGAGCGTCACCGTCCAGCTGTTGATGGAGAGTTCGGCTGAGCCCCCATCGGCGAAGTAGACCTGGCCGATCCCATCACCGCTGATCGAGTCATGGTTCCACTCGGGGCCGCTGAAGACCCAGTCCAGCGCGACGATCTGATCCGGATTGACGGCATCGGCGATCTCGAGGGACATGCCCCCCCATCCGTACGTCGGCCCGTAGGCAAGCCAGACATCCGAGCCGGTCAGGGTGAGCAGCGGGTTCGACGTACTCAGTTCCCAGGGGCCCGCGTCGAGAATGGAGAAGCTCTCCCACGGTTCCTCGGGGTGGGTATCGTCCGTTCCATCGACAAGCGCTGAGAAGTGAACCGGTTCGCCGGACCAGTCGATGGCGTCGGACTGGAACTCGATGTCGAGCTGGAAGAGATCAGCACTGAGCAGGGTCGTGCCGCATCCGATCGTGATCATGGAGACGACGCACGCACGTGTTGTGAATTTCAGGTTCATGGGGTTTCCTCTTATGTCACAAGCGACCGGCCTAGCCTTCATGAGCCTAAACCACTTTTCGCAAAAGACAAGATCCCCCGATCAAAGATCGGGGGATCTGTCTTGAAAACAGTCACAGAGGGAGTCTGCAGGAAAAATCAGGGGCAGAGTCCCCAGGCACCAAGGACCGTCGCGAGATCCGCGCCGTCCACGACGCCGTTCCCGTCGATGTCCTCGGGACAACCCTCGCACTTGCCCCAGGCACCGAGAAGGCTCGCGAGGTCTGCGCCGTCGATGACTCCGTCACCGTTGACATCGCCATCGCAGGGAGCATCGGACTCGAGCACCGTGCGCAAGGCCACCGAAGTCAGGGGGTAGAGCTGGTTGTCCGACTCGGTGAAGAGCACCAGGTCGGAGATGTCCAGTCCCTCGAACTCATCGGCACGCACCTTGAGGAACACGGTCCCGGTCTCGCCCAGTCGAGCGATGGTCATGCCTTCGGCGTATTCGCCGGGTTCGTTGCCGTTGACGCCGATGTTGCGGCTGACTTCCATGTCGGGTCCGTAGACCACCGCACGCCAGCGGATGTCACCGATCGGATCTCCGGTGTTGGTGATGGGAATCTGGATCTCGATGTCACGATCGGGAACCATCTCCACCCAGGGTCCGTTGGGGACGGGCGTATCGGGGCAGAGATCCCGGCGGTCGATGACCGAACCGGTGCAGCTCTCGACGGAACCGGTATCGAGGTTCGTCACCACGACTTCGAAACAACCTGTGTCGTACAGCGAATTCATCATCGCCGGACGTTCGATCGAGATCTGGACGGGGATGCTGGTGTTGCCGGCGACCGTCACCGGGTTGCTCGGGGCGATCACGGTGATCATGGAAGGACCGTCGATGTTGCCGCAACCGGGGGCGGGAATACCGTTGAAGGAGAGTTCGAAGGTCGTCGGATTGGGCGAGAGGTTGTCGAGAATGACCGTCGACACGACCTTGAGGTCGGACTGACAGAATGGAATGTCCCAGGGAACATCGCATCCGAACTTGCACTTGCCGCACTCGTCGGCAGTGAAGAGGCCGGCGAACTCGGAGGTGTCCAGGGCGCGGTTGAAGATCTCGACTTCGTCGATGATCCCGGTGAAGAAGTCCTCGGGAGTGCCCGGGGCGGAGGTGTAGCGCATCGCGCCGATCCAGAGGTCTGCATCGGGGTTGCCGAGGCTGCCCAGGACCGAGATCGGAGTGCTGTCCACGTCTTCGATGCCGTTCACGATGAACCTGACGTTGAAGCCGGCAGTCCGGTCGACGGCCACACCGACATGGATGTAGTCACCCATGGTGAGCATCTGCACGCTCTGGTGCAGGGAGACGTTGACGCCGTCACTCATGAAGAGATGGAGCCGGCTGTTGTGGACATAGAAGGAATAGCCGGGACCGGTGCCCCAGTCGCGCTTGTCGGTGATGCCGCCCCAGTCGAGAGTGGCCTGGTCTTCGATCTTGATCCAGGCGTCGATGGAGAAGTCACCGTCACCGGTGGACTGGTCGGCAGCGGGCACTTCGAGGATCGGGTCGTTGAGAACCAGGACGTAGTCCATGTCACCATCGAGCTTGATGCCGTTGGCAACCTTGCCGGGTGCCGGTGTGGCGCCATCCATGTGGATGCCGTCGTTGCCCGCGATCGAATCCGCCGAAGTCGGGTTGACGAGTTCATCCATCGTCCACCACCCGATCATGTCGGCCGGGGGGTCGACGCAGACGCACGGTTTCGGGTCCACGCAGATGTCACGGTCGACGAAGTTGATGAGCTGCCAACCGGGAAGCTCCTGCGCAACCTCGGGGAGTGGCACGGCTACCAGCTGGACACCTGGGTTCGCCGGTGCGAACGGGATCAGATCGACCTTGAGATCGCTTTCATTGCAACCACTGATGCCGGCGAAGTCGGTCATCGCCAGGTAGTAGTCCTGGTTGGGGATGATGTCGAAGGAACGCGTGCTGCCGTAGATCAGGAAGCCGTTCGGAGTCACCGCGTAATCAGATGCGCCATCATTATCCGTGCCGCCGTACTGCATGCCCCACATGTAGGACTGCGAGGGCGTGTGGACGGCGACCAGCGACATGTTGCTGATCGGGTTCGGGAAACTCAGGGCTCCGACCAGGTGCGCATTGGAATCGGCATCCTGGTAGATCTCCTTGGTACCACGGAATCCATACATGGACCGGTACCAGTTGAGGTTGAAGTTGTCGTCCACGTGCATCAGGTAGGTACCGCCACCTTCTCCTGCCTGCTTGGAATAACCGGTGACGAGGTAACCACCTTCGTTGGCCTCGGTCAGTCCTCGGCCGAAGTCGCTGTGGTCGGTGAAGCCGACCTGTCGGGAGACCATCGGGTTGCCGTTGGCATCGACTCGCGCAAGGAGGGTGTCCATGTTGCCCGGGAAGGGCCCGAGCTTTCCGGTGAGGTTGAAGTTGACCTCGCCGTCGGCGGTTCTTCCCATTTCGACGAACGAGAATTCACCCATGGCATTCTGAATGCCGGGCGCCTCGTAGTTGTTCATCCAGATGACGTTTCCATCGGCCTTGGTCCGGATCAGCATTGGAATGCGACTGCCATTGCCGTCGAGGTTCTCCAGAGCGATCAGGTAGCCCTCCTTGTCACCGACCTCGATGAGGTCCAGCGCCTCGGACAGGTTGTATCCGGGGTAGAGGTGCATCCAGTCGACCGTCCCCGCGAGGGTGATCTTCACCAGCATGCACTGAAGTCCGTTGTCGACGACCAGGCTGCCTGCTACCGCAAGTCCGCCATCGGCCGTGGGGATCGAGGCCTGTGGATAGAAGCCGTCGATGTTCATCATCCACTGGACGGCACCGATGCCGTCGTGCAGGGTGATCACGTCGTTACCACAACTCACCATTCCGCCGGAAGGGATGTGCGATATGCGCGCGGGCTGATTGTCATCAACCGACGTTCCGAACACTCTTTGATCCTGTTGGGCGCCGGCGACAATGCCGATCGAACCTGCCGCTGCGATGCCGAGGCAGGTCGAAGCCCAACCACGGGATCGATTGATACAACTCTTCTTGGTCATGAAATTCTCCACATCTTGCTTTGTGACTGTCTGGGAACTGGGCGGAATGAGAAACCACGCCCTTTTCCCGAGGGAACAGGTGGGTTCACCGGGACATGCCCTGATGGCCCGATACTGGATTCCGCTGGAGTCGGCCCGATCCTATCACTCAGGGCTTCGATTAAATCACTGTTTTTCACGTGGTTGAAGCCGATCGGGCTTCCCGCCCACCTGAGCGGGAAAATCACCGGCACGAAGCCCCTCGAAACCGGACTCAAAGCGGTTTTCCCCGGCTGGATCACCGCCGCGATCGAGTGGTACAGTGCCCGCCCACCCCCTTGGAGCGAATCCGATGAATACCTTCTCTACGATGATCACGGCAGCCTGCCTTCTCGGCACGACCATCTCGTTTTCCGGCACTGCTGGTGCTGGAGACGATGATCGAGACTTCATGCAGGCACGCGAGGCGGTCTATCCGGCACTGGTCAACATCTCCGTCGTTGGCAAGCAGTACCAGAACGGTCGGATGCGCAGGTTCCCCGCGGCAGGCAGTGGCGTGATCGTCTCACCGGAGGGTCATGTACTCACCAACTTCCACGTCGCGGGCGAGACCACGCGGATCACCTGCAAGCTTCCCGATGGACGGGTCTTCAACGCGGAGCCGATCGTCCTCGATCCCCTCACCGACCTTGCAGTGCTGCAACTGCAACTGGAGCAGGATGGAACAACGGAGGAAGTGCCTTTCGCCCGACTCGGCGACTCAGACCAGCTTGAGATCGGTGACGACGTCTTCGCCATGGGCAATCCCCAGACCCTGTCCAGTTCGATGACCCGGGGCATCGTCTCGAACCCCACCCGGGTGTTCACCAGCTTCACCGGCAACGAGATGGACGAGGTCGATCTCGGCGGTGGCCAGCGAACCGGACTCTTCACCCGTTGGATCCAGCACGATGCGCTGATCCTCGGTGGCAACAGCGGTGGTCCGCTGGTCAATCTGGAGGGCGAGGTGGTCGGCATCAACGACCGCGGTGGAAGCGGCATGAGCTTCGCCATTCCCTCGAACCTGGCCGACGACGTCCTTCGCCAGGCGGTTGAGAAGGGGTTCGTCGAACGCGGCTGGATGGGTCTTTCCGTCAAGCCCGTCGACAAGATCAACCGTGATTCGGGCGCACTGGTGACCTGGGTCGTGGAAGGCAGTCCCGCGGAACAGGCGGGCCTCAAGGCCGGTGACATCATCACGAACATGGACGGTGAACCGATCAGGATCAGGAGCTTCGAGGAGATCCCCCCCCTGCTCAAGCGAATGGCCGACATCAAGCCCGGATCCCCCGCTCCGATCGACTGGGAACGCGACGGCAAGCCGATGCACGGAACTCTGGTCTCCGAGCCGCTCGAGGAATACCTCGGTCAGGAGGATGAAGCCAAGAACTGGGGCATCACCGTCAGGGACGTGACCGCCCAGATGGCGCTCGGGCTCAGGTTCCCCAGTGCCGAAGGCGTGATGGTCACCGGGGTCAGGCCCGGCAAGCCGGCAGAAAAGGCCCAGCCGCAGATCGCACGTGGCGACGTGATCCTGAACGTCGATGGAACCCCGGTCGAGAACCTCGAGGATTTCATCCGTGAAATCCGCGAACTGGAGGAAGGACAGGAGAGCCTGGTCACCTTTCGCCGTGGAGACGCCGAAATCCTCACCGTGATCGAGACCGAAGCCGAACGAAACGTGATCGGTGGTGGTGAACTGCCCCGTGCCTGGCTGGGCGCGGAGACGCAGGTGCTGACCAAGCCGGTCGCAAAGGCGATCGGACTGGAGTCGACCAGGGGCTTTCGCGTGACTCGAATCTACCCCGGCACCGAGGCCGAAGCCGCGGGTCTGCGCATAGGTGACGTGATCACCGCGATCGAGGGCGGCAAGCTGCGAGCGTCCCGGCCCCAGGACGCCGCACAACTGACCCGGCGCATCGAGAACCTTCCGGTCGAGACCGAAGCGGCCTTCGACATCATTCGTGACGGCAAGGAAATGAAGCTTCCGATCATGATGGAACCGACTCCATCCTCGGTCTCGGACACCGAAAGCGCGGAATCCGAAATCCTCGAGTTCTCGGTGCGTGATCCGATCTTCATGGACGCCATCGACAAGCGTTGGGAAGACGCGGTCCGGGGCGTGGTGGTGACCAATGTCACCCCCGGCGGCTGGGCCTCGCTCGGTGGTCTCCAGCAGGGTGACCTGTTGATCTCGATCAACGACAAGGACGTCGCCGATGTCGCCGGCTTCGAGCAGCAGATCGAATCGATCATGACCCAACGACCCAAGATCGTGAAGATCTTCGTCCTTCGCGACCACCGCACGAACTTCATCTTCATAGAGCCGGACTGGCCCGAGCCCGAAGACGCCATCTGAACCAACCACAGCCCTGATTGGGAGCACTCCTTTGAATCGCATTCCCGTACTTCTGGCGCTCTTCGCAGCGATCACCTGTTCCGCACCCACCCTCGCGGACGACAACCCGTACAAGCAGCTGCTGAGCGACCATTCCGCCTCGGTGGTCACGGTCAAGTTCATCATGAACGTCTCGATGGGCGGCGGCGGCGGAGGCATGGACCGCGAGATTCCCGTCGAGATCGACGGCATCGTGGTCAGTGACGACGGACTCATCATGATCCCCGGCGGGCCGATGGACATGGCCAACCAGATGCGCCGCCAGATGCGCGGACGCGGTCGCGGCGGACGCGGCGGCGGCGGCGGCGGCATGGATGACATGGAGATCGAGGCCTCCCCCACCGACATCCGCGTGGTGATGGGCGAGGACTTCGATGAACACGACGCGGTCCTGGCTGCGAAGGATTCATCCCTGCAGCTGGCGTTCGTCATGCTCGAGGACACCAAGGACCTCAAGCTCCAGCCGCTCAAGCTCACCGCGACCAATGAACTGACCATCGGGGAGGAACTGCTTGCACTGGCACGACTCAGCGAGGACTACGACTTCGCTCCCTACTTCGCGACCGTGCAGGTCACCGGCAAGGTGAGCCAGCCCCGCCCCATGTGGTCGATCTCCACCCAGTTGTTCTCCCCGGGACTGCCGGTCTTCAACCACGACGGCATCTTCGTGGGCATCATGGGTGACGGCACCAGTGGCGGCGAAGGCGGAGGCGGCATGATGGGCGGCAACCAGTCGGGTTATCCGTTCCTGGTTCCCGTGAAGCAGGTGGCACCCGTCGTGAAGCAGGCACATGAACGTGGCAAGGAGCTCATCGCCGGCGAAACCGACGCAGGGTGACCCTGAAGATCATGTCCGAACTCGCGAACCAGTCGAACCTCGTCGACCTCGCCGGAAGCCTGGCTTCCGGCGAGTTGGAACTTCATGGCTTCATTGACTCGCTCGAATCGATGTTCGAGGAAGTGGAACCACGGATACTGGCCTTCGTGGAGGAAGCGGATCGGTTCGAACGACTGCACCGTGATGCGGATCGCCTGCTCGATCGATTTCCAGATCCCGCATCCCGCCCTCCGCTGTTCGGGGTGCCGGTGGCGGTCAAGGACATCTTCAACGTCGACGGCTTTCCCACCAGGGCGGGTACCACCCTGCCTCCGGAACTCTTCGAAGGTCCCCAGGCGCCTTGTGTCTCACGCCTGCTCGAGGCAGGCGCACTGGTCCTGGGCAAGAGCGCCTGCACCGAATTCGCCTACCTCGCGCCCGGCCCGACCCGCAACCCCCACGATCTCGAGCACACTCCGGGTGGGTCCTCGAGCGGATCCGCCGCGGCAGTTGCCGCGGGACTCTGCACCCTGGCACTGGGCACCCAGACGGTGGGCTCCCTGATTCGTCCCGGTGCGTACTGCGGCGTGGCCGCGTTCCTGCCGACGCAGAACCGAGTGCCGAGGACCGGTGTGGTCCCCCTGGCACCGGAAGCGGATCACATCGGGGTGTACGGCCACGACGTGGACGCACTCGGCCTCGGCCTTGCCACCCTGGTGGAGGACTGGGAACCCGGCCCCGATGCAGGCGTTCCGGTTCTTGGCATTCCCCATGAGCGCTACCTGCGTCATGCCGAGGATTCCGCACGCGCCCATTTCGGCATGGTCTGCGAGTTCCTCGAGACCGAGGGCATTCGGATCGTCCGTACCAACGCACTTGAGGACTTCGATGCACTCTTCGAACGACACATGGACCTCTGCGCGATGGGAGCCGCAGCGGTGCATGCGGAGTGGCGAACGCAGTGGTCGAAGAAGTACGACCCGAGAACCCTCAAGCTGATCGACCGCGCGAAGGGCGTCGATGACCGGCGACACCAGGAGGTCCTCGACTCGTGCGACGCCCTGCGTCGAGACCTCGAAACCTTCATGGACCGCGACGGCATCGACCTCTGGCTGGCACCGGCAACCACCGGCCCAGCGCCCCTCGGGCTTGGTTCGACCGGAAACGGCATCATGAACGCCCCTTGGACGCATGCACACCTGCCCACCCTGGGGCTCCCCGCCGGACGAACCGCGGACGGACTTCCCATGGGTGTCCAGCTCATCGGAAGAGCGGGTGGTGACGAGGCGGTCCTTGTCCGCGGTGGGCACCTGGAACCACTGCTGGCGCGCCCCTGAGGCTCCTGCCTGGCGTCGATCGCGTCTTTGAGAAAAAAACACGCTCTTTTCCACCGGTGCATGGAAAAACCCCGGCCGTAGACGTTCGGTTGATGAATCAGATCCATTCCAAGGAACACAACGGGCCGCAACTGGAGACCAACGACAATGAAACGACTCATGACCCTGACCATTCCCGCTCTTCTCACGGGCGCCCTCTCGGCTTCTGCCGCTGGATACCAGGACGGTTTCGGCGGGCAAGAACCGGAACCCGAGTACGTCGAGATCAACTTCGACGGCGGCACGCTGTCGGAGTACATCACGGTGATCAAGGAATCATTCAATGATCTCACCAGCTTCATGATCCTGCCCCCCGCCGGTCAGTTCCAGGTCCCGGCGGTCTACGGTGCGATTTCATCGCCTGAAGTGGCCCTCAACGTGATCGACGGCATTTCCATGGATCTCCAGTACCCCAACGGGAATGAATACTCGACGAAGATCCAATGGAATCTGATCGACAAGTACCTCGTGCGCATCCTTCCCGTAAAAGGCCGAATAGTCCAGACGCTGCAGGAGATGGAAGAGAGAAGCGCCGCGCAACGGGGAACGACCACCATGATCTACGAACTCGCCGAACTCACCAACAACGGGTATTCCATCGAGAAAATCCTTGGAACCATGCAGGTCGGGTTCGAGATGAGCGGTTCAGGCAGCCCCGTCATCCGGTTCCATGAACCGACAAGCGTGCTCTTCGTCACGTGCGACTCGAAGCAATCCGACATCGTGCACGAAGTGCTCAGGGCGCTCCAAGCGGCTTCAGAGCGAAACGATTTGAGCGAAGAACGTGATGAGGAGGCCAGGCGTCAGGTGGAGAAGGCACAGGCCGAAGGCCGTGCTCTCTTGCGCGAACTCACCAAGTCGCAGGATGAAGTCAGGGATTCCAGAAACAAGTCCGCGGAGCTGGGGTTCTACCTGCGCGGCGAGCTCGGCAAACTCGAGATCGAACGCGACCGGCTCGAGGCGAAGGTGCGCAACCTCGAAGAGGTGCTTGAGATGTTCGGACCGCTCGAGGTGTCTTTCGCGGAATACGCCAAGTACAAGGAGCAGGCGGAGAAGAATGCAACACCAGAGTGACGCATGAAACAAGATGGCGATCGACCCTGACGACATTCCGGGAATCAGTGCGGCAATCGCCTCGGGCTCGACCGAGGCCTTTGCCACGTTCTACGAAGGCTGGTTCGACCACTGCCATGAAAGGGTGCGAATGATGACCGGATTCGACGAATCGACTTCACTGGACGTGGTGCAGGACACGATGCTCAAGATCTCGGGCTCGATGCCCCGGTTCGAGACTCGAAGACAGCTTTCCGCCTGGATCGACCGAGTGATGATCAACGTGGCCCGGGACCGGATCAGATCCGAAAAGAGAAGGAAGCGGCGCGAAGCGAACCGACGAAGCCACCAGGCCGAGAAAACCCTCCAGGAAGACATCGACGCGCTGGATGAACGTCTTGCATCACTGGAAGAGGAACAACGCACCCTCCTCCAGGCGAGATTCTCCCTGGGCTGGACCTTGCAGCGCATCGCGGACGCACTCGGACTGGGCACCGGCGCGGTGGACGGTCGTATCAGGCGTTCACTCGAACAGCTTCGCGAAGAACTGACCGATTCTGAAACGGACGCAGACACATGACCGACACCCCGGAACGAAGAAACGACCCGCTGTCCGAAGCGGGCATGGCCCGACGGGACCGCATGCTTCCCCTCATTCAGGAAGCGATGCGTGAAGGCCTCCGCCGTCGAAGGCGCCGCCGGTCGGTGGTCGGCATGGTGCTGCTGCTTGGCGCCGCGATCCTGGGCTGGGAACTTCTCGAGCCGAGCCGCACCAACCGAATCGAATCCCCTCGGGATCGACTGGTCGAGGAAACCAGCGAGCAGGAAACCCCTTCAAAGACCGAAGGTCTCCTCGCGACCGACGGCGTGGGGAAGACGAATGACGCCAAATGGGGCGATGCCGACTGGTCGAGCTTCGACCCGGCAGAAGCCTACGCGTCACTCATGGCTTCGGGTGAACCGATCATGGTCACCAGCAAGATGGCATTTCCCTCGGAATGGTTGACTCAGGAAACGGACCTGGAGCTTGATTTTCGGGTGATCGGCTCGCGCGACCTGGTGACCATGCTCGCTCGAGCGGGAATCAGTGCTTCGATAGCCTGCGACCCGGAGAAGTGCATCCTGGTCATGAACGACGGTGAAGAGACACTCCCCTCCCCCCTGTAGACCGGACGACCCCCCCCACGCTCGATTTGATTTCGTCCGATTGCATTTTTTACAGGATGAAGTGTCAGGTCATGACCGCTCGTGCGTTGGTGTAGTGGCGACACGAAGGATCGCCACGGGCCGTCAACAACTCCAATCTGAAACCAACCGGCAGGAGACTTACGCCATGCGTAGCAAACGTTGTAGTCGTGCACTCGTGACAGGAACCACACTCTTGGTGATGCTTGGAACCGCTTTGACGGGTTCGAGCAAGCTTGATGCGGAGACGATTTCGCAGGCAGCCGACCGAAGCCAGCAGGTACAGGTCAACCCGGTTCGAAAAGTGATCCGTGTTGATTTTCCCGGCGGAACCTGCGGCGAATACGTCGATCTCCTGCGAAAAGGGTTCCCTGAACAGTCGGTGGTGCTTACCCCCGGTGTCGCTGGATTCAAGCTGCCCCCGATCAATGTCGCGATCGGATCTATTCTTCCCGGCCTGAAGCTCGCGTGTGGCATCGAAGGCGAACTGATCTACCAGGACCAGGACGACGCGGCCGTGAAAGGTACGCTCGAGTACGAACGAATCTCCGAAGGGTTGTGGAGAATCGTCGGGAAGAAGACGCCGCAGGAGAACACCAGTCGAGGCAGGTCCAGTCGACCGGTCGCCCAGCAATCGAGTGGCACGTTTCTCAAGGCCTACGCAGCACACGATCTCATCAAATCGGGACTGACGATCGAGGAAGTGACGAACGCTCTGGAAATATCATTCAGCATGACCGACCGGGCGAAACCACCGATCGTCGTACAGGAAGCGACCATGATCATCTTCATGCGTGGCAACATGAGCCAGATCGAGAGTTTCGACGAGACCATCTTCGCACTCGAAGAATCGGCACACCATCGAGCCACCCAGAACATGCGCAAGAAGAAGGAGTCGAATCCGGTCGACGAGGAGACCCGACAGAAGAACCGGAAGAAGACACTGGAGCACGTCAAGA
>JAQWMQ010000031.1 GCA_029246705.1 Phycisphaerales bacterium | reverse complement strand
CCCAAGGCGGTGCTTGCCGAATACGGGATGGACGTGCCTGATGGCATGAACCTGAACGTCGTCGAGAATGGCGACACCACCGTGCACATCACGATGCCGGCACCGCCCAGCGGGCACCAGGACCTTTCGGATGAGGAGTTGAGGAACGTGGCGGGTGGTGTCGGTCCATGTCAGCAGAGTGTCGTCAGTTGTGCCTTGGCGAATCTGATCGGTGCAGACTGACTGATGACCTGAACGCTGTGCCCTTGGAGCAACGAACCATGACCGAGCAACGAAACCAACTCGCCGACCTGTTCGCCGCCTGCTGGAAGGATGACGCCCTGAAGGCCCGCTTCATGGCTGACCCCAAGGCTGTTCTCGCTGAACGTGGCATTGATATGCCCGACAAAATAGACGTGAAGGTTGTTGAGAACTCAGACAACACCGTGCACATCACCCTGCCCGTGCCACCCGACGGACACCATGAACTTTCAATGGAAGAACTGAGCCATGCCGCGGGGGGTGCCACCCAGTTAATCACGCAGCAGATGATGAAGGACCTCGCATGACCAATGAGGCTGCGTTTCGTCTGCCCAAACGAATACCGTTGATCCGACCACGCCCCAGTACCCAACCGAACCCCCACCTCCCGAACCGGACCGGCCTTGGTGATCGGGGCGACTGAGTGACGTGATCTGGGGCGCCCGAGACGTACTACAGACCACGAAGCCGGCTGGACTGGACTCGGCCCAGGCCTGAGCCCCTCTTGCCGGTACCATGCGCGCAACAGACCGCATTCGTGGTCGCTCCCCTTCAAGAGGTCCACACGATGTCCTTCTCGATCGAACATGTCCATGCCCGTCAGATCCTCGATTCCCGAGGCAATCCCACCCTCGAGTGTGAAATCATCTGCGAAGACGGTTCAGGCGGCCGGGCCGCGGTGCCAAGCGGTGCTTCGACCGGTGAACACGAGGCAGTCGAACTGCGTGATGGCATCAATGAAGAATGGATGGGGAAAGGTGTCTCCAGGGCGGTGGCCCACGTCAACGAGATCATCGCACCGGAACTGGTCGGCGCGGATGTTCGTGACCAGGAGGCGATCGATTCACTGTTGATCGAACTCGACGGCACCGACAACAAGGGCAACCTCGGCGCCAACGCCCTGCTCGGTGTTTCGTTGTCAGTCGCCAATGCCGCGGCCAACGCGATCGGTCTTCCGCTCTACCGCTATCTCGGTGGCACCTCGGCACGTCGACTCCCCTGCCCGATGATGAACATCCTCAACGGCGGGAAGCACGCGGACAACACCGTCGACTTCCAGGAATTCATGATCCAACCGATCGGTTTCGAGACCTTCAGCCAGGCACTGCAGGCCGGAGTCGAGATCTACCACATCCTGCGTGGCGTGCTCGCGGAAAAGGGACTCTCCACCGCGGTGGGTGATGAAGGCGGGTTCGCACCGAACCTGCGCACCAACGAAGAAGCCCTTGAGTTGATCGGAGCCGCGGTCGACCGAAGCGAATACGTTCTCGGTGACCAGATCCAGATCGCCCTCGACCCGGCCACCAGCGAACTGGCCAACGAGGCGAAGAAGCTCGGCAAGGAAGGCTACTGCTTCTTCAAGAGCGACCCGAAGCGCGTGGCCAGCGCCGAGGAGATGATCGACCTCTGGGCCGACTGGTGCGCGAAATGGCCGATCTTCTCGATAGAGGACGGTCTCGCCGAGGACGATTGGAGCGGCTGGAAGACGTTGACCGAGCGACTGGGGGAAAGCGTCCAGCTGGTGGGTGACGACCTCTTCGTGACCAACCCTCGTTTCCTCGCCCGCGGCGTGGAGGAGCAGTGCGCGAATGCGATCCTGATCAAGGTCAACCAGATCGGAACCCTCAGCGAGACCTTCGATGCGGTGAACCTCGCCCATCGAAACGACTATCGAGCGGTGCTGAGCCATCGCTCCGGCGAGACCGAGGACACCACGATCGCGGACATCGCGGTCGCCACCAACTGCGGGCAGATCAAGACCGGTGCCCCCTGCCGCAGCGACCGAAACGCAAAGTACAACCAGCTCCTGAGGATCGCCGAGGATCTCGGTGACTCTGCGATCTATGGAGTCGAATGAACATGGGTCGTTTCATTCCACTGTCCTGCCTCGGCTGCGCCCTGCTGCTTGCGGGTTGTTCGAACACCGCTCCCGACCGCTATCCCGTGATCGAGGCCTTTCACCCGGACGGATCCGGTGGTGGCATCACGCCCGACCGCGATGCGCTCAAGAACATGGAAGCGGTCGTGCTGTCCTACGCGCCGGGTGACATCATCGAGATCTCGGTGAACCTCGCCTCAGACGTCATGCACACCGAGACTCCGGTCACCATCACCCTCGTCGTCGATCGACCGATCAGGGTCGCCACCGATTCCGACGGCATGCAGGTCTCCATCGACGGAGGGCCCTGGGAGTCCCCCCTGAAGGCCTTCAAGGGTTCCTTCACGACAGGATTGTCAACAAGCAAGAAGGAACAGGCCAACCGAGGTCAGATGGACCTGACCGCCTACAAGCGATGACGGCTTGCAGACCCTCGGATGACGGTCGACGTATCCAGCCATGGCCGAGAAGCAGGATCAATTCCAGCGCATTGGCAGCCTCATCCGGGAGGAGCGTGGCCGCTATCTGCTTGCCTTCGGGGCATTGATCATCGGCACCCTGATGATCTACCTGGTCCCGCTGATTCCCCAGGCGGTGCTCGACGTGGCGATCGGTTCCGACCCGGAGAAGGCTTCCGCCCTGTCACGAGGGCTGATCGACCTGCTCGGCGGCCGTCAACTGGTCGGTGGAAATCTCTGGATACCGGGGGCCGCGATCGCGCTCGTCGCGGTCGCCGCAGGCATCTTCGTCCATCTGCGACAGCGCTTCGCGGCGAAGGCGGCGCAGAACCTCGCCGCGAGCCTGCGCAAGCGCATCTACGACCACGTGCAACGACTCCCCTGCCGGTCACTCGAGAAGCTCGAGAGCGGCGACCTGCTGCAGCGATGCACGTCCGATGTCGACACCGTGGTTCTCTTTCTCTCCGAACAGGTGATGATGATGGGCCGTGCGGTGGCGATGGTGCTGGTGCCGCTTCCGCTCATGTTCGCGATCGACTGGCGAATGTCTCTGGTCTCCTTCATCCTGATCCTGCCCATCTCGTTCTTCAGCTTCATCTTCTTCAAGCGGATGCGGGAGAACTTCCTCGAGAAGGATCGTGCCGAAGGCCGCCTGACCGCGACCGTGAACGAGAACCTCAACGGGATCAGGGTGGTCCGGTCGTTCTCACGCCAGGCGTTCGAGGAAGCACGTTTCGACGAGCGCAACGCCACCCACCGCGATCTCGACAACCGGCTGTACGTGCTGATGTCACGGTTCTGGGCACTGTCGGACCTGCTCTGTTTCGCGCAGCAGGGACTGGTGCTGGGCTTCGGGTTGTGGTGGCTGACCGCAGGCTCGCTCGAGGTCGGCGCGTTCTACTTCTTCGTCTCCGCGGTGGGCATGTTCCTCTGGCCGGTGCGCATGTCGGGACGCATCCTCGCCGAACTGGGCAAGGCCCTGGTCGCGGTGGGCAGGATCGGCGAGATCCTCGACAATCCGCTGGAATCGGAACCGGAGAACCCGCTGGTCCCGGATGAACTGGGCGGTTCGATCCGGTTCGATGACGTGCAGCTGCACCATGGTGAACTACCGGTCCTCGACGGGATGAGCTTCGAGATCCGAGCCGGCGAGACCGTCGCCCTGGTCGGGCCTGCCGGCAGCGGGAAGACCACCATCGTGGACCTGCTGCTTCGCTTGCACGATCCGGACGGCGGCGAGATATCGATCGGCGACATTCCGCTTCACCAGGTGAGGCGGGACTTCGTCCGGGCACGGATCGCGGTGGTCATGCAGCAACCGTTCCTCTATTCACGATCGATCCGGGAGAACATCGCGATCACCCAGCCGGAGATCGGTTCCGATTCGATCGAAGCGGCGGCCATGGAGGCATGCATCCACGATTCGATCCGAAGTTTCGACCAGGGCTACGAGACGGTGGTCGGGGAACGTGGGCTGACCCTGTCCGGCGGGCAACGACAACGGGTGGCGATCGCACGGGCCCTGGTCCAGCGCCCCGCGATCCTGGTTCTTGACGACGCACTGAGCGCGGTCGACACCCATACCGAATCGGACATCCTCGAGGCTCTCGCCCGACGACGCGGTCGACACACCACGATCCTGATCGCCCATCGCCTCTCGACCCTCAAGCAGGCGGACCGGATCCTCGTGATCGAGTCGGGTCGAATCTCCCAGGAAGGTACCCACGACAAACTGATCGAGGAGGACGGGCTCTACCAGAGGATCTGGCGGATCCAGGGCAGCCAGCAGGACGATGGTTCCGATCACCAGGGCGGTGCGGCGTGAGCGACCACTTCTACAACGATGATGAGCGTTCAGGCGCGATCGACCTTCGGCTCTGGATGAACTTCCTGCGTCACGTGCGTCCGCACCGGCGATGGGCGGTGATGATGTGCGGCTTCGGCTTCGGTCTCGCCCTGGTGGAGACCATGATCCCGCTCCTGACCGGATGGATGATCGACGAAGCGATCAACCACGGCGCGACGGCGAAGCTCTGGTGGATGGGCGGGATCTTCGCGGGCCTGATGGTCATCTTCGCGATCTGCGTGTGGATCTTCATCATCTCCGCCGGCAGGATGGCGACCGGAGTCGCCTACGACCTGCGCCGAGGCTGTTTCCAGCGATTGCAGCAGCTGCCGTTCAGCTTCTTCGACGTTCGTCCGACCGGGTGGCTGGTCTCACGCGTGACCAGTGACTGCACGAAGGTCAGCGACCGCATGCCCTGGGTGCTCCTGGACCTCTTCTGGGGTTCGACCATGCTGGTGGGGATCTGCACCGCGATGATGCTGATCGACGTCACCCTGGCGTTGTGGACGATATCGATCGTGCCTCCGCTGGTGATCGCGACCTGGTTCTTCAAGCGAAGGATGCTTGCGAGTTCCCGCGACATGCGTCGGACCAACAGCGCCATCACCGCGTCCTTCAGCGAGTCGATCGCCGGGGTTCGTACCACCAAGAGCCTCAACCGCGAACGTCGCAATCTCGACGAGTTCGGGGGCATGACGGGTTCGATGCACGGCCACAGCATGCGCAACGCACTGCAGGCGGCGGTCTTCCTGCCGATCGTGGCCATGCTGGGTTCGATCGGGGTCGGCATCGCCCTCTGGCAGGGTGGCGTGCGCATAGAGGAACAGACGGGACTCTCGATCGGCATGCTGGTCGCCTTCATGGAATACGCGATCCTCTTCTCGATGCCGATCCAGGAACTGGCCGCACGGCTTGCGGATCTCCAGTCCGCACAGGCCGCGGCGGAACGGGTGCAGGGCCTCTTCGACGAGGTGCCCAGGATCCGTGACTCCGAGGAAGTGCGTATCCGGCTCGACGAACAGGCGACACGCGGTACGGGCAGTCGCGCTCCCGACGGTGGCGACCGCGAGGTCGAGAGCCTCGAGTACCGCCACGTCCGTTTTCACTACAAGCCCGAGGAACCGGTGCTCGATGACTTCTCCCTGCGCATCGAGCGTGGCGAGACCATCGCCCTGGTCGGTCCGACCGGAGGCGGCAAGTCGACGATCGCGAACATCGCGGCTCGCTTCTACGAGCCGGTGGACGGCGAGATCCTCGTCAACGGCGTGGATTATCGCGAGCGTTCACTCGAATGGTGGCAGTCGCAGTTCGGCATCGTCCAGCAGACCCCCCACCTCTTCTCGGGTTCGATCCGCGAGAACATCCGCTACGGTCGGCTCGAAGCCGACGACGAGGCGGTCGAGGCGGTCGCCCGACGGGCGGGCGCCCATGCGTTCATCACCGCAATGGACCAAGGCTACGACCACGACGTCGGCGAGGGCGGCGAACTGCTGTCGACCGGACAGCGCCAGCTGGTCTCGTTGGCACGGGCGCTGCTGGCGGATCCGCAGATCTTCATCATGGACGAGGCGACCTCCTCGATCGACACCGAGACCGAGACCCTGATCCAGGGCGCGATCGACGAGATCCTCGGCGGACGGATCTCCTTCGTGATCGCGCACCGGCTCTCGACCATCAGGCATGCGGACCGGATCCTCTTCATCGAGAAGGGGCGCATCATCGAGAGCGGCACCCACGAGTCGTTGATGGCGGCCCGCGGCCGTTACGCCGAACTCTACATCGGCCAGTTCACCGAGTCGGGCGCCTGAGCGAGGCTGCGGCAAGGGTTGCAGCGGAAGCTGCGCGTGAAAAAAGCCCGCGCCCTGACAGCGGATGAGCGTGGCAAGACACGGGCGGATGTAACACGGGTTGTCGCGGCCACTGGCCGCGGTCGAGGGTGCGCGCGGGTGCGCCCCTATTCGACCTTGGAGAAGGCGAGGATCCTCGGCTTGTCGGTGGGTGCTTCGACCTCGCTGCGGTCGACCACCATCATGTAACGGCTTTCATCGATGATGTTCGCCGGCTTCGATGCGTCCCAGATCCCGGTGGCCGGGTCCTGCTTGAAGGTCCTGATCGTCATGTAGACGGTGAACACGTCGCTTCGAGTGGTGATCATGTTGGCCATGCCGCTGAAGAGGAGGTTCATCTCCTCGGCGTCGCCGCTGACCATGTCGGGTGCGAATTCGACCTTCGAGATGCCAGCAGGCAGTCCGACCTCGGATTCACCGTTGGGAACATCGGTGCGCCTGCCCAGCAGCGTTCGCCGGCGGGTGTTGCGATCGGTCGAGACCCGGGCATCACCCTGGCCCGCGAAGATCTTGCCCGAGGGCGGATAGGGCAGTTCCCGATTCGCCACGTCTCGATAGCCGAGGAAGAAACGGTTTCGCACGTAGGGAATGTCACCTGAACCGGTGTCCCATCCGAATCCAGCATCCTTGTAGGGGTTTTCCGCCATCATGCGGATGTTGGAGTTTCGGTACACCCAGCGGTCACTGTTGCCGAACTGGGGAGCGTCCTCCTCGTAGTCGGTCAGGAGGAACTCCTCGAACGCGGTGCGCTGCATGGTCAGCAGTTCGCCGAGCGAGACGATGCCTCGATCGGTTCGCATGCCGTAGAAGGCTCCGTAGTGATCGTTCATCACGTAGTCGTCGGTTCCGGCAGTCTCGGCCCATTCCCGGCCGAGGTTGCCTCGGTCGACCATCGAGGGCAGCACGATCCAGGTTTCCTCGGGATCAGGATCGACGTCATTCGCCTGGACCAGGAAGTCACGTGCTTCGCGTTCCATGTCATCACCGAGTCGGTACCGGTCGAGTTGCTCGGCGAACCGAACGTGCTTGTGGTTGGAGAGGCGGTTCCTGATGTCGTCACTGTCTTCCGTGTTTGCGCCGTGGCGGTCCTCACCGGCAGGCACGCCGATGGCGGAACGAACCACCTGCCCGCTGTAGTTGGAGAAATCCGGATCCTCGAAGTAGTCGTTGTAGATCAGTCGGCTCATCTGCGGCAGGGTGCGAAGTACTTCCACCGACGCGGTGTTCACGTTGACCAGGCCACGTGTGGGCTTCTTGCTGAAACCACGCGCCAGGTCGAATCGATCCAGTTCGGCACGCAGCGATTCCTCGAGTGTGAAGACTCCGTCTCCGTCGAAATCAGGGTGTGCCGCATTGAGACCCCGGCCATCGATGGTCACGGCATCGAAGATGCCTGCACCGGCAGGAAGCTGGGGCTGATAGGCCGGGAAATACGTCTGAGCGAAGGGGTTCAGCCCTCCACCGAGCACCTGTCGCCAGGGGCGATCGTACATCGAGGGGTCGCCACCACGGAAACCAAGATCGATGTCGATCCGGTTGATCAGTGGCCCGAAGCCCACCGGGTATTCATCGGGGTCGCCATTTCGGAACTTGAAACCAGGGCCCTCGGTCATGTTCAGTTCGTTGGCCCGGAAGGGATCCTGATGAACGGCGATCTCGGTCATCACTTCGGCGAAGGTCCGCTTGACCGCGAACTGATCCGTGCCGGCCACGCCGTCGTCGTATGCCCCAAGGGTCAGGGGAAGATCCTTCCAGAGTTCCCAATCGGGGTCGGAGAGATCGTTGGGATCGGGCATGTCGGGCAGCGCCAGAACCGGACCCCACACGAACACGTTGTTCAATTCACCGATCTGTTCGAAATCACGGTCCTTGAGCAGCATCTGGAGCGGACCGGCCCACAGTGGTTCGCGGAACCCCTCGAAGAAGTCCTCTTGCCGGGTCGCACCCAGGTCCATCGGCACGACGTCGATCACGACGTTTTCCTGTGAATCGTAGATGTCACTGGCACGTGCCTGCTGGTAGTAGGCACGCGCCGCGGCCTCGTAATCACCGCTGTCAGGACCGACGAAGATCGGGAAACCGCGCTCGTAGAGAGCCCGCTTGGTATCCAGGTTGTTCCCGTCGATGTTGCCGTTGACCACCGTCCAGGTCGGGAAGTTGGTCGGCTTGGCGTAGATCCACCAGGGCGCGGGGCGTGATTCACGATTTTCGAGCGGTTCGGTGAGTGGTTGATCGCCTCCCCACCAGACATCATCTTCGTAGTTCTCGTCGTCCTGCCAGGACCAGATCGTGTTGGGACCGCGGCGGTCGTTCAGCGGAGCGATCGGCAGCACGCGCTCGATGTACCCCATCATCCCGGGCTCGTCATCCTCGTCGGTCAGGTTGAAGCTGGCCACGTCGAAGGTGTCACCTCGGAAGCCCTCGGTGTCATCGCGAGGCCCGGGCTCCGCAAGACCGGGTTCACCGGCATACGGGACTCCGAAATCCGAGTACTCGTTGCCATCGAAGGCCACGAAGTTCTTGTTCACGCCGGGAACCCGGAGGCGAACGTCTCGATTCGTGTTCCAATCAGTGAAGTCGACCGAGTAACGGCGGTCAGGCAGACTCGCCACCGGACGGCTCGTGACGCTGAAGGCGTACCGGGGGGAGATCTCGTCCATGTCGTACATGCCGCTGGCATCGGAATCCCAGCCCCACATCCGGGAGACACGCGCCCAGGCCATGAAGAAGTCATCGCTACCGATGTGAATGCCCGCCCAACGGTTGTCGTCGTCCTCCTCGATGGTGTCGGTACCGTTGTTCCCGTTGCGCATGGGATCATCGATGATCGCATCGGAGGAAAGACGGAAGTTCTCGAAGTCGTCGACTTCGTCCTTCACGTTGGGCGGAATGAAGGAGCCTTCACCCGTACCGAGCGAGGCCGCGTTGGGGTTCAACTTCGCCAGGGTGCGGTTGAAGTCAGTGGAGCGCGGATCGGTGATCGAACCACGATCATGATCGAGACGGTCGACCACCACCTGGACGAACCGGAAGTTGTCGACCTCGTCTTCGGTCCAGTCACCGGGCAGTTCGATGTTCCGGGTGTCGGCGATCTGCCGGACGAGTTCGATGCTGCGATCGTTGTCGTTGTCGAAGAGTGCATCGACGCGAGCGGAATTCGTGGGCGGCAGTTCCTGGTGCAGCAGCGAGGATGCATCGAGAACCAGGGTCTGGTGGTATTCGATGGGCATGTTCGACTCGTAGCCGAAGAGATCACCCGGCTGCAGGTCGAGTTCATCGAGCCAGCCCTGCTTGAAATCCTCGTAGGAGACCCCGATGAAATCGGCGAGGTTCCAGTTGGAGGACGGGTCGGCGTTGGATCCGCTGGGAGGAATCACCGCGAAGACGATCGCGGTTCGCGGGGCATCCGGTTCGGTGGGTCCGAGCATCAGGTCCTGGGGCAGGTACCCCCCGTTTTCGGAACGTCGCGCATCCGGGTCCTCGTCGGGGTTGCCCGCGTCGATGATGGGGTGCGGGCAGGCCATGTCGGCGAACCACAGGTAGGCCTCGGGGTTGTCGGCGTTCTGGGGCAGGTAGTCGCCGATTCGCAGGCAGAAGTCAGCCAGGGGGATCGGCTCGTTGAAGGGGTTGCCGATCTGAATCGCCAGCACGATGGCAGGCTCCGAGGAGTTGTCGACGTAGTTGCGGTTTTCTTCGTCGTTGAGTTGATCCCCGATCAAGCCCGCCGCGATCAACGCCGGCTCGGCACCGTTGGGGAACTGCTCGGGAATGTCGTAGCCGGCATCCCAGGCATTCGGGGCGGAGGGGTCACCGAAGATCGGACCACTGCCACTGGAATCCTGGCCATCAGGGCCTTGTGGGTGGCGACTCTTCGGATAGACCAGCCCCATGAAGGCCTGCATGATGAAGGGCTGCTTCTCGAGGCCGATGAACCCTTCCTCGAACTCGGTGAAGTCCTCGGGCAAGGCGAGCGGGTTCTCGACCACGCGGCGAGCCTGGAACGGGTGCAGGGGCGGATCGACGAGGATGGTGTCTTGCTCGGTGGTATCGCCCTCGAAGTTGTAGAGCTGGGTCGGAGCATCCCGGAAGGCCTCGATGTTCGCAGTCAGGCTCGCCGCCGCAAGTCGCGAGGTCTGCCAGGCCTGAAGAGCATCGGTATCGAACCGGTCGCCATCGACCCAGGGGCTCGAGAAATAGCTCTGCTTCGGAAGATCCAGGTCCTCGTCCCAGGCCAGGTCGGTTTCGGGATCGGGCCAGACGAACGTCCGGGTGAGCGTCTTCTGCAGGTCGTTCAACCAGACGGACTGGTTGGTGAACCAGGGAGTCGTGAAGGGAAGCGCGGGATAGAAATTCGGGTTCTCCACCTTGTTGGTGGGAATGGCGTAGCTCTGGCGCAGATCGATCTTTCGCTTCTGTCGTTCGTATTCACCGTAGTGCTGCTGTGACTCGGAACCGTCATCCGTGTCATCGCCGGGCAGGATCTCATCACCGTCGTAATCGACATTGGGGTCGAACTCGGCGCGTCCGGCGAGGCTCTGCGGCCACAGCCAGACCGGGCGCATCTCATTGCGGGTGCCGCTCAGCAAGGTGGTTCGATGACGGATGTCACGCGCAAGCTGCTCGTTGGAGAGTCGCCCGACCGCGGGTTGGCCAAGCCCTGATTCACCGGCATCCGGGTAGAGCTGGATCGGCGTGGTCTCCTGCCGCTCCAGGGAGGAACGCAGAATGCTGAGATGCCCGTTTGCGCCGATGGAGGAGAAGTCCTCGTGCCCGACGTTGACCACGTCATCCACCGCACGCTCGAAACGAGAGTAGGTGTAGGGGTGGTTCTGGCCGGCGAAGCTGCGAAGCTCGAGTTCATCCGAGATCGCGAAGGGCGTGGTCGAGAACGGAACGAGATCGCCATCCTTGACGTGCAGGCCCTCGCCTCCGCGTTGGGCGGCACGGTTCCACAGTCGACGCTCCTGTTCGGCGTAGAAAGGAAGATCCTTGGTGAAGGTACCGTCGGCATTCTGGGTGATGACCGCACGATACTGGCCGTAGAACGGCCCCGGATCGCCGTCTTCACCGAGCAGGCCGTCGATTCCGCGCATGTTCAGGAAGCTGGGCACCCGATTCTCGGGGGTCTGGTCCTCACGCACGAACCAGCGTTCGGGTCGGTACTTCTGACCCATGTCGGTCGCGTTGATCTGCGGGAAGAAGGCCGCTTCCTCGACACTGTTCTTCGGATCCACGAAGAGACCGACGTGGGTGTCACGCGCGTCGAGGTCCAGATCGAAGCCATCATGGGTGCCGAGCCGGCTGACCAGCGCAAGGTCCGAAGGCGTCGCGCCACTGGTCGACCAACGGTCGAAGACGGTGGCGACGTTCGCATCGAGGAGCCCGGCGTTGTCGATGACGGAGATACCCACGACCTGGCGCACGCCGCGATCGACCGGCGTCGGGGGGACGAACCAGAAACTGTCGGTGAAGCCGTCGCCGTCGGTGTCGACGAAGGTGTTCTCGACCTCGCGCTTCAGGGCCTTGAGCTCGTTCGCGATATCGAGCGCATTGCCGTTGTTATCCTCGATCCATCGCCGGCGCATCTTCTGCTCGGCAAAGCCCAGGAGCTGCAGGTTGATGAAGTTGGGCAGGACGTCCTGATAGCTGCGTGCCGCCTCGAAATGGTAGAGCGGCTTGTTGAACCACTGGTTGCGACGGGCTTCGAACCACCCGGCACCGCGGTCGTTGTTCAGGAAGAAGAGGTCGTTCATGCCGTCGTAGAACGGATCCACCGACCACGGTTCGACGTTCGGGTACCACTGTTCGTACGGGGTCTGCAGGGCGACCGGGAACTCCACGTCCTGGTACGGCACGCCGGTCTCGGTCTCGAAGGCGTAGGTGGACAGCGTGAACCCGTTCTCCGGCCCTTTGTTCACGAGTGGGTCATCGGGATTGAAGAGCGCCGCATCAAGTGGTGCGACGTTGGAGATGTCGTAGCAGACCCGCCAGCCGTTTTCCGCGGTGGGAACCCAGCTCAGGTGCGTCCAGTGCGAGAAGTATTCGGCGTAGGGATTCTCGTTCGGTTCGAGGAAGGAGTTGCTGACCCCGAGCGGCCCGTCGTAGTAACGGCCGAGACGGCGGGGTTCGGTATCACGCAGGAGCCTGAAGTCACCGTAGCCCGGGTTGCCGTAGGGGTTGCCGGCACCGAGGGCGTAGGGATCGGTGTTGTTGTCCGGGCCGCTCGGACGACTTTCGAAGTCGTATCGCTGGCCACCGAGTGCACCGGGACCGTAGGGGACGAAGGTCGATTCGATCTCCGCACCATCGGGAACGAACACGTCCGGCCAGTTGGTGAAGGGCCGAACCTCGTAGGGCGCGAAGTTGAAGGTGAAATCGACGTCAGGCTTGAAGCGCTCCGCGGTGAAGACCTGGTCCGGGGTATCGAACTGCCTGATGTCGTCGCCGGGCAGTGAACGCGGCACGCCACTCCAGGCGCTCGCCGGAAGGTTGCCGGTCAGGCCGCCGTCGGCAACCCATGCGTCAGCACCATCTTCACCATACCCATCGGCAAGCGCCATGAAGTACGGATCGATCGGCTTGGTGAAGAGGGCCTGCGCCAGTTCCGCGGCCACCTGTTCACCGGCAAGCTGTGCGTGATCCTCGCGCTGGAAGGCACGCTGCTGTGCAGCGGTCACGCTGCGCCCGCCGACGGTCCGGGAGATGAAGGCGGTCGCGATGATGACGAGCAATACGAGGATCGCGGTGACCAGGACCAGCGTGTTCCCCCTTCGGGGGCTCGGCAGGCGCGGGGCGTGGTGACGACCATCGATGCTGTTGCGAAGTGTACTCATGAAATCCCTCGAAACCATTGAAGAATCAGTCTTGCTGGGGAAGCGGAATCACGAACTGGAACACACGGCCACCTTCGATGACGTTTCCTGGATCGTTCAGGCGCATGGTGATGCGCAAGGCGGTGGGCCAGGGTGAATAGGTGTTCACGCCACCCTCTTCGGAACCATAGGTGTCGAAGAAAAGCAGCTCGGGGGGATCACCGAACGTGATCGGCTGGTCATCACCGCCGCGGAGGAACCCGCGATCGCGGTTGTAGCCGAACACCGCCCCGTACCGGGTGACGCCGTCGGAGGTCCCGTAGAACGCCTCGATGTTGTTGGCATCCTGAACCCCGTTGTTGAAGCCGTTGTTCAGTGAATCCCAGACCGGACGTTCGAACTCCCGTACGAAGTCGAATGCGATGTTCTGCAGGCCGAACCAGACCTGTGAACTGCTGTTGTCGAGTCTTCCGGTCAACCCCGCCGGATAGGTGGTGCTGGTTGCATCGAAGTCGCGACCGACACCGTCCTCCCAGGTCCATTCGACCCGGAAATCGCTGACGTTGCCCGCCAGAACGTTGTTGGAGAGCATCTGGTCGAGGTCCAGCATGCTGGGGGCGATGCGCTCGGCCCGCGGATACCCCTCGAACATCGAATCCAGCAGGTCATCCTTGCGGACCAGCGGTGATGACTGGACCAGGGGACGATCCACGTTGTCGATGTCGGGGTCGAGCCCCAGGTCCTCCCAGCTCCAGCAGACGTTTCGTCGAATGTCGTCCAGCTCGCTGGCCGTGATGTCCAGTCGTCCACTGGCGACACCCAGGCTGAACCGCATGGCCCCGCTGTTGAGCGTCTCGAAAAGCAGTGGCGCAGAATTGAACTGCTCCCCACCGGAAAGACATTCCGCCGGATCGATCAGCGATGGATAGATGCTCGTGGAAGCCCCGTTGACGACCATGCCGTGGAGATCGTCGTCGGCCAGCAGGACCGCGCGACGCGAGAGGATCCAGTTGGATGCGGGCGGCGTGATGATCTGGGCATCGACCCCGGCCGCTGGCAGCGTCGGGTAGTCGAGAATGAAGGACCAGGGGTAGATGGGCTCGTCGTCACGGTCGTGGTCGTAGATGACGGGGTCGCTGCTGTTCTGCCGTGGTGGCTGGACCGGCATCTGGACGGCATGTCCGAGATAGATCATCGAGGCCGCACCCTGCACTGGTGCGGGGCCACCGCCCGACTGGGCATTGGAGACGAAACTCGACTGGAAGCGCGTGCTGCCTTCCTTGCCATCGGCGAAGAAGATCAGCTGGTCGCAGCGGACCTGCACGGGTTCACCGGTGACCGGATCGAATCGTTCCCGGATGGGGTCGAGCAGCCGCCCGTTGTCGGAGAAATTCACGTCGTTGTCGACACTGACGCACTGGATGGCGAGAAAGCCTTCTGATGACATTCGCTGGATGTCACGCCGAATGCGGCGTTCGATCGAGGCGGCCTGCTGAACCAGGTCGGAGTTCGCCTCCCCCACCGACGCCACGCGCTGCGCGGTACCGAAGATCGTGCTGGTGGCGAGAATGACCACCGACAGGATCGCGACCGCGATGAGCATCTCGGTGAGCGTGAACGCAGCACGGGTTCGGGTCGAGCGGGTGGTCATGGTCATGTTCATCTTCATGTCTAGAGATCCCTCACCGTGACGAAGACCGGAGTCAGGATCATGCCGTCTCGTGATTCCGGGGGGATGAACCAGATGGCCTTGACGGCTGCTGCCTCATCGATCGTGGATGGTCCGTCCGGACCGGAGGTGTTGCCGTTTGAGGTGTGTCTCGCGACGTGCGGGACAGGTCTTGCCAGCCGAACCGGGCCATCGGTGACCATCCGACGACCGGAAAGGACCTTGTGGATGTTGCCGTTCTGGTCGAGGAGCCACTGGCCGGGAGACTGCCATCCTTCCCCATAGGCATCAAGCGAATTGAGATTTCCGTCCGTTCCGTAGGTACCTGGTACGACGGCATCATCGAACTTGTTCGCCGCGTCACCCTTATCGATGCCCCGGGGCGTCCAATAGGTGTCTTCCCAGGGGTCGTCTCCGGGTTCTCCATCAAGAACCAGACGCACTGGCAAGGGTGATTCGGTGTAGCCCTGGGTGGGGGTTGGAATCGTGGCATCGATGCCCGATGCAACCGCGTAGGGCCTGGGCTCGCCGGAAGCCGCGGAGACCCGATAGACGAAGATCGCGACCTGGACACGCCCCTGGTAACGGCGAAAGAGACAGTCCCACACGTATTGCGGGTCCCTGGCTCCCTGAGGCCAGGTACGTTCCGACTGAAGGATGGTGACCAGGGGTTCGTTGGTGCCGAATCGCTCCGGGTCGACCACGTAGTCCTGTTCGAACCCATTGGTCGGCGCGTAGTCCCTGAGTATCGCGTGCTTCTTGCGGTTGTAGGGGATGCCATGAAGGGATTCGGGGCACTCGTTGCCGAGGCCGAAGAACCTGCCGTATCGATACTCTTCGGACGAGTCGGACAGATCTTCTCCGGGGATCGAGAGCGTGCCCTCGAAGTTGGTCAATACCGCGAGATCGCTGGTGGCGAAGATGCCGTTTGCGTTGCCGGGCTCTCCCACGTTGGATTCACCCGAGTACTCGGGCAGATCAGGAAACCCCTCTTCGCTCCTCGTGCGTCGAAGACCGAAGATGTCGATCGCGCCATGCAGGGAATCCGGGTCCAGGTTCGGCGTTGCCGGCTGGAAGATCCCACCACGAAGCAGGTAGGAAGGCCGCATCCAGGTCCAGTCCCCGGGCGATGGCGTCGCTACCGGGATATCCGACGTGAGCTGGTCGTCAAGGTAGATCCCGAACTGCTCGAACGTGCCGAAGTCCTCCTGGGAGAGCTTCGATCGAAGGACACCCAGGGCATTCTGCGCGACGATCGGGCCGATCACGTCATCGGAGGACTGCTGCTGCTGGATGATTCCCGCAGGAAAGATCGCCGAGATCGCGATGACCCCGATCGCCAGGATGAAGATCGAGAGCAGGAGTTCGACCAGCGAGAAGCCCCTCCGCATGAAGCGGCTGGGTCGCGCCCGCATGAAGCTCGTGGCGGGAACAGGCATC
Source organism: Phycisphaerales bacterium (assembly GCA_029246705.1). Lineage (GTDB taxonomy): Bacteria > Planctomycetota > Phycisphaerae > Phycisphaerales > SM1A02 > JAKVBQ01. The sequence continues at coordinate 87,556 of JAQWMQ010000031.1, read as the reverse complement.
AGTTGGTCCTCTCCGAGAGTCCGGTGTACCGATTGAAGTGGAGACGATCGGCGTTTTCAGTCACCCACGGTCCCAGGGCATCATTCTTGGTACGGACATAATCTCGTATGCCGCTGAATTCCTCCCACGCGGAGAAATCGACTTCCTCACGTGCCTGTTCCTCATCGAACACGACCAGGTACTGGCACATGTTGACGAAGGGTTCGTCGACGGTGTCGTTCTGGTAGTAGTAGAGGTTGTGCTGGTTGTCGTCCTCGTCGCAGTAGTTCCCCAGATCGATGCGACCGTCGGCGTTGAAGTCGATCCACTTGGCACTTCGCATCCCTCCAGCACTGACGGAGGACGTGTTCCGGGTCAGCAGGTCACCGTCGGGCCCGAAGAGAATGCCGATCATCGCCCCCGGCTCGCCGCAATTGTAATTCCCTCGGGTGGTGCCATCGCCGTTGTCAATCTGGCCGAACTCGTCAAACGGCGCCGAGCTCATGAACATCCAGATCTCCTGGTAATCAGTACCCAGGTAGTCGAAGTCCGATGCCGGGCAGGCGACCTTGATGCCGGCCGGAAGCAGCTGCGGCGGAATGGAGGGGACCAGTTCATACCGTTCCGACCAAGGCCAGTTGTCCGGGTTGCCGAAAGGCTCCCACCCGATCGACTCGGGCGAGATCAACTCACCCATCCAGCGCGAGACGGCGATCTCGACCTGAGCCGGCTTGCCGGGCCTGCGCACGTCCTTGACCATCCTGAAGCTGACCAGGACCGGGGTGTTGGAACGGATCGCCTCGGCGCGCGCGGTTCCGAGTGCGGAGGTGATGCGATTGATGCCGGTCGAAAGCTTGACGTCACGTGCGATCGAGCCGACCGAGATCACCGTGACCACGGACAGGACCGTGATGATCGCGATGACGATCAGGAGCTCGAGCAGCGTGAAGCCGCTTCGCAGGGCACCGAACGAATGTCTGGGCTGGTTGCTGTTCATGGTGTTCCCGGTTCGTAGGAATAGATGTTGTCCTGGACTTCGGAGAAGCCCCGATTGCTGGCTGCAACCGTCAAGTCCCCGAAGCGCGAGTCAGGCCCCGCGGAGACCAGCAACGGGCGTCGGTTGCGGCAGATCCCGTAGGCCGTTTCTTCCAGCGTCCGGATCGTGCCATCGGCGTCAAAGATGTTCAGGTGGCGGTCACCCCCCTCAAACGGTCGACCGGGGAAGATGACGTAGACCTGCTGTTGCCAGGGATCGACGAATTCTTTCTGGTTCATGCTTTGGATGGTTGCGCCGGTGGCACTACCGCCGTCCACGCACTGGACAGCATGAACGAGGGCAGGGTCGGCCTTGGCAAGCATCTCCGCACAAATCTCGTTCTCCATCAGGACCGACAGGGTCGCCGCCATCCACTGTCGACGGTAGTTCGTGCCTTGATCCTCCCACGGCGGGCAGGTGCCCGACGTGCTCCAGCCGAACCCCCCCTCCCCAAATGAAGTGATGAACCGCATATCCCGATAGGGGTGATAGGGCACGTCGTAATAGACGCCGGAACCCACGGGGAGGTCCGCTCCCCCGTCGCCCTCGAAGATGATCGACCGCCCGGTCTGGTTCTCGAACTCGGCAAGGGCGTTGTCGACGATCTTCATCGTCGCGTTGAGCTGGCGGGTCTCTGACTGCGCGACCACCATCGAACCGACGCCGAGTGCCAGGCCCATGAGGACCAGAATCACGCCGATCACGATCACCAGCTCGAGCAGCGTGAAGCCGCTTCGCAGGGCACCGAAGGAATGTCTGGGCTGGTTGCTGTTCATGGTAATGCTGGCTCGTAGGAGTAGATGTTGTCCTGGGCGTCGGCGTAGTCCTGGTCATCGATGTCGTCCTGCAGCCTGCCGAACCGCGAGTCCGGGCCCGCGGAGACCAGCAGCGGCCTCTGGTTGCGGCAGATTCCGTAGGTGACTTCCTCCACCGTGCGGATGGTTCCATCGACGTCCCGGATGTTGTCACCGTCGCCATCGACGAACGGGCGACCCGGGAAGATGACGTAGACCTGCTGCTGCCAGGGGTCGATGAACTCCCTCTGGTTCAGGACCTGGAAGGTCGCCCCTTCAGTCGTCCCACCCACCACGCACTGCGCGGCGTGGACCAGGGCCGGATCTGCCTTGGCGATCATGGCCGCACAGGTCTGGTTCTGTGCCAGCACGGAGAGCGTTGCCGCAAGCCACTGTCGGCGAACCTGAATCCCGGCCGGTTCCCATGGCGCGCAGATGCCCCCCATGTCGGTCCATCCGAAACCACCCTCATCGGCAGGATCGGTGAAACGTTCATCGAGAAAGGGACTGTACGGCACGTCGTAGTAGACGCCGAAACCATCGGGTGGATTCCCGCCGTAGTCGTATTCACGGGCAGGGTACGCACAGTGGTCGTAGCGGGTCTGCGTGGCGGATCCTTCGAAGACCAGGGGACGACCGGTCTGGTTCTCGAACTCGGACAGCGCCGAGTCGATGATCGTCATCGTCGCCTTCAACTGACGGGCTTCCGACTGGGCGACCACGATCGACCCGACACCGAGCGCCAGGCCCATGAGGACCAGGATCACGCCGATCACGATCACCAGTTCCAGGAGCGTGAAGCCGCGTCGCGGTCGTCGCCTTCGTGCGATCGCCGCTCGAGCATGCATGCCGTTCATCACATCGAACTCGTTCATGGGCCCACCTTCACGATGTTGTCCTTGTTGTATTCGTCGTCACCGTCGTAACGGCGGATCTCGTCGTAGCTCTTGCGGTCGGGGCCCGCGGTGAAGAGCGCGAATTCCGCGGACTGGAGACCACGGGTGGTGAAGACGTCCTCGTACCCGTCGGAGAAACCGGACTCGACCTCCTGGCCGAGCTCGAATTCATGGGGTCGCAGCGCGATGATGTCACCGAGGTTCAGGTCCTGGCGTTCCCGTGCAGGGTTCGAGATGTTCTCTGGAATACGACGATAGAAACGGATCGGGTTCCCCCAGTAGTCGAGGAAGACCTTCGGGTTGGCGCCCGTCCCGTAGCCGTCCGAACCCGGCAGGAGCACCGCGTCGAACTCCTGGCGAGCCACCAGCGCGTTGCTGTCATCGGCACGCAGCCCGGTCATCTCGCCGATCACCGAATCATCCTTCAGGTCGATGTAGGGCCCGTAGACCTTGCCCGGCATCTGGGTGGTGTTGCTGAAGCTGAGGTTCCCGAGGTTGCCGGGGTTCCGGTTGATGAAGAGATAAGGGTCGTCATTCACCCGCGGGTTGAGCGTGGCGTTCCAGACCCCGTCGGGTCCGGGACTGCGCATGCCGAGGCCAGGGTACTCACGGAACCCGGGCTCGCTGTCATCCAGGGGCAGGATCGGCGGCGCAACGTAGCCATAGCCGTCCATGCGACGATCGTCGTAGCCGAGCAGGTACTCAGGGAGCGAGGTGTAGGAATACCAGCCGTTGTACTCCGCGGCGGCGGTACCGAAATTGCCACCCCCCGCGTCGACCTGCGTGGGCAGCTCGAGCAGGTCCCGACCGAACCCCGGAGCAGTCGCGGCGGTGCCGCTGTTGCCGAGGACCGGGGGGATGTAGCCGTGATCGGCGCGGAAGCGTTCGATGCCCGACTTGATCGACTGCATGAGGTAGTCGGTCTTCGCCTTCTGGGCGGTACGTGACGCCGACGACAACGCCGTGATCAGGATCCCGGCGAGGACGACGATCACCCCCACCGTCACCAACATCTCGGTGATGGTGAAGCCTCGACGCGGACTGTACTGACGTGATGGAACCATGGGTGGTTTCCTTGAGGAGCCCGAAGGCGACTCCGGTTTAGCCCGAGACACTTTCAATCATCGAGACCAGCGGGAGGAAGAGCGCGAGGACGATCGTTCCCACGATGCCACCGAGCACCACCACCATGGCGGGTTCGAGCAGACTCAGGAGCGCCTGGACCGCGACGTCGACTTCCTCGTCGTAGTTGTCGGCGATCTTCATCAACATGACGTCGAGGTCACCGGTCTCCTCGCCGACCTCGATCATGTTGACCACGATCAGGTCGCAGACCTTGGCCTCGCGCAGCGGATCGGCGAAGGTCTCGCCCTCGCGGATCGAGTCATGCACCTGGCCGAGCGCTCGCTCGAAGACCCAGTTGCCCGAGGTCTCCTTGGTGATCGTGATCGCCTCGAGGATCGGCACACCGGCCGCGATGAGCGTTCCCAGCGTACGGGTGAACCTGGCCACGGCGGTCTTCTTGAGCAGGTTGCCTATGACCGGGATCTTCAGGAGTATCCAGTCGGTGCCCGCTCGACCCATGTTGGGTATGCGTATCAACTTGTACAGACCGAACAGTATGAACGGCGACAGGACCACCCACACCGCACCTGGAACGTTCTGCCCCTGGTTCTGCCCGGCGATCCAGCGACTGGTGTCGATCAGGAAGAGGGTGAGTTCCGGAAGCTTCACGTCGAAGTCGTTGAAGATCTCCTGGAACTTCGGAATCACGAAGTACATGATGCCGGTCACGATCAGGACCGCGATCGAGATGACCACCGCGGGGTAGATCATCGCGCCCTTGATGCGGCGCTTGAGTCGCTGGCCCTTCTCCATGAAGTCGGCCAGGCGCTGCAGGATGATGTCGAGCACACCACCGATCTCGCCGGCGGCGACCATCTTGCAGTAGAGCCGGTCGAAGGCGCGAGGATGCTTCGCCATCGAGTCCGACAGGGTGGTGCCGGCCTCGACCTCTTCGGTCACGCCCTTGAGCATGCGCTTGAAGCCCCCGCCCTTCTGCTGGCTTTCGAGGATCTGGAGGGAACGCAACAGGGGAAGCCCCGCGTCCTGCAGGGTCGAAAGCTGCCGAGTGAAGAGGGTGAGCTTCTTCAGCGAGACCCGGCCGATCGGAATCTCGAGTGAGATGCCGCCGCCCTTCTTCTTGGCCTTGCCGTCGGTCTTGCCCTTGGACCCCTTGCCCTTCTTCTCGCGAATCGAGCCCTGCATGGGGAAGAGGCCCTGGTCGCGGATCATCTTGCCCGCGTCCTGCTCGCTGTTCGCCTCGACGGTCGAGGAGAGTTCCTTGCCGGTCGCATCGACCGCCTTGTACTGGTAGATCGCCATCCAGTCAGCTTCCTGCGCCCGTCGGCGCGTTCGGATCCACACGGCTGGTCGCCGTGGGTGTGGTTCCCCTGCCGATGCGGCTGTGCATCGTGCTCGAGGTTCGTCCGGGGGTGTTCGAGTGGTTGTTCATCGTGGGTGTTCGGTGGTCGGGTTCATTCTTCGTCGGTGATCGTCTCGCGCACGACTTCGTCCAGGCTGGTGAGTCCCTCGTAGAGAGCCATCAACCCACTTTCGCGCAGGGTGCGCATGCCACGCCGGCGGCATTCGGAACGAAGCACGCTGGTCGAGGCCTGGGTGATGATGAGTTCGCGAAGCTCCTCGTCGAGGGTCATGATCTCGAAGATCGCGAGTCGGCTCTTGTAGCCGCCATGGCACTTGTCGCAGCCGCGTCCGCGGAAGAACGAACGCCCCTCGACATCCTCGGGCTTGAGCTGCAGCTCCATGAGCTGGTCCGCGGAGGGCTTGAATTCCTCCTTGCACACCGGGCAGATTCGGCGAACCAGGCGCTGGGCGATGATCGCCTCGATGGTTGCAGTCAGCAGGAAGCTCTCGACCCCGAGGTCGGTGAGTCGCAGGATCGAGCTGGGCGCATCGTTGGTGTGGAGCGTCGAGAAGACGAGGTGACCGGTGAGCGAGGCCTGGATCGCGATCTGCGCGGTCTCGAGGTCACGAATCTCACCGACGAGGATCACATCGGGATCCTGACGCAGGAAGGAACGAAGCAGGCTTCCGAAGGTGAGGTTCTGATCGGGATTCACCTGGCACTGCACGAGACCGTCGATGTCGTATTCGACCGGGTTCTCCGCGGTGAGGATCTTGGTCTTGTCATCATTGAGATCACTGAGCGCCGCGTAGAGGGTGGTCGTCTTTCCCGAACCGGTGGGTCCGGTCACGATCACGATGCCGTTGGGCTTGGTGATGATCGAGTCGACCAACTCACGGTCCTCGCCGCGAAGACCGACATTGTCCAGCTCGAGACTGACCACCTCGCGGTCGAGGATACGCAGCACCGCCGACTCACCGAACATGGTCGGAAGGATCGAGACACGAAGGTCGCGGCCGCCCAGTTCGATTCGGCCGTCCTGAGGCAACCGTCGTTCCGCGATGTCAAGATTCGCCATGACCTTGATACGACTGATCAGGGCCATCGCGAGGTGCTTGGAAGGTGACTGCAGTTCGTAGAGGACACCGTCGATGCGCTGGCGGATGCGCAGCTCGTGCTCGAACGGTTCGAAGTGGATGTCGGAAGCCTGGTTCTGGATCCCGATCTGGAGGATCAGGTTGAGCAGGTCGATGACCTTGTTGTCCGCGGCGGCTTCGGCGATCACACCCAGGTCGATGGACTCGCCCCGGGAGGCCAGAGCCGCCAATGCGGAGGAATCATCGGTCTCGGCGAGAATTCGACCGAAATCGGTCGAGGTGGAATAGTGCTCCTTCAGGAGCGCATCGACCTGTTCTTCCGAAGCGACGACCGCCTGGACCTTGAAGTCCATCAACTGCGAAAGATCGTCGACCGCGCGGAAGTTGTCCGGCGACTTCATCGCGATCAGGATTCGCCGGCTCTCCTCGTCGAATTTCAGGGGGACCACCTGGTAGGCACGGGCGGTCTCCGGCGGAATCGAATTGATGGCATCCTTGTCCAGCTCGCGACCTTCGAGGTTCACGAGGCGGAAGCCGCGCTGAAGCGAGAGCGCTTCGGTGACCTCGATCTCGGAACAGTGCCCCAGTTCGATCAGGAGCTTGCCGACACGCTCCTTGCGTTCCTTCTGGATGTGCAGGGCTTCATAGACCTGCTCACGAGAGCATTTGCCGAGTCGTCGCAGGATTCGACCCAACCGCTCTCCTTTGAATGCCTTGGGATCAAGCTTGGCCATTGCTGTGGATCATCCGATCTTGAATCTTGGCGCGCAGAGGTGAGAGCGCTGGTTCATTCGTCAGAAGCCGATCAAATCCGGTGCCCAGCAGGAAGGCCAACGGTTGGATCACATGAACCACACCGAAGCCGAGCGTCACACCAGCCCGATACGACCAACAGGGAGAGACAACCTCAACCAGTGCATGATCGAATGTCCTACGTAAGCTTGCAAGGCGAGGTGCGCCAAGAAATGATTGTGACATCTGGATTTCCGTGCTTTCCTTGTGAGTAAATACGTATTCATCAGGTGCGTGTCTGCACGTAATGTTTGATTTCAGATCACTTATTCAGGTCTGGGTCCACTTTTTGACCACGCGCAGCAATTGCGACATCTGGATTAATGCCCATCTGAAGCCCCTTAACACCCGGTGCGCAATCAGAGTGCAGAAAAAACCCAGCCCGGAGGGGCTGGGTTTCAATGGTGTCAGATGAGGGGAATAGGGCTCGAATCAGTCCTCTTTTTTGGCGGCAGCTTCAGCACTCTCTTGATCGAGCTCGGTGCGCCCGACGGAACCACCCATTCGGTGGACCTTCGAGGTCAGCCCTGCTGGGTCGCGACACTTGTCGATCATCTCCTCGGCGGAAATCATGCCGCGTGAGAAGAGTGACCACAGGTGGTCGTCCAGGAGCTGCATGCCGAATTTCTTACCGGTCTGGATCGCGGAGTCGATTCGGAAGGTCTTGGCCTCACGGATGAGGTTGGAGATGGCCGGGGTGACGACCAGGAATTCATAGCAGGCCACTCGACCGGGTCGGTCGATCCTGGCCAAAAGCACCTGGCTGAGCACCGCGAGAAGACTGGTGGAAAGCTGGACGCGGATCTGCTCCTGCTGGTCCACCGGGAAGGCATCGATGATTCGGTTGATGGTGCCTGCCGCACCGGTGGTGTGCAGGGTGGCGAAGACCAGGTGGCCCGTTTCAGCGGCACGAATCGCGGACTCGATGGTCTCAAGGTCACGCATTTCGCCGACGAGGATCACGTCCGGGTCCGCACGCAGTGAACGCCGGATCGCCTCGGAGAAGCTCGGGACGTCCGTACCCAGCTCACGCTGGTTGATGATCGACTTCTTGTGGTAGTGGTAGTACTCGATCGGATCCTCGACCGTGATGATGTGGTGGTCGTGGTTCATGTTGATGTAGTCGATCATCGTGGCCAGGGAAGTCGTCTTACCCGAACCGGTCGGCCCGGTGACGATGAAGAGACCACGAGGACGCCTGATCAGTTCGCGACAGACCTCGGGAAGTCCGATCTGCTCGAAAGTCAGCAGCTTGTTCGGGATCAGGCGCAGCACCATCGCGATGTCACCACGCTGCTTGAAGACCGCGACACGAAAACGTGCCTTGTCACCGAAGGCGAAACCGAAGTCGGTCGCCCCCACTTCCTGGAGTTCCTGCTGGTTCTTTTCCGGGGTGACGGACTTCATCAGCGCCGTCATGTCGTCGTTGTCCAGCACCTTGGTCGCGAGCGACTTCAGGCTGCCGTTGAGACGGACGGTGGGCGGTCGACCTGTGGTCAGGTGGAGGTCGGATGCGTCTTCACGCACCACGGTCTCAAGGAGTCGGTCGATCTGCATGGTGGACATGGTCTGTCACTCTACTTTCACCAGAGAGAACCCCGTTTGGAGCGCTAGCCGGAAATCTCATTCGGGTTGAAGCCCTCGATCTGGGCGAACCGGGCGATCTCTTCGGGACCGGTATCCCCACGAAGGATCTTAATCTTGCCATCACCAAGAAGGCTGCGCATACCGGCACGGATGCCAGCTTCACGCAGCTTTGCGATAGACGCACGTTCAAAGGCGAGTTCCCGGACGTCGGAAGTCATGCGCAGAAGTTCGAAAATCGCCTTTCGGCCCCGATATCCGGTGCCGGAGCAGTTGATGCAACCGACCGGCTTCATGACCTCGCCGGCCTCCACCTCTTCGGGGGTGATGTTCACGAGCTTGAGCAGCTTGTAGTCGGGGTCCGGATCAAGCGCCTTGCACTTCGGGCAGAGGATTCGGATCAGCCTCTGTGCCATGATCGCCTGGATGGAACTGGCGACCAGGAAGGGCTTCACACCCATGTCGATCAGACGAGTGATCGCGGAAGGTGCATCGTTGGTGTGCAGGGTGGAGAAGACCAGGTGACCGGTCAATGCTGCCTGAATGGCGATGTCGGCGACCTCGCGGTCACGAATCTCACCGATCAGGATGATGTTGGGTGCCTGGCGCAGCATCGAACGGAGAATCGCCGGGAACGTCAGGCCGATGGCCTCACGCACCTGGACCTGGTTGATGCCGGAGAAGTTGTATTCAACCGGATCCTCCGCGGTGATGATCTTCCGGTTCGGCGTGTTGAGACGATCCAGGGCCGAATAGAGCGTGGTCGTCTTGCCACTACCCGTGGGCCCCGTGACCAGGAAGATGCCGTTGGGACGCTTGATGATCCTGTTGAAGATCTCGAGGTTGTCAGGCTCGAAACCAAGGTTGACCAGACCGATGCGGACGGCGTCGGGACGCAGGACACGCAGTACCACGCTTTCCCCGTGATAGGCCGGGCAGAAACTCACGCGGAAGTCGATGTCGACGAGCTCCCCGCCCGATTTGTCGGCGATGGCCATCTTGATGCGACCATCCTGGGGGATGCGACGCTCGGCGATGTTCACACCGGCCATCAGCTTGAGCCTGGCCAGCAGTGCCGGTTGGAGACGCTTGGAGAAGTTGTGCCGCACGTGACAGACACCATCGATGCGGTGCCTGAGACGGATGCGATCCTCCATCGGCTCGACGTGGATGTCCGAGGCCCGATCACGAACCGCCTCGACGATGATCTTCTGGGCCAGCGCGACGAGTTTCGACTCCTCGCCGTCCTCACCGACATCGATCGAGACGTCGATGGAGTCGATTGACTGCTCGGTATCGATCGAACGGTCGTCCGACTTGTCGATGGTGACGTCCTCGACCTGGGCGCTCCGGGTCAGGTTTCCGCCGAGTTCCTCGATGAAGTCCTTGATCTGCTGCCGGGCTCCGATGGCCAGGTCGATGTCCTTGCCCAACCGGAAGCTGAGGGTGTCGACCATCCCCAGGTTGGTCGGGTCGTGCACCAGGAGTCGAATGCGACCGTTCTGCTCGTCGAGGGGAAGCACCAGGTGCTTTCGCACGATGTCGCCATCGACCAGTTCGACATTGACCAGGGCGGAGCCCTCGGCGTTGGAGAGGTCGACGAAGTCGATCCCGTACTGGTCGGCCAGGGATTCGGCGATCTGCACCTCGCTGGCGTGACCCTGCTCGATGAGCACTTCACCGATCTTCTTGCCGGTCGCTTTCGCCGTGTCTGCAGCGGATTCAAGCTGCTCGGTCGTCGAGACACCTCGGGCAAGGAGGATTTCACCAAGTTTCTTGCGGGTTTTTCGAGCCACCAAGATCTCCGTCTGGGCCAGGAGGCGATTCGCCGCCCAAGGCGGCTCCAAGCCACGTAGTATGAGGATCACCCGAGCTGGAGGCAACCGCAATGGCACCCGAGAGTTCGGATAAGCCTGCTTCTCTTCTCACCGGGTCGGATGATCCGACCCGTCCGGAAAGGGCTCGATCGGTTCAACAGGGATGAATCAGCCACGAATACTGATCACCGCCGGCCCGACCCACGAACCGATCGATCGAGTTCGTTCCTTGAACAATAGGTCCTCAGGACGGCTGGGAATCAGCCTGGCGGAGGCTGCAGTGGGTCGAGAAGCACGAACAACCTTGCTTCTAGGGCCGACCCACCACACCCCCACCCACCATTCGCTCCTGGAGACGAAACGGTTCCACACCTCCACGGAGCTCCAGATGCTCCTCGAGGCGGCCTGGCCGGATCATGATCTGCTGCTGATGGCGGCTGCAGTCGCCGACTACCGTCCCCGGAACCCCAGCCTCGAAGAGAAGTTGCCCCGATCGCAGGCAGGGCTGACCCTTGAACTGGAGGCCACCCCGGATCTTCTTGCGGGCCTGGCCGAGCAGAGTCGACCCGAGCAGCTTCGAGTCGGATGGGCCCTTGAATCACGTGAGCAGCTTCGGGAGCGGGCGGTCAAGAAACTGTCCAGCAAGCAGCTGCACATGATCGTGGCCAATCCCCTGGAGACCCTTGAGTCGGCATCAATCCAGCCACTGGTGCTGGCAGCGGGCATCGATGGACCTGAAGAGCTGGCCATTCCGTCCCCACGGATGGAGAAGAGCGATTTTGCAGAGTGGTTGGTGGATGAAGCCCTGGCTCGCCAACAGGCACTTTCCGGGTGAGGGCCCGGGGAACTCCCCTGGGAACGGCAAGCGCCCCACGACCGACTGGATCGTTCGGTATAGTCAGGTCTTCCCGGCTCAGGTGGCCGGAAATCAAGCGTTTAGCAGATGGGAGCAGGCATGCAACTCGGAATGATCGGTCTCGGCAGAATGGGTGCGAACATGGTTCGCAGGTTGATGAAGGATGGTCACGACTGCGTGGTCTTCGATGTCAATCAGGACGCGGTGAAGGAACTCGCTGGAGAAGGCGCCACCGGTGCGAGCAGCATCGAGGACCTCTGCAGCAAACTCGACGGACCGCGGAACGTCTGGCTCATGGTCCCCGCAGCACTGGTCGACTCGGTCGTTGCTGAAGTGGTGCCCCATCTCAAGAAGGACGACACCCTGATCGATGGCGGCAACTCCTACTACAAGGACGACCTGCGCCGATCCAAGGAGCTCAAGGAAAAGGGCATCCACTACCTGGACGTCGGGGTCTCAGGCGGTGTCTGGGGACTCGAACGCGGCTACTGCCACATGATCGGCGGCGATGATGACGCGGTCCATCGCATGGATCCGATCTTCGCATCACTGGCACCGGGCGTCGACGCGGCACCCCGCACCCCGAACTACGCCGAAAACGCGACGGGTGATGCATCCAAGGCCGAGATGGGCTACCTCCACTGCGGACCGAGTGGCGCAGGCCACTTCGTCAAGATGGTCCACAACGGCATCGAATACGGCGTGATGGCTGCCTACGCGGAAGGCCTCAACATCCTGAAGAACGCCGACATCGGCAAGCGCAAGCAGGAAATCGATGCAGAGACCACCCCGCTTCGGAACCCCGAGGAGTACATGTACGAGCTCGACCTGAGCGCGGTCACGGAGATGTGGCGACGCGGCAGCGTCATCGGCTCCTGGCTCCTGGACCTCACCGCCCAGGCGCTTGCCGAGAACAAGGATCTCTCGAACTTCGAGGGACGGGTCAGCGATTCCGGCGAAGGCCGTTGGACCTGCCTTGCCGCGATCGACGTCGGCACACCTGCCCACGTCCTCAGTTCCGCCCTCTTCGAACGCTTCTCGTCCCGTGGCAACGCTGATTTCGCGGACAAGGTCATGAGCGCCATGCGCTTCGAATTCGGTGGACACAACGAGAAGAAGGGCTGACCAACCCTTCATCCCGCCACCCATCCATCGATGTGGTGGACACGAACCACACGCAGCACCACGGGCCGGTCCCGTGGTGCTTTCTTTTGCAACCAACTGGTTCTCCGATTGGTTCTCCGATTGCGGTAGAGTCTTCCAAGGACCTGTGGCGGAATTGGCAGACGCAGCGGACTTAAAATCCGCGGCCCCTCGGGGCATGTGGGTTCGAGTCCCACCGGGTCCATTCGATCGTTCGAGACCGAACCGCGATGACAAGCAGTTCGAATGGGCGAGGCACCGACACCCGATCCTTGGTGGACATCTGCGGGGATGCCGTGCGTGAGCCGGCGCCGAGTGCGATGCGTTCGTTGAACAGGACCGCGACATCGACGACCAACACCAACTCGAGGAACGGCCGGTCAAAGGGTGCGACCCTGCCGAAGATCAGTCCGGTCAGTTCAAGCAGTTCAAGCAGTTCATCCCAGCTGACGAAACGAACGCTTCGATGCGAGTGCGGCCGCACGAGGCACGTCCAATCAACCCGGCATGAAGCCTGGCGCACCAGCAGGTCGAGAGCCTTGCCACCGTTTGCGAATCGACCCCTGCGAACCCGGTCATTGTCACTGGAGGTGAACGTCGACTGACATCGAACGTGCCGATAATGGAACCCTGAATCTGCAAGCACGTAGAGAATCCTGCTGGTCACCGAAGCCGGCGTGTCGCCATGAGTCGTGGTCCCGGATGCCGACCCATCCCAGGCCCCCACGAGCGTGGCCGGACCACCCCCGAAAACGAATACCCGTCAATTCCACAGCTTCGAAGTTGTTGAAGCGGGAATCCAAGGGTCGGGTCGTGTATCCTTGGGGGATTGTCAAAGAACCACGGGCACGCGGACTTCTTCAGGAATTGAGACCCATTCAGCGATGAGCAAACTCATGACCCAGCATCAAGAACTTCCCGATATTCAGAGCCTGCAGGATTCACGCAAGATCGCGATCGATCGTGTGGGCGTCAGCCATGTCAGGCACCCCGTGGTGGTGACGGATACCAACGGAACCTCGCAACCAGTGGTCGCCACCTTCCGAATGACGGTCTCCCTTCCGGGAGATGTCAAGGGAACCCACATGAGTCGGTTCCTGCAGGTGCTCTCGCAACACCAGGAGAAACTCGGACCGGGACGCCTCGATCATCTCGTGCGCGATCTCAGGTCGACGCTCGGTGCGGATATCGCACAGGTCGACATGGACTTCCCCTGGTTCATATCCAAGCCCGCCCCGATCACCGGCGAAGTCGGCTTGATCGAGTACCAGGTCTCACTGGGTATCGAGTCCGGTCCCGATGATCAGACGCGCAGGTTCCTGACCGTGGCCGCCCCGGCCACCAGCCTCTGCCCCTGCTCCAAGGAGATCTCGAGTTTCGGCGCACACAACCAGCGCTGCGAACTGACGGCTCGAATCGAAAGCACGGAACCCGTGGGCATCGCCGAACTCGGACGACAGCTCGAGTCAGCGGCCTCCTGCGAAATCTATTCGGTGCTCAAGCGACCGGACGAGAAGTACGTGACCGAAGCGGCATACGAGAACCCGAAGTTCGTAGAGGACATCATCCGGGACCTGGCGATCAAGCTGGAAAACGATGATCGAATCTGCTTCTTCAGGATCAACAGCGAGAACTTCGAGTCGATTCACGGGCACAATGCCTGGGCAGAGATCGAACGAGACCGGCGCTGACCTCGTAAAACGCCGCTTGACGGCCGTTTCCAGGGTCGAACCGGTCGAGACGGTGAACCCGACTGTCGACTGACCGGTATACACTGATCATGAAACGCTCTGCCATCAGGCGTCATGGAAGGAGAGCTCCCATGTACCCCTCATCTCGACACGCACTGATCCCGATCCTCATGGCCGGCTTGATGCTTGCCGGTGGATGTCCCTCACCAAACAACGCGGAATCGATAACCATGGTCAACTCCGGCTCACAGGAAGACACCAGGCCTTCAATCTCCGATGCAGGGCACGACCTGACTCCCCCGTCGAAGGAGGAGAAGGCGAAGCTGATCGCGAAGCTGACACCGGAACAGAAGCGAATCACCCAGGCCGCAGGGACCGAACGCGCCTTCTGCGGCACCCTGCTCGACAACAAGAAGGACGGCTTCTACGCCTGCGTGGTGTGCGGTCTCCCCCTGTTCAGGAGCGAGGAGAAGTTCACCTCGGGAACCGGATGGCCGAGCTTCACCTTCCCCTACAGCCAAGATCATGTTGTCGGCAAGACCGACAGCACGCTCGGAATGGCCCGCACCGAGATCCTCTGCGCTCGTTGCGACAGCCACCTCGGCCATGTCTTCGAGGACGGACCGGAACCCACGGGGTTGCGATTCTGCCTGAATTCCGAATCACTCGGCTTCGTGGAGGAGGGTGGCGAGATTCCAGAGGCGTCCAGGCCCACCGACAACGCGGTCGCGTACTTTGCCGGCGGCTGCTTCTGGGGCATCGAGTATGCCTTCGGCAAGCTTCCCGGCGTGCTCTCGGCGAGCAGCGGATACCAGAACGGCGAGCTGGATTCCCCCGATTACAAGCAGGTCTGCACCGGGAACACCGGACATGCGGAATCGGTCCGGGTCTTCTACGACCCGGAGATCATCGACTACGAGACGCTGGTTCGTTTCTTCTTCAAGGTGCATGACCCGACGACCATGAACCGTCAGGGACCCGACATCGGTACCCAGTACCGCAGTGGCATCTACACCACCAGCAAGGACCAGGATGCCGTGGCTCGAAAGGTGGTCAAGGAGCTGAACGAGGCCGGCGCCTTCGACGGACGCCCCATCGTCACCCAGATCGAGGGAGCAGAGGAGTTCTACGTCGCGGAACCCTACCACCAGGACTACGTCGACCGCACCGGACGTGCCTGTCACCCCGGCATCGGTCCCGCGATCGAGGAATTCACGGCGCTGGTCACGAAGAAGAACGCAAGCTCATGATTCCGTTCGCAGACATGGCTCCCGACACGTTCCTGTCAGACGGGATCGACTCCGGCGAACTGCACACGCCCGCCCTGGCGATCCACATGCCGTCGGTGCGTCACAACATAGATCGAGTCATCGATGCGCTCGGGGAGCCTTCCTGCTGGCGCCCCCACTTGAAGACCACCAAGATCCCGCAGGTGTGGCAAGCCCTCCTCGATGCGGGGGTCGAACGCTTCAAGTGCGCGAACACACTCGAGATGAGCATCCTCCTGAGCATGGCTCCGGAAGCGGACATCCTGCTCGCACACCATGCCTCCCCTGCAGGAATACAAAGGCTCTCCGAACTGGCGGATGCCTGCCCTGGTGCGCGCATTTCGACCCTGGTGGAAACCATCGATGAAGTGAACGCACTGCCGGGAAACGTCGGTGCATTCGTCGACGTGAACCCGGGCATGAACCGAACCGGGATCCCGATGAGGGAACTGGATCGGATCGAACAGGTCACCCTGGCCAGTGGAGATCAGTGGAGAGGGCTGCATTTCTACGAAGGACACATCCGTGGCGGCGAGGAGGAAGCCCGCCGTGAACGAGCCCATGCCGCCTTCGACACGCTGCTTCAGATCGACGCCAACCTGGGCGGGGCCTTCGAGCTCATCACCAGCGGCACCCCCACCTTCACGCATGCACTGACCCATGCCAATCTGGTCGGGACCATGCGAAACACCGTTTCACCCGGAACCGTCGTCTACCACGACGCCATCTCCGAGCGCATCCCGGAAATCGCACGACTGCAACTGCGACCGGCTGCAGCGGTCCTGGCCCACGTGGTCAGCCATCCGGACGAACACCTGGTGACCGTGAACGCCGGACACAAGTCGATCTCCGCCGACACCGGGGATCCCTGTTGCGTGGTCATGGGCAGTGACCGACTGATCCCGCTGCATCCCAGCGAGGAACACCTGCCGATCAGGGTCATCAAGGGCGACATGCCCGCTCGGGGCGAACTGCTCACGCTGGTACCGGAGCATGTCTGCCCGACCGTGAATCTCGCCCGCCATGCCCTGCTTCTGGACTCGGGGAACGCCGCCAGCGTGGTACGCGTGCAGGCCGCCGGACACGAGGCTCCGCTTTCAGAGGCAACGGTCTGAAAGACCGGGGCTCAGTACTGCTTGGTGCGGGAGTTCAACAACCAGCGGGCGATCCAGAGCGAAACCACGCAGACCGCGGTTGAGATCATGATCGCGTAGAGACCGCTGGTGATCTTGGTGTTCACCAGTTGGCGACCCTCGGTGAGAATCATCACCAGGGCCAGAAGGAACACGCTCATCATCGACCACTCACCGGAGATCCGGACCAGATCCATCTGCTTGTAATGGGCGGCACGGGTCTTCTTGGAGAACCACATGTTCCCGATGAGAAGGATGCGGACCACCGGCATCGCCACCACGAAGAGGAACAGGAAGACGCCGAGCACGATCCGCTCGTTGTCCCACAGCGCCATGGTGGCTTCCATGATGCTGTAGGAATTGGAATGCAGGAGAATGTCGTTGATCTTGAGGAACGGCAGTCCCGTGGCGACCACGATCGAGAGCAGGGACACCACCAGCAACAAGGGCAACGTCCAGCCCAGGCCACCGGTGGAATCCATGGGCATGAACTGCTTCTTGTCATTGGACATCGCGTCGGGCTCGGGGTGGATGCGGTCGTCGACCGTCGCGACGATTCGACTCATGATCATGTTGCCGATGATGGCGAAGATGAAGAAGGTCAGGCCGATTCGAGGCGTGGTCGAGAGAAAGAGCTGCTCGTTCGAGAGGACCATGAGGAGGATGACCACGAAGACGTCGAGCATCGACCACTTGCCGAGGGTCTCGAGCAGGCGAATGAATCCCTTGCGTCGGTCGGGGCGCAGCTTGAGGAACCAGGTGATCAGCAGGAAGATCGTCTTGGCCAGGGGGAAGATGATCGAGAAGCAGACGATGAGGATCGCCACCCAGTAGAGACCGGTCTCCCACATGAGCTTGACCGATTCGGGCAGCTTGTACTCGCTCGACCCCTTGAGCACGACTTCGATGTCGAGAAACGGCAGGAACAGAGCCACGACGTTCGAAAAGAGAACCAGGATCAGGCCCAACGGGATGAGCCAACCTCGAATTCCAGCTCGAGACATGAGACGGGACGGAATATGCAACTGCTGTTCAGGATCATCCATGACCGGATGGTATCGGCGACTGAAGCTGAGTTCATCCAATGAAGGGCTCACGGAGCCTCCTCAAGGGGGGTAGACTTCAGGGTGAAGGTTTCGGAATACGATGCATAGACACGCTGACGATGATTTTTCTTGCTGCGGCAGCGGAGGGGGGACCGGTGAATCCTTCTTCGATCGCTATCACCACATAGCCCTCCCATGCCTCTCAGGACTGTTTCTCCTGGCCGGCTGGATGCTCGACATCACTGGTGCTGCACCGCAATGGGTCGTCCTGACGCTCTATGGCGCCGCCTACCTGGCCGGCGGTTACGAAGTGCTGATCGGCAGCCTCAAGGCGATTCTTCGATTTCGCTTCGACATCGACTTCCTCATGCTGGTCGCTGGCATTGGCGCCGCATCGATAGGTCTCTATGCGGAAGGCGCGTTGCTGTTCTTCCTGTTCTCACTGGGACACTCCCTTGAGCACTACGCGATGGGACGAGCGCGAAATGCGATTCGATCCCTCGGCTCGATCACCCCGAAGACCGCACTCAGGATAGAGCCCGACGGAGAGCATGCCGTTTCGGTCGAGGAGCTCATGATCGGGGACCTGGTGCGGATACGCCCCGGTTCACGGGTTCCGGTCGATGGGCTGGTCGAGGAAGGAGCCTCGACCGTGGATCAAGCGGCGGTCACCGGTGAAAGCATGCCCGTCGACCGGGCACCGGGGGGACGCGTCTATGCAGGCAGTGTGAACGGCGATGGCGCGCTGGCGGTGCGGGTGGATCGACTTGCGACCGACACGACCATGGCACGCATGATCAAGATGGTCGAGGAAAGTCGATCCCGACAAGGGGTCAGCCAGCGTTTCGCCCAGCGATTCACTCGAA
This sequence comes from Phycisphaerales bacterium, assembly GCA_029246705.1. GTDB lineage: Bacteria > Planctomycetota > Phycisphaerae > Phycisphaerales > SM1A02 > JAKVBQ01. Next base: position 69,130 of record JAQWMQ010000031.1, on the reverse strand, counting down.
TCTACGTGCCAGTGATCCTGATCGGGACCCTGCTCCTGATCTTCCTCCCCCCCGCTCTGGGCATTTTGGAGATGAAGGATTCATTCCTGAGGGGCATGACCGTTCTCGTCGGGGCATCGCCGTGTGCGCTCGCGATCTCCACGCCTTCAGCCGTGCTTGCCGGTATCGCCCAGGCAGCCCGCAACGGGGTTCTCGTCAAGGGTGGCCTGCATCTGGAGAACCTGGGATCGATCAAGGTGCTTGCCATGGACAAGACCGGGACGATCACCAACGGTCGACCCGAAGTGACCGACATCATCCCCACGGCCGATCTCGATGAGAACCAGCTGTTGCAGCTGATGGCCGAAGTCGAGTTCCAGTCGAGCCACCCCCTGGCCAAGGCGATCTCCCGGGCGGCGCAGGCTCGCAAGCTGGAGATCGGATCGGCCCAGGACGTCACCAACCTCCCCGGCCTCGGGATCCACGCGGTCGTGGACGGCCGAAAGATCACCATCGGTGGACCGAGACTCCTTCAATCCGAGGAATCCAGGACATGGCGAGGTTGGCAACAAGCGAGCGAGGCCATCGAACGTCTCGGCAATGAGGCACGCAGCACGATGCTTGCAATTCGCGAGCAGGAGATCATCGGCGTGGTCGGGCTGGCGGACAAGGCGCGACCGAATGCCGAGAGGATGATCAAGGAGCTTCATCGGCTGGGCATACGACAGGTGGTGATGCTCACCGGTGACAACACCCAGTCCGCGGAACTGATCGGCAAACAGGTCGGCGTCGACCGCATCGAGTCCAATCTGATGCCCGAGGACAAGATCAGGATCGTCAAGGAACTGCGTGGACACAGGAACGCGGTCGGCATGGTCGGCGACGGCGTGAACGACGCCCCTGCGCTGGCGGCGGCCAACGTGAGCATCGCCATGGGAGCCGGAGGGACCGATGTCGCACTCGAGACGGCCAATGTCGCACTGATGGCCGATGATCTCTGCAGGCTTCCCTTCGCGATCGGACTGAGCAGGCGGGTTCGAAAGACCATCACCCAGAACTTCTTCATCTCGATGGGCGTGATCGCCGGACTGGTCCCGATAGCTGCTCTCGGTCTGGCTCCGATCTGGATCGCGGTGGTCCTGCACGAAGGCTCCACCCTGGTCGTGGTGCTGAATGCACTACGGCTCCTCGGCTATCGAGACAGGACCACATGACCCGGTGGCTGGTCCACGGTGTCTGGCTGGCTCTGGCAACCGGGTGCGGCAGCACCGACAGCCTGCAGCGCTTCGAGTACGTGGAGATGGCCATGGCCTCTCCGGCAAGACTCGTTCTCTATGCCGAATCGGAGACCATCGCCAGGCAGGCTGCGCGCAGGACCTACGACCGGCTGCACGAACTCGATCGATCCCTGAGCGACTGGAACGAACGATCGGAACTCAACCGACTGTTGGGCGCCGCACCCGAACCGTTCACGGTCAGCGACACGCTGCAGGAAGCGATCGTGCTGGCACTCGAACACGCCAGAAGCTCCAACGGCGCGTTTGATCCGACCATCGGCCCCGTGGTCGAGCTCTGGCGGCAGGCGAGGGCGAACGGAACCCTGCCCGATGACTCGGAGCTGTCCGCGGCACGTGCACTGGTTGGGATCGATGCGATCGAACTCGGGGACGGGACCGTGCGCATCGCGCGCGCCGGCAGCAAGATCGACTTCGGAGGGATCGGCAAGGGCATCGCGATCGATGAGGCACGAGACATCCTGCAGCGGGAAGGGATCAAGCACCACCTGATCGATTTCGACGGGGAGATCGGCGTGGGACATCCACCTCCCGGCCAGGACGCGTGGCGGGTTTCAGTGCAGCTCGCCCGGGAGATCGGTTCGGAGACGCTTGAACTCGAGGTCACCAACTGCGCCATCTCGACCAGCGGCGACAGGCACCAGTTCATGACCATCGGAAAGACGCGTTACAGCCATGTCGTCGATCCGACCACGGGACTGGGACTGACCAGACAGATCCAGGTGACGGTTGTTTCACCCAGTGGCGCGACCAGTGACGCACTTGCGACCGCAGGCTGCGTGCTTGGTCCGACCGGACTGGCCGAACTCATCGAGCACAGCTACCCGGAAGCCTCGGCGCTGGTCGGGACGGTTCGAGACGGGAAGAACACCCTCACGAGGATCGGGAGGATTCCCGTTCTCGCTCACGACGCTCCATGATCGCGATGTGCTTGGCGAGGGTCTGCGAGGCGACGCCGGCAGCAGCCACCCATCCTCGCCAACCGTCGAGAATGGCGCGTCGCATCAGGAGCTGCTTGAGGAAGGCGAAGCCGGGGTTGAAGACCAGGTTGACCACGCGCCCCCCCTTCTTCGCGGACCGCCCGGTCTGGACACCCCACGAGACCCCCCGACGAAGCATGTCCGCGGCGTCCTCCCAGGAATCGTGACGGAGGATGCCCGTCAACCGTCCGATCCGACCTCCGTCGACCTCGAGACGATCGTGAACCCCTGAAGGATCGGCGAGGATCCTGGCCCGACTGGTCCGCACCAGGCGAAGCCGCCATTCGGGTTGGAAGGCGTGACGAAGCGGTCGGCCATCGAACCAGGTGCGTCGATTCATCTCGAACCCGGTGTCATCGGGACCAGCCTCCGCGATCGCCTTGCGAATCGCCGGGGCGAGGTCTTCCAGAACCGTCTCGTCGGAATCAAGCAGGAGCACCCAGGGCCGTTCCTTGCAGAAGGACATGGCAAAGGCCTTCTGTTCCGTGGGGTTCGTCCAGTCCCGATGGATGGTCTCGATGCCGTGGTCCCGGCACAACTCGATGGTGCCATCGGTGGACCCGGAATCGACGACCACCACGTGGTTCGACAGGGCGAGCGCACTGTCGAGGGAACGCTTCATGGTGCGCATGCTGTTGAAGGCGGTGTAGCAGACCGCCAGACCTTCAACCGTGACCGTCTCGTGGTTCGATGGCGACTTCGATGGCGACTTCGATGGTGACTTCGATGGTGACTTCGATGGTGTCATCGCGTCCCAGTCTAGCCGCCTGCACGGGATCGGGTGATCGACGTGATCAGCTTCGGTTCAGGACGGTCACACCGGGTATGGCGACGACATCGACGGGATTTTCCGCGAACGCCATCACTTCCGGAGTGAGATCCAGGTCGCTCGACATCGCTTCGTCCCAGGTGATCTGCTGGCCGGTGTAGGCGGCTTCGCGGCCCATGATCGCCGTCATCGTCGACTCCGCGATGCGCTTCCCCTCGTTGAGGTGAGCACCGGTACCACGGATGGAGGCCTGCAGGTCGATGTGTTCCTGCACGTACGGGTTGGCCTGCTTGCCGGTGAACTTCCACGCATTCGGCCCGTAGATCTCGGCGGAACCGGACTGGCTCCAGGTCGAGCCTTCGGTACCGGTGATCCGCTCCTGGACCCGGCCGGGTGTCCCGATCTGCTGTCGACACATGCTCAAGGCGACGCGGTCACCGGGATAGGCGTATTCGAGGCCGAAGTGATCGAAGATGTGACCGTACTCGGCCCCGGTGCGTGCCTGCCGTCCACCGACGCCGAAGACTCCGGTCGGATGATCCTGGAAGGCCCAGTTGGCCACATCAAGGTTGTGGACGTGCTGTTCGACGATGTGGTCGCCGGAAAGCCAGGTGTGGTAGAGCCAGTTGCGGAGGTGATTCTCCATCTCGCTCTTGGAGGCGACTGCGTCCTTGTTCCAGAGCCCTCCCGTGTTCCAGTAGACGCGAGCAAGGATCGGCGTTCCGATCGCTCCGCCGTGGATGCGTTCCATCATCTCGAGGTAGCACCCTTCGTGGCGACGCTGGGTCCCGGCGACGACGGAGCGCTTGCGCGCATCGGCCTCGCGTGCCGCATCGATCACCTTGCGAATGCCGACCGGGTCCACCGCAACGGGTTTTTCCATGAAGACGTGCTTGTTGCCGGCGATCGCCGCCTCGAAGTGGACCGGACGAAAGCCGGGTGGCGTGGCGAGGATCACGTAGTCGCAGTCGGTGGCGATGACGTCCTTGTAGGCATCCCATCCGCTGAAGCAGTTCGATTCGGGTGCGATCGCACGATCACCGAACCCACGCTCCTCCGCGGCCTTGACCAGCTGGTTCCGGGCCCCCTTGACCCGGTCGGGGAAGAGATCTCCCATCGCATGGATTCGAATGTCCTCGGAGGCCTGCAGGGCGTTCACGGTCGCACCGGTACCTCGACCGCCACACCCGATCACGCCGACCCGGAGTTCGTCCTCGCGTCGAAGCATTCCGCCGGCGAGCGCAGAGGCGGCCAGCGGCATCGCCGCACCGATGGAGGTCGCGGCAATGAACTTGCGCCGATCGAGGCCCTTCGACGAAGGCTGGTCATTTCTGGTCATCGGTCTTCTCCTCGGAAGTGGTTGGTTCGGGGGTTCCCTCGAGGCAGACCAGCCTGAGACCGACGAAAGCCGCGTCGGCAAGCCACCAGACACTCTTGGGAAACTGGGGATCACTGTCGTTCCACATGAAGGTGCGTTCGACCGTCGAGGTGGCATTCAGATCCTTGGCGGGGCTTTCATAACCACCGCCCATGACCACGCCGGTGGGCTCGCCCTTGTCGTTCTTCGCGGTGCACCATTCGGCGACGTTGCCGTAGAGATCCTTCAGACCGAGTGCGTCGGACTTCTTCTGCCCGATGGGGTGGGTGGTCTCATCCGAGTTCTTGGCGTCCCAGCCGTAGTCCTCGACCGCGTCGGCGGGGATGCCCGCACTGGCGGCGATCATGGACCACTGCTCGACGGTCGGGATCTGGAAGTTGCGTCCGGTCTTCGCTCGCATCCACTCGGCGAACTGGACCGCTCCCTTGTAGGACATCGAGATCGCGGGGTAGTCGTCGTGTCCGAACCCACGATCGACCGCGATGTAGGGCTTGGTCGGACGGGTGACCGCATCGGTGGCCGGCGTGCTGCCCCCCTTCTTCTCGTCCAGTCGGAAGATGAAGATGTCGAAGAGGTTCCAGGTGAGCTCATGCTCCATCACCCAGAGCGCACCACCGGGGGCGTCGGGAACCGGACGCATCACGAGATCGATCGCGGTGCCGGGCACCTTCTGGACCCAGGCCTTGCCCGCCGAAGGCTCTTCGGGCAGGTCGGTGTCGTCGCCACGGACGGCACCGGGTGTCGAGATCGAACCACCCAGGAAGACGGCCCCGTGCGGGGAAGCGGTGTCCCCCCCATCATGACCCATGCGGAATCCGCCTTGATCACAGGAAAGCGGAATGAAGGCGAGGCAGACCAGGGGAAGGATCGAATGACGGGACATCAGGGATTCAGCTCCGGTTCGGCAAGTCGGTCGAGCTCAGCAAGCGTGAGTCGTACGCTCAGGATATACGGGGACTCATCCACATCCCAGTGCCCATACGTGGTTGTGACGATTGTTCCGTCGGGAAGAAGCTCGACCCCCGGGTACGCACAGTCCCATCGATGACGGTTGTCCTTCAGACGGACCCGGTACTGCCCCTCGAGGCCCTGCTCGAGATCGTCCCACGTGCCCACCCAGGCGACCCAGTCGCCCTGGGTGGGGCTCTCCAGCGTCGTGTCGCGGAAGGAGATGAAGAGCCGGCCATCAGGGGCGTAGACTTCGGTATGGCGATCGCCGGTGAGCGAGGCTGGAAGTTCACGTGGTTGGGAGAAATGAGCGCCCTCATCCTCGGAGAAGATCACGTGGCTGTTGCGCAGACGTCGGTTCTCCCGCAGGAGTACGGCGAGCTTCGTGCCACACGGCGACCGAATGATGCCCGGTTCACAGAGGTGGATCGAGTCGTCGGAGAAGACCGCTTCAGGATGCGACCAGGAGAGGCCCCCGTCCTCGCTGAACGTCTTGTAGAGGGTCATCGTGCGCGGGCCGCCCTCCTTGGAGAAGAAGCGCCCGTCGTCATGGAACATCGCGAGGTAGCGACCGTCCTTCAGGCGAACCACGTCGCCCATCACCACGATGCCCCCCCACTCGCCGACGGGTTCCAGTTCACTCCAGCTGGCGCCGTCGTCTTCGGAAACGGCAAGCCGCGTCGGATACAGGCCGCTGAACATGATCAACCGGCGCTTGCCCGTCTCGGGATCGATCACGCGATGGATCGTGGGGACTTCCTTCGACGTTGCCCAGCTCTCGGGGACCGAAAGCCGTTCGCTCCACGTGCGTCCGCCATCCTCGCTGCGCTTGTAGACGATCCCACCACCACCGTGGCCCTTGGGATAGACGCAGAGCATCGTGGTGCCATCCTCGAGGAGCACCGTCGTCGGATGACCGAGGTACTGCCCCGCTTCGCGATCGACGACGACTTGTCGCGCCGCGTCGAGGTCCAGGTCGAGCGTCGGAATCGAGTAGCTGCGCTTGGGCGTGCGTGTCCAGGCATCTTCGCCCGAGAACTCATACTGGCGCACTTCCCCATCCACGCGCGCGAGTGCGCCCAAAGCCACGCCGGATCTGGGTTGCCACACGATCGAGATCGGTTCGATGCGTGCTCCAGGCGGCTCCAACTTGAGGAGCACCCCACCGCGACCGTCGTAGACGGAATCACTCTTGCCGAGTCGCACGACCAGTGCCCCGGCCTCGGGGTCACCCTCGGGCAGAACCTCGAGGACCGCGGCGGAATCCCACGGCACGATCGTCCTGGTATTCGGCTTGTCCGGAAGTGCGCCCTCCCAGGGACCAGCCACGCGCGCGTGGGTCATCTCGATGACCGGAGGTCGTTCCCGCCACGAAGGCGCCGTGTCCGGGGCACACCCAAGTGAAGCCAGGAAGCACGCACCCAGGGACGTGCGAGCGAGCTTCCTGGCTTTTCTTTGAAGTGACATCGACCACAACGATACCACTCACACCCCGGAAGGGCGTCGTTCTTGCGAGAAAAGACGGCCCAGCTCAACCGCCTGTCGTCTTGCCCGCGCCATGCACGGGTGTTGCGTTGACCCGGACGCCATGCCAATCCTGCATCACTGCAAGTAGATCGGTGACATTCACGACACCGTCACCATTGACGTCTGCGGAGCAGCATCCCGTGCACCCCCAGTCAGCGATGACCGCGAGAAGATCCGCCACATCGACGTTGCCATCGCCATTGATGTCGGCCATCGGCGCGATGCTGAACCGAAGCACGCGGGCGTATGTCCCCGCATTCTTGGGCGCACTCGCGAACAGCTGGTCACCCTGGATCGCGATGTCCTCACCGAGTCGCTCTTGGCCGAACCCAGGTGAATCGACCGGTCCGGACGCGCGGTAGAGATGGGCGCATGCCTCCGGGTTCTCGACACTGAAACTGAAGACCGCGCCTGTACCGACCGATCCCAGCTCGAATCTCGTCCCAGGAGCACCGACGAATATCCTGCCGTCGGCGAACTCGATGCTCGCACCGAAGTCGTGCGCGACATGCTCACTGTTGTCAGGCGGCACGATCTCGCGGTCGAACGCCCACGTGCCATCACTCTGCAGACGGAAGAGCGAGACATGCCCGGAGCCCAACTCATCGTCATCGGACACACTTCGCCCCGGCGCGCCGACCGCTGCGAACACGCCATCGATGGCGACCGCAGCACCATATCGATCTGAATCATCGAAGTCCGCGGGTGGTTCCAACACCGCTTCTTGCAGAAGCACCTGCGGCGTCTGCATCGTTTCCGCAGCGACCTGGTAGAGGTAAGCCGAACCGATGCTGGAATTCGGACCGGGGGAATTCAGACCACGGGGAGCACCGATCGCCACGAGGTTCGAGCCACTGTCCGCTGCAATCGCGTGCCCGAAGACGTCAGCGACTCCGATCCCATCGGGGATCGGCAACATGCCGATCGATGCGAAGGTCTCGGTCTCGAAGATCTCGACCGCACCTCCACCATCGCCAGCGATCGACCCATCGACTCCCACGAACAGGACATCCTCTCGCAGGAGCACGGTGTGCCCGAACCCCGACTCGATCCCCGCATCGCGTGGTTCGAGGATGAACTCCGCAACCGACAGGTCGTCGAGATTGAAAACCGAGACTCGCCCGCTATCGCGAGAGGCCATGCCCGCTCGCCACGGTTCACCAATGGCAGCCAGGCCACCCTCGAGCGAAACCGAGTACCCGAAGAGCGTGCACGTTCCGGATGAATCATTGGGACCACAATCGTGCATGTCGTCCGAACCAAGGGCATCGCCCCCGAAGACGACCCCCTCTTCATCCGAAAAGACACCGAAGAGGACCACTCGACCGGGGTGCGGCTCGTCCGTGTGGACACCGCCCAGGTAATCACCTGCCAGAAGCATCCCACCATCAACGGCGATCGAATGGCCGAAGCTGCCAGGCGCATACTCAAGATTGCCGCTCCCCGGATGACCTTCCGCAGAATTGTGGTACGCCGCAATTTGAGTTCGCTCGTTATCCGCGGCGGCCGAAGCCTCCCAGGGGCAGAGCGACACGACCACTGCGGAAACGACGACGAGACCGCACGAGAAAACGACATCTTTCATGGTTTCACTCCGGTGAAAGTGGTACCCCTGACATCTACGTCATGCGTACCACGGGTAAGGAGGGTGACATGCCAAATGCATCAAAGTCCGCGAAATTCATGGGAAAAACCCGTTCCGACCAATCAGAATGCGCTTTCAAGATGAGCGCAGACCGGGCCAGAGGAGCCGTCTGAAGACGAAACCATCGCTCAGGAAGGCGCCCCGGTCGGATCAGTGAAGAAGGAGCGTGCCAGCGATCAGCTGGACCAGAAACCAAGGATGCCGGCCAGGTCGGCACCATCGACGAAGCCGCTGTTGTCGAGATCGGCGATGCAGTCGGAGGCATCGGCGCATTCACCCCAGAGGCCGAGCACGATCGAGAGATCCGCACCGTTGACCAGGCCGTCACCGTTGAGATCGCCGGGAACATCGTCGAAACAGACCACGACCTCCACGGATACACGGTCGATCGCCGCTTCCACGATGGAGTCCGTGGTCGGGTCGTTCACGGAGAAGCGAACACGCACCAGGTTGGTCGGCTGGACGTACTCATCGATGCGAAAGGTCTTCAGGAACCAGTCACCGTCGACATCCTCTCCGGTCGGACCCACCACTTCGAGGAGCGTCCAGCTGAGACCGTCGTCGTCACTGATCTCGACCTCCATCACGTCCTGGGCCGGCCAGGGACCCTCGCCGTTGGAGAACCACCGAGCGTAGGAGAGAAAGGCGTCTCCACCGGAAGCATCAAGAAGAGGCGAGGTCAGGGTGGTGAGCTCATCGACATCGCAACAGATGTCAGCGCCGTTGCCGGTGACGTAACATCGTCCCGAGGCGTCGTAGTCGCTGCTGGGTCCACCCACCGACGCGATGGGCGTGCCACGCATCCAGCGGCCTTCGTAGGCGGCGACGGCATCACCGCCCACCACCCACCCTTCGCCATTGGCCTCGAAATCCGAATTGAGCACGGCGGGAAAGTCGTCGGCCACGAGTGTCTCGTAGGGAGCGCTGATGAACGCCTCGCCCTCGACATCGCTGGCGAGGAACTGATAGACCAGCTCCGATGGACAGAGCAGTTCGGGAAGATCCGCTCGAAAGCGGTTCTCGCCGGTCTGGGTCGCGGGCAGGTCCACGGGACCGGAACCGTTGTCGATCCGGACCAGTGCACTGGAGGGGTCGATGCTTGTGGCCAGCACGTCCACTTCGAACTCGAGTGATTCCCCGAAGGACGAGATGGTCCGCGGGACCCCACCGACGGGCGTGAAGAGGATCTCGGCGAGGTCGGGTGTCCAGACGAAGAGTCCTCGCTGGATGTCGCTGCCGATCACCGTTCCGCTGGGGAAGTAGGGATAGCAGCTCCAGAGTCCGTTGAAACTCGCCGAATCCCCATCGGGGTAGGTGTCGAAGTAACCCACTTCGCGCATCGCGAGCGGATCACGAAGATCGAAGACCCGGATACCGCTGGTGTAGTTCGCGATGAACCCGAACTGTTCGGTGGTGTAGACGTTGTGGGTGATCGCGGTGCTCGAGTTCTTCCAGTCCTTCTCGTAGCGGGGCAGGTAGGGATTCTCCACGTTGATCACGTGCAGGGTCGAGAAGTCGGTGCTGGAGGCATTGAGTTCGTCACCAAGCAGGAAGTACTTCAGATCCGGCGTCAGCCAGCCCTGGTGGCTGTAGGCACCGTTGGGATACTCGAGTCGCCGCATGAGAAGCGGATTGGACTTGTCGGTGACATTGACCACGTAGAGACCGGTCTCGGTGCTGCCGCTGTTCAATCCGGCACAGCAGAAGGCGACTTCGAGACCCGCGTATGGTCCTTCGGTGTAGCTGACCACCTGTGCGTCATGAACGTAGAAGTCGAACAGCTCACCCACGTAGGGCGGATCGACGGGATCCTGGTTGAGATCGTAGATTCTCAGTCCGTAGTTGCTGCCGCCGCCGACCCGGTAGATGAAACCGGAATCAGGGTTGAGCACCACGTTGTGCGTCTGCTGGTTGCCACCGGTGGTGACGGAGTTGACGAGGCTGACCGAACCGTTGTCGATGTTGGAGAGGTCGATCACCTGGAGGCCGCCCCCACCCTCGCTGACCGCATAGGCGTACTTGCCATAGGTCTTGATGTCGCGCCAGGTGCTGTTGGGACCGTCGATGAAATCGATGACCGTGGGGTTCGCCGGATTGGTGATCTCGACGAAGGTCGTGCCACTGGACAGTCCGATCATGGCGTATTCACGTCCGGTCTCGGAGACGTAGCCCCAGCAGTCGTTGCCTGCAGTGCTGCCGCTGTCGAGCTCGGAGAGCGTGAGCCAGCTGCGCAGGGTCATGCCCGAGCTGTCGTAGCCGCCGGCAATGCCTCCGGTCGCTTCACGCCATCCGGGACCCTCGTAGGGAGGATCCATGTCCTCCGCCTTGGGGTCGTTCTCATGAGCCACTGCGGAAGCGGCCGTGGCGATCAACAGACAGCCCAGGAGTGGTGCCGTCGGTTTCCATCTGAGGGGGTGTCGCATGAGGGGATTCACTTGCCTTCCGTTGAGAAGAACCCAGACCGGGCAAAGCCCGGTCTGGGAATATGGTTCCGCTCTGAATTGTAGACGCCTGAAGGTCGAATTCTCGCTCGACAGATGTCTTTTTCGAACCGTTGCTTACAGACTGCCCCAGAAGCCGAGGACGATCGAGAGATCCTGGCCGTCGACGATGCCGTCAAGGGTCAGGTCCGCGGGACAGTTACCGGGGTCCTCGCAGGCACCCCAGAAGCCGAGAACGATCGACAGATCCTGGCCATCGACAAGTCCATCATTGTTGATGTCGGCGAGGATGGATGCATCGTCGCAGGAGACCACGTCGATGGAAAGACCATCGATCCCAGCTTCGATGACGGAACCGGCGTTCTCGTCTGCGGCAGTGAAACGAACTCGAACCGAAGTTGATGGAGTCACGTAGTCGGAGACCAGGAAGCTGACTCGGTTCCAACCGCCGCTCGAGCGTGCATCGCTCGGGCCGACGATCTCGAGGCCGGTCCAGGAGGACCCGTTGTCACCCGAGATCTCGACCACGAAGACGTCGTTGCCGGGGTCGGCACCCGTTCCTGAACCGGTGTTGTCGTACCAGCACCAGTAGCTCAGGTTCGCACCTGTCGCCGTGGCATCAAGTGCCGGCGAGGTGAGGGTGGTCGATCCGTCGTCGACGTCACTGTTGCAGGAAGCCGCGGACGAGTTGTCGGTCAGCCAGCAGCTTCCGCTGCCGTCGCCATCGGAACCGGGGTCGCCACGATTGCATTGAACCGGAACACCGCGATCCCAGGAGCCGTCAAGGGCATTGCCGGAAACGGAGTAGCCGGCGTTGGTCTGGGCATCGTCGTAGAAGACGACTTCCTGGCCATCGTAGATGGACGTCGTGGAGTTGGAACTTTCATAGAGCTCGCCATCGGTGTCGAAGACGGCGAAGCGGATCGAAAGCTGACCGGGGCACTCCAGTGCAGGCAGGGTTCCGGTGAAGTTGGTGCCGTCGATGGGGCTGAGCGAGATCTGCTGCGAGCCGGTTCCGTCGTTGAAGACGGCTACCGCGGTCGAGGCGTCGATGGTGGTGTCGTTGGGCAGCATCTCCACCGAAACCATCGCCCCGGAGGAGCTGATCGGATCGGGAAGCTCGGTGACATTGAATCCGATGTAGGAGAGGTCGGTCGACCAGACGAAGAGACCACTCTCGATGTCGCTGCCGATCACGGTTCCGCTGTCGAAGTAGGGATAGACGCTCCAGAGCCCGTTGAAGGACTGGTTGTCACCGCTGGGATACGTGTCGTAGAAGGCGACCTCGGTAAGCGCCTGCGGGTTCGACTTGTCGAGAACCCGGAGGCCGCTCTGGTAGTTGGCGCAGTAGATGAGATCACCTGCAACGTACAGGTTGTGGCAGATGGCCGAGTTGTTGTTGGTCCAACGGGTCACGAAGGCCGGGTTCTGCAGGTCGGAGACTCGAACGATGAAGGTCGAGGATGTTCCGGAGTACAGCTCGTCGTTGATGTAGAAGTACTGTTCGTCGGCCGAGAGCCAGCCCTGGTGACAGTACGAACCACCGGGGTACTGCACGCCGCCGAGTCGAACCGGGTTCGAAGGCGAGGTGACGTCGATGATGTCGAGACCGGTGTTGGTGCTGCCGCCGTTGAGTCCACCACAGCAGAAGGCGATGGTGCGACCAGCGTAGGGGCCGGTCGTCATGGTGTGGAGCTGCGCGTCGTGCACGTACTCGTCACTCCACTCGCCGACGAAGGGCGGGTTGGTGGGATTGATCAGCAGGTCGTAGAGGCGGATGCCGCTCGAGCCGCCGCCACATCGTGCAAGCATTCCACGAACGGGGTCGATCGCGACGTTGTGCGTCGCGGTTCCGCCGCCGGTGGTGATGGTGCTGGCCAGGGAGATGTTGCCGTTGTCGATTCCCGACAGGGAGATGACCTGGATGCCACTGCCGCCCTCGGAGACGATGTAGGCGAAGGGGCCATAGGTCTTGACGTCGCGCCAGAGGCTGTTGGGGCCGTCGATGTATCCGACGATCTGGGGGTTGCCGGGGTTGGTGACCTCGATGAAGGAGGTGCCACTGGTGGTTCCCATCAGGGCGTATTCGCGACCGGAGGCACTGGTGTAGCCCCAGATGTCGTTGCCATCCTCTCCCGAATCGATCTCACCCATGGTGATGTTCGCAGCCAGTTGGATGCCCTCGCCGCCACCGGTGCCAGCGATGCCGTTGGCTCCTTCAACGTCAAGACGCCAGCTGGGCCCGAGATTCGGCGTGCGCTTCTCGAAGGCCTTGGGATCGTTTTCGTGGCCGACTGCCAGAGATCCGACAAGCAGGCCGATGGATACCGAGCTGTATCCGAACAGTGCGATTGAACGCATGGTCAAACTCCGTTCTAGAGCTGAGACAACCCGGTTTCCGTGCTGGAATGCGCTTCAGAAGGGTGTTGAAACAGTCAGTGTGGGGTGTGGAGGCGTGTGGGGGGGGTAAACAAATCGTGCTTATGAACTCTATACGGTTCGAGTATAGATCTCGATCCATGAAAGTGAAGAACCGTTCATGGCATTCGATGCGGGTTTTCAGGGCCCCAGCTCGGTTTTGACCGGTGGCCGCGCCAGATCCGGTTCATTCGGACTGCCATCAAGCGTTTCAAGGAAGGCCACCAGGGCCGCCTGCTGGGCCGGGGTCAGATTCAAAGGCGTCAGCATGGTTTCCTGGTGGTGATCAAGCTGAACCGCACCCTCCAGTGTCGAGTAGAAACGGACCACTTCCTCGAGGCTCTTGAATCGGCCCTCGTGCATGTACGGAGCGGTCCGAGAAACTTCGCGCAGGGAAGGCGTTCGGAACCTGCCCCAGTTGTCCGGCGAGTTGACCAGTGATCGCACCAGGCGGGCTCGGGTCCCGTCCGTACGGTCACTGTGCGGCCCCGCGGCATTGAAGACATCGGCCCCGACCACGTCCGCCCCGGCAAAGCGCCCGGAATCGGTCGGCATCCCTCCCGCGACCGGCGGAACGCCGATGTCGTGAAAGGCACCGGTGGTGAGCATGGGACCGGCATGGCATTCCCAGCAGCCCGCCTCGCCGACGAAGAGGGTCAGTCCCTCGATCGCCTGTGGTGAGAACCCGTCGCTTTCAATCGCCCCGGATTCGACCGCATCGACGAAACGGTCGAACGGTGCATTCGCGGAAACAAGTCGGCGCTGGTAGGCACCCAGCGACTTGCCGAGGTTGACGAAGGCGGAGGTGATGGCTTCTTGTCGATCGAGTGGGATAGCCGACCATGCCCGTGACAGCACGTCATCACCACCATCGCGACGGGGTCGGGCATGTTCGGGAAGGTCGTCGTCGGCAAGATCCGGCAGCGGGCCGAACATCGACTCGTACCGTTCACGCAGCTCGGGATCGGCGGAGACCGTACGCAGGATGTCGAGTCGATCACCCCCCATCTCCACGTCGTTCTCCATCGGCTCCAGTGCCTGGGCCCAGAGGGAGTCGGCCCGACCATCCCAGGTGAGCCAGCGGTGGTAGCCCGAATTCAGGATGGTCGGTGCATTGCGCTGGTTGACCCCCACCCCCACCGCGACCGGAAGCCCGTCGGTGAAATCCTGCTCCGGGTCATGACAGGTTGCACAGGAGACCTTCCCGGTTCCGGACAGACGGGAATCGAAGAAAAGCCGATGTCCCAGCTCCACCGCCCGCGGATCATCGGCGACACGATTGGTCGGATCCGGCGGGAGCGGTGGAATCTCCGCCATGCTGCGGACGCGTGCCCATCGCTCGTCATCAAGACCGATCGTCGCCAACGCCTCGCCATGGGTTCGGGACGGTTCCTGCTGAGTCGGCGCGGTATCCCCGCCGCAGCCGGGCAGCAGCAGTGCAAGTGCAGGGAGAATCAACGCGACTCGACTCATCCGGAAAGCCACATCGACCACTGTGCACGTTCGAGACGACCGTCATCGAGGACATCGATGTAGACCTGCCAGCGACCGGGCATGTGCATCAGCATGCCACGGGCGACCCAGCTGCCGTCGGGTCGTTGCTCCAGTTCGGGACGGACGTTCATGCCATGACCGTGGTGCGGCATGCCGGCGTCGACCAGGATCGAGTCGTACCCGGGTTGATCGACCATCGAGTCGTCGGTGAACAGCTCCACCTCCACGTCGAAGGGGTCGGCCATCGGGATCGGTTCCACCAGCGGGCGCCAGCGGATGAAGTACCGGCCGTCGGCACTGGGTGCGCTGCGCCAGTCGATCTCGGCAACCACGGGGACATCGACAACCTCCGCCGCCGCGACGACCGGCTGCGGCTGCTGGATGGTCACCGACCCGGTGGCGTCGGGAGAACCGGCAGGATCCTCCGAACAACCGAGGGTGATGCTTGGGAGCAGCGCGAGCGCTGCGATGGTGCGGAGGTGGGTCATGGTCATCCTTCTTCTTCGGTTGAGGCTTCTTCCGAGGACCTGCGCCGAGGAGTGGTGTACCCGCTTGACAGGCTGAAGGTCGAAAGCCAGTCGCCCTGGGGCGAGAAGATCTGAGCGCGATGGTTGCCCTGGTCGACGACGACGATCCTGTCATCGCCGATCATGGCCACGCCCGAGGGCGCGTAGAAGAGTCCGTCGGCATCACCGGTTCGTCCCCAGGCCGGGCCGGTGGCACCGGGGATCGCGAGCATGGTCGATTCCAACCGGTCGGATTCACGGGCCGAGTGGTAGAGGACACCTTCGTGCAGTGCGGCGCCCCCGATCGGGTGATCGCCGGTCAACATCGTCGTCGGTCCGGCCCGGGTGCCGTCGGAGGCGAGCGGCACGCAGGTCCCGTCGGCCTCGACCAGCAGGATCGAGTCGCCCTCGCGAACCAGGGCCACGGGGTCCTTGCAGTCGACCCCGACGCCGATCGGATCAAGCTGGTCGTCGAGGGCGATGATCACGTGGTTGGCGGTGTCGGCCGCAAGCAGCGGTGCTCCCGCGCGCCGGGATCGTGCGAACGCCTCGATGCGCGGGGTCTTCCAGGTTCGATCGGGCGCAAGCGCCTCGAGCTGGCGGAGCGTGCGTTTCAGTTCGACCGCGGTGGCCAGTCGGGCCATGAAGGGGTCGTACTTGATCATCGCATCGCGATCACGTTCCAGTCGCCAGACCTGCAACCGGTCGTTGACGACGTCGGAAACGATGAATTCCTGGGCATCGGCGTCGAGGTGCAGCGCACCGAGTCGACCAAGGTCGTCCCAACCTGAACCATGGTTGGTGAAGACGGTGATGTTGATGCCGGTGTCGCCGGACACGTCAAAGACGGTGACCGCCCCGCTTTCGGGTTCCCACATCGCGAGGAGGTCGTCATCGGCTGCAAGGAACGGACCGAAGTGACTGAGGATCGATTCCTTGCTGGGCAGGGGCTGGGTGCGCGCCTCCTTGATCCCGCCGGGAAAGCGTTCGAAGCTCTGAAGTCGACGTTCGAAGGGCTCTGCGACCAGTGCCCTGCTGCCATCGGCAGAGACATCGATCGACATCGGGTAGTGGATCGCACCCTCGCCCTTGCGTGGAACCAGTGGATGCATGCCCCACTGGTAGAGGAACCGACCGCCGGGGTCGAACACGGACACGCGGTGATTGAGCTCCTCCGCGACGTAGACCAGGTCGCCCTCGATGTCGATCGAACTGGGAGCGGAGACAAGTCCGGGGAAGGCGCCACGCCCACCCCAGGAGTCGACGAAGGTGCCGTCCGGCGCGAACCGCTGCACGCGGTGGTTGTCACGATCGACGACGTAGATGCCGCCGGTCGAATCGATCGCGGCATCCGCAGGAAAGCTGAAGGCACCGTCCCCGGAGCCCTTGCCCCCGAGACGCAGGTGCTCGGTCCCGTCCCATCCGATCACCCGAACCCGGTGCGGTGAACGTTCCACGACCAGGACGCCGTCGGGGTGGGGTTCGAGCGCGACCACGTCCATGAACGGTTCAACACCATCCTGCAGGGAGTCCAACTGCCGGAGATCGAGGATCCCCGACCCCGCCGTCGATGGCAGGTCCCGGTGGATGATCCGTTGCTCATCCGCATCGAAGGCCAGCCAGGAACCATCCTCGAGCACGGTCATCGCGGTGAAGGGGCCTTCCTCCACGAACAAGGGCGTGTCTTCATCGAGGAGGTCGATCATCCGGATGTCCCGCCCGGGACGAAGAACGAGTGCGCGATCCTGCCCCGGAATGAAGGCGGCACGGGTGGTGCCGGGGGGCACGGTCACCTGGGAGGTGAAGGCCCCCAGTGCGTCTTCGGCATTCAGGGCCGGGGACACGGCCGCGGCACCGGCCACGGCCAGGAGGGAGCTGATGGTCTGCAGGGTGTTCATTGGGGACCTCATTCGATGAAACGGTAGGCGAACCGGCACACCTGCTCAAACTGGAACGAGTAGAGTGCCGGATTCAGGACCACCGAATGGTCGAAAACCAAGATGCAGACACGAGAAGTCACGAGAGGCCAGATGTCGGATCATTCAGAAGAACATGGTGGTGGCAACGCAGGCGTCATTCGAGGGTTCAACACGATCGGATGCGCGATCGTCGTGGTTCTCTCGATCATCGGCCTCTTCTTCATGGGCCATGGGCACCAGGAGGACCACGCCCAGGGGGCATCCGACCAGCCCACTGCCGAGGTCGTGGATGCCGGTTCCCAGGCGACACCTGACACTCAAAAGCCGTCGGAAGCCTCCGGCGAGGTCACCACCAAGCTCCCCCCCCTCTGGCAGCTCGGCACGGTGCCCTTCGTCCTCATGCTGCTTTCGATCGCGATCCTTCCGCTGATCGGATCGACCCACCACTGGTGGGAGGTCAATCGGCACAAGCTCATGATCGCCCTGATCCTTTCGGCACTCACGCTGCTGTACTACCTGATCTTCGTGAGCCCCTCGACCGCGGTCCTCGCGATCGAACACGGGATCCCCGGGGAATACGTACCGTTCATCGTGCTGCTCTTCTCGCTCTACGTGATCAGCGGTGGCGTCAACGTGAGCGGGGACCTGCGCGCGACCCCGATGACCAACACCACGTTCATCCTGATCGGGACCGTGATCGCGAGCTTCATCGGCACCACCGGGGCCAGCATGCTCCTGATCCGGCCGCTGCTCCAGACCAACGCGGAGCGCAAGCACCGGGTGCACACGGTGATCTTCTTCATCTTCCTGGTGAGCAACATCGGCGGCACGCTCCTGCCGATCGGCGACCCCCCGCTCTTCCTGGGCTACCTGAAGGGCGTGCCGTTCCTGTGGACGTTCAAGCTCTTCATCGAGTGGCTGTCGATGTCGATCGTCCTGCTGGTGATCTACTTCATCTGGGACACCATCGCCTACCGGACCGAGGAGAAGAAGGACATCGTCGCCGACGACACCATCCGAAAGCCGCTGCGCGTCACCGGCCTGGCCAACTTCCTGCTGCTGGGCGGCGTGGTCCTCTGCGTGGCGCTGCTCGACCCCGCGAAGCCGATTCCCGGTACCAACGACCTGCATCCCTTCCTCTTCATGCGGGAGCTGCTCATGCTCGGGCTTGCGGGCCTCAGCCTGCTGATCACGCGAACGAGCATTCGCGAGGCGAACCGGTTCAACTACTTCGCGATCATCGAGGTGGCGGTGATCTTCATCGGGATCTTCATCACGATGCAGGTTCCCCTCGAGGTGTTGAAGCTCAAGGGCGCGGAGCTCGGGCTCGACCAGCCCTGGCACTACTTCTGGGCGACGGGGATACTCTCCAGCTTCCTCGACAACGCCCCCACCTACCTGGTCTTCTTCCAGACCGCCGAGTCGCTCACCCATGAGACGGGGCCGGGCATCCTGACCCTGATGGGCGGTGAGTTCATACGCGAGGACCTCCTGGTGGCGATCAGCCTGGGCGCGGTCTTCATGGGTGCCAACACCTACATCGGCAACGGACCGAACTTCATGGTCAAGGCGATCGCGGAACAGGAAGGTGTTCGCATGCCGAGCTTCTTCGGCTACATGTTCTACAGCGGTCTCATACTCCTCCCGCTCTTCGTGATCGTCACGCTGATCTTCATCGACTGACCTCCTCGATCACCCGCTGCTTTCCAGTGAAGGACCCGAACGCATGATCAAGCGCATACTCGTCGTACTCGGTGGCAGCCGATTCATGGACTCGTTGATCCAGACCTCGCTCTTCATGGCCGAACGTCACGGCGCGACCCTGACCGGTTGCGCGGTGGTCGACGAGGATCTCATCGATCCGGGCGAGGCGGTCCCGGTGGGTGGCGGCGGCGCCGGCAAGGAAGCGCGCGAGCAACGACTGGGCATCGCCCGGACCGGCGCCCTGGAAGCGACCCACCGCTTCGAGGAAGCCTGCCAGGCCAAGGGCATCGCCCACACCACCGAGGTGATCGAGGGCAACAGCATCGAAGTGCTGCGCGAAGCATGGCGTTTCCAGGACATCGGCCTGATCGGCGTGCGCGAGATCTTCAACTACGGCGCGGTCGAACACGACCCCGACGTGGTGGTCCGCCTGATCAACCACGGCGTCCGACCCCTGATCGCGATCGATTCACGTGGGACCCGGCTGGAACGCGTCCAGATCGCCTTCAACGGCTCGCCCGAAAGCTGCAAGGCGCTCAGGCAGTGGGCGATGATCCACGCGACCCCCGAGGTCTCGGTGCGGGTGGTCACCTGCGGTGACGAATGCTCGGAAGCCGATCTCGAGGCGGCCGGCGCCTACGTGCGGGACCACGGCGTCTCCAAGGTCGAGTGCGTGCGCCTCGAGGGTTCACCCGGCGCCACCCTGCTGGCCGAAGGCGAAGCCTGGGGCGCGGACCTCATCGTCGCGGGTTCGACCGGACGCAACTGGTTGAGCCGGATGGTGATCGGCGACACCGCGCGCGAACTGGTCGAGAACACCAACATCGCGCTCTTCATGCTCCACTGAGCAGCGCACCGTCCTCGCCACGACGAACAAAAAAACATCATGCGCCCCCGGAGGGCGCATGATGTCGTATCCCTTGTCCACACTCCGCCGGATGGGGGTCAGGCGATCGTGATCCGCCTTGGAGCGTTTTCAGCCGGCTTGGCGACCGTGATGGTCAGCACGCCGTTTTCGAGCTTCGCGGCGACGGTCTGGTCGTCGACTTCGGATGGCAGCCTGATCTGGCGGCCCCGCGAGCCGTTGTAGCGCTCGCTTCGAAGCATGCAGCATTCCATGCCGCAGGTCTCACCATCGACGTCGGTCAGTTCCGTGTCGGTCCTGATGGCGCTCATGTCGAGAACACCGTTCTCGATCTCGATGTTGATCTGATCTCGGGTGAAGCCTGGGACCGAAGCACGGATCTCGTAGTGATCGGTGTGCTCGACGATGTCCACGGGCAGGGTTCCCGGAAGCGTTGATCCCGCCAGTCCGTCGGCGAGGGAGTTGAACATTTCGCGCATCGGCGCGAGGACAGGTTGATTTCGAGTGACTTGCAACATGATTGAATCCTCCAAACTTTCTGCCGTCGTCCCTTCCCCCGGAAGAGAGGAACGAACGACACCACCACTACGCACCGCGGTTGGTGTGCGTGCGTCGAAGCATGCGGATTTTTCGGTTGATCCCCTAAAAACCGCCACGACAGGATCTAAAGTTCGATCCGGTCGATGAAAAAAAGGCGTTCAGTTGCGATGTCGCACGTGACAGGCGGTGCAGGTCGCATCCAGTCGGTCGAGCGCCGTCGACCAGGCGACAGGGTCGGCGGGGTCGGCGGCCCGCAGCAGACCGGCCGCCTCGAGCGCCGCGGTCAGATCGGTCGTCCAACCCTTGCTGCGCACCGCGTTGCCGCCCGGATCCAGTCGATGGAGCTCGCGCAACCCCTCCTCGATCAGCAGCGCCTGATGCGCCGCGGTCAGGTCGGGGTGCTTCGGGCCGATCAGCTCGAGCGCGTCACGATCATGCTGCAGCCGGACCATGGAGGCGACCACGCCTTCCAACTGCAGTCGCGCGGGCAAGGACGCCTCGGAACAGTCGCCTTCGGGCGCGTTGAAGTCGGCCACGGCCGCCCAGAGTCCGGCGTAGGCGTCCGAGGTTCCGGCGTGTTCCAGGATACGTCGTGCATCCTCGGGGGCGCCGCCGCTGCGGAGCATCCAGAGCGCCGCGGCCGCGGTCGGGCCGCGATGACGGCCCAGGTGACAATGCACGAAGATCGCGCCCGGCTCCTCGCGGGCCAGTCGTTTCAGGGAGCGGAGTCGCGCCTCGGGAACGCCGTCGTAGCCCAGTGGCAGGTGCACCGAACGCAGGCCGGCCGCGGTGATCACCTCGAGCTCAGGCGACATCCCATCGACACTCAGGACCACACGGACCCCGAGTGACTTCAGCGCCGCGTAGGACTCGGGCGAAGGCTTCGACCCCACCAGCAGGTGATCATCGACCCGGAGCACCCGGGTCACGCCGGGCACGTCGACTGGAACGACCCGCGGTTCGTTCACGGCGAGCATCAGGACGAGCAGGAGAAGTTCAACCACCGAACCCGAACCCCATGCCACCGTCCTCGTCGTCATCGTCACGCTTCATCATGCCGTAGATCACCGACTGGACGACGACCGATTCACCCAGCAGGCGGCCGGCGCGTTCACTGGCGTGGGAGAGACTGCGAAAACCACCCCGGTTGAGTTCACGTTCGAAGTCTGAAAGCGAATTCTCGATGCCGAGCAGCATCGAGGCGATCACCGACCACTCGTAGCGGGTCTGCGGCCAGTACTCGCTGGACTGGGCGTACTGGACGGGCAGTGCGATCCGCCAGCCGTCATCGGTCTCGATCATCGAGACGAAGCCGCCGAAGGCCGGCTCGTCATCGACCAGCAGGGCCGCGGTTCCGTCGTACATGTCCTCGGCGACCAGACGATCCCGCTGTTCCTGCAGGACGCCGAAGGGGTCGGTCAGGATCGCACCGAACCAGTCCCCGAACCCGTCGCGACCGAAACCGACGGCCTCGGGAAGGCCGTCTTCGGAGACTTCCTCGGGAAATTCGCTCTGCAGCTTCCGCGCGACCCGCCAGAGCTGGGCCAGCATGTCCGAAAGCTTGGCCCGGACGTCCTCGATCGCGCTGGCCTCGGTCACCCCGTCCTCGAAGGTGATGTCCCGGGGTTCGACGTAGAGCAGCTCCGGCAGCAGTTCAGGCCGCTCCTCCTCCAACATGGACTGCATGGAATCGAGGGTCGCCTGCGGGGTCGAGGTGTCGTAGGTGGGATCAGCACAGCCACCCAGCACCAGGAAGGCGGCCGTCAGGCCGCTCCAGGAGGCGGTTCGGATCGGGGATGTTGTCTTCATGTTCTCCACCATCTGCACAAGGATAGTCCGAGGTGCTGTCCCGACAACGTCAGGGCCCTAGAATACGGCGATGAACGTCATCGTGAATGGTGAAACCCGGGATCTGCAGGCGGGCTGCACGGTCTCCCTGCTGATCGAGACCCTGGAGCTGGGCGGCGGCCCCTGTGCGGTCGAAGTGAATCGAAACGTCGTCCCCAAGGCCGCCCACGCGGCGACCACCCTCGGCGAGGGCGACACCATCGAGATCGTCACCCTGGTCGGTGGCGGTTGAAGACCGACGGTTGAAGACCGACAGTTCAAGAGAGGATCCTGCGACATGAACCGGACCGAGACCATCGAGCACCAGGCCGTCCCCCCGCTGCTGATCGGCGGACGCGAGCTCACCAGCCGCCTGGTCGTCGGAACCGGCAAGTACGAGGACTACGACCTGATGCAGCGGGCGATCGCGGCCAGTGGCGCCGACTGCGTCACGGTGGCGGTTCGTCGCGAGCGACTGGTCGATGCCGAAGGCCGTTCCCTCCTCGACTTCCTCGATACCGACAACATCACCGTGCTGCCCAACACCGCCGGCTGCTTCACCGCGGAGGACGCGGTACGGGTCTCGCGACTCGGACGTGAGTTGCTTGATCAACTCGGCAACCCCGGCCGTGACTGGGTGAAGCTCGAGGTGCTCGGCGACAAGACCACCCTCCTGCCCGACCCGGTCGGCACGCTTGAAGCCTGCCGCGAGCTGGTGGCCGACGGCTTCAACGTCCTCTGCTACGCCTCCGACGACCCACGCCTCGCGGTCGCGCTGCGTGACGCGGGTGCGGCGAGCGTGATGCCCGCGGGCAGTCCGATCGGTTCCGGTCGCGGGATCAACAACCCGCACGCGATCGCGCTGCTCCTTGAACTCCTGAAGGACCCCGCCCAGGGCGGCGACCCGGCCTATCCGGTCATCGTCGATGCCGGAGTCGGCACCCCGAGCGACGTGACGATGGCGATGGAACTCGGCGCCGACGGCGTCCTCCTCAATACCGGAATCGCCCATGCCAAGGACCCGGTACGGATGGCCCACGCGATGCGCCTCGCGCTCGAATCGGGGTACCACGGTGCCCGCAGCGGCCGCATCGCGATGCGACGTTACGCCAGCGCCAGCAGCCCCTTCGAGGGCGTGATCTCGACGATTCCCGGGGAATAAGCCACCGGTTGGCACGGGCGGAGACACAAAAACGTGAAGTGGAGGGATCCGTAGCTCTCGTTCGCCCGTACACTGTGTCTGGCATAGTATGTGCCGCAAAATGACCTTCACAGGAGCCGACCAATGCGAATTGAACGTGAACTCATGCGAGGCGCCGGCCCCGTGGCCGTCCTCAAGCTGCTCGAAACCGGTGAAATGTACGGCTACGAACTGGTGGACGCCCTCGCCAAGCGCTCTGAAGGCGTCCTCGCGATGGGCCAGTCGACGCTGTACCCGCTCCTCTACAACCTCGAGTCGCAGAAACTCGTCTCGAGCACCCGGCGTGAAGGTCCCAACGGTCGCACCCGGAAGTACTACCGACTCACCGGCCGCGGAAAGACCCGTCTCACGAAGGAAGCGAAGCAGTGGGCCGCCGTCACCACCGCGATGAGTGCCCTTGGCGTCCTGGCCTCCGAACCATGCACCCAACCCGCCCTGGGTTGACTTCCGGGAGTTCTCGCATGACCGATTCACGAAACGCCGACGCCCGTCGCATTCTGCTGCACACCCCGGTCATCGACTTCCTGCTTCGGCGGGAACCGGGACGACTCGATGCACGCGCCGCGATCGCATCCTTCGAACTGCCCGCCGAACTCGAACGCCTGGCCCTGGGGGTCGCGCGCCGCACCCGACTCCACCGGATCGAACGGGTCGCGGTCGCCGAAGACCTCGCCGAACACCTGCGGGAAGGGCTCGACGACGGGCGCTCGCCCGAGGCACTGCTCGAAGACTTCGGTGATGAAGCCGGTGCGGCGCGACTCATCCGCCGCTCGATGATCCGCAAGCGTTCGCATCTCGCGCGCACCCCTCGCTACGTGGTGAAGGGCACGGCCCTCCTCGGCGGTTCCGTCGTCGCGGTCTGCCTGGTTGCGTGGGTCGTCCTGGGCAGCCGGGTCTGGTTCGACTCGCCGACGATCACCGTCGACCACATCCAGCAGTTGAACAACCGGAACATCGGCATTCCCGCGGAAGACCGGGCCTGGCCCGGTCTCTCGACGGTGCCGGCGGAACTCGACCGCCTCGCCTTCACCGAGGGCGGAGACCGAGCGACCCTGCTGCCGAAGGTGACCGAAGCGGTGCGCGAGACCTCGAGCTGGCCGGTCGAATCCAACCTGGTGCAGCGTGCCGAGCTGACCGCGTTCTATGGACATGCCACGCCGATCGTCGAACGGGTGCGCGAGCTCGCGGGGCGGCCGGCCCTCGGAATCGAACTCGAGGCAGCCGACGACCGAAGTCTCTTTTCCGTCCAACTTGTCCACCTCCCGCTCGTGCGGGGTGACCTGCAGTCGCTTCTCCTGGGCGACCTGATGCTCGCGGTGCGCCAGGACCAACCAGATCGTGCGCTGCACGATCTCAGGGCGCTCCTGGGACTGGCAAGGCTCACCCGGGCACACAGTTTCCTGCTCTGCCAACTGGTGGCATTGCAGGTCGAAGCCGTCACCTTCAAGGCGACCCAGGACATCCTGATCCACCGGCCGGAGTTCTTCGGGAACGAGCAGCTGGTCGAACTTTCGCGGATGTTGACGGCGCAGGAAGTCTGTCAGTCGGCCGACCTGGGGGATGAACGTCGCGGCTTCGAGGACATCGCCCAGCGGGTCTACGGCAGCAACGGACAACTCCTGCCGGAAGCGTTCACCTTCGTCCGTGAAACGGGATACGCCCAGGTACCCGAGGGCATCGACAACTTCGCCATCGCACCCTTCGCCCTGGCCGTGGCACCCTCCCGTTCGGAAGCGCTCGAGATCTGGGACGGCTACCTCGCCCACCAGGAAGCCCGGATGGCAACACCCGACTACTGGGAGGCACCGGTGCTCCCGCTGGAAACGGAACGTCGGTACGCGGAAGTGATCCACACCGATTATTCAAAGCAGGGAAGCAACTCGACCTTCGAGCGCTACCAGAAATACGCCTCCGCCTTCCCATTGAACGAATTCCTGCCGGCGATCGGCAACTTCCCCGGTCACGTCCACGAGGTGGGACTCGAACGGGACGCAACCCTCGTCGTGATCGCGCTCGAACAGTGGCGCAGAAAAAACGGCCGCTGGCCGGAACGACTCGAGCAGCTCGTACCGAAATACCTCGAAGTGGTCCCGGCCGATCAGTTCGACGGACGCAATCTCCGCTACCTCGCAAGAAGCGAAGGGCCCCTGCTCTACTCGGTCGGACGTGATGGACTCGACGAGAACGGCAACCCGGAAAAGGACCTCGTCCTCTGGGATGCCGCACCTGCTCGGGAGTGAACGCTCAGGCCGCAAGGATGATCGTCGAGACGATCAACCAGGCGGCGACGAGGGTCAGTACGGTCTTGAAGAGCCAGACGAAGGAGACGTCGCTGACCTTCTCGAGCAGGCGACTGCCCACCCAGGTCCCGAGGAGCACCATCGGAACCATCACCGCGAAGAGCGGCAGGTAGGTCAGGAACGCGAACCCCACGATGCCGTAGAGCAGGATCTTCACCAAGTGACCGGCGGTCTGGCAGGCGGCCTTGGTGCCGACGATCGTCTGCCGCGAAAAATCCATGTTGAGAAAGAACGGCGCGATGAAGGGACCGACCGCACCGACCAGGATGTTGAGGAAGCCGACCACGCCCCCGAGCAGGATGAAGCGGCGGTTGGCGTTGATCGCCTGCGGTCGGGTGCCCACCAGGAGCCACTTCGGTCGCCAGGTGGCCAGCAGCACGAAGAGCCCGATGAAGGCCTTGAGGATCTCCTGCGGCACGTACACCACGAACTGGATCGCGATCAGCCCGCAAGGCAGCAGCAGGATCGAGTAGCGCCAGATCAACGACCACGCGAGGTGCTTGCGCTGCACCGTCGCACGGGAGGCGTTGGAAACCATCTGGATCGCACCGTGGACCGGGATCACCACGAAGGGGTCGAGGAAGAGCAGCATGGTTCCCAGCAGGATGATCCCGCCGCCCATGCCGACGATCGCGGAGAACGCCGAGGTCAGGAAGGCGACCGCGGCGAGGATGATGATCACGTAGAGGGGAAGCTCGAGTGCGGGCAGGGCGCCGTCGGTGAAGGAGGCCAGAACGCTCATCCCCGGGACCTCAGTGCTTCACACGCTTGCCGAGGAACCGGCCCAGCTCCGCCAGTGCGGCGGCGACCGTCTCCTCGTCGGCGGCTTCGACGTTCAGCCGAAGAAGCGGCTCGGTGTTGCTGGCACGAATGTTCGCCCACCAGTCACCGGTGTCGATGCTCAGGCCGTCCATCTCACCGAACTCGGCATCGGAGTAGGTCTTTCGAAGGCCGAGGAGGGTGTCCTCGATCTCGGCGTTCTGAAAGTTCACTTCGCCGGACTGGGCATAGACCCGAAGTCTGTCGACCTGCTCGGAGAGCGGACCGCTGGAACGGGCGAGTGCGCCGAGCACCGAGACGAACGCACGCGCACCACTGTCGGCACCGAACATGTCGCTGAAGTAGAAGTGACCCGAAAGCTCGCCACCGAAGACCGCCGAGTGCTCGGCGAGCGCCGCCTTCATGAAGACGTGACCGACCCGGCTCGGAACCGGCGTTCCGCCGAGTTCGACGATCCGTTCCGGCACGATGCGGCTGGAACGCAGGTCGTAGATGATCGAAGCCCCCGGATGTCGTTCGAGGATCGTTTCGGCGAGCCAGGCCGTCAGGAGGTCACCCCCCACCGTACGTCCCAACTCGTCGACGACGACGCAGCGGTCGGCGTCACCATCGAAGCAGACACCGAAGTCGGCTCCCTGATCGGTCACGACCGCGCGCAGTGAATCAAGATTGCTTTCCACGAGTGGATTGGGCTCATGGGCGAAGTGCCCGTCCCCATGTTCGAAGTTCAAGGGGATGATCTCCAACCCCTTGATTCCATCGAACACCCTGGGAACCATGGCACCCGCAGAACCGTTGGAGGCATCGATCACGACCTTCAGGGGGCGACCCCGCTCCGCATCGAGTCCGTTGGGCGCCTCTTCCTTCAGCAGTGCATGCAGTCGAGCGGCATAGTTGTCCCAGAGATCACGGGCCTCACTGCGGCCGGAACCTGCGTCGACCCGGTCCGGGTCGACCAGGGCCGCCTCGTCACGGATCGATTCCAGGCCGGTGCCGGTGCCGATCGGCCGGCCCTTCATCCCGCAGAACTTGAACCCGTTGTATTTCACGGGGTTGTGGCTCGCGGTGACCTGGATCCCGCCGGCACACGCCAGGTGGTTGACGGCAAAGTAGACCATCGGCGTGTCGACCACTCCGAGGTCGATAACCGAGACGCCTGCGGCCTGGATCCCCTCGATGAGCATTTCGGCCAGCAGAGGCGAGGTCGGGCGAGGATCGCGACCGACGGCCAGATGACGCATCATGGGGTCGTCAAAACCGGCTTTTTGGGCTGATTCCCGGAGATACATGGCGGCTCCGTAGCCAATCTGCCACGCCAGGCGCTCCGTGAGTGGTTTCGGCACGATGGCCCGAACGTCGTAGGCCTTGAATACCTTGCCCAGCATGAGGGTCTCCGAAACCGGGCTGGACGTCATGATCCAGCCGGTCAGGCATCCTAACGGGGTCGGGGCCCTTGATGACAGAATCGAGGGTCAGATTGCCGATCGGTTGTGGCGATGGCCCACAATCGGATATCCTTGTCCTTTCGCCTTTGGGTCGGACAAGACCCGGGCGAGGGCGGCTCCATGACGGATGGAGCCGCGCAAGCACCTGTCGAGGGGATGTTCCTCTCGACACAGTGCGGGTGATCCTTTCGAGATGGCATGTTTCGTGACCAGTTCACGGCCATCCGGATGACGTGAATCCGCAAAGTCGAAGCGCCCTTCGTGGCGAGTCATGCCCGCTCGGGTTCCGTTCATGAATCGCCGGTGCCGCTGCAGTCAGCCAGAGGAAGAAACCACATGGCCTCTCTCGTCAAGGAACTCATTGAAGCGGGTATCCACTTCGGCCAGCGCCGAAGCAACTGGAACCCCAAGATGCGCCCCTACATCCACAGCATGCGGAGTGGGATCCACATCATCGACATCAAGGAGACCATCAAGGGACTCCTCCTCGCCAAGAAGTTCATCAGCAAGATCTCATCGGAAGGCAAGGATGTCGTCTTCGTCGGCACCAAGCGACAAGCTCGCAGCGCCATCGAGGAGAACTGCATGGACGTCAAGCTGCCCTACGTCACCGAAAGATGGCTGGGCGGAACGCTGACCAACTTCCGAACCATTCGCGAACGACTCAAGCGACTGATCGAACTCGAAGCGCTCGTCGAGAGCGGTGAGATCAAGACCTACTCGAAGAAGATGGAATCTCAGCTGATGCGCGAGATGAAGAAGATCCACCGCAACCTCAACGGCATCCGCAACATGTCCAAGCTCCCCGGAGCGGTCATTGCGATCGACGTCAACCGCGAAGTCAACGCGCTTCGAGAGGCACGTAACCTGGGCATCCCCACCATCTGCCTGATCGACACCGACGGCGACCCCGAATACGCGGACATCCCGATCCCCGGCAACGACGACTCCATGCGTTCGATCGACGTCGTGGTTCGCGAACTGTGTGCCGCGGTCGTGGACGGACGAGCCATGCGTCCCCAGAAGGACGACACGCCCAGGGGTGAAGGTGCCGAAGGCGGCGAAGCAGGCGAAGGCGCTCCCTCGCGACGGCGATCCAGCCGGGCGAAGTTCCGTGCCGACGAACCCGCAACCCCCGCCCCCACCGAAACGACCGAATCCACCGACCAGGAAGTGCCTGCAGCCACCGACGGCTGAATTGCAGCATCGACGGACAGGCGTCCCGGGGTTTCCTCGGGACTGAACCCCACATCCACTAATTGACGGGACAACGATCACGATGGCAACCGCAGATATCAGCGCCAAGGACGTAATGGCCCTCAGGCAGAAGACCGGCCTGGGCATGATGGATTGCAAGAAGGCCCTCGTTGAGAATGGTGGCGACATGGCGGCAGCAGAAGCCGCGCTTCGCGCCAAGCTCAAGGGCAAGATGGACGAACGCACCGACCGAGCCGCAGGCGAGGGTCGAATCTCCATCGAGGTCTCCGGAAACGGAGCCGCGATCCTCGAAGTTCGGGCAGAGACCGACTTCACCGCCCGAAACGATTCCTTCATCGAGATGGCCGACAACGCAGCACGTGAGTCGATCGACCAGGCGACCGGAGACGGTCCCACCGACATCGAGTTCACCGATGCCATGAAGGCCGCCCTCGACGAGGTACGCATCACCACCGGCGAAAACATCTCATTCGGCAAGGGCATCGCCTTCAAGGGCGACTCCTTCGGCAAGTACATCCACCACGACGGCAAGCTCGGCGTGCTGGTGCAGTTCGACGGCGCGGTCCCGGAAGACCTCGCCACCGGCATCTGCCAGCACGTTGCCGCGCACGTCCCCACTCCGCTCGCCGTCGACGAACACGGCCTCCCCTCGGAGATCGTGGAAGCGAAGCGAGCCGAAGCGACCAAGGAAGCGATGGACCTCGGCAAGCCCGAGGAGATCGCCGGCAAGATCGCCGAAGGCAAGATGCGGAAGTTCCTCGAGGACAACACGCTGATCGGCC
Organism: Phycisphaerales bacterium; assembly: GCA_029246705.1. Taxonomy (GTDB): domain Bacteria; phylum Planctomycetota; class Phycisphaerae; order Phycisphaerales; family SM1A02; genus JAKVBQ01. Next base: position 39,169 of record JAQWMQ010000031.1, on the reverse strand, counting down.
AGAAGTACGTCAAGCTCGAGAAGGAGACCGTCGGCCAGATTCTTCCCGCCGGGGTCAAGATCCTCAACTTCGTGCGCATGCGCGTCGGAGCCGATTCGACCGAGGATTGACGTCGAAACCCGGGGGCATCACCCCCTGATCCAATCTGCTTCAAGCGGGCCCCGATCTCATCGGGGCCCGTTTTCGTTCAAGGTTGTCGAGCGAGCACCAGCGGCGTGACCAGTTCGATGAAACGATCGGCCCAGGACTGCCAGGAGAGTCGCTCCGCCCAGGCGAGACGCCCTTGTTCGGACAGGGCCAGGGCGAATTCCGGATCGTCGGCGACCTGCAGGATCCGCTCGACCAGCTCGCCGGGATCGTCATCGTCCTCGATCAGCAGCCCGTTTTCCCGGTCACGGATGATCATGGGCATGCCGCCGACCCTCGAGCAGATCACCGGAAGCCCTCGCTCACAGGCCTCGACCAGGGCGTGCCCGTAGCATTCCGCGCGGGCCGGATGAACCAGGCAGGTCGAGGAGCGCATCGCCTCCTCGTAGATCGCCTGGTCTCGGTCGTACTGGAGATCGAGCTTTCCAAAGGAACGCACCAGGCTGCTCCGATGCGTTCGAGGAACCGAGGTGCCGATCACGGTCAGGCGAATCGATCGCCCCATGCTGGCGATGTGTTCGGTCGCCGCAACGACGCGATCGAGTCCCTTGCGCTTCCAGGATCCGCCGACGAAGAGCAGCTCGATGCGCGCATCAGGTGACGGTGCACTTCGTGCGCGTGGTTCAAGCCCCTTGAGATTGGCCCCACCCCATTCGATCGCGTGCACGCGTTCGGCGGGGACACCGAAATCATCGACCGCCGACCGCGCCGCCCAGGTGGAAGGAAAGACGCAGAGATCAGCCCGGAGCAGGGTCTGCCGTTCGAGCTCGAGGCGATGACGCATCTGCTGGGTGTTGGTGACCGGGTAACCGGATCCTCCAAGCAGCTGACGACAGGTGGTGTCGCTGACATGGACGACGGGCAGCCCCTCCGGCACCTCGAGCTGGGCGATGATGTTCGAAGCGAAGAGGCCGACCAGGAGATCGATCTGGTCGGTTTTCAGCTGCTCACTGAGGATGGCTGCGTAGCTTCGCTCGAGCGAGGCGTATCGCGGCATCCGGCCGAAGCGCCTTTGCAGGAACCGACTGGCTCGTCCGCTGCGGGTTCGTCGGGCCATTTCGGCGCCGAGGTGCTCAAGCTCCACCCGGGAGGACAGCGCCTCGAATATGTAACTTGCGCCGCGAGCCGGCCTTGAACATACGTTGTGAATGGTGGCCAGGCCGACTTTCACGAATCTCTCTCGACAGGTTGGGGATCTCGATCGCTTGAAGGTCCAATTCGACCCATCTGGTCGATCATCGCGACTCGTTCAGAACCAAGCAAGGAAATATCCGTCTCATCGACAAGACTTGCCACCGGATCACGGATCTCTCACCAGATGCGACCGGAGGTACCGGACTTATTCGGAGATTCTGACGGCTGGACTTGTCGGTTCAAGCACATGAGGCATCCCCTCCGGTAGGCTTAAAGGAACGAACTCGATCAACACGTTGCCCGGCAACGTCGCATGATCGTCGGCCATCGCCGGCACACGTGCATCGGCAGGTTCCGGGAGACCCCAGATCATGGACAGCAAGTCGTCGGCACCGAAACGAAGCCTCTCGGTGTTCGCGCTGATCATGATCACGACCGGGATCATCACGAGCATCCACGGTGCTCCTTCGATGGCCGAGTACGGGTTTTCACTGATCTTCATCTACCTGCTGGTCGCGATCGTCTTCCTGCTCCCCTCGGCCCTGATCTCGGCGGAACTGGCCACCGGCTGGGCGGAGGACGGAGGCGTCTACGTCTGGGTCAAGACCGCCTTCGGCGAGCGACTCGGCTTCGTCGCGGTCTGGCAGCAGTGGATCGAGAACGTCATCTGGTTCCCGTCGATCCTCACCGTCATGGTGCTGGCCGCGACCTACGGCTTCTTTCCGGAACTGGCGGACAATCGCTGGTTCATCTTCGTGGCGATCAACGGAGTGTTCTGGTCGATCACGATCACCAACCTCTTCGGCATGAAGACCAGTGGAATCGTGGCCGAGGTCTGCACGATCTTCGGCCGGATCATCCCGATCCTCTTCATCTTCGGACTCGCTCTCTACCACGTGAGCAAGGGCAATCCGTCGAACATCGACTTCACCTGGGACGAGTTCGTCCCCGACTTCGGCAACACCCAGATGTTGTCGTTCATCGTCGGCGCATTCCTGACCTTCGCGGGGATCGAGGCCTCGGCATCGAATGCCGCTTCCGCACGGAATCCCCGCAAGAACTACCCGATCGCGATCATCTCGTCCGCGGGGATCGCGCTGGTCCTGGTCACCCTGATCGCCCTGGCGATCGCGATCGTGATCCCCCAGCAGAACATCAATCTCGCCGCAGGGATCATGCAGGCGATCTCGGTGCTGCTCGATGAGATCGGTGGCGGCGCCTTCGTGGGCGTGGTCGGGCTGGTGATCGCGCTGGGCATGCTGGGTGAAGTCAACAACTGGGTACCCGCACCGACTCGTGGCCTGCTCATCGCAGGACGCGACGGTGCACTGCCGGCGTTCTGGCACAAGGAGAACAAGTTCTTCGCCCACCAGAGAATCCTCATCCTCCAGGCGTTGATCGTCACGGCGATATCGACGATGTACCTGATCATGGATGACGTGCAGGACGCCTTCTGGCTGATGAACGTGGTCCCCACCATGCTCTACATCGTGATGTACATGCTGATGTTCGCCGCTGCCGTTCGCCTGCGATACAGCCACGCCGACGTGCCCCGCCGGTACCAGGTGCCGTTCGGGAAGTTCGGGATCTGGGCTCTCGCGATCCTGGGTTCATCGGCAGGCCTGGTCGCACTGGTCTTCGGCTTCATCCCCACGGAACACGTCAAGGATGACGACCGAATCACCTACATCGCCACGGTCGCAGTGGGCTTCATCGTCTTCACCCTGCTTCCATTCGTGATCTATTCCGTTCGTCGCCCCAGCTGGAGGACGCTCGTCGATGACCCCACCGGCGGAAGCAACTCCGGGGACCCGTCAAGCGACCGGACGGCGGATGCCGATAGCTGAATGTCGTGACGGGACACCATCCATAAAGTTTCCAGAAGGATCTCCACCGTGCTCAAGAGTCGTTTGCACACGAACATCCTGCTCAGCCTCCTCGCATGCACCTCCATCGGAACCTCGTCCCGGGCCGATCTCCAGAAGGACGTCCAGGCAGCAGTCCGAAACGCAGGCCTGGGGAAGACCGTGGTCGCGGTCAGCGTCAGGGACACCTCGGATTCGAGCGAAGTGGTCGAGATCCTCGACAAGCGCGGGATGATTCCCGCCAGCAACATGAAACTCTTCACCAGCGGCGCGGCACTGCATCGGTTCGGTCCGGACTTCCTGACCCAGACCGAACTCCTGATCGACGGGAAGCGACTCTGGTTCGTCGGTAGCGGCGACCCCGCCCTCGGCGACCCGGTGCTGCTGGAGAAAACCAGCTGGAGCATGCCGACGGCGGACGGCGGATCCAGGATCCATGACGGTCTCGAAGTCGATCTCTTCATAGACCTCATGATCAAGTCGATTCTCGACGCCGGCGTGGACAGTCTCGACGAAGTGATCATCGACGACCGGATCTTCGACCGGGAGTACTTCCACCCGGACTGGCCCGTGGACCAGCTCGACAAGAAGTACTGCGCGGAAGTCGCCGGCACCAACATGCACCTGAACCTGTTGACGATCCATGCGCATCCGGGAAACGGGTCCAGGGCGAAGGTGCAACGCACCGAACCAAGGATGCCCTGGCTGGACATGAACATGGCGGCCACCAACCGGCAGGGAAAGAAGGACACCACCACCATCGGGGTCAGTCGACTCCCCGGGCGAAACAACCTGAGGGTCTACGGAAACGTCGGCGAACCGATCCTCGTGCAGGTCACCCTGTCCAACATGCCCGAGATCCTCGCCCGACTGATGGAACACCGACTGCGAGAAGCGGGCATCGAGGTCGGCACCGTCCGGTTGGCGACGGAAAACGATCCCGCTGCCAGCGGCAAAAAGATCACCCCCACCTTCAACACCCCGATCGCGACCCTGATCACCCGATGCAACACCGACAGCCAGAATCTCTACGCGGAATCGCTCTGCAAGATGCTCGGGCATGACGTGGAGGACGATCCCGGTTCCTGGACCAACGGCACCCGAGCGGTCCGAATGGTGGTTCGAGAGCGACTGGGCCCCGAACACGCGAAGGCATTCCAGGCCGCCGATGGATCGGGCCTGAGTCGCAAGAACCGGATCACCGCGGAGATGACCACCGCCTGGCTGAGCTCGCTGAGCCGGGACCCGGAACTCGGGCCGATCTACCTGGAGAGCCTCGCCAAGGTGGGCAGTACCGGCACCGTCCGCAGCCGAGGGGCAGGTCTTCCCAACGGAGTCCGGGTGGACTGCAAGACCGGCTACATCAATGGAGTCAGCTGCCTGAGCGGCGTGGTGACCGGACCCGATGACCGGCAATACGCCTTCAGCGTGCTCTGCAACGATATTCCGGGCAACGTGCCGATCAGAAGCGCCAAGAAGCTCCAGGATCAGGTGGTTCGACTGCTGGCAGAGGACCTGGTGAAGCAAAAAACGGCGACCGGGGCCAACTGAGCCCCATTGACCTGAGTACATGTGGATTCGGAGCGAAGCCCGCTCGAGGGGCCTTAGCACGCGGGTGGGCGCGATCCGGACCGGGCTTGGACCCGGGTGGCGGCATCATCTTGCCTCGTCCCCGAGGATCGGCTAGCCTGCGCCATTCCCCCCGTGAAAGGGCCGACGGTGACCGGTGAACTCCGGGCGCCGCATGGAGCGCGCAATCAGCGGCTGACGCGCGCTGCAGCCTCAGGGGAGTGCCGCGGCTCTCGAGCCGCCGAACGGACCCTTGTGGCCGGATCGGTGCGCGACGGACCGCAAGCACGCGGTTCGTCGAAGCGAGCGCCGGCTTGACTGGCAAGCACGCCACTTCGCGAACGACAATTCGATGTGCCCGGACCACATTCCGAGGCGGCAGGCGCGGTATCCTCTTCGGACCATCTCGCGCGTGATGCTTCAACCGAGCGAATGGCCCGTAGTGTAATGGTAGCACAGCTGTTTTTGGTACAGCCGGTCCTAGTTCAAATCTAGGCGGGCCAGTTCCGACTCCCGGGTCGGACACGATTGAACAAGACGTCGAAGGCGACGTCGCACGAAGCGAAGAACCCCAGAGTGATGTCGACGGAACAGAACCAGACCCCAGCACCCCGCACCCTCTCCGCAGTGGTACTCGCCGCGGGCAAGGGAACGCGCATGCATTCGGACCTGCCGAAGGTGATGCACGAAGCCTGCGGTCGACCGTTGGTTCACTGGGTGGTCGACGCATTGCACGCTCCGGGCATCGAATCCTCGCCCGTCGTGCTGGTGGTCGGCTTCGGCCGCGAGCTGGTGGAGGATTCCTTCCAACCGAAACCGGACTGGCTCAGGTTCGCGATCCAGGAAGAGCAACTGGGCACCGGGCATGCCATCGACATGGCGAGACCGTTCTTCGAGGACGCTGCCCGACGAGAGACGACCGATGTCATGGTTCTCTGCGGCGACGGTCCACTGATCCGCCGGGAAACCCTCGAACAGCTTCACCGCAGGCACGTGGAGACCGGCGCCGCCGCGACCCTCGCGACCGCGATCCTCGATGACGCCAGTGGCTACGGGCGAATCCAGAGATCCAGCGATGGCAGCTTCGACCGCATCGTCGAGCAGAAGGACGCTACGCCCGAGCAGCTGGAACTGAAGGAAGTCAACCCGAGCTACTACATCTTCCGGGCGGACGCACTGTTCGATCGCCTCGGACGGCTGGGTAACAAGAACGCGAGCGGCGAGTACTACATCACCGACGTCTTCGAACTGATGAAGTCGGACGGACTTCGAGTCGAGGTGGTTGACGCGGTCCCATCCGAGGATGTCCTGAGCATCAACACCCTCGAGCAATTGAGCGAGGTCGAGGCGATCCTGGCAGCTCGTGGCGTCACCCACGAGGAAGGAGCCTGATGAGCGTAAGTGATGGAGAAAACCTGAAGATCTTCGCGGGATCAGCCGGCAAGGAACTCGCCGAGTCGATGTGCGAGCACCTGGATCTCACCCTGGGTGCAGGTGGAGCAGTGCGCTTCCCTGACGGCGAGATCATCGTGAAGCTCGACGAGGATGTTCGAGGACGCGACTGCTACGTGGTCCAGTCCACGTGCGGACCCGTGAACGAGAACCTGATGGAACTGCTGATCTGGATCGACTGCCTGCGCCGGGCATCCGCTCGTCGCATCACGGCGGTGATCCCCTACTTCGGCTACGCCAGGCAGGACCGCAAGGACGAGGGCCGGGTGCCGATCACCGCGAAACTCGTTGCAAACCTCATCACTGCCGCGGGAGCGACCCGGGTCCTTTCTCTGGACCTCCATGCGGCGCAGATCCAGGGCTTCTTCGACATCCCGGTGGACCACCTGTCCGCCGCACCGGTCATCGCCGAGTACTTCCTCGAGCACCGCGACGACTTCGGCCAACTGGCCGTGGTGTCACCGGACGTCGGCAACGTGAAGGTCGCCAACATGTACGCGGACCTGCTTGGTTGCGACCTGGCGATCATCGACAAGCGACGACGCAGCGCGGATGACGTGACCCTGAAGAATCTCATCGGCGAGGTCAAGGGATGCACGGTCCTGATGTTCGACGACCTGATCTCGACGGCCGGAACGATCTGCGAGGCCGCGAAACTCGTCATCGAGCGCGGTGCGGTGGACGTCATCGCCTGCGCCACCCACGGCATCTTCGTGGGCATGGCCATCGACCGAATTGCCGAAAGCCCACTCAGCAAGGTCGTGATCACCGACACCATCGTGAGTCGGGACGACCGATCCAAGATCAAGGACAAGCTTCACGAGCTCTCGGTGGCGAGACTGCTCGGCGAGGCGATCCATCGCATTCACCATGACCAGTCGATCTCCGCCATGTTCCGGACGGGCGTGGGGACCAAGCGCTGATCAAGGCGCCGGTCGACGAAGGTCTTGAAAACCCCTATCGAATCACTTGAAACGTTTGAGGAACTGAATCAATGAGCAAGGACACCCCGACACTCGCAGCATCGACCCGTGAACGCACCGGTTCACGATATGCACGAAGGCTTCGTGCAGCGGGCCAGCTGCCCGCCGTGCTCTACGGACACGGCATGGACCCGATCTCCATCGCGATCAACGAGACCGAGATCATCCGACATCTCACCGAGGGCGCACACGTCTTCGAGCTCGACATCGAGGGCCGCAAGGAGACCTGCCTGGTCAAGGACCTGCAGTTCGGCTGGCTCGGCGACAACGTCGTGCACATCGACATGACCAAGGTCGATCTCGACGAGATCGTCACCGTCAACGTCAAGCTGGTCTTCAAGGGAACCCCGAAGGGCGCGAGCCTGGTCGGGGCCGTCCTGAACCAGGACCTCTCCGAACTCGAGGTGAGTTGCAAGGTTCGCGACATTCCCGAGGAAGTCATCGTCCAGATGGACGAGATGGAGGAGTCCTTCAACGTCGGCGAGCTCGAGCTCCCCACCGAAATCAAGGCGGTCGCCCCGCCGGAAACCGTGGTCTGCCACATCGTCTTCAAGGCCGAGGAAGAAGAAGAGGAATCGGGAGCCGAGGATGGCGCCGAAGGAGCAGAACCCACCGCCGAAGGTGGCGGCGACGGCAAGCCGGATGGTTCAGAAGGTTGACCTTGGATTGGAGCGGCAACAGCCATGAAGCTCGTCGTTGGACTCGGCAACCCGGGACCGGAATACGAACGAACACGACACAATGTCGGGTTCGTGGTCGTGGACCGGCTCGCCCGGCGATTCGCCGACCCCGCGGCGTCGATACCGCGCTCGAAGTTCTCCGGTCTCCTGGTGGAGTCGGTGATCGCGGGCGAGAAGGTGCTGCTGCTCAAGCCGACCGTCTACATGAACCGCTCGGGGCAGAGCATTGCGGAGGCCATGCGCTTCTACAAGCTCGACCCGGGCACGGACCTGCTCGTGCTGGTCGACGACATCGCACTCTCCACCGGAATGATCCGGCTGCGGGGAGACGGCGGCGGAGGCGGGCACAACGGACTTGGAGACATCACCTCGAAACTCGGTGGTCCCACCTGGGCCCGCTGCAGGATCGGGATCGATGCACCCGGACGCATTCCCCAGAAGGACTACGTGCTCGGCAGATTCACCCAGGAACAGCAGGAGGACCTCGAGCCCGCGCTCGAGGATGCGGTCTCGGCCGTGGCCTGCTGGGTCGAGCACGGAATCACCACGACAATGAACCGCTTCAATCGGCGTAACACCCCGCAAGAAGCTGATGACACGGACACGAACAGCACGAAAGTGCGATGAACGACTGGAAACGAAATGACTGATACGCCAACCAGCATCTATGAAGGCCTCTTCCTCTTCCCCCAATCGGCTGTCTCGAACATGCAGGCCGCCGTGGATCACGTGAACTCGATCCTTGATCGAGCCGGGGCCGAAGTCCTCGCATTCTCCAAGTGGGAGGAGCGTCGACTCGCCTACGACATCAAGGGCAACAAGCGAGGCGTCTACTTCCTGACCTACTTCAAGGTCGAACACGACAAGCTCGCCATGATCGAACGTGACTCGAACCTCTCGGAGCAGCTGCTCCGTTCCCTCGTGACCCGAGCGGAACATGTTCCCGCCGAGGTGATCGAAGGATCCGAAGGCCGATCGCAGATCGCCGATGAGATCAAGCTTCGAGAGACCCCGCAGGACTCGGAAGCCCCCAAGGCCGTGATCGAGCGAACCGAGGCGGCTCCTGCTGCCGAGGCAGAAGCCTCCGCTGAAGCCCCCGCAGCAGCACCCGCAGCAGCACCCGCAGCAGCCCCCGCAGCAGCCGTGGCGGAAGCACCTGCTCCCGCCGATGAGGCCGTCGAGGCCGTCAAGGCCGCCCCGGAAGTCGCCGACGACGAAACCCCGCGGGAAGAGGCGTAATCAGCCTGCCGCATGAAGCGCGTGGACCCCTGCAGGCGGCTCGCCAGCGACAGGTCATCCACAGCTTCAGGGTAGCTGGTCAGGTCTCACGACCCGCGCTGTCGGGTTGTGTAGACTCAAATGAACGGAAGGAAGGAGTCCTCCTATGGCGAACTTCAACAAGGTCCTGCTGATCGGAAATCTGACCAGGGACCCGGAACTCAAGCACACGCCCTCGAACCAGGCCGTGGCCACGATCGGCCTCGCGGTGAATCGCACCTACAACACGAAGGATGGCGAGAAGCGCGAGGAAACCACCTTCGTCGACTGCGAAGCGTGGGGTCGACAGGCCGAGGTCATGTCCCAGTACCTGGCCAAGGGACGTCCGGTCATGATCGAAGGCCGGCTCAAGCTGGACCAGTGGAAGGACAAGGACGGCAACAACCGCTCGAAGCTCCGCGTGGTGGTCGAGAACTTCCAGTTCCTCGGCGGACGCGGCGAAGGTGGCGGCGGTGGCGGCGGCGGCGGCGGTGGCCAGTCCAACTACGCCCCCGCAGGCAATGCCGCAGGAGGCTCCGCAGGAGGCTCCGAAGGACCGCCCCCCGACGGCGAGGATCCGATCCCCTTCTGAGCCGGTGTCGACCGACTTGGAACAGTGCCTGAAATGATTGACCCCTCCCGTGGCAGATAGTCCCGGGAAACGGCACCTACGGGCCCGTAGGGCGAGGAGCAAGCTCCCTGCCCACGGGCCTGTTGCGTTGGTGACTTGAAACCTCGGGCGGTTCACGCAACAATGCTCGGCCGCCAATCGCTGGGGCGTCCGTAGTGGGCGACCCCTAACTTGATCCCCCTTGGAAAGGACAGCGAATCATGGGCAACATCGAGAGCACCAAAAAAGTCGAACTCCTGCTGAACGAGACGATCGAACATCTCGGCATCGTGGGAGACGTCGTGTCGGTAAAGCCGGGCTACGCCCGCAACTACCTCCTTCCCCTCGGGATCGCTGAAGTTCCCACGGAAGAGAAGGTCGAAGCACTCAAGGAGCTTCGCAAGACCGCGAAGGCCCAGTTGGAGGCCCTGCGCGCGCAGCGAGTCGAGACCATCGACAACCTCGAGAGCATCACAGTCAAGCTGACTCGTTCCTGCAACGACCAGGGCGTGCTGTACGGAAGTGTCACCCAGCGGGACATCTCCGACGCACTCCTCGAAGGCGAGATGCAGGTCGACGAACGAGCCGTCCGTCTGAACCAGCCCATCCGCCACGTCGGAAACTACACCGTCCTGATCCAGTTCGAGAAGGACCTGCGATCCGAGATCACGATCGAGGTCCTGCCCGATCGAACCATCGAGGAACTCGATGATGACATGGAGTTCGATGACGAGGGCGAGCTGATCGAGAAGCCCAACAAGAAGGCAGCCCCGGCGCCTGAATCGACGACCGAGTCGGAGGAAAGCGCTCCGACCGACGACGAGGCCTGAGTCGAGGACCGACCGCCCGGATCGCTCGGGCGTTTCAAGCCGACCCCATCCAAGACCACCTTCAACCCCCTTCCGGAGAGCCGGAGGGGGGTCATCAAAGAGACCTGCGGAATTCTGTGCGATGGAAGACCCGATGTCCGATGAAACCAGACAGCAGACGATCCACGAGGAGACCAGCTGCACTCGGGAACCCAGCCAGGAGAGCCCCTCAACGATGACGATGGCACCAGCACCGCTCAGTCGCGCATCCCTTCCGCCCACCAGGAAGTCGATCACCCACAAATTCTGGATCAACGGGACGGAAGGGTACCTGACAATCGGCCTTTTCGATGACGGCAGCCCCGGTGAGATCTTCATGAAGGTCTCGAAGGAAGGCACCGTGGTCTCGGGGCTCATCCAGGGCTTCTGCCGGGCATTCAGCCTGTCACTCCAGCACGGCCTCGAGCTCAGCGATGCCGTGGCACGCTTCGAGGGCATGGTCTTCGAACCGATGGGACAGACCCGCAACCCCGACATCCCCGAGGTCTCATCGATCCTCGATTACGTCGCCCGATACCTGCGGCATGAGTTCTGCCCTCGGGACTGACCCCCCAGCCGAAACCTCTCAGGATGCCGTCAAGACGCCATTGACGATGTGGTGTCGCAGCACCGCAACGAGGTTGCCGGGCTTGAGCATCCTTGCCGGCGGCCTGAAGTAGATCTCGCTCAACCCCGCCGAGTCCCGGGAGCCGACCGCTCGAACGGTTCCGGTGACGCCATGCATCGCCTGCTCGAGCACCTTCGGGGCCAGGGTGCGGAAGATGACATCCTCGTCGCGGACCAAGATCGACCGAATGCCCATCACCGAAGCCGCCAGACGAAGCTCCGCAAGGTCCAGCAGCAGCTGGACCTGCCGGGGCGGTTCTCCGTAGGCGCTCGAAAGATCCGCTGCCGTCCGCCCGAGTGATTCGAGTGAATCCGCCTGTCCGATCCTGCGGTAGGCCTCCATGCGGCGAGTGTCCGACGGTATCCAGCCCCGAGGAATGGAAGCGACCACCCCCAGTTCCACGGTGGTGTCGGTTCCCGAGATCTGGATCTCGTTGCGCAACTGGGAGACCTGTTGTTCGAGCAGCTGGCAGTACATCTCGTAGCCGACAGTCGCGATATGCCCGGACTGTTCGGCACCGAGGAGATTCCCCGCACCGCGAATCTCAAGATCGCGCATCGCGATCTTGAACCCGGCTCCCAGCATCGAGAAGTCCTCGATGGCCTTGAGCCGCTTCATGCCGTCCTCGTTGATCGTCTTGTCCGGCGGCAGCAGCATGTAGCAGTAGGCGCGATGCTTGTGCCTGCCGACCCGGCCCCGGAGTTGGTGGAGATCCGACAGGCCGAAGTTCTGCGCGTTGTTGATGAACATCGTGTTCGCACTGGCGATGTCGATGCCACTCTCGATGATGGTGGTCGAGACGAGGATGTCGGTCTCTCGCCGGATGAAACGAAGCATCACCTTCTCGAGATCACGCGGTGACATCTGGCCGTGTCCGTAGTCGACCCGGGCCCCGGGGGCGAGTTCCTGGATCCGGGCGGCGACGCTGGCGATGTTGTTCACCCGGTTGTGGACGAAGAAGATCTGACCTTCGCGGGCGAGTTCACGGGCGATCGCCTGCTTGATCCGCTTCTCGTTGTAGGGCGTGACCTCGGTGACGATGGCACGGCGGTCCAGGGGTGCGGTGGTCAGGGAGCTGATGTCTCTCAGGCCCAGCATCGCCATGTGCAGGGTGCGAGGAATCGGGGTTGCGCTCAGGGTCAGGACATCGGCGGTCGAGCGGAAACGAAGCAATCGCTGCTTGTGCTCGACACCGAAACGCTGCTCCTCGTCGATGATCACCAGTCCGAGATCCTTGAACCTGACGTCTTCGGACAGGATCCGGTGGGTCCCGATCACGATGTCCACGCGCCCATCCGCCACGTCCTCGAGGATCTTGCGTGCTTCCGAGAAGGTCTTGAAGCGCGACAACGACTCGATCCGGAAGGGATAGGCCCGAAATCGTGCCGAAAAGGTACGTTCATGCTGCTCGGCCAGGACGGTCGTGGGCACCAGCACCGCAACCTGCTTGCCGAACTCCACCGCCTTGAACGCCGCCCGGATGGCCACTTCGGTCTTGCCGAATCCCACGTCACCGCACACCAGGCGATCCATCGGACGTGGTCCGCACATGTCGCGTTTCGCGGACTCGATCGCGGTCAGCTGGTCCTCGGTCTCCTCGTAGGGGAACTCCGCCTCGAACTCGCGCTGCCAGGCGGTGTCCGCGGGGTAACGGATCCCCGGGGTCGCCTCGCGCGACGCCTGCACCCGGAGCATCTCCGCGGCAAGGTCGCGAACCGCCTCCTTGACCTGTTCCTTCTGGCGTTTCCAGCGCCGACCGCCGATGGTCGAGAGTCGCGGTTTCGCGCCTCCGGCACCGATGTACTTCTGCACCAGGTCGATCTTCGAGGCGGGGACGTGGATCTTGGTGCCACCGCTGAACTCGAGAGACAGGAATTCCTCCTCGCCGGTCGCGTCCTTTCGCTTCATGGAACGAAGCCCGAGGAACCGCGCGATCCCGTGGTCGCGGTGCACGACGTAGTCACCGGCCTCGAACCTGACGAACACCTCCCGCTCACGTCCACCCTTGACCCGCACCACGCGCCGCCGGGTGGAGTAGCGGTGAAGCAGTTCATGCTGCGGGACCAGTGCGAACGGGGATTCACCCTCCCAGAGAAAACCACGGTGCAGGTGAGCCACGTGTATCTCGACGTCGTCGGATGAGGCCTGGTCGGCAAGCAGCTCGCGCGTTCGCGTCGATTCCCCGTCGTTCTCGCAGAGCAGCAGCGTCCTGAAGCCTTCGGTCAGCTCGACCACCTCGCGGAAGGCCTGCGGAGCCTCCTCGTCGAAACCGGGGAGAACGGCGACGGGAAGCACCGTCGCCCGCTCGGGCATCACGCCGGGCGAGAACTGATTGACGTCGAGCACGGCATGACAGCGTTCACCCAGCGCCTTGAAGACCGCCGGTGGTCCGAAGACGCCTCGTGAATCCCCCACTCGTTCCCAGTAGCCACGAGCCTGTTCGGTGAGCTCGGCGATTTCCGCCAGGACCGCCACCGCATCACCGGAGAAGAGCTCGGCGAACTGCAGGGTTGCTTCGTCGGTCTGGAGCGATTCCAGGGGGGCACCTACCAGCTCGACCTGTTCGATTCGACGATCGGAAGCCTGGGTGATCAGGTCGATCTCGAAGATTCCCTCCACCTCGTCACCGAAGAGATCCAGTCGAAAGGGCTGTCCGCCACCGGGCGGATTCACGTCGATGATGCCACCACGAATCGCGAACTCCCCGGGATGCTCGACGGTATCCGTGCGTTCATACCCGCCGCCGGAAAGCCATTCGGTGAATTCCGCGAGCTCGAGACGGTCACCGGTGCGGATCCGGCGCAGAAGGGTTCCCAGCCGGTCGGCGGCCGGAATGCCCTGCATCAGCGCCGACACCGGAGCGACCACCACCTGGGGCGCTCGACCCTCAAGCAGTTCACCCACCAGCGAAAGGCGTGCGGACAAGAGCTCGAGGCTCAACGATGTCTCTCCAGGCAGGACTTCCAGCGCGGGAAAACCACGAGCATCGACACCGAAGCCACGCAGTTCCTCGACGGCCTCGTCGGCATCATCGATGTGGGCCAGGACCAGCAGCACGGTGCGGTCCAGCCTCCTGGCCAGACCGGCGGCAAGCAGCACGGTGCTCGACCCGGCCGCGCCGCGCGCAGACGATGCTCCACCCGAGTCCAGTCGATTCAGCAGGGGTTCAAGCGCAGGATCACCGGCGATCGAGTCCACGAGATCGAATCCGGCGTTTCCGGCAAAACGCACGGGCTCACTCATGCACACCGCCAGCAACAGATCGACGTATCGCATCGGATCGCGAAGGTCCGATGCCGGGCAGTGATTCGAGTTGATCCAGTGATCGAACCGGTTGCTTGCGAATCGCCTGGTGCATCGAACGTGCGATTCCGATTCCCACGCCGGGAAGAAACTGCAGTTCGCCCATGGAAGCCTCGAAGACATCGACCGAAGCTGCCTCCCGGGACCGGTCGATGCCCGATGGCCGAGGGAGATCGCAACGTGACGCACCGGCGCCGTCCGTCCAGAGGATGACCGAACCGATGATCACCAGCATGATCCAGGCGGTTCTCATCGAATGAGGTTCGATCTCGGCGCTCGAATGGATCCTCACTTGGTGTCACCACGAACGTTCGGGGTGAAACCAGTCGACGGCGTGGTGGGCCTGCCCAGGGGTCGACGCAGTGCACGTCGAACCGCGGCCAGCTGGATCATCACCTTTCGTGGTGAGCCGTCCACATCCAGCAGCCCGGTGGGTGGTTGGCCCTCGATATCCCTGAAGCTGCCCCAGAGTGCGCTTTCGACGACGCCAACGCGTGCATCACGAGCGACATCGCCGCGCTGGGTCAGCTTGCCGAGCGCGATGCCGTACATCGAGGCGGCCCATCGGGCCTGGCATTCGGGGGACCATGGTTCGTGCCACGTTCCGGCGGCAGCACCCAGTCCGCTGGCGGGCGCGGTGAATCCGGTGATCATCAGTGGCCGTTCCAGGCGACCGATGCCGTCGATCGCGTCGCTCATCGAGAGCAGGTCCCGGGATTCGCAGCCGTTGCGAGGAAGGCCGCAGTCGATCCGCAGGCCGAAGCAGTCGATGTGGACGCCTTCATCGAGAGCACGCACCGCGTACTCATAGCCACGAACGGAATCGGGGCAGTCGGCGATCTCGTCGTCGAAGGGTTGGACCAACTCGACCAGTACCTTGGCATTGCGTTGTGCCTGCCGCACCAGGACCGCAGCTCGCCGGGTGATGTCGATCATCTGCTCGTGGCCGAGTCTTGCAAGTCGGTTCACGTGGACTCCGGAAGCAACGCACCAGATGGCGACCTCGTCGGAATACCGGGACACGATCTGCTGCTGGTGCTCCCAGATCAACTTGCAGAGCTCGGAATACGCACGAGGACCATTGAGCACCCAGTTCGGGAGAACCTCGGGTCGAAGGTCGACCAGCGGGCCGAGGACGACGGGAATTCGATGCTGCTTGGCCCATGAGATCCAGCGGTCCGTGCCATCGAAGTCGAAGTGTCCCTGCTGGGGCTGAAGCGTGCTCCAGGGCGTCTCGATCATGATCACACCGAACTCACCGAGCTCACTCATGTCCATTTCAGGCAGGAGTGCCCGGGGATCGACCCGGAAGCCCAGTGACGTCTCCGAGGCGACGGAGTTGGCGAATCGCCGGTGCAGGAGGAGATCTGCATAGCTCGCTGCGAGCAGCTCCCCGGCCTGGACGGCGGCCGAGAGGGCATTCCTCGCAAGCCCGACCTCGGTGGCCCGATCCGGGGCCAGCACCGCTGAAGCCAGCTGGGTCCGGGCTTGCTCGAACTTGCGCCAGGCCTCCGGGGCGATGCTGTTGGAGTACATCTGCCAGTCCTCGCATTTCTGCAGGAACTGACGCATTCGTTCCCGAGCCAGTTCCAGCATCAGGTCGTAGGGTTCGTCCCGAGGTGGCAGCAAGGTCGTTCGCAGCTTGAGGTTGCCGATTTCCGGCAGGTCCACCTGGAGTGCAAGGGCAGCCGATGTGGCCACCCCCCCCGCTTCCTCGATGGAACAGTTTATTCGGTTGGCACCACGATCCAGCTGGATGCGAGCCTCCACCGGCCAGCCCCGACGGGCGATCATGTAGGCAGTCTCCACCCGCACACGATCACAGTCGGCAGGTTCGAGGTCGAATTGGAAGGTATCCACACCCATGAGGATCGCACTCCGAAGCCGGGATCTGTTCACACCCAGTGTATCGCCTGACGGCTGCACATCCCGGGCGGATCACGTTTAGACTGGTATCCATGAACAACACCCTCGAAGCCGTCTATCGCACGAATTTCAACCTCCCGGACCGACGTGAAGGAAAGGTACGGGACATCTACCGCGTTCCCATGAGCGATCGGACCGATCCGGTACTGATCGTGGCCTCGGATCGCATGAGTGCCTTCGATGTCGTGATGCCGACCCCATTTCCCGCGAAGGGACGTCTGCTGACCGAGATCAGCCTTGCGTGGTTCGATCGGATCCGTGAAGCAGGCATCATCCAGGACCACCTGCTCTCGACCGACCCCGCCGACGTGCCGGGGCTCGACGACCAGGAGCGAGCCTCCCTCGAGGGGCGCATGATGCTCTGTCGTGCCGCCGAGGTCGTGCCGATCGAATGCGTGGTCCGCGGCTATCTCTCCGGCAGTGGGTGGAAGGACTACCAGGCCACCGGATCGGTGTGTGGCGTCGACCTTCCGGAAGGGCTGCAGCTTTCCTCGAAGCTTCCGGAACCGATCTTCACGCCCGCGACCAAGGCGACCGAGGGTCACGACGAGAACATCGACTTCGAACGCGCCTGCAAGATCGCCGGCACCGACGTCATGACCCGACTGCGCGACCTGTCGCTCAAGATCTTCGAGTTCGGTCGTGCCTTTGCCGCCGAACACGGCATGATCCTCGCCGACACCAAGTTCGAGTTCGGCTTCGCACTCGATGCCGACGGCAACCCCACCGACGAGCTGATGCTCATCGACGAGGTCCTCACCCCCGACTCGAGTCGATACTGGCCCGCAGAGGACTACGAGGCCGGCCGCGAGCAGGACAACTTCAACAAGCAGATCTTCCGGAACTGGCTGCAGGACATGTGCGATCGCGGCGAATGGGACAAGACCCCTCCCGGGCCTGAAATTCCAGTCGAAATCGTGAACAAGACGATCGACAAGTACCTCGAGGCACGCAGTCGCCTGGGGAACTGATCACCGGCGGGCGCCCCGCCCTTTCCATCAGGAGAGGGCGGCGTCCACCGCATTGCGCAGCAACATGGCCACGGTCATCGGACCGACGCCACCCGGCACCGGCGTGAGCCAGCCGGCGACTTCGCGCACGCCTTCGAAGTCGACATCACCGACGGTGCACCGCTTGCCGGCGCTGACGGTGATTCGGTTGATGCCGACATCCACCACCACTGCACCCGGCTTCACCATCTCGGGCGTGACCAGTCCGGGCACGCCCGCGGCCGAGACCAGGACATCGGCCTGGAGGGTCTCGGCGGCAAGATCCCGGGTGAACTTGTTGGTGGAGATGACCGTCGCTTCTCCACGCATGAGGAGGACGGCGACCGGCTTGCCGACGATGTTGCTCGCACCGATGACGACGCACCGTGCACCCTTGAGTTCGATTCCCGTCGATTCGATCAACTCGACCGCGGCCAGCGCGGTACAGGGCACGAGGCTTCTGCGCCCGTAGACCACGTTGCCGATGTTGGCGGGGTTGACGCCTTCGATGTCCTTCGCGGGGTCGAT
Source organism: Phycisphaerales bacterium (assembly GCA_029246705.1). Classification (GTDB taxonomy): domain Bacteria; phylum Planctomycetota; class Phycisphaerae; order Phycisphaerales; family SM1A02; genus JAKVBQ01. Next base: position 21,250 of record JAQWMQ010000031.1, on the reverse strand, counting down.
GAGGGACTGGATCCGTTCGGTGTCGACCGCGTCGGGGAGCGGCAGGTGGAGCATGAGACCGGTGACCGACTCGTCGGTGTTCAGCAGAAGCACCCGACCCGCGATCTCGTCGTAGCCCGCACCATCGGGGATGCGGTGCAGGACGTATTCGATGCCGACCTCGGCGCAGGTCGATTCCTGGTTGCGCGCATAGATCTCGGCCGCACGATCGGTTCCCACCAGGACCGCATCCAGTCGGACCGGAATCCCGGACTCCGATACCCGTTGCGCGATCGAACTGCGGACCACCTGACCAAGTGCCTTGCCATCGATGATGTTTGCCTGATTCACCTGAGTTGGCTCCATTCTGGCAGGATAGCGGGCTTCGGAGCCATCTGGGGGGGACGTCAGCTCATGCCCATGGCTGGGGCGCTAGAATGTCCGACTCGGAATCCGACGAACCCCAAGGAGGATCACATGATTCGATTCCTGACCACCGCGGCCGTCGCCGCAACCTGCTCCATCGCCACCGCACAAGATGGCGCCTCACAGCCCGCCCCGAGCCTCGGCCTCGGTGACAAGGCCCCCAAGGTCGACCTCTCGAAGGTCGTCAAGGGTGACTTCGACGGCAAGTTCATGAATGACAAGGTCTACGTCGTCGAGTTCTGGGCGACCTGGTGCGGCCCGTGCAAGACCAGCATGCCCCACCTCACCGAACTCCAGAAGGAATACAAGGACAAGGGCGTGACGATCATCGGTGTCTCCGACGAGACCGAGAAGAAGGTCGCGGACTTCATCGGCAAGGGCGACTGGCCCCAGAAGACCCAGTACGTGATCGCCATCGATGACGACAAGAAGACCAGCACTGCCTACATGCGCGCTGCCGGCCAGAACGGGATCCCCACCGCCTTCATCGTGGGCAAGACCGGCCTGGTCGAATGGATCGGCCACCCGATGTCGATGGACGAACCGCTCGCCCAGATCGTCGACGGCAGCTACGACCTCGAATCCGCCAAGGCTGAATTCAAGAAGACACAGGACTTCGAGATGATGATGCAGGCCGCGAACGCGAAGATGGGTGCCGCCTACCAGGCCCAGAACTGGGACGAGCTCATGAAGATCATGGACGAGCTCAAGGCGAAGGCTCCTGCGGAGATGGTGCCCCAGATCCAGATGCAGCAGTTCTCGATCATGGCGGGTGCGGCGAACCAGCCCGAACGCGCCTACAAGATCGCTGACCAGATCATCGCCGAGCACTCCGATGACATGCCGATGATGAATGCCCTGGCCTGGACGATCGCCACCGACCCGCGCATCACCGACCGCAACCTCGACATCGCACTGAAGGCCGCCCTCGCCGGCGTGAAGGCCAGCGATGGCAAGGATGGCGACATGCTCGACACCCTGGCTACCGTGCAGGGCAAACTGGGCAAGTTCGAAGAAGCCATCAAGACCGAGGAAAAGGCGCTCAAGATGACCGACGATGCCGACAAGGCCGCGGAATTCAAGGCGAAGATCGCCGAATGGAAGATCGAGATGGCCACCACCGGCTGATCCCCAGCCGACCCGCAACGCTTGAACAAAGCGGGCCCGAGGCGCATGCCTCGGGCCCGCTTTTTCGTTCTCGTTGCCCGATCCAGGTCCGAAATCGCGGGAATCACCCCACTTCTGGCTCAGGGGGCGCGGTTGAGTTCGACTTCGCGACCAGCCTCGCTGGATTCGTAGATCGCCTCGATCAGCGACTGCACGTTTCGACCGGCCTCGCCGCTGGCATGTGGTGCCACGCCGTCACGGACCGCACCGATGAACTGGGCGTACTGCCGGCTCCAGGATTCACTCTTGATGTCATCTGCAGCGAACTGCGGGGAGACATCGGTGATCATGCCCTCCTCTTCGGTGGCGATTCGAACCTCGTTGCCGAAGAGTTCGAAGAAGCAACCGGCCTTCGTGCCCATGACCGTGACACCGCTTGGCAGCACATCTTCGGGCAGGTTCGCCGCCCAGGTCACGTTCAACTCGAGGGTCATGCCGTTGGCGAACCGGACCAGGGCGACCGCCCCGTCCTCCACATCGAAGATGCCGTCGAGCTTCGGTGGACCCGCCCACATGTCGGTGAAACAGTAGTCCTTGATGGGTGAACCGAACTTGGAGACGACGTGCCCGCTGGCCTTGACGGGTTCATGGTTTCCCGTGAGATGCATCGCGAGGTCCAGGACGTGTACCCCGAGGTCGATCAGCGGACCTCCACCGGACAACGACTTGTCGGTGAACCAGCCCCCGAGACTCGGGATGCCACGTCGACGATAAAGCGAACACTTGACGTGGTAGATCTCGCCGAATCGCCCCGCGTCGATGAACCGCTTGGCCGCCACCGGTGCCGGCAGGCCACGACAGACGAACCCGAGCTGGAGCACCTTGCCGGAGCGATCACGGGCCGAGAGGATCTCGTCGCATTCGGCGACCGACATCGCCATCGGTTTCTCGAGCAGGACATGCTTGCCCGCATCGAGGGCGGCGATAGCGCAGTCGCTGTGCACGTTGTTCGGTACCCCGATCGCGACCGCATCAACATCGGATTGAAGCAACACGTCGATCGAGGGGTGGGACTCGCAGCCCTCGTGGAGCCCGGCAAGGTCCCGACCCCGCTCGGGCAGGACATCCCAGGTCCCTCCCACGGTCAGGCCCGCTGCCGCTGCACTCTTGGCGTGGACGTTTCCAATCGTCCCACAGCCGATGATTCCGATCTTGAAGGACATGTGAGGATGCTCCACGGGTGAATCAAGGCACCAGCCCCAGCAGGATGGCTTGCAAGAGTTTATCGTGGACGACTCGAAAGCCCCACCGATCAGCTTCTCCACCCTTGGAAATGGATGTTGAATCTGAAGATCACCCCCTTCCGGGAACCCCAAGGACCCATGCGACGAACCACCACCTTTCTCATGCTGGGGCTGCTGGCGATCTCGGGCTGTTCCCCGTATCAGACGGAAGATCGCCGGACCCCGGACGTCGCGATCCCTGAGCGATTCGACGCACCGACCCCCGAGGTCGTTGCACCGGAGCACTGGTGGCTCGCCTTTGGTGATGAAGGCTTGAACGCCACGGTCCTTGAATCCTTCCAGGGCAACCTCGACCTGAAACAGGCCTGGGCTCGACTCGACCAGGCGATGGCGCAGGCGACGATCCTGGGAGCACCGGTCTATCCGGATGTGAATCTCGATGCGGGAGCCGACCGCATCCGGCGAGACGACGATGGCAACACCGGCTACGAGAACCGGTTCAGGCTCGGCCTGAGCATGAGCTGGGAGCTTGACCTCTGGCGGAAGATCGCCAACCGTGCAGATGCCGCACGACTGCTGGCCACCGCGAGCCGTGATGATGCGGAGCAGACCGCGCTGCTGCTTTCGGGCACCGTGGTCGATCTCTGGTTCACGATCCAGGAACAGGAACAGTTGATGGACGTCCTCGAGATGCAGATCGCTTCATCGAGGGAACAGCTCGAGGTGGTCGAGCTCCGTTACGGGCGGGGCATCGGCAGTGCCCTCCAGGTACTGCAGCAGCGGCTTCAGCTTGCCCAGGTGGAGTCCGAGGTTCCAACGGTCCGCTCCCTTCTCGAGACAACGCGCAACCAGCTTGCGGTGGTTCTTGGCCGTCCTCCACAGGAACCGATCCTGCGAATCCCGGAACCGATGCTTCCCCAGCTCCCGGAGTTCCCGGAACTTCCGGCGCCTCGCGACCTGCTCGAGACCCGCCCCGACCTGCGCGCCGCCTACAAGCGAGTCGCTGCGGCCGACCTTGAAGTGGCAGCGGCGATCGCTGACCTCCTGCCCACGATCCGGTTGAGCCTCGAGGGCACCTTCAGCTCACCAAGCCTGTCCAGCCTGTTCGACGACACCATCAGCAGCATCGGAGGCAGCCTGCTCCAGCCGGTCTTCGACGCCGATCGTCGCGGGGCGGAAGTCGATCGTCGCAGGGCCATCCTCCAGGAACGCGCGGAAGCCTTTGGCGAGCAGTTCCTGATCGCACTTCGCGAGATCAAGGATGCCATCGATCGCGAGATCAACCAGATCGAGCTTCTCGAGGACATCACCAGGCAGGTCGAGATCGCAAGTGCCACGCTTGCCGAAGCACGCTTCCGCTATGCGAACGGACAGAACGAATACCTCGACGTGATCTCCGCCCTGCAGTCACTGCAAGGGGTCCAGAGACGAGAGGTGACGGTTCGCAAGGAGCTGCTCCGTTCTCGGGCCAACCTCTACCTGGCACTGGGCGGCGACTGGCTGCGAAACCTCGAACCGACTCCTCCAGTGGAAGACGTCGCATCGGAACCCACTCAAGACATGAATCAGGAACCCAGGGCATGAACACCCAATCTCGACAACACATGAACTCGGGGACCGGTGAACAAGGCAGCTCCAAGGAGACCCCTCAGGCACCGGTAGTCATCCGCGTGCTGGTCGCGATCTTCAGATTCTGTCTGCCGATCGTGATCCTTGCCGCCGGCATCTTCGGCGCGTACATCCTGACGAGAACCCAGACCGGACCGCCGATGAAGGCGGTCGAGAAACGCTCGACCCTGGTGGAGACGATGATCCCGAAGGTTCGCTCGGACCAGGCGGTGATCACCGGCTTCGGAACCGTTGAAGCCCACCGCCGGTTGAACCTTCAACCGCAGGTCGGCGGCAAGGTCTCGAGCATCAGCCCCTCGCTGGTCATGGGTGGCATGGTCTCCGCAGAATCGACGCTCTTCCAGATCGAGCCCGAGGACTACGAACTGACGGTGCAGCAGCGAATGGCCGACGTCACGAACGCCGAAGTCGCCCTTCAGATCGCCGAAGCCAGCCAGCTGGTGGCCGAGCGTGAATGGAAACTTCTGGGAGAGACGATCGAGAGCACCGACATCGGCGAACAGCTCGCCCGCAAGGAACCGCAGCGACTCGAGGCGGAGGCGATGCTCACCGCAGCGCTCGGCCGCCTGCAGCTCGCAACGCTCGACCTCCAGCGGACGACGATGATCGCACCGTTCAACGCGCTGGTTCTCGATGACTCGATAGAGATCGGGCAGGTGATCGCCCCCAACAATCCGGTGGCGACACTGGTGGGTACCGACGAGTTCGAGGTCATAGCCTCGATACCGATCGCGAAGCTCGACTGGATCACCATCGATCCAGAGAATCCGGAAAGCAACTCCCAGGCGACCGTGACCCTTGAACTCGGTGACGGACGCAGTCTCGTCCGAAGCGCCATGGTCTCCCGACTCTCGGGCGAGGTCGAACGATCCGGTCGACTGGCCAAGGTCATTCTCCTGATCGAGGACCCACTGAACCTCGAACGTGACCCCGGTCGCGGCAGGCTTCTCCTCGGCAGTTACGTCAAGATCGAGATCCAGGGTCCCGAGATCACCGGAGTGGTCGAGCTGCCCCGTTCGGTCGTCCACGAGGACGACACGATCTGGGTGATGGACACCAATGACGAGCTGGCCATTCGAACGATAGAGGTCGTGGTCGGCAGACCCGACACCGTTCTCGCGAAGGTCCAGCTCTCGCAGGGCGAATCGATCATCACCAGTCCGCTCGGCGTGGCGATCAGCGGGATGCCGCTCGAACAGCTCGGCTCGGGCACGCCGCCCACCGCGGAGGCGAGTTCAGGGTGAGCAGCAAACTCGAACAACCTCGCGGCCCGATCGCCTGGATGGCGAGTCACCCGGTCGCAGCGAACCTCCTGATGTTCGCACTTGTCGCCGGAGGCATCTTCTCCGCGATGAACATCAAGCAGGAGGTCTTCCCCGAGTTCTCCCTGGACGTGGTGGGCATCTCGATCCCCTACCCCGGTGCGAGCCCGAGCGAGATCGAGACCGGCGTCCTCATGGTCACCGAGGATGCGGTTCGTGGCATCGACGGGGTCAAGCGGATCACCTCGACCGCAAGCGAGGGTCGAGGATCGATCAGCGTCGAGATGCTGGCCAGCGCCGACATCGACCGAGCCCTGCAGGACGTGAAGAACGCGGTCGACCGGATCGTGACCTACCCCGAGGACATCGAACGACCCACCGTCTCGCTGCTGGAGAACCGCAACAAGGTGGTGACGCTGGCGGTCCTCGGCCCCTATTCGGAACAGACCCTCAGGGACACCGCGGAACGGATACGCGACGATCTCTCCGCGCGTGATGACGTCACCAACACCGAACTCGGTGCCGTCAAGGGGCTCGAGATCTCCATCGAGATCCCCAGCAGCACCCTTCGCTCCTACGGGCTGACCCCCGAAGAGGTCGCCAGGAAGATTCGCAACACCGCGGTCGAGGTTCCAGCCGGGAGCATCAAGACCGACGGTGGCGAGGTGCTCATCCGAACCTCCGAGCGGAGGGAGTTCGGTCGGGAGTTCGCCGACATCCCGATCATCTCCAGGCCGGACGGTTCGGTGGTGCTTCTCGGCGAGATCGCGGACATCGAGGATGGTTTCCAGGACATCGATCTCTACACCAGGGTCGACGGACAGCCGGCGGTCACGGTCGATGTCTTCAGGGTCGGTTTCGAGACTCCGGTGTCGGTCTCGGCTGCGACGAAGAACTACCTTGCGGAGCTGGCTCCCGAACTGCCCGAAGGCATGCAGGTCAAGATCATCTCCGACGAATCCGTGATCTTCCGGGGTCGGATCGATCTTCTGCTTCGCAATGCAGCCCTGGGCCTGGGCCTGGTGCTGTTGATGCTGGGCCTCTTTCTCGAACCACGCCTCGCCTTCTGGGTGACGCTGGGCATTCCGATCTCGATCCTCGGGTCGTTCCTCTTTCTCAGCCAGACCGACGCCTCGATCAACATGATCTCGCTCTTCGCGTTCATCGTGACGCTGGGGATCATCGTCGATGACGCCATCGTGGTCGGCGAGAACATCTACGAGAAGCGTGAGAAGGGCATGCCCGCGATGCAGGCCGCGATCGAGGGTGCACGAGAGATCGCCGCTCCGGTCACGTTCGCGGTGATGACCAACATCGTCGCCTTCATGCCGATGCTCTTCGTTCCGGGAGCGAGTGGTCGGCTGTACCTCCAGATACCCGCGGTCGCGATCAGCGTGTTCCTGATCTCCCTGATCGAATCGCTGTTCATCCTGCCGGCCCACCTCTCCCATTCCCCGAAGAGAACCCTCTTCTGGAAGATCGTCTCCCTGCCTTCGGAGTCCTTCAGTCGAGGCCTCAACCTGTTCATCGAAAAGGTCTACGAACCCGTGGTTCGCTTCGCGACGCGCGAGCACTACCTGACCGTCTCCATCGGCGTGACCATGCTGATCCTCTGCGTGAGCGTGGTCCTGGGAGGCTGGATCCCGTTCAACTTCATGCCCAAGATCGATGCCGACTTCGTGTCCGTCAATGCACGTCTTCCGGTCGGCGTACCGGTCGAGCGCACCGAGAACGTGCAGCAACAGCTGCTTGATTCACTGCAGAAGACCGTCGAAGAGACCGGGGGCATGCAATCGATCGAGAGCGTCCGCTCCGTGGTCGGCGGCCAGATCATGGGCATGGGGCCGGTCGCAAGGACCCAGACCAACAGCGCCAACCAGCTCGGCATACGAGTCGAGCTGGCACCGGAGGACGAGCGCACGGTATCGGCCACCGAGTTCAGTCGGGTGTGGCAGGAAAACACCGGTGAACTCGCCGGCCTCGAGAACCTGAGCTTCACCAGCGAGATCGGCAGGGCATCCGGCGCCGCGGTCGACGTCCAGCTCAGCCACCAGAACCGAGAGATGCTCGATGCGGCCAGCCTCGCGGTCGCGGATGTCCTTCGCAAGTTCGAAGGGGTCTCGGGCATCGATTCAGGCGTGGCCAGCGGCAAACCCCAGTTGAACTACGAACTCACCCCTGAAGCCCGAAGCCTGGGCTTCGACGGACTGCAGCTCGCTCGCCAGACCCGAAGCTACCTGTACGGTTCGGAAGCCCTTCGCCAGCAACGTGGTCGCAACGAGATCAGGGTGATGGTGCGGCTTCCGAAGGCGGAACGCGAAACCCTGCACACCCTCGAGAACCTGCTGCTGCGAGCACCCGATGGAACGGAGATCCCGCTGAATGAAGCGGTCGACGTGACCGTGGGCAAGGCCTATACGTCGATCAAGCGGACCGACGGGCGAAGGGTGAACTCCGTCACCGCCGAAGTCGACCCCGCGGTGATCAGCGGCAACGAAATCGTGCGCGAACTGGAAGCCGCCACCCTGCCCCAGCTGGCCAGGCAGTATCCCGGCCTCGGTTGGAGTTTCGAGGGTGAGCAGTCCGACCAGCAGGATTCACTGGGGAGCCTCGGGGTCGGGTTCGGCTACGCACTCTTCGGGATCTACGGGCTGCTTGCGATCGCCTTCAGGAGCTGGGTCCAGCCGATCATCGTGATGACCGCCATCCCCTTCGGAATCATCGGCGCGATCATCGGTCACCTGCTGCTGGGATACGGACTGAGCCTGATCTCGCTGTTCGGGATCATCGCCCTGTCGGGCGTGGTGGTGAATGACTCGCTGGTCCTCCTGGTCACCGCGAACGACATTCGCCGCAAGGAACCCGACATCACCATCCAGGATGTGATCTGCCGGGCTGGTGCTCGCCGCTTCCGTCCGATCCTCCTCACCAGCGTGACGACCTTCTGTGGTCTCCTGCCGATGATCTTCGAGACCTCGATCCAGGCGAAGTTCCTGGTTCCGATGGCGATCTCCATCGCCTTCGGGATCCTGTTCGCGACCTTCATCATCCTGCTGCTCATCCCCGCGCTCTACCTGATGCTGGAGGACATGATCAGTGTCAAGACCTGGTTGTTCGGGGCAGAAGAAGAGGAACCGACACGTCCAGTCAGACCAAGGCCCGCTCCCTGACCCGGCAATTCGTGCGACCTGACGGAGATGTCGCGGACTGATCCGCTGAGAAACCCTATCGTGCATGGTGATGGCATCCTCGGACCCCCCCATTCTCATCATCGGCGCCGGCGTGCTCGGCCTCTCGACCGCGTGGCATCTCACTGAGCGTGGCGCGCGTGTGCTGGTCATCGATCGAGAGCGGATCGCCGATGGTGCCTCCTGCGGCAACGCTGGATTGATCTGTTTCGGTCACCCTCCGCTGACCCGACCGGGCGTGTCGATCCAAGGGTTGAAATGGATGTTCGACAAGCGCAGCCCGCTCTACATCAAGCCGCGCCTGGACGGCGAACTGCTGCGCTGGATGTGGTCCTTCCATCGACACTGCAACAAACGTCATTTCGACCGGTGCATGGACGTGCTCTGCGCCCTCGGTGGCCTGAGCGCCAAGTGCTTCGATGAGATGTTCGACGCGACGTCGATCGACTGCGACTGGCGACGCGAGGGCTGGGACGACGTCTGCATGTTCGAGTCGACCCTCGACCACGCCGAAGCTGAAGCCGCCCACCTCGAACCCTTCGGGTACCGGGCAAAGCGGATCGACGGCGAGACGCTTCGGGCGGAGAGCCAGGCCTGGAAGCCGGGCATCGCGGGTGCGATCCGCTACGAGGACAGTGCGACCATGAACCCCGGGGCATTCACAGCAGGCCTTGCCCGTGAGCTGGTTGCACGCGGGGTCGAGCTGCGCAGTGGCTGCACCGTGGCGGACTTCCTGCGCGATGGTGACGGGGTCACCGGCGTTCGGCTTGATACCGGCGAGGAGATCGCCGCTCCCCACACCGTGCTGACCGCCGGGGTGTGGAGTGACGCCCTCGCACGCAGCCTGAACCTGCGCATCCCCATGCAACCGGCTCGTGGCTACCACCGTGATCTCGGTGGTCTGGCGCATGTTCCGCGACTGGGGTGCGTCCTCAACGAGACCTTCATCGCGGTGACACCGTTTCACGACACCCTGCGCCTTGCCGGAACCCTCGAGATCGCGGGCTTCAACGCTCCGTGGCTGAAGGACCGGTTGAGCCACCTCACCGATGCCTGCGGCCGCTACCTCGAAGGCGTGGATACCGCCGAAGTGACCAGCGAGTGGGCCGGGTACCGGCCGTGCACGCCGGACGGGCTGCCCGCGATCGGTGGCGTCTCGAGTCACCCGGGCCTCTTCGTCGCCACCGGACACGCGATGATGGGCATGACCCTCGGACCCGGCAGCGGCAAGCTGCTGGCAGAGGAGATCCTCGGGGAAAGACCGAGCTACGCCTCGCCGATGCTCTCGCCGCTCAGGTTCTAGCGCTCCACGATCATCGCCATGATGTGAAACTGAACAGGCGCCCCGCACGGAGTGCGAGGCGCCTGCAGCAAGCGACGGGTCATCGAAAGGGATCAGCCCCAGCTGCCCAGCATGATCGCAAGGTCCGCACCATCGATGATGCCGTCCTGGTTCAGGTCGAACCGGACATCGTCGGTCGGAGATGCCATCTCGCTGAGGAACATGCTGAGATCCGCACCATCGACTCGGTCGTCACCATTGAAGTCCGCGGGCTCAAGGGGCGCCGCGAGCTCGAGGGAGAGGTCGATGCCTCCATCGATGTTCCGGATCAGGAAGGAACCGGATTCACCGCCGAGTCGAATCATGTTCGCCTGGTCCTGCCAGGCGGTGACCTGGCCCATGCCATGGGCGTTGATCGCCTCCGTGAGGAGATGTGCGACCGATTCGGCGGACTGCCCCGGCTCGGTCTCGATCATGATCGGTGTGTCGAGGATACCGAGATCGATCTCGTACCGGCCGCCGAAACAGGTCCCCTCGAGCACGATCCGGTCGGAGGAGACGAGCCCGGGACTGAACGGGTTCAGGGTCGTGCCGTCGGTCGCAAAGAGCACCGGGACAGCCATGCTGACCGGATTCTCATCGATCTCCAGCAGGAACTGCACGGAATCGTGATTCTGGACTTCGAGGATCCCGTTTCCGTTCGTCCGGATCCCAGATCGCATCGACTCGAAGACGAGCGCGTTTCCTTCGGCGACCTGACGGATGCCACGGGGCGCTTCCCGATCGGCGATGTTGCCATCCTGGTCGAAGACCAACATGAAGCTGGAAGCCATCAGGTCGGTGGGATCGTCGGTGTCGATGAGCACCAGCAGTTCACCGGAGGACGCGATGGTCTCGTCGTCGAAGGCATCGCCACCGAACTGGGGACCGGGTGCGCCGCCGGAGGGTGCGGTGATGATCGATTGGACCTGCCCGAGATCCGCCTCACGGGCCACGACGACGAAGTGGAGCTGGCCGGGGTTCGAACCTGCGGGGATCAGCGCGGTGAGATCGAGGACGAGCTCGTCCCAGGTCGGTGACGTGGGTTCGTGGTAGAGCATGCCGACGTTGATGCCGTCTTCGGTCCAGGCTTCCACCGAGACCGACTGGATCGGACTGTTGATCGCCACGACATTGACCTCGACGGTCGTGCTCACGGCGGGGATCGACTCGGTGACGTACACGTTGACCTCTGCGGAGCCCGGGTCCGTGACGTACTTGCCTCCGCAGCATCCGGCGTGCGCGACGTACTTCTCAGGTGGTTGAAGAGTCTTCTTGTGGTCGACCCCACCCGGATTGAAGAGCTGCTTCTGCCAGGCGCGCTGTTCGTAGCCCACTTCAAAGCTGAGCCCGGCCGTGGCCCCGAGTGATGGTGGGATGCCGGCGGCAATCGAGAGACTGGGATTCCACCACACACGCAGGGAACCCTCGTACTTGTGGATGTAGTGCCCGCTCACCTTCAACGGGCGCACCGGGCACTCGCTTCCGGGAACATAGGAGAAGACGAATTCATAGGTGATCGGATCGCTTTTTCCGCTCTCGAAGGAGCCTGGAACGGTCATCGACAACCCATCGACGGTCCCGTTGCCGAAGCCGGAACCTTCGGGCGTCGATCCGCCCAGGACGCTGTTGCCGTCACGCGTCGCCGTGTCGAGCGACCAGTGACCGAATCCCTCCCAGTGAAAGACGAAGTCATCCGGATCGCCGAGTTTCTCGCTGTCCTCACCCTGGTTCCAACGTCCGTCGTCCTTCCATTTCAGCTCGACGGTCACGGTGCACGTCTTGATGATCTCGGACGTATCCGGCGATGGACACGGATCGCCCTGGAAGCTGTGATCGAAGGTCATCTCAAGGTCGCTTCGCTGCGCGGGAAGAAGCCAGTTGCGCTCTTCCAGCGTCGCCTTGCCCTTGGGAGCCGGCAGGTAGCCCTGGGCATGGACGGGAGCGGCAAGGAAGGACGCGATGCCGATTCCGATCAGAAAAAGACGACGGAATGACGTGCGATCGAAAGTGAGGGCAGAGCTACAGCGCGTAGGGTTCTTGAACATTGAAGTCACCTGATCTTTCAAGGAGTGTCTGTTGGGAGAGATCCGACTGTGGGGTGTTGTCTGATCTGAATGAGCACACTGCCGGCCATTGCGTACATCAATTTCTGAATTTCCCACCACAGAACGCTGGGCGCGGTTGCAGGACCACGAAACTGTCCTTTCATTGCCGCAATACCGGGACTTCATCGGCCCTTCGGCATCGATGCGGAAGAACCGTCACTCAAGCAGGAGCGCCTGCGTCTCGCGCACAAGACCTTCGATTCTTTTCAGTCCACCACCGAAGATGAACACCTGGACACCGATGCCCTGGGTGACGTTCTTCAGATCACGATGAGCGGCCAGGCCCGACCATTCGTCATCACCACCGTGAATCGTCGAAGACATCCGGTTCAGATGTGAACAGTGCGGCCCTGCGCTCAAGAGAGCGCACCCCGACTTGCGACCCGGAGCCACGCAGATCCTCGGCAGGCAGGAAGGCTACAACCAGGCCGCCCCGCGCACCCCGCTCGAGTCACCGTGCACGGCGACACGAACCGTCGTCGTGCAGGCATCGCTGAAGACGTGTTTCGGCAGGCGACGCTGCGTCTCCTCGGCGAGGCCCGGGAGATTGCTCACACCACCGCCCAACACGATGACGTCGGGGTCGATGATGTCGACCACCATCGCAAGGGATTGAGCCAGTCGATCCTTGAATAGTTCCAGCGTCGCACGCGCCCCGGGGTGGTCGAGTTCCGCCATCCCGGTCACCGAGCACGACTCACCGGCGAGCAGCAGGAACTCCGCTTCGATCGCGGTTCCGGAGAGATACTGCTCAAGACAATCATTGCGTCCGCAGTAACACTGCCGGGGCCGCCATGCCTCGCCATCCCGACGTGGCAACGCGGTGTGCCCCCACTCACCCGCGACCAGGTTGTGACCCGCAACGACCTTCTTGTCGATCACCACGCCACCCCCGCAGCCGGTTCCGAGGATCACGCCGAAGACGATGCTTCCATCCGAACCCGCGCCATCGACCGCCTCGCTGAGCGCGAAGCAGTTCGCATCGTTGGCCATGGTGCACGAAAGACCAAGTGCCTCGGAGAGATCCTTCTCGAAGGAGCGACCATTGAGACAGGTCGAGTTGGCATTGCGGTGCAGACCGCTTTGCGGGTTGGACGAGCCCGGCGTGCCGACTCCGATGGAATCGATCGTACCGACCACCTCCCGGGCGTTCGCGACGAGTCCGACCACCGCGGCGATGGTTCCGGCGTAGTCACCCTGGGGGGTCGGAACACGCTTTCGCCACAGTTCGGCGCCGTCATCGCCGAGGGCGATGCCTTCGATCTTGGTTCCACCCATGTCGATTCCGATTCGAACACTCATCTGGTCTCGCCTCCGATCATCACCTGCTTGAGTACATCACGTTGACCCGAAAAGACCAGCGCGGAGGCCAGCTGTTCGTCGTTCGCACCGGCGATCGACGGGTGTTCGAGATCACAGAGCAGGCAGTCCGCCCAGTGGCCGGGTTCGATCCGGCCGACCTGGAGATCCAGGGCATCCGCACCTCCCACCGTTCCGATCTCGAGGAGAGCACGCCCCACGTCGCCGTCGATGCCGCGAACAACGCCACGGCGTTGTCTCGCGAGGCGCTGGACATATTCAAGCCAGCGCAGTTCCTCGAGTGGGTCGGTCCGTGAATTGAGGTCGGTGCCGACCGAAAGCGAGGCGCCCGCCTCGCACATCACCGGCAGGTCCGAGATTCCGTCGCCGAGATTGGCTTCGGTGACCGGGCACAGGCAGACCCGACCACCGGCGGCGACGTAGTCCCGCATGTCATCGGGTTCGGTGTGCGTGCAGTGCACCGCAACCACGTTGTCGGAAACCACCCCGTGGTCGAGCAGCAGCCGCATCGGCGTGGTGCCGTGCACCGCGCGACAGGTCTCGATCTCCTTCGGGGCCTCTTCCAGGTGGATGTGAAAGGGCAGATGTCGTTCGACCGATGCCTGGTGCAGTCGCACGATGTCCTCGATCGCCACCGCGCGCACGCTGTGGGCGACCACGCCGACGGTGTGACGGGGGTCGTCGATGGTCGCCATCAGGTCATCGAGCCGGCGCAGGTAGTGGTCGACCGATTCCGCGTCGAAACGTGCCTGCGCACCATCGAGCGGCGTGGCGATGTCTCCGGTGAGGTAGCAGGCAACCAGCAGGCGCAGTCGGATGCCGGTCTCGGTCGCGGCATCGAGCACCGCATGGTCAAGCGTGTGACGATGGGCGTCACCCGACCCGGCGTGACGCACGTAGTGAAATTCGCCCACGCTGGTGAAACCGTGGCTGATCATCTCCCGGAAGCTTGCGGCGCTCAGCGCACGACACCGGTCGGCATCGAGGGTGTCGACCAGTTCATACATCGCCTCCCGCCAGCCCCAGAAGGTGCTGGGATCCTCGGGGAAGGTCTCCGCGACCCCGCGAAGCCCGAACTGGAACGCATGGGAATGGGCGTTGACGAAACCGGGCAGCAAGGCACCGGAAAGGCGTTCAGGGTCACCGGGAAGATCCACACCGACCGCGGTGATGCGGCCCTGCGCATCGATTCCGACCCGCATGCCTCGGCGGAAGGCGGTGCCGTCCCAGACCATGGTTGGTTCAATCAGGCGCTCCATCGGGGCGATGGTAGCATCCCGGGTTGAAACCTATGCAGTTCCTCGGAGGAAGCCCGCATGCCCAAGACCACGCGCCGTCTGATCGACCCTGAAGATCTCCTGCGGATCATCCGGGTCAGTGACCCGAGCCTCGCCCCCGACGGAAGCCGGGTCCTCTTCACCACCAGGACCTGCGGCGAACGGAACGACCAGCCCAGCCAGCTCTGGCTTGCCGACACCTCCGGTGACCGGGTCCGGCGACTCACCGCGGGGCCACGGGACGGGTCAGGCCGCTTCAGTCATGACGGCAGTGCGGTCTACTTCGTGCGGTCCAGGGTCAAGGGCGAACCACAGATCGCGATCGTGCCCCTCGATGGTGGCGAGGCGGAGGAGCTGACCGAACTGGCACCCGGTTCGATCGCCAGCCTGAAGGTCGGGCCCACCGGCACCCACCTCGCCTTCACCTGGCGAATGACCGACCCCGACCGGACCGCGGCCGCGGCCACTGATCGTGAACAGAGCGGCGCCAGCGAACCACCGATGGTCATCGACGACCCGTGGTACCGACTCGACGGTGACGGGTACTTCGGCGGCGCACGCTACGGATTGTGGTTGATGGAAGTCGCCACCCGCAAGCTGACCTGCCTGGACCGAAAGGACAATTCCGGTGGCATCGACTTCGACTTCTCGCCGGACGGCAAGTCGATCGTCTACACCACCAATCGTGCCAAACGCGCCTGCATCCAGCCCTGGCGGGAGGAGATGCGACTGGTCGACGTGCGCAACGGGCGCACCCAGAAGATCGACTGGCTTCCGGAAGGCCCCAAGTCCTCGCCGGTCTTCAGTCCGGACGGCAGGCAGATCGCCTTTGCCGGACGGGAAGGTCGGGAAGGCGCCTATTCGACCGACAACCTCGAACTGCAGGTGGCCGATCTGGGCAAGAAGACCGTACGCAGTCTTTCCGACCACGAGGACGAATGCATGATGTCGGTGTCGATCGCCGACAGCGCGGATGCGAGTTTCGCCAGCACCCTGGCCTGGTCGAGCGACGGCAAGCGGATCTGGACGCGGATCGGTCGCAACGGTGAAGGTCGGATCGTCTCCTATGCGGTCGGACGCCCGAAACTGACCGTGCACCTTGAAGGTGCCGCCGAGCACGGTCTCGGCAGCTTCGACCGGGCGGGTGGCAAGGTGTGCCTCCTGAAGTCGACCGCGACCAAGCTGACCGAGGTCTTCGTCGCCGAGGTCAAGGGCACCGCCCCGCTTGAACCGCGACGCCTGACCGGTTTCAACGACGCACTCCTCAAGGAACTCAAGCTTTCGAAACCCAGCAGTCACTGGGTGAAGGCCGCCGACGGGACGAAGGTCCATACCTGGGTGATGCGTCCGCCGAACGCGAAACCGGGCAAGGTGACCCCGGGCATCCTCGAGATCCACGGCGGACCGCACGGGCTCTACGGGTGCGGCTTCTTCCATGAATTCCAGGTGCTGGCCGCTCAAGGCTGGACGGTGGTCTACTCGAACCCGCGCGGCAGCAAGGGCTACGGCCGCGACCACTGCGACGCGATCAAGGGGTCCTGGGGCCAGGCGGACTGGGAGGACATCCAGGCGGTCACCCGCTTCATGCAGGAGCACAAGGGGATCGACCGCAAGCGGATCGGGATCATGGGCGGAAGCTACGGCGGCTACATGACCAACTGGGCGGTCTCGCACTCGAAGGACTACGTCGCCGCGATCACCGACCGCTGCGTCAGCAACCTCGTCAGCATGTTCGGTTCGAGCGACTTCATCTGGCCGCCCGACGCCTACTGGCCGGGTGCGGTCTACGGCGATTCAAGCGACCTCTGGGAGGCCTCGCCGGTCAAGCACTTCAAGGGCGTGCGGACGCCGATGCTGATCATCCACTCCGAGGGCGACCTGCGCTGCAACATCGAACAGTCGGAGCAGATCCATGCGTCGCTGGTGGTCCAGAACGTCCCCTGCCGCTTCGTCCGCTACCCGCGCTCGAGCAGCCACGGCATGAGCCGCTCCGGCCCGCCGGATCTCAGGCTCCACCGCCTCGGCGAGATCATCGACTGGTGGACGAGGTACCTGCGCTGATTCGGTGACGAACCGCCGTACGACATGAAAGACGGGCGGCACCTTTCGGTGCCGCCCGTCGTCGTCATCAGGGTTACGACCGCGAATCGTGTTCGCGTGTCACTCCGGACACGCGCTCCAGGCCCCGAGGAGGATCGCAAGATCCTGGGGCCCCACCGTGCCGTCGCCGTCGAGATCCGTCGCCACTGGAAAAAACCATCCAGGAATCGCCCCAGGCGACGGGGGCCCGGATCAGTCTGCATTCGGAGTGGTTTCTGCAGGTCTCGCAAGCACTTCGGCGATGGTCTTCTCGAGCGCCGCACCGCGCAGGTTCGTGGCGACCACGTTCCCCTCCCGATCGAGCAGGAAGGTGGCGGGAATCGAACGAACGCCGTTGACTCGAGCCGGTTTCGTCTGCCAACCACCACCATCGTAGATCTGCGGCCAGTCCATCCCGTACTTCGTCATCGTGCTGCGAATCTTGTCCACGGCATTCGCCCGGTCAAGCGAGACTCCGAGAATGGCGAGACCGTCATCCTTGTGCTTTCGCCACGCCTCGACCACGTTGGGCATCTCCCGCAGGCAAGGACCACACCAGGTCGCCCAGTAGTCGATGAGGAGCACCTTGCCCTTGAAGTCACTGACGGCGATCTCCTCGCCGTCGAGGGAAGGTCCACTGAACGGCGTGAAGGCGATCTGTTCAGCAGCCTTCTGCGGTCGTTGCACTCCCGCCGGCAGCTGGTCACCGTACAGCTTCGCGAAGTGCCGATCCTTCTCGGCGAGATCGAACTTGTCGGTCCTGGCTATCGCGATGGCGATGCCCGACCGTACCAGTGGCGATGACAAACCATCTGAGTCACCGAGCTTCTTCATCACCTGCTCGAGACTGCGCCGGGGATCGCGACTGCGAGGGATCATCACGATCGCCGACTGCGCGACATCCTTCCAGGACGCCTCCTTGACGGCCAGTGAGAAACCAACGGTGGCCAGTCGACCGATCCAGTCACCCCAGACCTCGGAACCCTCGGGAAAACCATTGTTGCGGCGTGCATAGTCCAGCAGAGCACTGCACGCCTCACTGCGCTTGAGAACCGCGGCTTCATCGCGACCTGAGCCGGCACTTCCATACATCGCGAAACTGGTGATGTACTGGTCCGGCCCGAAGTCGAGCTCGAGCGCCTCCGAACGATCAAGCCAGGCCTGAAGGTCGATGGTGCGCTGCTGCATGTCCTCGACCGTCACTCTTGGTGATCCCGGCTTGCGAATGATCAGCTCACGAAGGACCGACGCTCCTTCCTCGGGGGTGCTGAACTCCTCGAGCGTCGCCTGGGGCAGGCAGAAGGCGAAGGCAAGAAGAAGGGTGGTCAGGCAGCTCATCGGTGACTCCAGGTATCAGGCGCGACCATAGACCGGCAGAAGGGTGCCGGTGGTCAGGGCATTGTCGGGTGAAGCGAGAAACTCGATCGCCGCAGCGACCTCCTCGACCTTGGGCCAGGCGTCGAAGTCGGCATCAGGCATGCCCGCTCGATTGGCCGGGGTATCCATGATGGAAGGCAGGACGGCGTTCACCAGGATCGAGTCATCAAGGACTTCCTTCGCGAGGCACTGGGTCAGGGAGGTGACCGCGGCCTTGCTGGTGGTGTAGGCGAGCATCCCCCCCGCCGGTTCGACCGCGGGGCGCGCACCGACGTTGACGATGCGACCGCCGTTACCACCACGGCGCATCGAACGCACCGCCTCGCGACAGCAGAGAAAGGCGGTGACGGTGTTCATTCGGTGCATCGCCTCGAAGTCGGCGAGCGTCATCGAGTCGATCGGCCCCATCGCAAACCCGCCGGCGATGTGGATCGACGCCCAGGGCGCGTCGAAAGCTCCGTAGAACGCCTCGACCGCGGACTCGTCGGTGAGCTCCACCTGGTGCATGGTGCACCGATCGGCATGGGGAAACCGGTCACGTTCCTCTTCATGGAGCCAGGCCACGTGGACCTCGGCCCCGGCATCAAGCAGCCGTTGACAGACCGCGGAACCGAGAAAGCCGGTTCCGCCGGTCACCACCACGATCGAACGTCCATCCAGGGGCATGCAGGTCTCCTTGATGAGGATTCTACTCCGACGCGGGTCGGGGTGATGAGGTGGCCGGAAGCCGGACCGATTCGAAACGAATACGCTCGTAGGGATGGGCGTCACCGCATTCATGGAGACAACCGACCCGGTCACGACCGAGGTCGACCAGCGATGAATAGGCACTCGGGCCGGTGTGCAGCAGCGTTCCCGCCGACCAGGTCCGACCACCGTCCTCACTGGTCCGAACCGTCATCGCGACCCGGCCTTCGGAGCTTGCGGGGTTGGAAAAGACCAGCCGCCCCCCCTTCTCGATCGCGATCATGCTCGCCTGACAGATCGGTTCGGGCAGACCGGGGTGCCGCTCGACCGCGGACCAGTGCTCCCCACCATCGGTGCTTCGGCTCAAGGCGCGGGTTCGCTTCGAGCGATCGTAGTTGCGCATGTTCAGGAGCAGCTCGCCGTTCGGAAGTTCGGCGACCGCGCATTCGTTGAGCTGGTCGGTCGGGGTCGAGCCACCCAGTCGCCAGGTGGCACCATGATCGTCGCTCACGATGACGTGGGAGAAGTACTTCTTCGTGCCCGCCTCGATGTGGTCGCAGGGAATGACGAGCCGTCCGGCATGGTCGCCGGCACGCAGCTGGATGCCGTTGCCCGGGCCGGTCGCGTACCAGGTCCAGTCCGGCTGCTTGGTGGTCGCGGTGATCTCCCTTGGTTCGGACCAGCTCACGCCATGGTCGTCGCTGGTCGACACCCATACGGTGCGCGTGCCGGTACTGGTCTGGTCGATGATCCGCGACTCATGATCGGTGCCGAGGTTCCGGGTCATGAGCAGGTGGATCCTGCCGGTGGTCGCGTCGAGGACCGGACAGGGGTTGCCACAGGTATTGCCTTCGTCGTCCCACACCACCTGGAGCGGCGTCCAGGTGCGCCCCCCATCGGCACTGCGACGCAGGACCAGATCGATGTTCCCGCTGTCACCTCGGCCACCGACCCGACCTTCGGCGAAGGCCAGGAGGGTTCCATCGGCGGCACCCACCACCGCGGGGATCCGGAAGGTGTCGTAGCCGCCGGTGCCGCTGGTGAAGACATCCACCTCGACCGGGTCATCGGCCCAGACTGATCCGGACAGCAAGAGGAGCAACAGGACGCGATTCACGAGCTGGACGAACGGCTTCATGACGTCAGCGTAGTGGATCTCGGGGTAGACTCCACGCCCCAACACCTCGATCCGAAAGGCCCCTGATGTCCCAGGTCTCCGAGAAATCCATGGATGCGATCGTCAGCCTCTGCCGGCGCCGCGGCTTCATCTTCCAGAGCTCCGAGATCTATGGCGGCATCAACGGTTTCTGGGACTACGGCCCCATGGGCGCAGCCCTGAAGCGCAACCTGAAGAACGCCTGGTGGGAGGACATCGTCGAACGCGAGCTCCCCGGCCCCGACGGCAGCCCGGTCTCGGTGGTGGGCCTTGAATCGACGATCATCATGAACCCGAAAGTCTGGGAGGCCTCCGGCCACGTCGGCGGCTTCAACGACCCGATGGTCGACTGCAAGGACTCGAAGTCGCGCTACCGCGCGGACCACGTCCTCTGCCTGGGCATGAGCGACCAGGGCGAGGGCGGCCAGCTCTATGCCTTCCTCGAAGGTGACGACGACGGCCTCGCGAAGGCACGCAAGAAGCTCGAGAAGTACGTCAAGCGTTCCGTCGAGGACGCCGAACTCGCGACCAGCGCGTTCATGGACCTCTCCGCCGAACAGCGTGCGGTCACCGTCGGTCCCGACACCAAGGAAGCCGGCACGCTCACCGAGCCGCGCATGTTCAACCTGATGTTCGAGACCCACTGCGGCGCGATCCGCAACGACGACGCCAAGGCCTACCTCCGACCGGAGACCGCACAAGGCATCTTCGTGAACTTCCACAACGTGGTCGATTCGACCCGGGTGCGCGTTCCCTTCGGGATCGCCCAGATGGGGAAGAGCTTCCGCAACGAGGTCACGCCCCGGAACTTCACCTTCCGAAGCCGTGAGTTCGAACAGATGGAACTGGAATTCTTCATCCATCCGGATGAAGCCCAGACCTGGTACGACTTCTGGCGCAACGAACGCTACCGCTGGTGGAAGGACATCGGCCTCGCCGGTGACAACCTGATCCTCCGCGACCACGACACCGCGGAACTCGCCCACTACGCGAAGAACGGCGCCGGGGTCTGCGACGTCGAATACAAGTTCCCCTTCACCGATCCCGGCTTCGGCGAACTGGAAGGCGTCGCCCACCGCAGCGACTACGA
>JAQWMQ010000045.1 GCA_029246705.1 Phycisphaerales bacterium | reverse complement strand
TCGGAACAGTCCTTGAAGTAGCGAGGATTCACGCCGAGTCGTTCGGCGTCCTCGTCGGAGAGCACCTGACGACCCGGCATGAAGCGTGCCGCGATCGCGACGTAGATCTTCGGTGCCCGAAAGTAGGGATGGGTCTGGTTGGTGTAGATGTGTTCCAGTCCACCTTCGCCGAAGGTCATCGGGACCGGATCACTCCAGGTGATGAAGTCGGGCGAGGTCGATCGGCTCACGGTGCGGAACCCCGAATACCCCCCGCCACTCCAGGTGCGCAGGTAGCAGACGTAGCACTGCTCGGCCTCCGACCAGAACGCGACGTTCTGCGAGTCGAACATGCCGCCGGTCACCAGGGGTTCCTCGCGGACCCGCGTCCAGTGGATGCCGTCCGGGGACGTCCAGCCGATCAGGCCCGAGTGTTCGTTGCCACCGAGCCCCTTGAACCGCTCGGCGGGGTCGACCCCGGACCGGGTGTCGAGGAAGGGGCTGAAGTTGTGGGTGACCGGGGCGACGTTCGCGAGGATCACGTTGTTCTCGCGGGAACCGTCGACTTCATGCAGCCCCAGACTGGGTCGGTTCCAGTTGACCCCATCGTCACTCAGCGCCACGCAGGTGGTCTCGCGATTCGAGCCGTCCCCCCCCGCCTCCGGAAGCCCGCGGTAGTAGAGGAGCAGGCGGTCGCCGTCCCGGATGACGGTCGAATAGCCGCAGAAGGGACCTTCCCAGGGCTGTTCGAACGTGAAGACGGGGCCTTCGTCACGGGGCGTGCCGGGAACCAAGTGCACGCCGTCCAGAGCGTCGACCAGGTGTCGGTCGAGAAAGAGCTGGCGGTCGGTGGCGATCTCGATCGACTGGCCGGCGGGTGGATCGATCGTGACGAGCAGGGTGAGCAGCATGAGGATGGTCATGCCGCCATTCTAGATCCTCTCGATACCTCTTCGAAAGGTGGCATGAAAGATGGGAGCGCCCCCAAGGGGGCGCTCCCACGCTGAAGTCCGGAGTATTCATGTGGTTCCTGGCGCCGGGCTCAGGTACCGAAGACTCCGAGCAGCATTGCGAGGTCACCACCGCCGACGATGCCGTTGCCGTCGAGATCGGCGTCCGCATCAGCCGTGTCCCATGCACCCAGGAGCATTGCAAGGTCCTCTCCATTGACCTGCTGGTCGCCGTTGAGATCTCCCACCTGGTCGCAGTCGTCGCCGTTGCAGACCTGGGATTCATCCAGCGTGGTGTTCCAACCCTCGTCGTTGTGGATGCGGGGGTCGAAGTTGGTGAAGCAGCGGGCCACGGCGAATCCATTGCCGACTTCAAGACCCTCGAAAAGGTTTCCATTCTCGATACCGGCGGCAGGAAGGAACAGTCCGTTGCCCTGTCCATCGGGAGCGTAGAGATAGGAACGCACCTTGCCGTCGAGATTCATGAGCAGTGCACCTGATTCGTCGACTGCGAGACCACTGATCACGCATTGCCCGGGACAGCCGAACAGCAGCTGTTCGGTGACATCATGCATGATCGCCTGGCCGTCTCCGAAACGAATCATGGTCACGGACTGGGCACCCTGGGCATTGGTTCCCTGCACGAGCATCTCCATGCGACCGTCGTGGTCGAAGTCGGCGAAGACCTGGGGGAACTCATTGGAGACCGAATCGATGAAACGGATGTCGTAGGTACCGATGTCCTCGAAGTAGCGATCAGCGACCTTCATCGTTCCGTCACGGGTGTCGATCAATGAGGTCAGTCCACTCCGGGAATCAGTCGTCATGCAGTCGAAACCCTGGAGTCCGTCCATGATGATGCGAGTGGAGTCCTGGTTGATGGCCACTTCGGCGTCCCCGGGGAACTCGTAGAGCCGACCGTCGACACCAAGACCGAGGATGCCCAGGTCCTTCGAGATCGAAAAGTCGTGGAAGTCGGGTCCTTCTGCGTCGCCGAAGACGATCGGCGCGTAGGTCCCGGGCTCCTCACCGGCTCGCCAGAGACGTGCGAAACCGTTCTGGAGACGCTCGATGACCAGATGGTCGCCCATGGGCATCTTCAGGATTCGCTCGGGAGAGAAGGGAACGCGACCGAGATCGACGCGAAAGAAGAAGCCATCGGTGATCGACCAGGTCAGGCTGGAGATGTCGGAACCCTCTCCGTCCCATTCGTCCCAGGTGGTGCAACCGGTGGGCGAGATCACGAGTCGACTGTCGATGAACCGGTGGCCGTCGGTTCCTCGCACGACCTGGTTCATGCCCTGAACCGATTTGAACATCGCTCCCACCATGTTTGATGCGACCCGGAGGTCACCGACCCAGGGGGAATCCCAGTCATCGGCACCGAAGGTGCTCTGGGAGCTGATGCTTCCGCCGTCGTCGGGGTCGTTCGCCCAGAGCCGTCGATAGGTTCCGGAACGCTCGGCACCGGTGAAGGTCATCCAATGCCCTCCCGTACGCTTGATGACCGTCGTTCCCCACAGTGAACCGATCTCCTCGTACTTTCCGTAGCCCACCGTCTGAATCGCATCGGAGTAGATGCCGCTTCGAGCGAGTTCACGGAGGGTCACGACGTTGGAGTTGGTTCGATACTCGTACTCGACCAGAAAGCGAAAGCCGGTGGGATAGACCACCCGACCGTACATGGTGGAGAAGGCGTCGCTGCCGGTGGTTCCATACCCGACAGTGGTATCCATGTCGCTACCAAGGTCTTCGATGAAATCGGTGATGCTGGAGTAGTCATCCCCGGATTCCCAGTCCGCGAAGGCGGGTCCCACTCCAGACTCACCATGGGATGCCATGTAGGCGAGCAGGTTGGTACAGGAGGTCGGGACGCAGTAGATGTCGCCCGGAGTACCACCACTGTCGGTGGGCAGACCGGTTCGACGCTGGTCGAAGTCCGGCATGTGGTCCATCTGGAAACCGTAGTTACTGCTGCTCGTGTAGTAGGCGGTCGAGACGTCTGCGGTCAGGGTGCCGACGACGAGAGAGGCGGTTCCAAGGGCAAGGACGGTCGAAGCGATGTACTGGGTTCGCACTGGATCTTTCTCCACAGGATGAGTTGAAAAGGCACTCGGCGTGCCGCGAGAGGATTCCGCGTAAGACTTCCCGATCTCTCAATCGACGTGGAAAATTGTGGAATATCACGAGGTGCCCGACGCCGGATGTCGAACGAGCCCCACGTCCCATTGGTGAAAAAGAAAGCTTCCGACGGGAGGGCGGTCAGAATCGATGGAGTCGACCCGTAGAGCGGGTTGGAGGGGTATCATCACCATCATGGAACTCATCACGCTGATTCTCGCCGCCATCGGCTGCCTGCTCGGCGGGATTGCGATCTTCAAGGTGGTGCTGACCGGGAAACCCGAAGGCGAGGTCTCGAGCGTCGAAGATGCCCTGGAGACCCTGTCGCAGAAGCAGGAAACCGTGGTCCGCAACGAGTTCGAGCGGGCCCGCGATGCCCGTGAGAAGAGCGAGGCCCGCCTGCGCGAGGAGATGGGCAAGCGACTGGACTCCGTGAGCGAGAACCTGGGCAAGTCGCTGCTGCTGCAACTGAAGGGCATGCGCGAGGAACAGGCGAAGCAGGCGACCGAGCTGCGCGAAGGCAACGAGAAGAAGCTCGAGGCGATGCGCAAGACCGTCGACGAAAAACTGCAGGGCACGCTCGAGAAACGACTGGGCGAGGCCTTCAAGCAGGTCGGCGAACGACTTGAATCGGTCCAGAAGGGTCTGGGCGAGATGAAACAGCTCGCCGAGGACGTCGGCGACTTCAAGAAGGTCCTGACCAACGTGAAGAGCCGCGGCACCTGGGGCGAGGTGCAGCTGCGGGCGATTCTCGAGGAGATGCTGACCGCCACCCAGTGGGAGGCGAACGTCAAGCCGATTCCCGGTTCCAATGCACACGTCGAGTTCGCCATTCGCCTGCCGGGAACCAACTCCCAGGACCAGGTCTGGCTTCCCATCGACTCGAAGTTTCCCCAGGAGGACTACGTCCGACTGCAGGAGGCCCAGGACCGTGCTGATTCAGAAGCGGTCGAAGCCGCGGCCAAGGGACTCGAGAACGGCATCATCAACGCCGCCCGCGACATTCGGCAGAAGTACGTCGCACCCCCCCACACCACCGAGTTCGCGATTCTCTTCCTGCCGACCGAGGGGTTGTACGCGGAAGCGCTTCGCAGGCAGAAGGTGGTCGACCAGCTCAACGACCTGCGCATCACGCTGGCCGGTCCGACCACGCTGAGTGCGATCCTCAATGCGCTGCGCATGGGGTTCCACACCCTGGCGATCGAGCAGCGCTCGAGCGAGGTCTGGGAGGTCCTGGGCGCGGTGAAGACCGAGTTCGGCAAGTTCGGCGACGTCCTGGACAAGCTCGCCAAGCAGTTGAAGACCGCGCAGAACACGATTTCCGAGACCGGCACCCGGACCCGCGCAATGGAACGAAAGCTGAAGAGCGTCGAGGAACTCCCGGCAGAGCAGAGCCGGGACATCCTGGAACTGGGCTCCGAGGAACGCCTCGACACCAGCGCGATCGACTGACTCAAGAGCTCGGCGCGGTGCGCTTCACCCGGCTCGTGTCGATCGACGGCAGCACCAGTGAACAGCACCAGCTTGCCAGCAGGAACAGCGCCGAGACCCAGAGGCAGGCGAGGATTCCACCGACGAGAAACGCGAGTCCGGAGAGCAGCGTGCCCGCCAGGCGGCCCGCGGCGTTCGCCGAATAGTAGAAGCCCACGTCGAGGGCGACCTCGCGTTCGTCGGTGTAGGCAAGGACCAGGAACGAATGGATCGCGGAGTTGATCGCGAACACCACGCCGAACAGCACCAGGCCGACGAGGATCGAGACCTCCGGATGAAAGCCGGTACTGGTGGCGATGGCGATGAGTCCGGTCACCACCAGGAGGACCAACGCCCAGAGTCGGGCCGAGGCGACCACCGAACGGCGTGAAGAAGAGGTTCCACCCGTGACCAGCCGAGGCGCGAACGCCTGGACGATTCCGTACCCGATGATCCAGGCGGCCATGAACGCGCCCACGCCCTCGAAACTCCATCCGAGCACCTCGTAGAGGTAGAGCGGAAGACCCACCACGAACCAGATGTCACGGGCCCCGAAAAGAAAGAACCGTGCCAGCGAAAGACGGTTGATTGCAGCGGACTTCGAGAGAATCGCACCCAGCGCGGTCTTCTTCACACCACCGAGCTGATCGGTGATCAGAGCGAGGGCGAGGCACAGCACCACGAACAACCCGCCCGCCATGACCCAGAGAGCCGGCGCGAAACCAAGCCCGGAGAGCAACGCCCCACCGACGAAGAACCCCACGCCCTTGAGCGCGTTCTTGGAACCGGTGAGCACCGCGACCCACTTGAAGAGAGCGGTGTGCTCCCCTTCCCGGTCGTCGCCCTTCACGATGTGCTTCAACGCGCTCTTGGAACTCATCTTGGTGAGGTCCTTGGCGATGCCCGAGAGCGCCTGGGACCCCATCACCCAGACCACGCTCACCCAGGGCAACCAGGTCCGCTCGACGAAGGCCAGGGTGACCAGGGCGATCACCTGAAGCGCCAGCCCCGCAAGCAGGGTCGGTCGGAGCCCGAAACGGGTACCAAGCCAGCCGCCGTAGAGATTGGTGATGACCCCGAAGAACTCGTACAGAAGGAAGAGGAAGCCGAGGGTCAGCGGGCTGTAGCCCAGGAACGCGAAGTGCAGGAGCACCAGCATCCTGAGGGCACCATCGGTGATGGTGAACGCCCAGTAGGCTCCGGTGACAAGCGCGTAGCTTCGGACGTTCATCCGGGGGCGGACCCGGCCGGGGAGATGCTGTGCGCCACCTTGGCCGCCAGCTCGGCCATGCGGTGGACGTAGCCGTATTCGTTGTCGTACCAGACCAGGATCTTCACCAGGTTCCCGTCGACGACCATGGTCGAGGGAGCGTCGACGATGCCCGAGCGGGTGTCGTTGACGTAGTCGGTGGAAACCAGCGGTCGAGCCTCGCAACCCAGGATGCCGGCCAGTTCGTGGTCCGCGGCGTGACTGAAGAGCGCGTTGAGTTCCTCGGGCGTGGTGTCACGCGAGAGGGTGAACACGCAGTCGGTCAGGGAGGCATTGAGCAGCGGAACCCGTACCGCGAGACCGTTCAGGCGGCCCTTGAGCTCGGGGTAGATCAGGGTGATCGCGGTGGCCGACCCGGTCGAGGTCGGTATCAGGGAGTTGAGCGCACTGCGCGCCCGGCGCAGGTCTGCGTGGGGCGCATCGACCACCACCTGGGTATTGGTGACATCGTGGATCGTCGTGATCACCCCCTGCATGATCCCCACCTGTTCGTTGAGGACCTTGACCACCGGCGCGATGCAGTTGGTGGTGCAGCTGGCTGCGGTGACCACGTGATGCACCGCGGGATCGTAGAGGTGGTCGTTGCAACCCATGACGATGTTGAGTGCACGGTCATCCTTCACCGGAGCGGCCACCACCACCTTGTCTATTCCCTGTCGGAAATACGGTTCAAGCAGTTCCATGGTCCGGAAGCGGCCACTGCATTCAAGCACCATGTCCACCCCGGCATCCTTCCAGGAAACCGAACCCGGCTCGACGTGCTCGGAGAATCCGACCGATCGACCATTGATTTCAAGCCCGTCACCAACCACGGAAACGGCACCGTCGAACCGACCGTGCACGGTGTCGAACTCCAGCAGGTGCGCCGCACACGCCAGGCCGCCCTTGGGTTCGTTGATCTGAACCAACTCCAGCTCGGGGTGGCGGTGGAGGGCGCGTACCAGGAGCCGTCCGATGCGGCCGAATCCGTTGATGCCAAGTCGTGTGGTCATGATTCGAGGAATGGTACTGAATGTATGTTCAGATTTGATGTCCCATGGGGACCATCCCTGTCTGGGGGCTGAACAGGCCCTCCGGGCATGAAAAGACCCCAGTTCGACTCGAACCAGCAACCAAGCGGTCAACCGCCGCTCGTTCTGCCAATAGGGTTGCAGGGGATCGGATTCGACGTGTGCCAGATTCCCTTCCGGCGGTGACGTGCGCCGGGAGAGGCCCAGGCAGCTCGTTCATGCATGATCACGGGCAGCGTCCCCAACCTCCGAGCAGGTCGGTGAGATCGCCCCCATCAACCAAGCCACTCCCGTCGAAGTCGGCCTCGGCGTCCCAGGTGCCCCATGCACCCAACAGGATGACGAGGTCAGCGCCGTCGACCCGGCCATCGTGGTCGAGGTCGCCCACGCAAGTCGTGCAATCCTCGCACGACTCCTGAATGCAGTTGCCGCCGTTGTCCGTCCAGGAACCAGTCACCTGGTCCGGGAGATTGGAACAGGTTTTCGTTCGACTCACGACAGGCAGGCTGCTGCCATGGTTGAACATGCCCCCGCCTCCATTGACAGCCGCATTGTCCTGGATGATGCAGTTCGTCAGTGATGGCGAGGAATTCTCGTTGTAGAACGCACCACCATCTTCACCTGCGGTGTTCCCCTTGAACACGCAATGCTCCAGGATCGGCGTGCTCGAGTAGTTGTACATGCCACCGGCACTTGACTCGGTGTGATTACCCGTGAATTCACAGTTGGTCAGCGTGGGAGCGCTGTTGTTGTTGTACATGCCACCCCCTTCATCGTGCGGGGTGTTGCCTGTGAAGACACAGTTCTCGATCGACGGGTTTGCGAACAAGTTGTACATCCCAGCACCTCTGCTGGACGTATTGCCGGTGAACACACAGCCCTGGATCACGGGGTTGCCTTCGTAGCAGAACACCCCACCACCACCGATGACGGACGAGTTGCCCGTGAACGTACAGTCCGTCAGCATCGGTCGGCCATCCGCACCCGCGTTGAGTATCGCGCCGCCCACCAGGTTCGCCGTGTTGCCGGTGAACGTGCATCCGGTCAGCGTCGGGCTGCTGTCAAAGTTGTACATCCCGCCCCCGTCCCAGACGTCCGACGAGTTGCCCTCGAACGTGCATCCGGTCAGCGTCGGGTTGCTCCTGTTGTTGGCCATCCCGCCGCCGAAGACGCCGGAGGCGTTGCCCGTGAACGTGCAGCCCTCAAGCGTCGGGCTGCTGTCCAGGTTGTACATCCCGCCACCGAGTGAATCAGCCGAGTTCCCCTCGAACATGCAGTTCGCGAGCGTCGGGCTGCTGTTCAGGTTGTACATCCCCCCGCCCGAATTCGAATACCCACGCGTGAGAAGCAGGTTCTCGAAGACGGTACCCGCCCCTTCCCCACTGGTGCATTCCAGCACCCAGGTCGAACCCTGACCGTCGATCGTGCTGGTGGGTTGACCATCCTTTTCGACCGCTCCGCGCAGCGTCACCGCCTTGCCGATCGGATCAATGGGCGCAACCGGGAAATACGCACCCGCTGCCAGTTGGATGATGTCGCCATCGGAAGCACCATCGAGGGCAGCCTGGATGTCTCCTCCTGCGGGAACGTGGATGGTGTCGGCAACAGCCGGGGCGGCAAGGGTCATCGCAGCGACCGCACACGAGATGGTTTGCACGCAATACATGGACTCTCCCCTTGCCCGGGGTCACCCAGGCCTTGAAACCAGCTTACTGAAGAGTCGCTTCAACTCACAAGAACAACTGCGACACTCCCACCAAAGGCCACCAGCGTGGGCCTGCCATACGCGTGTTCCCCGGCAC
Source organism: Phycisphaerales bacterium (assembly GCA_029246705.1). GTDB lineage: Bacteria > Planctomycetota > Phycisphaerae > Phycisphaerales > SM1A02 > JAKVBQ01. Next base: position 17 of record JAQWMQ010000045.1, on the reverse strand, counting down.
GCCGGTCCGGTTGGGAG
>JAQWMQ010000025.1 GCA_029246705.1 Phycisphaerales bacterium | reverse complement strand
CGATCAATCGTTCCTTCATCATCGCTCTCATCGTGATGGGAATCGTGGAGGTCATCTCCACAATCGCCCTCATCATCGCCATGCCGCTGAAGTACATGATGGACATGCCGGTGGCGGTATCGATCACGGGCGCGCTGCACGGGGCCCTTTGCGTGATTCTCATCCTGATGTTCATCATCGCAAAGAGACTTGTTCCCCTCAGTACGGGGATGACGATCCTGGGAATCGTCGGGGCGATCATCCCGTTTGGGCCTGTTTACGTGGATCTGAAGCTGGCCCGCATTCTGAAGGCGGATTCCTGACCGGCCCACAATTGCCATCTCCACGGCCAGAATCGCCGGGAATACCCTCCAAGGCCACTTTGCCCGGGCTTTGTGCCTATACTCCGTGCGACAAGTGCCGCACCGAACGCTTCATTTCAGCCACGGATGTCTGAATGAACGGCACCTGTCCAAGTTGTAATCAGACATGGATGCCAGGTCACCCTCGATCTTCACCAAGCACATGCCCTTGACGTCCCGTGCCGAGTCACTTCACGGCACGACCGTGGTTGATCAAGACCTGTCCCTCCATTCGCCTCAACAGAGTACGGATCATCATGACCGCTGAACCCATAGATCAAGCAGGCCGAGACCGTCTCTCTCTGCCGGACACCATCGTCAAGGGCAAGATCCGGTGGTCCTACGCGCTTCCCATCTTTGCGCTGCATCTGCTGGCGCTGCTTGCCGTCCTGCCCTGGTTCTTCTCGTGGACCGGCGTGATCCTGATGGTTCTCTGCGTCCACCTCTTCGGGCAGGCGATCAACCTCTGTTATCACCGGATCCTCACGCACCGTTCAGCGGTGCTTCCGAAGTGGCTTGAGCACTTCTTCGTGCTCGTCGCGCTCTGCTGCATGGAGGACACGCCCGGCAAATGGGTGTCCATGCACAGGTATCACCACAATCACTCCGATCACGAAGAGGACCCGCACAGTCCGCTCGTGACCTTCCTCTGGTCGCACATCGGTTGGTTGATCATCGAGAATTCGGCGACCCACAACATCGCCACGTATCGCAAGTTCGCACCGGACATCCTGAAGGACTCCTTCTACATGAAGATGGAGAAGTCCTACTCATGGGTCTGGGTCTACGTGGCCCATGCCGTGCTCTTCTTCCTCGTCGGTTTCGCCATCGGCTGGGCGACGGGGACCGTCATGAGCGGGGTTCAGTTCGGCGCAAGCCTGCTGGTCTGGGGCGTTTTCGTCAGGACGGTCGCCGTCTGGCACATCACCTGGTCCGTCAACTCGTTGACCCACCTCTTCGGATACTCGAACTACAAGACCGATGATCACAGCAGGAACAACTGGTTCGTCGCGATCCTGACCGTCGGCGAGGGGTGGCACAACAACCACCACCACGATCCCGCAAGCGCCTCCAACCAGCATCGTTGGTGGGAAATCGACGTCACCTACTACCAGATCAAGCTGCTCGAGAAACTCGGGCTGGCCTCGAAGGTGATTCCCCCCCGTCACCTTCGCCGCAAGGCGAGTGAGCGGCGCATGGAAGCCGATAAACTGCAGGCCACGGTCGATGCCCAGGTTTCAGAGCAGTCCAATCGATGAGCGGGTGACGCCGCACTCGATTCGCGACCACCTCCCGGGTTCTCCGGGTCCAGTGCCTGATCGTGCCCGCTCGAACACTCGATTTCCATACGTCTGTTTGCCTGGGCCATGCACGAATCAACCGGCGAATGACCATTTGAAATTGATTCATCAGGTCATATTTTGCACGAGTTTCAACGCCCACCGGTTGATTACAGCTCTGGTTCACTATTCTGATGATGAAGCCTGTGGCATCACACCCGGGCGTTGGAAGTGAATTGATCACGAACAGCCAAAGTCATATATCAGGTGAGGCAACAAAGATGAATATCAGAATGATGTCCTGCATCGCACTCTCCTCGGTTGCTGCCGGAGGTGTCGCCACGACTTCCGCAAGCGCGCAATGCGAAGGCGATTACTACTCCGGAGGCACTGCAGTGGTGGTGCTTGTCGATCAGTTCCAACCACCTATCGGTGCGAACGTGCTCGGCATCAACTTCGCCGGCCTGCCCGGCGTGCCCCAGGAATTCTGGCCGTGCGTGAACGGTGGAACGACCCAGGTCTTCGACCCGACCACGTTCGCCCCCACCGCCGCCATCTTCGCCGACGGCGTGCAGAATGACGACGGCTCGTACTCACTGAGCTACGAGGTCTCGACCCTTAACGGCCAGCCCTTCGTCACCGAGAGCACGCCTCTTGAGTGCCAGACCGCCAGCGGCCCGGTCGACGCCAACCGTTTCGTCATCGATTTCGGCAACGGCTATCAGCAGGCAGGTTTCCCCGTTGACGGCTTCAACTTCGAAGGCCCCACGGGAAACGTCTACGTTGACGTCGAATACTGGTTCAAGCGAACCGACGGAACCGAGAATCGGGAGTTTGGCGACGTGACCGGCCCGTTCCTCCTGGACGAAGGCTTCACCTTCGCATGGGGTTACCTCATCGAGGATGCCGAGACCTTCAACCGTTGTGGCTTCATCGCGACCTTCCGACCCGGCAGCACCAGCGGATGCCCGACCTGCGCGGCCGATCTCGACGGCAACTGCGTGGTCGACGGCGCGGACCTGAGCATCGTCCTCGGTGCCTGGGCGACCAGTGGCCCCGGCGACCTGGACAACAACGGCATCGTTGATGGCGCCGACCTCACCATCGTGCTCGGCTTCTGGGGTGAGTGCGACTGATCGCAAGTCGCTTCACATGATCGATACTTCACTGAAGGTCCCCGGCTGTGCCCGGGGACCTTTATCAATATCATGTGTCGATCACCTCAACCTCCGGGTGCACCCTTAGATCGGACCAGACATGCGATTTTTTCGACATACATGCTTCCTTTTCCCGATCTGCGCACTCCTGCTCATGGGGTGTACTGACCGACCCGCAGCGCATGAAGCCGTCTCGAAGAAGGCGTCCACCAGGATCATGGAGGCCTCCTGCGGCCAGTGTCAGTTCGGCATGGATGCGCCTGGATGCGACCTGGCGGTCCGCCTTGACGGTACGCCCTACTTCGTCGATGGAAGCGGCATCGATGACCATGGTGACGCCCATGGCGCCGAGGGGCTCTGCAATGCAGTGAGGATGGCCGAGGTGACGGGCACCGTCGTGGATGGACGGTTCATCGCGGAGCGCTTCGTGCTGCAACCACAGGAGCCGTGAGCAGGTCGCTCAACCCATCGAATCAAGCTCCGCCCAGCGTGCATACAGTTGCTTGACGCGTTCCTGGGCCTTGGACAGTGCTGCGTAGGTCGCGGTGGCCTTCTGGTGATCGCTCGTCATTTCGGGCGATGCGGCGGTGGTCTCGAGTTCCTCGACTTCGGATTCCGCGCTCAGGATCGATGCCTCCATCGATTCCAGTTCCTTTTGCTCCTTCCAGCTCAGGCGCCTCGGTTTTCCCACGACCGGTCGAGATTTTCGATCGGAACGCGCGGGGGACTCCCGGGTCTTCGCCGAATCTGCTCGGGAGGCCTTGCCGCGTCGCTCTCGATTCCAGTGATCACACGACATGAAACTGCGTGCACCACCCGAATCATCCAGTCCGATGAACTCGGTGGCGATTCGTTCCAGCATGAAGCGGTCGTGGGTGACCAGCACCAGCGCGCCGGGGAATTCGAGAAGGGCTTCCTCCAGGACTTCGAGCGAGGGGATGTCCAGGTCGTTCGTGGGTTCGTCCAGGAGCAGGACATCTGCCGGTTCGAGCATGAGGTTGGCGATCAGGAGCCGGGCCTGTTCCCCTCCGGAGAGGTTGCCTACCAGCGTCGGGAGCTGATCCGGTTCGAAGAGGAAGCGCTTCGCCCATCCCGAGACATGGGTCTGCTTTCCCCGGTAGTCGATCATGTCGCCCACCGGGCAGAGTGCTTCCTGGAGGGTCATCGAGTGATCAAGCGTTCCCCGGTGCTGGCTGAAGGTGACCACGCGGAGTTCGGCGGCCCGCTTGATGGTGCCTTGATCGGGCTCGAGATCCCCCGACATCAGTCGAAGCAGGGTCGTCTTGCCGGATCCGTTGACTCCGAGCAGGCCGATCCGGCGCGCAGGGCTGAGTTCGAGATCCAGTGAATCGAAGAGTTTCTTGGAGCCCATCGACTTGCCCACCGAGTTCATGCTCAGCAGCTTCCGGGTCTTCCGGTCGGTCGCCTGGAAATCGATGGTGGTGGTCTTCTTGGGTGCTTCGTTTCGGTTTTTCGTCGCCTTCAGGTCGGAGCGACGTTCGGCCGCATCACGAACCTGGGTCTTGTTCCGGGTCTGCCGACCCTGGATGCCCTGCTGGAGCCAGGCCGTGTCACGCCGGACCTTGTTGGCAAGCGCCGATTGCGCAGTGAGCTGGGCATCGAGGAAGGCTTCCTTCCGGCGAAGGAACTCTGAATAGTTGCCGTCGGCCTCGAAGGTGCCGTTGGGATAGGCGCGAGACATCTCGATGATTCGGCTGGTGGTGTTCTCGAGGAACATCCGGTCGTGGGTGATGAAGATCATCGCGATGGATGACTGCCGGACGAACCCCTCCAGCCAGACGACGCCCTCGAGATCCAGGTGGTTGGTCGGTTCATCGAGCATGAGCACGTCAGGTTCGGTGGCAAGGGCGCTCGCCAGGGAAAGTCGCTTCTTCCAGCCCCCGGACAGGGATGCCACCGTGCGATCGAAATCCGTGAATCCGAGCTTGCCGAGCGCGATGGATCCGCGCGTCACCGGATCCAGGCGATCATCGCCGGTCGAAGTCAGTTGCTCCGTGACGACCGACATCGGCGTCGCATCCTCGGGAAAACGGTCGTCCTGGGACACATAGGCGAGTTTCAGGCCCTTGCGCCGGATGATGTCACCGGCATCGGGTGAATCGACCCCCGACAGGATCTTCAGGAGCGTCGACTTCCCGGCGCCATTGGGCCCGATCAATCCGATTCGATCTCCACGCTCCACGTGAAAAGACACGTCCTCGAACAGGATGTTCGCCGGAAAGGCCTTCGAGAGTTCACGTGCGCTGAGGAGAGTGGACATGGGGGTACGATCTGTTCGGACACCTTACCTGCCGAGCTTGCCTATCGGGACGAAGTGCTGCGAATCTTCTAGAGTACGTGATTCCAGGCACCCACGAATTCCACAGGAGCCCTCGATGACCCAGGACATGAATGCATTCACGGCTCTCTACAAGGCGGTCTGCGAGGACAAGGCCACCCGACAGGCGCTCATGAACACTCCGCAGGAGGTGCTCTCCAAGCATGGCCTGTCCCTGCCTTCGAACATCGAGTTCAAGTCCGTGGATGACTGCATGCATGCTCCCAACTGCATCCACATCACGGTCGAAGACGCGGGGTCGTTGTGCGTTCGGGCCGACAATGCGAGCGAGTGCTGAATCGGAGCGGTCCGGTGACCCCACCCAGAGACCACGCTGCATGAAGACCTGGCCTGTTCAACCCGCGACCACTTCGTCCGCTGGACACTCCCTGCATTGAACGAGAAAACACCCACGCCATTGCGCCATATGGTGGTGATCCTCGGTACCTGGTGGCCATTGGCACTCAGCTGGCTGCTGATGGGCGTGGAGCTTCCGGTGATCAGCGCCGTCGTGGCGAGACTGCCCGACCAGGAGGTCCAGCTTGCGGCCTTCGGTGGCGTGGTCTTCCCGATATCCCTGATGGTCGAGGCTCCGGTGATCATGTTGCTGGCGGCGTCGACCGCACTCAGCACCAACACCACCGCTTTCACCGTCCTCAAGCGTTTCATGATGAAGCTGGCCTTCATCATGACGATGTTCCACATCATCATCGCTTTCACGCCTCTCTACGATCTTGCCGTCGTTCCGCTCCTGGACATTCCGGAAGCGGTTCGTGAACCCGCCCGCAGGGGACTCATGATCATGACGCCCTGGACCTGGGCGATCGCCGATCGCAGGACGAACCAGGGAATGCTCATACGGTTCGGCTATCGAAGTGCGGTCGCAATCGGCACCGGAGTGAGGCTCGTCACCACGGTCAGCGTTCTGCTCGTCGGCTGGCTGCTCTTCGAGGCAGAGGGTGTCGTGGTCGCTTCCAGTTCCCTGACGATCGGGACGATCTCGGAAGCGGTCTATGCCCGCCATCGTGCGCGTCCGGTGATCAGTGGCGTGCTCAAGGACGGCCCCTTCGACGAGAAGGTGGTCCGTGGCGTGGACCTGCTCAAGTTCTACATACCGCTGGCCATGACGCCCTTGCTCGTCCTGACCATGCAACCCATCGGAACCGCGGGAATCGATCGAATGCCGAATGCCGTGATCTCCCTTGCGGTATGGGCCCCGGTCGGCGGAATGGTGTTCCTTTGTCGCAGTGCGGGCGTGGCCTACAACGAGGTCGTCATCGGCCATTGTGGCAACCGCGAGGAAATCCCCGCCTTGAGGCTCTTCGCCTGGGTGGTCGGATCGATCTTCACCATCATCCTGGCCGTGGTGGCACTCACTCCGTTGTCGGGTTTCTGGTTCAGTCGGGTGATGGGGCTCGACCCCGAGCTCGTCGAGCTGGGCATGGCGTCCCTCTGGATCGCGATCCCCATACCGCTGCTGACCTTCCTGCAGTCGCTTTATCAAGGCGTGCTCGTCGATTCGCATCGAACCCGGTTCATCACCGAGTCGGTGGCCCTGTTTCTCGTCGTGACATCGCTGGTGATCTGGGCAGGCGTCCTGATCGGACCGGAAAACGGCGTGATCGCGGTGCTGTTGGCTTACACGATTGGGAACCTGATCCAGACCGGCTGGCTGTGGCATCGGTGCCGAACGGCCATTTTCAGGGTCATGGGGTGAGCTTTTCACTGGTGTCGACCGATGGAGTCGGTCGATACTGAATTTCCATCTGGATCAATGATCACGTCTCGCTAGAGTGGTCAGACCCACGAATAATGAGGTCCAAGGAGTACCGCATGGCCAGCAAGAAAAAGCAGCAACAGAAGAAGAAGATGCGTGACTTCAAGAAGAAGAAGACGGTCCAGGCCAAGCTTGAGGAAGCGCGAAATGCCGACCCCTCCGAAAAGAACGAAAAGAAGACCGGGGTTGGCCGGTCTCAATTCGGAGCGGTGACCGGTGGCTCCCAGAAGGCCTCCAACGTCGGTAGCCAGATGCATCGCCCCCAGGGTGGCTGAGTTCGCCGAAAGCGACCACTCGGTAGTATTGGTGGCGCACCCGGAGGCCCACTCATGCTCTCGCGTTTCTCCGTAGCCATCACCTATCCCCTGCTCCTGCTCAGCCTTGTCGTTGGCATTGCTTTCCTGTTCGGTGGACTGGGCGTGACCGGTACCGAACGGGTCAGTCGAGACCTGCTTGACAGGGTTCTCGACCAGGCCACCGAGCGAGTACGCCTCGCAGTCCGCAGCAATCTCTCCAAGCCACGCCTGCTTTCCAGGTTGAATGGGGAGTTGATGGAGATCGGGAGCATCAACCTCGACGATCTCAGGGGCGAGGTGCCTTCACTCTGGACGGAGTTGATGGGATATCCGTCCATCAGTGCCATCCTTGTTTCCAATGCCGACACCGATACGGTCTGGGTGGAACGGAGGGCGGACGGGACGAAGATCGCCGCCATCTTCGATGCCTCCTCGGACAGCGGCAGATGCTACGAATGGTTGCTGGACGATGCGGGACGGATCACCGGGGATCCGATCGGCTCATACCCCTACGACCCACAGGAACGTCCGTGGCACAAGACCGCGATGAACAGTCCCGGGGGAGCCGGGTGGACACCTCTCTATGCCTGGGCCAGCAGCGGGGACGATCCCAATCCGATTGGATCCGGCTACGCAACCCTGGTGACCGCAAAAGACGGCTCGAGGATCGGGGTCACCGATGTCGGCTTCACGGTCGATGCGATCTCCAGCTATCTCTCCACGATCACCGTCAGTGAAAACGGACGCCTCTTCGTGATGAACGCCGAAGGCTACCTTGTTGCCGGTGATTCGACGGACGTGCCATGCTCCCTGGACGGCAATCTGGTCCGGGCCGAGCATTCGAGCTGCGTGATGGTGTCCCACGCGGCGGATGTCCTGAATGACCCCAGCCTGACCACCATCGATGATGCAGGATTCACCCACTCGATCTTCACCGAACATGATGGCACGTCCTACCTGGTCGATGCGACGTCACTCGGAGTCGAATGGGGTCCGAACTGGCGAATCGTGACGGTGATCCCGGAGGGTGATCTCCTGAGTGGCGTGCACCAGGTGCAGTCCCGCTTGATCTACTGGGGCGTGGCCGTCCTGGTCGTCGCCGGTCTGGCAGGCCTGCTCCTGTCCCGTACGATCGTTCGTCCCATCATCGGACTCAGAAAGACCGCCACGCAGATAGCGGCCGGTGACCTCAATGTCCGTTTCTCCGGAAGTGGTGGGCGAGAATACCTCGAGTTGGCAGAGGGACTCGACTCGATGTGCCGTGGTCTCAAGGAGCGACTCGAACTTCGATCATCCCTTGAAGTCGCGATGGACGTCCAGCAGCACATGCTGCCATCGGATGTCCCCGTGAATCCGTCTCTCGACATCGCGGCGTTCAGTACCTACTGCGATGAGACCGGCGGTGACTACTACGATTTCCCCGAAGTCGCCAACGTGGAGCAGGTCGAGGATGGGTCGGTTCTCATAGCCATCGGCGACGTGACCGGACACGGCATTGCCGCTGCGTTGATCATGGCATCGGCTCGAGCAGCCCTGCGAACCCGCCTGCGTCAGGGCGGTACGCTCGGGGAAGTGCTTGGGGATGTCAATGACGTGCTGGTCGCCGACACCCCGGATGGCAAGTTCATGACCTTCATGTCGATCCTGGTTTCCGCCGACGGATCGTCATTCCGCTGGGCTGGTGCCGGGCATGACCCCCCGCTTCTGTTCAACTCGAACACCCGCAACTTCAGCGAGCCCAACGGAGGGCACATTCCCCTCGGGATCATGTGCGACCAGGTGTTCGATGAATATGAAAGTCTGCTGGGGCCGCCCGGGTCGATCCTGCTGACCGGAACCGATGGCATCTGGGAGACCGCAAACCCAGAAAAGGAACTGTACGGTAAGGATCGGCTGCGCTCGGTGATCATGTCCCATGCGGATGAATCAGCGCAGATGATCGGAGATGCAATCATCAAGGATCTCAATCTGTTCCGGTGCAGCGACCGCCCCCTCGACGATGTGACCATGGTTGTCGTCAAGAGGGCCTGAAAGCCGGTACCCATTCAATATTTGAAATCTAATCACTTGTGTGCAATTGTGACCAAGCTTACTTTTGATACCTCGCAGTACATGCATGACTGCCCAGTGACATGCATGGTCAGAGCACAAGAAGATTGAACTCAAGAGATTGGCGCCAAAATGAACGAGAAAGATTCGAGCTCGTCTGTTGCACATGTGATCGTGCTTCTTGCTGGAACAATGGTTTGCGTCTCCGTGGGCGTGATGGCAGACGATCTTCAGTTCACTGATGTGACCGATGCTTCCGGAATCGACTTCAGCGTCGAGACGCCATCGAAGCAGATGCTCAACAACTCGCACTTCTATGGAGGCATCGGCATCGCCGACTTCGATGGAAACGGGACACTTGACCTGTTCTTCTCGGGCATAGGCAGCACCAACGACACCCTGTACCTGAACGATGGAACCGGTTCATTCACCGATGTCTCGGCTGCCTGGGGCCTGGACGACCTTCACTTCTCCTGTGGGGTCGGTGCCGGTGACTTCGACAATGACGGCTGGATCGATCTTGCGGTGGCAAGTGCGGGTGACGCCTCGATCCCCGGTGGTTCCCCCGGTGGATACAGACTCTATAGAAACCTGGGTGGAACCGGTTTCGAGGATGTCGCGACGTCCGCAGGGGTGAACAACGTTGCTCCCGGCAGCGTCCAGCACCCGACGTTCGCGAGTGCGGGTGACTTCAACGCCGATGGCCTGCTCGATCTGCTCTACGGTTCGTGGCAGGTCTTCGCCGAAGGCAACCGCTTCTACCTGAATGATGGCGACAACACGTTCACCGACGTGACCCACACCCTCGACTTCCACGACGAAGTCCGACAGGCCAAGGGGTTTTCCGCGAACGTGATCGACATGGACGGCGATCTCAATCCTGACATCGTCTGGGTCGCTGATTTCGGAAGAAGCGCCTACTTTCGAAACGACGGCGACAACACGTTCACCAACCTGACGCCTGCCAACGGAACCGGGATCGACAGTTCGGGAATGGGCAGTGCCATTCTGGATTTCAACCATGACGGGACCCTGGACTGGTTCGTCGGTTGCATCTGGTTCGACGAGAAGCCCACCAACTTCAACGGCAACACCATGTACATGCAGTACGCGGATCATCAGTACATCAACATGGCAGCCAGTTTCGGCCTTCACGACAGCGGCTGGTCATGGAGCTGCTCCGCGGTCGACCTCGACCACGACGGTTTCCAGGATTTCGTCATCGGCAACGGCATCCAGAACCGGGTCGAATTCAGGGATGAACCCGAAACAATTCTTCGGAAGACTTCACTCAACGGCAATTACTACAACGTCACCTCGGAAAGCGGTCTTGATCTCGCATGCCAGTCGACTTCATCCGGCTCCTTCGACATGGATGGGGACGGGGACATGGATCTGGTCTTCTACTGCAACGATGGCTCGGTCCACCTCTATCGAAACGATTCACCGAACCTCGGATCCTGGCTGCAGGTCACCCTTGGAGGCGATCCCGAGAACCGGATCCCGAACAACGGCTTCAACACCCGGGTGGAAGCGCGGGTCGGATCGACCACGCATGTTCGCTACATGGATGGGAACCCCTCCTACTCTGCTTCCGGCCCACTGATGCTTCACTTCGGGCTGGGCGACGCCCAGCTGATCGACGAACTCACGATCAAGTGGATCAACGGCGAAGTTGATGTGCTTTCGAACGTACCGGTGAACCAGCTGATCCACATCGATCCCGATTCGGGCGGCGGCGATCCGGTCGCCGGTGACCTGGACGGCAATGGCGTGGTCAGCGGCACCGATCTCGCCATCGTCCTTGCGGGCTGGGGCTCCTGCCCCAAGCCTCCCCAGGAATGCATCGCCGACATCGATGGTGACGGGTTCGTCGGAGGCGTCGATATCGGCATCGTGCTCGGGAACTGGACGATTCCCTGAGCATGCGATACGTGTCTGCCTCCCGGGATTGAAATCTCCGTCATCTCATACACGAGCGTGACGTGAGCTGGTCTTCTTCATGTGATCAGCAAAGCGGGCGCCGTGGACTGTTGTCTGATGACCTGAATACGGACATTTCATCGTGGGATGAACTGCCAGCGTCGATGTGTTCAGCACTCGTTGCGCTGCACGCTGCAAGAGATGACGGAAACACATCGATCAGTGCCATGAAGGTGGCCGAACCTCACGGTGACAGATCCTTGCAAGAAACATGCTTAAAGACACTTACGCCCAGTCAGATGTCTCGTGTTTCCGTCGATGCGTCTCAGCAAGGATCGGCCAGAACTGATCTGGAGACCAAATGCACGAAATTCAGCAGATAATTTCAGAGATCACGAATGAGGACGTATTTCTAATGAACGGATTGGCACTACTAACTTCGGCTACCGCTTAGGGGCGAGCGGCCGTCGGGGGATACAACATGACTCAAAAGGCGAACTCTGTTGTTGTGACAGCACGGCGCGGTTGTTGCAGTCGCACTTGCTGGTGGAACTTGTTGGTACACCACTGCGCTTGCGCAGTCAGAGGAAGGACACACGATCTCGCCCATACGGCTGCAGGTCGGTGATTGGGTCTTCGTCGCTACCCTCAATGATGACGAGGTATGCGATGATTCAGAGTCCGACGACGGAGTCTTTCACTATTAAGTGATTTCCCAAAAATGACAACAAAGACAGTTCGCTCATACATCATCTTCTTGTTAGCCACGCTGCCTGTATTGTGCGCCGTAACTTGGTTCGCCCTCTACTACCGAACGATAAGCGCCGCGCTAGTTCGAGCTATCGATCAGTCTCCACCCCGTGCTTCGTTTTTCTTTACGACATCAGGGGGTCCAATAGCAGTAGGTACTATTACGATTCTACCTGGCGAAACATTCACTCCAGTGATCGAAGTCAGTGATAACTTTGACAGCACACCAACTATTCAGGCGTGGATCTCCAAAGCTTCGAATAAGACTTCTGTCATTTCTGAGGGCGACATACCGGTCACATCGGGATCTCCCATCAGCATTGACGAGCCCGGCCCTTACTTTCTATTCGCGCAAGTGACCGATGCGGCAGGTAATCAGATGGTCTGGAACACGATTGTCAGTGTCTTTGACAAACCCAACGGTATTGAGCTTCGGGATGACGAGCAAATCAGTACCGCAAAGGGAGATCGCAACACGCCTGATGCAGTAATACGCGTGGACGCTCAAGGTGTACACGTAGAAGGAGCGGTTTCCGTAGCAGAAAGCGGCAACGCAGCGATCGTAGTGGAGCGCATCGAGATCAATGAAGAACGACCGCAAGTGTCTTCCATCAATGCAACACTTCTTCTCGGTGCCAAGCGTGACCTGAGTAAACTCGATCTGTCATTTCTCCTTTTGTCCTGCCCGGCAGACAATGATGATCGGATCAAAGAAACATCGGCCGAGTACCTTCCGGATTCGTATGTCTGGCGCATCTCGTTTGAAGGGGGGTTCCTGGAGAGCATCCTGGATTCAAGCATCGGCACGACCGGATACCGAACGGGCACGACACGGTACAACCTGTTCAACGACTGCCAAATTTATGCCACGAATGAGTACGTCGGGCTCTTCAGCAACCGTAATTACAATGACTAGCCGGGCATGACCATGAAGACTGCAGCTCGATTTCTGGTACTTCTCCTGCTGGTGTTCATCGGTGTGATCTTCGTTCTTCCGTTTCTGTATGGCTTTTTCATTCAACCACTCTTGACTTGATGGGACGCAGGGACTTGCTCTGCTTCCCATAGACGATGGGCAAGACCATTCGCTGCAAGCTCTGCACATACAGAATCGACAAGCTCGAATTGAATCGATGCCCGGAATGCGGGGCAGGATTCGACCCAGAGACCGGCAGAAATCTCAAGCAACCCGAACCAAAGCGATTGGGTGGGCGGCTCTTCATCTTGTCACTGATCTGCGTACTCTGCCTTGCCGCCTACCTGGTCTACCTCAAAGAGTTCCAGTAAGAAAAGTTCGACCTGCCTCCTGGCACAGCTGATGCCGATGAAGACGGGCCTGGGCGCCGTCCCCCACCCTGTAACGCAAAAACGACAACACGCGGCTCCGAGAAGCCGCGTGCTGCGAAGCGGGCGAAGGGGCTCGAACCCTCGACATTCAGCTTGGAAGGCTGACGCTCTACCAACTGAGCTACACCCGCGAAGTACCGTGTGTTGGTATCGACGCGACATTCTAGGTGATCCGGTTCAGGAGTGTCAATTGCCACGATCACGTCGTCTGGAGGCAGGAGCGGTGGTTTCGGTTCCGCTCTTTGCGTGAACAAGACAACCGGCCTCGCGCGTGGCGGGCCGGTTGTGTCCTGTATGGTGTTGGGTGTGCGTGACTCGGGGGATCAGTCCATTGCATCAAGGATGTCGGGAATCAGGGTATCCATCATGTCCTGCAGGGCGCTTTCGAGCAGGTTCCTGTACTGACTGACGCTGGGTGCCACGAGCACGCCGGTCGACTTGCCGACGTACTCGGTGTCCGAGTAGGTCACGCCGTCCTTGTTGAGGGACACCTGTGCTCGGACTGTGGTCGTCATCAGCCACCCCATCTGCTTGATGAAGGATTCCTGGACGGACCCATTGATGGTGAGCGCAATCTCAGAGTTCAGCCCGGAGTCCGATCCGCGAACGTTGGCGCCGGTTTGCTCGAGCTCGGCGATCAGGGCATCGGAGATCCAGGTGCTGACTTCGTTGGACGATGTGACGTTGGCCGTCTTGATCATCAGGTTGTTCCGGATCTCACCGACCGCCTCCTGGTTGGGTCGGTCGTCGACGAAGGTCATGACGGCGACCTTCTGGGCGGAGTTCGAGGTGATGGTCGATGTGGGCGAATACGCAAGATCCACATCTCGATCACCGAAGGCACATCCCTGCATCTGAAGGCCGAAAACAACGAGTGCGGTGGTGATCACGGTACGTGTTAGATTCATCATGAGAGCAGTACGCCCCCCCCGGTGAGGGGTTCGCCATCCTGCTCGGAAATCGATGCGAAATCGACCATCAAAAACAGCTCCCGAAGCCTGAGAGGCTCCGGGAGTCCAGGGGGCTGGTTTCGAACCACGCGGTCGATCTGGGCGCACTCAGCAGGCTTCGACCGCGGCCTTGATCGCCGGGAAGTCGACCATGTTGCCGGGGTCCTCGCTGACCCAGGCGTAGGTGATCATGCCGTCCTTGTCGATGACGAAGGCTGAACGCTTGGCCACGCCCTTGAGTCCCATGAGGTCCTCGTGAAGCGCTCCGTAGCTGGCGCACACGTCCTTGTTGAAGTCCGAGAGCAACGGGAACGGAAGTCCTTCCATCTCCCGGAACTTCTGCGCGACGAATGGAGAATCCACCGAGATGCCGAAGACCTTGGCTTCGAGGTCGGTCCAGGCGCCCCACTCATCCCTGATGGTGCAGAATTCCGTGGTGCAGACCGAGCTGAAAGCAAGCGGGAAGAAGAGCAGGACGATTGGTCCGCTGCCGATTTCAGATTCGATGTCGACCATCTGTCCGGGGGCTTCAGGCAGGCTGAAGGTGGGTGCTTTTTCGCTGATCTGGGCGGCCATTTCAGGACTCCAAGGGGGGTGTGTTGGTGAATTCGGACAGCGTACACGGTTCCGTGGTGAATGTCCGAGAAACGTGAAGAGTGGATATCCCCGCCGAAAATCCCCGTTCTGAGGACCTGATGAATCTCGGCATTGGATTTGGAATTCCATAAATCAACCGTTCGGGGTGATATATGAAGGGAAATCATCCGATTCGATGTATGCTCGGGATGTTCAGGGGCACCCGCACAGGGTTTATCCGAAGACACGATGGGCCATCATCTTGCATGGTCTGATCAAGCTCGTTGGGTGGCTAGAGAAGTCCACTGAGAGCTGTTTGATGAGAAGAACGACACACTCAAAGGATACGTAAGGAGCAAGTCGATGCGATCGACCATGAAAACGACTTTGATGGCAGCCATGATTGGAATGACCGGGGCAATGGCTCATTCCCAGGACTGCCCCAACCCAGAGGGCGGCGACTGCTACACCGAGACGCCCGGTATCGGGGGCTGCAGTGATTCGGACTGCTGCACCGCTGTCTGTAACTTCGACAGCTACTGCTGCGATACCGAGTGGGACGATACCTGCGTAGCCAACGCCAATGAATTGTGCGATGGCGGCGGCGGCGGCGGCGGCGGTGGCGGTACCACCGGGCCTTGTGAGCCGGTACCCGCGATTCTCGGCGACAATGACGTCAACACCCTGGATTCAATCAGCAACCTCGACCTGACGGGTTACTGCGATCCCGGCCCCTTTGGCGACGACCTGATCTACAACACGATGTACTTCAACTTCACGCCTGATGAAACCGACACCTACACGATGTCGACGTGCAACCAGGCTGATTTCGACACCCGACTCGCAGTGCTTACCGAAGCCTGTGACGAGTCGACGGTGCTCGTCTGTCTTGATGACACCGACGGCTGCGCCGGCTTCACCACCACCATCGAGGTCGACCTGATGGCTGGCGAGGAATACACCATCTCCGTGGGTGGCTATTCGGCATTCGATCTCGGCACCGGCATCCTGACGATTTCCCAGGGCAGTGGTGGCGGCGGAGGTGGCTGCGAAGGCTACACCAACGATTGCGACAGCCCCGAGGTCCTGACCGCCGTGGGCGACTACGAGTTCGACACCACCTGTGCATTCGCCGAGGGTGACCGCAACCTCGACCTGACCGGCTTCTGCGATCCGGGCGAATTCGGCGACGACATCGACTACAACAACTACTACTTCAGCTTCACCCCTGCAAACACCGACATCCACGTCATCACCACCTGCAACCAGGCCAACTACGACACCCGTCTGGCCGTTCTCGCCGACGGCTGCGATCCGTCGTCGGTCATTGCCTGCCTTGATGACACGGACGGATGCGAAGGCTTCACGACGACCATTGCGGTCGAACTCGAAGCTGGTGTCGAATACAGCATCGCGGTCGGCGGCTACGCTGCCGGAAGCTACGGCGTCGGTACCCTGACCATCTGCGAAGGCGCCGACGACTGCGCCGGCGGTGGCGGCGGCGGCGGTGAGTGCGACGACTACACCAATGACTGCACCAACCCCGAGCTGATTTCCGGTGCTGGCGACTACGAATTCGACACCACCTGCGCGCTGGCTGCCGGCAACCGCAACTTCGACACGACCGGCGTCTGCGATCCAGGCGAGTTCGGTGACGACGTCTGCTACAACACCTACTACTTCCAGTTCACGGCTGCCACCGACGGCAACTACGAGTTCACGACCTGCAACCAGGCTGACTACGACACGCGACTCGTCATTGCGAGCACCTGCGATCCATCCACCACCGTCGCCTGCAACGACGACGGAACGGATGATGCGGGCGTGGCATGCGCAGGATTCACGTCACGTATCCAGACCAGCCTGAGTGCCGGTACCTACATCGTGGGTGTTGGCGGCTATGCGGTCGGCAACTCCGGCACCGGCATCCTGACGGTGATCGGTGATGCTGAACCCCCGGTCGAGTGCATCGGCGACTTCAACGACGATGGCCAAATCGACGGCGCCGACCTCATCATCCTGCTTGGTGACTGGGGCGGACCCGGTGGTGACCTCGACGGCAACGGAACCACCGACGGCGAGGACCTGCTTCTGCTGCTCAGCGGTTGGGGCCCCTGCCCGGAATGATCTCCTGATCATCCCGCCAGATTGACACGACCAACCCCTCCGACACCGATGTCGGAGGGGTTTTCTCATGTATTGATTGAAAGCGTGGAATCAACCGTTCTCGGCGGATTGATCTGGCGTCTCGGGAGACAGCTTGCGACGAACGATCTTCCCGGTGGCGTTGCGGGGAAGTTCCTTGACGAGCCTGATCTCCCTGGGCACCTTGAACTGTGCGATCGAGTCACGGCAGTGCGCCCTCAGCGAGGTCGCATCGAAGGTGGCGCCCTCGTTCAGCTCGATGAACGCAAGCGCCACTTCCCCGCGACTGGGATCGGGGGCGCCGATGACCGCCGAATCCTTGACCGATTCGTGTCGATTGAGGACTTCCTCGATCTCGCGGGGGAAGACGTTCTCGCCGCCGATGATCAGCATTTCCTTGATGCGCCCGGTGATGGACAGGAAGCCGTCGTCATCGATCTTGCCCATGTCGCCGGTACGGAAGTAGCCTTCTTCATCGAAGACCGAAGCCGTCTCCTCGGGCAGGTTCAGATAGCCCTTCATGACGTTGGGCCCCTTGATCCGCACCTCCCCTTCCTCGCCTCGCGGCTGGACGGTCCCGTCATCGGTCACGATGCGCTGGTCGACGTCAGGGAGTGCTTGCCCGACGGTTCCCCTGCGGTTGTCTTCCGGCATGCACCAGTTGCTCACGGGTGCGGTCTCGGTGAGTCCGTACCCTTCGGTGATCTCACGGCCGGTCTTCTCCTTGAAGCTCTCGTAGACGTCGTCGCTGAGCGGCTCGCCACCCGAGACTATGTACCGGAGCGAGCTGAAGTGGTCCGCACTGATCTTCTTCTGCATGCGAAGTGCGTTGTACATGCCGGGGATTCCGAGCATCGCGGTCGGGCGGTGCTTCTTCAGTGCATCGAGGACCTTCTTCGGAATGAAGCGGGCTGAATAGATGACCCCACACCCGACCGAAAGAGGCATAAGGGTGAGGACCGTCATGCCGAAGGAATGGAACTGTGGCAGGACACCGAAAAGGACGTCCTTGCGCGTGAATGTCGCCCATTCACGAACCTGCTCGACGTTTGCCGAGAGGTTGCCCGCGGTCAGCATCACGCCCTTGGGCTTTCCGGATGTTCCTGATGTATAGAGGACGACCGCCAGGTCATCCGGCTTCCACCGGTGGCCACGGGCCAGCGGTGGGAAGCCGATCTTGATGTCTTCGAGCATCAACGGGGTGATCCCATCCGGGACACCACCGACGAAATCGAGCATCTGCTTGACGGTGATGATGGTGTCGAGGCCGGCATCCTTGGCGACATACTCGAGGTCATCTCGTGAAAGGAGGTAGTTCAGGGGGACCACGGTGCGGCCTGCGCTCCAGCCCGCGACCAGGGCCGCTGGGAACAGACCGGAAGTCGGCAGCATCACCCCGATACGCTCGGCATCGGTCGTCTGCTTGATTCGCCGGGCGATGTGCTGGATCAGCAGCAGCATCATCCCGCCTCGCCAGGATCTCTGGTCATCGACCGCCACCACGCGAATTGGTGATCGCAGGAGGTTCCGGCGGATTCGAGTTCCAAGATCGATCATCAGGAGGTCTCCATGGTTGTCTGCACCCGGTACAATACGTGGTCATGAGACACTCGTGTGATCGGCTTGTACAGCCCTCCTGCTTTCGTGTGCTGTGCCTTGCAGCGATTCTGTTCTCATCGGCATGCGCACCTCGCGCAGACACGGGGCTCGACAGCGCCCTGGCCAGCTACGACGCCGGTGATTTCGAATCCGCCTACGACCAGGCCCAGTCCGCGCGGTACGGCGGGTCTTCCCGTGATCGAACCGAGGCGGCGTACATTGGTGGTCTTGCAGCCACCAGGCTGGGACGTACCGGAAGCGCACGCGTCATGCTCGAACAGGCCACGTCATCCAGCGACCCGGAGATTGCCGGCCGAGCCGGCGTCACCCTGGGAACTGTGCTTCTGGATGACGGTGAACCACTGCAGGCAGCGCGAACATTCGACAGTGCCGCAACGCACCTGCACGGCGAGGATCTTGCCCGAACGCGGATGCTCGCAGGCATCGCCTATCGAGATGCAGGCTATGCCGCTGACGCGCGCAAGCGGTTCGATGCCGCCTCTCGCAGCTCGTCCGGTGATCTGGGCAGCAGGGCCGCGAACGAGATATCGAGAACGGGTTTCACCATCCAGGCGGGCGCCTTCAGTTCGAAGGATTCCGCCGTGGCACACGCGACGACGGTATCGACCGCCGCCCGACCAAGGGGCATGCCAACGGCAACGGTGGTCAAGTCGGTGCGAAACGGCAAGGTCAGGTGGCTCGTCCAGATCGGCAACTACCCCGATCGTGCGGTGGCACAGTCCAATCTCGATCGACTGGGTGGCGGCCTCGGTAATCCCTACGTGACTGCAATCTCCGCGAATTGACCGGGAACATGCCCGGATCGATCGTTTTCTCGCGATTCGTTCGGTCTCGCCCATCTTCCTGCATCGTCGACTCTCGGTGTTTCGTATAGTGATTTCATGACCGCACCAGTCGCTCAGTTGATGAAGCACGTGCAGGGAATCGCCCAGCTGGGACTCCTGGTTGCCGTGTGCATGCCCGCCGGAGCACAGGCAAAGGTCGAGATCGACGACCCCGACCGGGGGATCCTCGAAACCATGCTGCCTGCCAGCGGGCCGGTTCCATCGATGACGCCCCATCGGACCCGACTCCCCCTGGCGATGCCGGATGGTGATCGCAGTCGGGAATGGCGGGCGATCCTGAAGTCGATGCAGAAGAAGCACTTTCGCAGCATTCGTCGCGAGAACGTACGTCTCGAGGGCATCGCGGAATTGCGCAAGATCACCGATTCGGCGGCCTTCCAGCCGATGTTCGAGATCCTTGAGGGCGAGAAGGATGATGTGCGCAGCGCGATGCTCGAACACTTCTCCACGCAAGGCGAGGCGGGACAGGCGGCACTCGCGTGGGTCGCGATCCATGCCGAGGACAAGGCGCTTCGCCATGCGGCGACGCTGCTGATGGTCACGCCCGTTGGAAACGCCGTCCTTTCGATCATGGATCACGCCCTGCGGGACACGCGACACGCCGTGGTCTCGCACGCCGCAACGCTGGCAAACGCACTGGACATCATCGAGGCGATCCCCCTGCTCATCTTCAACCAGGCCACGCAGGATGACTACGACGGCGATACCGGCGATCTCGCCTGGATCGCGGTCGGAACGCAGAAGTCCTACGTGCAGGACCTGGTGCCGGTGGTTGGCAACAACGTGGGTGCATTCAATCCGATCATCGGTACCGTGGCCGAGGGGTTCGTGCTTGCGATCCAGGATGCGGTCGTGGTCGTCTACCGGACCGAGGTTCATTTCGCCCTTCGCAACCTCTCAACCCGAGACTGGGGACGTTCGACCGATCATCTCGGATGGGACATGAAGCAGTGGTGGACGTGGTACAACGACGAGTACGTTCCGTACAAGCGTGCTCAGGCAGCTGCTGAACCATCGGCTGGAAGCGCCATCGGTGTCGCCGAACTCGTTGATAGATTGCACGAGAACGCATCGACGTCCACCGGAAACGCTACAGGGGATTGACCCTGATGCGGGGTGGTTTGCTCGGCCCGTGATCAGCCAGTTCGAGGATCACCTCGCCGAGATTTCGGTACTGATCGGGCGTGTTGTAGGCCTGTGCACTCACGCGAATCAGCCACTCATCGCCCCAGGCGTGGACCGGGGTCTCGATGCGATGGTTGTCGTACAGGGTGTGCTGCAGGACCATCGGGTTCTCGAAGTGAGCCTGTATCCGGCGTGGCAGGACCATTGCCGCCATCGCGCCCAGAAGCGAACCGTCCAGGGGCGTGAGAGGTTCGACCTCCCAGGTCGAGCACAGGTGCGCATGTGCCCAGGTCGCGAGCTGGTGGTTGTGCTCGAGCAGCCGTTCCAGGCCGAAAGTCGTCTCGATGAAGGAGAGTGCTGCGGGAACCGACAGCCACGGAGTGAAATCCACGGTCCCCTGCCATTCGAATTCACGCTTGAAGCCACCATCGAGAAAGTGACTGATGGTCGAAGGATGAATGCTGTCACGACGCTCTTCATGCACGAACAACAGTGCGCAGGTCTTCGGAACATAAGCCCACTTGTGGAGGTTTCCCGTCCAGGCCAGCATGCCGAGTGACTCGAGCCGGTTGATGTCGACCTCGATCATGCCGGGCGCGTGCGCACCGTCGACCACGACCTGGATCCCGCGTTTGGAGCATTCACGAACGATCCGCTCGACCGGAAACCTGATCGCCGTGGGTGAACTGATCTCGTCGATGACCAGGAGTCTGGTTCGATCGGGGATCGACTCGAGAATTCGATCGCCCAGCTGGTCCGAGTGGTCAACCGGAAGTTCGACCGGTATCTCCAGATACTCGGCGCCGTCACGGGCTGCGACCCAGCGCAGGGTCTGACGCACACCGTTGTAGACATGGTTCGGTGCAACGATGCGATCGCCAGGTTTGAAGGAAAGCGAGCGAACGACGGCATTGATCGCGCTGGTGGCATTCAGGGAGAACCCGACTGAATCCGGGTGACAGTTGATCAACGCCCCGGCAGCCCATCGAGAAGTCTCAAGCAGCTCCGAGATTCGCCGGCCCATCATTTCGATGGGATCCCGTTCGATCGCTTCACGCCAGGCTGTCTGGGCATCCAGCACCTCGCGAGGTACGGCCCCGAAGGAGCCGTGATTGAGGAAATCGAGCTCAGGATCGAGCAGCCACAGACGACCTGGGTTCTCGATCAGTGGTTGAGGGGGTTTGCAGAACGATTGTGCAGGTGGAGTGTTCGCCATGAAACGAGCCTAATCGATCCACGAGAACCATTCGTTCGGGTCTGGCTGAGAAATTTACGATACCCCTAACTGACTGATTACTAGGCATATACGGGCTATGTTGGAGCCACATGCGAACAAGTACCGAACAAAGGCTCTTGGGAACACCTAATATATGCCGAACAAGTAGGTCAGACGGTCGTGGCACGACTGTCAGAAGGTGCGTGCGGAGCATGCTCACCAATCCAGGACCCAGTGCCACAGGGGGCACACCGGCCGGAGCGCCACGACCCCCCGAGGCCCTTGAGAAGACTGAGAACCCGCCATGTCACTGCTCACAGCCACACCAACGACCAGCGCCGACAGCACCCCGAACGTGCCTCGCTTCAGCTTTCGTTCCTTCCTCAGGGCGCTTCATGCGCCGGGTCGACTGGACCCTCGACAACGTGCGTACAACCGCTTGCCCGAGACGTGCCGTCCACTCGTCTCGCTCGGCCCTGGTGGCACGCATCGAACCGAGTATCTCGGTGCTGGTCGAACCCTGACCGCGATCAGCCGGGTTCACGACACACCGACCAGACGCACAGCTGGTTCCACTCCCTCGAAGTCCGCACAGGCCTCCCCCTTGCGCGCGCTTCATCGCGCACCGCGATCGTTCGTCGACCGACTGCTCGGTATTCGACGACTTGAACTGCCCGTAACGGTTCAGACCCGTCCATCCGTCCCTTTCGCAACGAGCATCACACGTCCAGAGGTCATCGATGACGAGCCTCGTGATGTTTCGTCTCCAGCGGTGGTTCCCGTCGGCGCGGACTTGCTCCAGTCCGCAGCCGACGGAACGCCCCGCCGGTCCTCGGCGTTTCTTGGCGCTTTCGACAGCGTCCTTCGAATCGCCGCAAGCCAGAAACGGCAACTCAGCGCCTTTCTTGAACTCCTTCGTCCCCACGGAACCGATCAAGGGTTCGGTGGACGCCTGCACGCCCAACTGAATACCCAACTGGCCGACATCGGCCTGACACCCCACGGCATCGCGATGCCGGAGAGGAGCTCCAGTGACCCTGACCCCAAAGCAAGCCGAGATCTTCCGGATGATCCGGGACGCACGATTGACGGACGGCTTTTCGCCGACCATGCAGGAACTCGCCGACGGTCTCGGAGTCAGCAGGGTCACCGTGTTCGAGCACGTCGAAGCCCTGGTGAAGAAGGGCGCCTTGACACGCGACAAGAACAAGGCTCGCTCTTTGGCGATCGCTGAGGACTACGCTCTCCCCACCGAGATGCATGACGGCATCTCCTTTCCTCTCATGGGTCGTATCGCCGCCGGCATGCCCATCGAGCGTCTCCAGGATGACGAGACCCTCAGTCTCGAGGAATTCTTCGGGCCCAGGACCGGCAGCCGTGGCGCCACCTTCGCGTTGCAGGTCGAAGGTGAATCCATGCAGGATGAAGGTATCTGCAGTGGTGACTACGTCATCGTCGAACGGCGGCAGACTGCGCGAAACGGTGAACGCGTCGTCGCCCTGCTGCCCGAGGGCGAAACCACGCTCAAGACCTTCTACAAGGAACCGGACGGACGCATCCGACTGCAGCCTGCCAACGAGGCGTTCGAACCGATCATCGTCGACGACTGCCAGATCCAGGGCGTCGTCATCGGTGTGTTGCGTCGGTATTGACTCTGGTCGACAGCTTGCTTCTCAACGCACGTCCTGGTGGTCGTGCCGCTTTCGTTGCAGCGTCTTGAAGAAGCAGATCAGGGACTCGTCTGCAGCCCCTTGACGAAGTCATGTGCCGCAGTACCGACATCCTCACCTGCTTCATGGGCCTCATGCAGGCGTCGTACCAACGCAGAACCCACGATCGCCCCATCTGCACTCGCGCCGACGGCGGTGACGTGTTCCGCTGTCGCTATACCGAACCCGACACCGATCGGTAGGTCGGTCAGAGCACGAAGTTCACTCATGCGACCGGCGATATCAGGCGCATCCTGCCGTTCTCCGGTGACCCCGGCTCGCGCAAGCAGATAAATGAAGCCAGATGAATGCTCGACGATCTCGCGTTGTCGCGCACCGGTACTCATCGGGGCGACCAGCAACGTGAGCGTCAAGCCATGGGTCTTGCACGCTTCCTGGAGGTCGCCAAGATCCCTGGTGTCCGCATCAGGGACGATCAAGCCGTCGAAGCCCGCTTCGGCTGCCTGAGCGACGAACCGACCTCGATCCGCATGGGCCACGATCGAGTCGGACACCATGCCTACCAGAGCGATGTCGGTACTTGCGCGTGCCTTCTTCACTTCGGCGAACACCCCGGCAGGGGTCATGCCCGCCTCAAGGGAACGGAACATCGCCGAGGCGATGACCGGTCCGTCGGCGATCGGATCTGAAAAGGGAATCCCGATCTCGATGATGTCCGCCCCGGCGTCCGCCATGCCGACGATGAGTGTCGACAAGTCAGGCTTTGGCGGATCTCCTGCCGTGATGTAGGGCATCAGGGCAGGCCTGTCTTCCGAT
The DNA here is from genome assembly GCA_029246705.1 of Phycisphaerales bacterium. Lineage (GTDB taxonomy): Bacteria > Planctomycetota > Phycisphaerae > Phycisphaerales > SM1A02 > JAKVBQ01. The sequence goes on along the minus strand of JAQWMQ010000025.1, from coordinate 11,070 downwards.
CGGGCGCGGGCAAATGCAGTGGCTATCCGGTTGCTCATTCAAGCCATGATACACGACTTGAATGCTTCATCACAGTCGGATTGATCTCTTCACCAGGCGTCAAGATCGGACCTTTGCCTTCGAGTGGGCAGGAGGATTGGAGACCTGGTCGTCCAATGACACATTCATCTTGTGACATGTTCAAAAGAAGAGACTGAAGACGAAACTTCAGGTAATGATGAGCAGACCAAAGATGAACCAGAGGATCAACGGGACCCAGTCGATCAATGTTTCGGATGTGTACTTCTCTCGATAGGCATAGACCAGACAACCCTCCATCAATTGGCATCCGCACTCCTGGCAGAGACCTGCTGGCCCGCCGGGGAGCTGTTCGTGTCTGCATTCCGGACAGAATCCATGTGTCGAAAACCGATTGAAACTCGTTCCATAGGACATCATCATGACGAGCTTGACAATGCAGAAGGAACAAACAACGACCAGCATGACCCCCATGTCAGACGTGACGCCTAGTGAAGAGATCAATCCGAATGGGATGAGGATCATCAACGTGACAATTGCCACGATCACCAGGCCGTGCAGGAGCAGTTGTCGATGCCTTCTTCGCCGAGAGTCGGCAGAGCTCGATTGGGAAAAGCGTCCTTCCAGATCGGTTCGTCCGGCTCCAGGGACGCCGGACTTCTCGAAGGCAGGATCCATGACGATGAAGGCACGCCAGAACGGAGGCACCCGTTCACTGTCGATGTGACGACAAAGCCGGCAGCTGGTCTGGTCCGTACGCGTGTCAGATGCGCACTTCGGGCACGCGTGCAGGCCGGCCAATCGCACGCGCTCTTGATACTGCTTTTGATTATTCCGTGTGCTGTAGACGAGTCCAATGATCGGGCTGAGGGTGAAGATTGGAAGGAAGACGAACGGCAGCACCCTCCCCAGTATGTAAGACGCGACTGACTCTGTTGCCGTGCCATCAGGCCCTGCCAGGAGCAGAAGTGCCTTGAGAAGATCCGCGCCTCCCCACCAGCTGTCTATCGCCAGACGCAAGTGAGCGGGCGCGCCATACATCCAGCCGAACACGACAATCAGGACCACCACGACGACATACAAGACCAGATTGTTCCTGATAGAGCGTTTTCGACGGCTCTCGAGTCTTGCGTCCAGTCGCTCAAGAAGAACGGCGTCTTCCGGAAGTTCCTCGAAAGTCGCGAGGCCATCGGTCTGGAGGTCGTTGGAGCTGCATGTGTGGGCCATCACTATCCTCCCCAGACTCAGCTTTCGCGGCCACCGGTGGCCTGAGGCGTCTCAGCCCATGCACGGCCAACCCGGCCAGACGCAAGCCAGATGGGCCCAATGGCGAGCGGAGTCGACGGCATCTTCATTTCCAGCATCAAGCACCCCCGTACGACGATATTCTAGGCAGTACGTCCATGAGCAGTCCAAGTACCATCCAGAAGATTCCCGCCCATCGTCTTCCCTGCGGAAGCTCGTGGCCACGGGGCCATGACTTGCGGGGAATCGTCTGCTCGCTTCTCGGGACACTCGTCCTGGTCCTTGGCCCCCTGCTCCTTCCAGCCGAGGTCAAGGCTGATCCGGGCGACTGGCCGACCCACCGGGCGGATCTCCGCCGAAGCGGTGTCGTCGATCTCGTGCTCGAACCCACTCATCTCACGGAAGCCTGGAGCTGGCAGAGCCCCGTTCCCGTTCGAAGCGCCTGGCCCGCCCCGGCCAAATGGGATGCCTACGCCGCACTCGCCGGCATGAAGTCGATGCGCAATTACGACCCGGTGATCCAGGTGACCGCGGTTCAAGACGAGGACGGAGACGCCCTCTTCCTCGCCGGCCCGACCGACGACACCGTGCGTCGCCTCGACGCCTCCACCGGCGAGCTGGTCTGGTCGCACACCGCGGATGGCCCGGTTCGCATCGCACCGACCTGGCACGACGGCACGCTCTACTTCGGTTCCGATGACGGCTTTGCCACGGCCCTGGATGCCAGGACCGGCGCTGTGCTCTGGCGACGCGCCGTGGTCGAGGATGTCCGACTGATTCTCAACAACGGACGCATGATCTCACCATGGCCCGTTCGAACCGGCGTGCATGTGCTCGATGGCACCGCCTACTGCGCGGCGAGTTTCCTCCCCTGGGAATCCACCCATATCGCCGCCCTGGATGCTCGAACCGGCGCGATCGAAGGACCCCAGCACTACGTGCGGGATCTTGGCACCGGCTGGACGATGGAAGGGCCCCTGCTGCTCTCTGATGATTCGATCATCGTCCCCCAGGGCCGGGTCGCACCGTTGGTCCTCGACCGGGCGACCGGCGAGCCGCGCGGGGCACTCAGCGGAGGTGGCGGCAGCTTCGTGCTGCTCACCGAGGACGACGGCGTGTTGCACGGCCCCGGCAACAAGGGCGGGTGGATCACCGACAGCGACGGCACCTCACGCGAGAAGATCGCGTCCTACCAGCGCGGTAATGCGATGATCGTCGATGGCCCCACCGCCTGGATGCTTGCCGATGAGACGCTCTCGGCACTCGACCGCCCCAGCGGGACCCTGCTGTGGTCGGTCGCCAACCGGACGCCACTGGAACTGATCAAGTCCGAAGACCACCTCTTTGCGGGCGGCGAGGACACGGTGGCCGCCTACGAGGCTTCGACCGGCACCCTGGTCTGGGAAGCGCCAGTCGATGGCAACGCCTTTGGGCTGGTCCTCTCAGGCGATCGCCTGATCGTCTCCACCGATGAAGGTCGAATTCATGTCTTTGAATCCCGATCCGGGGCCTCCGCGACCACGTCAACCGTGGCAACGGCCGAACTGCTCGAGTCCGGCTCGACCACTGACGTCACGCCCCCACCGATCGAGGTGCTCGCGGAGTCCGGCCTGGTCGATCGCTGGATCTTTCGTGAAGACCTCGTTGAGCGTGTCCCCGTCTCCACGGAGGACCCCCGTCTCTATCCGGTGGTTCCCAACGAGGTCCCGGGACGTCCGTCCGGTCGTTTTCGTGCGTTCAACACCTTTGTCGACACGCCCATGGGAAGCCTCGTTCGTCTCGACGGCGCTTCCAATGACCTGGAAGCGACGACGCCCGGCAACGAACCACGCATGCCCGGGGAGGCCTTCACCGCGGCTGCCGTGGTCAGGATCGATTCACCACGGAGCTGGGGTGGACTGCTGAGCGCCGTCCAGGACAACGGCCCCGACGAAACCGGCTGGGTCCTGGGCTATCGCAACCTCAACCTTGGGCTCGGACTGCGCACGAGTGGCCGGGATGACAGGATGACCTGGATCCTTGACCCCCAACCGATCGAGGCGGGCACCTGGCATGTCGTCGCAGTGCGCTACGACGGCTCGGTGATGCGTCTCTGGGTCGACGGCAGAACCGTGGCGAAAAGTGACCTTGAGCAAGGTGCCCTGGTCATGCCCGAGCGCTACTGGTACGCACTTGGCGCCTACCACGATGACGACGAGTACTTCGTCACCGACGGTGTGCTGGCCGAACTCAGGCTGTACGACGAAGCCGTCGACGATGCGGTACTCCAGCGGATGCTTGCGCTCTGGCAACCGCTGCTTGAGCTGCCCGCAGAAGAACCCGAGACGGCCGAGGATCCGGGCCAGGCACCGAGTGCGGGCCCGATCATCGATTTCAACCAGCACGGTGTCGCACGCATCCGGTGGGAGACCGACGAAGCCGTACCCACGCGGGCGATCTGGACGCTTGGCGACGAGGAACTCGGTCGATTCACGAATGCAGTCCCCCGCCGGGAACACGTCTGCCTGATCGAAGGCCTTCGGCGCAACCGGATCCACCAGCTACGACTCGGGCTCGCTGAGGACGCGGAGTCGCCGCTCAGCCGGGCCTATCAGGTCGACACCAGCTTCGACTACACGCGTCTTCCGGTGGCCGACGGCGTGGATGCCCCGCCTGCACTTGAAGCGTTGTCCAGAAGCGGAATCGATCGCGGCCTCGCGCTGGTTCTCGGTTCGGACGATCCCACCCTGGCCCTGACCCTGGCGCGGCACAGCCGACTGAACGTGCTCGCACTGCATACCGACCCGCAGGTCGTCGCTCGACTTCGAACGGCGTTCCTCGAAGCCGGGGTCTACGGCGAGCGGGTGCAGGCCCTTGCGACCGAGTCCTACGAACGAACGAACCTGCCCGCGGAATGTGCCAACCTGGTGGTGGTCGCCGAGGGGATCTCGCTGAAGCCACCGGCCTTGAACCGCCTGTTGGTACCCGAGCATGGCGTGGCGATCTCAGGGGATGCCCTTCACCGTTCTCCGGCGACCCCCGGGGCGGGCGTCTGGACCCACATGTACGGAACGCCCGACAACAGCGGCTACGGTGGTGAGACCCTCGGTGGCATCCACGGTAATGAACGACTGGCGCTCCAATGGATCGGTCGACCCGGTCCGAGGTATCAATCAGATCGTGGCAACCGGAAACCCGCACCACTTGCGGCTGGTGGGCGGCTCTACATGCAGGGCCTCAACCGGATCATCGCCGTCGACGACCACAACGGAACGATCCTCTGGGCGCTCGAGCTACCGGAGACCCAGCGGTTCAACATCCCACGCGATACCAGCAACTGGTGCGCGGATGAGGATCATGTCTTCGTTGCCGGTCCTCGCCTGCTGGTGATCGACGGGCGAACGGGCGAGCTGATCAGAACCCAGACGGTGCCCGGCGTGCATGCCGAGGGTGGTGAACACGAATGGGGCTATGTCGCTCGGACCGATGAACTCATGCTCGGCAGCACGGTCCGCAAGGGCAGCTCACATACCGGCTGGTGGGGTGCGGAGCACTGGTACGACGGACGAGACAACTTCTCGATCCTGAAGGTCTGCTCGGACACCCTCTTCGCCACCGAGCCTGATTCCGGCAGCCTGCGCTGGGAGTACCAACCCGACGGACTGATCATCAACCCCACCATCACCGTTGCCGACGGTCGGGTGACCTTCATCGAGTCAGGCAACCAGGAACTCGTTGACGGTGAGAGCCGGAAACTCGAGGACGTCAGGCTCTGGTCGGACGTCGAACTGGTGACGCTTGATGAAAAGACCGGCGAGGAACTCTGGCGAAGACCGGCACGTCCCATGCCCGGGCGCATAGCGGTCTACACCGCAGTCTCCAACGGCATCCTCTACCTCCAGACCTCCGATGACGGTGCCTTCGCGCTGTACGCCTTCGACCTGGAGACCGGGCGCAGTCTCTGGCGACACAAGTTCGACTGGGAAGTCGACCACCACGGAAAGCACCTGTCCCGAATCGCCGTGGCCGAGGGCCTGCTCTACCTGCGACCCTACGTGCTCGATGCCAGGACCGGCGAGCTGCTCCGCGAAGCGTTCCCCGAAGGCCACCAGTGCGGAAACTACGCCTGCACCAGTGAATCGATCTTCCTTCGCGCCGGTGACCTGGCCATGTGGAGCCCCCGCGAAGACGCGGTCTCCCGCTGGCAGCGGGTCCGACCGGACTGCTGGATCTCGACCATCCCCGCAAACGGCATGGTCCTCAGCCCCGAAGGTGGCGGCGGGTGCAGTTGTGGTTCATGGATCGAGTCCTCGATGGCCTTCCGACCGGTCCTCGAAGGCGCACCAGGACGTGGTTTGCATCAACCCGATGACGGGGACGAGTCGCCGTGATCGCTTCAATGAGATCAGTGTGGATCACCGCACTGCTGTTGCCCTTGATCATCGTTTCCGTTGCGTACGCCTGTCGCTACACGGTTCGTGACATCGGCTTCGTTCGACTGGGTGACCCGGCCATCCAGGTGGTCCTGGTAAACCCCGACACCAGTCCCGACTTGATTGCTGATGCCCTGAAGGACCTGCCGCTCGAGGTGCAGTCCCTGGACGCCGATCATGCACCCGAACACCCGGCGGTGGTCGCAAGAACGCCGGGTACCACGGCCGTTCTCATGGATGAGCAGGGACGCATGCTCCCGATCGAGGATCCACTCACCCTCGGCAGAACCCCCTTGGCCATGGAGCTCGCAGCCCAGGCAGCGACCACCTTCGCCTTCGTGATGCTCCTCGAAGGCGGCAGCGCCGAGGACATGCTCGTCGCCCGCGAGGAGGTGGATCGACTGCAGGCTCGACTGAACGCGATCGAGGAACATCTGCCGCGCCCACTGGGTCACCCGCTCGACATTCGTACCCTGACTCCGCAACAGCAGGCACGTGATGCGCCACTGCTCTGGAGTCTCGGCATCGACCTGCCGGTACGGGCCCCGACCGTACTCATCGCCTACGGCCGTGCGCGTCGCGCCGGTGAACCGGTCGTGGTCGATCGCGTCACGCGTGCGGATGCAGCGGGCGAACTGATCGCCCAGCTCGCCCTGGTCGGCGAAAGCTGCGAGTGCGACACCTCGCGGGCCTGGACGAAGGAACCGGTCGGACTGGTTCCCTGGGACCGAGACACGCACAGCAAGGCTTCGAGCGCCCTGGGTTTCGATTCAGAGAGCCCGATGGTGCGAGCCGAGGTGGTTCGAATCCTCGACCGGGGCTCGAACGACAGACCCAATGTCGAAAACAGACCCGACTCGCTCGAGCAACTGCTGCTGGGGTACGGCGAGACGTCACTTGAACCCGCAGGACCGGCCCCGAACCTGACTCGGGTCGAATCGGTCCAGGACACCAGCGCGGTCGCACCGGCACCGGTTCGTATCCTCGAAGCCACGGACGATGACGACTGGTCCTTCCAGGAACCGGATGAAGGCACCAGCAAGGTGGCTTCCGAGGACGACACGACTGAACCGCCGAAGGTGATCGCGGTCACCGAAACGCCATCCACCGGTCGGTATCAACCTCTGGTCTACCTGGCCGTTCTGGTGGCCATTTCGTTCATCATCGCCTTTCTCGTCGTGCGTAAAGTGGAAGGACGTTCATGAGCATCAGCCTGACCACCCTGGTGGGCCGCGAAATGAGCCTGCGGTGGATCACCGCCTTGCACGCGGTCTTCATCGTCGCTGCTGCAGTCGCGATGGTGCTTCTGGCCGAGCAGTTTGCCGCCGCAAGCGAGAACGCGACCCGAAGGATCCAACGTGACATCGGCCTGAACATCGTCATTCTCCCCCCGCAGACCGATCTCGATGCATGGTGGATCGACCGCCTGCCGACCGGCAGCATGCCGGAAGCGTGGATCGAACGACTCGAGGACCAGGATGTCGCCAATCGACTGGTGCCGATGCTGGTCGCACGCGTTGCGGTGGGTGATGCCGAGATCATCCTGACGGGAATCGGTTCTGAACGGTTCAAGCGAGGCAATGCCATGAAGCCGGTCTTCGGTCGTTCGATCGAGCCGGGCAACGTCGTTCTGGGTGCCCTTGCCGGAAAGGTCACCGGCGCCCGCGAAGGCGAGCCACTGGTGATCAAGAGCCGCAGCTTCACGGTCGAGCGAATCCTCGAACCCACGGGCAGCGAGGAGGATGTCAGGTGCTGGATGACCCTGCCCGACGCCCAGTCGCTGCTCCAACTCGAGGGACGACTCAACGAGATCAGGGCGATCGAATGCCATTGCAGCGAGGATGTACAGGACCCGCTCGAGGCGATTCGAACCGAACTGGAACCCATCGTCCCCGGGGCCGGGATCGTTCGCATGAACGCACTAGCCGATGCCAGGCGCGCACAGCGGCAGATGGCGGAGCGCTTCATCGAATACGCCATCCCTCCACTGTTGGCCCTTGCTGGTGTGATCATCGCCGCGCTGGCGTTCATGAACGTGCGTGAAAGACGCAACGAGATGGGCGTCCTGCTTGCACATGGGTACCGTCGTTCGACCGTCGCATCGGTGGTTCTCTCAAGGTCGTTCATGATCGGCCTCGTCGGGGCCGTGATCGGCTGGGTGTTCGCGGTTGTCATCGGCGATTCCGTCATCACCTCGATCATCGGTTCGGGCAAGCCGCCACGTCTTGACTCAACGTTGCTGCTGGCAACGATCTTCAGTACACCGATTCTCTGTGCACTCGCCGCCCTCTATCCTGCGATCATGGCCGCCATGGTCGATCCGGCTCGCCTGATGCGTCTGCCTTGACCATGAACCCTCCGTCACCCCCGATGAACACGCCAACACCCCAGAACACATCCATCCTCGAGCTTCGCAAGGCCACCATGTCCTGGCCACGTCCCGGCGGTGGTCGAATCACGGCCGTGCATTCGCTCGATCTTGCCGTGCAGGCGGCGGACCTCGGGGTCATCCGCGGACCGTCCGGTTCCGGAAAGACGACGCTGCTGCTGCTGGCCGGTGGCTTGCTTCAGCCGCACACCGGTTCGCGCATCGGTACGCCACGGGTCGGGTTCATCTTCCAGACCCTCGAACTGCTGCCTTACCTCGATGTTCGGCAGAATGTCCGGCTCGGACTCACCGAGAAGGGTGGCGAGGACGACGTCGAACAGCTGCTCGAGGAACTCGGACTCACCGAGCGTGCCGACCATCGACCCCACCAACTCAGTACCGGTGAATGCCAGCGCACCGCGACCGCCCGGGCACTGGCTTCCCGTCCCGCCCTGTTGCTCGCCGACGAACCCACGGGGAACCTTGATCCTGAAAACGCGCTCATCGTCCTTCGAGCCCTCGACGGTCTGGTTCAACGCGGTGGCGCGGTCCTCGTCGCGACCCACGGTTCGATCGAAGGCCTCAATCCCACCCGCCAGTTCACCATGGATTCAGGGTCGCTGTCCGAATCGGGAAACACGCCATGAACCGCGCCCCCAGGACACTGGTCGCGATGATCGTCTCGTTGGTGGTGATTGCAGCACTCATCGCTTGGCTGTCGTCCCTGGTGCCCTCCGGTCCGGGTGAAGATGCCCCGCGCGTCAGAATCGCATGCGCGGCCGGGGTGAAACGTCCGGTGGAAGCTGCTGCACGTGCCTATGAAGAGGCCTACGGCGTCGATGTCGAGCTGCTGTACGGTGGTTCCGCGACTCTGCTCGGCGGGTTGGAGATCAAGCCTGACTCTGCAGATCTCTATGTTGCTGCCGACAGCTCCTACATCGAGGACGGTCGAAGGAAGGGATTGTTACGTGAGTCGATACCCGTTGCTCGACTGACTCCGGTGATCGCGGTTGCCACTGGCAATCCCCATGACATCCATGACATCAACGACCTGCTCGCCGACAAGGATCTGCGCGTGGGTCTTGCCAACCCCGAAGCGGCTGCGGTCGGCCGTGCCACTCGGCAGGTTCTCAGCGAGAACGATCTCTGGGACCCACTGGCCGATCGACTGGTAGTCATGAAACCGACCGTGGTCGACGTGGCAAACGACATCGCGATCGGTTCCCTCGATGCATCGGTGCTCTGGGATGCGACAACGCATCAGTACGAAGAGATCGAGATGATCGAGGACCCCCTGCTTTCCTCCGGGACGAGGACGATCGAGGTGGCGGTGGTCGAGGGGGCGCAGGCCCCGACCGAAGCGCTTCGATTCGCACGATTCCTGTCCTCACGTGACCGTGGGCAGGCACATTTCAAGAGACATGGCTACCAGACCGGCCAGGGTGATCTCTGGAGCGAGCGGCCACGAATCGTGCTGTTCGCGGGATCGATGTTCAATCAGGCCATCGAGGACACCGTTCAGGAATTCGCATTGCGAGAAGGCGTCGACGTCGAACGCGTCTACAACGGCTGCGGGATCCTCACCGGGCAGATGAAGGCGGGTGCCCAACCCGATGCCTACCTGTCCTGCGACGTTCGTTTTCTCGAGGAAGTGAAGGGGCAGTTTCTTCCGGGTCGCGAACTTGCCGAGAATCCGATGGTCATGATCACCCCCCCCGGCAATCCACGAGACCTTCATGATCTCGAGGACCTGTTGCGACCGGGGCTGCGCGTAGGCCTCGCTCATCCGGAGAAATCGGCACTTGGCGCGTTGACGAAGAGGCTCCTGGCAGATCGTGAACTCGAGGACGAGTTCATCGACTCGGGCAACTGGGTTCAACAGGCTCCCCAGGGAGACTTTCTGGTCAACGCGATGCGTACGGGTTCGTTGGATGCCGCCATCGTCTACAGGAGCAACACCGCCCGAAGCGACGAACAGCTCGAGATCCTCCCGCTCGAAACCGGTTCCCTCCTGGCCCGACAACCATGGGCGGTGTCCCGTTCGACCGAACACCGAAACACCTTGTCGCGACTCCTTGAGACCCTGGTTGACGAGCGATCCGCCAGCCGGTTCCGGGCCCTGGGTTTCATCTGGCTTGCGGATCGTTCCGTGAACCAGCAGGGTGAGGCGTCCACGCCATGAAGCGCATTCGACAGGATCGAATCTTCACCATCACCATCGCCGGCCTGGCTGGTATCTACGTGCTGCTGATCATCGCACTCCTGGTTTCAGGAGCGACCTTCACCAGCCCAGCTGACGTGATCAATGCGCTGTCCTCGGGTCCGATCCGCTATTCGGCGATACTCAGTCTCGTCACCTGCACCATTGCCTCGTTGCTGGCACTCTGGGTCGCCATACCTGCCGGTTACCTGCTTGCGCGCTGGGAGTTCCCGGGAAAGTCCATCGTGGATGCGATCTTCGACATTCCCATCGTGCTTCCCCCACTCGTCGTCGGATTGTTCCTGCTGATCCTCTTCGAGTCCGCGCTTGGCAAGTTGTTCCAGGAGAACATCCTCCGGGTGACCTATGAGATTCCGGCGGTCATCCTCGCCCAGTTCTGTGTCGCCACAGCATTCGCGGTACGCGCGATGCGCATCACCTTCGAACAGATGGATCCACGTACCGAGGAAGTCGCGCTGGTACTCGGTTGCACGCGCTGGCAATCCTTCAGTCTCGTGACCCTGCCACAGGCCTTCAAGGGCATCGTGGCTGCGGGAACGCTGGCCTGGGCCCGAGCCCTCGGTGAGTTCGGACCCATCCTGGTCTTTGCCGGCGCCACCCGAGAGAAGACCGAAGTGCTTCCGACCACGATCTTCCTCGAGTGGTCGATCGGGGATCTCGGAGCCGCTGTGGCAGTAAGCCTCCTGTTGGTCGCACTGGCCCTGCTGGTGCTGATCACCACCAGGCTCATGGGCTTCAAGGGGGTGATCGGGTGAACAGCAAGCACCTCGATTTCGAAGGCGTCACCATTGAAGTCGGTGACTTCC
>JAQWMQ010000023.1 GCA_029246705.1 Phycisphaerales bacterium | reverse complement strand
GTGCCGCTGATTCCGTCCGGGCCGAACTCATCCACGAAACCGGCGGTTCCGATGGTGAGTTCGTCGGTCGTGGTCGGTGGATCGCCGATGATGATGTCGAAGAGGCAATGTGAGAATTCGGTCAGTGTCATGGTCCCGGATATCGTCTCCGGAAAGACGCCTACAAGCTGCTGGATGCCAACGTTGTTCGAGATGATCGAATTGATCACGACCGCCCCGACCGGTGAAGGCGTGACCATCACGTCCGCATCGGTGTGAACCACCGGGTTCTGTCGAGAGACGTTGCCACTGAAGGTGCAGTTGATCAGGTTGCAGGTGGCATCAGGCAGGTACGACGCCGGGATCGCCACCACGGCTCCTCCGTACTGCGAAGCGACGTTGCCGGTGAATATGGAACTCTCCACGAGAAACTCGACGAAGGTCGCTTCTTTGAAATCATTTCCGAATTTCAAACCCCCGGCATTTTCGGAAGCAATGTTGCCTTCGAATCGGCAACGACGGATCTCGCAATTGGAGATGCAGTTCAGGGAAGCGCCTCCGCCACGGCCAGCGGTGCTGTTTGACCTGAACACGCAGTCGAGAAGAGAGACGTTTGTCTCGCTCGATGCGTACAGGCCGCCACCCTCCGTGGAGGCGGTGTTGTTCAGGAAGACGCAGTCGCGAACCGTCACGATGATCGGCATGCTGAATTCCTGGCTGGCATCACCGATGATTCGGACGCCACCGCCCAATCCATTCTCGGCGACGCCATTGCTGATGGTGAATCCCGACAGCTCGACCTCGTTCTGATTGCTGGCCCCTCGGATGAGCAGGACTGTTGCTTCGACACCGGAAGGGCATGTGATCGTCGTCACTTCGGGCCCGTCCCTTGAAGTCAGTGTCAGTGATTTTCCTGCCAGGTTGAGTGGGCCCTCCTGGTACGTACCCGGTGCGACAAGAATCGTGTCGCCGTCCGTGGAAGCGCTGATGGCGTCCTCAATGGATGAATAGTCGCCCGGGACGTTCAGGGTGTCGGCATCAAGGTTCGACGCGCATGCCAGCATCGTGATCGCGAAGCAGATCGATCTTTTCGCTCTTTGGTCTGGCATTCGTTCATCCTCTTTGTAACAGCCTTGATGGGCCCGAGAAGGACCGCTCATTTATTGTGACTCATCGAACACGTATCAAAAGGAAAAACAGCCTAGAAATGAAGAACAGCTTCGTGGTGCGGGTTTGTCGCCTCAAGGTGCGTGGTCCGGGTTTCTCAACTTGAGGATCGTCGTGTAGGTTTCGTTCATGCCCACGTTGTCAGGATTGGAATCGACGACCTGTTGCAGGGCAATCAGGCAAACCCTGATCGAGTGATCCGCCATCTCGTTTCGACCCGATTGGGTGAGCTCCTCGTACACCACCGGCGCCAGTTGCGCGAGGTCGCGTCGGTACTGCGTCTCGTTCGGAGAACTCACGCATGCATCCGTCATCTTGGAAAGCGATTCGACCATGAGTGCCGGTCCATGTTCCTCATCGGTGTGCATCAGAATGAACGAGCCGTAGTGGTAGCAGCTCCAGGCGACATCCCAGCGTCGGCGGTTGTCTTCGGGAACGCTTGCACTGATGTTCCTGATTCGTTCGAGTGATGACTTCCAGAGTTCACCTGCTTCCGCGATGGCCTCGCGTTCTTCGAGCAGCCAGGCGATCCTTCGCTCGATCATCGCCAGGTTCCGCTGCAACTTGAGGTTCCCGGGGTCGATCGCGATATGATCGGACATCAGTTTCCGGGTCTCGTCGTAGTACACCATGGCTCTTCCGGACTCGCCGGCGTCGTTGAAAAGGTCGCCGGTCTTCATCAGGATGCTCGTGAGTCTGATGGCGCTCTTGGGGTCTCCGTCCAGTTTTTCATGCACCTGTATCGCCAGTGAACGTGATTCGTCGAACTTTGCAGTCGCCGCATCGATGTCCGTGTACATGAGTATTTCGCCCTGCTTCTGCAGGACTCTCGACAGGTCGCCTTTTCTCTTGGTCGATTCCGGCCCGCTCGTCTGCGCCCGGTAGATGTCCTCGGCCCTGGCGAATTCGGTCATGGCTCTCTCGAGTTCTCCCATGCTGCCGGTCTGGCGGCCGCCCGAAAGATCACCGAGGTGTTCGTATCCGGTCGCTATCTCGTAGTTCAAGTCAGGGTCCTGTGAACCCTTGTCCTGCAATTCTTCGAGGTAGCGACTTCCTGATTCAAGGATCATCATGCGTGCGGAACTGCTTCCTCGAAGGTTCTGGACCTGCTCCGCGATCGGTCCAAGAAGCTCATTCGCCAGTGAGCGAATCTGCATGAACCTCTCTTCCGAGAGTCTTCTCGCACTTTGCTCCTTGAGCAGTGACTCGCCAAGTTTCTCGTTGGTATCGACCGCTATGCCGCGTTGTTTTTCGGCCTGGACTGCAAAGACGGTGATTCCGGCCACACCGATCGCCATCGCCAGTGCGATGCCCATCACCGCAGTGGCCATGGCTCTGTTCTTCCTCGCATAGCGCCTGATGACCTCGCTCATCGATGGCGGTCGCGCATTGATCGGTTCATCGTCGAGGAATCGTCTCACGTCGTCGGCAAGGTCGCCTGCAGACCGGTATCTTCGGACCGGCTCCTTCTCCAGCGCCTTTCCGGCAATGACTTCCACGTCGTAGGCGATTTCCCGATCGAAACTCGACAGTCGGGGAGGAAGTCTGTTCTGGATGATCTGCACGGCTTCCGCGATCGCGGCTCTTCGCAGGTCGTAGGGTGGTTGCTCCGCCATCAGTTCGAACAGGATCACGCCCAGGGAATACACGTCGGCCCTGATGTCGATCTCTTCCGGATCGCCGCTGCACTGCTCGGGTGACATGTACTGGAGCGTCCCGATGAGCTGCCCGACGTTGGTCCTTGCGATGGTGGCCCGAGTGTCAGCGTCAGTTACGCGAGCTACTCCGTAATCGATGACCTTCGGTCGTCCCTCCCGATCGACCAGGATGTTCGCCGGCTTGAGGTCACGGTGGATGATCCCTCGTTGGTGGCCGTGTGAAATCGCCTCGCAGACCTTCGTGAAGATCTCGAGTCTCTTTTCAAGACTCAGGTTCTTTTTGCGGCAGTACTCGTCGATCGGTTGTGCGCTGCCGATGTACTCCATCGCGAAGTAGGGGATGACCTCTCCTTCGAGTTCCATCTCTCCGGCATCGTAGATCTGTGCGATGTTCGGGTGACGAAGCCGACCGAGGATCTCGACTTCGAACTTGAACCGTTCCCGAGCTGCCGGCGAGATGATCCCTGCTCGAAGGATCTTCAGGGCCACCGATCTCTGTGGGTTCTCCTGGATCGCTTCCCAGACCTGACCCATGCCACCCGAACCGATCAGCCTTCGAATGGAATACGGCCCCAGCGACCTGCCGACCAGTTGTCGGTGGTTTTCAGGAAGGGGGTTCGAGCTCTGTTCCCGATCAGTGAACTGCGGTGGTTCGCCCTTGAATCCGGGGGCGATCGTCTCGGCCTCGCTCGGGTCCTTCACGGTGAAGTCCGTTGGGTCGATTTCCCGGGTATGTTCCGCCTGCAGTTGATTCCGAACCTTCGCGGCTGTTCCGGGATCAAGGCCCTTCAGGCGCCTTTCACGTTCTGATTCGTCCAGGTACCTCAGCTCTTCACAGATATCGAGGATCCTCGATGGATCCGGCTCATCAGGTCTTGTGTCTTCGACATCGCTCATGGCGTGATCATCTTTCCTGCGCAGGGGCGGATTCTGACTCCATACCACTCCTGATCAAGGCTAGTTGCCGTCCCGCCGCATGTGACACCACGATGTGGGATTTCTCTCACTTCAGCTGTCCTGCTGCGGGATGGGCATTGGAAACGACTCCAGCTCAATACTTGCCCTATCTTATGAAACAAGCATGCCCAACCCCAGCAGAGCAGTACGAATGGCACCTCTCGCATGTCTCCTGGTCCTGTTCGGAACCCATTCCCCCGTCCTGGGGCAGCATGAGCATTCCGAAAAGGCGGTTGGTGACGCGATGTACGAAGATGGGCAGGTCGATTCAGAGCAACCCGAAAGCGAAACGCTGTCGATCAGGTATCGGTTGATGAAACCGGATCAACGTGCCGGCTCCGGTCCCCACCCGCTGGTCGTCTTCCTGCATGGGGCAGGGGAGCGTGGTTCCGACAATGCTCTCCAGCTGACGTATCTCCCACGCTGGATGACCACCGAACGACATCGCCGCGATCATCCCTGTTACCTCCTCGCCGTCCAGTGTCCCCAGGACCAGTGGTGGGCACCGCGTGCAGATGATGGAACGATGGTGTCAGTCGTCGGCGATTCGCCATCTTCGATGCTTGCCGTGGAGAAGGTTCTCGACAAGGTGCTCGAAACCGAGCAGATCGACAAGAGGCGGATCTATCTCACCGGACTCTCGATGGGTGGCTATGGCTCCTGGCATCTTGCAGCGAAACAGCCGGGCAGATTCGCGGCGGTCGTGCCCATCTGTGGTGGCGGACTGGTCGGGGACGCGCCGAAGTTGAAGGACGTGCCCCTCTGGGTCGTGCATGGCCTGAATGATCAGGTCGTCCCCGAGACACAGTCCCGGGAGATGGTCGACGCGGTCCGATCGGCGGGGGGGGTCGTCCGTTATTCGCCGCTTCCGGGTGTCGGTCACGACTCCTGGTCGGATGCCTACTCCCGCATGGGTGTCATCGAGTGGATGTTCGAACAGCAACTCGATTCCGAACCGGCGATCGACTCCGAATCCGACTGATCCTGTTCCCTACTTCTTCCTGATCGATCCCACGATGCCGATCTTGACGTTCTCCTCGCCGGGGACATCGGTCGAGATCTCCACCTGGCCGAGTATCGAACCGTTCTCGACGCCGGTCGTCCCGGTCAGGATGAGTTCGTATCCCGACCCGTTCTTCTCTCCGGCGGGAACGACGCTCACCGACATGTTCGCGGGCTTGCCGTCGACCACCGTCGCGCTGTTGAGCTCGAAGGGCTTCCCGTCTTCCCTGTACATCTGGATCCTCTTGGTGAACTGCTGGTTGGTTCCGAGGATCATGAGCCTGAACATGGTGTCCGAGGCTCGAAGGGTTCCCTGGACGTTCGCGTTCATGCCGACCGTCACCGTCTTGTTCCGGTTCTCGCCCGTCTTCGGGTTCTTCACGGTGCCGATGATCTGAAGCGACCCGGTGTGCCAGCCCCACGGAAGATCCGGCTTGGTCACCACCTCGACCTTCCAGCTCTGGATGCTGGATCCCGGCACGGTGGTCTTGGTGATCGTGGCGTCAGCGTACTTCGAAAGATTGCCCGATACTCGGACCGTGGTCGGATTGTAGCTGTCATCCTCGGATGTCAGCACCACCGATTTGGCCGCCCCGTTCTTCAGGGGTATGACTCCGAAGCTCAATGACTTGGGCGTGTATTTGACCGTCGATGTCACCGTCGCGTTGATCGAGATCGTCTGCACCGGGTTGGTCGCATCATTGGTGTAGACCTTCACCAGCTTGGTCTGCTTTCCACTGCCCTTCGGCTTGAACGTCAGTTCGATTTCTGATCCCTCTCCCGGAGCGAAGAGTTTCTGCTCGAGTGCCGTGGTCGTGCAGCCGCAGGTCGGTTGGACCCTGGTCACTTCGAGCACCTGGTCGCCGGTATTGATGAAAGTGACCTTTGCCAGCCGCGTTTCATAGTCCGCGACGGATCCGAATTCGACCCGTGGTTGAGGCATGTGGAACATGGCCCCGCCATTCCTGCTGGGCAGGGGCTTCTGCGTGGTGGCACTGGTCTCGTCGGCAGCCGTCGACGTGGTCGAGGCTGGCTTCGTCGTGGCCTTCCCGTTGCTTGCATCCTTCGAACCGGCTCCACCCTGATCGCAACTGCACATCACCGACACGAGTGTCATGGCGAGCATGGATCTGATCAGGCTGCGGACGGGTCGATGCGATGACTTGTTCGGTGACATCAGGGTTCATCTCCGGGATTCGTATCAGTCGATAGAGGACTGTCGAGAATACCGCGAATGAGCCGATTGGTGCCAGAATCGAATTCAAGCACGGTGCGATTTCAATGTCATGAAGTCAGGAATTGGGATCAGGGTCACGTGGCCGATCGGTCCTGAGATAGTCTCGCTCCGTGAAACCGGCGAATTCCCGTGACTCGTCCGTGCTTCTCAACAGCAGGTAGGCCTTTTCGTCCTCGACCCCGTCACGAATCCTCGTCACCTCGAGCATTTCCAGCGCATGGGAATCAGGGTCTATCTCGAGTGTTATGTGGTCGATAACCTTCCTGCCTCGTGAAGGTGCCGGTACGGTTGCTTCGACCCTCAAGACCCGTCTGCCCTCGCGTTCCCGCGTGACCAGATCGAGATTCCATCCATTCCGCACGAGCCGGAGAATTCGTGCAGGGTTGACCGATCCGGATGTGACCGTGGTTTGAAGCCCTTCATTGAGCATGCGAAACAGGTGATCCGGCAAGGCTCGACGCTGGTTTCTGATCGACCAGTAGTTCTCGCCATCGTTACCGACGATGACCTCTCGCCGTTCCTTGTCGCCCAGATGGTGCATGAAGCTGACGAACCTGCCGTCCGAGCTGGTGCAGGCAAGTCCCTTGAACCCTCGGCCGGGTGCTTCATCGTGAGCAGCTCTACCGACCTCGATTCGATACCAGCGATTGTCGGCGCCGGTCATCTTCTCGAGAGTCAGGTCGATCTCCGCGATCGCATTCTGACTGGCCGGTTCGATCGAGATGAAGATCATCACCATGACTCCGATTGCCGCCGCCATCCCCAGTGCGGCGGTCAAGCTGGTCCAGATCCTCATCCTGTTGCGCTGCGATTTCTCCAGTGACGCGACCTCGTCCAGGGCGGAGCGCACCCTGGTCGCCATGCGCTCGGATTCACCCGTGCGGAGCAGTCCGAGCAATCCGTCCACCAATCGGTCTTCCGGCGTGTCCCTGGGCTCGTCCGTCATGTCGAGGTCTCCGGAAGCAGACCCTTCTTCTTGAGGCAGCTTGCCAGCAGTTCGATGCCTCGGTTGAGTCGTTTGCGCATGGTGTCGACCTCGATCCCGGCGTGGGCCGCGGCACGGACCCGGTTGAGATCCCTCAGGTAGACCAGATCGACCGCCTGCCGGTTCTGTTCGGGGAGTCGATCGATGCAGTCGCTGAGAAGTTCGATCCGTTCTCCGTACGTATCCCCGGCCTGATCGTCGATTCGTGCGTAGTACTCCTCGAGCTTCTTCGCGAAGAAGCCTTCCAGCCTCCTGCGATAGCGTCCGTTCGAGCGAAACCGCATCAGCATCTCGTTTCGGGCAATGCCTCGAAGCCAGGGTGCGAAGGGACGGTCGGTCTCGAACGTGTCCAGCTTCTTCCAGGCGGTGATTATGGTCTGCTGGAACATGTCCTCGACGAAATCATCGTCGCTCAGATTGGATCTCAGAAACGCCGTCAGCATCGCCGAGTGCTCGTGAATCAGGATTTCAAAGGCCGTATCCATTCCATTCTCCGCTCAGAGCTCTCTCAAGACACTCTACCTCTGGCATTCCCGACCGGAATGCGAATTGTCCTTTTCCCGGGCCTGACTGCCCGATAGTGTCAATCGAAGCCGTACCACCGCCCTGAACAGCCAATTGCCGCTTTCTTGACGAAGATCGAAGGACCGCCATGCGTATCGTCGCCATCCTGCTCATCGGGCTTGGACTCTCATCACTATCCGCGGCGACCTCGGCCCAGGCGCCTCTTTTCGATCTCGAGTCGATCCGGGACCCGGCGACCCTCGATATCGAGGTGATCCAGGACTGGCATGTCGACACGGTGAACGGCTCCACCCGTCAGAAGTTGATCGAGATCACCGTTGCCGAGTGGTGGGAGGGTGCGGTGGTGCGTGTTCCGGTCAGGATCATCGTTCCTCTCGAGGCGGATGCGTCCGGATTCGCGATCACTGGTGGGTCGCGCTGGTCGGAACTCCAGGAGGACATGTCCACGGGTGATGGCAGCACCGCAGGAGCGGCGCTCTCGCAGGGAGCCGCATCGGTTCACACCATCGTGCAGCCGCTTGCCATCACACCGGGGGCCAGTGAATACGAATTCGAATCCCATGAACGCTGGGCTGCCACCGGTGACGGTCGCTACACCACGATCTGGCTTTGGGCGATGACCCACATGCGGGCGGTCACCGCGGTACTGGAAGAGGAGATCGTGCACGAGGGGCCGATCATCGGTTGGGGCACTTCGAAGAATGGTGGGGCTCCGGCTGCGGCGCTCATGAACGACGACCGCTACACGGGGCTCTTCGCCGAAGAGGCAAGCGCCTACTATTCGCCACTGGATCGTCGTGATCCCGACACCGTCGATGCCATCGAGCAACAGAATGCCTGGTTCTTCGCGGGGCTTGACTCCGGAAAGCTGGATCCCGGTGAGCATTCGCGACGTTTCTATCACGACAGCATCTACAACAATCCGCTGATTCTCTACATCACGCTTCTCGAAGACGCGGGCTGGTCCCCGGAATCGGTCCGGGGCTTTGCCGCAAACCTCTGGAGCCAGTGCGCCCTCACCGCGGCCTGGCCTGAACTCCAGCGACGAGGCGTGGAGATCTTCTTCGCGACCGGTTCGCACGACTGGGTCGCGGATGACCTGGCCTGGGGGGCTGAAAACCACCCCGAAGTGGCCCATTACTACCGGATCAATGGAGGTCACGGTCAGGGCCCCGACCCGCTGCTGGTCACCTCGGCTGCACGCCTGACCCGCTTGAACTTCATCGAGAGGCACTTCGGTGCACCGCATGACCTGATGGCGCAGCCTGTCTGTGGGTATCAGGTGCATGACGGCGTTCTCGAAGTCGAAGTCACCTTTGCCTCCGGTCCCCAGCCCGATGCAGGCCAGCTGGTGTGGATGGACGATCGTCACCTTGGAGGCTCGGCGCCGTATCTGTGGCGCGAGTACGGACCCGACAACGTCGTCGACCTGCTGTTCGATGCCTCCACGGAAACCTGGCGTGCACACGTCACCCTGCCTGAAGATCTCGAGAGCCTGGACGTCTTCACCGATCACCGTCGATACATCGCATCCGCGGATCGTGACAGCTTTATCTCCAGTCCCTACACGAGGATCATCCTGGATCAGACCGGCATGCCTTCTGATCTCGATGGTGACGGGCTGGTCTCTGGTTCGGATCTCACCATCCTGCTCGGGGCGTGGGGGAGCTGCCGGCCTGAAGAAGCGTGCCCGGGCGACATCGATGGCGACGGTCTCGTCAATGGTGCCGATCTCACCCTGATGCTTGGTGCATGGACGCAAACGGGATGATTCACTGACTGACGGGAACCAGTCTCAGTGTTCGCAGGTTCAAGAGTCCGTTTCCTGCTCCACCGATCGAATCGGCCCGCAGCATGAGTTCCATCGGCTCCGACGCGGGTGCGACCAGGCTGCCGATGTCGGTCGACCGGAAGGTGCCCCAGTCACCGGTGTGCTCCTTGATCGGGAATGACCGTGTCTTTCCGCCGAGGGTCAACTCGAGAACGCCGCCTTCCTCACCCTCTGCGCAGGCATAGTCCAGCTCTATCTCGTAGGTGGTTCCCGGTTCGAGTCGAACCGTCCAGGTGGCCGTGGCATCGGTGGCGTTCCAGTAGCCCAGGCTGGCGACCGCCTCTCCGTCGGTATCGGGGTACTGCTCCACCCTGAGGTTCGGACCCGACAACTCCGCGGAATCCGGGCCCAGTGTCAGTACCCCGCGTGCGTCTGGATGAATGGAGCGGTCGATCACCGGCAGTTGTTCGAACTCAAGTCGAATCACCGTTGCGTGGGGAAACGGGTGAAGGCCCGAGAGGTCGATGCGGTTGCCTTCCACCGCCAGGGTGCGATCGGCGACACGGTCGCCCAGCATCCTCGCGGTGGTGATCGGCGTGACCAGCCCGTCGACCACCAGCTGATCGTCTTCGGGCCATTCGAAGACATGCAGATACAGGTCGTTGCCGCGGCTGGTCATTCGCCCCCAGGGAAGCTGCCCTCCCTCCGGTCCGGCGGTGGTCTCGTAGATCGACTCGCCGTTCACGTCCAGCCAGTTCCCGATGGCAAGAAGTCGATCCACCATGATCAGTGGAATTCGTCCGTCGGCGGTCGGTCCGATGTCAAGAAGCAGGTTCCCCCCCTTGGAGACCAGGTCGATCAGCATGTGGATGCATTCGGTCCGACTCGAGTAGATGTCGTACCCTTCCGCGCGATTGAATGCGAAGGAGTGACCGATCCCCCGACATTCCTCGAACGGTCGTGTCTTCTGCATGCCCTTTCCCGACGAGTTTCCAAGACTGCCGTATTCGGTGGTCGAGAAGTCGCCGGTCTGCCCGCGCAGCCCCGTGCCCCAGCGGTCGTTGACGACGATCTGGTCCGACGGGCTGTTTTCATGTATCCACTCGAGGATCTCAGTGCTCCGCCACAGCTGGTCCGGATGGTCCCACTCGCCGTCCGGCCAGAAAACCTCCGGTTCATAGGTCGTGATGAGTTCCTTGATCTGGGGGATCATCACCTCGTCGACGTATCGAGGCTTGTCGTCGTCGTAGAGCGGGTTGTGCCATTCCATGAAGGAGTAGTAGAGGCCCGGCCTGACTTCGTGCCGACGACAGGCGTCGAAAAGCTCGCCGAGGAGATCCCTCTTCGGGCCGGTTTCCACCGAATTCCATGGATAGCCACGCACTTCGCTGGCGATCTCGTTCGGCCACAGGCAGAAGCCGTCGTGGTGCTTGCTCGTGATGACCATGTACTTCGCACCCGAACGCTGGAAGATGCTCGCCCATTCGTCGGGGTCCCACATCTCGGCGCGAAACATCGGTGAAAAAGACTCGTAGAGGAAGTCCTTTCCGTAGTTCGCATGGTGGAACTCACGGACCTTGCCTCCATGCGAGTTGGTGTCGTACCACCACTGGTACCACTCGCTGTAGGTGCTGGTATCGCAGAAGGCGGGAACCGAGTAGACGCCCCAGTGAATGAAGATGCCGAACTTGGCCTTCCCGAACCAGTCCGGTGTCTGGCGCTGGTCGAGGGATTCCCAGGTTGCTTCCTGCTGGTTCACGATTTCCGGGTTTCCGGAATCCTGGCAGCACGTGAGTGCAAGGCTGACGGCAAGGGCATCGAGCATGGTCGTATCTCCTGCATGTGTGCCTGATCCTAACCGGAACCCATGCAAAGACGGCGGCCCGGATCTGATCCGGGCCGCCGATGTCACGGCTTGTTCTCAAAGGGAGGTTCCTCCCACCGTGCCGTGGGGCATTCATGAATGATGTCAGAGAATCGATCCGGCCTTGTTGAGCATTCTGTAGGACGGGGTTTCGGTGAATCCACCGAAGGTGGTGGGTTCGAAGCCGCCCATGTTCAGGCTCCCGCAGGCACCCGTGATCGGGCAGTAGCTTGCGAAACCCTTGCCGTAGCCTGCGGCAAAGCCGTATGCGGGGCCCATGCCCTTGTATCCGGCGAAGCCGAAGGGGGCGTTGGCGAGCGGTGCACCCGGGAACTGCGTGGATGTGGGTGCGGTGCCGTTGGCGAGGTTGGCGTCGAAGTTGACGTCGATCTCGCGCTTCACGCCCTTGCCGAGCACCACGAGGCGGATGGTCTGTCCGAACTTGCAGGTGCCAAGTTCGTGTCGCAGGGTCGCAAGGCTGGCCTGCTTGCCGTTGACCGAGAGGATCACATCGTTGGGTTCGATTCCGGCGTTGAAGGCGGGGCTTCCGGCCAGGACCTCGTTGATGACGCATACGTTGCGTGCATCAACCGCGATGTGATGAACCAGTTCGCTGCTGACCGGGCGAACGGAGATGCCGATGATCGGCTTTCCGAACGTGGTGGGCGCAGCGTTCGTTCCCAGGGCGTTGAAGCCGTTGAAGGGAACTGCGCTCGTGAAGGGAACTGCGCTCGTGGCATACGGTGCGTTCATCGGGGTGATGTACTGGCCGTAGGGGGTGTAGCCGCCGTTGCCGGCCAGAACCTGTCCGGCGAATGCCGGTGCGGTGTTCGAGGCGGTCATGCCCTGCCAGGCTGTGCCTGCGAGGGTGGCGTTGGCGTTGATGGGAAGCTGGACACGATCGATCAGCATGCCCTTGAGGTTGCGGATCTCGATGATTCCGTTGGGGCCGACCACGACGAAGGCTGCAGGCAGGAGCTGTCCGTTGAGCGTGACCACTGCGGTCGCGCCTGGAGCGCCTGCGATTTCGAGGTCGATGATCCGATCGGTGATGGTCGCATCCTTGTTCCAGATGCATTCGAGACGTCGAGTGATCCGGTAGTCGCCGGCGCTGTCGACCGAAGTGGTCGAGCTGACGCACTTGACCGTGCAGATGCCGTTGTCGATGCCGTTGATGATCTCGAGGACGTCGTTGTTGATGTTGTTGTTGCTGTTGTTGCTGTTCACGCCATTGACCGGCGCGTCGAAGTTCATGGTAGTAGTAGTCATGATTGAATCTCCTTAGGTGGGCTCGACTGTCGTCGCGTGTTCGGCGGTGCCGAGCCACTGGGAGATACGCTCCGGAGATGTCCGGGTTTTCGATTCAAACGGGTTGGCGCAAAGAGGCAGGTGGGTGGCGTGGAATGATGCCTGCGCCCCGGTTTAAACCGGTTAGCATTGGTTTCATGACCAGAACAATTTTCATGATCGTCATGATGTCGGGGGCCCTCCTCGGCCTGTTACCCGCCAACCAGGCTCGAGCCGCGCAGGACGAGCCTCCGGATGATGCATCCCTTGCCGCTCACGAAGGCACGCCGGCCGTGGTGCTCCATCCGGAACCGGTCTCCAGTGAACGGCAGATCACCCTGGGTGGCGAGACGCTTCATTACCGTGCATCGGCGGGGACCCTGCCACTCTTCGACGAGAGCGACGGATCGGTGAAGGCGGAGATCTTTCACGTCGCCTATCTCAAGCTCGAGCAGCAGGGTGATCAGTGGGTGCTCCCTGAAGCCTCCACTCGACCGATCCTCTTTCTGTTCAACGGGGGGCCTGGTTCATCGAGTGTCTGGTTGCATCTCGGAGCCTTCGGACCTCGCCGTGTGCTGATGGGCGACGTCGGTGACCTCAAGCCGCCACCCTGGAAGCTGGTTCCAAACGACGGTTGCCTGCTCGACGTCGCCGACCTGGTCTTCATCGATCCGGTGACCACCGGGTACTCCCGAGCCGCTGAGGGTGAGGATGATCATCAGTTCCATGGTCTTGAGCAGGATGCGAATGCCGTCGCTGAATTCATTCGTCTCTTCATCACGCGTCACGGTCGCTGGCAGAGCCCCAAGCTCATCGGCGGTGAATCCTACGGAACCACTCGGGCCGCGGCGCTCTCCGAACTGCTTCAGAATCGTCACGGCGTCTTCCTCGACGGAGTGATCCTGGTCTCAAGCGTCCTCGATTTCGGAACCATTCGTTTCGGTCGCAACAACGACCTGCCGCATGCCCTTTACCTGCCGACCTATGCCGCGACCGCCTGGTATCACGGCCGTCTGGACCGTGACCGGTATCCCACGCTCGAATCCGTGATCACCGACGCCGAGGACTTCGCGATCGATCGGTATCTGGTCGCACTGGCACGTGGCAACGCACTCGAATCCGCCGAGAAGGCCGCGGTGGTCGCCAGGCTGTCCCAGCTCACGGGGCTTTCCGAGGACGTCTATCTGCAGGCGAACCTCCGGGTGGGGCCCGGCACCTTTCGCAAGGAACTGCTGCGAACCAGCCGCGAGACCGTCGGCAGGCTTGATTCACGCTTCATCGGGTTCGATGCCGACGCCGTCGGCAGCCGTCCCGAATACGACCCCAGCTATTCGGCGATCCAGGGCCCCTATACCGCCGCCATGAACCACTACATCCGGACGGAACTCGGCTACGAGAGTGATCTTCCCTACGAGATCCTCACCAGTCGCGTCCACCCCTGGGACTACTCCGAGTTCGAAGGTCGCCACGTCGATGTCTCGGACCGCCTTCGCTCGGCCATGGTCCGCAATCCCAATCTCCGGGTGTTTCTCGCCAGCGGCTACTTCGATCTGGCGACTCCGCATTTCGCCGCGGACTACGTCGTCGACCACCTCCGGCTCGAGCCGGCCTTCCAGGAACACGTGGAGACTCGTTATTACCCTGCAGGTCATATGATGTACGTCGCCGATGAACTAAGAAGACGGCTCTCGGATGACGTCAGGGCATGGATGAAGGCCGGGGCCACCGACCGTTGACCGAGGCGGGACCCTGAAAATCAGTGGCAAGGCTGAATCATGAGTGGACCAGCACACCAAACGACCGCCTTCCCGCCGAGTCAATGTCCATCCTTCTGCCTCGACTGCCGCTACGACCTCTCGGCATCCTTGAGTCACTCCTGTCCGGAGTGCGGGCGCTGGTTCGATCCCGAGGATCCACGCACCTTCTACAACAAGCGCCGACCGGGCCGACTGGCTCTGGCCATGATGACACCCGCAGGGTGGCCGTCATTTGCATTCGGGCTGGCTCTTTCCCTGCTGGTTCTGGTGACCTTCAGTGTTCCCGCTGGGGGATACTTCACGTTGTTTTTGATTCTTGCCATTGCGCTGCCCATCGTGGTCATCGCCTTTTTCTGCGACCTGCTCGTTTCCGTGGTCGTCAGCTTTCGAATGGGCCGTTCCTGGTTGTTCTCGGTTCGTTCCGACGGAACCCGGGTCTGGCGTCGTGTCCAGACGAAATGGTTGATCGCGCCGTTGATGGTCATCGTCACTCTGGTCATCACCGCCTGGCAAGTGCCCGCGCGAGTCACCTTCCGCCTGTCACGAAAATCGCTGTTGGCGGCGATTTCGGATCCACCCTCCGGACCGACCTACATCGGCCTTCTTCCGGTCAGGGAGGTGATGGCCCCCATCCAGCCCGCCGATGGCGCGCCGTATGTTCGTACCATCTGGTTGTCCGAAGGTGGAGGACTCCTGAATGAAATCGGCTTCGCACATGCGCCCGGTCACAAGAACGACTGGCTTGATCTTGGTATTGGAGGCAGAGGATGGCGTTACTCAGGCGACTGGTTCCTAATGTACTCAGACTGAATGTACTCAGACTGACGGTTCTCCTTGGTGTCGCAGGATTCGCTGCGGCCCAGGGTGATGCAAGGCATCAGGAGGATCACGGTGCGGCCATGTACGCCGACGAACTGGCGGCGATCCCCACGGCCGATCAGCTTCGTTCCTGGCACGACCTGCTCGGGACGGAACCACACGTTGCCGGTACGCCGGGCGACCTTCGTGAGATCAAGAGGATCGCGGATGCCTTCGATGCGATGGGGCTCGAGACCGAGGTGCGGGAGTTCAAGGCCTGGCTGCCTCTGCCGGTTTCTGCCGAAGTCGAGATCATCGGCGCCGCATCCCTGGGTGGCACTGAAGCGAACCCGCGTCGACGAGGCGTGATTCGACTGGACCTCACCGAGAAGAATCTCCTTGAAGACCCGGCGTCGAAGCACCCGGGTCTGGATTTCGGATGGAATGCCTTCAGTGGTTCCGGTGAAGTCACCGCGGGGGTCGTCTATGCGAACTACGGAACGATCGAGGATTTCGAACGACTCCGTGACCTGGGCGTCGACGTCGACGGGAAGATAGTCATCGCCCGCTACGGCAAGAACTATCGCGGTTTCAAGGTCAAGTATGCGCAGGAAGCCGGTGCTGCCGGCTTGTTGATGTATCTCGACCCTGCTGACTACGGCTACCAGCGCGGTGAGACGTGGCCGAAGGGGGGGTGGGCGAATTCCACCTGCATCCAGCGGGGTTCGGTGCTCGTTCTTCCTTACAAGGGTGACCCTTTGACCCCGTTCCGTGAGGCGACTGCCGACGCGGAACGACTCGATCCCGAACACGTCGGATTTCCCTGGATACCGGTCCAACCGCTCGGCTACGCGGCAGCAAGCCGGATTCTCGCTCGCATGACCGGGCGACCGATCGAGGATGAGCAATGGGCGGGGGGGCTGCCGCTTCAGTACCGACTGGAGGGCGGTGACGCCCTCGAAGTACGGATGCAGGTCGAGCAGTCCTCGGAACTGCGTACCAGTGCCAACGTGATCGGGCGCATCAAAGGTGCGGTCCACCCGGAACAGTTCGTGGTCGTCGGTTGTCACCATGACGCCTGGGGTTTCGGGGCTGCCGACCCGCTTGCCGGAACCATCGTGCTGATGGAGACCGCTCGTGCGGTCGCCGAAGCGGCTGCTCGTGGTGACCGGCCCGATCGAACCATTCTCTTCGCGGCCTGGGGTGCGGAGGAGTTCGGCATCATCGGTTCGACCGAGTGGGTCGAAGGCAACACCGATCGTCTGCGCGAGCATTGTGTCGGTTACATCAACCTCGACATGGCATCGATGGGGGACATCTTCAACTGCTCGGCGACTCCGGTCCTGCGGCGAGCGATACAGCGTGCGGTGGCATCGGTTCCGCAATCGAGTGACGAACAGGGACGTCAGCTCTCTGAGACCTGGGGAAATGCACCCGGCGGTCCTTCGTTCGGCGATCTTGGCGGAGGTTCGGACCATGTCGGTTTCGTCTGCCACGTCGGTGTGCCCGCCATCCGGCTCGGAGGCGCTGGTGCGCAAGGGACCGCCTACCACTCGAACTACGACACCCTTGCCTGGTACCGCTCGACGATCGGTGATGACTACCAGCCCGCCCTCATGGTGACCCGGGCCTGTGCACGCGTCGTGGCGATGCTCGCGGACTCCACGCTTCCTCCCTACGAATGGACGCTGGTCGCCTCCGAGGTGCGTCGTCATGCCGAGGCTCATCTCGCTCAGGCCAGGGAAGCCGGTCTTGCCGTCGATCTGGCCGGTCTGAACGAGGCGACGGCCCGACTGGCTTCAGCCGCAGATGCCCTTGACCGCGCACTGAGCAAAGCACGGCTCGAGGATCCGAAGACTCGGGCCCAGGTCCAGCAGGCTCTTCTCGCGGCAGAGAGGACCTGGCTCGTGGAAGAGGGGCTGACCGGCCGCCCCTGGTATCGGAACACCTATATCAGTGACGATCCTGAGTCGGGCTACTCCGCGTCGCTCTTACCGGAGCTTCATGCTGCTTGGCGGGCTGGAAACGCCGATCGTTTCAATGCCGTGGTGGCCGGTTATGCAGGGCGGGTCGATCTGCTTTCCGACCGCCTCAAGGCCATCAGGATTCTTGTAGAGGCCCGTTGAGCGCCCAAGATCGACTCTCGAGCCTCAGTCAGGGGCTTTAAACGAGCATCTACCCTTTTTCGACAATTGAGGACATGTCATGTCCCAGGGCTGCTTGCGCTCTCAATATCTCCATGAAGAGATCAGTTCGGCAATTTTCTCTCCGGCATCCCCGGGGTTTTTGCTTCCCCGGGCTCTTGTCGAGGCTATTCTCATGAGTCGGAAATTGCGGTTTCGGGCCCCATCATCCCCTGTTTTTGGATGACCGAACACCAGCCCTGGGCGTTTCCCCCACACCAGGCACCGCACGCACGTTGGACCCCACGAATCACCCACAGATCAGACTCGGACGGACATACACCATGAAGCTCAAGCATCTTCTCTGCGGTTCACTTCTCGCGGCTTCGTTCGCCTGCTTTTCGCAGGCGCAGACGATCGACTCCGTTCGTGTCACAAGCGGACTCTCCCGCCCGGTGTACCTGACCGCCGCTCCCGGTGATTCAGATCGTCTCTTCATCATCGAGAAGCAGGGACGCATCCGAGTCTTCAGCATCTCCGATGACCAGCTTCGCAGCACCAACTTCCTGAACATCGACTCGATCGTCGGTGGCGGAACCAGCACTTCCAGTGAGCAGGGGCTCCTCGGCATGGCCTTCCATCCCGAGTACGAGACCAACGGTGAGTTCTTCGTCTACTACACGAACAACAGTGGCAACGTCGTCATCTCCCGGTACACGGTCTCCTCGAACCCCGAGGTCGCCAACACCTCGGGATCGATCATCATGACCATCACCGAGCCGTTCACCAACCACAACGGTGGGCAGCTCGCCTTCGGACCCGACGGTTATCTCTGGATCTTCGTCGGCGATGGCGGTGGAGCCAACGATACCCAGCAGTACTCGCAGGACATCACCAACCAGCTGTGTGGCAAGATCCTCCGCATCGACATCGACAATGGTTTCCCCTACTCGATTCCCGCGGACAACCCCTTCGTGGGCACCACCGGTGACGATGAGATCCTGCACTACGGACTCCGCAACCCCTGGAGAAGCTCCTTCGACTCCGAAACGGGTGATCTCTACATCGCTGACGTCGGCCAGAACGCGCGCGAAGAGGTGAACATCGTCTCGCACACCGAGCGTGGCCTCAACTTCGGATGGCGCTGCATGGAAGGCCCGGCCTGCACCGGCCTCAGCGGCTGCACCTGCAACGCCGCTTCCCTGACCGATCCGGTCTATTACTACAACCAGGGCAGCTCCACCGGTTTCTGCATCACCGGCGGGTACGTCTATCGCGGTGATGCCATCCCCGGTCTCGCTGGAACCTACTTCTTCGCCGACTACTCCACCACCAACATCTGGAGCCTGAAGTACAACGGGTCCGGTGGATACACCAACTTCGCCAACCGCAACGAACTCGAGGCTGCCGGCAGCTTCGGTGTCGACAACATCTCGAGCTTCGGCGAGGGACCCTGCGGAGAGATCTACATCCTCGACCAGTCCGGTGGCGAAGTCTTCAAGATCGTCGACGTCGCCAACCCCGATGCCGGCTGCAATGTCGAGCCTCCAATCATCTGCGATGGCGACGTGAACGGTGACCTGACCGTCGACGGCACCGACCTGAGCATCGTTCTCGGCTTCTGGGGTGAATGCCTCACGAATGAATGCGCGGCCGACCTCAACGCTGACGGGTTCGTCGATGGCACCGACCTCAGTGTCGTCCTCGGCTTCTGGGGCACCGTCTGCGAGTGATGTTCCCCGGCTCCACGATCCAGACAATTCAATTCATGACGGCCCGGCTCACCGCCGGGCCGTCATGCTTTTGTGACCCCGGGTATCCTTGGATCCTGGATACCGCATGCCACTGTCTACACCGGAGAGAAAAACCCGCAGGCAGCCTCCGCCCGGTGCGCTGCCCACCCGCCCTGGAGTGAAGAAGTCCACCGGCTTTCTCACGCTGGCAGCGCTCGGAGTCGTCTTCGGCGACATCGGTACCAGCCCCCTCTACGCACTGAAGGTCTGTTTCAGCGAAGGCCATCTCAAGCCCGTGGAGTCCGAGATACTCGGGATCCTGTCGCTGATCTTCTGGTCTCTCCTGCTGGTGATCAGCGGCAAGTACCTGCTCGTTCTGCTTCGAATCGACAGTCGCGGTGAAGGTGGCATCTGTGCCATGCTCGACCTTGTCAGAAACGAACGTCTTTCCAAGAGATGGAAGGTGCTCGCGGTTGGTGCGACGATCATTGGTGGAGCACTGCTGTTCGGTGATGGCGTGATCACGCCCGCGATCTCCGTGCTCTCCGCACTGGAGGGTCTCTCAGAGCACTCGAGCACCGCGGCCCGGTACACGATGCCGATCGCCGTGTTGATCCTCGTCATCCTGTTCTGGATACAGCGCTTCGGTACCGCGCGCATGGGCACGCTGTTCGGTCCGGTCATGCTGGTCTGGTTCCTCGCGCTTGCGGTCTTTGGCGCCATCGCGATCGCCGACCACCCCGGTGTCATGCTTGCGGTCGACCCCCGAGTTGCATTCCTCTTCGTGAAGAGCCACGCCGGTCCGGCTTTCGTGGTGCTCGGTGCGGTGGTGCTCGTGGTGACCGGTGGCGAGGCGCTCTATGCAGACATGGGCCACTTCGGGAAGCGACCGATCCGTCTGGCCTGGATCGGCCTCGTCTGGCCGTCACTCCTGCTCAACTACTTCGGCCAGGGTGCGCGAATGATGGTTGATCCCGCCGCCCACGAGAACCCATTCTTCTCGATCGTTCCCCAGGTGGTTCTCTGGCCGATGATCATCCTTGCGACTTTTGCGGCGATCATCGCTTCCCAGGCGATCATCTCCGGGCTCTTTTCGCTCGCCAGGCAGGCGGTGAACCTGAAGTTGCTGCCGCCCCTCAAGGTTGTCTACACCTCGCAGGATCATGTCGGACAGATCTACATTCCGGTGGTCAACGTCTGTCTTGGTTTCTGCTGCGTCCTGCTGGTGGTGATCTTCCACCGATCGGAGGCGCTTGCATCTGCGTATGGACTCGCGGTCACTGGCATGATGGTGATCACGACCCTCATGTTCATGCTGGTCGCAAGAGTCGCACTACGCTGGCCCGCGATCGTCGTCTTCCCGCTGGGCTTGATCTTCCTTTCCATCGATCTCCTCTTCTTCTCCGCCAACATCCTGAAGATTCCCGATGGTGGCTGGATACCACTGGCCATCGCGAGCCTCATGGTGATCATCATGACGACCTGGTTGCGCGGTGCGCAGACGGCCATTCGCCAGTTCCGCAACCGTTCCCTGAGCTTCACGTCGTTCAAGCGATCATGGCCCGAAGAAGGTCCAACGCGCATTCCTGGAACCGGAGTCTTCCTCACGACCGTCCGGGTCGGGGTGCCTTCCTCGGTTTCCAGCTTCTACCGGAACCTGCGAGTCCTGCACGAGAAGGTGGTGCTGCTCAGTTTCAGCGTGGAGGAGATTCCGTTCGTCGCTGCCGACCAGAGGATCCGCATCTACAAGATGCCCGATGATTTCTGGCATGTCACGGTTCGTCATGGCTATCTCGACGCCGTGGATGCGCCGAAGATCCTCGGTCACGCGATCGAGCTGGGCCTGCCGATCGACATCGATTCGGTGACCTACCTGGTTCGCCAGGAGATCATCGACATCACCGGCAAGAGCCATATGGCACGTTGGCGAAGGCGTCTGTTCCTCATGCTGCATCGGAACGCATGGCCTTCGGTATGGGCTTTCAGGCTGCCACCGAACCGCACCGTGGCGATCGGGATCGTCGTGCGGGTCTGAGCCACTCCAGCTGGTGGGCCTGCTGATAGGATTCACGCATGAATGCTCACAAGCTCCTGCTGTCCGCCTGCATCCTCTTCCTGCTGCTTTCCGTTTCGTGCGGTGAACAGGAGGAGACGGGGACGAGTACGACCACGACGAACACCGGCGGGGATCCTCCCCGATCGCCCGACCGGTCGGCGAACGCAGCCTCCACCGCAAGCGGCAATCCGGGTTCAGGTTCATCGCAATCCGCGGTGAAGATGCCTGAAGGCGGGGTCGGCGTGGCTTCCAACGGGAAGCTGAGGGTCGTCCCCGCGGAGTTCAAGCTTGGAAACATCGAACCCGGTTCATCCCATCCGCGAATGTTCCTCATCGAGAACATCTCCGCCGATCCCGTAACGATCACCCGAGCCGTGACCTCCTGCAAGTGCACGACCACCACCAGTGTCGCGAACCGCGTGCTGGCCCCCGGTGAATCGATCGACTTCGAAGTCACGCTCGACGCACCTCGTACACCCGGCGTGAAGGAGGCCAAGGTGCAGCTGCTCATGGAAGGTGGGTTGCGACTGGTACAGCTCGTCCTCGAGGGTGATGTCACGATGGCGGTCAAGGCTTCGCCGCCCTACGTGGGTGGACCCAAGGGAGGGCAGTCCACTGGCGTGATCGGACTCAAGGCAATCGATGGTCGACCCTTCTCCGTGCTTTCGGCTGGCGGCATCGTGCCCTCGGGCGAAGGAGACCCGGCTGAACAAGCTCGATCCGAGCACACCCTCAGCTGGGACCTGGCCGATGGTCCCGACCTTTCATCCCATCTCTGGTGGGTCGTCTACACGGACCACCCTGACTGTCCGGTCCTCCCGCTTCGAATTCGCAACCCGATGACCGGCAGCAAGGCGGACGTGGGCCGCTTCGAACGCTACTGGATATTCGATGAAAACGTGGTCAATGCAGGTCGAATCAAGGCCGGCCAGCCCGTCAAGCTTGATGTCGTCATCTCGCACTACAACCCCCAGGGTCGTGGTGCGGTGGTGAATCCACGCTGGCGAAACGTGAAGATGGTTCGTTCGCTTTCACCGGAAGCCACGTCTCGAATGGTCGCAGTCACCCCGATCTCCCAGGATGAAATCCGGATTGAATTCGAATTCACTCCCGAAGTCGGCTTCTCCGGTCCCCTTTATGCCTTCGTCGAGGTCGAGACCGATTCCGGTGTCGGTCGTTTCGCGGTCCTCGCCCTGGTCGATTGAACCCCTGAGCACTGTCGATCCCCGCATGTCCATCCAAGACACCTCGAATCTCCTGGCGATCGAATGTTCCCAACGGACCGGATCCGTCGCACTCACTCGAGACGGGGTTGATGTCGAGTTCATCGAGTTCGGCAGTGGGGGGCGCGAGGAAGACCTGCTTCTTCCCTCGATCGATGCTCTGTTGCAACGGGCTGAACTCGTTCCGGAGCAGCTCAGTGGAATAGGAATCTCGATCGGCCCCGGTGGATTCACCGGGCTTCGAATCGCGGTCGCCACCGCCAAGGGAATCGCCGAAGTGACCGGATGTCCTCTGTATGCGGTTCCCAGTGCATTGGTCGCGGCCGAGGCGATCAGGAGCGGGCTTGCCACGGGTGACCGGGTGGTCGTGGCCTCTGCCGCCAAGCTGGACACCTGCTGGCTGACTCCGCTGGAATGTCTCGAAGACGGTTGGAAGCAACTACCCGGGGTGGGTATCCACACCATCCTTCCACCCGGGCCCGACGTGCTCGCCATGTGCGAGGGGGCGCTGCTCCTGGCTGATGAACACGTTCCCCAGGGACTGCACGAGGGCGTCTCCGGCGTCGTCGTCTCCCGGCAGGAACCACGGCTCGACGCAGCCGCTTGCCTCAGGATCACCGTGGACATGGCGCGACAGGGCGTCTCCACCGACCCTCTCGAGCTCCTGCCCCTGTACCCGCGAGAACCCGAAGCGGTCCGTTCCTGGCGCCTGAGGCACTGATAACCATCGGTACTTATCAGCCTTGCAGTGCGATCTGAATAACCGTTGGTTCCGGGCAAGTTCACCCAAACTCACAACATCGGACAGCCGATAGATCGTCTGCGGAACCAAATGACCGCAGCGGGGCGCAGCCAGCGCATCCCCGAGGAGGCGAATGAAACGATGGGATCTCGGTCCGACAACATCAATGGGCTTGCTGGCAAGCAGGTCTTCACCACCGGCGAAGCTGCTCAGGTCTGCGGGGTTTCCCAGCAGACCATCATTCGCTGTTTCGACAGTGGCAAGCTTCATGGATTCCGGGTTCCCGGTTCTCGCTTCCGCCGCATTCCCCGTGGCGATCTTCTTCGATTCATGAAGAGCAACGGAATCCCCTGTGACTCCCTGGGGGGTTCGAAGCCGCGGATCCTGATCGTCGACGACGACCAGGCGATCATCGATCTGATCGTCGAGATCCTCGGTTCCGACGGGCGGTACGACCTGATCACCGCCAACACCGGCTACGAAGCCGGGATCCTGACCGAGCGCCATCGTCCGGACCTCATACTCCTGGACTACATGCTTCCCGACATCAACGGCAACGAGGTCTGCAAGCGGGTCAAGGGCAATCCGCAGACCGCGAACACCAGGATCGTGATCGTCTCCGGTGCGGTCGACCGCAACGAGATCGCGAACCTCGTCGAGGATGGTGCCGACGACTTCATTGCAAAGCCCTTCGATCCCATGACCCTGTCGAGTCGAATCCTCGAACTGACCGGATCTTGACACTTCCGGGGAGACCAGGTCGTTGGCGGATGACACGCAAAATCCCGATTCCCGGGGAACAGGTTCACTCCTGGATCGCCTCGATTCACTTCCCACGCCGAGCCCGGTGGCGATGCGGTTGCTTGGTCTGCTCGACGATGAAAAATCCACCACCGACGAGATCGTCGAACTGATTTCATCCGATCCCGCCCTCGTGGCACGAGTCATCGGAACCTGCGCCCGACATCCTCTGTCGCGTGCATTCAGGATCGACAGCATCGAACGTGCGGTGGTGATGCTCGGATTCGACTCCGTGCGAGTCGCGGCACTTTCGGTCAGGTTCTTCGAGACTCTGTCCGGGTTCGCCTCCGCCTCGGAGGATGATGGCCCCGATTTCGACATGGAACTCTTCTGGCGCCACTCGCTCACCGTTGCGGTCATGGCGGAGCGCATCTCGAGTGTCACGGGCAAGGGTGATCCCTCGACCGCCTTCATCGCCGGTCTTCTCCACGACATCGGGCACCTCGGTCTTTGCGCGATCGCGCCACGAATCTTCCAGTCAGCCTGTGACATCGCCGAAGCGGAATGCGGTGCGGTGGACGATGTCGCGGCACGCCACCTCGGCATAGGAGGTCGCAGTGCCGGCCGTCGCATCGGGTCGCGCTGGAAACTCCCGCCCGACCTCGTCGAAGCCATCTGGCTCGTGGATCAACCGGTGGAAGTCATGGCCGGCAGTTCGGCGTCGGACCTCGTGATGGTGGTTTCGCTGGCTGATGCCATCGTCTCGCGTGACCATGTTTGCATCACCGGGCATGGAACCAGGTCATCCTCGATACGCGACCTCTCCGAGCGACTCGAACTCAGCCTCGACGGCATCCAGGAGGCCCGCGCCAGCGTCTTCGAGGAGGTCGATGCACGTGCCGAGGCGATCGGGCTTGATTCGCTTCCCACCACCGAAGTGCTCCTGCGCTCGGTGTCCAGGGCAAATGCCGTGTTGGGTCGTTTCGCCCTTGCCTATCGAAACCAGTCCGCCAAGATCGAACGGTGTGAGTCCGACATCGAGTCCCTGGTCGAATTCCACCGCGCCGGACCTTTCGTCTCGCTGTCGGAAGTCGTTGACGCAATCGGTGATTCGGCATGCGGACGGTCGATAGGACTGACCGCATGCATCATCACACCCACCGTCGATGATGCCGGCACCCTCGACATCCGACTTCGCAGCCTTGGTGAGACCCGGTTCGTCGAGCCTTCTTCCGGAATGTCCGCCGATGTCACTCGTGACGTTCTGGCCAGGCACTGTCTGGAGCGATGTGGTCGGGTCGTCGATCTGGAACTCCGTGATGGGGGACGCGCCCTGGTCGCACTGGGACGCGTCGTCGGGTCCGACCAGATCGACTTCGACCCCGGGACTCCCTTGCGAGCGGCCTGGTCCTCAGCAATCGATGATGCACTGGTTCGAGAACGCTCGAACCGCCTGGTAGAACATCTCGCCGAAGCCAATCGAGAGATCATGGTGCACCGGGAGACAATGGCCGAGGCAAGAGCGTCCTCGGCCATCGGTGCGATAGCGGCAGGTGCTGCCCACGAGATGAACAATCCGCTTGCGATCATCATGGGCCGGTCGCATCTGCTGGGACGTTGCCTCTCAAGCACTGAACTGAGTGGAGCCGCCGGTGAGATTCAGGAAGCCGCATCCAGGCTTGCGGGACTGGTTTCCTCCCTTGCCGAATCCGTCGCACCCATCGAGATCAAGCGGGAGCCAACCGATGTGGCTGCCCTGCTCTCGGAAGCCTCGGGGTCCTTCGATATCAATGGTGCAGGTGGCGTCTCCATTCGTTGTTCCGGTCGGATTCCCATCGTCAGGGTCGATGCTCGGCATGTTCGCTGGGTCATTCGCGAGCTTCTCGACAATGCCCTCCGGGCCAGTGTCGGGCAGTCGGTCACCCTTGATGCACGCGAGCTGGACGGCACCATGAGGATCCGAGTGTCCGACTCGGGGCCGGGTTTCACGGAGAAGGCACTCGAGCATGCATTGCAACCATTCTTCTCGGACCAGTCTGCTGGCAGGCGTCCCGGTCTTGGACTTGCCAAGGCGAGGCGGCTGGTCGAGGCCCATGGCGGAACGATCACCGTCCAGAATGGACAGCGAGGTGGCGGGCTGGTGTCCGTGGTGCTGCCGATCATCGAGAACTCAGCCCTCCCAAATGAACTATTTGGGCAAGGAACCCGACGAGTTGCGTAAAAGCACGCCCTGATTTCGCCGATGAGCAGGGTGGATCGAGAAGGAGGCGCACAGTGACAGACAACAAGCATGAATCCGAACAGCACCGTGACCAGGACAATGGTCGTTGTTTCTCAGTTCTGGTCGTTTCAGACCAGGATGACAAGCGAGTCATGATCGAGCAGATGATGGAAGAGGCCGGACTCGAGGTCTGGACCTGTTCAAGTTCCGCTGCTCGCGTGATGCTTGCCAGTGAGGGGCCCGATGTCGCTCTGCTTTGCGCGGACTCGTCGGACAAGTCGCTGCTGGAGAATTCGCGTCGACTTCGTCCCGAGACACCCATGTTGATGATGGGCGAGTCCGACGACGTGACGCTGGTGATGGACTTCATCCGCAGGGGTGCCTGTGATTTCATCCAGATGCCCTGTTCGCGGGTCAACCTCGTGGATCGGCTTCGAGCAGCAGTCGCTGAAGGCGACCAGGATCGACTCCGCAGCCGCCGACTCGAACGTCTTCGTGGTATCTGCCGTCGCTTGAGCAAGTCCAAGCAGGAGATCTCCACCCGGCTCGATGAGGTCCAGAACGATCTCGAGACCTATCGAAACGACGTCTCCCAGCAAGTCGACCAGGCTTCCTGCTCGAGTGAGTTTCGTGCCCTGGTCTCCCAGGAGCTCGGCGTCGAGGATGTCCTTCGCACCGGTCTCGAGTTCATACTCGCAAAGACCCAGCCGACCAATGTCGCGGCCTTCCTCGCGAACTCGGAGACTGAATTCTCGCTAGGTGCCTACGTCAACTACGACTGCACCCGTGAACAGGCGAACCCGGTGCTCGACAAGCTGGCCTCCACCGTGTGCCAGCACGTGGCATTCGAGGACGAGCTCGTCCGATTCGAGGATGTCGATCAGTTCATCGAGGCGATCGGCCCTGACGCCGAGATCCTTCGTGGCACTGAAATCGTTGGCATGCCCTGCTGTGCCGATGGTGAATGCATGGCGGTGATGTTCCTCTTCCGCCAGGCTGGAACCCCATTCGACGACGAACTTGCAACCACTCTCGACTGCCTTCGTCACATCTTCGGTGAGCAGCTCGCCACCGTCGTCCGGGTTCACCATCGCATGGAGGCCGAGTGGCCACGGGAATCCGCACAGGATCAGGATGAAGGTGCTGACTGGGGCTTCGGCGAAGCGGCTTGACCTATTCGAGCCAGGATCGTCACGCCGCCGCGTACCTTGTCGCCCACCTTGACTCGTGCCTCTGCGTCCTCGGGAAAGGGGACGATGAGTTCGGTCGTTGAACCGAACTTGATCATGCCCCAGCGTTCACCACGCTTGACGGTGTCGCCGCTCTTCAGCGGGCAAACGATGCGTCTTGCAATCGCACCCGAGACCTGCCTGACCCCGAGTTTCAGCCCATGCTCCGTTTCAAGGAGCACCAGGTTGGATTCGTTGACCTTGGCTGATTCCTCGCTTCGTGCGTCAAGCCACTTGCCCGGTCGGTAGCGGATCTCCCGCACGCTTGCGTTGCAGGGTGCGCGGTTGATGTGCACATCGAGGACGCTGAGGAAGATACGTACCAGCAGCGCTGGTCCGTCGGTCGCTTCATGGTGATCAAGCACTTCGACGACGGTGATTCGACCGTCAGCGGGGCTGATCCAGTCCCGTTCGTCATCCGAGGCGGGGCGTCTTCCCAGCGGATCCCGGAAGAAGCCCGCCACCATGATCCAGATCAGGCCGATCGGGATCAGCAGCCACCACCAGCCGATCAGCACCACGGGCACAGCAAGCACCGCGCAGACGACGGTTCCGGTGATCCACTCTCTTGCCCCGTAGGGAGTGAGAAGCATGCAGGCCTTCGTGCTTTGTGAATCAGTCGGTTGCGCGGCCCACGACGAAGCCCACACCCAGAAGGATGAAGAGCACGATCAGTGGGATGCAGACACCGAGAACCAGGCTTCCCGAAATGGCCGTTGCGACGCTGCTGCCACCACCGGCAAGGATCGTCACGACCATGAGGCCGACCACGACCATCGAGAGTGACGCTGCGATCATGGCACCAAGTCCGAGACCGCTGCCGGCACCGTCGTATTGTTCGACGATCATCGGTCCGGCCATCTGGCTTCCACCGTAGGGCGATGCGCCGACGTT
Source organism: Phycisphaerales bacterium (assembly GCA_029246705.1). GTDB lineage: Bacteria > Planctomycetota > Phycisphaerae > Phycisphaerales > SM1A02 > JAKVBQ01. Next base: position 132,375 of record JAQWMQ010000023.1, on the reverse strand, counting down.
GAGGGCGTCCTCGTCCTCCATCCTCTTGAAGATGCCGCTCGCGCTGGTCGGGATCTCGACCGGGTCGTCATCTTCGAAGGACTGGTTCATGAGTTCGGCACCAGCCATGGAATCGTCCGATTCCCTGGTCAGGTCGAGCAACTGGCTGCCGGAACCGAAGCTGTCCAGGTTCATGTCGTCGTCGGTGCCCTGGGCTTCCTGCCCGAGTGCGGTGTCGAATGCGCTGATACCCGTCGCTTCGTTGGAATCGGCGAGGCTGATGGCGCTGCCACTGGAGCTTCCATCATCAAGTTCAAGCACCTCGGTGAATGAATCCTCGAGGCTGATCTGGTCACCAAGCACCGAGTCATCCATGCCGCCCTCGCCGGTTGCGGCCAGTTCGACCTGCTCGGACTTGACCATCATCTGGTCGTCCTGCTTGAACTCCTGGAGTTTCCCCTCGGAGATCAGCTGGTTCACTTCCTCGACGGACTTGCCAAGTCGTTCGGAAGCCTCTTGGATGGTCAGGAAAATCTTGGACATGCAGCCTGCTCCTGAGTGGTCCCACCTGCTGATCAGGACGGGGTGACCTCGTCGGCGGGACCTTCCCGCACGGTGCGGTCGGGTCTCTTGATCTTCATTCGAAGCGCCAGCCCCTGCGGTTCTGATGGACAGGGTAGTCTTGGAAGGTACCCCGATGAATGGTCACCTGCAACCATTCAGGTGCCCTCCCGGCTAACCTGACGGTGATGACCTCGCCAGAACCAGCATCATCACGCGCTCCTGAAACCGAAATCGAGCAAAAACCCCTCGCAATCGACTTCAGGGCGGTTTCTGGTCACCTCGCTGACTGGTTTTCGGACGCAGCTCGTGATCTGCCCTGGCGACAGCATCGCAGCGGCTACCACGCCCTCGTTTCCGAAGCGATGCTCCAGCAGACCCAGGTCGATCGGGTGCTTCCTGCCTACCTGCGCTTTCTTGAACGGTTTCCCACCATCGAAGCCCTTGCCAATGCGCCCGAGGAGGCGGTGATGGCCTCATGGCAGGGGCTTGGGTACTACCGCAGGGCACGAAACCTCCAGGCGGCGGCCGTGCGGATCCTCGAGGATTTCGGTGGTGAGGTTCCGCGAACCGCACGCGAGCTGAAGACCCTCCCGGGCGTGGGTCGCTACACCGCAGGTGCGGTGGCCTCGATCGTCTTCGGTGAACGCGCGGCAATCGTGGATGGGAATGTCGCGCGTGTCCTGGCTCGTCTCGCAGCCAACCACGGACGCCTCGGTGAGCGGACCTTCGACGCCTGGACGTGGGAACAGGCCGAGCTCATGGCGAACACTGCGCGGGATCCCGGGGTCGTCAACGAGGCTCTCATGGAACTTGGGGCGCTGGTGTGCACCCGTCACGCCCCGGATTGCGAGCGGTGTCCCTTGCAGGCTGATTGCGCCGGCCATGCGGAAGGTGACCCGGCCCGAATCCCCGAGCCTCGTCAGGCCGGTCCTCGCAAGAGGATCCACCTTCACGTGGTTCTCATCGGTCGCGAAGGCAGGGTGCTCCTCTGCCGGCGCCCCGGGAGGGGACTCTGGGCCGGCATGTGGGAACCACCCACCGTCGAATCGGATGTGATCCTCGAGCCCGGTCAGTTGATCGAGAGGCTTGATGCCGAAGTCGAGATGGTTCATCCGGTGGAGGAGACCTTCGAGCATCGCACCACGCATCGTGACGTCGTCTTTCACGTGCATCAAGCCGATGTCGGCGAGCCGGGATCGAAGGGCGAGTACCTCTGGCACCCACTGGATGCTCTCGACGAGATCGGTCTGTCGAACCCGCACCTTCGACTGATCAACAGACTTCGTGAACCGGGGTTGTCGGGGTGAGGGACGCCTTGCTCGCCTTTCAGGCGGTGGCCGTCCTCGGCGCGGTGCTCTTCTCGGGGGTCTCGGCCGTTTCCGACTGCTTGGTCGGATACGCGATTCGACCGTGGTAGATGGCACTCAGGCTCTTGATGATCGAGTCCTCGACCGTGCGAAGTTCCTTGAAACTCAAGGGGCATTCATCGAACTGGCCGTCCTCGAGCCTCTTGCGGCTGAGGGTTCTGACCAGCGTCTCGATCCGACTCGGGGTCGGTTCACCCATCGCACGAGTCGCACTCTCGATGCAGTCGCACAACATGAGGATCGCGGCCTCCCGGGTCCTCGGCTTGGGTCCCGGGTAACGGAAGTCGAATTCCTCGATCGTGTCCTCCGTGCCTTCCTCCTCGGCCTTTGTTCGTGCTGCGTGGAAGAAGTACTCCACGAGCGTGGTGCCGTGGTGACTCTCCACGAAGTGGATCAGCACCCTTGGCAGGCCGTACTCCCGTGCGAGCTCGACGCCGTCCTTCACGTGACCGGTGATCACGAGGAGGCTCATCGCGGGTGAGAGCTTGTCGTGCTTGTTCGGTCCGCCGGCCTGGTTCTCAATGAAGTATTCGGGCTTGTTGATCTTGCCGATGTCGTGATAGAGCGCCCCGACGTAGACCAGGAGTCCGTCGCCGTTGATCGCTTCCGCTGCGGCTTCCGCGATGTTCGCGATCTGCAGGGAGTGGTTGTACGTGCCCGGTGCCCTCTGCTGCATCTGCCTCAGCAGTGGATGTCGTGGGTCCCGGAGTTCGCTCAGGGTGAGTCCGGTGGTCAGGTCGAACATCCGCTCGATGCTGGGCAGGGCGCCAAGCATCATGAATCCGACGAGGTAGGCCGCGCTGATTCCCGACGCCGCATTGATCATGATCACCCACCAGGCTTCCACCGTGGTCGGGATCTCGGTCAGGTTCGGCAGCACGAACATGGTGGCGCCGACGAAGGCGGTGACCGACGATGCCCGGATCAGGGCTCGTCGGTTTCGGATCTCCTTCAACATCGCTGCCATGGTCGCGCAGGTGATGATCTGCGCGACGACCATTCCGATGGTCTCCTGCAGGACGATCGCCACCATGAGGCTCTGCGCGATGGCAACGAAGAATGCGAGCCTTCGGTCGTAGGTCAGGGCGATGATGATGACGACCACCAGGGCCGTGGACAGCGAGCCGAGCACGAACAGGCTCGGGAGTTCGACCCCGATGACGGTCGCGATCACCGTGGCGATCAGGACCAGTCCCAGCACCACGCTGAACCGCAGGGTGTTTCTTGCAATGCGTGGATAGAAGGTCGCCGCATAGGCGGCCAGCAGGGCGCAGAGTCCTATCGCCATCCCGGCGACGCCCACGCTCTGGACGATGCGTTCCACGCTCGCTGAGGAGGTGCTTCGGTAGACACTCATCGCCTGGTCGATGCGATCGACCTGATTGCGGCTCAACACATCTCCGGGCAAGGCGATGACCTCGCCGCGGCGGTGGGCGTTCTTGACCGGTTCGATCCCTCTCGCCGCCTCTTCCGCGGTCTCGTCGGTGCGTTCTCGATCGATCAGTGCGGTGGGCTGGGGGTCGACGATCACCCTTTGGGCGACCGTGATGGTCAGGTCCCTCGGAAATCCTGCTTCCCGGGCGAGCAGTTCCAGCTCCATGCGCACGGACTGGAGGCTCTCCTCGTTCTCCCCGATCTCCATCGCGGATTCCAGGGGTTGCAGACTCGGGTTCGCCCCCTTGGTCTCACCGGGTATCAGTGCGGCCTTGTTCAGGGTCGTCGCGAATGCCTGGAAGTCCTGGGGCGAGAGCAGGGGGTCCCTTCGCCAGAGTGAACTGGTGAATGCCTTGGACCATCCGATCCATTTCGAGCTGGTGGTGCCATCCTCGCCGACGTAGCTTCGCACCATGGCCAGGGTTTCCGGCGTCAGTGCGAATGCCTTCACGAGATCCGGGTTGACATTCTCGATGGACGTGCGATCCGCGATGGCTCGTGGCAAGCCGTCGATCGCGGCTTGAAGTCGATCCAGGTAGCCGATCTCAGGCGTGAAGATCAGTGGCGAGGCTCGACGTGCTTCGACCTTGGCTCGATCGGTGGCCAAGGGGTCCTCGGTCTCGAAATCGAGGAGGTTGACGATCGGTTGATCCACCAGCTCGCCGACGTAGGGCCTTCTGGCGTAGTCCGCCCAGGCCGCCAGGATGGTCAACAGAACGACGAAGACGAGGCAGGAGGCCGCACCGTAGATCACGGCGGGTTGCCTCAACTGCTTCCAGAAGGCGGCGTTGGAACGGGGCAGCCGCCGCCGGATTTCCTTGCGGCGATGGGTGGAGCTTGACTTGCCGGCTCGGCCGGTATTCGTGCTCATTCAAATGGTTCCGTTTCACCACGCACCCTGGTCAGCCCGGAAACGACCGGAGGTTGCCTGGGGGTAGTGGATTGTGTATCCGCCAAGCTGGAAGCGTAGTCGGTACATCGACCGGAGAACACCCTCCAGACAAGCGACACTTGAAATCTGGCGCCCATGGAATAGCAGGTTATCGGACAAATGTCGATAGAACGGCTCTGGAGGCCTTTCAGGTGATCGCCTGTGCGGCCTTCCGGTAGGATTCATCCGCTCGGATCATGCGATCTGGACGATCCGGTTTCTCATTCAATGGGCACCACCCACCATGCATCGCCTGGTATTCGGCACCAGCTTCCTCGGTTTCATGGCCACGCTTTTCGGAGCGGGGATGCTCACGGGCTGCTCTTCCTCCCCGAATCCCATTGCCAGCAACATCTCCTACGGGCCCAAGGACCAGTTCGCCACCCGCATTCTCGATGCCTCGGAGCGGCGGCAGGTCATTCAGATCATGCAGGAAACCGTCACCGGCCCGACCGATGATCCTGCTCGACCCGCCCGGTATGGGGTTCGTTGGAAGGATGTCACCAACGCCGCCATCAGGGCCTGCTCGAAACTCAATCTCGCGGTGCTTTCCGTGAACGTGGAAGAGGACGGCAAGCTCAAGCGCCTCGAGATCATCTCGGTCGGGTCCATGCCCTACGAGCTCATCGTGCGTCGACTGCCACCGCCTCGAATCTACGAGGCGACGGTGACGGCGGGCGTCTTCGAGGACGAGGTGAAAGCGGCCGAGAGCCTGCTCGAGGCCTTCAACAAGTCGATGCGAGCCTTCGGGGCCAAACCCGGCTGGACCGAACTGCCGAACGAATGATCTTCAACCCGGCAGGGTGTCGTCGAATGCAAGGACCTTCTCGAGTGCGGCGGTGACGCCGAGAAGTTTCGACTCCTCGAATGCCTGCGCCTGCAGATGAATGCCGATCGGCCTGCGCCTGCCGTCGGCATCCGCCTGATCCATGCCGGCAGGAATCGACACTCCGCAGATCCCCGCGATGTTCGCGTTGACGGTGTAGACGTCGCAGAGGTACATCGACATCGGGTCGGGTTTGCCGCCCAGCTCGAAAGCCGTGAAGGGTGAAGTCGGACCGAGGAGGATGTCGCAGGACTTGAAAGCCCGGTCGAACTCGTCCTTGATCAACCTTCGCACCTGCAGGGCTCGCTTGTAGTAGGCGTCGTAGTACCCCGAACTGAGCACATAGGTTCCCAGCATGACCCTGCGCTGGACCTCCGGCCCGAAGCCTTCGGCACGCGTCCTCGCGTAGAGCTGCTCCAGTCCTGATCCGTCGTCCGTGGCACGATATCCGTATCGAATGCCGTCGAACCTCGCCAGGTTGCTTGAAGCCTCGGCTGGTGCGATCACGTAATAGGTCGAAATGCCGGTTTCGGTCAGCGGCAGGTCGATCTCGACGATCTGACCTCCCAGGGACTCGATCCTGGCAACCACATCGTCGACGCAGGCCTGGACATCGGGATCGTTCGCACCCGACTGCACGTACTGCCTGGGCACGCCGATCCGCATGCCGGCGAGATCGACATTTGATTCAGGCACGACGTCCTTGATCGGCTGGTCGGCGGAGGTCGAATCGCGACGGTCTCGTCCGCCCATGACTTCCAGCAGCAGGGTTGCATCCTCGACCGTCCTGGTGAAGGGGCCGATCTGGTCGAGGCTCGAGCCGAAGGCGACCAGGCCGTATCGGCTGACCCTGCCGTAGGTCGGCTTGAGGCCGACGCACCCGCAGAACGAGGCGGGTTGGCGGATCGAGCCTCCGGTGTCCGAACCAATGGCCGCCGGCACCATCCCGCTGCCCACCGCCGCTGCACTGCCACCACTCGAGCCCCCGGGAACCCGGCTGGTGTCCCATGGGTTGCGCACCGTGCCGAAAGCACAGTTCTCCGTGGAGGAACCCATGGCGAATTCATCGCAGTTGGTGCGTCCTATCGGAATCGCGCCTTCGGACCGAAGTCTTTCGACGACGGTGGCGTCGAAGGGTGACCGGTAGCCCTCGAGGATCCTCGAGCCGCAGGTGGTCGTTCCCTCGGTGGTCGCGATGTTGTCCTTGATCCCGACCGGCACTCCGGCAAGTCGACCCGGGTCCTCGCCGCGAGCGACCTTCGCGTCGATCAGTCGGGCGGTTTCCATGGCTTCCTCGTGGAAGACCTCGCGAAATGCATTGATCGACTCGTTGCTCGCGTCGATCGCGGCAAGGGTCTCCTCGATGACTTCCACTGCGGTTCGTTCACCGCCACGCACCGCGTTCGCGATCTCGGTGCAGGTGTGCCTGGGTGCATTCGTCATGATGATCCTTCGCCGAGGACCTTGGGTACCGAAATGTAGTCGTCCCGGACCGAGGGGGCGTTCTTCAGGAGATCCTCGATGGGCATGCCTTCGTTGGGCACGTCATCATCCAATCGATTGTTCAAGGGCAATGGGTGCGCCATCGGCTCGACGCCCTCGACGTCAAGCTCCTGGATCCTCTCGATGTGCTGGAGGATCGATGAAAGCTGATCCGCGTAGCGTGGGATCTGGCTTTCATCGATGGCCAGACGTGAAAGGCGCGCCACCTTCCGGACCGCCTCTTCGCTCAACATGCTTCTCGGTCGTTCACTCATGGATCAAGAGTACCGCGATGGGCTCCGATGGGGGACTTGGCTGCTTGAGCCGTGTAGACTGTGATGCGGTTCAGTCTACGGAGTTCGAAGGAAAGGAACGCCGTTCCAGGTCAGCAACGAGAAAAACCGGCGTCACCCCTCGATGAATTTCACGACTCCACCAACCAAACTCGGGCGAATCGTGTCCCTCTGCGTGCGCGTCGCGGTGGTCTGCATCCTGCTCGCCTCCGCGACCGGCATCCTGCTCTGGCTGACCGCGAATCGAAGGGTGCCCTCGTCCTCGGATCCGGCTGCTCCGGATCGCTCCGTCGAGGTCGTCAGCGTTGCACCGCGGGGAGTGGCTCGCACCTGGGTCGGGTACGGAGTCGCCGAGGCGGTCAATACCGTCGATGTCCCCTCCGAAGTCTCCTCCATCGTCATCGAGATTCCTGATTCGATCGATATCGGCCGAACCATCATGGCCGGGGACCTGATCGCCCAGCTGGACTCCGAGGACTTCGCTCAACAGTCGGAGATCGCGCGTCGATCCCTGCAGGAGCTGGCAACCCGCAAGGAACGTCTTGATCTTGACGAGGCGATCGCGGACGAACAGCTCGAACTCAGTGAGAGCGATGTCACCATCCTGCTCGACGAGCTCGAACGAGTGCAGTCGGCCAACGCCCTCGGAGCGGCCACGCGGCGCGAGATCGATCTCGTCCGACAACGACTCAACCAGGCCCGGTTCGTGGTGATCACCGCTCGCGAACGGCGTGATTCCATTCCCCTGTCACGCAGGCTTCTCGAGACCCAGGAGGCCTCGCAGCAGTTCGCGCTCGAACTGGCCCTGCGAAATGTCGAACGTTGTCGGATCCTCAGTCCGATCAACGGGGTGCTCGAGATGGTCAACGTGGAAGTGGGGGAGCGGGTCGATCCGCTCGCTCGGGTCGCGCGAATCGTCGACCCGTTTCGCATCGTCATCCCCATACGTCTTCCGTCATCGGCACGGGCATCGATCCAGATCGGGGATGAGGTACGGGTGCAGGCGAGTGGTTCCATTGATCGTTCCTGGCGAGGCGAGATCCAGAGGATTTCGCCGGTCGATGACCAGAGCACTCGGACCATGACCGCCTTCGCCGAGCCGATTCCCGACCAGACGGTCGATCGGGCGCTTTCCCTTCCTGCGCCGGGCACCTTTCTCTCGGTTTCCGTGGTTTCCTCGGAGACCCAGCAACGAATCGTGGTTCCACGCAGTTCGGTCCGAAACGAACGCATCTGGTTCGTCGATGGCGGCGGACAGGTCGTCTCGATGCCCGTGGAGATCGCCTTCCCGCTGGAATCAAGTGACGGGTCCGAACGGAACCTCGTTCTCGAGACGTTGTTGCCCGAAGGTGCCCTGGTGGTGATCGACGGGTCGCGGTCCCCGCCCCCCGGGACCATCGTCGAACCGGTGCTCAGCCGTGACTCCGATCCCGCAGTGGACGACTTGCCGTGAGTCTGCCCTCCTTCGGGGTACGGAACCCCGTTCCAGCCAATCTCCTGATGCTCGCGGCCATCGCCGTCGGCATCTACTCGGCCTTTTCGCTGCGACGTGAATTCTTCCCCGAGGTCGAACCCGATACCGCTCGTGTCGCGATCATCTATCCCGGTGCCTCTCCGGAGGAGATCGAGGAATCGATCGTCTACAAGGTCGAGGACGCTCTCGCCGACGTGGATGAAGTCAAGCGGATTCGCACTTCCGTCACTGAAGGATCCGCCAACGTGCTGGTGGAGTTCGAGGACGGCACCGACATCAGCAAGGCGGTCGACGAGATCGAGCGGGTGGTCGACCGTCTCCAGGATCTTCCCAGCGACGCCGAGCGCATTCAGGTCCTCGAGATCGTCCCCAACATGCCGGTCATCAACATCAACCTCTGGGCTGATGTCGACGAGGAGATCCTCAAGCGTGGGATCCGGGTGATCGAGGATGACCTGAAATCCATGCCCCGAATGGGCTCGATGCTTCAGGGTGGTGTTCGCGAGTACGAGATCCGCGTGAACGTCGATTCCGACTCGCTGCTCAAGCACGGCATCTCCCTGCCGGAGGTTGCCGGTTCGATAAACGCATGGATGGCCGAGATACCCAGCGGCACGTTGAAGACCGAAGGTGGAAACATCAACGTTCGTGCCATCGGGGTCGTCGAACGTTCCGATGAAATCGGCGAGATCGTGATCAGGGCCTCGCCGGACGGTTCCATGATCAGGCTTCAAGATGTCGCTGAAGTCGTCGAGGACTATGTCGAGATCGATGTCGTTCGTCGCTTCAACGGTTTTCCATCGGTCGGGCTGACCGTCTTCAGGGAAGGCAAGCAGGACGCGATCGAGATCTCCGAAATGGTCAAGGCCTACGTCGCGGGAAGAAACCGGGAGCCATTCTCGGGAAGTCCGCTTGGCCCGCTTCTGGATACGAGCGAGTACCAGGCCTGGTCCCTCGGTACGAATCGAACGGAAGCGCTGCCGGCGAAACTCACCACCAGCACCGACCTGGCGCGATTCATCGAAGGTCGCCTGGACCTGCTGCTGAACAATGCATTTCAGGGAGCCTTCCTGGTCTTCATCGCGCTCTTCCTGGTCTTGAACGTGCGAACCGCCACCTGGGTCATGGTCGGCCTCTTCGGAGCGGTCTGCGGCACGCTGGCGATCATGTTCCTTCTGGACCTGACCCTGAACCTGCTCACCATGTTCGGTCTTCTGGTCACGCTCGGCATGCTCACCGACGACGCCATCGTCGTGGCGGAGAACATCCAGTCACGTGCCAATGACGGTGAATCCGCGGAAGATGCCGCCATCAATGGCGGCAACGAGGTCGTCTGGCCGGTGCTTGCGACGGTCTCGACCACGATCGTCGCCTTCCTGCCACTGCTGTTCATCCAGGGTCAGATCGGTGCCTTGATGGGGGCATTGCCCTGGGTCGTCTTCTGCGCCCTCCTGGCAAGCTACATCGAGTCGGTTCTCATCCTGCCCACGCACATGGCTCACTCCCTCGGTCGCAAGGTCGGGCAACTGAACTCCCGGGTGAACAAGCGACTCGAACGCTGGTACACCTGGCGTGACGAGGTCGTGATCGGCGGTGCGGTCGATGCCTATTCGAAATTCACCAGATACGCGCTGCACTTTCGTTACATCACGACCGCATTCGCTCTCGCGATCCTGATCGGATCGATCGGACTGGTCACCGGCGGACGGGTGCCCTTCGAGTTCCTTCCGGTCAACGATGCCGAGAACCTGATGGTCGAAATCAAGATGCCGACCGGAAGTTCGCTTCTCCAGACCCGGGCTTTCGCACGAAAGATCGAGGAAGCAGCGGGGCTTCAGCCCGAGCTTGCAGCACTCTCCACCACCGTCGGCGGTCGGTTCGACATGGAGACCGGAAGTGCGCTCAACAGCGAGACGAACACCGCCCAGATGTTCATCGAACTCCTCCCCATCGAGGAGCGTGAACGGTCCAGCGGAGAGTTCATCGATTCGGTCCGGCTTGCCGCAGGTGATCTGTCCGACGCCGATGACGTCGCCTTCAACGTCCTCGACGGTGGTCCCGGTGGCAAGGACATCACGATCGAGATCACCGGTGATTCTCGCGACACGATGCTGTCCGCAGTCGGCGAGGTCGAGGCTGAGCTGGCCCGGTTCGATGGTGTCTACGGAATCGCGAACGACGATGTCGAGGGCCAACCCGAAATGCGGGTCGAGCTTCTCCCGGGCGCAGCTTCGCTCGGATTGACCGTTGCCGACATCGCGATGCAGCTCCGTGCGTCCCTCTTTGGAATCGATGCCCACGTGTTCAGTCGCAACCGCGAGGAGATCGACGTTCGGGTGCGCCTCGCCAAGAATGCACGCAGTCGGCTTCAGGATCTCGAACAGATGTGGATCATCACGCCGACGGGTCGTTCGGTCCCGCTTTCCGAGGTCGCCACCATCAAGGAGTCCAGCAGCTACACCGCGATCAGGCGCCTTGACCGGCGAAGAGCGATCACCGTCACGGCAAGCACCGACATGGCGACCAGTCCCGAGGAGGTCTATCGCGAGCTGATCGGCCCCCTCGTCGACATCGAGGCGAAGCATTCGGGTCTCAAGATCGAATCAGGAGGCCGTCAGGCTCGGGTCAACGAGGCTTTCTCCACGCTTCCCATCGCCTTCTGTGCCGCGATCGTCATGATCTACATCATCCTGGCCTGGTTGTTCGCAAGCTATGTCCAGCCCTTCGCGGTGATGCTCGCCATCCCGTTCGGACTGATCGGCGTCATCTGGGGACACTTGATCCTCGGCTTCGACCTCACCTTCCTGAGCCTGATCGGCGTGGTCGCACTTGCGGGAGTCGTCGTGAACAACTCCCTGATCCTGATCGACTTCTTCAATCGATACCTGGCGGAGGGCATGCCCCTGGTCGATGCATTGATCATGGCCGGTCGCAAGCGACTGCGTCCGATCGTCCTGACCACGGCGACCACCGTCCTCGGTCTGTCGCCGTTGATGCTCGAGCAGTCCTTCCAGGCTCGGTTCCTGATTCCCATGGCGATATCGATCACCGCGGGACTCATCTCATCGACCGGACTCACCTTGATCGTCCTGCCGGCGATCATCGTGATCATCGACGACTTCAAGGGTGCTTGTCACTGGGCATGGTATGGTCGCGCAAGGCCGACCGATCCGGATTCGTCAACGAAGTCGATGTCCTGAACCCACCGTTCATGGAGTCCGCAGCGGGTCGCGATCCTTGCGGCTCACGATGAACTGCGGAGCCGCATCACCGATCAGCTCGACGAGTCTCCGGACCAGAACGGGCAGATAGCCACGTTCGGTGTTCGTATGGCCGGCAAGAATCACGCTGCACCCCGAAGCCTGTGCGCGAAGGATGTCGTGGTGCCTCATCTCGCCGGTGATGAAGACGGTGCAGCCCTGGGCGATCGCGTTGTCCAGAAGTGAGCCGCCTGCACCCGCGCAGAGGCCGATGATTCGATTCTTCTTGGGGCGCTCGTGGGCTCTTGCCACCTTTATCCGCTGCACGTTGGTACGTGCCCGCACCTGTTCGAGGATGGTCCGCAGCGACACGGCACGGTCGAGCATGACCCTGCGTCCTGCTCCGATCTCTCGAAGCGGCACGGGCTCGAGCGAGTAGATGTCGATGGGGGGTTCCTCGTAGGGATGGAAGCTCCTCATCGCTCGAACCGCACCTGCAAGTGCATGTTTCGGACAGACCATCTCGAGTCTCAGTTCCGAAATGCGCTCGAGCCGCCCGGTACTGCCGACCGTCGGCTTGCTCGATTTGCTGGCATGAAAGGTGCCCATTCCCGAGGATTCGAATGAACAGCGCTTGTACTCGCCGATGGTTCCCGCGCCCACCGCGGCGAGACCGTCTCGAATGGTGGTGGCCGATTCCGGCGGGCAGTACGTCACGATCTTGCACATGTCATTCGCTGATTCGTCGACGACGGGAGTCAGTGCCCTTCGGTCTCCTTCATCAAGCGAGTCCGCCAGCCAGTCGTTGACTCCGCCCTGGGCGGCGTCGAGTGCGGTGTGGGGGCTGTACACGTGCATGCCAGCCCTGATCACGCCGAGCACCAGACTCTCGGTGGGGGTCTCCCCGCTGATGCGCTTGAGGGGGCTGAAGATCGGGGGGTGGTAGGCGATGATCGCGTCGGCCCTCGCATCGATCGCTTCGTTCAGGACCGGCTCGGTCAGGTCGATCGTCAGCAGCACCCGGTCGATCTTGCTCCTCACGCCCTTGATCAGGATTCCAACATTGTCCCAATCCTCCGCATGGCTGGTGGGAGCGATGGTTTCAAGGGCTTCGTTCAGTTGTTGATCGGTGATCGGCATGGTTGATTCAGCAGTTCGTTTTCAGCGAGTATGGCCGGCGGATTGTACATCGAAGGGGGTTCGGGCCCGGCCGCCACGAGGTTAACCGTATTCCTCGCCCGGAATTTCCGCTCTTGTCTCTTCAGACGAATAGAATCCTGTGAAGGAGCAGATCTTGAAAACGGACACGATCGTGGATGACGGGGCCTCAATCGATCCCACGGATGCCACCGCAAGAAAGCATTTCGTCCTGGATACCAACGTCCTCCTGCACAACCCCAATGCGATATTCAGGTTCGACGAGCATGAAGTCGTCATCCCCCTGACGGTGATCGAGGAACTCGATCGCTTCAAGAAGAACAACGACGAGACGGGCCGGAATGCCAGGCAGGTGATCAGGGCCCTGGACGACCTGCGAAGCAAGGGCCGGCTCTTCGAGGGCGTGAACTGGAACGATGAGGGCGGGACGGTTCGCATCGATCGTTGTGACCGATCCCAGCCTTTCGCATTGGATCTCGATCACGCCGACAACCGGATCCTCGGAGTCGCCAATGCACTTCATGCTTCAGGATGTCGCACCATCTTCATCTCGAAGGACATCAACGCCCGCGTGAAGTGCGATGCGCTTGGGATACCCTGCGAGGACTTCGAGGCCGATCGGATCAACACCGACTGGCTGTTCGAAGGTTATGTCGAGATCGAGGTCGACGGGGCTCTCATCGACGAACTCTACGAGGAGCGTCAACTCCAGGTCTCGCGGCTCGAGGAGTACGGACTCGCCGAGCAGCTTGGTCAGTCGGAAGGTCCCCCGGAGCTTTCGCCCAACCAGTTCCTGGTCCTGCATGACGCCGCCGATGAATCCCACACCGGACTTGCGCGACTGCTTGCGGACACCGGGCATCTCATTCCAGTGACCGGTCCTCGGAAGCCGGTCTTCGGAATCATGGCCCGGAACCTCCAGCAGACCATGGCTCTGGACCTGCTGCTGGATGACGAGGTCAAGCTGATCACGATGATCGGCCCGGCCGGAACCGGCAAGACCATGCTCGCACTCGCAGCGGGCCTGCAGAAGGTGATCAAGGAGGAGCGCTTCGACAAGCTGTTGACCGCTCGCCCCATCATGCCTCTTGGCCGTGACATCGGTTACCTCCCCGGCGACAAGGACGAGAAGATGGCGATGTGGATGCAGCCCGTCTTCGACAACATCGCCTACCTGCTCTCCACCCGGGGCAGTCACTTGAATGATGCGGAGAGTCGAACCGCCGAACAGAGGCTTGACCGGCTCATGGCCACCGGCCAGGTTGTGCTCGAGCCGATCACCTACATCCGCGGGCGCTCCATCCCCCTGCAGTTCATCGTGGTGGATGAGGCGCAGAACCTGTCACCCCATGAAGTCAGGACGATCGTCTCTCGCGTCGGCGAGGGGACCAAGATCATCCTCTGTGGTGACATCGGTCAGATCGATTCCCCCTACCTGGATTCCTCGAGCAACGGTCTCACCCACGTGATCGATCGCATGAGGCATCACCGGATCGCGGGGCACGTCTCCTTGAGCAAGACCGAGCGGAGCGAGCTTGCGCGGATCTCCGCCGAGATCCTTTGAGCACCGGCTTCAGGTTCCCTCGGGCGAATCCTTGGCAAGCGACTGCTTTCTTCGAATGATGAACTCGTGCGTCACGTCTTTTTCACAGTCGATCTGCAGGGTCGCGGGAAGGCTGATCTCCAGGCCTCGCCGGTCCATGGTCATGGTGCCTCCGACCAGTTCAAGCAGTTCCTGGATTCGGCTCAACCAGGATTCAAACAGGTCCACGTCGGCGTTCATCTTGATCTGGATCGAATCGAGACCCCTGACGACGCTTCTCCGCACGTCGACCATGATCTCGCTGGCAGTGGGAAAGCACGCCAGGGTTCGTGCAAGCAGTCTGCTTGGAAAGCCGACCGGGATCCTGGCCAGCGTCGACTCCTCGCCGTTGGTCACCGTGATGTTCGGGCACTCCCCTTGGATCTGCCGGAGCATCGTGGCGGCAAGTTGCAACCTCTTGGCCACGTCGATGTCATCCTGTGGCTCCAGACCGGGCTTCTGCGATGTGAGCAGCACAAGCCCCGAACGGGCGGCATGGGCCAGTGCGATTCGGGCCTGTTTCACTGACTGCCTGGTATCGGGCGAGAGATCCTGCCGGTCGGTCTCGGCAAGTCTTGCATCTGCGACGAAGAGGGCATTGGCAAGGAAATCTCCTGCCAGTCTTCGGCAGAGGATCTGCTCCACGTTCGCCATTTGCGCTGCATGAGCAGCGTCTGATGACGACGTCTTGTCGTGCCCCTCCGGCTTTCTGGTTTTATCGAACATCCCGGTCTACTCGCTTGTTTCACGTACCTCGTTTGATGAACGAGGTGGTGTTCCCTCCGAAAATACGTGCTTTCCCGGAGATTCATCTACAAACACCTGAAATTAGCCAAGATCAGGTGTCAAAAGCCCGGAGTTCCGCATCTCAGCTGCGGGGAGGTGGCTTGCCCGGGCTTCCCTGGTTTGGGAGACATGATTCGAGACCGCCGACGCTGGAGATGCGCACGCCGAAGTTCTCTCCGACCTTCACGGCCGTTCCCTGGCCCACGGACTTGTTGTTGACGAGTATCTCGAGCTCCTCATCCGCCGATCGAGGAAATTCGATGATCGAACCATGCTCGAGTTCCATGACCTCCTTGATGGCCATGGTTCGCGAAGCGATCTGCACGATCAGTGGGACTTCAAGCTCGAGAATGGGTGAATACTCCTGTGGCATGCCAGTTTTATCGGCCAACCCGGACCGGCTTGTTGAGCCTGCCCACTGAGAGAAGTACTCAGAATCGAATTTCATTCACCCGAATAGGCCTTCAGGACCAAGCTGACGTTGTGCCCGCCGAATCCGAAGGAATTGTTCAGCGCGATCTTGATGGGAGCCTCTCGGGGCTCATTCGCGACGAAATCAAGGTCAAAGCCCTCGTCGGGCTGGTCGAGGTTCATCGTGGGAGGCGCGACCTGGTCGCTGATCGCCTTGATGGCGAAGATCGACTCGAGCCCCCCAGCTGCTCCGAGCGTGTGCCCGGTCATCGACTTGGTCGAGCTGACCAGCAGTCGTTCCGGGGCACTTCCGAACAGCCGCTTGATGGCGGCCACTTCCGCGGCGTCACCCAGCGGTGTGGAGGTTCCGTGTGCATTGATGTAGTCGATTTCGGAGGTGTTCACCTCGGCCTGGGCGAGTGCCCTGCGCATGGCTTCGTAGGCGCCATCACCATTCGAATCGGGGGCGGCGATGTGCCCCGCGTCACCGGTGGTTCCGCAGCCGACGATCTCGGCGTAGATCTTCGCACCCCGCGCTCGTGCGTGCTCAAGGTCCTCGAGGACCACCAGGCCTGCACCTTCAGCCAGGACGAAACCGTCTCGATCCTTGTCGAAGGGGCGGGATGCCGCGGTGGGGTCGTCGTTTCGGGTCGAAAGAGCCTTCATTCGTGCAAAACCGCTGAGGCAGAGGGGGGTCACCGCTGCTTCGGAGCCTCCGGCGAGCATCAAGTCCGCCTGCCCCAGCTGGATCAGGTTGTAGGCGCTGCCGATCGAATGTGCTCCCGATGCGCACGCCGTTGCCGTGGCGGTGTTCGCACCGCGCAGGTTGAGCAGGATCGACAGGTTGCCGGCTGCGGCATTGATCATCAGCTTGGGAACAGTGAACGGGCTCACCTTGCGGGGACCGTTCATGACCAGCTTGGTCTTCTGTTCCTCCATGGTCTGAACGCCACCGATACCCGAGCCTATGGCGACGCCCCTTGAGTAGGGGTCACCGACGGTGAAGTCGAACCCACAGTCCTCGGCCGCTTCGGAGCCAGTCCACATCGCATACAGCGCTGTGGGATCCACGCGTTTGGCGTCCCGCTCGTCGAATCGTCTCGAGCAGTCGAAGTCGCGTATCTGGCCTGCGATATTGACGGTCCAGGAGGCGTCCTGCTCGAATGCAGTCATCCTGCTGATACCTGAACGCCCTTCCAGAAGGGCCTTCCAGGTGGAGTCGACATCTTCGCCGAGGTTCGTCAGTGCGCCCAAGCCAGTAACGACAACTCGACGCAATTGAAGGGTCTTCATGAAGGTCAGTGCACCACTTCGAGGGGCTCGGTTCCTGTCGAACTAACACAGCCAGGGCCGCAAGTTGCGCGCCTGAATAGAACCCGAGGAATCCTCAGGGCTCTTCAGCCGCCCATGTGCCCTTTGATGTAATCGATCGCATGTCCGACCGTGTTGATCTTCTCGGCCTGGTCATCGGGAATGGTGGTATCGAATTCGTCTTCGAACTCCATGACCAATTCGACCGTGTCAAGGCTGTCGGCGTTCAAGTCGTTGGTGAAGCTCGTCTCACGAGTGATTTCACCCTTTTCGACACCCATTTGTTCGGCGACGATATCGATGACCTTGGCTTCAATTTCGGCTTCGTTCACGTTCTGAGTCTCCATCGAGGTTGGCTTCCTTTCGTCCGGTCCAGCACTATACCGGTGCCGGTTGAAATCAGGAAGCCGGCACTTCCTTCACATCATTTTCGGGGATTCCGAGCGCCGTGGCAAGGGCTGCGCGAATTCTCCCCAAATCCATGGCTGACAGTCACATGGCGAGCCCGCCATCGACCACCAGCACCTGGCCGGTTACGTAACCGGCCTCATCAGAGCTCAGCCAGGAAACGGCTGCTGCGATTTCTTCTGGTTCCCCAAGCCGTCGAACCGGGATCCTGGGTGCGATTTCGTCCTTCAGGGCATCCCCCAGGGCGGCGGTCATGTCGGTCTGGATGAACCCCGGAGCCACCACGTTGGCGGTGACGCCCTTGCCGCCCAGTTCCTTGGCAAGGGACTTGGTCATGCCCACCAGTGCCGCCTTGGAGGCGGCATAGTTCACCTGTCCCGCGTTCCCCATCAGCCCCGAGACGGACCCGATGTTGATGATTCGTCCGAAACGGCCTCTCATCATCGGCCTGGCGGCAGCTCGGCAGGAGATGAACGCCGAGCGCAGGTTGACGTGGATCACATGGTCGAAATCCTCGTCATCCATCCTCATGACCAGCCCGTCACGGGTCACTCCGGCGTTGTTGACCAGGATGTCCAGCCTGCCGTGGCGATCGTGCGCGTCCTCGACGAGTTTCGTGACGGCATCGGAGTCGGAGATGTCACAGACGAGATCCTCGGCGCTGCCGCCCGCGGCTTCGATCTCTGCGACCAGCACGCGAAGGGGTTCCTCGCTGCGAGCCACGCAGATGACGTGTCGGCCGTCACTGGCCAGTCGAAGCGCGATGGCTCGACCGATTCCCCGGCTGGCTCCGGTGACGATGGCAACTCTCTTGTCGATTGGTGTGCTCCAGTTGTGCTTTCTCCATGAACTGGAGAATGCAATGCCATGAAAAAGCGCCGCCCCGAGACCGGAGCAGCGCGAATTCTAACCTGAAATGATCATGCCCGATGGCTCTGGGGCCTTCGGCCTCGCTCAGTCAGGAATTGCTGGGTTCGAAGCTCGGAGGGTCGATCTTCGGTGCGTCCCGGTTGGGCTGTCGCCCGCGTCCCGGGCCGCCGGGGTTGGAACCGCCGCCGCCGGAGATCTCCGCGTCGTCACCCTTGTTCAGGTCCCGAATGGGTGCCTGGATTGCCTCGTCGAGTTCCATGGCCACGGCGAGTTCCTGGTCCAGGAGCTGGTACCAGCTGGAAATCCAGTCATTGCCAGAGAGCTTGTCCATGACGTTGACCGGGGTCGGGCCACTGCTGAACTTCGAGGAGCCGTATTCATCAGCCGTGAATCGCCAGAGCTGTGGTTGGTAGTCGTCGTAGGTCTGCAGGATCGCAACCACGGCTTCATCGCCGCCCGGCGTGTACCCGCAGCGAAGCTGGACCGAACCGATCTCGGCAATCGCATCGGCGAAGGAGCCATCCGCGTCCATGACCATCAGCTCGTCCTTGTCGGTGTTCGAGAGCATGACGGACATCGCGGGAACATCGCCACCAACCATCGCGTCATAGAACTGAAGTACGGCGATGCGTGACGGGTCGTTGCCCGGTGCGAATTCCTCTGAGAGTTGGATCCTCTGGTCGATGTCGTACTGGGCCATGAGATCGCTGATCGCCGTGAGCGCCGGTGGTGGTGGCGGTGGCGGAGGTGGTGGAGGTGCCGCCTTGACGATCGGTTCCGGTTCCTCTTCCGCGCATCCGCCGATGATCAGGCTGGTGCTGAGAGCGACCAGGACCGGCATGATGCCTCCGACGAGGATTCGTCTATTCAGCGGTCGGGTTCGAGGGTTCTGCTTCAACATGGTTTTGCTCCGGTTTGTCATGGGTCTTGACCTTCACTGCTCGGTCGACCCTTCTGAACAATCCTCTCAGGACGCTTCCTGGTGCCAGTTCGCACCAGGCAAGCGGGGTGTCATCCGCGTCGGGGCCGTTCAAGGTCTCGACCATGGACGCGCAGCACTGGCTCCATCGTACCGGGCTGGTCAACTGCTGCACCAGCCTCGTTTTGATCGAATCAGTGTCATTTTCGTCGTGGGGCCTGCCAGTGACATTGCTCCACACCGGGACGCTGGGTGCCGCGATATCGAGGCCCTCCAGTGCATTCGCAAGACCCTCGGCTGCCGGTTCCATCAAAGGGCTGTGAAAGGCGCCGGCAACACTGAGGGGCTTGGCACGCAGGCCCATTCGATCGGCGACCTCGACCGCTCGTGCACAGGCAGCTGCAGCCCCTGAAAGCACGATCTGCCCGGGTGCGTTGAAATTCGCTGGTACGAGCACCTCGCCTCGTGAGCCTTCATCGCACACTTCCTGGGCCTGGGTCTCGTCAGCGCCGATCAGGGCCACCATCGAGCCATCCGATGCTTCGGCGGCAGCCTGCATCAGTCGCCCGCGCAGGGCGACGAGCCTGAGGCCGTCGATGAAACCGATCGAACCCGCGAGATGAAGCGCGGTCCACTCGCCAAGCGAGAGCCCCGCCGCCGCGGTCAGGTCGACCGAGCCGTGTTCCTCGAGGAGTCCCTGGTATGCCGCGATGGCACAGGTGTACAGAGCCGGCTGGCTCACGTCGGTTCGGTTGAGGGTCTCTTCGGGGCCGTTGAAGCACAGTTCACTGAGGCGTCGGGTCTCCCCGTCCACCTCGAGGGTGACCGCTTCGTCGGCGGCGGCAAAGGTCTGCGCGGACGCCGGGTGGGTCTCGACCCAGGTCTGTCCCATGCCGATGGCCTGGGCACCCTGTCCGGGGCAGAGTAGGACTGTTCTTGCATCAGTCACGGTTGGGGAATCCTCCCGATGTGTGGGCTCGGCGATCGCTGCATACGGCACTTTTCCGAGTCGTGAGAATACCACCCTGCGGGTACCCGGCGGAGCTGTTCAGGGGCAGAATCAGAGCTGCCAGAGGGAACTGGCCCAGGTGAGGCCGCCTCCGAAGGCCACGAAAAGAACCTTCTCGCCCTTCTTGATCTTCCCGGCCTGGTTCATTTCGTCCAGACAAAGGGGGATCGAGCCCGCGGAGCTGTTGCCGACTCGGTCGATGTTCACGTAGACCCGTTCTTTTTCGAGTCCCAGTTTCTCTCGAGCGCTTTCAATGATGCGCAGGTTCGACTGGTGGCAGATCAACTGGGAGATGTCGTCGATGTTGACGCCCGATTGCTCGACGGCGTCCTCGATGACCGCAAGGAACTTCTTCACCGCGAACTTGAAGACTTCTCGTCCGTTCATCCGGAGGTTGCCAAGGGCGATCGGATTGTCCTTGTCGACTTCGGGGACGTCCACCTGCCTGGTGGGCAGGTAGAGGCACTGCCAGTTCGAGGCATCCGCGCCCATCGACTGGTAGATGCAGCCCAGTGACGGGTCTTCCACGCTTTCAAGGATGACCGCTCCCGAGGCATCACCGAAGAGAATGGAGACGCTGCGTTCGCTGTAGTCCAGCACGGTGGACATCGCATCGGAACCGATCACGGCGATCTTCTTGTACCGGCCTTGTCGCAACAGGGTGTCTGCGATGTTCAGTCCGTAGACGAATCCCGAACAGGCTGCTCCAAGGTCGAACGCTGCAGCATTGGTCGCCCCGACGTGGTGCGCGGCTCGACAGGCTGCCGAGGGGCAGTGCATCTCCTGGGTCACGGAGGCGCAGATCACCAGCTCAAGATCCTTGGGGTCGGTCTGGGTGTTCGCGACCGCACTCGCAAGCGAATTGCAGGCGAGACCGATGGTTCCACCTCCGGCCGCCTTATCGACGACCCGACGGGTCTTGATTCCGGTGCGTTGTTGTATCCACTCGTCTGAGGTGTCGAGAATCTTCTCGAGGTCGGCGTTGCTGAGTGTCTGGTCTGGAACTGACGATCCGGTTCCCACTATTCGAACGCCGCGGCCCGCGGGGGGCTGTGTCATACGGTGACTTCTTCCTGCGCACGCAAACGCTCAATGATCGTCTCGTTCATGCCGATCTCGACCAGTTGACGTGCGCGCAGGATCGTGTTGCAGATCGTTCTCGACTTGCTCGAACCATGGCTGATGATGCAGTAACCGTTGGCACCCATGAGAGGTGCTCCACCGTATTCGTGGTAGTCGTACTGGGTATAGAGGTTCTTGATCACCGGCTTGACCCGCTGGGCCAGATCAGGGTCGACCTTGCCCACCTCGTGGGCAAGTGCCTGAATGATGCTGGTGGACAGTCCCTCGGCGAGCTTGAGCATCACGTTGCCGAGCATGCCGTCGGTGATGATCACGTCGGCTTCGCCGTTGAAGACGCCCCGCCCCTCGATGTAGCCCTTGAAGTTCAGTGAACCGGTCGCACGCAGCAGGTCGCGAGCCTGCTTCATGTCGGCGGTGCCCTTTTGTTCCTCGCCACCCACGTTCATCAGCGCCACGCGGGGGTTTTCGATGCCGAGCACCTTTTCGGCATAGACCGAACCCATGACTCCGTACTGCGCGAGGTGATGCGGCTTTGGTTCGATGTTCGCACCAACGTCGACGAGGATGATCGGTCCTGCGAAGGTCGGCACGGTCACCACGATGCCCGGTCGGTGCACGCCCTTGAGTCGGCGCATGTACATGGCAGAGGCGGTGACACAGGCGCCGGTGTTCCCTGCGGAAAGCCAGGCATCGAGTCGTTCTTCGGAATCTGTCTTGCGAGAGGCCAGCTGTGCAAGACGCACGATCGAGGAATCGCGCTTCGATCGCACCGCCTCGACCGGTGACTCGGCCATGCCGATGACATCGGGTGTGTCCAGGATCACCAGACGCGGGTCGTCGGCCTTTTCCCTCTTGAGCAGGTCCTCGACGATCTTGCGTGGGCCTGCAAGCACCAGCACATCATCGTTCCGGAGTTGATCCAGGACGGCTATGCAACCACTGACGATTTCTTCGGGGGCGTTATCGCCGCCCATGACGTCAACGCCAACGCGCATGACGTCAGGCTTCCGGTCTCGTGGCCTTCACCTGAAGACCAGGGCGGACGTATCCGCAGGCACGGCAGGCGGAGTGGGGGCGTTTGGAGCCACCACAGTTGGGACAGAGGACCGTTGCAACTTTCCGCAGGGCATCATGTGCTCGGCGGCGTCGGGTGCGTCCGGGAGATTGTCGGAATGCGGGGACTGGCATGCCCGTTCACATCCATTTCTCTAGGTCTAGTCGTCGGTCGTCAATCCTCAAGGATCGAAAGTCTCTTCCGGCGATCGAATCGCAAAAAGTACGCTTGAGCGGCGTGAGTGTCAAGATCAGCACGTCTAACAGTTAGACTGCTCGGATGGAATTTGAACAATCCGAGGCCTCCCAGGCCGTCGATCGCGAGGCTCTCTTGTCTGCTCTTCCGGAGATTCCGGAGGAGGAAATCCGCCATGGGGAGCTGCAAATCCCTGTTGGCAATGGACTTCCCGATATCGAGCTCTTCACCGATGGTGGGTGCAGCCCGAATCCCGGCCCCGGAGGCTGGGCATTCATTCTCAGACCCGCAGGTGGGCATTCCAAATCTGGCATTGAGCATGCCGGGGCGGTGCGGCACAGCACCAACAACCGAATGGAACTGACTGCGGTGATTCGTGGGCTGCTCAGCCTGGAGCAACCCTGCCGGGTTCGAATCGTTTCCGACAGTGAATACGTCATCAAGGGTCTCTCCGAGTGGATTGACGGCTGGAAACGGCGTGGTTGGGTCAATTCAAGGAAGAAACCAGTCCTGAACGAGGAGCTGTGGCGGGTGCTGGACGTTCTCCGGCATCATCACAACCTCGATCCCCAGTGGACCCGGGGCCATGCAGGTCACGCTGAGAATGAGCGCTGTGACGTCCTGGTGGGCATGGTTCGAGACCGCCTGGGCTGATTTCTGCTTCCAGCCTGCATTCGGGGCCATTCAAGGGCTTGCAGTGATGGCCCAGAGAACCTACTCTTCTCGGCTCGCCTCAACCCAAATGGTGGGGCAACGGAGACCGCATGCCGACGATCAATCAGCTCATTCGGAAGCCTCGCAGGAAGGCGAACCCCAAGTCCAAGGTTCGTGACCTCGATGCCTGTCCACAGCGGCGTGGTGTCTGCCTGCAGGTTCGCACCCAGACCCCGAAGAAGCCGAACTCCGCCCTTCGAAAGGTCGCACGTGTGCGCCTCTCCAATGGTCGTGAGATCAGTGCCTACATCGGTGGTGAGGGCCACAACCTCCAGGAACACTCGATCGTGCTGGTTCGCGGCGGTCGTGTTCGTGACCTCCCCGGCGTGCGTTACCACGTGGTCCGTGGCTCGCACGACTCCCTCGGCGTCGATGGACGCTCGCAGGGTCGATCCAAGTACGGTGTCAAGCGTTCGAAGAAGTGATTCGACGCCTGGCTTCATGATTCAACGACCTGCATCCCAGGTCACAAACCAACAGGGCAAGTAATCGCGGGCACGACCTCCTCGGGAATGTCCATCTCCCACCCGCGATGAACGAAGCACGCCGGTCGAAAGCGCGTGCAGACGAGCCCCGGAAGGAGTTCCCCCAATGGCGGGACGTATCACCAAGGCCGAGCAGCAGCTGGAACCGGATCCTCGACACGAGGACAAGGTCCTTTCTCGTTTCATCAACTGCATGATGAAGGGTGGCAACAAGGCGACCGCGACCCGCGTCGTCTACAACGCACTCGACGAGATCCAGAAGCGTCTCGACAAGGAAAACAACGAAGAGCTGCCCAAGACCTCCATTGACTTGTTCCACCAGGCCCTCGACCGCGTTCGACCTTCGGTCGAAGTGCGCTCGAAGCGTGTCGGTGGTGCCAACTACCAGGTGCCGATCCAGGTCAACCGTCGTCGACAGCAGTCGATGACCTTCCGCTGGATCATCACCGCGGTCCGCGAGGAAAAGGGCAAGCCCGTCCACCTGCGACTCGCCAAGGAACTGATGGATGCCGCTCGTGGCGAGGGCAAGGCCGTCACCACCCGCGAGAACACCCACCGCATGGCTGACGCGAACAAGGCGTTCGCCCACTTCGCCTGGTGACCCGCCGCCGGCGCCTCCCAAGGCGCCGCATGAGACAGACAACGAAGACCGGCTGAAACCGGCATTCGTCCGACGCGAAACCGCCGCTCCCGAAAGGGTGCGGCGGTTTTTTCTGGTAGATCGAGCCTCGATGTAGAATCGATCAAGGACAGCCCATGACCGAAGTCCCCCGACATCATCGCCAGATGCTCCTGCCCGGAATCGGGGAGTCGGGTCAGGCTGCGATCGCGGCGACCCATGTGCTCGTCGTCGGCTGCGGGGCGCTCGGCTCGGTGGTGACCGACCAGCTCGCTCGGGCCGGGGTGGGGGAGCTGACCCTGCTCGACCGTGACGTGGTCGAAGCCACCAACCTGCAGAGGCAGACGCTCTACATCGAACGCGACGTGACTTCGGGCACTCCGAAAGCGGAGGCCGCCGCGCGGCGGGTCCGGGAGATCGACGGTTCACTTATCGTCCACCCGGTGGTCGAACACCTCGGAACCGAGAACGTCATCGAACTTTTGCGTGGGGTCGACCTGGTGATCGACGGGCTCGACAACTTTCCGACGCGCTACCTGCTGAACGATGCCTGCGTTCGCGAGGGCGTTCCCTGGATCTACGGCGGCGCGGTCGCGACCGGCGGCATGTCGATGCCGATCCTGCCGACCGGACGTTCCGCGGCGTCCGCTCGGGATGCCGCGATCACCTGGAACGAAGACGCGTCGACACCCTGCCTGCGCTGCATCTTTCCCGAGGCGCCGCCTCCGGGTTCCACGCCGACCTGCGATACCGCGGGCGTGCTCGCCGCGGCGGTCGCCACCGTCTCCAGTCACCAGGTCGCCCAGGCGATCAAGCTGATGGTGGGCGCGATCGACGCCCTCGACCGGGATCTCGTCTCCTGGGACCTCTGGGCGAACACCCAGCGACGCATGACGCTCGACTCGGCCCGCCGGGTCGACTGTCCCTGTTGCGCACAACGGCTCTTTCCCCATCTCGATGTGGCTTCCGAGGAACAGGCGGTCACCCTCTGCGGGCGCAACGCCGTGCAGATCGTCCCCGGAGGTGGTTCTGTGACGCTTGACCTCGCCGAGCTGGCGCAACGACTGCAACCGCATGGAGATTTCCTGCTCGGAAACGGCACCCTCAGGGGTACCATTCGAGGGCTCGAAGGCGATTCCGGCGAAGCGGTCGAACTGATGATCTTCCCGGACGGGCGGGCCATCATCACCGGTTCGCCCGAACCTGAATTCGCACGAAGCACCTATGCCCGATTCATCGGGCAGTGACGACCTGACTCGACTCACCTTTCATACTTTCAACGGACTTGCAGACACCATGACCAACCAAGCCATCGACAGCCACATCACCCACATCGTCGCCGCACTCGAGAAGTGTGTCGGGTACGGGCGCTCGCTTCTGACCGATATCGATCCCAAGACCTTCGCGCACATGCCGATGGCGAATTTCAACCACCCCGCGTTCAACTACGGTCACCTCTCCATCTATCCGAACTTCTGGTTCGAGATGGTCGGTCGCCCGGATGCGGTCGTCGAGCTTCCCTATCCCACCGAGACCTACGCGCACGGTACGGAGTGCGTCGAACAGGACGGCCGGTATGCGTCGATGGACGTGATCACCTCCGCCTTCTTCGAGACGCATGAACGAGCGATCGAGATCCTGCCTTCCGTCGACCCCGAGATTCTCCGAAACGAACTGCCCGAGGGTCCCTATCGCGACTTCTTCGGTCTGGTCGGCAATGCCCTGACCTTCATGACCTGCAGTCACACCATGATGCACCTCGGTCAGGTCAGCATGTGGCGTCGAGCCATGGGGCTCGGTTCATGCATGTGAGTGGGCAGCCGGCATGGCATGGGGAAACCCGTGTGCGACGAGTCGACTCGCTCCACGCTCGAGTGCTTGCAGGTCTTCTGCCGCTCCTGCTGCTCGTGGTCTCGACGACGGCGTTCGCCCAGGGAACCGGGGAGCAACTCCCCGACCCGATGGGCAGCCGGGTTCTCAGTCGTGACCTCGACCGATTCGTCTCACCCACCGTGTCGCAGTGGGGCCTCATCGAGGACCTGCACGAAGCCTATCTCGAACGATTCGCGCTTCTGCGCGATGGTGACATCGCGCGCTTCCTCGAGTTCGCCCAAAAGGAGATGGGAGCCGTCCCGGATGCTCGGACGGCGAAGGAGTTCGTCCGTCGACTCGACGCAACCAGGGCGAGGATCAACGAGGAAGATGCCCGGCTGTTCGGCGAGATCGCTGAGATCCTCGACGAAGGGCAGCTGGCCGGACTGAATCGGGTGCGACTGGCGAGAGAGCGGGAGAGCCTCACGTCCGGTTTCGCCGCCCAGGAACCGGGGATCGATCTCTGGGAGATCCTGACCTCGTTCGAGCGGGAGATCGGTCCAGAGGGATTCACGACGATCGATCCCGTGCTCATCGGTTACGAGGAGGAACTCACCGCTGGTCTGCGAGCCTGGCGCAAGGCCCAGACCTCGATGTTCATGGTGCTGGTCGAGGAACTCCAGAATCGTGGTCTCGGCGAGGTGTATGGCAACGCCTCCGCCAACTCGGAAGAGGCGCAGAAGGCGATCAAGGCGTTCCAGGCGGCCTACGAATCAGCCCAGGTCGAGGGGCTCAAGGTCCGTCAGCGGATCGAATCCCTGGATCGGAAATCGTTCGAGCGCATCGAATCGCTTCTCGGGGAGGACGTCGGTCGCCGGGTTCGCATGGCCTGTGTCGAGCGTGCCTCGGAAGGCCGCATTCCTCGCGACCCGCTCAACGTCGATCGAACCTTCACCCGTCTGCTCGAAAAGGACGAGCTGAGCCCTGACCAGCGTGACCAGCTCCAGGTGCTCCGACGTGGGATGCACACTGCCGATGATCGTCATGTCGTCCGAATGACCGAACTCCTGCAGGAACTCTCGGAGATCGAGGACCCGCTGATGCGTTTCGAGATCGTTCTTGATTCCGAGGATCCGGTCCTCGAACAGATCAGGAAGCTTCGTGAATCGATTGATGAACGTGCCGGGCTCCGGGCCGCACTCGCGGAATCGACACACTCCGAACTGCTGCGACTGTTCGAGGCCTCCGCTTCGCCGCGACAGATCGCGATCATCGAGAGCGGCGGCAGGAATACGGAGCTCGAGGAGGATCGTCCTGAATACCCCGAGTCCTCGAGCGTTCGCAACCCCAGGCGGGGTGGTCCGTCCGACTTCATCCCCGACCGCTTGACCCGACGTGAACTCGAGCGAATCCGCAGGGAACTCGACCCCGAACCATGGCAGCAGGCGATCCTTGACACCATTCACGAGGATTACGTAGCCGCCTGGAAGAATCAGATAGCACCCATTGACGAGCAGTGTTCATCCGCGCAAGCGTCGATCTACAGCGTGAATCCTGACACGAAGCGACAGAAAGCCGACGTCTCGAAGCTTCAACTGGCCTACGCCCATGCCCATGATGCCACCGAGAGGATCGTCGATCTGGAGCGATCCTTCTTCGATGATCTTGGAGGCGCCATGAGCTCGAAGCAGGAATCAGCCCTCCTGCGCTTCCGCCTTGAAAGAGAGCTTGATCGCTACCTTCGCGGCACCGACCCTTTCTTCAGTCCCGGGCAGACCGCCTATCGACCGGCGAATGTCTTCGAGGTCGTCGACGACCTTGAACTGGACCCCGAACAGAGAAGTCGGCTTGACGCGTACTTCATGTCGGAAGCTGCTGGGTTTCTCGAACAGGCAAGCCTTGCTCGCGACCTGCGATTCAGTTCCGAGCAGCGTTTCCACGAGATGAACATCCGCCTCAGCCAGGGCATGACGGACGGGACCCTCACGTCGACGGACCATGGCATCGAATACCGAAGGATCTCCGACGAGCTGTCCGGTCAGTACGGCGATCAGGTCGAGTCGTGGAATCTCGCTCAGGTCGGTTTCGTCGACGGTCTCGCGCAGCGGCTCGATCCTGAACCGAAGGCCTTGTTTCTCTCCGCGTGGAAGCGTGCCACCAATCCATACGTCTATCGCGATCCCAATTCCGCAACAGTGCCCATCGATCTGGCCCTGCAGTTCTCGGATCTGACCAGTGAACAGCTCGATGCCATTGCCGAAGTGCTCGCCGAATATGACCGTGAATGGAACCGTCTCAGCAGCGACATGGTCGTGCTCAAGAAGCAGTTGAATGGTTTCGGGGCCAACAGCTCGCCCGATGAATACGGCACATGGCAAGCGCTGCAACAGCGCTACGCCGCCCTTGATTTCGAACGCAACGAAGCAAGCCATCGGGCATTGAGGCGACTTCACCGTTACCTCACGCCCGAGCAGAGACGTCGAATTCGTGCGCTGGACCGAATAGAGCTCTGAAAATGGCGATATTCTGGCACGAACGCGGTCGACGAGCCGTCAGGAACGACGCGTCTTGATTGAAACCGGGGCATGGTCAGGCCCAACAACAAAGTGATGCCGATTGAGCAATGAATCAATGGTTTGTTCCGGCGACTGGTATTCTCTTGGTGTTCCGGGTGAATCTCATGACTGTGCTGTTCGCTCCTTTCGACTCGCTTCAGGCGAGGAGTCTTGCGCAATTCCTTTCAACCTTTCGTGAGGCAAGCAGTCAGATGACATCTCTTCTCTCCAGGGCTTCGTTCGCCGTGCGCATCTCCACGCTGTTCATCGTCCTCGCGGCTCTCCTGCCGGGCACCGCACTGTTCGCCCAGGGCACGATGAATCAGTTGCCCGACCCGATCTCCACCAAGGAGTTCACCCAGCTTCTGAACCGTCACGTGAAACCCACCTTTGAACAGTGGGAGCTCATCGAGGACGCTCGGGATGTCTATCTCGATTCCTTCAAGGAGCTTCGTGATGGAGCCATCGCGACATTCCTGGAGAACTCCACGGAGATGCAGGGCGGCGCGGTTCCAACTCGTGCGGTGGTGGAGAAGTACCTGCGAGATCTTGCCCGGGTCGAGAAGCTGATCCGCGGTGTCGATGATGCGCTTCTGAATTCAGTCCTGTCGATTCTCCGCGAAGACCAGTATGCCGCCCTCGAGCGAGCCCGGCAGACCAGGCAACGCATGCGAATGTTTTCCGGAATGCTCGCCAACAGTCAGATGGGATTGGGCTCCGTCTATGACCTCTGGGCAGCTGTCGGTAGTGCCAGCATCACGAACGCCGACCTTGCCCTGATGGATCACATGTTGCTTGACTACGAGCACAAACTGACCAGATTGATGTCGGACCTCCATCGAAAATCCTCGAATGCGATGTTGGTGCTCATCGAGGAACTCGAGAAGCATGACCCCGCCGATCTGGACAGGTTGTCGTCCCGTGACTTCGACTCGGAGTTGATGGAACGGGTGATGGCCAGCATGCAGGTGGCCTACGCCAGGTCGCTGCAGGAGACGACGGAGATCTCGGCGAAGATCCGGTCCCTGAATCAACGAACGTTGCGGCAGTTGTGTGGCGTTCTCGATTCGCGGTCGGCTCGCCGACTCAAGATGTGCTTTGATCCGCGCGATGGCTTGTACTTCATGAATCGAGACGTGTCCGTCAACTCCTCGGCGGATCTGGTGAGCCGCATCGATCGGGTGCTTGAACATGATTCATTGACGCCCGATATGCGCGAACGGATCAGGATCATCGCCGATCGCTACATCTCCGAGCATCATCTGCTTCTCGACCAGAAGGTCATTTTCCTGAAGGACTACGACCCGGCTGCCACCATGGTCGATTCCATGAGTTTCGACCCTGCCAATGATCTGGAAGAGTCACCGGGTGCATTGATTCGGGAGAAGATCGAGAAGAATCAATCCGAACATAAGGCACTCAGGGTGAAGTACGAGAAGGAGGTCTCGAACGTGCTTGCGGACCTCGATCAGCGTGATCGAGCAACCCTGTATGTCATCCTCGTCCATGGTTGGTCTGATGATGAACGCGCGCCCAACTCGACCATGGCGGTTGGTGTGGCAGGTTCCACTGCGATGATCGTTTCCGACCCGCCATCGCCACGTGATTGGATCCTTCACCCGATCAGCGTCGTGGACCTTGCTCGCATTCGGCGCCTGGTCGGGGTCGAAGACTGGCAGATTCCGGTTTTCGAGGCGCTTCACGAGGAGTATCTGGCGGACTGGGGCAAGTCGGTGTCACCGCTGAAGAATGAGTCGAATGAACTGCAATTTCGCTACATGGAAGTCGCTTCCGACGAGAAGGCGTACGAATCCCGGGTCGAGACAGCGTCGAATCTTCTCCGTTCCGCGATTGAATCGTCACTGAAGATCGATCGAGTCTTCTTCGAAAACCTGCAGCATGCAGTTCGTGAGGAATCGGTTCCTACGGTTGAACTTCTTGCACTCGAACGTGCGCATGAAGCAAGTCTGTCCGGGGGATCGGACGTGATGGGGTGGTCCCCGTATTCGTCGAGTCAGGTGGTCAGCCCGATTTCGTTCCTGCTTGACCTCGAACTGGAGACCGACGAACGAGAGGCGTTGGCAGCGTACGTCCTTGCAAGCGCTGATGCGATGCTCGAGGCCCGCAAGGTGTGTTTCGAGATGGAATTGTCCATGAAGAAGAGTGGCGAGTTGAAGCAGCGTCGGTTCTACGAGAATACCAACGCCTATTACGAAGGCGACTCCGATCTCGACGAGTTCGAGAGCAGCGCGATGGGCAACCCGATGAGCAACCTACGGGACTCGAACATGCTCGAACAGCTGAGTCTGCTCAAGGGCGAGGCCTCCAGCCAGGACGACAGGTTCATGGACGGTCTCCAGGAGATCCTGCCCGGGGACAAGCTGGCCCGGTTCCAGGCCGAATATCGGGTCGCCTGCAATCCGCGCGTCTACAGGGATAAGACCAACATCAAGCCTTTTTTCAGGGGGATCTTCTCCATGCAGGATCTTGATGACGACCAGCTGGTCAAGATCGGCAAGCTTGAAGCGGAGTACACGGAACGGTGGGAGGAACTTTCCGCATCGATGGTCGAGGGTCAGGAAGAGATCGATCGGATCATGTCTGCCGGTGACATGAGTTCAGATCCATCTTTCGACCAGAACCGGTTCATCGAGTTCTTCAGCCAGAACGAGCGTGCCGAATACGAGCGCGCCGAGCTTTCGGACCGTACGCTTCGCCGTGTCGCCCGGTTGCTCACGCCAGTCCAGCGCACACGTTTTCCCTCCTTGGCTGCGCTCAATGATGAGATGAACGCTGCCGTCGTGGTCGAACCCTCCGAGTGAGGCCCTGGCCCGCGCTTGCCCACGAAACACATCGAGGTTCCGGAACGTCCCGGGGTGCTCGGTCGTCGGGAGAGAATTCCACCTTTACGCCGGCCATCCCCGACCGGACGTGTATCCGTACTTTCAGTTACGCTTAGAGCACACCTGAATGGAAGGATCCACGCACATGTCCGACAAGTTCATGCTTGCTCTCGACGAGGGAACGAGTTCCACCCGGGCAATCGTCTTCGATGAATCAGGTTCGATGCGTGGCGTCTCCCAGACCGAATTCGAACAGTTCTTCCCGAAGCCCGGTTGGGTCGAGCATGATGCCAACGAGATCTGGTCGAAACAGATCGAGGTCATCAAGGGCGCCATCAAGAATGCCGGCATCAAGCCCGACCAGATCGCCGGCCTGGGGATCACCAACCAGCGGGAGACGATCGTCCTCTGGGACCGTTCCACCGGCGAACCGCTGCATCATGCGATCGTCTGGCAGGATCGACGTACCACGGCCTACTGCGACGAGCTGCGGGCCGATGGCCATGCCGAGATGCTCCAGCAGAAGACCGGCCTCGTCCTTGATCCCTACTTCTCCGGAACCAAGCTGAAATGGCTGCTCGACAACGTGCCCGGTGCGCGCGCCCGGGCCGAGAAGGGTGAACTGGCCGCCGGCACCATCGAATGCTGGCTGGCCTGGAAGCTGACCGATGGACGCGTGCATGCCACCGACGTCTCGAATGCCTGCCGTACCCTGCTCTACGACATCAACACCGGCGACTGGTGCCAGGACCTGCTGGATCTCTTCACGGTCCCCCGGGAGATCCTGCCCGAGATCGTTCCCTGCAGCCAGGTTCTCGGCGAGTCTGATCCTCGTCATATCGGCGCAGCCATCCCGGTTGCGGGCATGATCGGCGATCAGCAGGCGGCGCTCTTCGGTCAATTGTGCACCCGGCCGGGCATGGCGAAGAACACCTACGGCACCGGCTGCTTCCTGCTGATGAACACCGGCGAGAAGATCATCCACAGCAAGAACAACCTCCTGACCACCGTCGCCTGGAAGATCGGTGACGAACCGACGCAGCACGCACTCGAGGGTTCGGTCTTCATGGCCGGTGCCTCGATCCAGTGGCTTCGGGACGGACTCGAGATCATCGACTCGGCCCCGCAGGTGAACGAGCTCGCGGAAAGCGTCGAGGACAGCGGCGGGGTCCAGGTCGTCCCGGCCTTCGCCGGTCTGGGCGCGCCGTACTGGGATCCGACCGCTCGTGGTGTGATCCTCGGGCTCACGCGCGGAAGCACCAAGGCGCACATCGCGCGGGCGACGCTCGAGTCACTTGCCCTGCGAAGTTCCGATGTCCTCGGCATCATGATGGAAGACGGCCAGGTCGATCTGCCGATTCTCAGGGTCGACGGCGGAGCAGCCGCCAGCAACCTGCTGATGCAGATGCAGGCGAACCTGCTCGATGTCCGTGTCGAACGACCGAAGGTGCTCGAGTCGACTGCGCAGGGTGCGGCCTACATGGCCGGCCTCGCGGTCGGGTACTGGAAGAGCGTCGATGATCTCGAATCGCACCGTGAGGTCGAACGTGTCTTCGAGCCCGACATGGATGATGAGACACGCCAGGCACACCTCAAGCAATGGAAACGTGCCGTCGAACGTGCACTGCACTGGATCGAAGACTAGCCAAGCAGATCGAGACTTGAAGGAGCTCCGATGAATCGTGAAGAGATGATGGCCGGCCTGGATGGCGAAGCATTCGATGTCGTGGTGATCGGCGGGGGGGCGTCCGGGCTCGGAGTTGCGGTCGATGCGGCTTCCCGTGGCTACCGGACCGTCTTGTTCGAAGCGCATGATTTCGCCAAGGCCACTTCCAGTCGAAGCACCAAGCTCGTGCACGGCGGGGTTCGCTACCTGGAGCAGATGAACATCTCCCTGGTCATGGAGGCACTCCGTGAACGCGGTCTCCTCTACCAGAACGCCCCGCACATCGTCACCGACCTCGCCTTCATCGTTCCCGCCTACAAGTGGTGGGAAGGTCCCTTCTACGGCGTGGGTCTCAAGCTCTACGACGCTCTGGCCGGCAAGCTCAACCTCGAGAAGAGTCGGCACCTCAGTCGAAAGGCGACCATCGAGGCCATCCCGAACGTCCAGCAGGAGGGGCTCGACGGCGGCACCATGTACCACGACGGGCAGTTCGACGACGCCCGGCTTGCGATCACCCTGGCGCGAACCGCCGCCGATCACGGTGCGGTCGTGCTCAACCAGATGAAGGTCGTCGAGATCCTGAAGACCGACGGTCACATCGACCGCGTCCGGGTCCGTGACGAGGAGACCGGAACCGTTCACGAGATCAACGCCAAGGTGGTGGTCAATGCCACCGGGATCTTCTCCGACGAGGTCCGCCGTCTCGATGATGCCGAGGCGATCACGATGATCGAGCCCGCGCAGGGCGTCCACCTGGTTCTCGACAAGTCCTTCGGTCCGGGTGAGAACGCGATCATGGTGCCCCACACCGACGACGGGCGCGTGCTCTTCGTCATTCCCTGGCATGACCGATTGCTGGTCGGAACCACCGACACCCCCATGAAGAAGGCCGATCTCGAACCGCGCGCACTGGAAGAGGAGATCGAGTTCATTCTGCGCAACGCCGCTCGATACATGGCCAAGGACCCCACGCGTGCCGACGTGCTCGGGGTCTACGCCGGGCAGCGGCCCCTGGTGCATCGGGGTGGTACCGAAAGCAGCAGCAAGTCGATCTCCCGATCGCATGAGGTCGTGGTCAGCAATTCCGGACTGGTCTCGATCATGGGCGGCAAGTGGACCACCTTCCGCAAGATGGCGGAGGACACCATGGAACATGCGGTCGAGGTCGGGATGCTGGAGCCGCGTGCCTGCATCACCGAAACCCTTCACCTGCACGGTTGGATGGACCGGGAGGATCCGAAGCTTCCGCATGACCACGTTCGTCGGTACTACGGATCGGATGCCGCGGCGGTGGACGCCATCGCCGCCGAGCGTCCCGAACTGGCCGAGCAACTGCATCCCAACATCAGCTACCGTGGTGCCGAAGTGGTCTGGGCGGTCAGGAACGAAATGGCACTGACCGTCGAGGATGTGCTTGCACGTCGTACGCGTTCACTCCTGCTCGACGCGCGTGCCTCGATGGAAGCCGCCCCTCGGGTGGCTGCGATCATGGCCGCTGAACTCGGCAAGGACGAGGCCTGGCAGAAGGAACAGATCGAACACTATCGCGAGCTCGCCAGTGGCTACACGCTCGAGGAATCGCGAGCCTGAGCCTCATGACTCCGACCATAGAGGGCAGGCCTCATCGAGCCGGTGCCTGGATCGCCTGGGTGGTCGCCTCCAGCTGCCTGTTCTTCCAGTTCGTGGTGCAGGTACAGCCTTCGGCGATGATCGATGAACTGGAGACCTCCTTTCAGGCGGATGCCGTCGACCTCGGCCTGCTGACCTCCGCCTATTTCCTGACGTACATCCTGCTGCAGATCCCGATGGGCTGGCTTCTTGATCACCTGGGTCCGCGACTGGTCCTCGGGCTGTCGATGTTCCTCGGTGCGGCGGGCGTGATCTGGTTCGGGCAGGCATCGACGCTTGGTTCGGCGACGGCAGCACGCGTGTTGCTCGGCATCGCCGGTGCCCCGGCCTTCGCCGGCGCGGCACTGGTCGCTTCAAGGCGCTTTCCTGAATCTCGCTTCGCCCTGATGCTCGGCCTCACCGAAGCGTTCACCCTGCTCGGCGGCATCGCCGTCGCGATCGGATTGCCGAGCCTGTCCCACATGGTCGATCGCGAAGGTTCGGGCATCGTGCTCGCCGTGATGTCGATCCTGCTTGGAGTGGCCTGCTTTCTCCTGGTGGATGGTCGGGAAGAACGGCCCTCCAGGCCGAGTGTCTCCGAGGAGCCTGCCGATCCATCTCGGTCCGTGCTTCGTACGTTGTCGGATATCCGGCTCTGGCTGGCGGGTCTGCATGCCGGCCTCTTCTTCGGAATCATCAGCGCCTTCGCAGGCTTGTGGGCGCCACCATTCTTTCACGCTCGACTGGGCCTGGAACCCAGGTACGCGACCTATCCGGTTGCCATGCTGTTCGCGGCGGGCGTGCTTGGTGCTCCGCTTCTGGGTCTGATCTCCGGTCGGCCGCGCTGGCGTGGTCCCACGTTGATCGTCGCCTCCTTCCTCTGCACCGCGGCCTCTGCGGCCCTGATCTACGCTCCGGGCGGTCTGGTGTTCCTCCTGTGCCTGATCGCCCTGCTCGGCTTCTTCTCGGGTGTGTTCGGGGTCGACATGGCGTGTGTCCAGGATGCCGCCTCCCCGAGGCGACGCGGCCTCGCCATGGGCGCGGCAAACATGATGCTGGGTGTGGTGGGGGGGCCGCTGATGTTGCTGGTCATCGCCCGGGCACTCGATGCCAGCTCGGGCAGTGGCGAGGTGGCACCCATGCATGCGACCCTTCCCCAGATGCGAGAGGCACTGGCTTGGTTCGTGGGGGCGATCGCGCTCACCATTCCCATAGGCGTTGCTCTGGTCATCGCCTTGAAATCAGGTGCCCGCACCCGAGGGCCGATGAGCTAGCATCTGGGGATGCTGCATCGATACTTCATCGTCTTTCTCCTTCAGACCCTCTTGTTCGGCGGACTCCTCGCGGCCGACCCCGGCCAGGATGCCGATGACACGTCATCCGACAAGGCGACCGATCCGAAAGCGAACATCGCTTTCGAGGATCTGCCCTGGCAATACCAGCTGGGCATTCGCAGTGCGTCCCTCATGGAGCGCATCGTGGTCATCGATCGCGTGGTCCTGGTACCGGACCTGGCGACCTGGCTCGATGAGATCGGTCGTTGGAAGCAGGGTGTCCAGTGGCCGGTGCTGCTCGAGGATGATCGATTCACGCCCCTCTTCGTCCGACGTTTCCAACCACGACAACTCCTGAGAAGAGCATCGGTGGGAAGACCGCTTCCGTCCGATCCCCAAGCGCTCGAGCAACTCGTGAATCGGACTGCAGTCAAGGCCTGGGGCGGGGATCCCGATGCCGACACCCTCGACTCGATCTACGAGTCGGTCGCCTGGTGGATACCACCCGGCATCGTAGCGACGTCCTACAGTGATCCCGCCTGGCCGGCGGCCCTGACCCTGGCACTCGGGCGCGGTGAGCTGCTCAGGACGATCGATGGTGACTTCGGCGCGGTGAACTCGTCCCTCGACTCCCCCGGGTTTGCCCGGCTCGAGAACCAGATCACCAGGATGTTCTCCGAGTCCGGGTACTCATGGAATTCGGTGGGGGACGATCTCGACGCCTTCACCATCTGCCGAAGGATGGCGGTTCGTACCGACACGCCGCTTTCGAAGCCGCTGCGTCCCGACGTTCCTGCCCCCCAGCAGGTTGGAGGCAAGGATCCGATCGCCATCACCGATCTCATCTGCAGGAGCCCCAAAGGCATGCGTTGGGCGGTCAGCGGCTGGATCTTCGGTGACCATGTTCGTTCGATCTACATGGCGATGTGTTCGCTCTTCATTGAACGTGACAGTGTTCTCCTGGTCAGTGCCTATTCCGCCGACGGGGCCTGGGCCGCCTATTCCATCGACAGTGCCGCCGACAACCTGCGAGAAGCCGGCTATGAAGTGGTCGGTGTGCACGGCAACGGCAATGCCACCGTGGATGCCTGGCGCAGGTTGATGATGACCGGGCCCCAGGCTGATGTCCTCTTCATGAACACCAGCGGCAGTGCGGTGCAGTTGAACCTTGCACGTGAGACGGTCGGATCAACGCGGGATGTCCCTTCCCTGGACAGGCCTCTTGCCCTGCACATGATCCACTCCTATTCGCTCAACTCGCCGGACTCGATCACGACCGTGGGTGGAAGGTGGCTGGATCGAGGTGTCTACGCCTACGTGGGAAGCTGCGACGAGCCCTACCTGACGGCGTTCGTCACGCCTCTTGCCGTCGCCAACCGCATCGGTCATTTCGCGCCGTTCCTGGCGGCATCCCGGATGGACATCGGCCCCATGGCGAAACCCTGGCGGATCGTGACCATCGGAGACCCCCTCATGTTGATCGAGCCTCCGTCTCGAAAGGTGCGCAAGCGCGTCACGGCGGCCATCGAGAACGCCGAAGGCTCGGTCGACGTGCGCTCCGGCACGCTCCTTGCCGTCAGGACGGCGATGGAAACCGAGGACAGGACCGTGGATGCGGAAACCCTCGAGAACCTGCACCTGCTCGGGCAGGACGAACTCGCTCGAACACTCTGGAGCCAGATGCAGGAGAACGACGTCGAGGAGGATCTGACCGCCGAGCGTGCACGTGCCATGCTGCCGATCTTCTTCGCCGATCGCAATGCCACCGACTATCTTTCCGCGTACCGCCTGGCGGGTGAACCGGAAGGCAACCCGCGCGAGATGCTCTGGTCGCTCTGGACGCCCCGACTGGCGAGACTGCGCTCTTCCGCCGACCTCGCTCTCTTCGAGCGTGCCCTTCGACCCACCCAGATGGCCGATGACCTGCAGATCATCCTGCCGGGTCTGGTTCGAAACACCGGAAGAATGGGGTGGAACCCGGCGGTCGCTCGTGCCATGGATCGTGCTACCAACGACTACGACCGGATGCGGCTCAAGGATCTGTTGAAGTAGTCTCCTCGACCTCGACCTCGACCTCTTCCTCCGTGCCGTCGCGAATGCCCGCGATCAGGATCGCCCGGTCAAGCTCAAGGGTCGGCATGCGTTCCTTCAGGCCATCGGTGTTCATGGCTTCGGTCTGGATCGACTGGATGAGTGCCACCAGCCCGCGCAGGTTCGGGTGCAGGTTGTCCGGAAGCATCATCGGTTCATCATCGGTCGGTGCAGGCCATGCATGTTCCCCGATCGTGAAGGCTTCCTTGTTTCTCAGTGATTCGATCAGGTCGAACAAGGGCACCACCGCGACGTTGGCGTGACTGTCCGCCCAATCGTGTATCCGCTCATTGACGGCCTTCATCGCTTCAAGTGAAGGGACCTGTCTCTTCGAAAGCATGCCGCCGATCGCGAGGGACATGTCGGGGATCTCGCCGATGACCAACGGGCATTTCACCAGTTCGAGCACGGCAAGTCCCTGCTCCAGTCCTTCGAGTCTCTTCGCTTTTTCGTTTTCCGGATCGTCTGCGTGGTTCCTTCCGCCGTAGACATACCAGAAGAGGAAGTCGACACCCACCACCAGGTCCGGCTTCCATGCAACCGCTCGCTGCACGCTTGATTTGCCGAACTCGAGTGGTCGCGTGAAGAATCCGCCGCTGGCAAGGTCGAGGACCACGACATCGGACTGCCGGGCCGACTCGACGAGCACATCACTCAGTGTCACGCCTTGCAGCCTGGTCTTGCCCTCGGAGACCCGTATGGCCTCGACCACGCCGAAGCCTGCGCTTGCGCTGGCTCCGATCACCGCGATCTTCCTGAACGGTTCGTCGTGATTGCTGTCGTCAGCAGTTGAGCGTGATGTAAGGCAAATAAGGCACGCGAGTAGCAGTGCGCCGGTCAACTGCCTGATCGATTGGAGTTGTGACATCATTGGGTCTGCTCTTCTTGATTTATGTAGACTGTGGATCTTATCTGGAACCACGTTAGGTTCACATCTTCTCTTGTCAAAATAAGAAGTATGGATAATCACATGTCGCGCACGCCCATGCAGTCCTTCAATCTTCTGCTCATGACCATCGGAATCGCGATGGCCATTCTGATTGCCGTGACGCTGATCATCCTGATCTGGATCGGTCTCGATGATTTCGGGGAAACCGGAGCACGCCTGGTCGGGTCTGCCTCGGTGCTTCTTGCAGCGGTCTTCCTGAACTGGGGCGTCAATTCGATTCTCGGTCGGTCCATCGGACAGCTCTTTCCCACGATCTGCTACGCCGTGACCATGCTGTGCATCTACGGTGGATTCATCCTGAGCCTTCTTGCCATCTGGGGCGGCTCCGATGGTGACTTCATGATCAAGGCGATCCTGACTCTGGTGGTCCTGTTCGTAGCCTCGCTGATCGCGTTGGTGGTCTCCGCGGTGGTGCAGTCTTCCCGCAAGCCACCCCTGACGGACTGATCGAGTCAGCCGAAGTCGTTGCGACCTGGTTGCATGTTGCTGCCGACTCTTTACGGGCTCAGCTGGTGCTGGCGGTGGCTTCCGCGAGATCAAGAGCTGCGGACATCGAGGAGCCGAGGTCCGCGGGGCTTTCGGCCACGAGAATTCCGCATTCACGAAGCCTCGTCATCTTGGCGTCGGCAGTGTCGTCCGCGCCACCGATGATCGCTCCAGCATGTCCCATCCGCTTCCCGGGAGGTGCGGTCCGACCGGCGATGAATGCCGCCACCGGCTTGGTCATGTTGCCCTGAATCCATTCGGCGGCATCCGCCTCGTCCGAACCACCGATCTCGCCGATCATGATCACGCCATCGGTGTCGGGGTCCTGGTCGAACATGCCCAACAGTTCGATGAAGTTCAGACCCTTCACGGGGTCTCCACCGATACCGACGCAGGTGGTCTGTCCGATGCCGCGTTCCGAGCACTGCCAGACGGCTTCGTAGGTGAGGGTGCCTGAGCGGCTGATCACGCCGATCGCCCGGCCGGTCGACGCATCTTCTCGAGCGGTGTGGATGTAGCCCGGCATGATGCCGATCTTGCAGCCGCCCTGGAAGGTGGCCTGGGCGCCCTCGCCGGCGACGCGCTTGCCCGGGGTGATGACACCGGGGCAGTTCGGCCCGATCAGATGGGCGTTCGGAAAGTCGGTCAGCGCGGCGCGGACCCGGATCATGTCCTGGGTGGGGATGCCTTCGGTGATCGCGCAGATCACCTCGATGCCCGCGGCGGCGGCCTCCAGGATCGCGTCACCCGCGAATGGGGGCGGCACGAAGATCATGGTGGCGTTGGCGCCGGTGCCCTCCACCGCGTCAGCCACGGTATCGAAGATCGGCAGCCCGTTGACGTCCTTCTGCCCACCCTTGCCGGGCGTGGTGCCCCCGACCATGCGGGTGCCGTAGTCCAGGCAGCCCTTGGTGTGGAAAGCACCGCTTGCACCGGTGATTCCCTGACAAATGACCTTGGTATTTCCATCAATTAGAATCGACATAGTGTGTGGAAGGATAGCGATTTTCACCGTTCTCCGCCCGATTCGCCCCGGTTCTCTACAATCTCCCCAGATGCCCTCAGCCAAGACCACATCCAAGAAGTCCAAGGGTCTCACCTACGCCGAAGCCGGGGTCGATATAGACGCTGGTGACGCCGTGGTCGACCTCATCAAGCCGGCGCTTCGACGAACCCACACGCAGCGGGTCATGGGCCGACACGGTGCCTTCGCCGGCATGTTCAGGCTCGACTACAACGAGACCCTCTTCAAGCGAAACTATCGCGACCCGGTGCTCGTGGCCTGTACCGACGGCGTGGGTACCAAGGTCAAGCTGGCTGCGGATCGCGGGATCCTCGACACCGTCGGCATCGACTGTGTCGCCATGAACGTGAACGACCTGATCGTCCAGGGTGCCGAGCCGCTCTTCTTCCTTGACTACCTCGGACTCAGTCGGGTCGACCCACCGGAAACGGCATCGATCATCGAGGGTGTCGCCAAGGGATGCGAGATCGCCGGTTGCGCCCTGATCGGCGGTGAGTGTGCCGAGATGCCGGACATCTACGAACCCGGTGACTTCGACATCGCGGGTTTCGCGGTCGGCGTGGTCGAACTCTCTCGTGCGGTCGACCCTGCACGGGTGGAGGATGGCGACATGCTCATCGGGCTCACCTCGAGCGGCATCCACTCCAACGGCTATTCACTCGTGCGCAGGATCATCGACAAGGCAGGTCTCGACCTGGACCGGGTCTACCCCGAGACCGGTGATGATCGACCCCTCATCGAAGTGCTGCTCGAACCCACGCGGATCTATGCACGTCCGATCGTCAAGCTGCTTTCGAGCTACAAGGTCAAGAAGGTGGTCTCCGGGATGGCACACATCACCGGAGGCGGCCTGCCCGGAAATCTCGATCGAGCCCTGCATGATCGCGTCGATGCCGTGGTGGATCTCGACTCGTGGGAGGTCCCGCCGCTCTTCAAGTTCCTTCAAGAGCAGGGTGGGGTCGACACCGATGAGATGTACCGAGTCTTCAACATGGGCGTCGGGTACGTGCTCATCGTGCGCCCGACCTTCGCAGATGCGGTCATCAGCAAGTTGAAGAAATACGGCGAAAGCCCGTTCCTCATGGGGCGCATCACCCGTGGCAAGGGCACCGTCAAGTTCTGAATTCCCCCTGAAAACGCCTCGTCAAGGAATCCAAACATGTCCGAACAGTTCTCACGCACCGCCCAGTTGACCCTCTCAGCACTCCTGCTTGCCGGCATGGTCGCCACCCTCGGTGGTTGCGAGACCTGGAAGGGACTCGGCAAGGATGTGACCGGCGTGGGTGACAGCATGCAGGGCGACAAGGATTCAAGCGGCGAGTCCGACGAAGGTGAAGCCCAGGACGACGGTTGATGCCCGAGGGCATCCCCATCGACTGCGGCTCGGCTCGTATCCGTCCATACCACCTTGATGACCTCGAGGATCTTCTGCTGCAGGCGGATCATCCCCAGGTGG
Source organism: Phycisphaerales bacterium (assembly GCA_029246705.1). Classification (GTDB taxonomy): domain Bacteria; phylum Planctomycetota; class Phycisphaerae; order Phycisphaerales; family SM1A02; genus JAKVBQ01. The sequence continues at coordinate 90,457 of JAQWMQ010000023.1, read as the reverse complement.
CGACTGCATTGCGTGACGTCTTTCCGCACCCCTACACCAGGGATGACGGGAAGCAGTGGCTCGAACTGGCGACCGGTTCCCTCGCGGCGACCAGCTTCGCGATCGAATCATCCGGGGACTTCGCCGGCGGCATCGGTCTGATGCTCTCAACGGGTGAGCGCCGGATCACCGCCTAAATCGGTTACTGGCTCGGACCCGGTTTCTGGGGACGCGGCATCGCGACCGCGGCCGTCTCCGTCTTCGTCCCCTGGGTGTTCGACCATCATCCCGAAGTCATTCGACTCGAGGCCGGAGTCTTCGAGTCGAATCCCGCTTCAGCTTGCGTGCTCGAGAAGAACGGCTTCCATCACGAGGGGACCCAGGTGCGTTCGGTCAAGAAGGGCGATCGTGTCCTCGATCAGTTGATGTACGTCCGCTTCCGGGACGAGTGATCATCCCTGATCCCGATCCCAGTTCCGGTTCTGTTTCTTCTGCGAGTGCTCACGCTTCGACTTGAGCCGACGTTCCTTCGAGCCCCGCGTCGGCTTGGTCTTCCGCCGCGTCTTCGGAGGGAATTCGCACGCCTCGACCAGGGCGCGAAGCCGTGCGATGCAGGCGGTCCTGTTCTGCGACTGTGACCGATGCTCCTGTGAAACGACCCGGATCTCATCGGTGGAGGCGACCAGGAGATGGCCCGCCTGCGCCCGGATCCTCTGGATCGCTTCGGGGTGGACGCCACCGATATCTTCGAGTGCGACCCGGCATTCGGCCCGGGTGGAGGCGGTATTGACGTGCTGGCCGCCCGGTCCGCTGCTGCGCGTGAATTTCCAGTGGATCCGCGCGGGACTGGCCCAGGCCTTGCGACCGATTTCGACCGCATCTGCCGGTCGAATCCTGTCTCGGGGGTCATTTGTCGGGGGCTCGGACACGGGGGTTCTCCGTTCTCATTATCATCGACCCTTTCAACCCAGAAGTACCCATTTGATGCTGCACCTTCCCCACATTCTTCTCCTGACCGGATTGCTTCAGGCGCCACCCGGGCCTCCCGGACCGCCCATGCCGCCAGCCGACGAGGATCGCCCCAGCGAGGATCTTCGGGTCGAGATCGTCCCCACGATCTGGTTCCCAAGGATGCTCGGCAGCTACACGATCGGGCCCGAGGGCACCTCGCTCGACGTGGAGACGGACACCTACCTGCATGATTCCGAGCTCGCCTTCCAGGGTGAACTCGACTACCGCTTCGATGAGTGGACGATCCGAATCCTCGGAAGCGAATTCTCCACCAGTGGCAACGGGATCCTTTCCGAATCCGCACGAGTCGACGGCGTGGCACTGGCCCCGGGCGACGACTGGGAGTCCGAATACGCGCAATGGTCGATCGGGATCGAAGTCGATTACGCGTTCTGGAGACCATTCGCGGACGAACCGTTCTCCTGGAGTGAGGAGAACACGCGCGCTGACAACACCGACCAGGATGGTGACTACCTGGTCGACCTGCGGTTGAGCCCCCGACTCGGGTTCCGCTATCTCCATGTCAACCAGACCTTCAATTCGGCTGCCGGGGGGGTCTCTTATGCATACGACGGCGGGGTCGCGGCCCTGGTCCTCGGCGTGATCGTCGAGATCCAGTTCGACACCCGTCCGCTGGTCTCATGGTTGCCCCAGGTCTCCATCGAGGCCGGCGCCACGGTGAGCCCCGTCCTTGCGGGTGGGTCGGGCTACCTCTCGTCCATCGAAGCGACATTGCGCCCTTATTTCAGCCATAACGCCTCTTTGATCTTCGGTTTCCGGCTTCAGGGAACCTCGTTCACTTCGGAGGAGTATGAACGTGAAGGGTCCATCATGGGCCTTGTCGCGGGATTCTCCCTTGAATTCTGAGCTCTTCACCGTCCCCCCTTACGTCGACCAAGGATCAGGTCCACCCACATGAGCAAGTCCCGTCCCAATGGCAAGTTCACCCGTGCACGCCTGCGCCATGCACTCTTCACCCGTGGCGCCGACAAGCTGCTCGGTGGTCGGTTGCTCGAACGTCACCTCGAGGACCAGATCGAGGTGCACACCCACGATGTGTCCATCCCGAACTGGCCCGAGGAATTCGACGGAATTCGAATCGGCCATCTCACGGACCTGCACCTGGGTGACCTGATGCCGCGTGCGCGTGTCGACGAGACCCTTGCCCTGCTGTCCGAGCAGGATGTGGATCTCATCGCATTCACCGGTGATGCGGTCGATCTCGAATGTGCCGGCGTCGAACACTTCTTCGAGAGCCTGGCCGCGGTTCCTGCTCCGCTGGGTCACTACCTGGTCCTGGGCAACCACGACTATCTCGACGACGGCGAGGCCGTTGCGCGTGCCGCACGCGAAGCCGGGATCACCGTTCTCCTCGACGAAATGATCACCGTGCAGGGTGAAGGCGAGCGCCCCCTGCGAGTGGGCGGGGTCGACTGGGCCAAGCGCCTCCCCGACTGCACCGAAAAGGTCCAGCTGATCAACGGCGATGAGGATCAGCTCTGTGACCTGCTGCTCTCGCACAATCCGAAGAGCTTCATCGAGGCGGCGCGTCTCGGGGTCCCCCTGACGCTCGCCGGTCACACCCATGGTGGCCAGGTCGCGATCAAGGGCAGGCCCGACCGAAACCTCGCCGTTGCGCACCGGCTCAGCGCGGGTTTCTACGAACGCTCCGGCAGCGTGCTCTTCGTCTCGACCGGCGTGGGGGCCTGGTTCCCGCTTCGAGTCCACTGCCCGCCGGAAATCGCGGTGCTCGAGGTCCGGCGCGGTGACTGGTCTGACCCCATCGAAGACGCGGTCAACTAGGCGTTCCGTGCCTGTTCGTCGATGATCTTCCAGGCGGATTCGACGTGATGCCGATCCACCCGACTCTGTCCGATCGACATGCGTGCGACGTACCGCTCGCCAAGTCGGGTGTGGCTCATGAACATCCGCCCGGTCCGGTTGCACCCCTCGAGCATGCGTTTCGTCGCATCATCGCCATCGACATGATGGAAACACACCAGGCTCAGTGCCCTCGGGACGCTGATCTCGAGCATCGGATGCGCCTCCACCAGTTCCTCGAACAGCTGCGCCAGGGCGACATGATGTCGAATCAGCGATCGCAGTCCCTCCGCTCCGTAGTGCCTGAGGACGAACCAGAGCTTGAGCGCCCTGAAGCGACGTCCCAGTGGGACCTGCCAGTCCCGGTAGTCGATGACCGATCCTGAATCGGTGGCGGCATTCTTCAGGTACTCGGGCATCACGGTGAGCGACCTGATGAGTGGTTCGCGATCTCGCACCCAGGTGCAGTTGCAATCGAAGTTCGTGAAGAGCCACTTGTGGGGGTTGAAGGTGTAGCTGTCTGCATCCTCGAGTCCGTCGTGCATGCCGCGGTGTTCCGGGCAGACCGCCGCGGATCCCGCGAAAGCGGCATCGACGTGCAGCCATACGCCGTGTTCCTTCGTGACCCGGGCGATTTCAGCGACCGGGTCGATCGCGACCGATGAGGTCGTTCCCACCGTGGCGCACACGTAGCAGGGGATCATTCCTTCGGCAATATCCGACTCGATCGCCTTGCGCAGGGAGGATGGTCTCATCGCGAATGACTCGTCGACTTCGATCGTCCTGAGATTCGCCTCGCCGATCCCGGCCATCTTCGCGGCCTTGGCGATCGATGAGTGTGCCTGGTTCGAGGTGTAGGCGACCAGCCTTTCGTCCACGCCCGCGAGACCGTGCTGGTTCGACTTCCAATCGGTCGCCCGCTCTCGTGCAGTGAGCAGCGTCACGAAGCTGGAGCTGGAGGCGGTGTCCTGGATGACCCCGCACCCCGGTCCCGGCACGGACCGGAAGCACTTCGGCAGGTCCAGCAGCTCGGCCATCCAGTCGAGAACATGGGTCTCGATCTCGGTGCAGGCGGGACTGGTCGACCACAACATGCCCTGGACACCCATCCCGCTCGACAGCAGGTCCCCGAGGATCGCGGGCCCGGAGATGTTCGCGGGGAAATAGCCGTGCCAGTTGGGGTTCTGCCAGTTGGTGAGTCCGGGCACCACGATCCGGTCGATGTCGGCAAGCATGTCCTCGAAGCGTTCACCCTGCTCCGGTGGCGAATCGGGCAGCAGTGAACGAATCTCCCCCGGTTCGACCTCGCTCATGACCGGCAGGCCGTCGACACGGTCGTCGAGGAAATCGGCGATCCAGTCGATCACGGCATGGCCGTGGCGGCGGAAGCTCTCCTTGTCCATGTGGTGGTCGAGTGGATCTTTCATCGGGCACAGATCCTACCGACTCGATCACGCGTCGGTTCTGCGTCAGGCCATTCGGCTTGGATGAAGCTCCGGGCATGAAAAAACCCGGTCCCGGTCGAGCAATGGGAGGGGGAGACCTCTCAATGCTCGACGGGCCGGGTGTCGCAGATGGTCGCGGTGTGCGGTCAACGCCTCCTGCGTCGAGCGCACGCTGCTCCCGGAAGAAGTAATGCCAACGCACCCGGGGCGGGTGTGAAGATGAAGTTGACTTCATCGTTGCCGAATTCAGCTCCCGTCGAGGAGCCTTCGGTGTAGGTGATGAAGGCAGACATTTCGAATTCGGCACCGGACCGCGCCTCGTCGCCGGTGACGACGAAGCGTCCCATCCAGACCTGCAGGTCGATCGGGTCACCCTGTTCACTCGTGGGAGGAAGCAGGTACCAACCGACATTCGAATTGAAGATGTCGGCACTGTTCGCAATCCCGAGATTGGGGTCCGCGGTGGTCAGATTGGAGGCCGCCTGCGAACCGACGCCACCACCGATGGTGATGAAGGAATCGATGTTCGAGTTGCCACCACCGGTGTCGAAGGAGTAACTGGGTTTCCAGCTGCCATCGACGGTGATGTCGTCCTGGTTGAAAAGCGAGAAGCCCTGCGCGACGAAATTCGCGTTGAAGACGCTCACCGTGTGGTCGGTGGCGACGTCGTAGTTGGCATACACGTCGAGCACCGCCCAGGCGGCATCGGCCACGGTGGTTTCCGTGGTGCCGTCTGTTGCGTAGTAACGAAGGGTGTCCTGGCCGGAAAATCCCGTGAAGTCAGCGACCGCAGCGAAATTCAGGGCTGCAATGGTCAGTGCTCCGGGGAGTATGGCGTGAATGGGAGTGGGCATTTTTTTCATCTCTTCTGTCTCTTGAGTGAGGGGATCTTGTGTTCTTCGGTGTCTGTATTCAGGCTCGACGTCGGCGAGAGCGGAGTCCTGCCAGTCCGAACAGGGCGATGCCGGATGGTGCGGGGAACAAGAAGATCTCGTGCTGTCCGAACATGACTTCGGTGCCGGGGTCGGTGTTGTAGCCAATCTCTGCTTCGAACAAGAAGCCTTCGGGGTAGCTGTACGAGTACTCCATCACGAAGTGTGCAATGTGGATCTGACCGCCCGTGGCGTACTGCGCATTGTCGGGCGTGAGGTTGAACCAACCGGCGTTGAGCGGGATGTAGCCGCCGGATCCGGTGCCGAAAATGGGGTCAAGTGCGGTCTGGTTCAGCGCAGCTGCTGCACCGACGCCGTAGCCGATGGTGACGTATGAGTCACGCATGGGGTCATAGACTCCGGCGATGTCGAACGAGAAGCTGGGCTTCCACGAACCGCCGGTTGCGTCGGCGAGGTCGTTGTGGTGGAAGCCGCCTCCGTTGCTAGAGCTCACATCGGCGTTGAACACGTTCAGGACGGCAAAGCCGTCATCGGTGAAGTCTGCGTAGACGTCTATCACGCACCAAAGGTCGGTTCCGTCGTCGTAGATTTGGAGTCCAGCGGAGAATCCGAAGAACCCATCACCGGCCATCGCCTGGGTGGAACCCGCAAGTGCGAGAAGTGCTGCGATCTTTGAACTCTTCTTCATGAGTTCCAAAGCCTTTCCAACCTTTTCCTGACGTGTTTCCACGCTCCCTCAGGTGGTTGGCGAAGTTGGATGTCGTCGGGTGGGGGGGGGAGGTCTGGCACGCTTTACGTGCCAGACCTGTCCTCCGTCCGCCCAACTCAAACCAAATCAGAAGGCAAACATCCCCATCGTTCCGAAGAACGATCGTGTCGGTGCGGGTCACCCGGAATGGTGCCGGGGAGTCGGGAGACATGCTCCCGACTCCTCGGGTCATCCGAGTGCTTGCGCACGCTGTCGTGGATCAGTTTCGCCGACGTCGAACAGCCAGTCCGCCAAGGCCCAGGAGGGCGAGTGCGCCTGGAGCCGGAATCGCGATGATCTGCGAGTCCGCACCGAAGTTGACTTCGGAGCCGGGGCCGGTGTTGTAGCCGAGGTCCGCGGTGAACGTCATGAAGTCCAGGCCAGTTCGGTCGACGCTCATCACGAAGTGCGCGACCTTGAGTGAACCACCGCTGGCGTACTGCGGGTCGCCGGGCGTGAGGTTGAACCAGCCGGCGTTTTCCGGGATGTAGCCGCCGGATCCGGGTCCGAAACCGGGGTCAAGTGCGGTCTGGTTCAGCGCGGCTGCGGCACCGACGCCGTAGCCGATGGTGACGTAGGAGTCACGGTTGGGGTCATAAATTCCGGCGATGTCGAAGGAGAAGCTGGGCTTCCATGAGCCACCGCTCGCGTCGGCGAGGTCGTTGTGGTGGAAGCCACCACCGTCATTGGTGGTGATGTCGGCGTTGAACACGTTCAGGACTGCCCAGCTGTCGTCGGTGAAGTCGGCGTAGACGTCGACGGTATACCAGTCGCCGCCGAAGCCGTCGGCGTAGACGTCGACGTCGTAGCTGAAGCCCGTGAAACCACTTCCGGCCATTGCGTGAGCGGAGCCTGCGAGTGCAAGAAGTGCTGCGAACTTGATGCTGTTGCCTGTCTTCATGATTCTAAGAACCTTTCCAACCTTTTCCTGACGTGTTGCCACGCTCCCTCAGGTGGTTGGTCCCATACGTACACCGTGCACGTACGGAGTGATAGCGTTGACTCACTGAAGAGTCTTTCCCATGCCGCGCTTGAGGCGCGACGTATTCAATTCATGGATCCACGACAGATCCGTTTGCTGCGTCCACGGGCGGTTCGCTCTGGGCCAGGGACCAGATGGTCCGGCCGGCAAGCCGCGTCACGTGACGCAACGGGTATTCAAGGGTTTTCTGGGGCGACAAGGCGACATGTCAATCAGGGTGGCCACCGCTGGGGGGGCGCTTCACTTGATTCTTCTCTGTCGTCGCTCGTCGGGCCTTTCTCGAAGCGGGTTCGTTCAGAGTCTCTCTGGTGGGAGTTCTTCCGCAGCTCTCTCTACTGAGTTCGGATGATCGAGATTCTCATTCAACGATTCTTCGACCCTTGGTCACAATGCGGCCAAGGGGTGGGAATACGCATTCCCTGCCCTGTTCCCTCGTCTGATTGTCCCTTTGTACCGGCGCCGACCGGTGCTCCGAAGAGCCTCTCCCGAACCTCGTTTCCGAAGTTCATACGCAGATTAAAGAGGCCTCAGCTCTGAGTCAAGGTTATTTTCGAGTCTTTATGATTCATGTTTCCAGGGCGGCTCGACGAGTGAATCAGCGAGTTCTTTCTCGGGTCTCTTTTTCTGGCATGTCCTAAAAGGCTTGTTTTATAGGGTGTTGCGTGAAGGCAATGGTGTCTGGGTTGGTTCCTTGCTTCCTGCTGATGCTGATGGCGAAGTGTTTCTTTGAATCAAGGTCGGTTATTTTGTCTTTGATTCAAGGGCTTTCGAGCTCGTGCACCATGAAGAAGGGCGCCCCTTGGGGGCGCCCTTCTTCATGGTGTGACCGGATGGTCGTCAGGTCAGTTTCCATTCGCCTGGAATCGCATGGCCCGGGCTCTCCATCGACTGGTGCAGGGCGAGATCGTGCTTGAACGTGTCCAGTTTGGACGTCTTGGTCGCGTAATCCCAGCTGACCTCGCGGCCGGAATACGCACTCATGCGCCCCATCGCAGCGGTCAGGGAGCTGTCAGCGGTCTGCTGCAGTTCGACGATCGGCTTGCCGGCCACGACCGAATCGACCAGGTCCTTGTGTTCCTGTCGGTAGGCGGCGCCGATGTTTCCGCGCATGGCCCAGACATCCTCGCCCTTGTTGTCGACGATGCTCGCGCCGCCATTGATCGCCTTGATCGTGCAGCTTCCTTCGGTTCCGTAGATGACGTTGTGCGGGTCGACGGTGGTGCCGGGTACCTGCCTGCATCGGAAGGAGACGAGCTTGTTGCCCGGGTAGTAGTAGTCCACGGTCATCTGGTCCCACATCTCGCTGTCCTCGGGGCGCGTGAAGCGACCACCCGTTGCGAAACAGTTGTCGGGATTGCCGAAGACCCAGTTCATCACGTCGATGTTGTGGACGGCCTGTTCGCTGATCTGGTCGCCTGAGAGCCAGATGAAGTGCATCCAGTTCCGAAGCTGGTACTCGGCGTCGCTCATGCCCGGCTCACGATCGCGGTACCAGATTCCCGTCGAGCAGTATCGCGCGGTGGCCGACATCGGTTCGCCGATCATGCCCTCGTTGATGCGCTTGATCGCTTCCATGTAGTTCTTCTGGCGACGGTACTGGGTACCGGTCACGATCGCGGTGCCCTGTGCTTCGGCCTTTTCCTGGGCTCGCTTGCATGCGTGCCATCCCGCGGGGTCGAGACAGACGGGCTTCTCTGCGAAGACGTGCTTGCCGGCATTCACGGCTTCCTCGATGTGCCATGGGCGGAAACCCGGTGAAGTGGTCAGCAGGACGATGTCGACGTCGGGATGATTGATGACCTTCTTGTAGCCATCGAGCCCCCCGTAGATGTTCGCGTCCTCGACCGAGACCTTGTCGGTGTGCGCTTCCTTCAGGCCGGCTCGCTTCTCCTTGGCCTTGTCGGCACGGAGGTTGGCCATGGCCACAAGCCTGACATTGTCGTTGATGGTCAGCGAATCATTGCAGGCTCCGGTGCCACGGCCACCGGTTCCGACCACGCCGAGGTTGACCGATTCCAGTGCCCGCCTGCCCTTCGGGGCGCCGATGGCGAAGGGGGCTATCGAGGCGGCAGCCGCGGTCGCGGCAGTCGCGGTCTTGAGGAACTGTCGTCGATCAGGCGTGTTCATCTGTGATTCTCCGTGGCTTCGAAACCGGTCTGGTTGCTCGTGGCGTTCACTGTTCATTCAAGCGTAGTCGCCCGCAGGGCTTCTGGTTCGGCTCTTCGCGAGATTACGTCAAGCCGGAAGTGTTTCCAGCTCCTCGTTCACCGCCTGCATCAATTCGCCCACGATGTCGGCTCCGAAATCGAAGCGGCAGCCTGCCGCGGCAAAGAGCTCGGGAAGCGGTTTGCTGCCTCCCAGGCTCAGGGCGGTCTTGTAGGCATCGATCGCCGCTGCTTCGCCTTCTCGCTTGGAATTCAGCCAGACCTGAAGCGCGCCGAGCTGGGCGATGCCGTATTCGATGTAGTAGAAGGGGATGCCGAAGATGTGCAGCTGTCGGTGCCAGGTGTGCTCGTGTGTGTCCTGGAAACCGTCCCACGATGCGGTGCCGCCGAAGCGGTTTTCCAGCTCGATCCACTGGGCTCTTCGATCGTCCCGCGTGTGCCGTGGGTTCAGGTAGATCCAGTGCTGGAAGGCGTCGACCTGGGCGATCCAGGACAGGGTTCGTGCCATGGCCTCGAGGTGTTCGCGGCGGGCGCGGTCGGCCTCTTCGTCGGTGTAGAACTCGTCGAGGTAGGGATACGCCAGGAGCTCCATGCTCATCGAGGCGACTTCCGCGAACTCGATGGGCGAGTGCCGGTATGAAACGAGGGGGTCGTGATCGGAGAGGCATGAATGAAATGCATGTCCCGCCTCGTGGACCATCGTCTCGAGATCTCGATGCAGTCCGGCGGCGTTCATGAAGATGAAGGGCTTGCGCGAGAAGTCCCGGTTGTACTGGTAGCCGCCGGGCGCCTTGCCCTTGCGTGTCTCGAGGTCGAGGCAATCTCCCTCGCGGAGTGAATCGAAGAAGCCCGCCAGCTGCGGGTCCATCCGCTGGAACGCTCGGCTCGAACGATCGACCAGTTCCTCGGCGGTCTCGAAGGGGCGAAGTGGATTCCGGCCCTTGACGTCGACCGCACCGTCCCAGGGGCGCAGCGGGTCCACGCCCAGTTCCCCGGCGCGTTCGGCATCCAGGCGACGACGCAGGGGGACCACCACCTGCTCGATGGCATCGTGGAAGGTCGCGCAGTCATCAGGGCTGTAGTCATAGCGCTGCATCGCGGTGTGCTGGTAGTCACGGAAGTTCTCGAACCCCGCGTTCAGTGCGATCTGGTGTCGCTTGGCGATCATCTCATCGAAGATGTCGTCCATGGTGTCCTTGTCCTGCATCCTTCTTTCGCTGGTCGTCTTCCAGGCGCTTTCCCGAACTGCACGGTCCTGGTCCTCCAGGTAGCGCTGCATCTGCGGCATGGTCCTGGTTTCGCCGTCGAATTCGCACGTCATGGCTCCGACCACCTGGCTGTACTTCTGATCGAGCAGCGCGAGTTCGGTCTGGATGGGGACGTTCTCCTCGCGGAAAAGCTCCACGCTGGTGCGCGTTCCTCGCAACAGGACGCCGTAACGATCCTGATCGAGCTTTTCGGCATGGGGAGACTCGGCGATCTTCTTGTCCAGTTCGAAGGAGGCCTTCTTGTGTTCCGGCTCGACGGTCTGGACGAACGATTCGTAGGCCTTGTTGGCGGCTTCGTCGTCGGTGTGTCGCGTCATCGTGATGTAGAGGTTGGCGCCGGCCTCGCTGACCAGGGCGTCGAGATCACTTCTATCAAGCAGCAGTTTCTCGAGGCAGCGCTGGCACTTGAGCTCACGCTCCTGGAGCGACTGGTACAGCGGGCTGATGTTCTCCCACGTGGTGGCGTCGATGTCTGCGTTCACGAATGTCGATGTGGTCGTCATGGGTCGCTTCGTCCTCTGATGTAACTGTTGATCACGGAATGTCCACGATACCGGCTCGCGCCCGATCCAGCCCGCACGATTCAGCCTGAAACGGCCTCTGGAACGTTGCAGGAGGTGACAGCGATCGCGGGCAGCCCCAGGCGGTCGAAAATCGCGGTCGCCAGTGCTTCCGCATGGATCGCCTGGTCGCACAGCGTGTAGATCGCACACCCGCTTCCGGTGACGTGGGCGGGGTTATCAGCGAGCCTGGCCAGATCCTCGAGATGATCGGCAAGCCGGGGGGCGGTGCGCAGGGCGGGCTCCGCGAGATCATTGAACGGTCCATCTGGAGTCAGGCATCCGCCCTCGGCGAGGCTGCGGACGGCATTCGGGCGTATGCCGGCATCGCCGTTGTCCTCCGCCAGGTCGTCGAACCAGCCGTAGACGGCTGCAGTCGAGCAATGCAGGTCGGGAAAGACCACCACGGCATGCACGTCCGGAAGTGTCGTCTGGGTCTCGATGCGCTCGCCCAGGCCCTCCACGATCGCACTGCCTCCATGGACCATGAACGGCACGTCTGACCCCAGGCCGCTGCCGATCTCGGCGAGTTCGTCGATCCCGAGGCCCAGTTCGAAGAGCTCGTTGGTCCCTCGCAGGACTGCCGCTGCATCGGCGCTGCCGCCTCCGAGCCCACTGCCCAGGGGGATGCGTTTCTCGATCTTCATCCTGAGTGGAAGAGCACGATCGACATGCCTTTCCAGTGCCTGGTGCGCACGCGCCGCCAGGTCCCGGGACATCGGCCAGTCGATCTCGGGCTTCCTTGGGGCTTGTCGATGCCACTGCACTGCATACATGGAGAGGGCAGGGTCCTCGAGCCGTTCGAGCTCCACTTCGTCCTGGAGGTCGATGGTCACCATCCACGAGGCGATGGGGTGCATCCGGTCCGGTCCCGGAGGGCCTACCGACAGGCACAGGTTCAATTTGGCTGGGGCTTGGAGGTGCAGTGAGCGGGGCATGTTCGGAGAAGGATAGGACCTCGCCGGGGCTCGTGGGAGCATGACCTCCAAACACGAAACAGGATTCCCGGCGACAAGGTCCGGGTTGCTTGTCTTTCTATCACCGCCTTCTTTGTTTCAAAGCGTGATACTATCGGACTCTGTCGCCGGAATCCCACCTTTCAGGGTGCTGCCCGGGCGGTGGAGGTACGCTTCTGCTTTCAGGGAGTCACGGGACCAAACCCCCATGCGCATCATCATCTGTGGAGCAGGCGAGGTCGGAACTCATGCTTCCGAAGTCCTCGATGGCAAGGGTCATTCGATCACGGTTATCGATGCGCATGCCGAACGCCTCAGCGGTATCGAGGATCGGATGGATGCCTCGACCCTGATCGGCAACTGTGCTCATGCCGACACGCTGATGGAAGCGGGGGCCGAAGGCGCGGACCTGCTGGTCGCGGCAACCGACAACGACGAGGTCAATCTGCTTTCCGCCTCGATCGCACGGCGCCTCGGGGTGCTCAAGACGATCGCGCGGGTCCATGACTACGACTACCTGGTGCAGAAGTCCATCGACTACAAGCGCTCGCTCGGCATCGATCGACTGATCTGCCCCGAGTTCTCGACTGCAACCGCGATCGCCCAGACCCTTCGCAATCCTGCGGCACTCGCGGTCGAGAACTTCGCCGGCGGGCAGGTCGAGATGCAGCAGTTCCGGACCACCGCCAGGGCCAAGGCGATCGGAAGGCCCTTGTCCCAGCTCTCCTTGCCCGAGGGCGTGCGCGTCGCGGCGATCAGTCGCGGTCGCGAAGTCATGATTCCCGATGCGACCACCACCATCGAGGAGAAGGACGCCGTCTTCCTCGTGGCGAATGCCAACGTGTTCGATGCGGCTCATCGTCTCTTCGTAGGCAAGGCGCCCACGCGACAGAAGGTCGTCATCAACGGTGGAACCACCCTTGCAGCCTGGGTCTGCCGTTTCCTTCGAGGTCGTAACTTCGCGGTCCGCCTCTTCGAACGTGATCCCGAGCGTGCCGAGCAGCTCGCCGCCGATCTCGACTGGGTGACGGTGATCAACGAGGACCCGACCGACGCCGCGGTCTTCCAGGAGGAACGCATCGGGGAAGTCGATGACTTCGTCTCCCTGCTCGATGATGACGAGGACAACATCATCGGTGCGGTGCTGGCCAAGAGCCGGGGGGTCAACCAGGTCATCTCCATCGTGCAGCGGTCCCACTACCTCGACCTGCTCTACGACATCGGCGTCGACCGGGCGTTCAGCCCGAGAATCGTCGCCTCCCAGGAGATCGAGGAGACCCTCGACGACTCGCGTGTCCGCCGCCTGAGTTCACTTGAACGAGGTGTGCTCGACATCTGGAGGGTGCGTCCCGGCGATGCCTCGGAAATCCTCAACCAGCGACTGCGCACCGTCAAGCTCACCCCGAACTGGTCCGTGGTCGCCATCCAGCGTGGCTCGGACACCACGGTTCCCACCGCAGACGACATGATCGAGTCCGGTGACGTGGTCCTGGTTCTCGGTCGGCACGACATGGAACCGGAATTGCGCGAGCTCTTCGACGCTCGCTGAGAGGTCGGTCCGACTTGAACTTCCGCTTGATAGCCAGACATCTCGGGCAGTTCGTGATCGTGCTGGCCGCGGTCATGGTGATCTGTGCGCTGTTGTCCCTGTTCTGGGCCTACCGGGGTGAGGCCGATGAAAGCTGGGCCTTCGAGTCGCTGGCCCTCTGCGGTCTCGGCGGCGGATTGCTCGGTGGCATCGTCCTCTACACCACCCGGGCGGTCGAGCGGCGACTCGGGCGACGCGATGCGGTCTTTCTGGTCACCATGACCTGGGTCGTCGGGGCCCTGTACGCCGCGCTGCCGTACTGGATCTGGAGCAGCATCGGCGACCCCGACGTGCTCGAACCATCCCTGCGTTCCTTCACTTCGTGCTTCTTCGAGGGCATGAGCGGGCTCACCACCACCGGTGCGACGATCATCGACGACATCGAGGCGATGCCGAAGGGGCTCCTGGTCTGGCGGGCGATGACCCAGTGGATCGGCGGACTCGGGATCGTGGTGCTCTTCGTGGCGATCCTGCCTTCGCTCGGGGTCGGGGGAAAGCGACTCTTCATGGCGGAATCGACCGGCCCCTCGCCGGTCGGACTGCGACCGCACATCCGAGAGACCGCTCGCATCCTCTGGTTCACCTATCTCGTGCTGACCATCGGGGCGTTCGTGGCCTACGCGGTTCTTGGCATGCCGATCTACGAAGCGGGCTGTCAGGCGCTGACCACCGTCTCGACCGCGGGCTTCAGCACGCGAAGCGGCAGCTTCGCGTCATTCGAGTCTTCGGGCATCGAGTGGGTCGCGATTCTCTTCATGTTCCTCAGCGGTGTCAGCTTCGCCCTGTATTTCCGGGCGATCCGTCGAGGCTGGCGTGCGCTGCTTCATGACACGGAACTTCGCGTCTACATCGGCCTGCTCGTCCTCGCGGTGGCGATCTCCGCCGCGGCCCTGATGGGTCGCGGAACGCCGATCCAACTCGTGGATGCGGAGCACTTCGCTCCGCTGGAACCCACCTTCTGGAACAGCTTCCGCAGCGCGGCGTTCACGGTGGTCTCCCTGCAGACCACCACCGGCTACTGCACCGCGGACTTCGACTACTGGCCCCGGATCGCGATCTCGGTGCTGCTGATCCTGGGGTTCGTCGGAGGATGCGCGGGTTCCACCGCGGGCGGCGTGAAGGTGATCCGGGCTGTCATCTCGATCCGGATCCTGAGAAACAACATCGAACGCGAGCACCGACCATCCGTGGTCCGCCCCCTGAAGATCGGGCGCAGTCTCGTCGAGTCGTCGGTCAAGATCGAGGTTCTTTCCGTTCTGGTCGCGGCCTTTCTCTCCATCTTCCTCGGCGCGGGACTGCTGATGATGATCGAGGGGGCGTCGATCGACCTCAAGACCGCGCTTGGAGCGTCATGGGCGGTCGCACTCAACATCGGCCCCGGCTTCGGCCAGGTCGGTGCGATCGAGACCTATGCAGCGATCTCCCCCGGCGGCAAGTGGGTGCTCAGTGGTCTGATGCTGATGGGGCGCCTGGAGTTCTTCACCGTGCTGGTGCTTCTGACCAAGCGTTTCTGGAGTGCGGACTGATCCACCGTGGTGGATCGCCTTCGCGTCACGCCCGAATCACTTCGAATCACTTCGAATCACTTCGAATCACTTCGAATCACTTCGAATCACTTCGAATCACATGGGCTTCTCTTCGATGGTCCGGTCATAGACCTCGAGCAACTTCTGCTTGTCGAAGATCATTTCCTGCCTTGAAAGACCGGTCACCTCGTAGTGCGGCGTGAGTTCGATCGCGTCGCACGGACAGGCTTCCTCGCACATCCCGCAGTAGATGCAGCGCAGTTCGTCGATGTCGAACTGCTTGGGGTACTTCTCGCGGTCATCCCAGGGGGATTCCTCCGCGACGATGTGGATGCAGTTGGCCGGGCATGCGGTCGCGCACATGAAACAGGCCACGCAGCGGACTCGGTCGTCCTCGTCCCGGTTCAGGCGATGGACGCCCCTGAAGTAGTCACGAAACTGTCCGCCGTCCTCGACCGGCCGATCGTCGCGCTTCTCCTCGGGATACTGGACGACCCACATCGTTTCCTTGTTCTTGCCGTTGCGGCCGAAGTTCTGGAAGCAGTGGCGCATCGTGGTGCCCAGCCCCTTGAAGACGTTCGCCACGAAGAGACTCTCGTTGGTGGACAACGGGGTCGGGGTCACGTCGATGATGTCTTCTTCGGGAATGCTCACGGAAATCCTCTGGGCCTTGGTTGGGGTGACTGCGGGGAAAGTCTAGCTTGCGAGGTGCCCATGGGGCGATACCCTCGCAGGATATGAGTGCCATGAAGTCCACGAAATCTGATGACGTCGAGACCCGCGTGGGTTGGCGAATGGCCGGTCTGGCCGGGGAAGTCGTCTCCCACGTGCTTGCCGGGGGGCTCCTCGGCTGGCTTCTCGACAGCTGGCTGGACTCTGAATATTGGATCGTGATCGGGCTCATCGCCGGCATCCTCACCGGTCTGCTGGCCATGATTCGGGGTGCCTTGAGGCTCCACCGGCAGCTTGATGGCCCCTCAAAACGGCCTCTGGGGGCCAAAAAGGGCGATAATGGCCCCTCAGGGGAGCAATCTTGACTACGAGCACCACCGTCGAGCAGCCTCTCTTCAGCCTGCCAACGGCCCGACTCGGGGCCGTCTGGGGCATTCTGGTCGCACTGGCCTTTCTGGGCTGGTTGGTGGTCGGTCCTGCCGTCGGCCTGGAGCCTTCGGGAGTCTGGGCCGGGCTGGAAGGGGCGCTGGTCGCGCTCTTCGTAGGGGCGGCTTCGATCCTGGTCGTCGGCCCTTGGCGAGCCCGGCCATCAGGGGACCTGCCGACCCTCTGGTTGCTCATCACGGTGGGGCGACTTTTCGTCACGCCTGCTTGTGCCCTCCTGCTATACTTCGCCGCTCGTCCGCCGGCGGGCACCTACGTCCTCGGCATCGGTTCGGCGTATATCGCCCTCTTGGTCTTCGAGACCACAGTCATCGTGCACGACATGCGTCGCCAGCTCGAAACGACTTGATCTCGAACCACCTGGCGCGAATCCTGATGCGCGTGATCGATGTCACCCGAAGGTTCCGTCAAAGACGAGTCCACTTCCCCTGAGGGAAGCGGGTGTCCGGATCACTTCCCCTCTTCTTCTACGTTCTCTGGAGTCAGACCTCGATGAACCTTCTTCTCGCAGCAAGCGGAGAGAAGCACACCCCGCTCGGTCACGTTCTTGACAAGGAACTGCTCGACGTCGGGATCATCGGCACCGTGTCGATGCAGCTGGTCACGATGATCGTTGGCACGATCATCCTGCTGCTGCTCATGCCCGCGGTGGCCAGGCGCATTTCCACCGGCTCCTCGGCCGAGGGCAACGAGCGCTACATCACCAAGGGTCGGCTCAGCCAGATCGTCGAGGTCATCTGCCTCTACCTGCGTGACACCATGCTGGTTCCCGTGATGGGTGAAAAGGACACCAGGCGGTACTTCCCGTTCCTGATGTCCCTCTTCTTCTTCATCCTCACCATGAACCTCTTCGGGCTGGTTCCGCTGCCCGATATCCAGAACATCATCTTCAAGTTCACCGCCGGCAACGACCACCTGGCCTATATCGGCGGCACGCCGACCAGCAACATCAACATCACCGTCGCCCTCGCCCTGGTGAGCTTCGTGGTGATCCAGATCCACAGCTTCCGCGAGCTCGGCGTCCTCGGTTTCCTCGAGCACATGACCTGCGGCCTGACCAAGGGACCCAAGTTCCTCTGGCTCATCGTCCCGGTGATCTTCGTGGTCGAGCTGGCCGGCCTCTTCATCAAGCCCGGCGCGCTCGCCATTCGCCTCTTCGCCAACATGGTCGGCGGCCACGTGCTCCTGGCCACGCTGCTGCTCTTCGGTGCGGACTTCTACGAGGCGCTGCCCTTCGGCGGCCTCGCTGCGGTCACCGCGATCAGCGGTTTCGCCGCGGTCCTGATCACCTTCATGGAAGTCTTCGTCGCCTTCCTTCAAGCGTTCATCTTCATGTTCCTCACCGCGGTCTTCATCAGCCTGATGAGTCACCACGACGAGGAGCATGAATCACACGAGTCTCACGAGGCGCAGGGCGAGCCACAGGTTGTCGCTCAAGCTGCGCACTGAAATCAACTCCCTTTCATGGGAACGAATCACCTTACTGACGCAGATGCGTCGCTCAATGGAGATACGGAGTCCAATGACCAAGATCGTCAAGACGGCAGTTTTCGCCCTCTTCGCCATGCTGCTCCTCGACCAGGCCGCAGCCTTCGCCGCTCAGGCCGGTGATGCGGCAGCAACAGCAGCCAACGCCGCCGCAGCAGCCAGCTGGGGCAAGGGCATGGGTGCAGGCTTTGCAGCGGGCCTCGCAGTGGTCGGCGCCGGCATCGGCATCGGCATGATCGGTACCGCGGCCTGCAACGCCACCGCTCGTCAACCTGAAGTAGGCGGCAAGATCTTCGTGAACATGATTCTGACGGCCGCTCTGGTCGAAGGTGTCGCACTGTTCGCGGTGGTCGTCGGCTTCCTGATGCAGGCTGGCTGAACAAGAGTCGAAGGTTCGAGCCGCGCGTCGGCATGGCTGTAGCCATGCCGACTCTCCCGGAACGAACCTCTGGAGTGAATGATGGACCAGTTCCTGAACATCATTGCAGTCGCGTCCGCTGATGGCAAAAAAGCGCCGGGTCTCATGGACCCGAACCTGCTCGCCAACATCACCGGCATCGTGGTCTTCCTGATCGCGTTGACGGTGCTCTGGATCTTCGTCTGGCCGAAGATCACGCAGGGGCTCGATGACCGCAATGAGAAGATCCTTTCCGAGATCAAGTCCGCGGAAGATGCCCGTGAGCAGGCCAAGACCGCGCTCGCGGACTACGAGCGAGAGCTCGCGCGGGCTCGGGAGGAATCCTCCCAGATGATCAACGATGCCCGTGCCCAGGCAAAGCAGTTGGCCGATGAACTTCGTGCCAAGAACGAGAAGGAACTCGCTGAACGCATGGCCCGTGCCACTGCCGACATCGAGGCCGCGAAGTCGGCAGCCGTCTCCGATCTGCATGCCCAGGCCGCGACCCTGGCAACGATGATCGCCGGAAAGATTCTCAAGCGGGAGATCACTCCTGCGGACGAGAAGCAGCTGGTCGATGAGTCACTGGCCGAACTCGGCAGCAGGAACTGAGGCAGTAAGCACCCATGGCCCAGCAGTACGACGAACTCGCCTACGTGTATGCCCGCAGCCTCTTCGAGCTTGCGGAGGATGCTGGTGGGCTCGACAAGATCGGTGAAGTCCTCGAGGAAATGCAGGGGATCGTCGAACTGTCACGTTCGGACCCGGCCTTCAGGGAGTTCCTGTCTTCGCCGATCATCGGTCTCGGGCCCCGCCAGAAGGCGCTCAAGTCGATCTTCGACGGTCGTATCTCCGATCTCGTGCTCCGATTCCTGCTGGTCACCAACAGCAAGGGTCGACTCGGGCACATCGATCAGATCGCGGGGGCGTTCGACGCCCTCGTCCAGGAGGCGCACGGCCGTATCGAGGTGGATGTGATCACCGCATCCGAGGCGGAAGCCAGCCCGGAACTTCTTGAGGCGGTCAGGGCTCGTGTCCAGTCCGTGCTCGGCAAGGAACCGGTCCTGCATCACTACGCTGACCCCGCGATGATCGGTGGGATCAAGATGCGAATTGGAGATCAACTCGTGGATGGGTCGGTCGCGACCCGCCTGCGAAGAATGAAGGAAGAGATCCTCGGCAAGGGCGCCACTCAGGTGCGTTCCGAATCCGAGCGATTCCTCGAGGGCGCCTCGTAAACAGCGCTCTCCTGGTACAGAACCAGAACCCGTCGGCACGATTCCGTGTCGATCAGATGATTCGGACGAACCGAGGAACAGGCCGTGAAGATCAAGACTGACGAGATCACTTCCGTCATCAAGCAGGAAATCGAACAGTTCGCAAGCGAACTCGAGATCTCCGAAGTCGGACAGGTTGTCGAAGTGGGCGACGGTATCGCCCGCGTCTACGGACTGAGCAAGGTCATGGCGGGCGAACTGCTCGAGTTCCAGGGCGAGCATGGCTCGGTCATGGGACAGGCCATGAACCTGGAGCAGGACACCGTCGGTGCCGTGCTCTACGGAGAAACCACCGGCATCCGCGAGGGTGACACTGTCCGGGCGACCGGGCGTCTCCTCGAGGTCCCCGTCGGCGAAGGCATGCTCGGAAGGGTCGTCGACCCTCTCGGCAATCCCATCGACGGCCTGGGTGACATCGAGGCCGCTGAATCCCGGAAGGTCGACATCGTCGCCCCGGGCATCGCCTATCGACAGCCGGTGAACCAGCCGATGCAGTTCGGCATCAAGGCCGTCGACTCCATGATTCCCGTGGGTCGTGGCCAGCGCGAGCTCGTCATCGGTGACCGCAAGACCGGCAAGACCGCGGTCTGCATCGACGCCATCATCAACCAGAAGGAATTCTGGGGGACCGAAGAAGCGGTCGTCTGTATCTATGTGGCAGTCGGTCAGAAGGAATCGACGATCGCAGGCGTGGTCGACTCGCTCCGCGAGCACGGCGCACTCGACTACACGATCGTGGTCGCCGCCGGTGCCGCATCCCCGGCACCCCTCCAGTACATCGCGCCCTATTCGGGTACCGCGATGGGCGAGTACTTCATGTGGAAGGGCAAGGAGGGCAAGACCCCCAAGCACGTCCTCTGCGTGTACGACGACCTCTCCAAGCAGGCCGTCGCCTACCGCGAACTGTCACTGCTGCTTCGACGTCCGCCCGGTCGTGAAGCGTACCCCGGTGACGTGTTCTATCTCCACAGTCGTCTGCTCGAACGTGCGACCAAGCTCTCGGATGAGAACGGAGGCGGTTCACTCACCGCGCTTCCCATCATCGAGACCCAGGAAGGCGACGTCTCGGCGTACATCCCGACCAACGTCATCTCCATCACCGATGGTCAGATCTACCTCCAGCCGGAACTGTTCGCCGCTGGTGTTCGACCGGCAATCAACGTCGGCATCTCCGTCTCCCGCGTGGGCGGCAGTGCCCAGATCAAGGCGATGAAGGAGGTCGCAGGTTCGCTGCGTCTCGACCTCGCCGCCTTCCGTGAACTGGAAGCCTTCGCCCAGCTGGGCACCGACCTCGATGCCGCCTCGCAGCGACAGCTCGACCGTGGTGGTCGAATGGTCGAACTCCTCAAGCAGGGGCAGTACACCCCGTTCGAGGTCATCGACCAGTGCATCGCGATCTTCGCGGGATCGAAGGGCATTCTCGACGACATCGATCTCGACAAGGTCGACGACTTCGAGCAGGCACTGCTCGAATACTTCCGTGGCCCCAAGAAGGAGCTGCGCGAGAAGCTGGTCGCGAGCCAGTCCTTCAAGGGCATCGACGACGAGTTCCTCGAGGCCGTCAGGGACTTCAAGTCCAACTGGGTCCCGAGCAGCTGACCCGATCGGGTTTCAAATCTCCGCCTTCAAGCAAGCCTGCGCTGCCGTCTTCACGGCAGCGCAGGCTTGCTTTTGGGTTTTTAGCCGGGTCCGTGCCTGAATTTTCAACTGGTTCGTTTATCCTGTGAGTCATGATCAATACAGCACTGGCCTTGCTTTGTGCCTTTTCCAGCGCCGGCATGATTTCGACGGACCAGGTCGAAGCCAAGGATGTCGCCGCCCCGCCCGAGGACATTCTCTCTGGTCGGGTGTGCCTTCCGGATCCGGCGGATTCCTCGACCTCATCGTGGACGGCGCTCCTTCCACATGACGACATCGCCGCCCAACTGGAACATCTGGTTCCGGGTCCGGGCAAGTCGATGGTCGCGGTTCTTGCCGACAACGCCGAGGCGTGGCAGCTCGAGCTTCGAAGCCAGCCGGGCCTGAAGTCCGAACCCAGTCGATTCACGGGTGTCGATGCCCTGGTTCCCGGTGCGGTCGCTCGAACCCTGACGCTTCCGCCTGATGCCGACCTGGTGCAGATCCTGGTCAAGGATCCGGGGACCGGAGGCGCCGGTTGGATCCTGCTTGCCGACGGCCAGGATGATCTCATCCTCAAGACCCATCTCGACACGCGTTCGACCCTGCTCGGATCATCGGTCGGGCTGCATGCGACCCTGCTTGGAGGCGAGCTGCTCGAAGGAACCGTTCGCCTGCGTGGTCCGCTGGGCCAGGAGCAGTTGGTTCCGCTCCAGGTCGACGGTCCCGATCGCGTGGCCAGCTTCACGCCCGACCAGCTCGGGGACTGGACGGTTCATACCGTCGTTCGTGCCCGGGACTCGCGAGGCATCGAGCGCCTTCGCACCACGCAGCAGATCATGCGCGTGGTCCGACCCGAGCTGACCTTTGCCGGTGATGTCGTTCTCAAGCAGTCCGCCAATGGTCGAGTCGATCTGGACATTCCCGTATCGCTGCTCGCCGAGGATGAAACCACCGGCCCAAGAAGAGTCGCGATCGGCTGCGAGATCTGGGGCCGTGATGCTTCAGGCGTCGAGGTGCCGGTCTGCTGGGCGGCTCGCATGCACCAGCTGCCCGGGAATGGCGGTCCTTCGAGTTGTTCACTCCGCTTCGATCCGAACTGGATCACCCTGGCCGGAGTCGACCCGGCCAGCCTGAGTCTTCGTGCCCTGCGCGCCCATACCAGTGAGGGGTTCGTCCTCCTTGCCCATGACGCGGCACCCGACAGTCTCATCGATGGCGTCATCACGCCGGATATCGCGTCCACCCGGGTGGTCTCGCAAGCCATGCTCGGCGGCCGCTCCGGGCAGGTCGTCTCCGGCTCGACCCCACCCGAGCAGGGGCTGCTTTCTCCCGGTGGGCATGTCCTGTTGATCTCCCACGGTTACTGCACCGACCTGTTCCCCTGGAGAACCGATGACTTCTCCGGTGATGTAGAGCTGTTCGAGGACTACGGCGCGAACGTCTCTCACGACACCTTCGCGCTTCAGTTCGAGGCTCGAGGGCGCTCCTACAAGTCCATGGGCATTGCCGGGCACTCCCAGGGTGGCAACGCCGCCGCACATCTCTACACCTTCTACTGGAGCGCGCTCGACTGGCCGACCGGTGAGCGACGGATCCAGGGTGTCGGTGTTCCCTGGCAGGGCACCGCTCTCGCCGGCAACGCCGCCGTCCTCGGCGAGGTCTTCGGTATCGGGTGCGGCACCAACTACGACATGACCTACGAGGCGTCCGCGGCCTGGCTTTCCTTCATCCCCAGCTGGGTCCGCGAGGACGTGTGGTTCTGGACGACCTCCTTCACTGACGGCTGGTTCTACGATTACTGCCAGATCGTCACCGATGTGCTGCTGTCCGATCCCGACGACGGCACCGTCGAAAGGTACGCCGGGCAACTCGATGGAGCGAACAATGGTGGGCACAAGACCGGTTGGTGCCACACCCGCCTGATGCGCGACCCGCCGCAGTGCAAGGATCCCGATCGAAACGTCGAACTCAGCGCGGAGGCAGCACGATGACACTCAAGACGTACGGCTTCTGCGTTCTTCCCCTGGTCCTCTCCGCCACTTCGGTGGGTGAGGGGCTCGACGCCTGTTCGACTTCCGGTTTCGTCATTCCTGACGGTTCCTCGAGCGGTTCGACCGCGGTGTTCGAGATCCCGGGTGGATCCGACACCCAGGTGGTGCTCGGTGCCCGTCTCGAACTTGAAATCGAACACCCCTGGGTGGGCGACCTCGTGGTCCGGCTCATCGCTCCAGACGGCACGACTTCGGTCGACCTGCTGGATCGGGTCGGAATGGTGCCTGCAGGTTTTCCCGGCCCCTTCGGCTGTGGAGGCGACAACATCCTCGCGAGTCTCGAAGACGACGCCCTCGAGGCAGCGGACGAGACCTGCACCATCGACGGATCGCCCGTCCTGGCCGGCAGCCTTCGTCCCCAGCAGTCGCTCTCCGGTTTCATCGGCGTGAACCCCAGCGGCATCTGGCAGCTTCAGATCAGTGACCGGCAATCCGGTGACCAGGGCAGCTTCATCTCCGCCTGTCTCCGGCTCGAAGTCGCTCCGGACTGCAATGGTGACGGCGTGCCCGATGATTGCAGCTGCCAGGGTGATCTTGACGGTGATGGTGAAGTCGGCGGCTCGGATCTCGCCCGACTGCTCAGCGTGTGGGGAACCAACGATGTCGAGGGGGATCTCGACGGTGATGGGTTCGTGGGTGGTGCCGACCTCTCCTCGCTCCTGGGCAACTGGGGACTCTGCAACTGACTCGCTGGAACCGCGCATGACCGATCTCGGACTGAGTCATCTTGCGCTTGCGGTTTCCGATCTCAACCGAAGTCTTGCGTTCTACGAGTCATGGGCCGACATGCATCCGGTGCATCTTCGAGACAAGGTCGCCTGGATCAGCGATGGCTCCCGTCCCTTCGCCCTGGTCCTTGCTGAAACCACGCCGATTGCTCCCCTGAAACCATTCTCTCATCTCGGATTCGCGGTCGATTCCCGGGAACGGGTCATCGAACTGGCCGCCCGGGCGGAACGTTCGGGCATCCTTCTGGAGGGGCCGGTCGAATCGGGACCTCCGGTCGGAACCTGGTGCTTCGTCGCCGATCCCGATGGGCACACCGTCGAGTTCTCCTTCGGCCAGGAAGTCGAGCGGACGATCGATGCTCCGCGTACCAGCTCCCGTGGGCGACTTCCCTCGGTTGCCGTCATCGGGAGTGGGGTTGATGCTCATGAGTCCCTGGCAGTCCCGCTCGGCAGGCAACTGGCCGTGATGAACCTGGATCTGGTCTGTGGCGGTGGTGGGGGTGTCATGGAGGCGGTGGCTCGAGGTTTCGCCTCGGTGCCCCATCGAGTGGGACGGATCACGGGGATTCTTCCTGCGGGAGAACTTCCCGGCTACCCGAACCCCTGGATCGAGAACGTGATCAGGACCCATCTCCCCGCACGTGGAGACGAAGGCACCGATGAGCGCTCTCGCAATCACATCGTGGTGCTTTCGGGAGACGTGGTGATCGCCCTGCCGGGAGGCGCTGGTACCAGGAGTGAACGAGAGCTTGCCGCCACCTACCGGCGTCCACTCATCGATATGGCGAGCTCCAGGGATCTCGATCAGTTGCGGGGTCTTCTTGCGAAGCTCCTTCAGCTCTGACCTCGGTTGATGCACGCTTCAGTCGAACACCACGACTCGATCACCCTGAACCAGCAGTTTTCGTTCGATGTGACATCGGACCGCTCGTGCAAGGGAGGTCCGTTCCGCATCCCGACCCTTCCGCACGAGATCGGCGATTCCATCACGGTGCGAGCAGTCGATGACGTCCTGGGTGATGATCGGACCGGCATCGAGTTCGGAGGTCACGTAGTGTGCGGTCGCTCCGATGATCTTCACGCCTCGTTCGTGAGCCTGTCGGTACGGCGATGCGCCAGCGAATGCGGGAAGGAAAGAGTGATGGATGTTGATGATCCTGTTCGGCCATTCATCGACGAACCCGGGCGACAGCACCTGCATGTAGCGTGCAAGGATCAGCACGTCGATCTGATGCCCCTCCAGGCAGCTGCGCAGGTGATTCTCGCTCTCCTCCTTGCTGCCGGCATCCACCGGGATGTGCACGAAGGGGATCTCGAAGAATTCCGCGATCGGTCTCAGCGAATCGTGGTTTGAAACCACCACTGGTATGTCGCAGTCGAGCTCACCCGATTCATGCCGCTGGAGAATGTCGTGAAGGCAGTGGGGCTCCCGGGTGCACATGATGGCGAGGCGGGACCGCTCGCTGGCGAAATGCAGCGTCCACTGGAGACCATGCTGCTCGGCGAGTTTCTCGAGTTCAACCCGGAAGGTGTTCTCCTGGAATTCGGGGGCAACCGACTCGACGACCATCCTCATTCTGAAGAGTTCGTGCTCGATATCCACCGACTGGTCGACACTCGTGATGTTGCAGCCTCGCTGATGC
This sequence comes from Phycisphaerales bacterium, assembly GCA_029246705.1. Lineage (GTDB taxonomy): Bacteria > Planctomycetota > Phycisphaerae > Phycisphaerales > SM1A02 > JAKVBQ01. Next base: position 65,195 of record JAQWMQ010000023.1, on the reverse strand, counting down.
ACGAAGCCGGCCAGATCCGCGACGATTCCCGCCCGATCCGGGCAGCTGATGAGAAGGGTTGCATGCGCTCTGGCTTGGTTGCTCATGGCTCCGACCATCATGGTGAACCCGTGAAAATCTGCAAGTGGTCGGCCGGATCGAGCCTGCCCCGGGTCACCTCTTGCGACCGTATCCAGTTTGGTAGCATCCTCCACGTCCGGATCGTATTCCGGGGGGACCATTTTGGAGATCATTTAGACCATGTCTGTCATTCAATCATTGATGCTCGCATTGACTCAGGCCACGCCTGACACGAAACCCACCGAGGAAGCCGGCGCAGCTGCATCCTCCGGTGATCTTGACAAGGCGAAGGAGTCCTTGTCCTCCGTCACGAACGTCAAGTCCATGTCGGATCTGCAGGACAAGGGTGCCGCGCTCTGGGAGATCGTCCAGACATACTCGGTCGAGTACCTGCCCAAGATCCTCTTCGCGGTGATCTGGCTGTTGATCGGTCTGTTCATCATCAAGATCATCATCGGAGGCGTGAGCCGTGGCTTCAAGCTGCGTGACATCGAGGACTCGGTGCGGCTCTTCGTCATGAGCGTGCTTCGTATCGGCCTGAGGATTCTTCTGCTGATCATGGTTCTCGGCATGCTCGGGGTGCCGACCGCCAGTCTGGGCTTCATCATCGGTGCTGCTTCCCTCGCAGTCGGTTTCGCCTTGAAGGACACGCTGCAGAACTTTGCCGGGGGTGTCATCATCCTCCTGCTCAAGCCCTACAAGATCGGTGACTTCATCGAAGCCAAGGGGTTCAGCGGATCGGTCAAGGAGATCCAGATCTTCAACACCATCATGACGACCGGCGACAACCGACGGGTGGTCATCCCGAACGGGCAGCTCTCGACTTCATCCCTGATCAACTATTCCATCGAGAAGACCAGAAGGGTGGAGATCACGATCGGTATCGGTTACGACGACGATATCGAGCAGGCTCGAGGCGTGATCAAGAAGCTCATCGACGAGGATGCCCGTTCGCTGCACGATCCAGAGCCGGTCATCAAGGTTGGAAACCTCGGGGACAGTTCGGTAGACATGCTCATCAGGGTCTGGGTCGAAAAGGCCGACTTCTGGGCCTACCGCGTCGACTTCCTCGAAAAGGCCAAGATCGCCTTCGATGCCCAGAACATCAGCATTCCGTACCCACAGTCCGAGGTCACGATGCGTTCAGAGTCTGCTTGAGTTGCTAGCCTCGCAAGCAGGAAGATGCTCACGTCTTGCCTCACTTCCATCGGAGTCCTCGCATGAGTGACAGAATCATCAAGCTCGAACCCGACGGTTGGGACGGTAGTACCATCTCGATATCCGCGGTCAGGAGCACCCTTGGTCGTGGAAGTGAGGCCGACGTGGCCGTCCCGGAACCCAGCATCTCCCGCGAGCATGCCATCATTCACCTGACCGACACCGGTTGGGAGATCGAGGATGCGGGGAGCAGCCAGGGAACGGGCGTCAACTGGATGAAGCTCGACGGCGGCGAACGGATCCAGCTCTGTGCTGGTGACCGCGTCGAACTCGGTGGCATGAGCTTCATGGTGGAACTGCTCGGCGATCCCTTCGTGAGACGGAGTACGCCGCCTCGCCCCAAGCGTGTTTCGCACGGCTCCGTCAGTGCGGCCGAGTTCAAGACGCGAGGCACGCTCCTGATCAAGTTGAAGGAAGGCGACACCCTTTCCCGTGAGGTCTCCTGGCAGGACTTCTATCAGATCTATTCACCTATCATCGCTGGGTTCGCGCGTCGTTCAGGCTGCCCGGTTTCCGAGATCGACGACATCATCCATGAGGTCATGGCGGGCTTCTTCAAGGCTGCCGAACGTTTTGAATACGACCCGAACATGGGACGTTTCCGGGGCTATCTCAAGACCGCGACCCTGAATGCCATGCGACAGCGATATCGGAAGGATCGCGGCAAGACCTCGATGGACCCTGCATGGATGGAGCAGCAGCCCGAACGTGTGGAGACGCTGTGGGCCCGAGAGTGGCTCGGCCAGCTGATCATCCGAGCCCTGGACACGGTGCGGGAAACCACCAGCATCGAGCAACGAAGCTGGGATGCATTCGAGTTGTACGGGCGCCGGAACGTGCCGATTGATGATGTTGCCCAGCGTCTTGAAATGTCGCCGCAGGCCATTCGAAAGGCGAAAAGCAGGATCTCCCAGCTTGTTCGGGACGAGATCGAGCGACTTCGAGTCGAGGAGGGGTGAGACTCAATCTCACTTGAATTCCAAGGTGCTCAACGTTTCGGGTGCCGAGAACCTCTTCGATTTTTCAGTTCATGTCCCCTCGACCTCAATTCCATGGAAAACCCTGTTTAAAGGGTTGCTATATCCACTCACGGCCTGCAAGAATGTCCTTGAGAGAGTTTCGAAGGTAGGAATAGGGATTGAAAGAAGCATTGGCTCGTCCAATTGCTCATGTTGCTTGTCGACTTCCGATCCAGATGAACAGGTTTACGCCTCGGTCCTCCGCCCGCTGAAGGACCACATACGGATCCGCCCCCGAGCATGAGTGAAAGATACGAGCTGATGCATGGCTATGGAGTCGTGGGAAGGTCGATTCGGATTGATCCAATCCGTTCGTTGGCGGCCTCGGGGTCATGCCAACGAAGTCCGGAATGAATCATCCGGGTCGCTAGACTCTCGAGAGCCGCGGGAAACCGCGGCTCTCGGTTTTTTTTGTCTATCCTTGGATCCATGAACTTTCCCAGCATGTCAGGACAGACGGTCTGCGTCACCGGAGGAGCGGGCTTCATCGGTTCTCATCTGGTCGAAGCACTGGTCCGAACTGGTGCCGAGGTCCGGGTTCTCGATGACCTGAGTTCCGGTGATCCGGTCAATCTCGCCGGGGTCGCCTCGAGAATCACCCTGATCGAAGGCTCCGTTCTCGACAAGGATGTCCTCCGAAGTGCACTCTCCGGAACGTCCGTGGTCTTTCATCATGCGGCCAAGGTTTCCGTGGTTGAAAGCCTGGATCAACCGGTCGACTATTGCGAAACGAATGTCGGTGGCACACTCGCCGTGCTCGAGGCTGCGAGGCGGTCTGGTGTCAGGCGCCTGGTCTATGCCGGAAGCTGCAGCGCCTATGGGGACCTGCCCGGGCTCCCCAAGTGCGAGGACGCCCCGGTGCATCCGACCTCTCCGTATGCAGCGACGAAGCTGGCGGGTGAGGATTTCGTCGCGGCCTATCCCGCCTCTTATCCGATCGATACGGTTCGACTTCGCTATTTCAACGTGTTCGGACCTCGTCAGGCGCATGATTCACCCTATGCCGCGGTCATTCCGAAGTTCTTGGAGGCCCTGGCTTCCGGGGGAGAGGCAGTGATCTTCGGGGACGGTGGACAGACTCGGGACTTCGTGCATGTGGAAGACGTGGCCCAGGCGAACATCCTCGCGGCCTGTTCGTCCGAACCTCTTGCCGGCAAGGTGTTCAACGTCGGTTCAGGTTCAAGCCGCTCGATTCTCGAGGTGTGCGAGCAGGTTGCCGCTGCCCTCGGGGTGTCGCCACGGATCCGTTTCGAACCCGCCCGTTCCGGAGAGGTTCGAGACAGCAAGGCCTCGATCAAACTGGCCTCAGACCAACTGGGCTACCGCCCGGGGCGCGACTTCCTGTCTTCGCTCGAGGACATGGTCCGGGTCGGGGCCTGAGCCACGTGCCACGTGCCTACTTGCCGATGTCCTCGGCCCACAGATCCGGAAGTTCGTCCTGGAAACGGGTCATCAGGTCGATGCATCGTTGATCGTGGAGTACGAGCGTGTCCACGCCGTGTTCCTCGAGCCAGTGCTCCGCACCCATATAGGTGGTGTTTTCACCGATCACGACCCTCTTGATGCCGTGCAGTACGGCGGTACCCGTGCACATGGAACAGGGACTGAGGGTCGAGACCAGCGTCAGCTCCGCCCAGTCGCGTCTTCTGCCGGCATTGCGGAAGCAGACGGTCTCTGCATGTGCAGTGGTATCACCGGTCTGGACACGTTGATTGTGTCCGAGCGCGATGATGGTTCCATCTGATTTGGAAAGGGCGGCACCGATCGGGATGCCGCCCTCATTCCAAGACTTTTCCGCCTGTTCAATCGCTGCTCCGAGGACGATCCTGGCAGTTTCGTGGTCCATCAGGTCCTCCTCGTCACGTCAGGACGGATCTATTTTCGACCCGCGCCCTTCATGCTCCTGGCGCCGCTTTCCAGTGCACCGGGGTGATAGTCGGGCGCAACGGTTCGCTTGTAGGCGGTATCGCCGTCCTTGTGATCTCCGGGGAAGCCCCAGACGTCGTAATAGGGGTCGGCGTAACCGCCGTTCCATGAGCCGTCGTAGTAACCGGGACCGTATGAACCGCCGTATCCGGATCCTTCACCGAAGGGTTCGTTCGCGGTGTTGAGGTTGACGGGTTCGGTCTGCGTGTCCAGATAGGGGTACTGGTGCGAGTCGGCGACGATGCTGCCCTTGTTGCGCTCCATGATGTAGCCGCTGGAATTGGCAAGTCCCTTGAGGTGCATCTCCTCGTCCCAGTGCTGCATGAGGTACCGCTGCTGGGCCTTGAACTTGTCGGAGGTCCGCTGCGCTGCAGCCGCTTCCTGCTTGTCCTCGTCCTGCGCGCGTGCGGTGTAGTTCGCTGCGCGCTTCTCGGAGTAGGTCTTCGACCAGGATTCATAGTCGGTGAGGGAATCCTTCGATTCAAGGAAGGCGGACATCTGCTTCGAAGTGGCGCTTGCAGTGTTGTAGCTGTTCCATTCGGACTCGACCATGGTCTTGGTTGCGGCGATGTTCCGGGACAGGTCGCCTGCACTTGCGCCGCTGCCGGTGACCGGCTGTTCGGTCTTCACGCGCTTGAGCGCGATCTGGTAGCCCTCGTCGAAGGTGAGATTCGAAGGGGTCTTGGCGGTCTTCTGGTAACTCGCCCAGTCCGGCTGCATCTTCTTCGTACCGATGTACTGCAGCATCTGTCGGTTGCGGGTGTTGGCCTGGGTCAACATCGGGCCCACGGTGTCGTTCATGATCTGAAGAGCGGCGAGTTGCTCGGAGAGATCGTTGACTTTGTTCTCGTCCTGGGCGGAAGTCGGTGTGGAGACCCCAAGCACCAGGAGGCATCCGAGGATCGTGAACAGCAGGTTTCTGGCAGGCATGTAGATGGCTCCTATTTGATGCGCGGTTGCCTAATGCGGCTTGCGCCTTGGTGAGACGTCTATCCTATAAAAAGAGCCCGCCAGCGTCAGAGCTGGCGGGCACGAATATCTCGGGGCAACGCCTGAATCATGCGTACCCGTCAGGGATACGTGCTCAGGCGGTTTCGCCCTCAAAATCGTAGGACTTGCTCACTCGATCACCTGCCTTTCGGGAATGCGCGTCTGCCGACCGTCACGAAGGTCCTTCTCTCGTGGATCTGGTGCCACGAGACCGCCGTCGGCGATACCCAAGCCCCCAGAGGTCTCAGGGGGCACGCCCGCACGGAATTCCGAGGCGGGGGAGCTGCCTGAGGGCCCATCAGGGCCCCCAAAAAAGTCGACTCGCCGGCGTCTTTCGGCGAGCCAAACTCCATTCAGCACGACTCCAGGGAACTATTCACCTGGATTCCATCTCAGTCAAGCCGATACGATGGATTGTCCGTCACCATTTTCTCTCCTGAGCCCGAGGGATGGCATTCCTGCCCATGCAAGAGCTGCTCGACAGTCATGTCCATGTCTGGGATCTGAACCGACTCAGACCAACCTGGCTGGATGCCGTCGCCGCCCTCGACCGGAATTTTTCATCCGCCGACTACCTCGCCGCACTGCCGAAGGTGGCGCGCCTGCGTGCGATCTACCTCGAGATCGATCTTCCAAGCGTGCAGCGCGACGCTGAGTTTCAAATCGTCCAGGAACTGCTCCACGACCCGGGGACTCCTTTCGTGGGCGCAGTCCTTCCCGGAGATCCTGTCGGATCCGATTTCACGGTCTGGTTGGCCGAAGTGAAACGCGAGCCCATGGTTCGGGGCCTCCGACGGGTGTTGCATACGCCCGATCAACCACCTGGCAGGTGCCTCGAGCCCGCATTCATCGACGGCATGCGAACCCTCGGGGCGCACGACCTGCATTTCGAGCTCTGCATGCGCTCCGAGGAGCTGGCTGATGTGGCCTCCCTGGCCAGGGCTGCTCCGGAAACGACCCTGGTGCTCGATCACCTGGGCAATCCGCGCCTGGATGGAAGCGATCTCTCCACCTGGCGTGACGATCTGGCGCTCGTGTCGGAGCACTCCAACGTGATCTGCAAGGTCTCCGGCCTCTTCCAGAACGCTTCGGCGAACTGGCGACTCGAGGATGTCTCGGACATCATCGACCATGCCAGGCGTTGCTTCGGAATCGAGCGACTGATGTTCGGCGGCAACTGGCCGGTCTGCACCCTCCGAGGCAGCCTGGTTTCATGGCTCGATGCGGTGCTCGCCGCGACGGCAGACTGGTCGCCCGCAGATCTGGAAGCACTCCTGCATGGAAATGCCGCTGCCTGCTACCGAGTGGATTGACCGTCTGCCCAGCCCCAGAACCCCAGCACGATCGACAGCTACGTTCAGGATCTCGTGCTCCTCCCTCGCACCGGGTATCCCCGGTGCGAGTTGGCCGCGTCACCTTTGGTACCGCACAGCTCGAACCCATGCGTGGATCCAGCCGTCTCGCCTTTCGAAATCACGATTTCCTGCAAAGGAGCTCTCTGCGAGCGTTCAACCGAGGTGTTCACCCGGAAACTCGTCCGGTACCTCGTTGTCGTTCTCGTCCGAGCTGTCCTGGGCCTTGTCCGCGGCGAAGCCCTGTTCGAGCTCGCCGGCTTCCATGGCCTTCATCTGATGCCAGTCCTCGAGCGTGAGCATGACCTCGCGTGCGACCGAACCCTTGTGCTCCCCAAGGATGCCCGCAAGACCCATCTGGTCGACCAGTCTCGATGCCCGGCTGTATCCGATTGCAAGGCGTCTCTGGAGCAGTGACACCGAACCACGACCGGACTCGATCATGATCTCGACTCCCTGGTCGAAGAGCGGGTCGCGCTGGCCGGCACCACCATCGTCATGGGATTCCGCATCTCCTGAACCGCCGTAGCCTCCCGTTCCGGGGCGAATGGTGACCAGGCTTCGTTCGAAACTCGGCTTGGCAACGGTCTTCAGGAAACGGGCGACCTTTCGGGTCTCCTGGTCCGTGACCAGGGTTCCCTGGCATCGATTGATCTCGGTGCTGGAGGGGGAGATGAACATCATGTCTCCCTGACCGAGCAGCAGTTCCGCGCCCTTCTGGTCCAGGACGATGCGGCTGTCCATTCCGGAGGCGACCTTGAAGGAGACTCGGCAGGGCATGTTGCTCTTGATCAGTCCGGTCACGACGTTCGCCTGGGGGCGCTGGGTGGCCAGGATCAGGTGGATGCCCACGGCACGAGCCTTCTGCGCGATGCGGACGATCGAATGCTCGACCTCCTTCGCAGTCATCATCAGGTCTGCAAGTTCGTCGATGACGAACACCATGAGCGGCAGCTTGTTGGGAAGCTTCGCCTTCTCGAGGTCGGTTTCGGCCTCGGCCCGTTCGTATCGATCCTCTTCTTCGAGTTCGTTGTACGAGCGAAGGTCCCGCACGCCGGCCCGGTTCAGGAGTTCGTAGCGTTCCTCCATCTTTCCAACAGCCCATTCCAGGATGGCTGCGGCCTTGCCCATCTCGGTGACCACCGGGCACATCAGGTGGGGAATGTCTGCAAACTGGCTCATTTCGACCATCTTCGGATCGACCAGGACCAGTTTCAGTTCATCAGGTCGCTTGGTGTAGAGCCAGCTCATGATGATGGAGTTCATGCAGACGCTCTTGCCCGAGCCGGTGGTGCCGGCAATGAGCATGTGCGGCATCTTTGCAAGATCGGCGACCAGGGGTTCACCGGAGTTGTCCTTGCCGAGGAACATCGGAAGCGTCATGCCCGCAGCCTGTCCGCTGGACATCAGTTCCTTCAGTCGAACCTTTTCCTTGCGCGGGTTCGGGACTTCGATGCCGACGGTGGTCTTGCCCACCATGGTGGGAATGATCCGGATGTTCGGTGCCTGCAGGCTTCGGGCGAGATCGGTCTGGATGGAGGTCAGGCGAGCGACCCTGGTACCGGGAGCGAGTTGGACCGCATAAAGCGTGACCACCGGTCCGCTTTCGATGCCGGTGACCTCGGCGTCGATCTGGAAGGTGTGAAGCGTTTCCTCGAGCACTCCGGCCTGTTCCCGTACGTGGGCTTCCATCTGGTCGGAGTAGTTGCCTTCAGGGGTGTCCAGCAGTTCCAGGGACGGGAACTTGTAGCCTTCGAAATCGTCTTCGCGAACGATGTCCTCATCGCGAAGCTGGGCGGGCTTGCTCGTTGCCATTCGGACCGGCAGTTGTGCGATTTTCTTGCGAAGTTCATCGCGGCTCAGTGCGGGGCGTTCAGCGGCCAGGTCGAGTTCTTCTTCTTCTTCTTCTTCTTCTTCTTCCTCGTCGTCCTCTTCCTCGTACTCATCCTCGTACTCGTCCTCGTACTCGTCTTCGAGATCCTCGTCTTCGTCCTCGTCTTCTTCGTCGTCCTCGTCCTCTTCGTCCTCTTCGTCCTCGTACTCATCCTCGTACTCATCCTCGTACTCGTACTCACCCTCTTCGTCCTCGAGATCCTCGGTTGCTACCGAGGGGCCGCCTGCCGTCTGGAAGAAGGGGCGACGTGGGACCAGGGTTCGCAGTCGGGGGGTGAGCTGGCGGGGATCGATCGTGTGCAGGAAGTTGACGAGGTGTTCCTTCGCCCGGACCAGCGAAGGCAGGTTGAAGAGCAGTTCGTCGGCGCTCACGACCAGGCCGAGGGCTATGGCAGTGATCATCCAGAGCGAAACGCCCACCACGTTGAAGCGCAGCAGCAGCTGATTGGCGAAGAAATCGGGGATCAGGCCCCCTGGAGCGGTCTCAGTTCCTGAAAATCCGCCAAACCAGGTGACGTCCAGGGTGCCCACGGCCAGAGCACACAGGATCAGGCCAAAAATCCGGATGATGGGATGGCTCAGCTGGTACCCCTTGGCCGTGGCGATCAGCCCGGCCAGCGCCCCTGCCAGGATCACCCAGCATCCTGCTCCGGCGATGGTGAATGACCAGTGGGCCACAGTCGCACCGACGATCCCGGTGGGGTTCTGAACAGCCTCATTATGTGCGCTGACGGTCGATGAGGGCCAATCTGCGGCATCATGGCCGATCAGGGAGACGACGAAGAAGAGCCAGGTTGCAGCTGCAAGGATCCAAGCTGCATGCCTGAGATAGGATCTCTCGGGCTGCCGGGTCTTCTTCGAACGCTTGGAACTCCTTTTCTGTGCCATGGTTCCATCCGCTATCGGCAGAATGGGTCCTGCAGGGTGAGAAAGCACACCCAGGACTTCTCCCGGTCAACTGGTCTTCCCGGCTTGCGGAAGCGCCTGTCTTCGCTACGCTTTCACGATTCCTCCCCCCAGGCAAGGTTCTCCCCGTGCCCAAGGATCACCGATGAAGTTCACTCTCGTCGATCAGATACTGGAATGTGGGCCCGAAAGGGCGGTTGCTGTCAAGAATGTGACCGCCTCCGAGGAGTACCTTGCGGACCATTTTCCCTCGTTTCCAGTCCTTCCCGGTGTCTTCATGCTTGAAGCCATGATCCAGGCTGCCCGAGAGGTCCTCGAACATCAGGGTTTGACTCGCATGATGCTGGGCGAGGTGCGTGCCCTTCGTTACGGCACCTTTGTCCGCCCCGGGGAGTCTCTCCGGGTCGAAGTCGACCTCATCAAGTCCGAAGACGGCTGTTTCACCTTCAAGGGAAGTGGACTCCGTCTCTGTGTTGGTACGGAGGCCCCCCCTGACACGGCGGTCTCTGGACGATTTACAATGCGAGCTGCTGCGCCGTAGGATGATACGGGGTCCAATCTCGGATTCACGTTGAATTGGCGCACCAGTTCGTACCCCAGGGCGACCCTGTCGCTGAAACCTCCCCGAAACGGAGCATCCGCATGGCGCTCAGCCGTGACGACATTCAGAACAAGATTTCCGAAGTCCTCGAGGAGGCCCTCGGGGTCGATCAGGACGAGATCACCCAGGAAGCGACCTTGATCGGTGATCTCGGAGCCGAGTCGATCGACTTCCTCGACATCAGCTTCCAGCTTGAAAAGGCATTCGAGCCGGACTGCTCGCCCGATCGCCCATTCAAGATCGAACAGGGCGAACTCTTCCCTGAAAACGTTCTCAGTGACGCGGAGCTCGTTGAAAACGGACGACTGACCGACCAGGGGATGGTGCTTCTCAAGGAGAAGATGCCCCACGTCGATTTCTCTGAATTCGAAGCCGACCGGAGTGTCAGCAAGATTTCCGAACTGTTCACCGTCAAGACACTGGTTGATTTCTGCGAGCGCAAGCTTTCTGTCTGTGCTGCCTGATCGGAGTTGACCGGCGTGCGCTGGATGTGGATCGATGCCATCACCGACTACGAGCCGAACAAACGGCTCGTTGCGGTGAAGAACGTCTCCTTGTCCGAGGAGCACGTACACGATCATTTCGCCGCGACCGCGGACGAGCCGGCGCTGCCGATGATGCCCAACTCCCTCATCGTCGAGGGAATGGCCCAGACCGCCGGCGTGCTCGTCGGCTCCGTGAACGCCTTCCGTGAGAAGGTCGTCCTCGCGAAGATCGTCCGGGTCAACATCGAGCAGGATGTCGTTCCCGGACAGTCGATCCGATACGACGCGACCATCGAACGAATGGATGATGCCGGTGCCTCGACCACCGGGACCATCGAGCGCCTTGATCATCGGGAGGGAAGCTGGAGACCCATCGGTCGGATCGACCTGATCTTCAGTCACATCGACAACAACATGTCCGGCCTCGAGTTCCCCGAACACAACTTCGTCTTCGGTGAAAACTTTCGAACCCTGCTCAGGACCGCGGGTCTCGATTCGGTCTGCGGCTGAACACCGAAAGGTCTGATCCTGGTGAAAGCACGAATTCACAAGGCGATCTACCCTGGCTCCTTCGATCCGCCCACCCTGGGGCATCTCGACGTGCTGGTTCGTGCGCGGCGCATGTTCGACGAGATCGTCGTGGCCGTCGGCTGCAATCCCGACAAATCCGCCTTCTTCGAGGCCGGGCTCAGGGTCGAGATGATGACCCAGCTGGTCAGCGAGCTGGTTGCGGCGAATCCCGACGGTGCTCCGGTGACCGTCGCCTATTACGAGGGGCTCACCGTCGATTTCGCTCGCGAGGTCGAGGCCACGGTGATCCTCAGAGGCATTCGCAACACCACCGACCTGCACGCGGAGTGCCAGCTCGCGATCACCAACCGCCAGGTCGCGGACATCGAATCCGTCTTCGTGGTTCCCGGCGAATCCTTCGCCTACACATCTTCGAGTCTCATTCGGCAGATCGCATCCCTTGGTGGCGACCTTGATCGCCTTGGAACCATGCTCCCCGCGCTCGTGATCGATGCGATCGCCGAAAAACGTCTGGACATGACGGACGATTGAACATCCTGGTTGGAAGGAATGCACGCCCATGAGCGTCGAGCTTCGTGTCATATCAATGGGTGCACTTGCCGCACATCCTCTCCGTGGAGAGAAGGGCAACCTGCGGCCCGGCCATCTGAGCACCATCTTGTTGTCGATTGATGACCGCAAGATCCTCGTCGATCCGTCCCTGCCGGGGAAGATCCTCCTTGATCGACTGCAGGAACGAAGTGGTGTTCAACCCGCGGAGATCACCGACGTCTTTCTCAGTTCGTTCCGACCGGAGAGTCGGCGTGGGCTGCCGCTCTTCGAGAATGCTCGCTGGCTGGTCTCCGAACGTGAACGCGAGTCGGTCGGGGTCGGGCTCGTCGAAGCCTTTCAGAAGGCCGAGGAAGCCGGTGACCAGGACCTGTGCACGACCGTTCGCGAGGAAATCGCCTTGTTGCGGCGCTGCGAGGCGGCGCCGGACTCGCTCGCCGAGAACATCGACCTCTTCCCACTGCCCGGGGTCACTCCGGGGCTTTCAGGTCTTCTGGTTGCGATGCCACAGTGGACGATCATGGTCGCTTCCGATGCTGTGCCGACCATCGAACATCTCGAAGCGGGTCAGGTCCTCCAGAATTGCAGTGACATCCAGGCCGCACAGGAGTCCTTGCGGGAGGTGGTTGAGATCGCCGACCTGCTGGTACCAGGCCGCGACGGGTTGATCCCCAATCCCCTGCGCAAGTGGTGAAGTCCCGCGATCTCCTGTTCAAAAAAAGCCGACCCCGCTCGGGGAGGCGATACCGAACGGGGTCGATCCAGGGCAATGTTGTCGATCGCGGGCAAGAGGACCCAGGTGCCGGAGTGCGCCCATGTCGAGGCGAACTAATTGGCACTCAAGCTGTTGGCCGGACTCCGGGACCTGAGTCCCCCGTGCGGTGCGATCGAGGTTAAATCTCGAATCCAGAAAACGAACAGCAAGTGCTTCCTCCAATTCTTGGCTCATGAGGTGGGATTGGGTGGGCTGGGACCGGGAATCCCCCTTTAGGGACTCCCTTCCGGGCCTCGAAGGGCATAGACTTCCACCATGGCTGTACCAACTTCCGGATTCACCACGTCGATTCCTGGTCCAGAAATCGTTCCACTCGAACGACCGGTGACCATCCGCACCCTGCGGCAAATGGTCGCGTCAGGTGAGGCCTTTCCGTGTCTCACCGCCTATGACGCCCTCACTGCCGGCTGGCTGCAGCAGGCCGGTGTTCCGGTGCTCCTCGTGGGGGACACCGCGGCAGAGGTCATTCTCGGGCTTCCCACCACGATCCACGCACCACTTGAATTCATGATCACCCTGACCGCGGCGGTCAAGCGCGGTGCTCCGAAATGCTGGGTCATCGGCGACATGCCGTTCCTGAGTTATCAGGTCTCGGAAAGCGAGGCGATCCGCAATGGTGGTCGCTTCCTCGTCGAGGGACATGCGGATGCAGTGAAGCTCGAAGTGGACGAGGCATTCGCCCCGCTCGTCGGGCGCATGTCGCAAGCCGGTATTCCCGTGATCGCACACATCGGTTCCCGCCCCCAGCACGTTGGTCGCCACGGTGGGTACTACTCGGATGGACGAAGCGCCGACGACGCCCGACGACTGGTGGACGAGGCCCGTCTCTTCGAGGACTCCGGTGCCGTCATGATCCTGGTCGAGGCGGTTCCCGAGGAAGTGGCAGCCGCCATCGTCGAGGCCGTCGACCTGCCGGTGATCGGCTGTGGTGCCGGGCCCGCGTGTCACGGTCAGATCGTGGTGACCCACGACCTGACCGGCATGACCGAATGGCAGCCACCCTTCGCGCAACCGATCGCACCACTCGGACAGGCCATGGTGCACGTGGCGGCTCACTGGGCCGACCGTGTCCGGCGGCGTGCGCACGGTGAACATCCCTATCGCATGCGTGAGGGCGAATCGGAGCGATTGTCGCAACGTGATGATGCTGCCGACGGTACTGCCTGATCCATCACCTGCATGAGACCGACCCATGAACAGTTCTGAAGATCCGCATCGCGGGTCCTCTGCCAATCCCAGGCCTGCCCGCTCCCTCGGTCCGGCGCTCGTCCTGATCGTCATGGGTGCCCTGGTTCTTCTTGGTGGGCCGCTGCTGATTCGCAACCTCGAGTTCGCCCGACAGCAGGCCACGGTTGATCTGGCCACCAACCGACTTGCCCTGGGCAATCCACTTACAGCGCTGAACCAGGCCACGCGGGATCTCGCGACCAAGGTCGAACCATCGGTGGTCCACGTCTCGACCCGTGGGTCGCTGCGCGAACCCGGGTCAGCGCTCGGTGGCTACTACACGTCCTCCGGTTCAGGGTGGATCTACGACGACCAGGGGCACGTGGTCACCAATGCCCATGTCATCGCCCCCGCTGATGTCATCGAGGTTCAGCTTGCCACGGGCGAGGTGCGAACCGCGACTTTCGTCGGTTCCGACATGCGAAGTGACATCGCGGTGGTGCGAATCAGTCCCGACCGCTTGCTTCCTGCGGAGCGATCCGATGTCCTCCCCGAACAGGGTGATCTCGTGTTCGCCTTCGGATCGCCCTTTGATTTTCGCTTCTCCATGTCCTCTGGAATCGTTTCCGGACTGAGCCGCACCGCGGGAATTGATGAACTCGATTTCGAGAACTTCATCCAGGTGGATGCTGCAGTCAACCCGGGGAATTCCGGTGGGCCTCTCAGCGACATCGCCGGCAAGGTGATCGGCATGAACACCGCGATCGCCACGGGTCGAGGCACCAACGTGGGTGACGGCCAGTTCGCCGGGATCGGATTGGCCATCCCGATCCGCATGATCGAGCTGGTCGTCGATCAGTTGATCGAGACCGGTGAGGTCTCGAAGGGTTTCCTCGGCATCTCGATGCTCGAGCTGGACATGCTTCGTTCGGTGCGAAGCCTGCCCGAGACCGAACAGAGGATCCTCGATGAATTCGATGGTCTTGGAGTCCTGATTGAAAGCGTCCAACCGGGTTTCCCGGCCGAGCGCATCGACATTCGCAGCGGGGATGTCCTGATGGCAGTTGACGGCATTTCCGTTGAGAGCATCGACAACGTGCGCGCCCAGATCGGACTTCGCCGGCCTGCGACCATCGTCGAGTTGAAGATCTGGCGTTGGAACGAATCCGAAGGTGTTCCGGCGGAGTTCCTCGTCGACGTCGAACTCGGGCGCCTTGATCCGAAATCGAATTATCAACGGCAGGTCGCCCTGCTCCGACGTGCGGGTTTCAACGGACTTGCGACGCTGACACCGATGCTTGCTCGAGAGCGGGGGGTCGACTGGCAGCCCGGGATCCTGGTCCCTGAACGTGCTCAATCCGGATTCCTCAGCCGAACGGTCGATGCCGGTTCGGTCATCAACCGTGTCGGGCGGGATTCGGTCTCCAACGAGGAAGATCTCTATGCGCGCTTGCGGCAGGCGGAAAACCAGTCTCGGTACCGGGGAGGAACCCGAGTGGTCGAACTCGGGATCAGTTCGCCCGACGGAGAGCCCTTGATCGTGCAGATGAAGCTCCCCTGACCGCAAGCACCCGGATGCCCGGGTTTCCGTTGGAGGCTGTGGGAGGCCTCCGGAGAAGGTAGACTGCGATTCCGATGCACACCGACAACGCCCATTTCAATGCTGCCGACACCGGACCCCTGCTCGAGGTCACCGATCTGAAGACGCACTTCCCCGTACGCCAGGGGATGCTTCAGAGGATCGTTGACCACGTGCGAGCCGTGGACGGCGTCAGTTTCTCGATCAAGCCTGGTGAGACCCTCGGACTCGTCGGTGAATCCGGATGTGGCAAGACCACGGTGGGAAGAACGATCCTCAGGCTGATCCCCGCCACCTCGGGAAGCGTTCGGTACGCCGGCGAAGAGGTCTTCGCGATGAATGCCAGGCAGATGCGTGACATCCGTCGCAAGATGCAGATCATCTTCCAGGACCCGGCGGGTTCGCTGAACCCGCGCATGCGCGTCGGCCGCATCGTCGGCGAGCCGCTTGAAGTTCACGGAATCGCCAAGGGTGACGAGCTGCGACATCGCGTTGAGCAGCTGCTCGAGCGCTGCGGTCTCTGGAAGCAGGCCGCCGATCGCTACCCGCACGAATTCTCCGGCGGACAGCGCCAGAGAATCGGCATCGCCCGAGCCCTGGCCCTCGAGCCGAAACTGATCGTGTGTGACGAGCCGACCTCCGCGCTCGATGTGTCCATTCAATCGCAGATCCTGAACCTGCTTGCCGACCTGCAGGATGAATTCGGGCTTTCCTACCTGTTCATCTCGCACGACATGGCCGTCATCCACCACGTCTGCAATCGCATCGCGGTGATGTTCAACGGACAGATCGTCGAGGAGGGTGATCGGACCTCGATCATCGAGAACCCGCAGCATGCCTACACCCAGGCATTGTTGTCCGCGGTTCCCGAGGTCGATCCCCGGCGAGAGAAGAAGCGCATGACCTTCGAAGGAATGCGAATGTGAACCGGGTCGATTCTCCCTTTTTTCACGAGGACACGGCGGAGGACAACTCTCGTCTTGTCTTCAAGGTGATCGTCCTCATACTCCTCCTTGGTGTCCTGGTCACCGGCGTCTTCGGTTGGATCGTCAGGAACAACGTGCTGGCAAACGCCAACCGGACCGATCTCGACATGCGTGCCGTCGCATGGGCCTCGGTCGCCTTCGCCTGCGGGCATGATGGACGTTTCCCGATCGACGAGGCGGAACTGTTTTCGGTTGAACCCCTGCCTGATGCCATCGGTTGCGTCCCCTCTGCAGGTGAGAACTGGCCGGTCACCCGTGAGGACGCCCTGCGTGGCGAGCCCGCTCCTTCGCTTGCCGCAGCGCTTGAACGCCTGGATGTCGTCTTCTCCTCCGACGGTGCACTGGCTCCGTTGGTGGGAAATGGTGGACTGCCCACGTTGAATGATCCGCCCACCAAGGACACCATTCGTGAGTGGTTGAAAACCTTCTCGATTCAATCAGAAACGAAAGTCGACCCTTGACCGATTCTTCATTCGAGATGAAGTCCTTCAAGCGTCCCGTCTCGGCGCTTGCGACCTACTACTTCCTGAAGTCACTCTTGACCGGGCCGCTGTTCCCGATCGTCTGGCTGTTCAGGATGTTCAAGTACTGGACCCTCGCCTACGAATTCGATGATGAGGGCATCTCGATGAAGTGGGGGGTGCTCTGGCGAAACGAGATCCACCTCACCTACCGCCGGATCCAGGACATCCACCTCACCCGCAACGTGCTGCAGCGGTGGATGAATCTTGCCAACGTCTCCGTGCAGACCGCAGGCGCCTCCGCCGCACCCGAGATGGTCATCGAGGGTGCGCCTGACCCCGGAGCCCTCCGCGATGCGCTCTATGCTCGAATGCGCGGTTCGGGGGAGGACTCCAGCGGCGAGGAGAAGACTTCCGAGACCCATGACCAACCCGAGGTGCATGATCAGTCCGAGGTGATCGAACTGCTCCTTGAGATTCGTGACCTGCTTCGGGAGCGCTCATGAGCAGCTCCCCACCAGCCACCCTCGGCGACGGCTCCCGCACGTATCGAGGTATCAAGCGAGTGGTTGCCAAGCTGCTCCGGATCCCCCTGGAACCCGCCACGATCCCGGTGAATTCCGGGGAACTCCTCGAGAGCTTTCATCCCGCCCCCGCGTGGATTCGATTGCGCCAGATCCAGGTCATTCTGGGCATCTGCCTGGCGCTCCTGGGCATTGCGGCGGCCTCGCTCGGGATGTATTTCTTCGGGGGGGTTAATGGGGCAGAAGACGCCACCTGGGTAATGTGGGGCACTGGTCTTGAGGTCATCGGCTCCGTCTTCATCCTCGTCTCGGGGATGGTCAGGCTGGTCTTTCTTCGTCTCCAGTACGACTGCACCTGGTACGTGCTCACCACCCGCGCCATGCGGATCCGTCGCGGACTGTGGGTGATCCACGAGACCACCATCACCTACGACAACATCCAGAACGTGACCGTGAAGCAGGGTCCGATTCAGCGGCTCTTCAAGCTCTCGGACATCGAGGTGGAGACTGCGGGTGGGGGTGGAATGGGCGATGCCGGGAAAAAGGGGGGCGATTCCAGCCACAGCGGCAGGATCGAGGGCGTGGTCGATCCCGAGCGACTGCGAGAGCTCATCATGACCCAGGTACGGCTCTCGCGCAGTTCCGGGCTGGGTGACGAGCACGAGGTATCCAGGGACGCTTCAGCCCCTTCCGGCCACGCTTCCCCCGACTGGGGGCGAATGTCCGAGGTCCTCAAGGAGATCCGGGATGAGCTGCGACCTGCGGATCTCCCGGGTTGAAGCCCTGGCTTGGTGGGATCCTGTCGACATCCTGTTGATCAGTACCGGAAGCCACCAAGATCCGCCAGAATGTCGTCATGCCTGAACAGCTGAGCAAGGAAGAGACGTCCATGAGTGCCCCCGAGATCCGCAAGGTCGATCCGGAAAGTCCCATGGTGGATGTGATGGGTGGCAGCGCCCGCTGGGAGACGAAGGTCCTCGACCATGGATTCGTCGCCCTCGTGGATTCCATGCCACGCCTCGTCCCCGAAGGTCAGACCGCGGACCAGGCGATCGTCCAGGCCGCACGTGTCTCCTACGGCGAGGGAACGAAGAAGGTGAACGAGGATCGCGGCCTGGTCCGCTACCTGCTTCGCCATCGACACACCACACCCTTCGAGATGGTGGAGTTCAAGTTCCACGTCGCCATGCCGATCTTCATCGCACGGCAGTGGATCCGGCACCGCACCGCCAACGTCAATGAATACAGCGCCCGGTACTCGATCGTTCCCGATTGTTTCTACCGGCCGTCCCTCGAGAACGTCCGCAAGCAGTCGACCTCGAACCGACAGGGTGGCGAGGAGTCGATCGACGTCAAGACCGCCGAGTCCTTCCTCGAACTGCTGGAGGATTCGGAGAAGCTCTACGGTCGCTACCTCGAACTCACCGAGAAGGGCGTCGCTCGCGAACTCGCTCGTGCCGCGCTTCCGGTCTCGCTGTACACCCAGTGGTACTGGAAGTGCGATCTCCACAACCTGCTGCATTTCCTGTCGCTGCGCATGGACCCCCATGCCCAGCAGGAGATCCGGGTCTACGCCGAAGCGATGTACGAACTGATCAAGCCGATCTGCCCGGTGGCCTGTGAGGCCTTCGAGGAATATCGCATGGAAGGCCTCCACCTCACCAAGCTCGAGATCGAGGCGATTCGCAGCGGCGAACCGATCGCCACCGACAACAAGCGTGAACAGCGGGAGTGGGACGAGAAGCGAGCTCGACTCAACCTCTGAGTCGAAGCGGTCATCGCTTCATCAGCGGTTGAGTTCTTCGGAGTCCAGGATCGAGATGAATCCGATCAGGGGACTTTCCTCGTCGATCTGGGCCTGTACCAGCACGATCGGCGTGGGGTCGTACCAGCGAAGAAGACCGCCCGGGTTCGGGCCGCCTCCCCACACGTCCCAGAAGTCGCCCATGTTGATGCTGATCGAACCGCCCGGAGGAATCTCGTCGACATGGTGCAGGTACCGCTGGTTCAGCCAGAGGTCGATGTCCTTGAACTCGATCGCGGTTCCGTTGACGATGTTCATCATCTCGCCGTCGCGAGTCACCTGGACATTCACGGTCTCCCCACGACCCAGCTCGCTCGGATAGTTGGTGGTTCCCTTCGCGGCGTTGTAGCGCTTGGGAAAGCAACCACCCAGGTAGGGCGCGATCAGTGCGGGCAACAGGATGAGCAGCAGTCGGGTTCGCATCAGTTGGCAGGATACACCGCCTGAAGCCCGTCGGTCGGCTTGCGCCGGCCGACGGGGGAGCCATTGCGCAATGGATGCGTAAGGCTCGGTTCCCTGTCGCGGCAATCTGGTGCACCCCACCAGCCGCGCGGGAACCTCCCGTGTCTGAACCCATCCCTCCTGACAATGAACGGGTTCGATCGGCAAAGGACCACGGGGTCACCGGCGAGGATTGAATCCTCGGGGATCCACGGGGGGCTGCCGAAAACCCATCCGCTTCGCCGGCTGAGATCTGTACGATTGAACACCATGTCAGTTCGCATGACCCCCGAAAATGTCCCCTCACGGACCTTGAATCGCTCGATTTCCGAGATCGCGTCCACCTGGCGGACGGATCCTCGGCTCGCAGCCGAGGTTCCGGGATTCGACCGTCCGTTTTTCCAGGCGGGGCTGGCGGGGTACTCGGATGGCGCCATGCGGTTGGTGGCCCGCGCGCATGGCTGCCCTTATTGCATCACCGAGGCATTGCTCGACCTGACCCTCATCAACGGAGGGAAGGGGCGACGCAAGGAAGATCCTGATCTGATCGCGACCGAGTGTGGCATGGGTGATCTCGAGGAAAACCGTGTCGCCGGTCTCGATGACCATCCGATTGCCGGTCAGGTCATGGGAACGCGTCCAGAGGAGATGGGCAGGGGTGCCGAGATACTCGGTCGCATGGGATACGACGTCATCGACGTCAATCTCGCCTGTCCGGTCAAGAAGATCCGCAAGCACAATCGAGGTGGCCACTTTCTCGCCCACCCCGAAGAAGGCATCAAGGTGCTCCAGGCCGTTCGTGACGCCGTTCCCGAGGAGATTCCCTGCACGTTGAAGATGCGCCGTGCCTTCGACGACACCCCCGAGATGGAAGCCAACTTCAACCGGCTTTTCGATGCGGCCTATGACATGGGGTACGCCTGGGCGACCGTCCACTGTCGAACCGTCAAGCAGAAATACAAGGGGCCGGGTCGATGGGAGGTCCTGCGTGACCTGGTCGAACGTCACCCGGATCGGGTGATCCTCGGCTCCGGGGACATCTGGGAGGTCGATGACATCTTCGCGATGCTCGAGTACTGCGGCGTCCATGCGGTCTCGGTGGCCCGTGGTTGCATCGGCAATCCCTGGATCTTTCGCCAGGCCTGCCAGCTGATGTCCGGTGATTCACCGACCTTGCCGACCATCGAGGAGCAACGTGACGTCCTCCTGCGCCACCACGAGTATTCGGTGGTGATCCATGGTGAGGCGCGTGCGGGTCGCATGATGCGCAAGTTCGGCATCAAGTTCGCCGCTCACCATCCGACACCTGATGTGGTCAAGGCTGATTTCATCCAGTGCTCATCCGCAAGCGAGTGGAAAACGGTGATCACGCGTCACTACGGGGATCAGAACGAGTCGTCTATACTCCCTTCATGACCACAAACCACGTAACGATTCTTCGCTTCCTCCTGGTGCCCTTCATCCTGGTTCTGCTCGCTGGTTGCTCGAGCGAGGTGAAGCAGCAGGATCTGAAGAAGATCACGCGTCACCAGGCCAGCCAGATGGAGCAGCTCGCCCATGTGGGGAACGTCTGGATCGCCGAACAGCCCACGGAGAAGGATCTGGTCTGGATGCGTGACAACGCCGTGAGCATGGTGATGGATACCCGTGGTCGAGAGGAAGACCGCGGTTTCGACGAGCGCGCCTACGTCGTCAGCATCGGCATGCAATACCACCCGATCCCGCTTGAAACCGACCAGGATTTCGTGATCCGGTACTTCGACATGACCCGCGACGTCCTGAAGAGTCGTAAAGACGTACCCACCCTCATCCACGGTGAGACCGCCGACCGTGCCGCTGCGGTCTGGATGGTCAGCCGAGTTCTTGATGACAAGGTTGACTACGAGGTCGCGCTCGCGGAAGCGGAGATCGCCGGCCTCAACCGGGAAGTCACCCTTCGTCTCGTTCAGCAATACCTCATGGAGCGTGGCGTTTCCTTCGACTACACCAAGGGACTCGGTGGAGCCGCGACGATGAAGGCGGAGCCCGGCCCCGACGAGACCATCTATCAACCTGCCGATACCGATGGCAACCAGTCCGACTCCGCGGAAGAGGAATCGAAGAGCCAGGCGCCCACGGGTGATTCGCGTCTCGACTGAAGGCCGGCTCAGTTCGTCGCGTAGTCTCCGTTCGGGTCGATCTCGAGCAGGATGCGACGAACTCGTTCGCTTCGTGAGCCACGAACCTCCAACACGTTCGGCAGCTCGGCTGCCAGTGACCTGATCGTGCGATCGACCGCTGCGCGATACGCGGCATCGGTTGAACGAACTCCGTCATCGATCAGCGTGAGGTCATCCTCAAGAGGCACGACCACGAGAAGATCAAGAGGCCCCAGGGCGGGCATCGTCTCGGACCGAAGCCTGTCGATCCAGGTCGCGGTGAATGCAGGATTCCCCGATTCGGCTGCCACCACCGCGTGGGCCAGGGCATCAAGGGCACACCGATCAAAAACAACTGTTTCGCCAGCCCTCAGCGCGCTGAGCCGGCTGCTTGCGTGTTGGATCAGGGCCAATTCCTGCTCTGGCGTCATGAAATCAGCCCCCGAGACCAATCCAAGCCTTTTTTGGAGTACTCGAAACGGCTCAGGTTCAACTCTTGTATTGGGAAGAGCTCCGGCCAAATCTCCGGCCAGAGTCGTTTTTCCTGTCGATTGAGTGCCCGAAATCGCGATACGCATGATGTCCGATGGTATCGAAGCCGATCATCGGACTAGACTCGAAGGTCTACTTTCATGCTTCAATTGGAGACTGCCTCAGATGTCCAGCAGAACACCGTCTATCCGTGCATGCCTTTCCAGCCTCGTCATTCCACTCCTGTGGGCGTCGAGCACTCTGCAAGCCGCTCCTGAACAGGACTTTGCGGCAGTCAGCAAGGGCTTCCAGAAAGTCCAGTCTGCGCCAGGCGAGGGCAGCCTCTTCGGGCTCTGGCTTGATGGCAAGAAGAACCAGCTGCTCGCTGAGTTCCCCCGTGGCTGGGAGAAGAAGAAGTTCCTGATCGCCACCACGCCTTCCCAGGGCCAGATCTTCGCAGGCCTCCAGGGACCTGCTCGCTACGTGTTCTGGAAGCGCTTCGGTGACAGGATCGCCCTGATCGAGCCGGAACTCGGCGTTCGATCCACCGGTGAGAAGTCCTCTCGTGAATCCGTTCAACGGATCTTCACCGACCGGGTTCTTCTGGATGTGCCGGTTCTCTCCACCGGTCCTTCCGGTCAGCCGGTGATCGATCTGGATTCCCTGCTGGTATCCAACGGGTCCAAGCTCGGCGGCAGCTCCCTGAACGCCCGACTGGCGACGATCGCCAAGGCAAAGGCCTTCCCGAACAACATCGAGATCGAGATCGAGGCTCCAGACAGCTCCGGCACCTTCCGCGCCGTCCACTACTCGATCAGCGAGGTTCCGCAGCGCTCCTCCTACAAGCCGCGCGAAGCCGATGATCGTGTCGGTTACTTCACGACGACCTGGCGGGATCTTGGCATCTACGGAACCGAGACCAACTGGCAGCGCTACATCAACCGCTGGGACCTGAAGAAGCGCGATCCCTCCCTGCAGCTGAGCCCTCCGGTCCAGCCGATCGTCTACTACATCGAACACACCGTTCCCATTCGTTACCGCCGCTACGTGCGTGAAGGCGTCGAGATGTGGAACGAAGCCTTCGAGCAAATCGGCATCGACCAGGCAATCGTGGTCATCCAGCAGGATGAATCCGACAGTGCTTCCATGAAGCTCGACCCCGAGGATGTCCGCTACAACTTCATCCGATGGCTCAACAACGACGTTGCAACCGCCATCGGCCCCAGCCGGGCCCACCCCGAGACCGGCGAGATCCTGGATGCGGACATCATCCTCACCGACGGTTGGATTCGAGCCTTCTTCAGATGGTTCGAGGAGCGACCGGGTGAACTGGCGATGAGCCTGGATACCGATGCCAAGGTCTGGCTCGAGGACTTCCCTGAATGGGATCCGCGCATCCTGATGCTCCCCCTCGAAGCTCGTGAGCAGGCTCTTGCCGAGCGCGCCTCTCGTGCCGCGTCTGGTGACCCGGATCCCGCCGACAGCCGCAAGGCCTACGGCCGATTGCTCGAGCCCACGCTTGCCGACGCCACGGGTAATGTCGACTTCGACCACGATCACAGCCTCTGCCTGGCTGCCCGCGGACTGGCCATGGACATGTCCTTCGCGAGCGTCTGTCTCCAGACGATCGAGATGATCTCCAGTCGTGATGGTGAAGACGCTTCCAATGTCCAGATGCTTGACGGTGTACCTGAATGGTTCGTCGGCCCGCATCTCCGGGAGCTGGTCGCCCATGAGGTCGGTCACACCCTCGGGCTGCGACACAACTTCAAGGCTTCGAGCCTCTACACCCTCTCGGAGATCAACTCCGAGGAACTCCGAGGTGACCGCCCGCTCGCGGGTTCGGTCATGGACTATCTCCCGACGAACTTCAACGTCGATCCGGATTCCATCCAGGGCGACTACTCGATGATCTCCGTCGGTCCCTACGACCTCTGGGCAATCGAGTACGGCTACGGCAGCGACCCCAAGAAGGTCCTTCAGCGTGTTGGTGAACCCCAGCACGCCTACCTCACCGATGACGACACCGGCGGCCCTGACCCGCTCGCTCGTCGCTACGACTTCTCCAAGGATCCGATCGACTACGCCCGTGGCCAGATGGCCCTGGTCGAGCAGCTTCGAGGTCGTCTTCTCGATGAATACGTCAAGGACGGCGACAGCTGGGAACGTGCCCGCAAGGGGTACCTGATCACCCTTCGAAAGCAGCGCCAGATGATCGACATGATGGCCGGCTGGGTCGGTGGAACCCACGTCGCCCGCGTCCGCAAGGGTGATCCGAACACTGCTGACCCGTTGACGCCCGTCGACCCGAACCAGCAGCGCACGGCTCTCAGGTTCATCCTCGATCATTCCTTCGACGACGATGCCTACGCACTGAGCCCTGAACTGCTCTCCAAGATGACCCTGGAGAAGTGGGGGCGTGGAAGTGGTGGAATGTCCGGCTCGAGTGCGTGGCCGATCCACGACGAGGTTTCCCTGGTCCAGAGGACGGCCCTGACCCTGCTCTTCAATCCGAGCCGGTTGGACGCCATCCGTGACAATGAGTTCCGCACGCCGTCGGACCAGGATGCCCTGACCCTCCCTGAAATCTTCGAGATGACCCAGGGCGTGGTCTTCGACGAGATCAGCCTGGAGGCCCTCGATGGCGACTTCAACGATCGCAACCCCATGATCTCCAGCCTCCGTCGGATGCTGCAGACCGACCTTGCCGATCGGCTCATCGTCATGGCCAATGGCAAGGCACGTTTCTCTGAACCAGTTCGCCAGCTTGCCCTGCTGCATCTCCAAAGGCTTGATGGCACGCTCGAGGATGTCATTGCTGCAGCCAAGGAACAGGGAGTCGACACGTACTCCATGGCGCACCTGAACGACCTGAAGACCCGCACCGGTCGCAGTCTGGATGCCATCTACGTCGTCCAGTAGCAGCTCGCAGGCACTTGATTCACTGCCCCTACCGCCCACCGAACCCGGTGGGCGGTTTTTTTGTGAATACCCGGTCAGAACCCGAACAAGACCCCGTCTCACAGGCGTACCAGTCGCAGACCCCTGGAGACCACCATGCGCCTTTCATCCCCTCAACAGCGTCGATATTCCTCGAAGGCAGCTCGTTTCTCTGCCCATCCCGCGGCCCATCCCGAGGCCCATCAGTCACCAGAAGCTCTCGAGGGGCTGCATGGAACTGCCCAGCACCAGCAGCAAGCGCCTTTTCCTGCTCGCTTTGATCCCTCGCCCTCATTCCTCCGAGATGTCCGCAGGGTCGGCCTGGACTCGATGGAGCTGACCCAGGTCATCGCTCATGGAAGTTGTGCGCGGCGCTGGGACGGCTGTCTGCTGCTTCAGGATCGCTTTCTCGGCATCGAGGTTGAACTCGATCCCAGCGGCACCATCGGCATCTCAGCACGACGGATCGCTTGATCCACATTTCTTCCCGGTCCTGGGCTCCGTGCTTTCCACGAATTTTTCCCCATTGAGACGCCTCAGAAGAGGACTGATTCCCGAATTCCGCCTTTTCAGATTTAACTCTGGTCAGCGGCTGCTTCAGGGTTACTTTCGGATTGGGAAAAGAGGTACGGGACCAGCCTCATATCGCATTGGTCTCGGTTTGGTCGAGGGTAAAGGGTTGAACCATTCCAGCTATTACGTGGCGCTTTGCGCGCTGTCTGCTGCCGTGTCTGCGCATGCAGGATTCACCTTGGACCTCGAGTACGAGGGACATGGACGAGGGTCCTTCCAGAACGTGCAGGTACAGGGCGATCTCCTGTGGAACGATGCCACCGAGTTCTCCTACAACTGGATCAATTGCAGCGAGAACCTCTGGAGTGATCTCGCCGGGGACATGGCGATCACGCATTGCATCGAAGTCCATGCAGGCATTTCTGATGGAATGACCGGCTTCGATGTGGTCGATCTTGCCATGGCACCGAGTGGCGGCTGGCCGGGGCCCATGGGCGTCGTTCGTGCTGAACTCATGCAAGGGCTGTTCTTCGACTGGATCAATCCCCTCACCGGAGGTGTGGCCGAAGGCCCTGAAAGCAACGCCCTGGCCACGGCTTTCCAGCTCGTCGCCTGGGAGATCTCCCATGAACGCTTCGATGCCACGAGTGCACAGGACATGGCCATGCAGATGGACATGTCGCTTGGTGCCATCAAGTGGCAGGAGCAGTCCGGTGCATTCGGAGTCACCGTGGATGAATACGTGACTGACATGATCGAACTCCTGCGCGTCGGCGAGTACGGCTTTGCAGCGGTGGACGGACTTGTCAGCGACAGTGCGCAGGATCAGGCGATCTATGTCCCCACGCCGGGCGTTCTGGCACTCCTTGGAATCGGCGCCCTGGGAAACCGACGACGGCGGAACTGAAGGCGACCGACGAAAGACTTCAATCGAGACCCCGAGACGAGACGGCAGTGGTTCGCACCACGCCGTCTCGTTATTTATCGACAGCTTCATTTCGCGATGACTGTGGACGCACATGAAAAGGCCGCACTCAGGGAGTGCGGCCTTTTCATGTGGTGTTCGATTCGGCTCAGTTGGACTTGAGCTGGCGGATCTGTTCCTGGAGCGTCTTCTTGATCTGCTCGAGGGCTTCCAGCGGGGGGACGCTCATCATCATGCTGGTGTGCTTGCCGAGCCTTCGTGCCCATGAGATGAGCTGGTTGACTGCAGCCAGCTGCCGGTTGGCATTCTTGAGTGCGTCGTTGGTCTGGCCGATCTGGCCTTGCGCCTTCATGATCAATCGGGGCACTTCGACCTTGGCGGTCTCAAGCAGCTTCTGGTGTCTTTCGTGGATTCTCCGGCCGTCGGTGGTGGTTTCGTACCACATCGGAAGACGGAGCTGTTCGGCGAGCTCGTGTTCGTTGTCCGCGATGCCGTCGGCGAACCCGCAGGCAACGGCGTCGTACGCGCCGATGGTGAGGTTCTCCTCTTCGGTCGAAAGGATCTTCTGGCCTTCGGTGGTGTTGTAGACCTTGGGGTCGTTCTCGCCATCGGCGGGGTCATAGGACACCATCTTGGAGTTGGTGATCATCGCTTCGGCGATCGCACGAGGGTGGCCGCTTTCCTCGGCGACATCCCCGAACTTCTTGACCCACTGACGAAGCTGTTCGCCCTCGATGGCCTTTCCACCGGCGAACATCGTCGCCGAGCCCAGGGCGCCTGCCTTCATGAAGTAGATCTCGTTGCAATGGAAGGAGGTGTACGCGGCCGCGGAGATGGCCTCCTCGATCCAGGCGATCAGTCGGTGTCGAAGCTTCAAGTCGACCAGGGTCTCGTGAATGAGGTCGGCTTCAGCGACCAGTCCACCGGGGCTGTCGACTTTCAGGACGATGATCTGACCCGGCCCGTAGCTGTCCGCGATCTCGCCGATCTTCTTCATCTCGTCATGACGGGTGCCGTCTCCGACGCCGCCCTGGATCGGGAGGAGGAAGATCCTCGGCAGATGATCGTATTCAGGGCCGGGATGATTCGGGAAGCCACCGTCGCCCATGATGGGAGCAGGTGTCTTGCTTGTTTCCACGACTTCGGTTTTTCCAGAATCCGGCGTCTTCGAAGGCGTCTTCGAACTGTCCGAACCGGATGATTGCCCGACCGTCGTGATCGAGATCACGTCGCCCACCACGAAGGTGCGTTTGACCTGACCCTCGCCCTTGCTCGAGCCCACCACGGTCATGGTGGCCAGCGTTCGGCTGATCTCCCTGTAGGTTTCGAGGCGACCCGTGAAGATCTTGTCGGTGCCACGCTGGCTGTACTTGACCTCGATCATGTCGCCGATCGAGCCTCGCCAGGTTCTTCCGCCACCCTTCTTGCCGAGTCGGACCGTGGTGTCACTGTCCTGAAGGACCGGACTTGCTGACACGGTTCCGTTGAGGAGCAGGGCGGAGGGAGCGTTCAAGCTGTTGCCCGCAGACAGGATTCCTCCGCCGAGAAGTGTCGTGCCGGCAAGTGCGAGTGTTGGTATCAGTGGTGTGCGCATGGTTGTTCTTCGATGGGTTGGGTTGATCTGGCCGTTGAGCATGACTGTCGATGTGTGGGATGCCTCGCGATCACCTGCCGCGACCACCTCCACCGGAGACGCCGGACCCACGTCCGTTTCCGCCTCGGCCCCTGTTGCCGTCCTTGACCTGGCGGATCTGGTCGTTGAGCTGCTCGATCATGAGTTCAACCCGGTCCTTGGTCAGTCCGGTTTCGCGGGTGAGCCTGCGCTCGACGGCGTTGAAGCGCCTCATGTTGCGAAGGATCTGCTCCCAGAGTCGCTTCTGGTTGAGCAGCTGCTTGAGCTGGTCGTTGCCGCCGCCGCGACCCTGCTGAATGTCGGTCAGGCAGTCGTTGGTGTCCGTGTAGCTTCGTCGCCACTGCTCGTTGTAGCGTTCCACGAGCTTGACGCCGCTCTCATTGGTCTCGTATTCGCGATAACCCATGAGGAACATCAGGTCATCCATCGACTCCGCGAGTCCGTCGCAGAGCATGGTGTCCTCGGCTTCGGTCGCCATGAAGTTGGCGACTCTTTCGTCACTGCTGTCGACCTTCACGGTTCCATCGGTGTCCGCTCGCCAGATCACCTTGCGTCCCTTGAAGTCGGCGCTCAGCACCTTGGAGGGGTCCATCATGGCGCTGCCGAGTTCACGTGCGGCTTCGCCGTGTCCGCCCATTTCAAGGAAGCCGCGGCCGATGCCTTCCCAGGCCTCTTCCATCTTCTCGCGCACGTCGTCGTCGGCCCAGCCCTGGGCGACCTTGTAGACGTTGTAGAGTCCGTAGAGCCTGGCGTCGGGGGCCATGTACATCTCAGGCCACGAGAGGGCGAGCAGGGAAGAAAGCCCGACACTGTCCTTGACCCAGACCACCTGCTTGATGCTGCCGGGAAGGTTGTTGTGAAGGTTGCGGACCAGTCCTCTGTAGGCCTCGAGCTCGACCATTCCGAATTCCTTCGGATCGATGGAGGGGAGGTGGTAGTTCGTTCCGGTGTCGGCGGAGTCTATCGTCAGCACCACCACGTCCGGAAGGGGCGACTGCTTGCGGACGTCCTTGATGACATCATCGATGTTGTCTTCATGGATGTCCGTTCCCATCTGGTTGTTGAGAGGGATCTCATAGATCACTGGGATCTTCTCGGTCTCGAGCGTGTCATTCCGGGGTGCAGCGGAGGCGATGCTGCCAGGCACGAAGGGTGCCGTTGCCAGAAGTGCTCCGAAGAGTGTGGGGATCATCATGGCCTTGGTGGTGGACATCTCTGTGTCTCCAGGATTTGCGCTACGAGAAAAAGCGGTTTGTGGACCCGAAATGATACTCTCGCCAGCTGGACCAGTGGCAGGTAATCGCGGCTTTTGTGCCCCTGTGGGGGGTTCTGGGGTGTTCGAGACTCGGTGGTGCTGGCAGGAAGCGAATTCAGGGGGAGTCCGTCCAGTGCCCGAGCAGGGTGCTCAGGTCGAATCCGCTGACTTCTCCGTCCAGATTGAAGTCTGCAGGGCAGCTTCCATTGCCTCCCTCGCACAGGCCCCAGCTGCTGAGAAGGATCAGCAGGTCCGATCCGCCCACCTGCCCATCGGCATCGAGATCCACCTGGGCGAAGCTTCCCGGCGGGTCGACATGGATCAACTGGTTCGCACGAACGTTGTCCAGCCTGCTGACCTGTCCGTTGATCCACCGAACCGTGATCCGGTCGATCTCCTCGTTGGATCCGAGTCCGAAGTGAAGAGTCTGGGGCCCTGATGCGCCATAGGACGGCTTGCCGTCCATGTATCGAGTCTGGACATCGTTTCCGATCTGGACTTCGACCCGGGTGTTGAACCCATTGTTGGGTATTCGATTCGCGGGATCGCCCCCAAGGGAGATCTGCAACCATGAACCCTTCTCGACCGAGTCGTTTCGATACAGCCTTGCCCTGGACTTGTTGCAGACGAAGACCAGGTCGAGATCACCGTCACCCTCCATGTCGAACGCCGCCACTGAAGTCGCCTCGCATGCGAGATCCAGCCCGGTCATCGAGGTGACGTTGTAGAAGGCTCCGTTCAAGTCGTGCTGCTTGAATATGTACTCGCTTTCATTGATGAAGTCGGGGTACCTGCTCCCGTTGCCGACCACGATCTCCTGCAGGCCGTCCTGGTCCAGGTCCGCGGCGACCGACGACCACGACCAGCCACTGTCATGAATCGCCAGTGGTGCCGCGATGTTGACGAATTCATGTTCCGCAATCTGCATGTACATGGCGTTTCCGTTGTATGCCCTGTCGTCCTCGTGGTACCAGATCGCACTCACGAACCAGTCCAGTTGCCCGTCCTTGTTGAAATCAAGGATCGCACTGCCCATTGCCGTCTGGTCCTGGCAGGTTCCATTCGTCTGCCCGATGTTCGAGAAGCTGCCGTCCCCGTTGTTCCTGAAGTACCTGCTCTGATTGAAATCGGCGACCCAGGTGATGTCGGGGTGGAGATCGCCGTCCATGTCGGTGACGTTCACCGAGAAGCTCCTGGCGAGATGCAGCTCTTGCTTGAAACCCATTGCTTTCGTGACGTCGGTGAAGGTGCCGTCGCCATCGTTCGTGTAGAGACGATTGCCTTCGGCTCCGACCTGCCACGATCCGTAGAGCAGATCAAGCAGCCCGTCTGCATTGAAGTCGCCGGGGGTGGCGAAGGTTGGGTGCTGGATGGAGCCGGGGGAGACGTTGTGCACGCCTGCTTGCGTCGCGACATCCTCGAAACGGGTTCCTTCGATGTTCTTGTAGAGGCGGTAGTTTCCTGGCTGGCCACCGGGCACGTCCGGGTCGCCCGCACTTGCCACCACGATGTCGATCCAGCCGTCATTGTCCAGGTCGCCGGCTCCGACTCCGCACGACAGATCCCGCGCATCGAGTCCCCACGCCTGCGAGGCATCCGTGAAGTGGCCTGTTCCATCGTTCAGGTAGAGCGTGTCATGATCTCCGCCGCCACCGCTGAAGTAGATGTCCACGGCTCCGTTGCCGTCGAAATCAGCGAGGCCGACTCCCCCGAAGAAGTGCCCGTTTGGAAACATCGAGTCATCGGGCGGGATCAGTGCGAACTCGATCCCTGCTTCATCCGTGACATCCGTGAAGGTGATGTCTTCGGTCGTCGCCTGCCGGTTTGCGATGATGATGATGAGGAGGAGCATGCGCGACGTGCTCTTGACGCCAAGGCTGACGAAATGAATGTGACCGGTACTCATCTTTCATGCCCCTCAAGATGAAGTCCGTTATGTCGAGTCAGTCAACGCGCAGGTTTGGTTCTCCAACGACCATTCTAATCGAACGTATGTAACTATCGAGACAATTCATCCGCAAGTCGATGAAACATCCGTAGCTTGTTTTCAAGGCTTTCCTGTGAGCAACCATCCTCGGCTGCCACCCGGCGCCGGAGGGGTCGCATCACGAAATCGTGGCTGGCATTCGGCCTCAGGGAAGCAGGGACCAGTTGCCGAGAACCAGTGACAGGTCGGCGCCGTTGACGAAACCGTCCGAGTCGAGGTCCGCAATGCAGAGCTCCGGATCGCCCACGCATGCTCCCCACTGGCCAAGCATCACCGCCAGGTCCGTGCCGTTCACCAATCCGTCTTCGTTGAGATCACCGATGATGGCGTCGATCGGGCTCACCACGAGTACCTGGTTCACGGGAACGTCTTCCATGACGTCGACATCGCCATTGATCCATCGAATCGTCAGCTCGTCGACCACTTCGGTGTCACCAAGGCCGAAATGCAGTGCCTGTGGGCCTGATGCTCCGTATGAAGGGCGTCCGTCCATGTAGCGCGTGTGAACCACCGAGCCGACCCTGGCTTCGACTCTGGTGTTGAATCCATGATTTGGAATTCCATTGGCAGGATCACCGCCCAGTTCGATCTGCAACCATGAGCCTTGATTGGTCGAGTCGTTCCGGTAGATGTGGGCTGCTCCGTCGTTGCAGACGAAGACCAGGTCCAGGTCGCCGTCGCCCTCCATGTCGAATGCCGCGGAGGACGTCGCCTGGCAGGCCAGGTCGATCCCGCTCTCTGACGTCACGTTGTAGAAGGTTCCGTTGATGTTGTTCTGCTGGAAGACGTATTCCAACTCATCACGGAACTCGGCGTTGTTCTTGCTGCCGTTGCCGACGATGATCTCCTCGAGGCCGTCGTTGTCGAGATCCGCGGCGATCGAGCTCCATGACCACCCGCTGTCCAGGATTCCAAAGGGCTCGGCGATGTTGGCAAAGGTGTGATCGGCTATCTGCATGTACAACGCGTTGCCGTTGTATTTCGCAAAGGGCGTTCCGTCCTCGTAGTAAATGGCGCCCACGAACCAGTCGAGCTTGCCGTCCTTGTTGAAGTCCAGGATCGCACTGCCCATGCCCGAGGCGTCCACGCCGGTTCCATTGCCCGGGGTCAGGTCGGTGAAGGTTCCATCACCGTTGTTCCTGAAGTACGCGCTCTTGCCGAAGTCGGCCACCCAGACGATGTCCGGGTTCAGGTCGCCGTCCATGTCGACCACGCTTGCGGAGAATCCCTTCACCGGTCGGACCGAGTTGTAGAACCCCATCGACTTCGTCACGTCGGTGAAGGTCCCGTCGCCGTCATTCAGGTAGAACTTGTTGCCATCAGCGGGAACCTGCCAGGATCCGTACATCAGATCAAGGTGCCCATCCGCGTTGAAGTCTCCCGGGGTCGCGAACGTCGGGTGCTGCACCTCTCCCGGAGCGACCTCGTGGACGCCGGCACTTTCCGCGATGTCCTCGAATCGTGTTCCGTTGATGTTCTTGTACAACCGGTAGCCGCCGGGGCTTCCTCCCGGGATCGAAGCGGGTCCGGCACTGCCGACCACGATATCGATCCATCCGTCGTTGTCGATGTCCCCGGCGCCCACTCCACATGAGAAGTGCATGTCGTCGAGGCCCCATTCGGCCGAGACGTCGGTGAAGTTGC
Organism: Phycisphaerales bacterium; assembly: GCA_029246705.1. GTDB lineage: Bacteria > Planctomycetota > Phycisphaerae > Phycisphaerales > SM1A02 > JAKVBQ01. Next base: position 32,422 of record JAQWMQ010000023.1, on the reverse strand, counting down.
CGGCCCCGTCGTTGAGGTAGAGGGTGTCGTTGGTGTTGCCGACGCCCGAGAAGAAGAGGTCAACCGCGCCGTTGCCGTCGAAATCCGCGACACCGACGCCACCGTAGAAGTGTGAATTGTTCAGAATCCACTTTGGAGGGGTGTCGATCTCGAAGTCAATGCCCACTTCGTCCGTCACTTCCGTGAACAGGACGTCTCCAGCCATGGTCATGCTGGAGGCCAGGATGGCTGCTGCTGTTGCCACGAGCAACGGGCTTTGCTTTCTCATATCACCCTCCAGTCTTGAACGAGTCATGTGTTCGTAGTCGGTCTTCATCCCTGCAAGTCGCCGACTCTGGTCGCAGGCAGGGGAGTGTCCGCATTCGCCGTGAGTATTGAATTTAATCCCATCGGAGTTCGTCGCCATCATGAAAACATCTTCTCCATGAGAAACCTTGATTATAACGGCAAGGCCCGCTTCCATTGCAAGTTATCGGCATCATGAATGACTCGATGACAATGCCCTGACTGTGGCATCAACCGGTAATCATCAGTGGTCTGGTTCCAGATCGAATCATCATGAGGAAGCAGTGCGCATGATTTTCACGGAGTGAAGCATCCCTATGAAACGATCTTTTTCAACAGTCTGGAACGTGTTAGATTCTTGTGTGATGACATTCATGAAGACGGTACATTTCTCAGTTCGTTTGACCCACGATTCCACCCATTGTCCAAAACTGCCGGTCGTTGCTGCGAGGGGGCGGTTCGCGTGAAAACTCGATGTGTCCAGCGTCAGCTTTGTGCCGGATTCCTCGCCAACGTGGACTCTCGAAGCGATCATTCCGCGCTTGAAGTGGGGGGGCGGGTTCACACCTACGCTGATCTGCATGAGATCGCTGCTTCGCTTGCAGCGACCCTTCAGCAGCACGGCGATGATGAACAGCCGCTCGTCTGCGTGCTCGGTCGACGCAGTCTCGTGAGCTATGCAGGAATTCTCGGCGTGGTCCTCAGTGGGCACGGCTACGTTTCGCTGAATCCGAAGTATCCCGCGAACCGACTCCATAAGACCCTTTCACTTTCGAGGGCCAGCGCCGTGATCGTGGACCAGAAGAGCGAGGCTCTTCTGGAGCATCTCGTCGACGACACCAGTCGTGTCTGGATCCTTCCCGACAATGAGGACCCCGATGTCCATCGGCGCCGTTGGCCGGACCAGGTCTGGATCGGAAGGGGCGACCTGCGTTCAAAGGAGGATCTGGTTTCGCTTGAATCCGATCCTGATGACATCGCCTACGTTCTGTTCACCTCCGGAAGCACTGGAGAACCGAAGGGCGTGGTCGTCACGCACAGCAACGTCAATTCGTTCGTGGACGGATACATCGATACCGTGGAGCCGATCGCTGAAGATCGCTTCTCCCAGATGCCGGAACTTTCCTTCGATGCGTCGGTCAGTGATGTCTGGGTCTGTTGGGAGATCGGCGGGACTCTCTGCATTCCCAGCGATCTGGATCAGCTCAAGGCTCATGAGTACATACGTCGTGAAAGACTCACCGTATGGACCTTCGTGCCGTCGCTGGTATCCAAGCTGCACCGATTGAACCTGCTCAAGCCGGGCAGCTTCCCTGACCTTCGTATCACCATCTTCGGCGGCGAGGTCCTGCCACATGATGTCGCCAAGGCGTGGTCCGCCGCAGCTCCCAACTGCATCATCGAAAACCATTACGGACCGACTGAGTGCACCGTGACCAGCACCCGGTATCGCTGGTCGGAGGCCTCTTCTGCGAAGTGTGCCGGAAACGCCGTGCCCATCGGTCATGCGATGCCCGGGTTCGAACTGAGAATTCTCGATGTCGATCAGAATGACGTCGAGCCGGGTGATTCGGGCGAGCTCTATCTGGCTGGTCCCCAGGTGGCCATGGGGTATTGGAATCGTCCTGATCGCACCAGGGATTCCTTCCTGAAGATCAACGGGTCCGACCGTCTCTACTACCGAACCGGAGATCATGTCATCCGGGCATGTGACGAATCCCCGCTCAGCTTTATAGGACGTTTCGACGACCAGGTGCAGATCCGCGGTCATCGGGTCGAAGTTGGCGAGGTCGAGACTCTCATGCGCAAGGTTTCCGGTTTCGATGAAGTTGTCGTTCTGGGCTGGCCCGAGTGTGCGGACGGGGCGGCGGACGGCCTCGTCGCCTTCATCCAGGGTTCATGTTCGGAAGCTCGTATCACGGTTATTCGTGAAACGCTTGCGACTTGTCTTCCCGACTACATGCGCCCTCGGCAGATCATCTGCAAGGAACAACTGCCGACGAATCCCAACGGGAAAATTGATCGCAATGCACTGAGAGCGGGACTCGCTTCTTAGCCTGTTTCGACAACCGTCAATCGGCGCATGAACTGATACGTTTGTTTGTCGTTACTTTCAAACGAGGTTGTTGATTAATACGGGTGTTATGCCGAATGATGTGGTTCACACTTTTGTGCCATCAATCGAACACAACTGATACCCACCCCACCCCCACCCCACATGATTTCAAAGAATACGAATACAAGCGGGCGGCCACTGTTCCGTGGTTTTTTGAACAGTGTCAATCAGCACCCGGACCGCCATGCTCTCAGCTTTCATGATTCAGTCATGACTTACAGAGAGCTCTACGAGTTTGCATCCGGGCTTGCCGTGACTCTGCAAAAGCATGATCGCGGCGAATCGGGACTCACTGCGGTGCTGGGTCGAAAGAGCGCGATGAGCTACGGCGGACTCCTTGCCGCGCTCATGCGAGGAGACGGCTACCTCCCACTGAACCCGAAGTACCCACATGATCGTCTCCGGTCCTGCATGGAACGATGTGGTGTCACCGCGGTGCTGGTCGATCCGCAGTCCGAGCACTGCATTCCCGGACTCATCTCGGATCAACCTCGAACCTGGGTGCTCCCGCACCGAGACGACGTCGCCGATCTCTGCGAAAGATGGCCGGAACAGACGTGGCTTGGCCGAGGCGATCTCGAGTCGCATGAGCAATGGGTGGAGCCGAACGTGGGCTCCGAAGATCTGGCTTACGTTCTCTTCACATCCGGAAGCACCGGTGAACCCAAGGGCGTCACCGTGAAGCAGGGCAACGTCACGTCCCTCGTCGACGGCATGCTCTTGTCCGGATGGGACATCGACTCGCTGGACCGCTTCTCCCAGATGCCGGAGACGTCATTCGATGCCGCCGTCATGGATATCTGGATTGCATGGGAGGTTGGTGGCACCTTGTGCATCCCGACCGACCTCGACCTGCTCAAGATCGATGAGTTCATCATTCGAGAGTCTCTTTCCTACTTCCTCTTCGTTCCTTCCGCCGCATCGGCGATGCAGCGCCTGGGCAGGCTCAAGCCCGATCTCTTCCCCACGCTGCGCGTGACCGTCTTCGGTGGTGAGGTTCTTCCGCAGGTCCTGGCCGAGGGCTGGGCCGCAGCTGCACCCAACTGCAGGCTTGAAAATCACTACGGACCCACCGAAACGACGGTGACCAGTCTTCATTACCCGTGGGGATCCGAATCTCCCGAGGAATGCAACGGCGGAGGTGTCCCCATCGGCTGGCCCGTTCCCGGCATGAAGGTCCGGGTCGTCGACGAGAATGGGATCGATGTACAGCCCGGCGAATCAGGCGAGCTCTGGCTGGCAGGACCGCAGGTCAGTCTCGGGTACTGGAATGATCCGTCGAAGACCATGTCCGCCTACACGACGTCGGATCCCAGCGGCCTTGTCTATTACCGCACCGGGGATCGCGTGGTCCTGCCGGTTTCCGACGAGCCCTTCGAATTCCTCGGCCGATTCGATGACCAGATACAGATCAGGGGTCACCGAGTCGAACTTGGTGAGATCGAAGGCGCCCTGCGTGAATGCGTTCGTGCTCCGGTGGCCGCCCTGGGCTGGCCCGAGACCGCACCCGGCTCCGCTGATGGCGTGGTCGCCTTCGTCCAGGCTTCGTCCATCGACGAATCACGCATCGCGAGCGAACTTGCCAGCCGGCTTCCGGTGTTCATGTGTCCCAAGCCGATCATCGTGATGGATGAGCTTCCCATCACCGACAACGGGAAGATCGACCGATCCTTCCTGAAGTCGACGCTCGGCGGGTGAATCGAATCACTACTCGGCGTTGAGTTGGACTTCCAGCCGAGCGCGATGCGCCGGAAGATATGCAAGGTCGACGTACTCGCCGACCATTCGGTTGGTGTTGAAGTAGTCGGGGACCGTGGCCACCGATCGAAGCGCACGCCTGATCCAGCGCCTTGGCACGTCCCTGGCGTTCCGCTCGTAGAACAATGGAACGATCTCGTCCTCGAGCATCTCGTAGAGCGAGTCCGAGTCGTAGTCGTCCTGGTCGTCCTGGGACTCGAATTCCGATTCGTCGCCGATCGACCAGCCGTTTCGCCCGTCGAACCCTTCGGGCCACCAGCCGTCGAGGATCGAGCAGTTCAATCCGCCGTGCATGGGCGGCTTCATGCCGCTGGTTCCGCTGGCTTCGTGCGGGCGAATCGGATTGTTGAGCCAGACATCGCATCCCGAAGTCAGCATCCGTCCGACCTCCATGTCGTACTCCTCGAGGATCGCGACGCGTCCTCGAAGCCGTTCCCTGCGCGACATTCGGTGGATCTTCTGGGCGAAGGCCTGCCCACCCTTGTCCCTTGGATGGGCCTTGCCCGCGAAGATGATCTGCACCGGCTGGTCGATGTCGTCGATGATCCCCTCGAGCCTTTCGAGATCGCGAAAGATCAGGGGGGCTCGCTTGTAGGTCGCGAATCGGCGTGCGAAACCGATCATCAGTGCGTCGGGATCGAAGAAGGTCGAGATCTCTCGAAGCTCGTCCGGGTCGGCGCCGTTCTTGATCGCCTGGTGACCGAGCCTGTGTCTCAGGAACCTGACGAGATTCGCTCGTAGGTCATTGCGAAGATCCCAGAATGAGTTGGGATCCGCATCGAGTGCCCGTGACCACTGGGTGGAGTGGGGTGTGGCTCGTGCGGGTCTCAGTCCGATCTCCCGACGCCAGAAGGCGTCTGCCTCCGGTGCGAGCCACGTCCGTACATGGATCCCGTTGGTGATCGCGTCGATGGGGACATCTTCCGGATCCTCGAGCCCGAACGCGCCCTTCCACATCTCCCTTGAGACCTCTCCGTGAAGTTGTGCGACGCCGTTGGTGAACGTGGACATTCGTAGGGCGACGACCGTCATGCAGAGGAGTTCGTCGTGGTTGTCCTGGTGCTCCCGCCCCAGTGCGCAGAAGGCGTCACGGGACATGCCGGCTTCATCAAGCACCCTGTGCAAGGCGTCCGCTGCACGGCCGGGATCGTATCGGTCATGTCCCGCCGGGACCGGGGTATGAGTGGTGAACACGGTCGTGTCCCGCACCGCCTTCATCGATTCATCGTGTGTCAGGCCGTTTTTGATGAGTTTCGCGACTCTGGCGATGGGTGCGAAGGCAGCATGGCCCTCGTTGAGGTGGTAGACCGTGGGCTGGTATCCCAAGGCTTCCAGCGCCATCACGCCTCCGACACCCAGGAGTATCTGCTGTCGCATCCGGGGGTCGGAATCCCCCTTGTACAGACCCTCGGTCAACAGGCGGTCCTCGTCGCTGTTGCCTTCTCGATCTGCATCGAGCAGCAGCAGGGTCGATCGTCCAACCTGCATCTTCCAGACCCTCGCGATCACCTCTCGGTCCCAGAGCGGGCAGGCGATGTCCACGCCGGTGTCCTCGATCGGCATCTTCTCGAAGTCGTAATCTGGGTAGATCACCCGGGTGTGTCCGTCGCTGGTGAACTCCTGGATGTAGTACCCGTGCCGGTAGAGCAGGCCGATCCCGACGAAGGGCACTCCGAGGTCGGACGCACTCTTGACGTGGTCGCCGGCGAGCACGCCGAGACCTCCCGAATACTGTTGCATGCTTTCGTGAATCGCGAATTCACTGCAGAAGTAGGCGACAAGCATCTCCTCGTCGCCATTGGACGCGACTCGCTGGAACCACGGTGCGGTCTCGTAGTAGTGATCGCGTGCCGCTATCGCCTTCTGGGTGACCTGTTGAAAATCATGGTCGTCAACGCGTGCTGCCAGGCGTGCGGGATCAGCTTCCTCGAGGACTCGGATCGGCGAGTGCCTCGTGGCTTCCCACAATCGAGGATCGATCATGGCGAAGGGCCTTCGGCCGATTTCGTTCCAGCTCCACCAGAGGTCGTTCGCAATGTCTCGAAGCGACTCGAGCATCCGTTCTGAGTCGGTCATGTGTTGGATCGTCTGTTCTTGGTCAAGTGGTCTAAATCTGGGGTCTGCCTCGACCATCGAGGCGGCCGGTTGTCGATGCCAGTCTTCGAAGCCTAGCCGCGTCAGGCTTCTTAAGCATCCCTTTCTGGAGACGCCATCGCCAGTTTCCGGTGGGGGTGCCTGGAATATTCATTCTGGCGGAGGTCCCGAGTCCCAGAATATCCTGCATGGGGATGATGGTAGCAATCGAGCGAGAGGCAAGTGCCATGCTCAGAAGGCTCTCCGATGGGGTAGCTCCGATCCCTCCGACGCAATCCCGGACCCGCTGGCGGCAACGGGGGGCGAGCGAGCGCCACCAGCCCGAGGTCGTGTCGTTGTCGTGGGTCCCGGTGTAGAGCACCGAATGGACGGGCAGGTTGAACGGCAGGCTGCTGGAATCGTCCTCGTCGAAAGCATTGTGGAGCAGGAACATCCCCGGGAGGCCGTGGTCGTCCCGGAGCTTCCGGACCGCGGGGGTCACCGAGCCCAGATCCTCCGCGACGAGGGCCTGTGAACCGAATCGATCCTGGAAGGCTGCCAGCAGTTCCCGTCCGGGCGAGCGTCGCCAGGTGCCCTTTCGTGCGGTCCGCGCGCCGGCGCGAACGTGCCAGGCCCGCTGGAGTCCCACGAAATGATCGATCCGCACGATGTCGAAGCGCTCGAACTGTGCCGCGATCCTGCGCGTCCACCAGTCGAAGTCGGTCTTGCGATGCGCGGGCCAGCGATACTGCGGGTGGCCCCAGAGCTGGCCCCGGCTGCTGAAACGATCCGGTGGGACACCGGTGACCGCCGTCGGTCGACCGGATCGATCGAGCTGGAAGAGTTCCGGGTTGGCCTCGACGTCGGCGGATTCCAGCGGCACGAAGATCGGCAGGTCACCGAAGATCCTGATTCCCCTCGCTCGTGCAGCCCTGCGCACGCCCTTCCATTGCTGCTCGAGCTTGAACTGCACGAAGGCGTGGTACTCCGGATCACCGCCCCGGTGCTCCGACGCCCAGTCGCACCAATGCCCAAGCCATTCGGCAGAGTGCTCGAGGAAACCACGGTAGGCACGTGAACGCTCTCCACCGTCGTTCCGGAAGGTCTCGAATGCCCGGTGCAATCGGGGTTCCTTGAATCGGCGCGCCGCCTGATACCTGGTGTTCCCGCGCCTGAGCTCGGGGGTCGATCGTGCCGCGGAAGCCGGCAACAGACCGTCCTCGACCAGCAGATCGAGCGAGATCAACAGTGGTTCGATCGCGAAACTGGATGGACTGCTGTACGGCGAATCCCCCTTGCCCAGCGGTCCGATGGGGAGCACCTGCCAGGTGTTCCAACCCGTCGCCTCGAGCCAGTCCATGAAGCGTCGGGCTGAAGGGCCGAAGTCGCCGATCCCATGCGCCCCGGGGAGCGAGCTGACGTGCAGGAGCACGCCGGCGGAACGATGCTTGAAGAACGGGTGGATCTGCATCAGCCGGATTTCTTCCAGACCCGACCGGACAAAGGTTCGAGCACCGCGGTCCCCGTGCTCGGGGCTTCCGAGTCGGTGGGGAAGATCGCGGTCCACTCGCCATCCGGGAGGGGAACCTTCGAAGTCGTGGTTCCGGCGTTGAGCGCGACGAGGATCTCGACGCCATCGTGACTTCGGCGGTAGACCCAGGCATCCTGTTCATCGTCGAGATGTTCGGTTTTGAAGCTCCCTCGCCGGAGCGCAGGGTGTTCGTTCCTCAGGGCGATCGCCGCGCGGTAGTACCCGAGGAGCTCCGGCGAGACGTGATTCTCCTCCGGTTCCTCGTAGGGCTCGAGATCCTGCCAGAGCATCGGCTTCCGGTTGTTCGGATCGTCCGATCCCCACATGCCGACCTCGTCGCCGTAGTACACCATCGGTGCCCCGATGTAGGTCATCTGGAGCAGCACCATGAGCCGCAGCTTCTGGTAGCACGTCTGGTCCGGTCGACCGCCGTCGTAGGTGGGATCGTCCTGTTCCCGGTTGCCGGTATCGAAGCTGCGGTCCGGGTTGAAGAGTTTCGAGACCGCTCGATCAGTGTCATGACTGTCGATCAGGTTCTGGAGGACGTAGGTGATCTCCGCCGGGTAGGCCATTCGGAGCCCGGCCAGGGCCTGGTCCGCCTCGGTCGGGGTGATCTTCCGTTCCCGGTTGCCCAGCCATTCGAAGGCGACCTTGGAGAATTCGTAGTTCATCACCGCATCGAATGATCTTCCGTCGAGCCATTCGTCCGCCCGGTCCCAGATCTCGCCCGAGATGTAGGCGTCGGGGTTGATCGACCTGACGTGTGCACACCAGTCGATCCAGAAGGGGAGGGCGATCTCGTTGGGGACGTCGAGTCTCCAACCGTCGATTCCGTCCGACGGGTCGCCATCCCCGTCGGGATCCATCCATCTGCGCGTGATGTCGAAGATGTGCTGGCGAACCTCGTCACTGGCAAGGCCGTCCTTGCTCTTCTTGAACACCGGAAGCGACCCGAAGCCCGCCCAGCCCTCGTATTCGAAGGGTTCCCAGCTGCGCACGTCGAACCAGTCCGCGTACGCGGAGTCCCGACCCTTCTCCAGCACGTCCCTGAAGGCCGGGTGCTGGGTGCCGACATGATTGAACACGCCGTCGATGATGACCTTGAAGCCCCGGGCCTTCGCGGTCCGGAGGAATTCGAGGAAGATTCGATCGCTCTCGGTCCAGGTCCACGTGGAGGGGTCCTGGAGATCCTCCGTCGCTTCCGCCCTGGCGTAGTCCCCACCGGCTCCGAAGTGCTCGTCGACGTGGAGGTAGTTCGTCGTGTTGTACTTGTGGTGTCCGGATGCCTGGAAGATCGGATTGAGGTAGATCGCGTTCACGCCGAGATCGGCGAGGTGGTCGAGCTTCTCCTCGAGACCCTGGAGGTCTCCCCCATAAAGCCGGTCGAAGACGAACCATTCGTAGAAGGTCTGTCCGTCCCGACCCTCCCAGGAGCTGTTCGAATACCACTCGCTCTTCCAGTCTCGGGTGCGGGGTGGATCGTTCTCCGAAGTTCCGTTGCGGAATCGATCGACCATCACCTGATACCAGATCGCATCCTTCGCCCATTCCGGGGTACGAACCTCGGGCTTCGCATTCGCTTCCAGCTTGTAGGTCTCTGCATCACGCACGCGGGTGTCTCCGTCACTCATGGTGAATGTGTATCGTCCATCCGGCACACCCGGGGAAAGCAGCACTTCCCAGAATTCAAAGGGTGAGGCCTGTGCGATGCGCGTCATCCTACGGGGCGGGTGCCCCTCGACCACGAGCATCACGTTCTCGAGATCCCCTTGAAGCGTCCGGTACCGGATCAGGGTCCGGCCGTCGGCGAACCCCTGGAGGTAGAGTGGGCGTTCCGGATCGTGTTGAAGGCCGGCGCCCTCGATCCGACCGTCGCCCGTGACCGCGTCCCTGGCATGCAGGTTCGCCTCCGGGCCCAGGCGAAGCAACGAATTCGCGCCGCCGTGCCCGTCATCGGTCCGTTCAGGGTTTGCGGGGTCATGCAGCCATCGGTTTCCGTCGACCACGAACTTGTAGTACCTGGTCCCCTCCGGGATGGCGATCGAGACCGACCAACCCTCGGTTGATCGCTGCATCATCGTGGCGCGGGGGTTCCACCCGTTGAAGTCACCGGCAAGCGCGACGGACTTCGCGTCCTCGAACCCTTCCAGTGTGAAGGTGCAGTGCCAGGTTCCCTCCGGGCCCTCGGTCACCCGGACGCCGGAAGGAGCGATGCCGTCCGGCGCCCGGGTGACCGAGATCGGTGCGACCTCGAGTTCGGGCGGGAAGGCATCCTGACCGATGGATGGTTCCACGGTGTGGGCGAAGATCAAGGCCAGGGCTGTCGCTGTACTGAGCTGCATCTTTCAACCTTATACACTAGTGGCGATGCGTCTCGTGACCTCAATCGTGCGTTGGATCGTCCTCGGGTGTGCCGTTCTGCTGACGGTCTGGGCTTTCGGCAGGGTCGGGTATCGAGAACTCTCCCGCGTGTTCTCCGGCGGGGCGGGGGATTCGATCGAGCTGGTCGTGATGCACTGGTCCGGTGGCGGCGGTCAGCAGGAGGACCAGATCGTCGAGGACACCCTGTCCGCCTTCGAGCGGGAGCACCCCGGCATCGTGGTCCGCCGCATCAACCCGGGTGACAGCGGTCAGTACTTCACCAAGCTCCAGACGATGATGGCGGCGGGGGAGCCGCCCGACGTCTTCTACATGGACTTCGAGCGTATTCCCACCTTCGCTTCCGCGGGACAGCTCGCCCCCCTCGACGAGGCGATCGCGGTCGAGGAGTACTTCACGCCTGCAGTCGATGCGTTTCGTTTCGATGGGACCCGTCAGGGTCGAGGCACGCTGTACGGGATCCCCAAGGACTTCACGACCGTCGGCTTCTACTACAACGCTTCGTTGTTCAGGCGTGCGGGGGTTCCACTGCCGGAGGACGACTGGACGTGGGATGACTTCATCACCGCCGCCCGTCGCATCGCGGAACTCGGTGACGGTGTTCGTGGTGCGGAGATCGTCACCTGGCCCTGGATCGTCCGCGCACTGCTCTGGACCGAGGGCGTCGACATCCTCGATGCCGAGGGAGAACTCGATCTCTCCGATCCACGCATCGCATCGACCCTCGAGCGACTTCGGGCCTGGCGATTCGACGAGGAGAACACCCTCCTGGGTGCGGAAGCGGAGGGTCTGGATCCTTCCTCGCTCTTCCTCACCGGCAGGCTCGGCATGGTGGGCCCCTTCGGGCGCTGGGTGGTCCCCAGTTTCCGATCGATTCCGCCGGTCGACGAAGGGGGTTTCGACTGGAACTTCGCACCGCTGCCTCGCGGTAGTGAACAGGCGAACGTGATCGCGACCGTTGCCTGGGGCATGTCCCCGACGAGTCCGCATCCGGAAGCGGCGCAGCGTCTGCTCGCCTGGCTGGTCGGCAGGGAGACCCAGGAGAGCCAGTCCCGACTCGGTCTTGCGATTCCCACGCTGCGTTCGGTCGCCTACAGCGATGCGTTCATCGACGCCGAGGTCGCACCGAGCAACGACCGCGCCTATCTCGATGCGGTCGAGCACGCACGCGTCGCGGTCTGGCCGACCGACCCGGAGTTCAGCACCCAGTTCGGTCGCTGGATGGATCTCACCTTGCGTACCGGTCGCGATCTCGACTCGAGCCTCTCCGGTTTCGGGGGCTGGTGGCGTGACAAGCAGGCTTCGCCCCTCGCCAATCGCGACTTCCCTGCGATGCCCTGGTCGATCATCGTGATCATCTCCGTGGTACTGCTGTTCGTGCTCGGTTTCTTCGCGGTGGCGGTCGCACGTGGTGGGAGGCTTTCCACCGCTCGACGTGCGGAGGAACGAGCCGGTTACCTCCTGGCCATGCCCTGGCTCATCGGACTGGTGCTCCTCCTGGCCGGACCGATCGTCCTTTCCTTCCTGCTCTCGATGACCCGCTGGAACGGGCTGGGGCCGCTCGGGACCGCGGAGTATGTCGGGTTCGCGAACTACCACCGGATCTTCGTGGAGGACACGACCTTCCGGGAGAGTCTCCGCGTGACCGCTTACTACGTGCTGCTCGCGGTGCCGCTCGGCCAGGCGTTCGCACTCGGGGCGGCCCTCCTGCTCAATGCGAGATTGCGCGGGGTGGAGTTCTTCCGGGCGGCGTGGTATCTCCCGAGCGTCCTCGCTGGCGTGGGCATGAGCGTGCTCTTCCTCTGGGTCTTCAAGAGTGACGGTGGGCTCCTGAACACGCTGCTCGACCCGGTGCTCGGTCTCTTCGGTCTCGAGCCCCCCGAATGGTTCAATCGAGATGCCCGGCTCTTCGGCGTACCTGCGTTCGCACTGATGAACCTCTGGTTGATCGGTGGCAGCATGATGATCTACCTCGCGGGACTCCGGAACATCCCCGAGGAACTCAACGAGGCCGCTTCAATCGACGGCGCACGCGCCTGGCGGAGGTTCCGTTCGGTGACCCTGCCCATGCTGGGGCCGATCGTCCTCTTCAACGGCATCATGGCGCTGATCGGTTCCTTCCAGGTCTTCACCCAGGCGTTCATCATGACCTCCGGCGGACCCGGCGACGACACGCGTTTCTACGTGCTCTACCTCTACAACAAGGCCTTCGACTTCTACGACATGGGCTACGCTTCCGCGCTGGCCTGGATCCTCCTCGTCGTGGTCCTCCTGTTGACCGGGCTCGTCCTGCGCACCAGCGGGCGATTCGTTCACTATGAAGGGTTGCGTCAGTGAGATCCTCGCGTTCCAACCCGGTCTGGTACCTGCCCGTCTCGATCGGTGCGCTGCTGATGCTCTTCCCGATCTGGTGGATGCTGGTGGTCAGCCTGAAGACCGAGGCGGATGCCAAGCAGTCGATGAGCAGCGGGGAGATGTTGCAGGTCCTGCCGGGGAACCCGCAGTGGGGCAACTATGCCCAGGCGGTCAGCGAGGTCGGTACCGAGCCGGTCACCGGTTTTCTCGACGCCCTCGCGAACTCGATCGTGGTGACGGTGCTGGTGGTCGCGGCGACGATCCTTTCCTCCAGCCTCGTCGCCACCGCCTTCGCTCGCATCCGTTTTCGCGGTCGCAACGGCTTCTTCATCCTGATGCTTGCCACCATGATGCTGCCGGCACAGGTCACCATGATCCCGCTCTTCCTGTTCTTCCGCAGCCTGGGTTGGGTGGACACCCTGCTTCCCCTGGTGGTGCCGGCGTTCTTCGGGAGCGCGTTCTTCATCTTCATGTACCGTCAGTTCATCGCCCAGATACCCGAGTCGCTCTTCGAGGCGGCCCGGATCGATCGCTGCGGCTGGTTCGAGATATGGTGGCGAATCGTGCTGCCGCTCTCGCGCCCGGTCACCGCGATCACCGCGGTGTTCACCTTCATCTTCGTGTGGAACGACTTCATGACCCCGTTGATCTACCTGCATTCGGAGGAACAGGCGACCATTGCGGTCGCGTTGAACTCCTTCCGCACGCAGTTCAGCGGGATCGAGGACGTGCACCTGCTCATGGCCCTGAGCGTGGTGACGATGGTTCCATGCATCGTGCTGTTCTTCGCGGCGCAGCGTCACTTCATCGAGGGTCTCGGTTCAGGTGCAGTCAAGGGTTGACCGATCATGGCGAACGTCCAGCTCCAACAAGTCGGCAAGACCTACGACGGCGGCGTCCGTGCGGTGGAGACGATGGATCTCTCGATCGCCGATGGCGAGTTCCTGGTTCTGGTCGGCCCCTCCGGTTGTGGAAAGAGCACGACCCTGCGGATGATCGCCGGGCTCGAGGAGGTCACCGACGGGACGATCTCGATCGATGGTCGGGTGGTGAACGACGTCCACCCGAGTGAACGTGACATCGCGATGGTCTTCCAGAACTACGCGCTCTATCCGCACATGACCGTGGCCGGCAACCTCTCCTTCGGTCTCGAGCGTCGCCGCAGGCACCCGAGCCGCCTGCGCGGTCTCTTCGATGCCGGTTACCGAAGTGCTCGTCGCGAGGAGCTGCGGTCGATTCGGGAACGGGTCGAAAAGGCAGCCCGCATGCTGGGGATCGAGGCGCTTCTGGGCCGTCACCCACGCGAGCTTTCCGGTGGTCAGCGCCAGCGTGTCGCGCTTGGCCGCGCCCTGGTCCGTGATCCCAAGGCGTTTCTCTTCGATGAGCCGCTCTCGAATCTCGACGCGAAGCTCCGGGTGGAGATGCGGACCGAACTGCGCATCCTTCATCGCCAGCTCGGCGCGACCATGATCTACGTGACCCACGACCAGGAGGAGGCGATGACTCTCGGCGATCGGCTCGTGGTCATGCATGACGGCATCGTCCAGCAGGTGGACACACCGGATCGCGTCTACCGCGAGCCGGCCAACCGCTTCGTGGCCTCCTTCGTGGGAACACCGACCATGAACTTCTTCGAGGGCAGCGTCGATTCAGCGGCGCGGTTCCAGGTCGCGGGGCTCTCGCTTTCATTGCCGGCAGCCCATCGATCGACCCCGGCAGGGCCCTGCACCATCGGGGTGCGTCCGGATGCACTCGAGCTGGTCTCGGATTCCGAGAATGCGATCCCCTGTTCGATCGAGACGATCGAGTTTCTGGGTGATCGAATCGACTTGATCCTGAATTCAGACGTCGGCCGCCTCGTCTGCCGTACTGCGCCTCGTTCCGGCCTCGCCGAAGGGGATGCCGTCCTGCTCCGGCCGACCGAAGCCGGCGTCCACCTCTTCGAACCGGGCCCCGATGGAGCACGTCGGTCGAAGTCCTGAGATGACAAGCGCCGAACCGGACGCCCTTCCTCCGTGCGTCTCGTGTTCGGCGTTCGTGAACTTGTTCATGCTCGCGTGCTTCAGCAGTGGAGCCCGATCGTTCCGGCGGCGCAGCTGACGGCACCGATCAGGGTGAGCAGGCGCAGGTCCAGACGGTTCAGCATCCAGGTTGCAACGCTCATTGCCTTGATGCTCAGGGTGGGGTTGTCGTTCGTGGTGGTCATCGTGTTCTCCTCGTCACTGGCTTCCGGGGCTGAGAATCCTCTCATCAAGGATCCCTATGGAGGTATCCGCGGAATCGGACAGGATCTCGCACGATTAGAGCTCGATTTTTGTCCCAAAATGCCGCTGAACAGCCCTCAGGGATGCTCCGGCGGCATCTTCAATCTGGTGGTGGAGGCTTCCGGGGCTCAGCGGCTGGACGCTTCCTCGTGCCCATGGGGTGGTGCGGGCGCCTCTTCGAGCAACCCCCGGACCTGCGGGAAGAGCAGGACGGCCTCGATGATCATCCAGGCCTCCAGCAGCATGGTTGCGATCGCGAAGCCCAGGAGCGTCCAGTTGCCCTCTCCCAGGAAGGTCGTCCCGCGTGAGCCGATGAAGGCATCGTCGATCATCGCCCAGGCGGGCACCAGCAGCATGAACGCCAGCGGCAGGGTGAGGAAGAAGATCGGCTTGCTTCGACGCCAGAGGTAGAAGGTCACCACCAGGAAGGCGAGGCCGGCCAGGAGCTGGTTGGTGGCACCGAACATCGGCCAGAGGATCAGTCCGCCCTTGCCCGCGGTCGACCAGGTCCAGTCCTCGAACGTGCCGCTCACCGGGAGGGCGGCAAGGCCGAGGCCGAGGAACACCGCCAGCATGCTTGCCGGATGCTTCCAGGTGAACACACGCAAGGGAAGCAGGCCCGGCGTTCCATCCCGTCGCCTGCCGCCCAGTGCCGCGGCGAGTTCCTGGATCACGTAGCGTTGCAGGCGGCAGGAGGTGTCGAGCGTGGTGGCCGCGAAGGAGGCGACCAGGACGCCCATCAGCGCGATGCCGATCGAGCCGGGAATGCCCATCGACGCGACGAAGTTGCCCGCTCCGTTCACGAAGGCACCGATCTTCGGACCGAGTCCGTTTGCCGCGTTCCATTCGTTGTAGATGCTGCCCCAGCTCTCCCCGGTCAGGGTGATCCCCGCGCAGCACGCCAGGATGACCAGGGTCGCGAGGAAGCCTTCGAGGACCATCGAGCCGTAACCGATGGGGAGTGCGTCGGGTTCGTGCTTGAGCTGCTTGCTCGAGGTGCCGCTGGCAACCAGGCAATGGAAGCCGCTGACCGCGCCGCAGGCGATCGTGATGAAGAGGAAGGGAAGCAGCGGGGGCGCACCATTGCTGCCCGCGTCGTAGTTGATCGGTGGAGCCTGCATCTGCAGTGGGAGCCGGGTCATGACCCCGTCGACTTCGACGGCGGGGCCTCCGAGGAAGGCGGCGGCGACGATCCCGATCACCACCAGTCCGAGCCCCGACACCAGCTGGAGTGCATTGATGTAGTCCCTCGGCTGGAGCAGTACCCACACCGGAAGCACCGAGGCGATGTAGCAGTAGCCCAGGAGCACCGCGGCCCAGGTGATCGTCGGCCAGCTCGATGCCCATGCATTGAAGCTGCCGAGGATGCCGACGTCGCCGTAGATCACGCTGAGGTACATCACCGTCAGGGCCAGCAGTGACGGCAGCAGCAGTCCCGTGGCCTTCTTCTTCAGGGCGATCCCGATCACCACCGCGATCGGGATCTGGATCAGGCAGGGGAAGATCGCCTGCGGGAACATCTTGAACACCGCGGCGATGACCAGTCCGAAGATCGCCAGCACGATGATCAACGCAAGGAAGAGGATCAAGAGGAAGAGGATCCGGACCCTGCGGGTGATCATGCGGCCGGCGATGTCGCCGATGGTCTGCCCGTTGCTTCGCAGGCTGATCACCAGGCTGCCGAAGTCGTGGACCGCACCGATGAGTATCGATCCGAAGACCACCCACAGCAGTGCCGGCAGCCAGCCCCAGAAGACCGCGATCGCCGGTCCGACGATCGGTCCCACGCCCGCGATCGAGGTGAAGTGATGGCCGAACACCACGCTTCGACTGGTCGGGACGTAGTCCTCGTCGTCCTCCCAGCGTTCGGCGGGGCAGGTCCGGCCCGACGACAACTCGAAGATCCTGCGGCCAAGCCAGCGTCCGTAGGTGCCGTAGGCGACCATGAACAGGATTCCGGCAAGAACGGCAATCAGCAGGACGAACATCGAACGCTCCGAATCACGGTCGGTTCCCGGTGGCTCACCGGCTCAGCTCGCCAAGGGTCCTTCCCTCCGCCAGGAACCGCAGCAGCCTTTCGAGGTGATCGGTCAATTGTTCCGTGGAACTCGCAAGGTTCCGCTGGAAGGCATCCTGGGAGGGTTCGGGGTGATCAACCAGGTCCGTGACCGTCTTGAGGGCCATGAATGGCAGGGCGAGATCCCGCGCCACCGAGGCGATCGCGGTGGCTTCCATGTCCTTGGCGACGACCTCTTCTCGTTCGAAAAAAGCTCGTTCGTGGTCGTTGGTGGTGAGCGATACGCCACTGGAAACCGGGCCCGATTCAATGGCCAGGAGTTCCTCGATCGCCCCGTACGGGGTGACGGGAATCCGGCCTTCACCCAGTTCCTTGAACCCGGGTATCGGGATGAGGTGGTCGTGATAGAGAAAATGCCCGCCCGCGAGGTAGGTCTTGCCCACGGCGCCTCCGCGGCATTCGAACCCCCCGCAGGTGCCCGCATTGATCAGCAGGTCTGGTTCGTGTTCCTCCGCGAGCACCCAGGCGGTCAGGGCCGCACTTTCGGTTCCGATGCGATCGACGCCGTGCACGGGGTCGATGCCCTGTGCGCACAGCATGATGTCGATATGGCCGCATCTTCCGGTTCGAATTCGAGCTGGTAGCCCTTCACGCAGGATCCGAGGTTCACTCAAGCCCAGTCGCCCCGCAATCGGATCGGCTTCGGCGTGCATGGCGAAGCTGAGGGCTATCTTTCTGATCATCAATGAGTTTTCATCAGTCATATATATAGCTCAGCTTACCGATCGCTCCCCTCGCAAGCTGACAGTGGTGGCGATACTCCATTAGACTCTCCGCCATGCACTTCCCCCGGTTGATCATGAGATGCTCCGTTCTTGCCACCGCTGGCGTCCTGGCCGGCCTCGGTGGCTGCATGATCGGGCCTGACTTCCAACAGCCCGACATGGCCAAACCCGATGCCTGGCACGCCAAGCTGATCGGTGACATGGAGATAAGCGAGGATGGTCCCGGCCGATGGTGGGAGACCTTCGATGATCCCGTTCTCATCGAACTGATCGACCGCACCAGCCGCAACAACCTCGACCTCAGGACGATGGTCGCTCGAATCGATGCTTCTCGCGCTGCCTACGGCATAGCCGCGGCGAACCTCTTTCCCATGGTGGATGGAACCGGTGAGGCCATCTGGTACCGAGCGGACAGCAATGTCACACCGGTTCCCGGAGTCTTCAGTTCCACGGGTGAAAGCTTCGACCTGGGTCTCCAGCTCAGCTGGGAGATCGACCTCTGGGGCCGGGTGCGTCGCATGACGCAGGCCCAGGAGATGTCACTGGCTGCTGCCTTGGAGAACTGGCGGGACATGCTCGTCACGGTTCGAGCCGAGGTCGCCTCGAGCTACATCAACTACAGGACGTATCGCGCTCGTGCCGGCTTGAACGAGCTCGCCATCGCGGCAGCCAGGATCGCCGTCGAGATCGCCGAGCAGGAATATGCGGCCGGGACGATCCCGCTTTCCGAAGTCCTCTCCGCTCGGGCTCAGCTTTCCACCTTCGAATCACAGCTGCCCCCGACCGAGGCGGTGGCCACTCAGTCCCTGAACCAGCTTTCGATCCTGCTTGGCGAGACGCCCGGTTCCCTCGAGGACCTGATCCACAAGGACGGGGACATTCCCGTTCCCTCCATGGATATCGCCGTGGCCATGCCGGCAGAGGTCATCCGCCAGCGTCCGGACATTCGTTCCGCCGAGAGGCGCCTGGCGTCCGAGGTCTCGATGATCGGCGCCACCGAAGCACTGCTGCTTCCGCAGTTCACCCTGACCGGTGGCATCGGCTACCAGTCGGTGGGGGAGTCCTCGCTGCTTAGCTGGAGCAATCGAACCTGGTCGATCGGTCCTTCGATGAGCTGGAGTCTTCTCAACTGGGGACAGGTCGGAAACCAGATCCGCCAGCAGCAGGCCATCACCGACGAAGCACTGATCTCGTATCAGTCCACCATTCTCGGCGCCTTCCAGGAAGTCGAGAATGCCCTCGTGGGATTCGCGAGTTCCGAGATGTCCAGGCGCGACACCGCGTCCTCGCGTGACGACACGCTCCAGTCCCTGATCCTGACCCTGCAGTCCTACGACGCGGGAACCATCGACCTGGTCTCCCTGGTCCAGGTCGAACTCCAGTACCTCGATGCCGAGTATTCGCTCCTTGACCTCGAAGGTCAGGTCGCCCAGTCAGTGGTGACCCTCTACAAGGCGATGGGCGGCGACTGGACGCCGGTGCTCCCCGGAAATGACGGGCCGATGCCGGTGAACGAACCCGATGAAAAATCCGTCGCCATCAGCGACGGTGGAGATGCTCGATGAGAAGATTCATTCTTCCAAGCTCGTTGGTGATGTCCGCATTCCTTGTGTCCTGTGGTGGTTCATCCGCCTCCCCGCAGGAGCAGGTGAAGATGATGGAGACTCGTGACACCACCGTCACGGCCGAGACCCTGAAGCCGACCCCCTACGAGATGAAGATCTCCCAGCCCGGAACCACCTACGCCATCCGCGACGTGCAGCTCGAAGCTCGGGTCACCGGGTACATCGAAGCCGTGGACTTCAAGGATGGAGCGATCGTCAAGAAGGGCGACCGGCTCTTCCAGATCGACCCCGGGCCCTTCGAAGCCTCGCTGCTCCAGGCCCGCGGCAACCTCGAACAGGCGATCGCCGCTCGCAATCTCTCGGCACACAACGTCGAACGAAACCGACCCCTGGTCGAGACCGGGGCCGTCTCCCGCGAGCAGTTCGACACCTTTGTCTCCAGTCTCGAACAGAACGAGGGGCTGGTCGAGGCAGCCGCCGGCGAGCTGGTCGGGGCCGAACTGAATCTTGGCTACACCACGATTCGTGCGCCTTACACGGGGCGCCTGGGACAGCGTGAGGTCGAGTTGGGCAGCCTGGTGCAGGCATCCGGATCCCCCCAGTTGGTCTCGATCGTCCAGTACGACCCCATGCGATGCCTGGTCTCGCTTCCCTCGAACAACCTCGAGCAATTGAACGAGCTCATGGCCAAGGGCGAGGTCAAGGCCTCGGTACGGGTCAACGGTACCCGGGGTGGGGGAGGCAAGGTCTTCCAGGGTGTCGTCGACTTCCTCGACAACCAGGTCGATCCCAACACCTCGACCGTCCTGCTTCGCGTGCGTTTCGACAATCCTGATACATGGGCCTTTCCCGGCCAGTACTCGGAGGTCGACATCTCGGTCGAGCGCATCGACAATGCAATCGTCATTCCCGAGGTCGCGCTTCGTGCACAGCAGGGTGGCGGCCAGTTCGTCTGGTTGATCGGCGACAAGGGCAAGATCACCCGTCAGGACGTCACGGTCGAGAACATCCGCAGCGGCAACGCCCTCATCTCCAAGGGACTTCGTTCCGGACAGAAGATCGTCGTCCTGGGCAGCACCCAGCTCGCCGCGGGGGACAAGGTCACGATCGTCACCGACCCGAGCAAGGTCGATGGCGCTGCCGACCAGACCGACGACGAGAAGGCGAAAAGCGCCGTGAAAGCTGCCGACACCACTGCAGCCAAGGCGAAATCATCGACCTCATCTGGCAGTGGTTCCTCTTCGAAGAGCCCCGGGACCAGCCAATGAGTCTCTCTTGAACAGCGAGTAGACACGCGTGCTTGACTTCTTCATCAACAGACCGATCTTCGCCGCAACCATCGCACTCCTGATGGTCATCTGTGGTGGACTTTCGATCTTCATCCTGCCCATCGCCCAGTTCCCCGAGATCGTTCCCCCGACGGTCACGGTCGCCTCCAGCTATCCGGGTGCCAGCGCGGAAGTGACCGCTGACTCCGTCACGACCCTGCTCGAGGAGCAGATCAACGGCATCCAGGGCATGATCTACATGAATTCGGTGAGTGCCAACAACGGCGCAAGCCTGATCACGGTGACCTTCGAGGTCGGCTACAGCCTCGACATCGGTGCGGTCGACGTCCAGAACAGGATCAGCCGTGCCACCGGGCAGATACCGGCGATCGTCAACCAGGCCGGCATCATCATCAACAAGACCTCCACCGACATGGTGTTGGTCGCGAGCCTCGTCTCCCCGAACGGCACCTACGACGACGTCTTCCTGGGCAACTACGCGAACATCTACCTGACCGATCCCCTGGCCCGCGTGCCAGGTGTCGGTTCGATCACGAACTTCGGCCTTCGCGAATACGCGATGCGTCTCTGGTTGGACCCGGACAAGATGGCCTCGATGGCGATCACCGTCTCCGACGTTAAGAACGCCGTCCAGGAACAGAACCAGCAGGTCGCGGCCGGCCTGATCGGTGCTCCTCCGACTTCGGAGTCACCGGCCTACCAGCTCCAGATCAGCACCCTGGGTCGCCTGACCACGGTTGAGGAGTTCAGTGACATCGTCCTGCGGACCGGCGAGGACGGTCGACTGGTGACCATCGGCGACATCGGACGGGTCGAGCTTGGTGCGAGTTCGTACCAGAACTCATCCGCACTCAACTCGATCGGTTGCGCCAACATCGGCGTGTACCAGCTCCCCGGCGCGAATGCTCTCGACATCAAGGAGAACATCCAGTCGGTTCTCAACAAGCTGTCCGAGAAGTTCCCCGACGACGTCGAGTACCAGCTGACCTACGACACCACCGAGTTCGTCAGGCTCTCGATCGAGGACCTGGTGGTCACGCTGTTCGAAGCGCTCGCCCTGGTCGTCTTCGTCGTGTTCATCTTCCTCCAGAACTGGCGTACGACCCTGATCCCGGTGATTGCAATCCCGGTCTCCTTGATCGGTGCCTTCGGGTTCATGCTGCTCTTCGGATTCTCCATCAACACCCTGACCCTGCTCGGCCTGGTGCTGGCGGTCGGGCTCGTGGTGGATGATGCGATCGTCGTCGTCGAGAACGTCGAGCGTCAGCTCGAGGAGCACCCCGACTGGGACCTTCGGAGGGCGACATCCGTCGCCATGCACGAGGTGGTGGGCCCCATCATCGCGACTTCGCTGGTGCTGATGGCGGTGTTCATCCCGACCGCGTTCATGCCCGGCATCACCGGCCAGCTGTACAACCAGTTCGCCCTGACCATCGCCTTCTCCGTCGCATTGTCCTCGGTGAACTCGCTGACCCTGAGCCCCGCCCTCTGCGGCATCTTCCTCAAGCCGACCAAGTCCGAGGACCGGTTCATCCTGTTCCGCTGGTTCAACACGGGCTTCGATCACCTGATCAACTTCTACGGGCGATTCATCCACCTGCTGATCCGTCTTCGCTGGTTGGTGGTGATCGGGTTCCTCCTGATCGCGGCGATCACCGGGTTCCTCACCATGAAGTACCCGAAGTCCTTCGTGCCCAACGAGGACCAGGGCTACTGCTTCGGGCTCGTGCAGCTGCCTCCAGCATCGACCGTCGATCGCACCAACGATGTGCTCACCGACGTGGCGACGGAGATCAAGAAGAACGAGTGGGTTGAAAACGTCATCTCCGTGACCGGGTTCAACTTCCTCACCCAGACCAACCAGACCTACACCGGTTTCGTGATCCCGATCTTCAAGAGCTGGACGGTGCGTGGAGAGGAACACAACGCCAACAGCCTGATCATGGAATTCAACAAGACCTTCAAGTCCGACCCTCGGGCGACCATCCAGTTCCTCAACCCGCCTCCCATCACGGGATTGAGTGCAGTGGGTGGTTTCACGCTCCAGCTCGAGAACCTTCCTGCGGTCGACTTCAAGGAGTTCTACGCCGCCTGCGCCAAGCTCATCGAAGCAGCCAACAAGGACAATCGGCTCATGATGGTCAGCACGCCCTCGCAGATCGACGTCCCCCAGCTTCGGCTGGACGTGGACCGACAGAAGGCGAAGCTGCTCGGGGTGAACCTGAACAACCTCTTCGACACGTTGCAGGTCCAGCTTGGTTCGCTCTACATCAACAACTTCAACCTCTACAACCAGGTCTACCAGGTGCAGGCTCAGGCCGAAGGTTGGGCGCGATCGGATGCGAAGGACATCGGGCGACTCTTCGTTCAGAATGCCAATGGGGACATGGTTCCCATATCCACCCTGGCGTCGGTCAGGTCGGTCACCGGCCCCGACTTCATTCCGCACTACAACCTCTACGAGACCGTCCAGGTGCTCGGTAATCCCAACGTCTTCGCCGGCGTCAGCTCCGCCCAGGGTGTCAGCGCCATGGAAGAGTTGTGCGACAACTATCTTCCCGCCGAATTCGGGTACGAGTGGACCGGAACCACCTACCAGCAGTTGAAGGCAGGGAACCTCGCGCCGTTCATCTTCGGTCTGGCCCTGATCGTCGTCTTCCTCCTGCTTGCCGCCCAGTACGAGAGCTGGGTCCTGCCGATCATGATCATGCTCACGGTGCCGCTCGCCATTCTCGGTGCGCTGCTCGCCCTGATGGTCTCGTCGCGTCCGCTTGATGTGTACGGGCAGATCGGGCTGGTGATGTTGATCGGGCTTGCTGCGAAGAACGCGATCCTCATCGTGGAATTCGCGCGAGAACTCCGCGTTCAGGGCAAGGACCCGGTGGAGGCTGCGGTGGGAGCCGCCCAGCTGCGTCTGCGTCCGATCCTCATGACCGCCTTCAGCTTCATTCTCGGTGTCGTTCCGCTGGTCCTCGCTTCGGGCGCGGGTGCCCAGAGTCGAATCTCCATCGGTACCGTCGTTCTGGGCGGCATGATTATGGCGACCGTCCTCAGTCTTGCGCTGGTCCCGGTCTTCTACGTGATCTTCGAGCGACTTCGTGAACGTGCGGGCGTGGACGGCGCTGCAACCATCAAACCCATCGAACACACGGCCAGTGGCGAGCTTTGATCAACAACCGAGTGGTGTAACCGATGATCTCGATCGAAGAAGCCCGTGCGTTGATGCACGACTGGGTCGAAAGCGCCTCGCTTCGAACCCACATGGAATGCGTCGCCGCCTGCATGGGTTGGTACGCGGCCCGGGTCCAAGCCGATCGCCAGGATGACTGGATCATCGCGGGTCTCCTGCACGACATGGACTACGAGAAGCACCCCACCATCGAGGAACACCCGTTCGTGTGCGTGGAGTTCCTCAAGAACAGGGGTGACGTCCCCGAAGATGTCGTGCAGGCGATCCTCTCGCACGCCGACTACAGCGGTTCCCCCCGCGACACCGACATGGCTCGTCACCTCTTTGCCGTGGACGAACTCGCCGGTTTCATAACGGCCTGTTCCCGGGTGCGTCCCGACGGAATCGTCGAACTGGAAACGAAGTCGGTCAGGAAGAAGCTCAAGAACCTCAAGTTCGCAGCGGCCGTCAGTCGTGACGACGTCGCCAAGGGCGCTGAAGAGATCAAGCTCGAGCTTGCCGATCACATCACCAACTGCATCGACGCCCTTCGAGGGGAACGCGAGCGACTGGGGATCTGAACGCCTGCGGGCTTTCCACGTTCCACCTTGCGAACCGGGATTGAACCTCCGGCCTGCGTTCCGGTATCGTGGCCAGCTCCTCCCAGCGCCCGCCGGGCGCCAACCGGTACTCGAGCACGACAGTACAGGGGTCTTGCGATGGACTTTCTCGAACACCAGAAGAAGGCCCGTGGTCGCTCGCAGAAGCTCTACTGGATCTTTCCGGTTGCGGTCCTGTTGGTCGCCACCGGAGTCTGGCTGGTCCTGAGGTGGAGCCTCTGGCTGCTCCTTCCCGGGACCGCGGCGGTGTCTGAGAATCCCAGCGCCTGGGAACCCATCGTTGACTCCGGGCAGCATTGGCTGGGTTCGGCGCAGTTCATGTTCTGGACGATCGGGATCGTCATGGCGGTGATCTTCGTCTCCTCCATCTCGAAGATGTTCTCCCTGCGCGGCGGCGGAATGAAGGTCGCGTCGCTGATGAAGGGGATTCCGATCTCCCACGAGAGTTCCAGTCACGAACGCAGGCAGCTGCTCAACGTGGTCGAGGAGATGAGCATCGCCTCGGGGATGCCGGTCCCTCCGGTCTTCGTGATCGACAGTCGGTCACTGAACGCGCTTGCCGCTGGCTGGACGCCCGAGGACGCGGTGATCATCGTGACCCAGGGCCTGGTCGATCGATTGAGTCGTGACGAGATGCAGGGCGTGATCGCCCATGAGTTCAGTCACATCGTCCACGGGGACATCCGAATCAACAGCCGGCTCGTCGGTGTGATCCACGGGATCATGGTCGTGGGCGGAATCGGTCGGTGTATGATTCGCGCGCCTTATCGAGACGGCGAGTTCGACGAGGACACCTTCAAGGCACTTCCGATCATGATCATCCTCATGATCATCGGCTTCTTCATCATGGTCGTCGGTTCGATCGGAACCCTGGTCGGCAGGGTCATTCAGTCCGCGGTCTCCCGCCAGCGTGAGTATCTTGCCGATGCCGCCGCAGTCGACTTCACCCGCAACCCCGATGGGATCGCAGGTGCCCTCAGGAAGATCGGTGCGCGCGGGTCACGCAATCAACTTGGCTTGATCAGCAGCAGTGAGTTCGCGCATTTCTTCTTCACGAATCCCGTGTCCGGGTGGCTGTCGACGCATCCACCGCTCGAACACCGGATCGCCCGCATCGAACGGGTCCCGGTCGAGGACATCGGTCGAATCACCACGGTCGGTGGTGGCGGGCCCGGCGTGAGTGCGGGCATCGAACTGGGCATCGCTTGTGCCGGACTTCAGCAACTCGGTGAGATGACGCCTTCGGCGACCGAACATGCGCGAAGCCTCATGGATCAGTTGCCCCGACGGCTGGCGGATTCGATTCACACCGCGCTCGGCGCGCAGGCCGCGATCGTTGGTCTGCTCTACGACCCGGAATTCAAGCTGCAGAGAAAGCAGCGAAGCATGGTGAGTTCACGCCTGGGGGCTCCGGTCACCGCCGAGATCAAGGCGATCCATCCGTACCTCATCGCGATGGACCGCGTCCAGAAGCTCCTGATCCTGGATCTCTCCGTCCCCGCGCTTGCACGTCTGAACCGCTTCGAGACCGAGCGGCTCCTGCAGGTCGTCGAACTCTGCATCGAGGTCGATGAGCGCACCGACCTCTTCGAGTGGATCGTCGGTCGGATCATCCTGCGCAGGCTCCGCCTCCGACTTTCGCTGCACGTCTCGCGGGAGGGACGAAGGACGCTTGCCCAGGTCGGCTCCAGTGCGGCCTGTGCCGTGTATGCCGTCGCCCGACGCGGCGCGCGGGAGGAGGCGGCGGCCGATGCCGCCTACGCTGCGGGCATCGAGCGACTGGGTGTCGCGCTGCCGGTTCCCGATCGCAGTGCGATGTCCCTCGAAGGGCTCGGCAAGGCTTTCGATGAGCTCGGTGAGGCGGCACTCGAGGTTCGAGTCGCGATCCTCGAGTCCTGCCTGGTGGCCGCAGCGAACGACGGGATGATCCGTACCGGGGAGTACGAGATGATCCGCGCGGTGGCCGATGCCCTGGGCATCGGCATGCCACCGATCCTTCCCGGCAAGGTGAAGCGATCCATCCCAACGGTCAGTGCCAAGTGAACCCTTCGACCCGGAGTTTTTCGACGATGCCGCTGAATGCAGTCTCCCGACGTGTCCTGTTCGTACTGGTCTGTCTTTGCCTGGCGGGGTGTGACACCGTGTCCGGAACCGGTCGCAGGCAGGTCAATCTCTACCAGCCTTCCGATGATGCGACCATCGGTGCCCAGGCCTGGGAAGAGGTGCTCTCGGATCCGAAGGTGGTTCGCACCGGACCGAAGGCGGAGCGCGTTCGGCGAGTCGGGGATCGGATCGTCGAGGCCGCGACGCAGCGGCACCCGGAGATCGCTTCCGGGTTCGAGTGGGAGTTCGTGGTGATCGACGACCCCGACCAGGTCAATGCATTCGCGCTTCCCGGAGGCAAGTTCGCGGTCTATACCGGCATGCTCGAGTTGACCGCAGGGAACGACGACATGCTCGCCGCGGTGCTCGGTCACGAGGCGGCGCACGTCACCTCCCGGCACGGCACCGAGCGACTCACGCAGCTGACGATCACCAATGCCGGCATCGGTGCGACCAGCATCTTCCTGCTCGGTGATCTCGAGCCGACCGATCGTGACCTGGTCCTCGAGACACTGGGGGCGGGGGCCAATCTCGGCGTGCTGCTGCCCTTCAGCCGGTCACACGAAAGCGAAGCGGACCTGCTCGGAATCCTGATCGCCGCGGAGGCCGGGTACGACCCGCGTGCGGCGATCGCACTCTGGCAGCGGATGGCCGAAGTGGGGGGTGCACAGCCGACCGAGTTCCTCTCGACCCATCCCAGTCACCAGACCCGGATCAAACGACTCGAGGAAGCGATGCCGGAAGCGGAGCGCATCCGATCACGTTCAAGTGGTTGAGTTCAGTCCGCGGATGAAACAGGGGGGTAGCAGATCGGCCCGATCGAGTCGCCGATGTCCTCGACCCGTTCGATGAGGATGCGCAGCGTGATGTCGAGCACCCGGTGCAGCAGTCGTCCGCAGTCCGCGACGGAATGACGGTTCAACCGTCCCCCGTGGGTGGCTCCCCCGTGGACCAGCTGGCAGCGCATCGTGTACACCCGGTAGAGGAGCAGGCGGTCGAGGGCACGTTCCGCGCGCCCGTCGTCGAGGTAGCGGCGCCCTTTCGCGGGCATGTCACGCCAGGTCTCGTCATCGCCTTCGCCTGAATCGAGCCCACGCCAGAAGTAGTGGTCGAGGTAGACGTTGTCGAAGAGTCGCTCGGCCAGCGCTCGATCCTGCTGCAGCAGCTTGCCCAAGAGATCGTCCCGGTCGAGTTCGAGGATCCGAGTCAGGAATCTGCGGACGCTCTCGATGTCGCGGACAGGATGATTCTCCTGCTCGTCCCACTGGCCGTAGAGGGCGTTGAAGCTGATCCACAGGAGCACGAGCTGGTCGTCGATCGAACTCGTTCCGTCGATCCGCGCGACGTCCTGTGCTCTTTTCAGCCACGAGCAGGCACGATGCATCCGGATGGACAATGAGAGCCCTGCGGCACGCTCGCGACCGATCCGCTCGTACCAGTCTTCCTTGTACTGCTCGGCGGGCGGCAGACTCTCGTCGATGCAGGTGTCGAAGGTGTTCATGACGCCGCGAATGCTACCAGTCTCCGGGTATGCTGTTTTCGCCGAAGCGAAAGGGCTGGTGTATCGCGAAATGAGCTTCACCCTGGAAGATCTTGATCGACTCTCCTCCCAGTCACCGGGCTGGTTGGACGTCCGAGCCCGGCTCTGGGTGGCTCTCGACGAGCGGCTGCACGGCATGGTCCTCAACGGCGTGCCCGCCGATTCCGCCTCCTGGTCGCTCCGGCCTCGATTCAACGTGCTGCTCGATGTCGAACGTGGCCAGGATTTCATCTGTGAATTCATCAGTGGCTTGTTGAAGAAGGCCGACAAGGGGTCCTTGCTCCTTGATTTCAAGGGTGATCCGGACAAGGTGCTGGCGTTTCTCGCTGCACCGGACCTGGTCGCCAAGCGTGCGCTGGATCATGCGGCCCGCCACACCCGAGTCGGCATGGTCGGCATGCCCCGTGACAAGGCGCGCGCCCCCCGGATCACGTCGATCGATTCCCGGGAGGGTGCCTCGGAGGATCTCGTCGATCGATCCGGTCGCGAGGTGACCGATGCGTCCGTGGTGGGGCGGATTCCGATCGAGATCGAATGGGACCCGGACAACGGCGTCGATGCCCGGGTCCGCATGGCCGCACTCCAGTGCTGGCTGCGCCTCGACGATGCCCAGATCGGTCTGGAGCTGCTCCGACGGGATCTCAAGGACGCCATCCGTCACGAACCCGACGTCGACCCCTGGGATCATCTCGGCATGCACCACGCACGTGCTCGCGTCCGGCTGCTCGATGCCATCGAGAAGATCGGCAGGACCATCCACGAGACACCCGGCATGCACGAGCGCACCCGGGCCGGGCACGACGGTCGTCGAGTCAGCCTGGAAGTGGATCTCCTGCTCTGCCCACTTGATCGCGAATCGATCCAGGATCTTCTCGAGCTGCCTTCGTCCCAAGCGGCCTACAAGCAGCTGTCCCGCTATCGGAAGTCCTTTCCGGAGCTCTTTCCGGGGCTCCAGGCGCATTTGCAGGGTCAGGAGGTGCAGGCATGAGCTTCCGAAAACGCCGCCATCTCTTCGAAGGAATAGCATCCTCTCCGGTCAGGTTCGCGGAACTGCGCATGTCTGGCTCCGGGCGGAGGATCGGCTTTGAGACGCATGACCCGTGGTTGCGCGACTCGAGGGCGTCCGAATCAACGGCCACGCTGCAAGGTGGAACTCCATGACTGCTTCCGATGATCAGAGAACCCCCGACCTCCTGGAAGCGCTTCGTGCATCCGTTCGCGAGGAACTCCAGCAGTGTGGTGGTGCACTCGAACACGTGCTGTGCGCGGCGCGACTGGCGGCCCTCGGTGACGACCAGGCCTATCGGGACTGGCCACGAGCCATCGGCTCGGAACAGGCGGGCGCGCTGGCAGGTTCGATCGACACGGCCTGCACGACACTCATCGTCCGATTGCGACGATCCGACGGAACGGTGGGGGACCTGGGCCTGGTGCTCGAAGCCCAGGCCTTCGACAGCCTCGCCCAGGTCGATCAAAGACTGGGGGGGTTGCTCCAGCCGACGTACCGCCTCATCGAGGCGGTGGTGCTCGAGGTTTCAGGTCTGCTTCCCGATGACGAACTGGCCGAGGCACTTGCCGAACACCCCGAACTGCAGTTGATCGACGAGGAACATCGTCTCCCTTCCCTGGTTGCACCGGTCGGTCTGACCGCGCGTTCGGCGCTGGCCCGTTCCGGGCTCGAGATCGGGTCGATCCCGGTGAAGAAGGTCTGTCACATCGAGCAGCTCGAACCCGAGCTTGCCTTCGATGGCGGTCGCCCCAGCGAGCGCATGATCGATCGCTTCGCCAGTCGTCGAGGTGTGATGTCGTTCGACGACGGCACCATGACCGAGGTCCGGGCGGTGCTCGAGGAGGATTGGCGGGTCAGCGTGCAGTTCGACGGTGCCGGTGACGCCGGTGCTGTCGGTCCGGGCGTCGACCTGGTCCGGCTCGGAGCGTGTCAGGCGGAACCCCTCGATGAACGCCGTGATTTCTGGACGCTCTCACTTGCCAGGCTCGGTGTCGATGCACAGACTCGTCTGGTGAACCAGCCGATCATGATCCTGATGGCCGACGGGCAGCGATTCTCGCTTTGACTCACCGGGTTCCGGCCAGTGAGGCATGACCGTCCGAAGAGGTGACGCCACGACCGCGCGAACCACTCATTTCGATCAACCCGTTCGCCCCGACTGGAGCTGGGCGTTGTCACGTGATCCGAACGACCTGGTCGAGCTGCTCCGGGCCGGACGCGCGAACATCTGGCTTGAACGACTCCTGCGCGGTCTCGATGCCCGGCTTGGCGGGGTACTCGAACTTCCCGAGCCCACGCGTGATGCGGCCCGAACCGGCTGCTGGCTGCCTGCGGATGTCGTTCCGATCGTGGGGGCCTTGCCGGGCGGTGGTGGTGCTCTGGGGGTCATCCGCCTGGCTCGTTCGGAACACACACTCAGCTCCCCCGAACTGAACCTCGAATGCGGGGGCGGTCGGCCAGGTGATTCATCCGCTGCAGCCCGGAATGGAGCCGCTCTCGTCAGCGACATGATGGCGGAGCTTCTGCCCAACGCAGCACGACCGCTCCCCGAGCTGTCGGTGGGTCGGGCATCCACCGGTGACAGTGTTGCGCTCCCCTCGGCTGTCGGTGCACTCCTCCAGTTGTTCAAGGTTCCCTGGCCCGATGACCTGATCGTGACCGGAGGCATCGATATCGAGTCGGGCCGCTTCACGGCCGTGCCCTCCGAGACCCTGCCCGGCAAACTGGCTGCCTTGAAGTCATGGGGATTCACGCGAATCGGACTGGTTTCGACCGGTGGGGACGAGTCCGAGGACCTCTCCGGTTCCCTCGAGGGTGTTCGTCTCGAACGATTGCCCGCCGATCCCGCCGAACTGCCGGCCGCACTCGCGGGGCTCGAGGGAATCGAGCTTCGCGAAGCCGACGTGGCCCGTGCCCTGGCTCTCTTCGACCTCCGGGTCGGACGTGCCGGCCCGCACCTGCTTGACCGGGTCCTTGAGACCACTTCGGTCTTCATCGAGCACGGTTCTCCCCTGGTTCGCCACCTCGCGCACGACATGCGATCACGGGCACTCCTTCATGCGGGCCGCAGTGACGAGGCACGCTCGGAGCTCGAACACGCCGATCGACTGCACGGCCAGGGCGATCTGCCCGATGGCCGACTGCGTGATGTCCTTCGTTACCAGCAGGGGGCGCACCGTTCGGTGGTCCATCTCGATCTCGGTGCGTGGTCCGACGACCATCCCGCGCATCTGGCGGTGGATGACCTGATCAGCGAACTCGATGGCCGCTGGGGAACGCAACATGAGCGGCTCATGCGCATCTTTCTCGCGAACACCCGGGCACGCCGGATGGAATACCTCGGTCGTCTCGACGGGAATCCCGCTCGCTACGACCGAGCATGGTCGGATCTGGTCGCCGACCGTGATCGGTGGACGGAGCTCCTCGAGGACTTTGCGATAGGTGAACTTCACCTGCACGACACGAGTCGAGCCAGGATCGAGAATCAGTTGATCGACGTGGCAGCCAGTCGAGTCGTCAGTGGTCTCGATCTTCCGGGGGAGTGGCGCGTGATCATCGAGGAGATCACCGACCATCCTTCGCCGGTTCTCGTCGACGAATCGAATCTCCCGACCTTCGAGTTTCATTTCGATGACGGGTCCAGATGCTTCATCGGCGGTGACGGGTTCGATGCAGTGGCACGTCTTCGGCGCCATCGTGCGCTGGGGACTGAATCCTTGCCCCCCGAACTGGAGATTCTTCGCGGGTCCACCCGCGTGTCCCTCGGGTCGGGTGCCCCCGGCTTCGTTGCACACCCCTGGTTCATATGGTTCGAACAGGCGGCGCTGCTCGCTCTCGAGCAGGGCACTCCGCTGCCATTGCCGGACCGGGATGAATCTTCCGGTCTGCCGCTGGGCTGGTCGCACCTGATGAACCCCGGGAGTGGCATCATGAACATCCTCGCGCTGCGATCCCGGGTCGTGTTCGAGACACTTGGTTTCGAGATGCCCCCGGCCCCGGAGCATGCCGGCACCGGCTCCCTGGCAGCTCTTCATCGGGATCTTGCGTCCCGGCCGAGCGAGGTACTGACGCGTGCGCCTTATTAGTGCTCGGTCCGCTTGCGTTCATCACGAGAGCGCGTAGGCTCGGTTCATGAGCATCCGAAACCGGATCCTGTTCGCACTCGCCCTGCTCCCGTTGCTGGGGGCGGGACTGCTGCACGTCACCGACGATGACGTGGTCAATGCCGTTCCGCCCGACATTTTGGTGATGTTGATCGACGATCTCGGGTGGCATGACGTGGGCTTCACCGGTGGAGATCTTGATCTCTCGCCGAATGTCGACGCGTTTGCAGCGACCGCGACGATCTTTCCCAACGCCTACTCCGACGGTCCCAACTGCGCACCGTCCCGTGCAAGTCTGCTCACCGGTCAGGCGACGCCACGGCATGGGATCATCACCGTCAATTCATCGCGTCGTGGCAAGGCGGAGAATCGTCGGGTCGAGCCGGTTCCGAACCGGCAGTCGCTCGAGCCCTCGAACTCGACGTTGCCCGGTCTCTTGAAGGCGTCCGGGTGGCGTACG
>JAQWMQ010000015.1 GCA_029246705.1 Phycisphaerales bacterium | reverse complement strand
CGCGTAGATGAGGATCATGATCATGAACCCCGAGAAGAACCGCACCGAGGTGAGAAACTCGCTGCTGAACCCGCCCGAAGCCCATTTGACCAGTGCGCCCAAGGTTGCAGCACCCGCCATCGTGAGGATGGTGTAGATCGCGCCGGCCTTGATCGACTGCGGCAGATTCTGGCTGCTCATGGTGAACCTTCAGCACATGTCCTGGATCGAATCTCGATGACCATGCGAACCGGGATCACGTCATGGCCATGTCTCATCTGCTTGCCGAGGACCTCTTGCTGGTGACTCGTGGAATGCAGGGGGCGAGCTTCTCGAGCGGCTTCCTGTCCACCGGGTCGGTTCAGACATTGAACAGGAAGTTCACCACGTCGCCGTCCTGCATGACGTAGTCCTTGCCTTCGGATCGAAGCTTGCCTGCTTCCCTGATCGACTTCTCGTTGGTGTACTGCTCGAGATCACGCACAAGATAGCACTCTGCCCGGATGAATCCGCGCTCGAAGTCACCGTGGATCACGCCTGCGGCCTTCGGGGCGGTGTATCCCTTTTGGATGGTCCACGCGCGGATCTCCTTGGGACCGGCGGTGAAGTAGCTCTGCAGGCCAAGCAGGTCGTAGGAACCCCGTGCGACCTTGGCGAGCGCAGGTTCGTCCATGCCCAGCGACTCGAGCATCTCCAGCTTGTCCGACTCGTCCATCTCGGCCAGTTCTGATTCGATCTTCGCGCAGACCACGACCACGCCGCCGCCGTGCACTTCGGCGTACTTGCGGACCGCGGCGACATGGTCACCGGACCCGTCGGCGTGATCCTCGTCGACGTTGGCGACGTAGAGGATCGGTTTCGCGGTGATGAGGCCGTACGAACGGACCACCTTGGCCTCTGCCGGATCGAGGTCGAGGGTGCGCAGCGGTTGTTCGGAGTCAAGGCATGCCTTGCACTTCGCGAGCACCTCGGCGCGGAACTTGATCTCCTTGTCGCCCGAACGTGCCTGGCGTTCGGCCTTGTCGAGCGAGCCGTCGACCTGTTCGGAATCCGCGAGCAGGAGTTCTATCCCGATGATCTCGATGTCGCGGACCGGGTCCACCGACCCTGACACGTGGACGATGTCGTCATCCTCGAAGCAGCGGGTGACCTGGAGCAGGGCGTCCACTTCGCGGATGTTCGCGAGAAACTTGTTGCCGAGGCCCTCGCCCTTGCTCGCCCCTTCGACCAGCCCGGCGATATCGACCAGGCGCAGTACGGCGGGAATGATTTTCTTGCTCTCGATGTGGCTGTTGATGACGTCCAACCGAGGGTCGGGGACGTTCACCACCCCGACATTGGGTTCGATGGTGCAGAACGGATAGTTCTGGGCCTCGATGCCCGCAGCGGTGAGTGCGTTGAAAAGGGTGCTCTTGCCTACGTTTGGCAGACCGACGATGCCGCATTCCATGGGTGGGACCTCCGAAGGGGCAAGATCCTAGCGAATGACGGGAGGCAATCCCGGATTCCTCGTGGGGATATCGGGACAGGGTGCGAAGACTCGGCGATAATGCCCTGACCACATGCAGATCGTTCGCTCGAGACTCCCGATCTTCTTCCACCGCAGATTGCTGCTGGTGGTCGTTGTCGGGCTGGCCCCGATGGCCCTGCTGGGGGCCCGTCTCGCCCAGCTGACGGTGGTCGATGGGGCTGAACTCCGAGCTCAGGCCGAGCGGGCCGCCCGCCGCACCCGCTACCTGCCGACCCTCCGAGGGGCGATCCTCGACCGCCAAGGGGAGGTTCTGGCCCAGGATCAGGCCAGTTGGAGCCTGGGGGTGCCCTTCGAGGTGATTGCCGGGAACTGGGCCGTGGACCAGGCCGAACGCGAGGCCCGGATCCAATTGGGGCAGGACTGGGGTGCCATGGAGGCCGAACAGCAGGGAACGGCCATCCTGCAGCGGCTGCCTTTCTGGGATGAGCTCATCGAGGACTTCTTCCAGGCCGTCGCCCGGACGACGGCGATGGACCCCGATCATCTTGAACGTGAGCGGGATCGCGTGCACGCGCGAATCTCCCGCATGTCCGCCCGGGTCATCCAGAATCAGCGAGCAGCCTTCGAGACCCGTCAGGCAGCCGACTCAGACCGCATCCTCGGTGTCTTCCGACCTCGACCGATCGCTGAGCAGATCCAGCCGCACGTCCTGGTTCGAGACCTGGACGACGACACCGCCTTCCTGATCGAACGTCTCGCCGACCAGCGACTGGAGGAAGCGGCGCAGCGTCTCGGGGGGCGACGGCCTGCTCCGCTGGTCGAGCTCATCGATCGTCCCCGTCGCGATCATCCCTGGCTCGACCAACCCGTCCAGGTCGAGATCGACCGTTCCCACTTCCCTGAACCTCTCGCATCCGACCAGATCGCGGTGGTCACGATCGAAGGCGTGGCCGACCACATCACCGGTTCGGTTCGAGGCGTGCAGGCGGCGGATCTCCTTCGACGCCCCTTCGACGATGATCCGCTCACGGGGCAGCTGGACTTGGGCGGCTATCGTGCCGGCAAGGACCAGATCGGTTCACGCATGGTCGGTTCCCGAGGCATCGAAGCTTCCTTCGAGGATGTGCTTCGAGGCACCCTTGGGGTGAAGTCGACCAATCTCGAGACCGACGAGATCGACCTGGAACCGGCACGGCCCGGTCGCGACGTCGACCTGACCCTCGACATCTCCCTCCAGGCGCGCATCCAGGCCCTCCTTGATCCCTCGCTCGGACTGACCCGGGTGCAGCAATACCACTATGGCTGGAAGGGTTCGACCCCGATCGCCACCAAGCTTCCCTTGAACACCGCGCTGGATGGCTCGGTGGTGGTGCTCGACATCGAGACCGGCGAGTTGCTTGCCATGGCCTCGAACCCGAGCTTCAACCAGGGACTGGACATGCCCGTCTCCGAACGTGCCAATCGGGCGGCACTCATGAATCGTGCGGTGGAAGCGACCTATCCACCCGGCTCCCTGGTGAAACCGCTGATCTACGTGGCTGCCGCCACCGATGGCGTGATCGAACCGAACGAGAAGATCACCTGCAACGGGCATTACCTGCCCGGCAAGCCCGGCCAGCTTCGCTGCTGGATCTATCGTCAACGCTACAACCTGGCCACCCACGGTCCGCTCGGCATCGAGGATGCCCTGATGCGTTCCTGCAACATCTACTTCTACACCCTGGCGGATCGGATCGGCAACGATCGACTGGTGGACTGGTTTCGCAGGTTCGGTCTCGACAAACCTCTCGGTACCGGGCTCCTGCACGAACGCGACGGGCGCCTGGTCGGCGAAGCCGGAGGCACCGTGCCGGACCGCACCGGTTCGCTCGCGATGCTGGGTATTGGACAGGCCGAACTCACATGGTCCCCGGTCCAGGCGGCCAATGCCTATGCCACCATGGTCAGGG
Source organism: Phycisphaerales bacterium (assembly GCA_029246705.1). GTDB lineage: Bacteria > Planctomycetota > Phycisphaerae > Phycisphaerales > SM1A02 > JAKVBQ01. Next base: position 114,843 of record JAQWMQ010000015.1, on the reverse strand, counting down.
GCGGTGTGTTCGGTGACGCACGCCTGGTCAGGGATCCCGCTCTGCTGGAATCGCGTCGAAGCGGTTCGCTCGAGCTTGATCCCGAAGCATGCCGGGCCGCCCTGGAAGGGATGCGACGCGTGGTCGAGGATCCTTCGGGCACCGGACGCTGGTTGCGCTACCCCGACGCCCGCAAGGCGCGGATCTTCGACATTCCCGGCGTCAAGCTCTGGGGCAAGAGCGGTACTGCACAGGCGCCTCCGCGACTGATCGACGGTGACGGCGACGGGACCTTCGATGGACCGACCGATCGAAGGATCTCGGGTCTTTCGCATGCCTGGTTCGTCGGACTGGTCGGCAATGAAGGCGATGACCTGCCGCGTTACGTCGTCGTCAGCCTGCTCGAACACGGTGAAAGCGGGGGGCGGGCCTCCGGTCCGATCGTCTCCGAGGTGATTCGTCTTCTCATCGAGGAGGGGTATCTCGAGGGTGCCCCGGGGAGGGACGGATGACCGGCAGCGACCTATCGATCGATGATCGACGGAGTCCCCACGGCGACGATGGACGTCCGGGTTTCGAGGGGTCTCTTCCCGAGATGCGGGATACGGCGCGTCACATCAACCAGGGGCGCCTGGTGTGGTTCAACATCGGTTGGGTGGTGGTGCTTGCGGCGCTCGCACTCACGCTGCTCGGCGTCGCGGCGATCGACACCACCCAGCCCGGGTCCGCCGTACGCCAGTTCGCCCATCTGCTGGTCGGCATGGTGTTCGCACTGGTGGTGGCCGCGCCGGACTACCGACGTCTTCGTCGATTCACCTGGCCGCTTGCGATTATCTCGGTGTTGCTGCTTGTCTTCGTGCTGATCCCGGTGGTTCCCGAGGAGATCGTGCGAACTCGAAACGGTGCTCGACGATGGATCAACTTCGGGTTGACCGATGTTCAGCCCTCGGAGCTGGCGAAGATCGCCTGGATCGCCCTGATGGCCGAATGGCTGGTGCGTGGGCGCAGCTACCGTTCGTTTTCCGGATTCATCCTGACGTTCCTGGTGACCCTGGTGCCCTTCGCACTGATCCTCGTCGAACCTGACCTTGGAACGGCGCTCCTGTTCATCCCGGCCCTCATGGTGATGCTCGTGGTCGCAGGTGCCAGGCTGTGGCACGTGCTCCTGGTTCTGGTCATCGGCGCTTCGCTCGGGCCGATCGCCTACTACACGCCTGGTGTGCTCAAACCACACCAGACGGCGAGGGTCGAGGCGATCCTCGCCCAGATGCGCGGCGACGACAGCCTCGACAGTGATGAAGGCTTCCAGGCTGCCCGGGCACGCCTGGTGGTCGGTTCGGGTGGGCTGACGGGGGTCGGCAAGGACCATGCTCGTGCCCTCATCCAGTACAACCGGCTGCCTGAAGAGCACAACGACATGATCTTCGCGGTGGTCGCCTGCCGCTGGGGCCTGCTGGGTGGGGCGGCGCTCCTGGGTCTCTTCGTGTTGTTTTCGGTGGGAGGAATCTCGGTCGCCGCCGGGAGTCGTGATGCCTTCGGCCGTCTGCTGGTGGTCGGGATCATCTCGATGATCTTCTTCCAGATGCTGGTCAACACCGGGATGACCATGGGTCTGCTCCCCATCACGGGCATGACCCTGCCTTTTGTCTCCTACGGTGGCTCCAGCCTGGTCACGACCTGGATCATGGTGGGTATCGTGCTGAACGTCGCGTTGCGTCGTCCACGTCCCATGCAACGAGAAGCCTTTGTCTTCGAGGATTGAACACACCCATGCGAACACCCATGCCCAGTTTCCTTGAATCCGCCGAACACATGGGGATCGCCTTCGACCAGGGTGACCTTGATCAGCTCGGGCACTGGCTCGAATTGATGGTCGAGGCCAACAAACGCATGAATCTCACCCGGATCCTGCACCCCGAGGATGCCTGGCACCGCCATGTGCTCGACAGCCTCAGCCTCCTTCCGATGATCACCACCGCCCATGCCACCAACCTGATCGACATCGGTTCCGGTGGCGGTGCACCCGGTATCCCTCTTGCGATCGTCTGTCCCGAGCTTGAAGTGGGTCTGGTCGAGACCACCGGGAAGAAGGCTCGTTTCCTCGAGGAGACGGTGGCCGCCCTCGGGCTTGGCAACGTCACCGTGTTCAACGATCGTGCCGAGCGACTGGCTGCACTTGATGGACCCCAGCGGGCACGCTGGGACGTGGTCACCGCCCGCGCGGTGGGGCGTCTGCCGGTGCTCCTGGAACTCACCATTCCGTTCGCCCGCGTCGGAGGGCACGTGCTGGCGATCAAGGGGGAACAGGCACCGGCCGAGATCGAGGAGTCGAAGGTCGCCCTGCACCGCCTGCACGCCACGGTGGTCGACACCGTTCGCACCACGACCGGCACGGTGGTGGTCGTCGAGAAACCGCGTCCGACACCGAAGAGTTATCCGCGAGCCGCCGGTGAACCACTTCGCTCACCGCTGATGAAGTGAGTTCACCAGCCGTCTGTTCGCCACTTCCCAAGTAGGATGAGGCTCATGCCCGTCGATGGAGTGCAACTGCTGTCCACAGAAGGCGCGATCGCGCGCAGGCTCGATGGCTATGAATCACGCCCCCAGCAGCTGGAAATGACCGCAGCGGTCCAGGAAACCCTTGATCGCAAGGGGCACCTGATGGTCGAGGCCGGTACCGGTATCGGCAAGAGTTTCGCCTACCTCATACCGTCGATCGCACGCGCCGTGAACCACGGTGAGCGGGTGGTGATCTGCACCAACACCATCAGCCTGCAGGAACAGTTGATCGAGAAGGACATCCCACTGCTCAACGCGGTGATACCGGAGGAATTCTCCGCCGTCCTGGTGAAGGGGCGGGGCAACTACCTCTCATTGCGTCGATTGAAGATGGCGACCGAACGTGAAGGCAAGCTGCTGTCCGACGACGACGAACGACATTCGCTCTCGATGATCGAGGAATGGGCCTACAAGACCCGTGACGGTTCCCTCGCGACCCTGCCACAGCTTCCTCGGCGCGCGGTCTGGGACCTGGCCCAGTCGGATTCAAGCAACTGCATGGGGCGGAGCTGTCCGACCTATGACAAGTGCTTCTTCCAGGCTGCACGTCGACGGATGGAGCATGCGCAGATCCTGGTCTGCAACCATGCACTCTTCTTCAGCGACCTCGCACTGCGAAGCCGCGGGGGAGGGATCCTGCCGCACTACCACCAGGTGATCTGCGACGAAGCCCACACCGTGGAGGAGATCGCGGCCGAACATTTCGGCGTTCGTTGCGGCGAGGCCGGCGTGCGACACCTGCTCAAGCGGCTCTACCACCGGACCAGCGGACGAGGTTATCTTTCCACCCTCGACGTTCCTGCCGAGCATCTCAGGCAGCTGGACACGGTCATCGAGCAGGTTCTTGCCTGTGGCAGCCGCAGTGATGATCTCTTCGATGCCCTTTATCGATGGAACAAGACCAACGGCGGCTCGAACGGGCGGGTGCATGCCCCGAGGATCGTCGAGGATCATCTCTCACCCGCGCTTCGACTGCTCTCTGATGCCTTGAAACTGCTCAAGGAACGAACACCCCGTGAGGCCGACCAGTTCGAGCTCACCTCCTACGCCCAGCGTGCATCGAGTCTCGCCGCCGATCTGGAAATGCTGCTGGGACAGTCGATCGAAGGTTGCGTCTACTGGATCGACGCGGCCAAGCCCAGACGAGGACGACCGGGCCGGGGCAACATCTCGCTTCGCTGCGCGGCCGTCGACGTCGCTCCGATCCTCCGGGAACATCTCTTCGGGCGGGAACTCGGGGTGGTCATGACCTCGGCCACGCTCGCCAGCGCCGAGCAGGATTTCACCCACGCGACCACCCGACTCGGTTGCGAGGACGCCAGGACCCTTGAGTTGGGCAGTCCCTTCGATCATGCCAGCCAGATGCGGGTGATCATCGAACCGCGGATGTCGGAACCCCGGTCCCCGAACTACATCGAGTCCCTGTCGGAACACATCCTCTACCACGTCCGTCAGACCAACGGAGGTGCGTTCGTGCTGTTCACGAGCTTCGCGCACCTGGACAAGGTCGTGGAGCGGATCGGCCCGGTTCTGGCCGATGAGGACTACCCCCTGCATGTTCACGGTCGTTCCGGTCCTCGGAGCCTCCTGGTGCGCCGGTTCCGTGAAGGCGAACGCAACATCCTCTTCGGAACCTCGAGTTTCTGGCAAGGCATCGATGTTCGTGGCCGTGCACTGAGAAACGTCATCGTCACCCGACTTCCGTTCGACGTCCCGGACCGACCGCTGGTCCAGGCCCGGCACGAACAGATCGAAGCTCGTGGTGGCAGGCCCTTCATGGAAGATCAGGTGCCACGGGCGGTGATCCGCTTCAAGCAGGGGGTGGGGCGGTTGATCCGTTCCAGCGAGGATGAAGGCCGGGTCGTGATACTGGACCCTCGGATCCTCACCAAGGGATACGGACGGGTCTTTCTCGATGCCCTGCCTCGGGGGGTCCGGGTGGAAATGGGTGGCGAGGACGAACAGGATGAACACCTGCTCGACCCGGATGAATGGATTCCCTGAGCCGAGCACCGCGGTCGAGGTTTCGGGGTGGCCTCGAACCGGACTCAGTCGGACTCATTCGCCTGAGACCGGGAAGGGTCGGGGGCACCCGAGGTCGGCAATGGCATCGCAGGGCCCGTCTCGGGTGCGTCCGGACGAACCATCTCGACTCGAATGTCGCGCTGGGGAAACGGAATCGTAATGCCGGCGGCATCGAACTTCTGCTTGATCGCCGTGTTGATTCGAGTGCGGACCTTCGACATGTTCTCGGTGGAGGGCAGGTACAGGCGAAGTTCGAAGTCGAGGGAGTTGTTTCCGAAGCTGTGGAAGATGACACGGGGGGCAGGTTCATCGAGCACTTCCGGGTCGGCGTTCCCGATGTTGCAGAGAATCTCGGCGACCACGGTCGGGTCCTCGTCGTAGGAGACACCGATCGGCAGCACGAGTCGGATGCATGCGTCGCCGATCGACCAGTTGACGATCTCCTCGGTCACGAACTTCTTGTTGGGAACGACCAGTTCCTTGCGGTCCCAGTCGCTGATGGTGGTCGATCTCATGCGGATCCTCGAGACCCGTCCGTTGGTTGTTCCCACCGTGACCACGTCACCCAGTCTGATCGGTCGCTCGAAGAGGATGATCAAGCCGCTGATGAAGTTGGCGAAGATCTCCTGCAAACCGAACCCCAGGCCGACCGTCAGGCCGGCGGCAAGCCACTGCACGCTGCTCCAGGAGATGTCGAGGAAGCTCGCCGAGTAGGCGAGGCCACCGATGAGCAGGACCCATTGAAGCAGCTGGGTTATGGCGTAGTTGATGCCGCGTTCAAGCTTGAACCGTTCAACGATCACCAGTTCGATGAGTGATGGCAGGTTCCTGGCGGTGTACCAGCTCGCAACGATCGCGACGAAGCAGCGCAGCAGGTCGCCCAGGGTGATGATGAGACGTGAATCGGTGTTGGCGAGGTCCGCGGACGGAAGGTCGACAGCCCCGTCCGCCCACATGACGACATGATCGAGTCCCGCGAAGGCCGGAAAGACGGATTGCCATATCCAGTACAGGCCGACGATGATCCCGGTCACCACGCTGAAGCGGATGGCGCGAAGAGTGCGCGTGTCGAGGCGTTCGAGTTCATCCGCCTCCTCGGAGACGTCTTCTCCCCGGTCCTCCTGCTGAATGAGATCGGATGTCGTGTTCCGGTGCCGGGCGCGCAGGAAACGCAGCAGCAACGCCCTGACCAGGAGCACGCCGAGAATCAGCAGGACGCTGTCGAGGACACTCCGCTGGAAGCTCATGACCAGTCGATACCAACCGAGGTTCGCGGCGACGGTGATGAACAGCAGCAGTCCGATGACCAGTCCCAGGAGTGACCACTGTTGGACCCGGGTGAAACCAACCTCGGTTCCGTTCTTGTGTTCGTGCTCTTGATGGAAAGGACGGAGCAGAAGCCAGGCCATGATCGCCAGGAGTGCCGGCACCGGAGTGAAGAGAAGCCGACCGGCGGGGATGAAGTCGAGTCCGCCCGGGCGACAGATCGTGCACAGGAAGATGAAGGGGACGATGGCGAGACCGACCAGGACTGTCGCACGTGCCCGTCGAACTCGAGCCGGGTTGTACAGGAAGTGCTTTTCGACCAGGCCATCCGGTGCAAGCATGCTCCACACGAAGCCTGCGAGAAAGAGGATCTGCCAGAGTCCGGTCATCGACCGATCCAGGCTCAGGATCAATGACGTTTCGTTGTCATGGCCCTGCAAGAGGATCGAAGCCACGAATGCTGGACCCGCCCAGGCCACACCTGAGAGCAGTGCGATGAGGAAGACCTGCATGGTCTCCCCGATCGAATCGGTCTCACGGTGAGAGACACGGATTCCGGCGACCCGGATCTTTCTGCGGACCAGTCGATGAAGTGTGATGAAGAGCAGCAGCGGAACCACCCCGAACGCCGCAAAGAACGGATGTTCCATGATCCGGCCGACCAGGACCCCGAATGCCTCGTTCCATGCGCTGGGCGAGAAGATCTTCTTCAGTTGTTGCAGGACGAGTCGGTAGTTCGTGGCGGTGGTCGCGTTCGGATCCCGGATCCAGATGGTTCGGTCGAGAACCTGTTGCTTGTAACGCTTGATTTCAACGAGAAGAGACTGCTGCAGGGCGAGCAGGTTCGACAGGGTGTCGATCCGATCCTCCAGCGCCGAGCGCAGGGGTGCCACGAGTTCCTCCTGACGGATCCTGGATATCTCCTCCAGTTGCTGCTGATGAGTCGATGGTTCCTCGTCCTGGTCCGCTTCTTCCACATCCGTGATTCGTGCTTCAACGTTGGAGGTTTCGGAGAGCCAATTGAGCGTCTGCAGGAAATCCAGCTGATCCTTCGCGCTCTGGATGAGCCTCTGCTCCGTGGCGATGTCGATATTGATCTGCGAGATGTCGGGGAAGCTCGTGAACCGGGTTCGCATCTGCTCGACCGACTCGGCGGTCGGGTTGCGTACCACCCTTGACTCGTCCAGCATGCGTTGACGACGGATGTCCTCAAGCCGCTGTCGGGTTTCATCGAGCTGCTGGATCTTCGAGTTCGTGTCGACATGGACCTGTTCAAGTCGCTCCGCCAGTGAGCGGTTCTGCTCCGCCTGGCTGCGAACTTCCGGATGCGTCGCGTTCCTGGCCGCCTGGTCGGCATCCGAGGCCAGCTGTCTTGCGGACGCCTTGGTGCGCTCGTTCAACGCTTCCTGCCAGACGGCAAGTTCTTTGCGGAGTCCCTCGGATTCGAGCTCCAGCACCTTCCGTGACAACATGAGGTTGGGATCGGTCGTCTTGAACATCGCACGCTCGGCTGCGATGAGCTTCTGCTCGACCTGGATCTGTTCGAGTTGCAGCTTGCGATCGATGGGGGAGAGGTCGCTTGTTGCATCGATCGTCGCGAATGTACTCAGGTTCTTGGACTCGAGCTCCCTGAGTTCCTGACGTCGTCGGAGCCGATAGTTCTGCGACGAGACGATGAATTTGTTCTGGGCTTCCGAATCTTCGATCGACTGATCGAGGGCATTGACCTGCTCGCGGATCTCATCTTCGCTCGCATCCTCTGGGACCGGGGGTACGGGTTTTCGTCTCTGGGCCGCATCGAGCCGTGCCTCCAGATCCGCTCGCTTCCTGGTCGTTCCGTCACTTTGCGAGCGCAGGGACTTCGTCTTCTCGCGGCCATCCTGGATCTGTCGCAGGAGTTTGAGTCTCGATTCCAGCAGCTGGATCCGGGCCGAATCCGCGGACGGATTCTCGCGAAGTTCATGAAGTGCCTTCTGTACATCGGCGATTCGATCCGCGACGTCGTCGAAGGGCATGTCGACCGTTTCGGGTGACGATTCGCTCTCACTGGCGATTGGTTCGATGGCGTCCTGCCTGCCAGGCGAATCCTTGCCGTATGGCGTGGCCCCGAAGATCATCGTCGAGGGAATGGCGAGAGCGATCACCGCCACCAGCACCATGCGGGTTCGGCATGCCCACTGGCCTGACGGGATGAGTTCAGTCTTTCGGATCGTGTGCAACGGTGGCATTGACGCTCTCAATCGGCATGGGACGTGTCGCACGAGCCAATTGATGGTTGGCTGTGCTTCCCGTTTCACCGATCAGTCGATTGCCGTGCGAACCGTGCCGACGGGAGGCGGCTCGAGTCCACGGTATTCGGCCAGATGTCCGGCAACAAGGTCATGGAGCGGCCTTGTCCCGGTGGATCTCCTTTCGCCGCCGAGCAGTCGTCCGATACCTTGTTCGAATGCACGTTTCGATGGTGCGTGACGTGAGAACGAGTTCGACCCCCAGGCAGCGCGTTTTCTGCGGGGGAGAGGGGGAGGGGAGAAGAGGGGGAGAAGAGGGGGAGAAGAGGGGAGGGCAAAACAACAACTTCCCGCCTTTAGGGACGGGAAGCGCTGGCTTTCGCAATGATGTGAGGGAGTGGGAAGGAAGCTCTTGTGCTATGCGCGACGTCTCCGCATTGCAATGCCGCCAGCAAGACCCAGAAGGGCGAGTGCGCCAGGGGCAGGCACCACGGTGTAACTACGAAGGTCTCCTGCGACGGATCCACCGCCCCAGTTACCGGATACGGAACCGATCGAAACCAGATCCGTGGCCGGGTCTCCGTTTTCTCCACCTGAAGTGCCTATGTCGAACTTGATCACATCACCGACGCCAATACCGAGGGCGTCCATCGAAAACATCAGCGAGACCGTGTTTCCAGAGATGCCACTGACGGAGCCACCGCCAGTTTCATTCCAGTTGCTACCGTCGTTGGTGAACGTTTGGGAGCCGCCACCACCGTCGGCCCAGATTCCTGCGAAGGCATCGATTGCATTCGCACCCATGTCGACATTTCGGAACCAGCCGTTGCTGTTTCCGGTGATGCCACCATCCATGTAGTCGAGGAAGACCAGATACTTGGTCCAAGACTCGAAACTCGTGGTGGTGATATCGATCATCAGATCAGTGGCGTCATTGCTGACGTTGATCTCGATGATGTCGAGGTTTGTGTTTCCAGGTCCCTGATCACCTACCGGATCCGAGTAGAACTCGGCCATGGCAACAGGAGCAATGGATACCACGGCTGCGCATGCAGCCATATGAACATGGGTTTTCAACATCTGGGAAGTCTCTCTAACGGGCCGAAGCCCTGTCTCTCTCTTACGAACAGTGAGGGAACCATTCGTACTTTCACTTTGACAGGACGCATGACTCTACGCAAGTAGAAACCACTCACTTTTCAAGTAATTTCGCACTCATGACCATGGGTGTTCACCGAAGTACCGCTTCCCTCAGTCGTTGTGGAATGACATTCAGGACCTGTGGCAGCAAAACGACAGCCGACAAGAGGCAGGCGATGCTGCCGATGGCCATCACCCAACCAAGACTCTGGAGTCCCTTGTGTTGTGCAGTCAGCAGTGCACCGAAACCGATCCCGGTGGTCACTGCAGTCAGGGTCACTGCGCGCAGCGTGGCGCCGTAGCGTGACTCTCCGTTTCGTTGCATGTCCCGCCAGCGGTGCAGCACGTGAATGGAACTGTCGGTGCCCAGGCCGATGAGGATCGGTATCGCGAAGAAGTTTGCCAGGTTCAGTGGTATCGAGAACAACGCAAGCAGGCCCAGCGTCCAGAGGATCCCCACTGCAAGTGATCCCATGCACAAGAGGGTGGAGACAATCGACCGGAAGTCGAGCCAGACCACCAGTGCCACGACCAGGATCGCCCCGACCGCCATGATCGTGAATGCACGCGCCATGTCGTTCATCGATTCGTACTGGGTTATGGGTACGCCGGTCGCCTGCGGGTCGACCCTTCGTATCGAGGATACGAAGGCTCCCATGGCATCATGGTTCCAGACGTTCTCCGTCGGTTGCATCATGAGGAGGTAGGTGCCCTCCGGTGAAACGAACCGATCACGCAGTGCCGCCGGCAGGCTCGCGCGAAGACTCGTGTTCGCGCCCACCCCCATCTGCTGGAGTGCATCGGCCGTTCGTTCGATACCTTTCGCGACCCGGAGTCGAAGTGTCTTCGAATCCTCCGAATCCGGGTACGAGAGAACTTCAGCCTGTGCCTCCAGTCGTTCGGCAAGAGCCTCGATACGCCTGGTTTCCTCTTGCGGGATCCGTTGCGAGGACATGATGGCGATTGATTTCAGGCGACCCGCCACCTGCTGCAACCGCAGGGATTCCATCGGCGTGGACATGGCCGGGGGTGCGTTGGGGGGGCGACGTGTCGCCTCGGCAAGTTGCCCTCGGGCCATCGCTCGCTCGGGGCTGGGCAGGGCGACCAGATCCAGGACGCTCATGACCCGACCGATCGCCGGTTCCATCGTTGCCTTGCTGGTCATCACGGGCAGCTCGTCGATCGAGTCGGTGATGGCTGCGGCGAACCAGCTTGCCGAGGTGTCGTCTTCGAAGAGGCGATGCTCCCACTCGACCGACTCGAGTCCCCGGGCCTGGAGCTCGAGCAGATTGCTCTCGAATCGCAGGTGTTCCGGAACCACGAACACGAACCAGGTGCAGGCAATGGCAGCGCTGGCGATCACGAGGGTTGAAATCCCTCGTCCACGATGACCGGTGGGGCGGTCGACGCGTTGCAGTTCTTTCTTCGAAGTGGGGCTGCTTCCGCGCTCGGTCAACACCAGCAGGGCTGGCAGCACCAGGGTCATCGCGACCAGGCACATCAGGAGCCCGAGACCCGCGATGAGCCCGAGCTCACGCAGCCCCTGGAAGCTGGTCAGCAGGGCCAGCAGGAAGACGCCTGCACTGGTCACCGCTCCCGTGAGGTTGCCCACCACCGCGGTATGCATCACGTGACGGTTCGCCTCCCGGGCACCGCCATGCCGACGTGCCTCGTTCCACCTGGCGACCATGTGGACTCCGTAGTCGAGCCCCACCCCGACCAGCACCAGCATGAAGACCATGGAGAGCAGGTTGAGACGGCCGACCAGGAGTGTTGCAAGTCCGTAGGTCCACCCGAAGGCACTTGCAAAGGCGAGAACCGCGAGGAGCGGACGCCTGATCCCTCGGAAGACGATCATGAACAGCACGGCGATGATCGAGAGTGCGATGATCGACGCGCGCGTCATGTCGATTCGAGTGACGGCCATCTCGTCGGCCTGCAGGACGGGTTTTCCGGTCAGTCCGATCTGGACCGAAGGGTGGGTCGACTGCACCGAGGCGATCACCTGGCGAATGCGCGCGAGTGGTTTTTCGATCACGGCAAGCGAGCCGTAGTCCTTGCGTGGCATGATCTCGACGAAGTACATGCGTTCCGTGCTCGAGCGAAGGTATTGCGAACGCATGGGCGAGGCGGGCTCGAAGGAGCTCCAGTGATCCGACGTTCGCGGGGGTGCGGCGGCCAGGGTCTCGAGCATGAAGAGACTCTTCGCGCCCAGCGTGCGCGTGGTCTCGTCATCCAGGGTGATACCTTCACCCACGAGTCTCCGTAGCTCGGCATCGGCTTCCTCGAGGAGTTCAGAGGGTGAAGCCCCGGCCAGTATCGGGGCGAATGCCCCCGATGCATCCAGCAATGCCTCGAGCTCGGCAAGCGGCATCGCCCGGGAAGCCATTCTCCACTGTTCATCGGGACTGATTCGTCCCCTGATCTCCGGGAGACCAGGCTCCGACTTCAGTTCCTCCAGCAAGTGCGACACCGCGGATTCCGCCGCCGGATGATCAGCGGGGTCACCTGCATCAACCACGACATAGATGTATTCGAGATCGCCGAATTCCTCCATGAAGGCGCGATAGGTCTTCATGAACGGCCTATCGTCCGAGATGAGTGAGTTGGTGTCTGCGTCGACATCCAACATGTCTGCGGAGATCAGTGCCCCTGCGACTGCAGCGAGCAGAGCGACCACAACAATGGTTATTGGACGCTTCAACGTGAGATCGGCGCACCGCTCCAGCAGGCGTGATCTCAAACCATTCGATGTCTCGGAAACCTGCCTCGAACGAGGTTGAAAATCCGGACTGGAGTCGTTCATGCGCGTAAGCCTAGCGATCAGCGTGTCTGGTGCCTGATCCGGCAGACTCGGTCCAACGAGGTTTTGGAAGAGGGAGGCGTTTTCAAACTCAGGTCGGTAACCCTCACCACCGTCATAGAGAACCCCTAGAACTTCCAATTCATGTTTAAATCAAAGCTTTTAAGGCTCCCTTGTTGAAAGCTGAATTAAGATACTTTTGTCGCTATTCATGCACGCATGAACGACAAGGTTCGGTTTCAACCGGACACAAACAATGGTGTGATTGCAGATCAGAGCTGTTTTCCAGGTGACCTTGCTTGGGGAAATGCGCCTCAGCGCTGAGCTACGGGAGAATGAAAGAAATGAAATCATTTAAAGAGGATGAGTTCACTATGACCAATAAAGCTCTGAGTCGTACCCTTGGTCTCTTCGACATCCCTTTCCGCAGGATGATCGTCACGGCCGCACTTGGGATGTCAGTCCTTGCCGGTATGTCCGAAACGGCAACCGCGGGAGATGGCGATTGGACAGTCGCTCGTGAATGGAACGAACTCCTTCTGGAGTCCATCCGAAACGATTTCGCGAGGCCTCCCACACACGCACGCAACCTGCACCACATCTCGGCGGCGATGTATGACGCATGGGCCCTCTATGAGGACAATGCGCTCGGCTTCCTCGTCGACTACGACCTGCCCGCCGAAGACAAGCTTGCTGCACAGCAGGAAGCGATGTCATTCGCAGCCTGTCGTCTGCTTCAGGCCCGCTTCTCGAAGTCGCCTGATGCCGAGCTGAGCCTTCCGCTCTACGACGCCCTCATGGACGAACTCGGGTACGACAAGGATTTCTACGCCACGGTGGGGGATTCCCCCGCAGCCTGGGGCAACCGCATTGCCGTGACCTACCTCTGGTACGGCTTGAATGACGGCGCCAACGAGACTGGCGACTATGAAAACCTGTTCTACGAACCGGTCAACGAACCGATGATCGTGTCCCTGCCGGGCAACCCGACCCTGACCGATCCCGGTCGCTGGCAGCCCTTGAGCTTCGACTTCTTCATCGATCAGTCTGGCAACGTGATTCCCGGTGCCACACCGTCGTTCCTCTCTCCGGAGTGGGGCCTGGTGACGGCATTCGCCATCACCGATGACGACATCACCATTCACACCCGTGACGGATACGACTGGCCCGTCGCCCATGATCCCGGACCGCCGGCCTACCTGGGCGGTGAAACGGACCTCGAGTACAAGCGCGGCAACGAAATGGTCGCCACGTGGTCCGGCTTCTGTGATCCCAGTGACGGCGTTATGGTCGACGTTTCCCCGAACACCATCGGAAACGCCGCACTTCCCGCATCTCCTGCCGAATGGGATGATTTCTACGACTTCGACAATGGCGGTGACTGGGGCGAAGGCTACACGATCAACCCGGTGACCGGCGAACCCTACGATGTCCAGATGGTGCCGCGTGGTGATTATGGACGCATCCTCGCCGAGTTCTGGGCTGACGGTCCCGATTCGGAGACACCTCCCGGACACTGGTTCGGCATCCTGAACAAGACCACGGACGAGATGGATCAGGCCGAGCTCCGCATCGGCGGCGAAGGCAACCCCGTCTCCCGCCTCGAGTGGGACATCAAGCTCTACTTCACCATGGGCGGCAACATGCATGATGCAGCTGTCGCGGCATGGGGATGCAAGGGTGCCTACGACTACATCCGCCCGGTTTCAGCCATTCGCTGGCTGTGCGAAAACGGGCAGTGTTCTGATCCGACCGAGCCGAGCTACAACGTCGATGGCATCAACCTGATTCCAGACAAGATCGAGCTGGTCACCTTCAAGAGCACCCAGCCTGGAGAACGGCACGCGCATCTCGCCGGCAGCGAAGGCAAGGTCGCCCTCTATGCCTGGCGTGGACCTGATTACATCGTGGATCCTGAAGTCGACGAGGCCGGTGCCGGCTGGATTCTCGGCGAGAACTGGTGGCCATACCAGCGTCCGACCTTCGTGACGCCTCCGTTCGCCGCCTACGTGTCCGGTCACTCGACCTATTCACGTTCCGCTGCCGAAGTGATGACGCTCTTCACCGGGTCACAGTACTTCCCCAACGGAATCGGAGAGTTCCTCTGTCCCATGAACGAGTTCCTCGTCTTCGAGGAAGGTCCGAGCATGGACGTCACCTTGCAGTGGGTCTCCTACTACGACGCATCCGACCAGTGTTCGCTCTCTCGCATCTGGGGTGGTATTCACCCGCGCGTGGATGACATCCCCGGACGCAAGATGGGGCAGATCATCGGCCCGCGTGCCTGGGACAAGGCCAAGTCCTACTGGATTCCCGAGGACCTCTGTCCCTGGGATCTCAACCAGGACGGCGTGATCGATGGCATCGACCTCTCGACGCTTCTGGGCGCCTGGGGCGCATGCGACGACTGCAGGCCTGACATCAACGATGACGGCGTAGTGAATGGTCTCGACCTCGCGATCCTCGTCGGCAACTGGGGCGAACTCTGTCCCTGAGCCCCTGACCCGTTGCCCCCCCGATCGAGGGGGGGTCAAGCCTCGACAAGTGCTCTGGCACCTCGATGAACCATGTCACCACCCAGGATCGTTGCGACGACCTGGGTGTTGACGTTCCAGCCTGCAAAGGGACAGTTGCGTCCCTTTGAACTGAACTGCTCGGGGTCGATGGTCCAGTCGGCATTCGGGTCGATGACGGTGATATCCGCCGGCAGGCCCACCTCAAGTCGACCGATTCCGGTCTGTTCAAGGCCCACGAGCCGTGCCGGCTCGATGCTCAGCAGGGCGATCAACCTCGGCCAGTCGATGAGCCCGGTCCCGACCAGTGCCTGCTCATAGAGCGCCAGTGCGCACTCCAGTCCCACGATCCCGAAGGCGGCGCTGTCGAAGTCGACCGACTTGTCGGAAACGGTGTGTGGTGCATGGTCGGTGGCAAGAATGTCGATCGTGCCGTCGGCGACTCCGGCACGCAGGGCTTCCATGTCGGCTCGAGTGCGGAGTGGGGGGTTCATCTTCGCATTCGTGTCGTAGCCGTCGCAGGCTTCGTCCGTCAGCAGCAGGTGGTGAGGCGAGGCTTCGCCACTCACGGGCAGCCCCGCGGCGCGTGCCTTGCGGAGGATCTCCACGGTCCCTCCGCTGGAGACGTGCTGTACGTGGTAGCGGCATCCGGTTTCTGCTGCGAGCCTGACATCGCGCTCGACGATCAGTTCCTCGGCGATGGCAGGCCAGCCTCGAAGGCCAAGTCGACTTGCGACCGGCCCTTCGTTCATCGATGCCCCTTCGGTCAGCGTCGGCTCCTGGGCATGCTGCATGAACACTCGGTCGTGCTCGGCACAGGTCCTCATGACCATGCGCATCATCCGGGCGTCCGCGATCACATCTCCGTCGTCTGAAAAGCCCACGGCTCCACTGCGCGTGAGTGCCCCGATCGGAGCGATCTGTTCACCCTTGCGGCCCAGGGTGGCTGCAGCCACCGAAAAGACCCGGCAGGCCGCGGTCTCCAGCGCCTTGAGTCGAACGAATTCCAGCACCTGCGGATCATCGAGTGCCGGTTGGGTGTTGGGCATGCAGCAGACCGTGGTGAATCCGCCCGCCGCGGCACTGGCGGTTCCGGTCGCGATGGTCTCCTTGGACTCCTGTCCGGGTTCACGAAGGTGGACATGTGGGTCGACCAGTCCCGGGGTCACCATGCATCCGGAGGCGTCGAGTTCCCGGATGCCCCCTTCGGGTCTGATCGAGGGACCGATCTCGGTGACCTGGCCGTCACGGACCAGGACATCCGCGACTTCATCCCGTTTGGTGGCGGGATCGATCACTCTTCCGGAACGGATGAGAAGGCTGGTCATGTTGATCAACGATCCGGAAGGTCCACGATCGGCGGCGGTGCATCCGAGCCTGCGTCCGATGATGGCTTCTGTTCAGGTGCTGGGTCGGTTGTGGATGCGGTTTCGTCGACCGGTTCGGCATCTGCAGCGGGAATGGTCGGTACTGGAGGCGCGGCTGGTGGTGCCTCAAACGTGGTGCGTGGTGGTACCTCGAGACCGTAGAAGCCCTGGATCTTCACCGACTCGGCCATGAATTCGACGGTCATCGAACTGCGAGGCGCGTCGGTACCCGACTCGGTTGACCCACTGGCGACCAACGGGTGGCCCCAGACCATGGTTCGGCGTCCTCGTGCGTTTCGAGGGAGTCTGAATCGTCCATCGGAAACGACCATCACCGGAGCGGTCGTTCCGTCGCTGACCATCATCCAGCTGCCGGCTTCTCGATCGACCTCGTCGATCCATCCTTCGATGTAGATGGGATGGTTCCAGGTGGATGCTTCCGCCAGAAGCGAGATCGGAACCGGCCTGGCCTTGCGAGGGACCTCGACGTTGTTGCCGTACTGCGCCCAGCCTGATTGGGAGGCCTCCCACCAGGGATTGCTCGCAGTGCAGCCACCCAGCACGAGTAGGCATCCGGTCAGAAGGGTGATTGAGGTTCTCAGTGGCATCGGAAGGCTCCTGTTTGGCTGATGATTCGCTTGACTATAACGACGACCGCCCGTGCAGGATCGGCACGGGCGGTCGAGTTCGTTCAACGAAGTTCAGTGAGAATCAGTTCTCAGAACGGCAGGAGGAGGCGCAGCCACCCTTGCTGGACTCACGAACGGCGCCAGGTGCGGCCGAGCTGGTGGTCATGGGGCACTGGGCAGCGGCAGAGGAGCAGCTGCTTGCGCAGTCGCTGTCACTCACGGCGCCGGGGGCGGTCGTCGTGGTGCTCATGGGGCACTCGGCAGCGGCAGAAGAGCAGCTGCTTGCGCAGTCGCTGTCACCAACGGCGCCAGGAGCGGCATCGCTGCTCTTGCAGCAGTCACCCGAGGTGCTGCAGCATGAGGCGGCGGAATCGTTGGAAACAGCGCCAAGGGCAGCTGAATCATCGGTTGTCTTGTTGTTGTCGCAGGCAGCAAGCAGGCTCAGAAGGGCGGCAGCTGCAAGGGTCGTCAGGGTACGTGTCATGATATGAAACTCCTCAGAATGCTTGATCTGGCCCCGTATCGAGGCTTCAGTACAGTGTGTATCCGCTCCCAAGCGGGTGGTCCATTATAGACCATCGGCTCAGGAGTGAACAGTCTTGGTTTAATTCAGTTGCAGATGCATGCTGTTTATGGGCTCTTGCCCGCTTGTCGCCCTCTGAGGAGTGAATCGTGGATATTCCCGGCCAATCAGACCCCTCCAAGGACACCCACCGAAGCCGCTTGGCACAAGCGGCTCGAGCCCTGCCACGGGCTCCCGGGGTGTACCTCATGAAGGATTCCGATGGGACGGTCCTCTACGTGGGCAAGGCGGCAGTCCTTCCCCAGCGGGTTGGCAGCTACTTCCAGGCATCCGCCCAACTGGAGGCGAAAACCCGCCAGATGGTCGAGTTGGTGGCATCCTTCGATGTGATCGAATGTGAAGGCGAATGGGAGGCGTTGCTCATGGAGAGTCGCCTCATCAAGGATATTCGCCCCCGGTTCAACATCCGATTGCTGGATGACAAGTCCTTTCCCTACCTGGCGATCACCATCCGAGATGACTTTCCCGGGGTCTACATCACGCGCACCCCGACCGATGAACGCTTCAAGGGGGCACGTGTGCTGGGACCCTTCACCTCGGTCTCCGCGCTTCGGGAAGCGCACCAGCTGCTCCAAAGGGTCTTCCGGTTTCGAACCTGCGAACTCGAGATCAAGCAGGATGACCCTCGCAACCGTTTCTTCCGACCCTGCCTGCTGCACGCGATCGGTCAGTGCACCGCACCCTGCGCAGACCGGGTCACCAAGGAAGACTATCGCGTCGACATCGACCGGTTCCTCCGCTTCCTGACCTCGAAGCGAACCCAGATGCTCAGCGAACTTGAACGAGACATGACCGCTGCCAGTGACGAACGCGACTACGAGAAGGCTGCGGTGCTTCGGGACCAGATCAAGGCGATCGAACGTCTCGACGACCGGGAGAAGCGTTCACTCGACGGTGAGGCCGACTGGCAACCCGAAGTGACCATCTTTTCCGGTGATCCCTCCAAGGGGCTTCAGTCGCTCCAGAAGACCCTCGGCCTCGATGAGCCGATCCGGTGCATCGAGGGCATCGACATCGCGCACCTGGCCGGGAACGAGACCGTCGGCTCGAAGGTCTGCTTCATCGACGGTCGACCGTTCAAGGACGCGTACCGTCGATACCGGATCCGCTCGGTCGACAACGATGACTACATGGCGATTCGCGAAGTCGTCAGTCGTCGCTATCGGGACGCCGGAGCGGGCAACGAACTCTACCCCGATGTCGTCCTGATCGACGGAGGGCTGGGTCAGTTGCATGCCGCGCTCGAGGCGTTCAAGGAACTCGAGATCCACCCACCCATGGTGGTCTCGCTGGCCAAGAAGGAGGAGTTGGTCCATGTCCAGCAGCGAGCTGACCCGATCAAGCTGGGTCGGGAAAACCTCGGTCTGAAGCTCTGCCAGTCGATTCGGGACGAAGCCCACCGGTTCGCCCAGCACTACCACCACATTCTCAGGCGTAAATCGATGTTCGACGATCCCGATGTCACCCGCGCTCGACCTGGTTGACAGCGTTCAAGAAGCCGTCGATCCTGATCGAGCGTTTGATCGTCATAATTTCAGGGAGTCATTCATGAACACGTCCGTAAGCGCCACGCCGCCCGTCGACTATTCTGAACATCTGCAGAGGGTGGGTGAAGACCTCGCGTTCATGGCCATCTCCACCTCCGTCTTAATGCTGGTCACCCTGGCAATCACCATCTGGGGCCTGATCGTTCTCATGAACAGCATGAGCGCCGTCCCCGAGAAGCATCGTCGGATGGCTCCGGGGCTGGTCTGGTTGAACATGATTCCCTGCTTCAATCTCGTCTGGTCCTGGTTCCTTGCGATCTGGATCCCTGACAGTCTGCGTGCTGCATTCAAGGAAGCATCGATTGAAGGCGTTCCCGATGGCCGTGTGAAGGGAGTGGTCCATGCCATCTCGCTGCCGGTTTTCATCGTTCTCTCGTTCTGTGCAGGCTTGATCCTTCCACGCTTGGGGCAATCGGTACCCGACATCCCCGAAGGGGAGACGGTCGTGGTGACGAGTTCATCCACCGACTATTTCATCATTCAGCTTGCGCTGAGCCTGATTCCCCTGATCCTCTTCATTCTCTTCTTCCTCGAAGTCAAGTCCGCGGCGACCCGACTTCGAGCTGTCGGCGAGGGTGCTTGATGCATCTTCCCCGTGTTTGGGGGTGATTCACGATGATTACGTTATGGCCGATCTACCTGCTTCTTTTGGTTGCCGGCTTCGTGCTTTTTCTCGTTTTCGACCTGTACTTTCGGATCCGGGCCGTTCTTGTTCTTGACCGTGTCATCGAGCTGACGGGTTCTCGCTGAAGACCATCCCTGGGGATGGTCTTCGTGCCATTGGTGAATTTCCCGGCCACGGTCTGGGTGGTGTTCAAGGCGCGGTCGATGCTGCGGTCGTTGCCTGCCGATTATCGCGAGGAATTCGGCGAACGACTGCAACGGCTGCTGCCGGGTGTCCTGTGGTCGTTCCTTCGCATCCTGGTTCTGGTGGGCTTCGTGGTGTTTCTGGCCTCTTGGATCATTCGAAGCTTCGACCTGTTCAATATCGATGATCACCTCTTTTTTCTGATCATGGGACAGGTCACGAGTGTGGGCGGTCTCCTGCTCTTTGTCTTCCCCAGCTTCATGTTGATCTGTGGTTACCAGTTCGTCGCCCAGCTGAAGCTGGTCGAACGGATTGTTCGCAGTCTGGGCATCGAGACGGCTGGCGAGCTGCCTCGAACGCCTCCGACCGGGTTCTCCGCCAGCGTCGATGGCCCGCAGGCATGAGTTGACCGCCGATCGACATCTGCGGCTCAGCCCGACCCTGCCGTCGTGAGTCCCAGGTGTCCGGAGGCGGAGGCCAGATCAAGACCTTCGATCCGGACCGTCTTCTCGGCCGCGGAATGGCCTCGCTGAATGGTGATGGCTCGAGCCGGCAGGCCGAGGGTCCGTGCCAGCAACCCGACTACCGCACGGTTGGCCTTGCCGCCTTCCGGTGGGGCGGTGGTTCGAACCTTCAGTCGTTCGCCGAGTGGGCCGGAGATCTCATCACGACGCGCGCCCGGCACGACCTTGATGTCGAGCTCGAGTGCACCGCCGTCGATCCGAATACCCGGGAACCCGCTCACGCGGGGTGGGGCATCATGCCACCGAGCCCGGTGTCCGGTTCCTCGTCCGGGGCCGCGGGGGCCGAAGGGGTCTGACCCTGGTCGGAGGAGCTCTCCGCGCTCAGGAGATCCGCCACCGTCGGCTTGTCGAGAAGTTCGCCGCGCATGATTCGCTCGACGTCGTCGTTCTGGAGGGTCTCGTAGCGCAGCAGGGCCTCGGCGATCGCGACCACGTTGTCCCAGTTGGCTTCGATCAGTCGCTCGGTATCGGTGTAGGCATCATCGATGATCGCCTTGATCTCCTCGTCGATGATCCTTGCGGTCTCCTCCGAGTAGTCCTTGTCGGCCATCAGCGATTCGCGGTTCTCTTCACCCGAATAGTTGATGAATCCCAGCCGCTTGGACATGCCCCAGTCCAGCACCATCGAACGTGCGTACCGGGTGAGCATCTTGATGTCCATCGAGGCGCCGCTCGATGATTCGCCGGTCTTCTTGAGTTCCGCGATGCGGCCACCACAGAGCACCCGAAGCGTTGCATCGAGGTACTTGCGGCCGTAGCCCATGCGGTCCTTTTCGGGCAGGCTGAAGGTCGCACCGCCCATGGGACCGCGGGGAATGATCGTGACCTTGTGCAGGGGGTCGGCGTCTTCGAGAAGCGCCTGGACCGTGGCGTGTCCTGCTTCGTGGTAGGCGGTGAGGATGCGGTCCTGTTCCTCGACCCTGCGGCTGCGGTGTTCGCGGCCCCAGCGGATCTTGTCACGCGCTTCCTCGAGGTCGTGGAGTTCGATGTGGTCCTTCTCGGACATCGTCGCGATGATCGCTGCCTCGTTGATGATCGCGGCGAGATCGGCACCCGAGAACATCGGGGTACCTCGTGCGACGCGTTCGAGGTCGACATCCGGGCTCATCTTCACCTTGCGGGCGTGGACTTCGAGGATCTTCTTGCGTCCGACCACGTCGGGCAGGCTGACCGCGACCTGTCGGTCGAAGCGGCCGGGCCGGGTCAGTGCGGGGTCGAGTACGTCCACGCGGTTGGTCGCCGCGACCACGATGACCTGGTCGTTGGCTTCGAAACCGTCCATCTCGACCAGGATCGCGTTGAGGGTCTGCTCCCGTTCATCATGTCCACCGGTGGTGAAGCCACCACCACGACGTCGACCGACGGCGTCGATCTCGTCGAGGAAGATGATGCAGGGGGAATTCTCCTTGGCCTGCTTGAACAGGTCGCGCACCCGGCTGGCACCCACGCCGACGAACATCTCGACGAAGTCGGAGCCGGAGATCGAGAAGAAGGGGACATCGGCTTCACCGGCGATCGCCTTGGCGAGCAGGGTCTTGCCGCAGCCGGGAAGGCCTTCGAGCAGGACACCACGGGGGATGCGTCCCCCGAGCTTCGTGAATCGCGAAGGGTTCTTGAGGAACTCGACGATCTCCGTGAGTTCCTCCTTGGCTTCGTCGATACCGGCGACGTCATCGAAGGTGACCGAGACGGAGTCCCGGGTTCGAAGCTTGTGCTTGCTCTTGCCGAAGTTGCCGATCATGCCACCGGGTCCGCCGCCGGCAGATCGCATCGAGCGGCTGATGAAGAACCACAGCAGCAGGACGATGATCAGGATCGGAGCCAGTCCCAGCAGCAGTTGCGACCAGAAGCTCGGGATCCAGGCCTTCGCCGAATAGGGCACATTGAGATCCGCCAGTTGCTTCTGGTAGATCGCGGTGGCATCGGTCGTGTTGACGTAGACGTGCTTCTTGTTCTCGAAGCCCTTCACCCCGTCCTTCATCGTCGCGTAGACGTAGCCGGGTTCGATCCTGACCGAATCGAGCTCGACCTTGTCGTCGTTCACGTACGCGATGAACTTGGCCCAGCTGTCGATCTGGGCCTGCTGGGGACCTGCGTAGACGAACGTGACCCAGAGCATCAGGCCGACGAATATCAGCATGATCCACCCGGTCATCTTCTGACGTGCACGGGGTGGGGGAGGTTGCGGACTGCCGGTGGGGGGAGGCTGCTGGCCTTGCCCTCCATCGCCGTCGCGAGAAGGGTCGGGGTCCGCACTGAACTGCATGGGGGTGTTTCGTGGGGGCATGTTCATACTTGTGAAATCGGCTGAAAGAGGAGGGCTCACCAGTCTGCTTGAAGCGTATCCACGATATCCCTGGCGAGAACCTGGACGACTTCGAATCGGCCGATATCCACCGGCTGCTGTGAGGGCCTCGAGGGGGTGAAGAGCGCTGATGCGGCAAATCCTGCTCTGGTCAGGATCGGCTCGCCTGTTCTGAGGTCGACCCATTCGAAATCGACGGTTGCTTCAACGAGCATTTCGTTGGCCAGACCCGTGGTCGGATCTTTCGACAGCAGGATGAGCCGATAACGGGTCACCGTGCCACGAAGCATCGTATCCGCCCGACCCTGCCCAGTCACTTTCCAGGGCGTGATGGATTCAATCTCCTTCACAACCGCCTCTGTGAGGTTCTGGGACAGTTTTCGATCCGAAGTCGCGTTGCCGAATACCGGCACTGCGATCGTCCTGAGCGAGGTGTCGTAGGTAGATCCGCTGGACCAGCCACCATCGGGCCCTGAACTGCAGCCGATCGCAAGCAGACTGATCAGTCCGGCCATGATGGCGAGCAGGCGTTTGATCAAGGGTTGGCTCCGGAGTTCGGATTCTCGGCAGGGGGTTCCTGGGGGCTCGACTCGGGCCGTTCCGCTTCCATGGGCACCGGTGGGTCGGAAACGCCCGACAGGTCGATGTTCTGGTCCCAGGGCACGCCCAGTTTCTCCGAGCGCAGCGTGCGGTAGTCGGGTCCGTTCATGACCACGGTCTCGGGCATCCGGGCGAGGATCTTCGGGATTTCCCGCAGTGCTTCAAGTGAAGCGATCGAGTCGGGGTACTGCTTGACCAGGCGTCGGATGGTCACCTCCGCCGAGATCGGGTCGTTGATCGACAGGTACCACTCCGCGGACACGAGCATCTTCCTTGCGTCGGATTCGTAGATCCGCACCAGCAACGATTTCGCACCGATCCTCTGGGCAAGACCCGGTTCGCGGGTTCTGAGGTCCTCCAGTCGAAGTCTCGCCTCCTCCAGTCCACTGGCGTCGTATTTCGGGCCGCGGTAATCGGCCAGGTACGAGTAGATCAGTCGCAGACGCGCCTTGTTGACGTCAGCGGACCTGGGATAGTTCTCGACGAACAGGTCGTAGGCCTCCGCCGCCATGCGCAGGTCGCGGATGCGAAAGTAGAAGTCAGCCAGTTCCATGCCCGCTTGTTCGGCAAGCCTGCTTCCCGGCAGTCGTTCCTGGATCCTGATCAGCAGTTCCTGGGCTTCGTCCTGGGTGGAGACGATGCGAAATGTTCCGAGCAGTTTCCTGCGAAGGCCGTTGGCATAAGCCTTGCCGATCTCGAACTCCCGCTCGAGTGCGGTCACGAAGACCGGGCTCGATGGAAAGCCGCGGGCGATCTCCTCGTATTCGAAGAGGGCCTTGTACTCATCCCCGTCCTCGAGGTAGGCATCGCCCTTGATCAGGTACGCATTCGCCTGGAGCATCGAGTTGGGGTAGCGATCGATGAAGGCGGTCGCCAGGTCCCGCGCCCGACTGGTGTTGCCGTCGATGACGGCTCGACGGGCCAGCAGCAGCTGCCCGCTTTCACTGGAAGGGTTGACCGTCTGGTCGGTGGTCCACTCATCGTCATTGCCGAGGTCGAATTCGACCTCCTGCGCAGAAGCGAACGGGCTCGATGCCAGCAGCAGAAGGCAGCTGCCGCATGCTCTCAAGCCGGGTCGCCATGTCGTGAATTTGATCTTGGGCCAAGCCATTCATGAGAATGGTACCGTGTTGTCCTCGTGCGGGTCCTGCTCCTCTACAACCCTATCTCCGGCGCTGGTCGTTCCCGGTCCCTGGTGGCCGCGTTGCAGCCTCGGCTCGAGGCCCTTGCCCTCGAGCACGGCATGCCGCTGGAACTGCGACAGGTTTCGACGCGACCCGAGCCCCCGGTGGAGTGGCTCGATGAACACCTGGATGAGGTCGATCTGCTGGTGGTGATCGGTGGTGACGGAGCGATGCGACTGGCCGCGGATTCCGCCACGCGTCGAGCTACGGCGGTCTATCACTACCCGGCCGGAACGGAAAATCTCTTCGCACGCGATCACGGCATGGAGGCCTCGCCGGAGCGTCTGTTCGAAGCGATGAGCATGGGGCAACCACGTCGAATCGACGTCGCCCGGGTCGGGACCGAACTTTGCCTGCTCTGCTGCTCCATCGGGGTGGATGCGGAAGTGACCCACGACCTTGCAGCCAGTCGCACGGGTGCGATCTCGCATCTGTCCTATCTGCGCCCGCTGGCTCGTCAGCTGCTTCGCTGGCGGCGAAGACCTCCTTCCTTCGAGGTCATGGTCGACGGCGCATCGCTGGGACCGGCGCGCCCGGGGGTGGTGATCGTGGGCAATTCCCGCCAATACGCGCTGAGGCTGGACCCGGTCCTCGATGCAGACAACGCAGACGGGCTCCTGGACGTCGTTCAGTTTCCGGCACGCACGGTGACGGGGCTTGCGCTCTGGGTCCTGCGGTGTCGAGTGCGAAGGCAGTTCAACTCGAAGGCACCTCGGCGAGGACGCGGACGCCTGATCCAGGTACGCGCGAATCCGCCGGCCAGGATCCAGGTCGATGGCGATCCTGCGGGTGACGGCACTCGGCTGAGTTCCTTTGAGGTCACGATCGAACCCGGGGTGCTCGTGGTTCTGGCTCCACCGGTCCGAGAACAGTCTCTTTGATTGCCTGCTTGGCAGACTTCTCCGGTCATGCAAGCTGCAGCGCGCATTCCCATCCCGGTCGCGGGCTTCAGGTCAATACCTCCGGGGGAATCGCCGATTCCGAGTGACCGGCAGGGTTGGATTTCACTCCTCCCCGAGCCAGCCGGGGGAGAACACGCTCATGACCAAGCCACGTCCGTCCACTGAACAGCCCACCAACGAATCAACCCCGCCCAAGAGCAAGGCGACGGTCAAGACCATGGGCATGGCCACGCTGGTGCTCGTCCTGGAAGCGGCACTGATCGTGGGCGCCTTCATGTTCTTCGCAGGGCCGGTCGAGGTCTCCGCCGGGGATGAACTGGTTTCGAGCTCCACCGAGGATCAGCGCATTTCCGAGATCATGCTCATCGACGAGCAGTTGACCAATGATCGGTTGGGGTCCGTCTACGTCTATCCGGTCGAGATCTACGTGCACGTTCCCGAGAACGAGCAACTCTGGTTCAACGATCTCGTCGGGCAGTTCCACAACGAGATCAGGGCCGAAGTCACCGCGCTCTGGCGATCGGCGGACCCCGTGGCGCTCCAGGATCCGCGAATGGATGTCGTGACCAGCCGGGTCGAGACGTTGCTGCGCAACCGGTTCGAGGGCGAAGCAAGCCCGGAACATCCCCGTATCCGCAAGGTCGTCATCGTCTGTGGAACCGGTTTTCGGGTTCGCGGCTGAGGGAACCTTCCAGGAACTTTGAAAAGCGGAACCCGGTCGTGGATTCTCTGCAGCGCGGGGACTGAACAGTCCGATGCATAACGATGCGCAGACACATGCGCCCGCCCGGCAGGATGTTGGGCGGACATGGCGGAGCCACACCGATGACAGACAGCACACCTCAGGATCCAGGCTCGAATCCCCTTCAGGGGACTCCAGGCCCTGATTCAACCCCTCAACAGCAACCCCAGCCTCCGGCTCGGACGCCAACCGG
Organism: Phycisphaerales bacterium; assembly: GCA_029246705.1. GTDB lineage: Bacteria > Planctomycetota > Phycisphaerae > Phycisphaerales > SM1A02 > JAKVBQ01. Next base: position 88,946 of record JAQWMQ010000015.1, on the reverse strand, counting down.
CATGGATTCGGTGCACCCTGCCGAGCATGCGGTCGCCGGTGCCGAGCAGGCAGCTCGGAAGGTGACTGATGCCATGAGCCAGGCGGTCAGCCCCGAGGTCCCTGACCTTTCCGGCCCGATGGAGCCGGAGCATGCCGAAAGCATCGGGCTGCTCGAGGACGTGGAGCTGCAGGTCCGCATCGAGTTGGGGCGGACCCGGATGCTGGTCGAGGATGTCCTTCGACTGGGATCCGGTGCGGTGGTCGAACTGGACAAGGCCGCAGGCGACCCCGTCGACATCTATGTCAACGGGCGACGCATTGCACGGGGCGAGGTCCTGGTCTTGAATGAGAACTTCTGCGTGCGGGTGAGTGAGATCGTGGATTCTCAGGCGATGTCCGCCTGAGCGTTGAACGCACCGGAGGATCCGGTGCTCAGGTTCTGGGTGGGAGCCCCGAACCGGAAAGGCCAGGATGGCCACGAACAGACAACGGCGACATGGTCGGTATGCATTGGTCTTCGCCGGAGCCCTGATGGTGACGACGGGGGTCGGTGCCGCCTTGAACCAGGACGGTGCAGGCCTTGGCCCGCTGGTTCTGCCCACCGCGGACACCGCGGTCGAGGTCAAGCCCGAACCACCTGCATCAGGACCCGATACCAGCTTGAAGAACGATACGCCTGCGATCGTCCCGGTCGGTGGGCCCGGGACGATCGTCGAGCCCGTCATTTCAACCACGTCCACCGAACCCGTGACCGAACCCGTGACCGAACCGGCGGCGGATGCCGCTGCGGCGGCGGGGCCCACCGAAACTCCGGATGCGCTCTTCTCGCTCTCGGAAGTCGATGCGCCAGTGACGGAATCCCGGTGGTCCGACAAGGTGCTTCCCGGAGCCGGCACCGCGCCCGAGGTTGGTGAACTCGGTATCAGTGGCGAGGGAGCCTCCGAGGCCGTCGAGGTCGGCGCCAGCCTGGCCGGCGTGATCCTCCTGATCTGGGTTCTCCGCTACATGATTCGTCGCAGCCGCGGGGACACCGCCGGCAGCCGACTGCTGACCGGAGGCCGTGCTCCCTCGGGGGTCGCGAGCATTCTCGGCAAGTATTCGATTGCCCGCGGACAACAGGTGGTTCTCCTTGAAGTCGGACGACGCATTCTGGTCACCCATCAGTCTGCGGGAAACCTGACCACGCTCTCGGAGATCACCGATCCCGAGGAACTCGCCGATCTTCGTGCCCGGATCGCGGGGGTCGATCGAACCGAACGCGAACGACCCTTCGACAGTGCACTGACCTCATCGCTGGAAAAGACACCGACTTCAGAGGCCCTCTCGACCGTCGAGGGCCTGCCCGGCCTGGTCGCCGAGACCGTGGATCTGACGCGTCCTCGGCCTCGTTCGCGGGGTCGTCTGTTCAGTGGGGGTGCGGCTTGATCGGACGCACCCTGCTCCTTGCTCTCATGCCATTGCTTCTTCTCGTTACCGACGCCCAGGGCGCGGCGACACCGACCAACGTGGGCCCGCTGATCGTCGAAAATCCCATCGGAGCGGTCGAACAGGCTGCTGGTGAACTGGGCATGACGGGGGGGCTCTCGACCAGCCTCAACATCGTCGTCCTCCTGACCGTCCTCGCGCTGGTGCCCTCGATCTTCATCCTCTGCACCTGCTTCACCCGGATCGTCATCGTGCTGAGCCTGCTTCGCCAGGCGCTCGGCACCCAGGGCCTGCCACCAAGCCAGGTGGTCGTCGGGTTGAGCCTGTTCCTGACCCTGGTGGTGATGTCGCCGACCTTCGGTGCGATGTACGACGCGGGCATCAAGCCCTACCTCGAGGAGTCGGCCTCTGCCCAGGCGGTTCCCGCCAACCAGATCGCGGCGTGGGATCGTGCGAAACTTCCCCTGCGCGACTTCATGTTCGACCAGATCGACCACACCGGCAACTGGAAGACGGTCTGGATGATCGAGGGGTTCAGGCGAAATGGTTCCGACCAGCCGCTGACCCCGGAAGAGATGACCACCGACGACATCGACCTGCTGACCCTGGTTCCGGCCTACGTGTTGAGCGAGTTGAAGACCGCCTTCCTCCTGGGTTTCAAGATCTACCTGCCGTTCCTGGTGATCGACATGGTGATCTCGAGCCTGCTGATCTCGATGGGCATGATGATGCTGCCTCCGGTGCTCATCTCCCTGCCGTTCAAGCTGCTCCTCTTCGTACTCGTCGACGGGTGGGATCTGGTGACCTTCCAGCTGATGTCCGGAGTGGCGTCGGGTGCAGGGGTCGGGTAGCTGGAATCGACTTGAAAGGAGACGTGGCATGGAAGCCGAAAGTCTCGGATTCGTCCGTGAAGCATTGATCATGTCCCTGGTCCTGTCGGCGCCGATCCTCGGCGCGGGACTGGTCGTCGGGTTGGTCATCAGCCTGCTGCAGGCAGTGACCCAGGTTCAGGAGCAGACCCTCGCCTTCGTTCCCAAGATCGTCGCCATGATCGCCGTCTCGATCATGCTGCTGGGTTGGATGAGCATGCAGTTGAGCGGGTTCGCAACTCGCATGTTCGGAGGCTGAACGCGCGTGATTGGTGCCGACCTCATCGCCTGGATCTCTGCGAGCATCGCTCCGCTCATCCTCGTCGCGGCGCGACTGGGCGGGCTTGCCGTGTTCGCGCCCATCTTCGGTTCGCAGGTCGTGAACAACAAGATCAAGGTCTTCTTCTTCCTGGGGCTGGCTGCCGTGACGGTGCCGGTCCTGGTCGCAAGTGGTCGACTGGTCGGGGTCGAGGATCTTTCCCTGTGGCAGCTGGTGGCGGCGATCGCCCTCGAGATCACGATCGGTGCCCTGATCGGCTTCATCGCCCTGATGCCCATGATGGCCATGCAGACCGGTGGCCTGGTCATGGCCCAGCAGATGGGCCTGGGTTTCGCGCGCTTCTACAACCCGGCCATGGGTGATGAAGCGGACGTCCTCGAGAACCTGCTCTTTCTCCTTGCCCTGGTGACCTTCATCGCCATCGGAGGGATCGACTGGATGGTGCTCGCGGTTCTCAACAGCTACGAGTACATCGCAGTGGGGGTCTTCGTTCCGGGCAATGGACTGGTCGGACTGCTCACCGGGCTGGTGATGGCGTCTCTCGAGGTGGGACTGCGGGTGGCGGCGCCGCTGCTTGCGCTGGTGTTCCTCGAGACCCTGGCCATCGGCTTCATCTCCAAGACCGTCCCCCAGCTGAACATCCTGAGCCTCGGCTTCCCGATCCGCATCATGGTCGGCCTCGCCACCATCATCGTCGGGGTCGTGGTCCTGCAGGAGGTCCTGATCGATTTCATCGATGTCGTGCTGGTCACGATGCAGGACTGGATCCGGGCAGGAGGTGTCATCGATGGCTGAGGACCTTGGTGAACGCACCGAACCGGCGACTCCGAAGCGAATGCAGGACGCGCGCCAGGAAGGCAATGTCGCGAAGAGCACCGACCTGTCCTCGGCACTCATGCTCGGTGCCTCGGCACTGGCGCTGTGGTTCGGGTTCAACCCGATGCTGGATCATCTCGGACAGGCGCTGGAACGCGTGCTGTCGGAGCCCGGCCTCCGAAGCGTCTCGGCGGGTACCTGGCAGGATGGAGTCGAATCGGTCGCCCTCGCAGCCCTCTATGCACTGGCTCCGGTCGCGATCGCCATCTGGTTCGCGGCTGCGCTGGCGAACCTGGCCCAGGTGGGTTTCCTCTTCACCCCGAAGGCGATCAGTCCGAAGTTCTCCAAGCTCAACCCGATCGAAGGTGCCAAGCGGATCTTCGGCACCCGCGCACTGGTCAAGGCCATGCTGGACTCGCTGAAGGTCCTGCTCGTCGTCCTGGTGGTCGCCTGGACCGTGCACGGGATGCATGATCGCGTGCTCCTGCTTCCCATGATGCATCTGCCTGCGGCGCTCTACGCAGTGGGGCAGCTGCTGGTCGAACTGGCTCTCCGGGTCACCGCGGTGCTGCTGTTTCTCGGGGTGATCGACTTCGCCTGGCAGAAGCACCGTCATGCCAAGGACATGATGATGAGTCGGCAGATGATCAAGGATGAATTCAAGCAGTCCGAGGGAGATCCGGAGGTCAAGCGCCGCCGCATGCAGTTCGCCCGGCAGATCGCCCAGCAGCGCATCGCTTCCTCGGTTCCCAAGGCTGATGTCATCGTCACCAACCCGGAACACCTCTCGGTTGCGATCCAGTGGGATCCCGAGACCATGAACGCGCCCACCGTCGTGGCGATGGGCGCCGACCACCTTGCCTTGCGAATCCGGCAGATCGCGATGAAGAACGGCATACCGATTCTCGAACGAAAGCCGCTCGCGCGTGCGTTGTACAAGCAGGTGACCGTGGGGCAGGAGGTTCCCCCCGACTTCTATGCAACGGTCGCGGAGGTCCTTGCCTTCGTCTACCGACTCGAAGGAAAGGTCGCGGGCTGATCCGCGACGACCGCCGTGGGCCGAAGCCCACGACACTGGAGACCCGCCTCGATGGCGAACACCTCATTCGGTTCCAACCTGCCTGGTTTCCTGCACAAGCTTGCGGGCTTCCGTGATCTCATGGTCCCGGTCGGGTTCCTCGCCCTCATCGGAGTGCTGGTGGTCCCGCTGAACCCGACCATCCTGGACCTGATGATCTGCGCGAACATCTCGCTTGCGGCGGTGGTCCTGCTGACCACCATCCAGATGCGTCGTCCCCTTGAATTCTCGGTGTTCCCTGCGCTGCTCCTGGCCACCACGCTTTTTCGCCTGGTCCTCAACGTCGCCTCGACCCGACTGATCCTCAGCGCCGAAGGCACCTCGTCCGAGGAACTCAAGGGCGTGGCGGGTCATGTGATCGATGCCTTCGCGAACTTCGTCGCCGGCAACGACGCCATCGTCGGGGGCATCATCTTCCTCATCCTCGTGGTCGTTCAGTTCGTCGTGATCACCAAGGGTGCGACCCGCATGTCCGAGGTCGCGGCACGCTTCACCCTCGATGCGATGCCCGGCAAGCAGATGGCGATCGACGCGGATCTCTCGTCGGGTCTCATCTCTGAAAACGATGCCCGAGAACGACGCGACGAGGTCATGCGAGAAGCTGATTTCTACGGCGCGATGGACGGTGCCAGCAAGTTCGTTCGCGGCGATGCGATCGCCGGCATCGTGATCACGCTGGTGAACATCATCGGTGGGGTCGCCATCGGCATTCTCGACAACGGGATGACCGCCGGGCAGGCACTCACGACCTTCGGATTGCTGGCGATCGGCGATGGACTGGTCTCGCAGATTCCGGCCTTCGTCGTGGCGATCGCCGCAGGATTGATCGTGGCCCGGGCCGGTGGCGGCAAGACCATCGGCAACGCCATTCCCGCGCAGCTGACCTCCCAGCCGGTCGCGATCGTCCTGATCGCGGGTTTCCTGGTCATGCTCGCCTTCACCGGCCTGCCCAGCCTTCCGCTGCTCGGTTCCGCCGGGGTGCTGGCCACCATCGGCGTGTTCTCCATGTTGAAGCAGCGTCGATTCGCAGCGGTGGCACAGGCTCGGCATGCCGATGAACAGGCCCCGGTCTCCGAGGAGCAACCGGTCGAGGAGCTGCTCGGGGTGGACACCATGGAAATCGAGATCGGGTACGGACTGGTCCAGCTGGTCGATGCCGCGCGCGGAGGGAACCTCCTCGAGCGCATCGCCCTCATTCGTCGCCAGCTGGCGGTCGAACTGGGGATCGTGCTGCCTCCGGTTCGAATCAGGGACAACGTGCAGCTCCCATCCGAGCACTATCGGCTTCGCATCCGTGGAGCGGTGGTCGGGGAAGGCACGGTCCATCCGAACATGCTGATGGCCATGGATTCGGGGCTCGCCAGCCAGGAGCTGCCCGGGGTTCGTGAAATCGAACCCGCCTTCGGTCTGGAGGCGATCTGGATCGAACCCGACCAGCGGACCCAGGCTGAAAACGCGAACTACACCGTGGTGGATCCCGAAAGCGTCGTCGCCACGCACCTTACGGAACTCTCGCGGGCCCATGCCGATGAACTGCTTACCCGCGAAGAGGTCTCCAACCTGCTCGAACAGCTCAAGGAAAAGGCGCCCAAGCTCGTCGAGGAAGCCGTTCCCAGCCTGGTCAAGCCGGGCGATCTCCAGAAGGTGCTGCAGGGTCTCCTGCGCGAGCGCGTGCCGATCCGTGATCTGGAGACGATCATCGAGACCCTTTCGGACTGGGCTCCGCACACCTCGGACCCCGAGGTCCTGGTGGAATACGTCCGCAATGCCCTGCGACGCACGATCTGCGCCCAATACACCACACCCGACGAAAACGGCCAGCAGCAGCTTCATTGCGTGACCATGGACCCTGCAGTCGAGGATCGGATCAATGCCTATGTCGATCGTTCCGCCAGCGGAACCACGACCTCCATTCCGCCGCAACTGGGTGGCTCGATCGGCCGCGCCGCCGCTCAGTCGGTGCGCCCGCTGCTCGAGGCCGGCCACCGGGCAGTGGTGGTGGCCAGTCCGAGCGTCCGTGCCCAGGTGCGGCAGATCATCCAGGCCCATCTGCCGGATGTCGTGGTCCTCGGCTACAACGAAATCGTCCCCGGCATCGCGGTGGAGAGCGTCGGCCTCGTCCAATTGGTGGATGCAGCGGCTGTTCCAGCATGACCTCGAATGTTCTTGGAGGATCTCGCGGTTGGAGGGTTGATGAAAACCTCTGTCCCCCCGATGATTCTCATAGATGGGTTCCCGGCCGGAGGCCGTGACCCGAGCGGGACCGATCCCGACGAAACCACCGAGGCAGCGCACTCGCGAACTGCCTTCCAACCGGACTTCGATGCCAGGAAGGCGCCTCCCGGTGAGACTCAGAACCTACAAGGCCTATTCCCACGAGCAGGCCCTGCAAGCGGCTCGGGGCGATCTCGGTTCGAACCTGCGAATCATCCAGACCCGAAGCGTGCGGCGCCCGGGTCTTCGCGGGTTCTGGATGCGACCCATCATCGAGCTGACCGTTGAACTGATCACGTCCGAGGAACCGGTTCCCGATGCCCGGGCGACCACGGCCTCCCGCGCCTACGCCGATCTTGGTGCGCCCGTGCAGGCTGATCATGAGGCGCCCCTGGACATGGATCTCGAGCGTGCCAAGACCCAGCGCCTGGCCCAGGCACTCGCGGTGAAGCTCGAGAAGGAGACGACGCTTCGATCCAACGTCGCTCGAAACGAACGCATGGTCGAACGAACCGCCGAGCTCCAGCAGTCGCTGGTGGCCCGTGCAAGCAGTTCCGGGACCCCGAAGAAGAAGGACTCGGTGCACATCGACGCGCCCGCCGAGCAGGTTGCTCGAAGATTCATGTTGGTTCCGGATGGCGAACGGGGGCAGCGAGTCGAGGAACGCCAGGCATTGCTCGATGACTCGGAATCCCCAGCGAACCACGCAGCCACCGCACCCGCACCCGCACCGATGCCCGCGCCCGTGGTCGAGGAGCCGATTCGAGGCGCGGTCCGGCGCGCAGTCGCCGAGGAAGGCGCCGATATCGGCGACTTTTCGGCAAGGACGTCCCCGGCAAAGCCCGAACGTTCCGAACCTGAACTGCTTCGCTCGGTCTACGCCCACCTCATCGAACAGGAAGTCACCCGGGAGCTGGCGGACGAGCTCATCGCGGAAATCATCGAGCAGGTCGGACCTGCCGGGATCTGCGACATCGACCGTGTGCAGAAGGCGGCACACGCCCGAATCGCGGCGATGCTTCCGATCGACGAAAGCCCGCTTGATGCGGACGTGGTCCGAGCGAGCTCCGAGCCCTATGTGGTCGCGCTGGTCGGTCCCACCGGTGTGGGCAAGACCACGACCATTGCCAAGCTGGCGGCAGCCTGTCGTTTCCGGGACGGCCTGAGTGTCGGCCTGCTGACCACCGACTCCTTCCGCATGGCAGCCGTGGAGCAGCTTCGCAGCTATGCCGAGATCCTGAAGATTCCGCTTGAAGTCGTCATCGAGCCCGAGGAGATGCAGGATGCCCTGCATCGACTCGAGGCCTGCGACGTGATCCTGATCGACAGTGCCGGCCGAAGCCGTCGAGACCATGAACGACTCGGTCAGCTGCAGGCCTTCCTGGATGCCGCGGGGCCCGACGAGACGCACCTGGTGCTCTCGACGACGTCCGGTGAGCGAACCATGCTTCGTGATGCCGATGCCTTCGCAAGCCTGGGGGCCGATCGAGTGGTCCTCACCAAGCTCGACGAGACCGACGGGTTCGGAGTGATCCTGAACGTCATTCGTCGTCTCGGCACCCGGATCAGTTTCGTCACCACCGGGCAGGAAGTGCCCGACGACATCGAGCAGGGGGGGGCGGGTCGTATCGCCCGCATGTTGCTGCAAGGGGTTCTGGCCGACGACAGAAGTGAATCGTTGGATGTGATTGAAAGCGAGGCCCTTTGATGACGACTGATCAGGCGGAACGATTGCGGCAGCTGGCCGCGGAGACGATGAAACCTCGAACGGACCTGCCCCGGATGACCCAGTCCGAGGATGATGAACCCCGGTCCGACGAGACAGCCGGTTCTTCCGCCGAGCCTTCCGCCACCATGGACGCCCAGCATGCAGGTCTCCGCAAGCCGACCCGACTCGCCAGGGCCACTGCGATCGTCAGCGGCAAGGGCGGCGTCGGTAAATCCAACATCGCCGTCAACCTCGCCGTCGCCCTGAGTTCCATGGGACGACGCGTGGTGCTCTTTGATGCGGACCTGGGCATGGCCAATGCCGATGTCCTCTGTGGAATGACCCCCGAAGCCACGCTCGAAGACGTGCTGCGCGGGCGAGCCACCCTCAAGGATGTCCTGATTCCCGGTCCCGGCGGCTTTCGGCTGGTTCCTGGTTCATCGGGCGTTGCTGCCATGGCGAATCTTGATGGCCTGCAACGACGACGAGTCCTTGGACAGTTGTCCGCCCTGGATCGTGTTGCGGATCACCTCATCATCGACATGGGTGCCGGCATCTCCTCGGCAGTGACAACCTTCGCCGCCTCCGCTCATCGAACGCTCGTGGTCACCACGCCCGAGCCTACATCGATCACCGACGGATACGGTGCGATCAAGACGCTTCTTGCTCGCGGAAGCACCGCGAAAATCGAACTGCTGGTGAACATGGCCCGAAATCTGGAGGAGGGCGAGCTCGTGTACCGGCGCGTGGAGCGCGTGGTCGAGCAGTTCCTCAAGGTTCCCCTGACGATGGGGGGGACGATCCCGCACGACCCCGCACTGCCCGATGCCGTTCGACGTCGTCGACCGATCCTGCTTGAAGCGCCCTGGTCACCGTCAGCCAAGGCGCTCACGCGCCTTGCCCATCACGTGGATGGCCGGGACTGCCAGCAGCTGGATCAGGTCGAGTCCGTCGACGAGTCGTCTCAGGTGGGTTTTTTCCAGAGACTGGCACGAGGTCTTATGGGTCGTCGAAGTTAGTTTTCGACTTCACCCGGAAAACTCGAAAAGAAATGGCCATGTCGGACGATATCTAGTGTGTCCACATGATTCGTTCACTCACCACGACACTTGGCGCAACACTGGCTCTGGCAGGGCTTTCCATCGCCCTGGCGGTCGGTATGGTCAGTGGCAATCACCTCTCCACCACCCTGGAGCGGGCCTTGATCGCCTGTGCGGTCTGTTTTCTGCTTGGAATGATCATCGGGGGGCTTCTTGATGGTGTGATCCGGCGCCATGCGCAGGATCTGCGTGTCCAGAAGTCACAGACCGAACTTGTTGAGCAGCCGACTCTTGACTCGGGTTCTGATGAAACCCATCGTCAATCTTCAGCCACGGTCGGCGAGCAGGTTCCAGCGGTCTGATAAGACCGCTTGTTGCGGAGTGGGAGTCTGGGTTATACTTCTCGCGTCTTCGTCATGGATCGACGAAGGCGCGAAACCGACCAATGCGTTGGTATCACCAGGCTACGAATGGACTCGATTTCACATGCCTCAGCTCAACCAGACATTCAGTTGCTGTGGGAAACGGAAGCGGGACTTCGGTCTGTGCACTGTGTGTACATCCGGCATCCTTGATTCGGGGTTGTTCCTCGATTCATTGATGATTCGTGAGAGGTGTTGCTGTCGGGCGCGTTGAATCGGGCGACAACTTGGATTTTTGTCGGACACGGTTGTCCGGCCGCAAAGGTCAAGGAGCAGACCTATGGCGAATGCCACCACAGGCGTAGCTACAAAGAGCACGGGCAATAAAAGCGTGCAGTCCGATACCACCGAATCCCTGTCGACCACCGTGGTGGTCGAACCTGCCGTTGAACAGGGTGAGGCACCTCCTAAAACCAGAAAGAGAAAACGGGAACCGAGGATTCGTCGACCGGGCCCTGCCACGGCGGAGCAGCTCGGCGAGATGGAAATCGGAGATGTCTGGCTGCTGTACCGCGAGTACGGCTGCGAGGTCATCCGGAACTTCCTGATCGAACGGCACTATCACATCGTCAAGTACACGGCTGAACGCATGCACATGCGCCTGCCGAACGAGGTCGAGGTCGAGGATCTGATGTCCGCGGGGCTGTTTGGTCTCATGGATGCGATCGATGCCTTCGACATCGACCGTGGGGTCAAGTTCGAGACCTACTGCGGCACCAGGATCAAGGGAGCCATCTTCGATGAGCTTCGTGCCATGGACTGGGTGCCTCGTCTGGTCCGTTCGAGGACCTCCAAGGTCGATCTGGCGCGTCGGGACCTCGAGATGCGCAGCGGTCGCAAGGCGACCGATGACGAGATCTCGGGTCACATGAATCTCGACAAGGCCGAGTACAAGAAGGTCAGTCGGGATGCCCGTCCGGTCGGCATGGTGAGCCTCAATCGAAAGTGGTTCGAGACCGATTCAAGCAAGGATGTCCGTGAGATCGACGTGATCATGGACAAGAAGCAGGAAAACCCGCTTCAGTCGGTCCAGAAGCAGGATCTACAGGCCCTGATCACCAAGGGACTGATCCGTGCGGAGCGGCTCATCATCATCCTCTACTACTACGAGGAGATGACGATGAAGGAGATTGGCATCACCCTGGATCTCTCGGAAAGCCGAGTCAGCCAGATGCACTCCTCGATCCTCGCGCGACTCAAGGCGCAGATGCAGCATCGCGAAAAGGAATTCTGATCACCCCTGATCTGCATTCGTTGAAGAAACAGCGCTCGGCTGGGCACACGTTGCTCAGCCGAGCTGTTTTTTGATCAGTTCGGCGACGGCCGGTGAGCCTTCGTTGAGCAACTGGATGTGGTCGAACGGCAGGGTCTGGTGTTCGATGGTGCCCTTGATGATCGGTAGCCAGGCATCACGACGAGTTCGTCCCTGTTCACCTTCCGAACTGACGAGGATTATGGAATTCTCGTAGTCGGCGATCTGGTGACGCGTGAGTGTGAGCCTGGTCTGGTCGAGGGCCTGTGCAAGCTTCTGCTCGAGCCGTCCTCCGGACTTGGAGTCGAGTTCAAGCATCTCGTTCTGCCCGATCGCCTTCTTCACGCGCCGGGCAAGGCGCGCCTGTCGCACGTAGGACTTCACTGAACCGATCAGGCCGCGCTTGAAGACCGGGGTCGGTGCAAGGGTGTCAAGCAGGATGACCGGAGCCATGGCGTGCCCCTCGTTGTTCAGGAGTCTTGCCGCTTCAAGGGCGAGGACACCACCTGCTGAGTACCCGACCAGGCGGATCACCTCGCCGGGTTGCGCCATCGAGAGCACGGCATCCCTGACCCATTCGGCCATGCCGGCGACGTTCTTGGTGGCATCGCCGCCACCGCCGACTCCGGGGAGCTGGATGCCGATCAGGCTCGCTTCGCCTTCGAGGCAGTTGGAGACACCTCGATACGAGAAGGCCGCCAGTCCGCCGACTCCGGCAAGGCAGAAGATCCTTGGCTGGTTCTTGTCCTTGGTCAGCCAGAGCGCAGGAGGAATCTCCAGGCTCTCTGAATTCTGCTCGACTCGTATGGACAGTTCATGAAGCGTGGGGTCGCCCATGAAATCCTCGATCGAGAGGCTCGTCCCGAGGGTCGATTCGATCCGGTCGATCAACCTGATCAATTGCAGCGAGTTTCCACCGAGTTCGAAGAAACGACTCGTTCGCTGAACGGGAAAGATGCCCAGCATCTCGCTCCAGATGGATGCCAGGTGTGATTCGATCAACGATCCGGGGCGCTGTTCACCTTCAAGCGAGGTCGTTTCGCCGTGTTCGGTCTCGAGGATGACGCCTTCTCGAAGCGTCTGGTCGAAGGGCAATTCGGAGATGGGGGTTTCCGGGTTTCGCGCCATGTGGATGAACAGGGTCATGAATGCATCGGACAGTCGGTTGATTCGTTCGGTGGTGAAGATCGACTCGTCCCATTCGAAATTGATCGTCAGATCCCTGCTGCTGCTGTTCAGCCTGATCCCAAGGGCGACGAACGGATTCGGGTGGTTGTTGAGGACGCGTTCGAGCTCGACGTCCTCGAATTCAAACGGATCATGGCGACGTTCGTAGCTGGCGATTGCGATCGGAAGCCTCAATCGGCGTCTTCCCAGCGGTTTGAGGGCGCCGCCGGCGATGATCGCCTCCAGCGGGACCGATGGGCGATCCAGGCTGGAGAAGAAATGCCTCTGGCAGTCGATGAGGAACTGCAGGGTCGTCGAATCAGGGTCGACATCGATCTTCAGTGGCAGATCGGCGGACAGGTTGGCGACCGCACGTTCTACGTCCTTGTTGATGCGCTTGCTGATGCCCAATCCGACCAGGGCATGGTCTTCACCCCTCGCTTGATGGACGAGGATCGACGTCGCGGCGAGGAGCATGGCAAGCATCGAGACGGAGTTCCCGGCCTGGAACTCTTCCAGCATGATCTTGTCATCGTCACCGAAGGTCTTCTTGCACAGTGCGAAGCTCGGGCGTTCAGCGCCATCCTCGCCCTCGTCGCAGGGCAGCATGGAGCCTCTGGAATCATCGCCGAGTGACTCGATCCATTCCTGGAGATGCTGCTCTTCGTGGGTGGTGTTCTCGTCATGATGAATCCGCAGCTGTTCGAGTATTCCCGAATCCCCGGACTCGACATTCGGCAGGCGCCCTGACTTCAATTCCGCGTAAATGCTTGCAAGCTCGGTGAGCAGCATCCCTGATCCGTGACCATCGGCGAGAGCATGGTGAACCACGACCACCAGCTGCCGCTGCTCGTCATGACCACTTCCGAGGATGCCGATTCGAAACAGCATGTTCTGATTCAGGGGGAAGGGGCGTTCGATGTATTCCTGGACGGACTTCTCCGGGCTGGTGTCCGAGTCCGTGGTGATCGAGTCGATCTGGAATCGTCGCATGGCATCGAGTTTCCAGCTGGCCTGCTGGTTATCGTGTTCGATTCGCATGCGAAGGGTCGGGTGCTGTTGGATGATCACCTGGGCTGCCGATGCCAGCAGTTCCTCGTCGAGGTCACCCTTGAACTTGAAGACCGAGCGCACGTGATCGACGCCGTGGCTCCACTTGCCTTCCAGTCGCATCCGTTGCTGGATGTTCGTCAGGGGAAGGCTGATCGACGCTGGAATGTTCTCGGACATGATGAGGTCGACGATTGCTTCGCGGTGCTCGGAAATGCTCATGCGGATCTCGTCGTCAAGCCCGGACTTGGGTCCGATGAGACGAAGTCGGTGACCGACCTGGGTCAATTGCAGTCCTCTGCTTCGAAGGGTCTCGAGAGTTTCCCGTGCGGTTGAACTCACAGGATTTCCTCGATGAACTCGGTATCCCCGTCATCCGAGTGAAGCCTCATCCCGCCGACGATCCAGTTCAGGACGATGTCGTCCGCCTGGAGGTTGGCCGCGGTGTGGAACTTTTCCGAGTCCATGGCTCCGACCTGGCAGACGCCAAGGTCGATTCTTTCCGCCTGTTCCTCGATCAGCTGGCTCATGAAGCCGGTCTCGAGGATGGCGTAGCGGTCCGATGCCCGGTCGTAGACCGGAACGATGGCTGAGTGACGAGAGACCAGGGCTATGCCGAATGCCGCACTGTCGAGCATCTTCTTGTTGGTATCGCCCCAGACCGCTTCGGGGCCGAATTCCCCGATGTCACCGACACGGACCAGTCGGTTCCCGTCGGGATCGAACCAGTACGTGCCTTGCTCGAGTCCCTCGATCCGGTCTTTCTTCGCGAGGAAGTACGCAGAGATGGGGTAGGTCGGTCCGGAGGAACCGTAGTTGAACCTTCGTTCTTCGGTGCCGTCCGCTCGAAGCACGTGGAACAGTTCCGCGAGCGTGTTGGTGGAGACCCGGGCCTGGCTGTACAGGCGCCTGGTCATCCGCGTTCGCGTTCGTATCCCGTCGGTGGTCGGATGCAGGTCGGGCAGGTGGTGTCCGTCGACATTGTCGAGGTCGTTGCGACGGCCGTGATTCTTCAGCTTGAAGGCCAGCACTTCCTCGCGATTGCGCAGTGCGGTGCTGAGGATCGGGTTCTTGTTCGCTCCGGGAACACCGAGAACGGCACTCTGGTTCGTCGTGACCGGCTGTATGGACGAGGGTTCGGCCACCGGGTCGGGGGTCGTCATGGGCGCGATCAGGGTCGCTATCCCCTTGGGGCTGGGCGCATCGTAGATGTCGTCGAGCCGGGGTCGTATGCCGCCGGTGAGAATCTCCAGTCTGTTTGCGATGCGGATCATGTCCACGCTGCTTGCACCCAAATCGAGCAGGCTGTCTTCGGGACGAACTTCCCCGATGTCGAGGATCTCCATCGCGAGGGCTCGAACCGTCTCCACCAGTTGATCCGGTTGCTGCTCGTTCCCCGAGGATGAGGGCGGTGATTTATGGCCGTTGGGAGTCGCCGTTGCGGGCGCGTTGCCCGCGATCGTGGTGTGGTCGTCTCCCCATTCACTGGACATCTCGTCAAGGTCGGCGTTGCGATCGACCTTGCCGTTTGAAGTGAGGGGGAGGCGATCGATGACCTTGATCACCGCGGGGACCATGTATTCCGGAACGCTGGAGCGCACATGGTTCTTGAGTTCCTCGACGCCGCAAGATCCGCCGTTGGCTACGACGTATGCGAAGAGCCGGCGTTCGCCGCAGGGGGGGCCGACCGCCTTGGCCAGGCAGGCTTCCACCCCGGGGTGGGTTGAAAGAGCGTGTTCCACGTCCCCGAGCTCGATGCGGTACCCGGCGATCTTCACCTGGTTGTCTGCGCGGCCGAGGAATTCGATGTTTCCGTCGGACTGGAGTCGGCCCAGGTCGCCGGTTCGATAGATCCGACGTCCTTCGGGGTCCTTGGTGAATCGCGAGCTGGTGAGGTCACGGTCACCAATGTAGGAATGAGCCAGGCCCTCGCCGCCGATCACGACCTCGCCGACCTCGCCCTGGGGGAGAGGTTCGAGGTTTTCGTTGCGGATGTTCATGGTCTGGCGTGCCAGGGCGCGCCCGTACGGAATGCTTCGCCAGTAAGGATCGACGTGCCCGATCTCGTAGGCGACCGACCAGATCGCTGCTTCCGTCGCGCCTCCCAGGGACACCACGTGCGTTCGATCCGAGACCGCGCGCAGTCGTTCGGGCAGGGGCACGGGAATCCAGTCGCCGGAGAGCAGGAAGAGCCTGGTTGGAATGGGATTCGGGTTGTTCTCGTCCTCGACACGTTCCACCAGGAGCTGGGCCAGGGTCGGGACTGAATTCCAGATGGTCACGTTGAACCGGCGCACCAGGCGGGACCAGGCGCCGGGGTCCTTTGATTCCTGTTCGTCGGGAATGACCAGTCGGCCACCGGCGCCGAGCATGCCGAAGACATCCCAGACCGAAAGGTCGAACGTCATCGCACTGATACCCATGGCACAGTCGTCGGCATCGACCATGAATCGGTTGTTCACCTCTTCGATCGTCACCATGGTGGCGCGGTGCTGCATGGCCACGCCCTTGGGTTCGCCGGTCGAACCCGAGGTGAAGATCACGTAGGCGATGTCATCGGGATCCGCTCGCCAGATGTCGGGTTCGAACGGTGCCGGATCGACCAGGTCGACGTCCACCTTGGCCAGGTCCTTCAGCGTCGAGTTCTCGGGAGCGAAGTCCGACAGGCACACGATCGAGCGTGCGCCCGATGCGGACGCGATCTTCTCGATGCGTTCTTCGGGCCAGTCCGGGTGGACCGGGACATAGGCACGTCCCGAAAGAATGATGCCGATTGCTCCAATCGCCTGCTCACGCGTGCGGGGCAGGGCGAGGATCACCGGATCCTTTCCTTCGGGCACCGCACTGCGAAGTGCGTGGGCGACACCCATCGCGTGCTCTCCGAGCACGCCGTAGGTGAGGAGCCCCTTGGTGCTCATGATCGCAAGTGCGTCCGGACGATTCCTGATGTGCCAGGAGACCCCGTCGGTCAGCAACGGTTCGGGGACCGGTGGGGCTTTCAGCTCGTAAGCGGGGGAGGCGTCGATCCTGGATGCTGGTTCACGTCCGGTTGCCGCGAGTTCCGCATTGAACTCGACGAACATCGCCCTGACGGTGTCCTCGTCGAGGACGTTGGTTGGAAAGTCCCAGGAGATCCTGATCCCGTCCGCAAGCGACCAGAGCTGGAAGTCCAGTCCGACCTGCGGCGTCTGGGTGTTCATCCTCATGGCAGGTCCGATCCAGGCGGAGCGCCATTCCTTCACGTGATGTCGCCCGAGGAGGTTGGTGAACACGACCATCACGCTGTCGTCTGCCCAGGGTTCGCTCTTCTTCTGGGCGTCGCGACTCACCATGACCCCGTTGTAGGCGGAATTCATGAGGGTCGACTTGAGGTTCTTCTCGAGCCTGCGGGTGATCTGCTCGAAGTCCTCGTCTTCGCGGTTGGAGCAGTCCACCAGTGCGGTGGTGGTGAAGTCCCCGAGGGTGTTCGCGTACCTTTCGTCACGTGCAGCACGTTCGAAGATGGTCAGGACGACGTGGAATCGCTCGTCCTTCGACCAGCGTGCAAGAACGCGGGAGAACGCGGTGAACACGTGCATGTAGCTCGCGGTCTCCATCGCCTCGGAGGTCGCCTGGATGCGATCAGCCGTTTCCTGGTCGTGATCGTGTTCGAGCCGGATGAACGAGCCGTTGGTCTCCGTGGGACGGGCGGCGTGGAGTCGCGGGCCACCGGGCATGGTCTCCAGCTGCTTGGCCCAGTACGCGCGGGCGACCTCGTATGCATCGCTTTCGGGGATCTTGGCGACCTCCTTCGCGAATTCCGCGAAGGATGCCTTGATCTCGGGCAGGTCGGTATCCGGATTCTCGTAGAGCTGACGCCATTCCTGGTAGAGCAGGCCCCTGCTCCGGGCATCGAGGGTCAGTGCATCCATGCTGGTGAAGATGCGCAACTGATCGCCGTCGAGTTTCGCGGCACGCACCCTGAAGATCGGCCAGGTATCCGAGGCGATCACTTCCTCGCGCATCCGGTTGCGAACCGCTTCAAGATGGATTTCCTGTTCGATCGAGGGAAGGCCTCGGAGATCATCGACCGCGAAGCGGTACCAGGGCACCTCGGGGAAGATCTCGATGTATCCGGCGTTGTTGACCCGGGCCCGGAGCATGTCGTGACGATGCACGATCGCATTCCAGGAGACTTCGAGTCGTTCGAGATCCATGCCGGTTGCATTGATCTCCTCGAAGGTGTGGGTCGAGACACCACCCATGGGGGTGTCATATCGTCTGCCGACCCAGTACGCCTCCTGAATCGATGTCATCGGGATCTGGTCGGTCATTCCCTGCCTCGTCGCTGACAACTCGGTTTTGTTGAAATGGTCTTCGATCACTTTTCTCTTCGGAAGCGGCTAGGATCTCTATGGTTGAGGACATCGGCAGTCCCTCGCACCTCTGAGAGTCTTAATTCGGTTATGGCGAATTTAAAGTTTGCCACCGAGGTGCGTGGGTGTTCGTCCGGCATATGCCGGAGAACTTTAATTTAGTGGATAGCACGACTTATGAAAAGTTACGAACAGATATGCACTGAATCTAAATCACGAATCCATGAAATCAGGGGTATGGATCTATGTGACCAGCATACTTTCGTGACAATCGACATCCGAGAACCTGACGAGGTGGCTTCCGGGGTCCTGCCCGGTGCCCTTTGCATTCCACGCGGTCGTCTCGAAAAACTGGTTGAAGGGCTGGGTCTGCAGGCTGATACGGGGATCTGTCTCTACTGCCAGACGGGGGGCCGCTCCGCACTGGCCGCCGAATCACTCCAGTCGATCGGATACACCAACATCCATTCCCTCGCCGGGGGCATCGTGGCCTGGCAGGACGAGGGTCTTCCCATCGTCCAGGTTGCATCCAGCGACGCCGTGGTCGTGAACGGCGAAGGTGAATCGGCGTGGCAGTCCGTGGACCATTCGGACTGGGCCTCCATTCGTGCCGACTATCCGATCTCCACCGCACGCGCGAGCTGCAGTGACGGCGTCGACCGCGCACTGGTCTACCTTGACCACGCCGCGACCACGCATCCGCCTGCCACCGCCCTGCGTGCCTACGCGAGGTTCCTCGGTCTGGAATACGCGAACGTTCATCGCGGAACTCATCGACTCGCGCGGGCGGCCACCGAGCGGTTCGATGCCGCCTACGGGATCTGTGCTCGTTTCATCGGTGCAGAACTCGACCAGGGCTGCGTGGTCTTCACCGCGAACACCACCCATGCCTGCGACATGGTCGCTCACGTCATGGCCGAGATTCCGGGCAAGGTCCTGGTCACCAACCTCGAGCACCATTCGAACGACCTGCCGCATCGCTGTCGCAACGAGGTCATCCGGGTGGGGCTGACCCCGGACATGCGCATCGACATGCAGGCGCTCGAGCGCACCTTGCAGGAAGAGGACGTCAAGCTGGTCGCGGTCTGTGGCGCGGCGAACATCACGGGTTGGATGCCACCCATTCACGAGATCGCCAGGCTGGCTCACCAGCATGGTGCGTTGATCTGCGTTGATGCCGCTCAACTCATGGCGCACGCGCCGGTCGACGTTCGTCCCTTCGATGATCCATCGCACATCGACTTCCTGACCGCTGCCGGGCACAAGATGTACGCACCGTTCGGGGTCGGGTTCCTCTACGGACCCCGTGCGATTCTCGATGCCGCACCGCCGTATCTCCCCGGTGGGGGCACGGCCACGGTCGTCGGGTCGGATACCGTCGAATACATGCCCTCGCCCGACCGACACCAGGGCGGCACGCCCAACATCGCGGGGGTCGTCGGCATGGCCCGGGTGCTGCAATTCCTCGAGGAGATCGGCATGGACCGGATCCGCGAGCACGAATTGAAGCTTCTGCGAAGGGCCTGGGAAGGCTTCAAGTCGATCGAAGGCATCACCATCTACGGTCCCGACGCACTCGAGGAACGAGTCGGCATCATTCCCTTCAACGTCCGTGGTGTCAGTGACCTCATGGTTGCCGCGGTGCTCGGCGAGGAGGCGGGGATCGCCGTCAGGAACGGTCGATTCTGCGCGCATCTCCACGCCGACCAGCTGCTCGCCGAACAGGGCGGTCACACCGTCGAGGTCGGGGTTCCATCCGGTGCGGTGCGTGCATCCCTGGGGATCTACAACACTGAATCGGAAGTCGATCGACTGATCGACGCGGTTCGAATGGTGGACCAGCGCAACTGGGTCGGCAGTTACTCGATCAAGGGTGGTGACATAGAGACCGCCAGCGCCGGGCGATGTGCCGATGCCTGGATGGAGACCAGCTGAATCACGGGCCGGGCGTCGAACGCTCTCCGTGATCAGTCGAGTTCGAGCACGAACACGTTCATGAATTCAATGCCGGAGTGATGGCTCTGGAGTGCGATCGGGCCCTTCGAGGCGATGCCCGGCAGGGTTGCATCGTGAATCACCGTGACTCCGTTGAGATGCACGGTCAGGCGATCACCACGCATGGTGATGATGAACCGGTTCCAGGAACCCACCGGAGCATCGGCCCGACTGGAGGGTGTCACGCCGGCTCGAACCTCGGGCGTCTGTGCGCCATCGGTCCGGTACCCGTAGACCTCGCCCGATCCGACCGGCCATTCCCACATGTTCACCTGGCTCTTGCTCGAACCCCTGAGGTAGATGCCACTGTCGTATTCCTCGATCTCGACCTCTTCGCCGGTGTTGGCGCCATCGGGCCCGATCATGGGGCGCTTCATCTTCCCCTGGGATGGTCCGGCCCATCGCCAGTCGGCCACGAGGACGAAGTCACCGAAGGACTCCGTGCTCCAGAGGTTGCCTCCGGAACCGTCATGGATGATCCTGCCGCCGCCGGCCTTCCAGGAACCGGCTTCCCCGCCATCGGGCTTCCAGCCTTTCAGGTCAAGCCCGTTGAAGAGGGTGCGGAATCCGACGGCGTCGTTGGCAACCTCTGCCAGGGGCGAGTTCGAACTCGGCAGTTCCTTGATGATGAGGTCACGGAAGTCGGCGGGAGAGCCCTCCGCCTCGAGGCAGATGTAGCCCTTGCGGGGGTTGATGTCGTAGCCGCCGGAGACCTTCTTCCCGTTCACCTCGAGACTGATGGTGCCGTCGAGGCAGGTGATCCGGTAGTGGTTCCATTCACCGGCGCCCTTGGTCCGTGCCTCGCTGGGGAGACACCGGTCCCAACCGGCGGGGTGGGGTCGCTCGGGGGTCATGCGTGCACCCCAGATCGGGAAGATGTCGCCTTCGCTGGTGTAGTTGGGGGTCTCGAGGCCGAGCATCACCTGGATCTCCACCGCACGGGTGAACGGGACGCCCAGCGCGGGCAGGGGGTCGCTCCAGACGAAGATGCCCGCGTTGCCCTTCTCCGATTCGTGACGCCATTTGGCTTCGAGGATGAAGTTCTCGTACATGCGGTCGGTGCGCAGCACGCCGGTCGGCTTGCCGGTGGTGCGCAGCATGCCGTGTTCGGCGCGCCAGGTCGACTCGGCGCCGTTGACCACGACCCAGCCATCCAGGTCGCGTCCGTTGAAGAGCGGTGCGAAACCCTTCTCGTCCTGCACGGGTGGGTTCGCACTCGGAGGTGCCCAGGCGGCAAGTACCGGAATCAGGCAGAACAGCAGGCAGCGTGTGATGGTCAAGGTCGGTCCCGTCGTTTGGTGTCGTGTTCAGTCGGCCATGGAGACGAGGTCGCCGGCGAAGAGCAGTTCGGCGCTGGTCTTCGCCTCTACTTCCTCGCGGGTCACGTCGGGCGCGATCTCGGTCACGCGGAACCGGTTGTGGTCGCGGTCCATCTCCATCACGCAGAGATCGGTGATGACCATGTCGATGCACTGGGTCCCGGTGAGGGGAAGGGTGCATTCGGGGATGATCTTCGGTGCACCCTTCTTGTTGCAGTGATCCATGGTCACGATCACCCGCTTCACGCCGGCGACCAGGTCCATCGCGCCGCCCATCCCCTTGACGAGCTTGCCGGGGATCATCCAGTTGGCGATGTCGCCGCGCTGGCTGACCTCCATCGCACCGAGAATCGCGAGGTCGATGTGGCCGCCTCGGATCATCGCGAAGCTGTCCGCGCTGGAGAAGAACGAATGCCCGGTGACTCCGGTCACGGTCTGCTTGCCGGCATTGATCAGGTCCGCATCAACCGCATCGTCACTGGGAAAGGCTCCCATGCCCAGCAGGCCGTTTTCCGACTGCAGCCAGACCTCCATGCCATCCGGGACGTGGTTGGCGACCAGGGTCGGCATGCCGATACCCAGATTCACGTAGAAGCCGTCCTGCAGCTCTCGGGCTGCGCGTCGGGTGATGCCGTCTCGATCAAGTGCCATGATGACCTCCGACTGGAAAGGGTAGCGACCCGAGCGCTGGTTCGGGGTACCCTGCCCCCATGAACACCACCTCACGAGCATCGGAGATCCTGGAGACCCTCGGCATCGCCGGGGATTCCCGGGTCTGCACCCCGGGCGAGCCCGGATCCATCAACGCCGTCGATCCCGCCACCGGCGAAGTGATCGCCGCGGTTCGCCTGCAGGGGCCGGAAGCCTATGACGACGCGGTCGATCGTGCCCGGGCGGCCCAGAAGCACTGGGCGATGCTGCCGGCGCCCAAGCGTGGCGAACTCGTCCGACGCATGGGCAATGCCTTCCGTGACCTGATCGAACCCCTGGGTGAACTCGTGACGCTCGAGAGCGGCAAGATCCGCGCCGAGGGGATCGGGGAAGTCCAGGAATGCGTCGACATCGCCGACTTCGGCGTGGGACTCTCACGCCAGCTCTACGGACTCACCATGCATTCGGAGCGGTCCGAGCACCGGATGTACGAACAGTGGCATCCGGTCGGCACCATGGGCATCATCACCGCCTTCAACTTTCCTGCCGCGGTCTGGGCGTGGAACGCCATGCTCGCCGCGGTCTGTGGCGACGCCATGATCTGGAAGCCATCCCACGTCGCCCCGCTGACCGCGATCGCGATGACCGAGGTTGTTCACCGGGTCATGCGGGAGCAGGATATCTTCACCCCCGAGGGGATCGACCCCTGCGACCTCTTCGGCCTGGTGATCGGCACGGACGAGGCGGTGGGGGAGCGCATGCTCGCTGACCGTCGACTGCCACTGATCTCGGCCACCGGGTCCTGCCGCATGGGACGTCGCGTGGGCGAAGTGGTGGGCGGCCGTCTCGGCCGGACCCTCCTGGAACTCGGCGGAAACAACGCCATGATCGTCATGCCCGATGCCGACATGACCCTGGTCCCCCGTGCGATCCTCTTCGGTGCGGTGGGCACTGCCGGGCAGCGTTGCACCAGCACCCGACGCCTGATCTGCCACGCCGACTGCGTCGAGCAGGTGCTCGAGGCCCTGGTACCTGCCTATGGAACCGTCCCGATCGGCCATCCGCTCGACCAGGGAACCCTGATGGGCCCGTTGGTCCGCCCGGAAGCGGTTGATGCGATGCGCAACGCGATCGAACGTGCCGTCGCCGAAGGCTGCGAGGTCCTTTGTGGTGGGGTCGAGGGCATCGACCGTTTCGCGGATCTACCCGGCAACTTCGTCGAACCCACGATCATCAGGGTCCCGCGCGGAGCCCATCCGGACATCACGCAGGAGGAGACCTTCGCCCCGATCCTCTACGTCTTCACCGTCGATTCCCTGGACGAAGCGGTCGCACTGCAGAATGCCGCCGACCAGGGACTTTCCAGCGCGATCTTCACCGACAGTGTCCGCTCCGCCGAACGCTTCCTTTCTCATCTCGGCTCCGATTGCGGCATCGCCAACGTCAACATCGGCACCAGTGGTGCCGAGATCGGTGGAGCCTTCGGTGGTGAGAAGGATACCGGTGGTGGTCGTGAATCCGGATCGGACTCCTGGAAGCAGTACATGCGTCGGCAGACCTGTACCATCAACTGGGGAACCGATCTTCCGCTGGCCCAGGGCATCGAGTTCGGTTGAATCACGTCACGTTGAAAATCGCATCGATCGCACCTCGTCAGCACAGACGACCTGCCGTCACAAGGAGCGCCCACCCATGATCGCAGCTCTCATCTTCCTGATCCTGCTGCTGACGCTGGGGTCGATGTACCTCAGGCGCCCGCTGCTCACGATCCTGTTGTTCATGATCTCGCTGGTGATGATCATCCTCCTCTTCCTTCATCACGCCACCGATGCACTCGACATCAGCCTCTGAGGAGCCGGACATGAAAGACACCGCTGAAACCGCCGTGCTCTCGCTCCGGACCCTGCTCTGGGCCCGGCTTGAGCTGATCCTCTTCCACGTCTGCATCCTCGGAATCTGCGGGGTGCTCATCGGAGCCTTCGTGGTCCAGTTCGCCGAAGGGGAGATGCCCTGCCCGCTCTGTCTGATCCAGAGGATGTGCATGATCCTCGCGGCAATCGGTCCCGCCTACATCCTCGTCGAGGGGCGAAGTCGGCACGCCCATGGTTTCTCGATCATGGGAGGCGGCTTCGGGATGTCGATCCTCGCCGCGGTGGGGGGCATGGCTGTCTCCGCACGGCAGGTGCTGCTGCACATCAAGCCGGGCGACCCGGGGTACGGCTCGCCGGTCCTGGGCATGCATCTGTACA
Source organism: Phycisphaerales bacterium (assembly GCA_029246705.1). Lineage (GTDB taxonomy): Bacteria > Planctomycetota > Phycisphaerae > Phycisphaerales > SM1A02 > JAKVBQ01. Next base: position 65,075 of record JAQWMQ010000015.1, on the reverse strand, counting down.
CGTGGGCGCTGGTGGTCTTCATCTCGGTGATCCTGGTCAGCGGACTGACCATCATGTTCGAACCGAGATTGGACCTGCCGCGTTCAAGGCGACTTCGGTGGTTGACCAACTTCACACTCGGGCTGTTCGCCCTCGTGATCGCCGCCAACGTGGTGTCCGCGATCCTCGAGGCCGGATGGAACCTCTACCTGCCCGACAATCCTGAACGCTACCTCGGTCTGTGAGCCGGATCAGCCGGGGCAGGGGCCCCATTCGCCAAGCAGAAGACTGAGGTCCTCGCCATCGACCTGTCCGTCACCGGTGATGTCGCCAGGACAGCTGGGCGGACAGATCCCCCATTCGCCAAGCAGAAGACTGAGGTCCTCGCCATCGACCTGCCCGTCGCCGGTCAGGTCGGCCGGGCAGGGTGCCACGAAACAGGCGGCGATCCGGATGTTGTCGATGCGCAGGTCGAAGTCGGTGAATCCAAAGAAGTAGCCCGGCTGCAGCGTGGTGAACACGATTTCATCGGCACCGGCCAGAACATCGCTGAAGGTTCGATCGGCCGGCAGGATCGGTTCGAAGGTGTCCGGATCCTCCGCGCCGTAGCCGCCCCATCCCGGTGGAAGTTCGGTCATCGAGGGATCGGTGATCGTCACCTCCCAGCTCGTCCACTCGCTTACCCCCACATCGCTGAAGAGATACCAGACCGAGACCCAGGGATACCCCGGAGGCGTGTTCTGGAAGTCGCGGATCTCCACCAGCCAGGGGCGCGTGGTCGGAGCACCGAAGAAGCTGATGTCCTTGACTTCGAGGTCGATGCCGATGGTCACCTGGCCGTAGACGGCAAGATCCTGGACGAACGCGGGATTCGAGTCGTTGTAGAAGGTGATGCCGAAGTCGTTGAAGACCGTGTGGAGATTGGCGCCCGGGTTGCCGCCTTCTTCCTCGAGAACGGTCCCTCCACCGGGGCCGGCCGGACCGACCCAGCCTTCCGCGCCTTCGTCGAAGGTCACGACGACGAGCTCGCACGCCTCCTCCGCCGATGCGGCGAAGTTCGGGGTCAGGGCCAGTGAAACAGCAAGTGCAAGTGTTCGCGTCTTCATGATCTATTCGTAGCAACGGGTTCGACCCCGAGCAAGCAGGATTCATGGACAACCGCTTCAAGCGACAAGGAAGTCGGCTCTCAAGGGGGAGCATGGTCCGTTTTCAGAATGCCCGGCAGGCAGCGGGGAGTGTTCGGCTTCAGCTAGGAACTGCCCTGGCGCATCCGGTCCACGCTGTCGGGGAACGGGTAGGAGCCGAAGACCCCGGTGGGTGCGCAGTTCCAGAGCTCGACGGGCGGGTAGATGTCTCCCTCGAACCCGGCCTTGTGGATCGCCTCCAGGGCCGCCTCGAACGGTGGCTCCTCGCCCTGGTGGTCGAGGAGCCGGTTGCTCTTGGCGCCGAGGAAGGAGACCGTGGCCGCGGGCTGGCGCTCACGTCGGCCTTCCATCATCTTGGCGATCGTCTTGAAACCCCGGTAGAGATCCTCGAGGGTGAAGTGGTCTCGACCCGCAGGACGAAGCAGTGCGAGGATGAGAATGCGGTCAAGGTCGAACTTCAGCACGTAGGGTTCGCGGTCCTCGCGAGCGTGGATCGACACCGCGTCGCGAAACATCTTCGCATAACTGGTGGCCGACTCGAGCGTCCACTGGCTGGTGGGGATCAGCTTGAGCAGTTCGCCCAGGAGTCCCTGGGTGTTGTTCTCCGCATTGACTCCACAGACCACCGTCCGGTAGCACCCGTTCACCAGGTCATCCAGGAGGTGCTGGCCCCACTGGATGCGCAGCTTGGTCCTCGCCGTCGCGGAACGGGGGTCACCCTGCGGCAGCAACATGACGCAGGGTGCGCTCGGAGTTGCTTCGACGAGGAGATCCGCATCTTCCTTGTAGATGCGGATCGAGCGGTCAACGGAATTCGACACGGATCAACCCTCCTGCTGGGGTGCCTTCGTCTTGGTACCGCTCATCAGCTTCTTGGCGTCTTCAGCGGAGATGACCGTGGTCTTGTCGATGGTGATCGGCGTGACCGGGACGTTCTGCATCCCGTTCTTGGTGGTGGTCTGGGTGGCCTTGATCGCGTTGACCACGTCCATGCCCGCGACGACCTTGCCGAAGACCGCGTAGCCCACGCCGCGTCCGGGCGGAGGGGTCAGCGACGCGTTGTTGTTGACGTTGATGAAGAACTGCGACGTGGCGGAGTTCGGGTCGCTGGTACGAGCCATGGCGATCGTGCCGATGTCGTTCTTCAGCCCGTTCTGCCACTCGTTGGTGATGGGGGACTTGGTCGTCTTGCGCTTCATGTCCTTGGCGAATCCGCCACCCTGGATCATGAAACCGTTGATCACCCGATGGAAGATCGTCCCGTTGTAGAAACCCTCGTTCACGTACTCGAGGAAGTTCTTCACGCTGACGGGGGCTCTTCCCCGGTCGAGTTCCAGAATGATGTCTCCCTCGGAAGTCGTCATCTCGACGAATACCAGCTTGGCTGCCTGCTTGTCAGGCGTTTGTTCCGCGCCCTGGGCCGGCTTGGCCGGTTCGGCCTGGTCCTGCCCGAAGGCTCCGAGGCCACTGCAGGCGATGGTGAGGGTCAGTGCGCCGAGATTGACGCGTCGAAAAAGAGGCTTGGTCATTCAGGTATCTCCAGTCTGGCCTCCACCGGGAGGCTGGTCTGCAAATCATAGGGAAACCAAGCCGACGCGTTCCGCTCTTGGGCCCTAACATGGAGGTATTCCACCCCACATGACCTCTGGACCGCCAAACGCATGACTACTCCTTCGACGGGTGTCGACACCCCGCAGGCCTCTTCGGAGCCCTCCAACCGGGGTGGAGGCCCGATTCGCGCCATCGGAAGATCGATCCTGGACCTTTTCAGCAGTGTCCGGTTCGGGATCATCCTGATGATCCTGCTGTTCATCTACATGTCTATCGGGTCAGCCGGAGTGCTCTACCCGGCCCGATTGAACATCTTCAGCCCCGCCAACTGGAAGTACCAGCAGATGCGCCAGTGGCGTCTGTTCGAGATGACCGAGTTCGAGTGGTTCCACTGGTGGCCGTTCGACCTGCTGATGCTCCTGATCGCGATCACCCTGGTGGTGACGACGCTGCGGAGGATCCGGCTCAGTGTCGTGAATCTCGGGGTCTGGATGATCCATTCGGGCATCATCACGCTGATCATCGGGAGCCTGATCTACTTCGGCACCAAGGTGGAAGGTGACACCTTCCTCTCTCGTCGTGCGGTGGTTCTCGAGGTGCTCGATGATGACGGCCAGCCGACCGGTGCCCCGCAACGCATCAGTGTCTTCCCGGGCAACAAGATCACCCTCGATCGGGGCAATGAACGCTTCGAGGTGATGGTGGCATCGACCGATCCGGACTGGGAACTGCTCACCGGCGAGGATGCCGGGGAGCGTGCCTACAGCGTGAGCCTCTTCATCAAGTCGCCGGAACGATCCTTCATCCGCCAGGTGATCGCCGGGCATCCCGACTACACCGAGGACCTGGTCTCCACCGAGGACCCGCAACAACCCTTCCAGCGGTCGGTCAAGATCAATGGCGAGAAGATCATCGAGCCTCGGCTCCGGATCAGTCTCGAATACGAACCCCAGAAATGGTTCTATCTCAGCAATCAGCTCTCGAAGAACTGGGCGCTCTACCTTCGTGAGAAGGGCACCACCGACTGGGTGCAACGACCGATTCCCTCGGCGAGTCCTCTGGACCCCGACAAGGAAGGCGTGCCTCTCTACGGTGACTACATCGCGGATCCAAGCAGCCTGAATGTTCGACGAAACCGTCGCCTGCCCCGAAGTGACGCTCTTGATGTCGAGATCCCGCCGGTCGCGGAGAACGATCCACTGCCGGGCCTGAACCTGAAGGTCGACTCCTACCTGAGATATGCCTCCATGCAGTCTCGTTGGGAGGAGGGGGCGTCCAATGCACCGATCAACCCGATGGTGAACCTGGACGTGCGGATTCCCGAACAGCCGCCCAGGTCCCAGCGTCTCGTCGCCCTGGATCCTGCGCAGTCCAGTTCGGACAATGGCGCGATCGTCTTTCGTTACGTCACGACCGAGGACGAATTCCTGGGGTTGCAGGAGCCGGCACGACTGAAGGTCTCCGTGCCTTCACTCGGTTTCACGGAAACCCGTCCACTCAGTGAACTGGCACCCGCGATGGAGTGGGCCGTCGGAACCTCCGGCTATTCGATCTCCCTGTTCAACGTCCAGAACGACATCGTCTTCTCCAACGGCAGTTCCTCGGTCGCCTTCGTCGACATCACCAGCCCCGACGGCGAGGCCTTCCGACGCTGGGTGTTCTCCGACCCGACCCTCACGCGGGACCTGGACGAGAGCGGATCCGCTCCGGTGGGGCAGGAGCCGACGCTGCGTGCCGAGGATCTCGTCATTGAATACATCCCCGGGCGTGGTGATGCGCTGCTGACCCTGACCGCCGGGCCCGACCTCGAACAGTTGCGCGTGATCCAGGCGGTTGGTGACGGTTCCTCGAGCGTCAGTGACCTGAAGATCGGTGGTGCGATCACCTTCGGCGGCGGGGTCTCGATCGGCATCGCCGAATACTTCCCCCGCGCGTTGATCAAGGACGCACCGATGGTCGTGCCTCCCAGTCAGCGCCAGCGCGAGGCCGGGAACCTGATGTCATGGATCCGCATGGAGCTGCCCGGTGGGGGACACCGCTGGCTGCAGTTCCAGAAGTACCTCTTCGACACCCTTGCCGAACGACTCAGCCGTTATGACTTCGCGCCGACCACGGTCGAGATCCGCGGTGCAGACGGCAAGTGGAAGGAGATCGAAATGGTCTTCTCCCGGCAGCGGCTGCCGCTTCCCTCGGAGGTCGTTCTGGAGAAGTTCGAGATCGACACCAACGTGGGGGGGTTCACCGGGGAGTCCGGTTCGATTCGCGATTATCGAAGCCGCGTCCGTTTCATCGATGGAAAGAACTGGACCGACCCGATGCCGATCAGCATGAACAAGCCGGTCGAACACGATGGTCTCTGGTTCTTCCAGTCCCAGTGGGATCCGCCTGAACCGGCACGTTCCGCGGATGAACTCGGTTCGAAGGGGCTGAACTACACGGTGCTCGGTGTCGGCAACCGCAACGGTGTCGTCGTCCAGCTGGTCGGCTGCATCATCGCGGTGATCGGCATGATCTATGCCTTCTACATCAAGCCCGCGATCAAGCGTCGACGTCGAGACCAGGTCCTGGTGGGTCTGAAGGAGTCGGATTCATGAATCTGCGTCAACTGTTCGCCGGCATCCTCGTACTGGCCTGCACCCTTTCCGGGTCGGTCACCGCCCAGGATGCCTTCACCGACCAGGTCGATCTTCGCCCCTTGTCGGAGATCGCCGTCAACACCAGCGGGCGACTGAAGAGCCTGGGTTCGCATGCCAACTCGATGATGGACGCGGTCAGCGGACCTCGAAAGATCGGTGACCGTGAGCCGCTGTTCACCTACTTCGACATGATGTTCCGTCCGGAAGCCTACGAGGATGCGGACGTCGTCTACATCAAGAACAAGGCGGTCCGCGAGGCGATCGTGAAGGTCTTCCAGGACGGGGTCGTCGATGACCCGGACCTGCTGGTGCGTTTTCCGGAGTTGATCGAGCGGATGGAATCGTTCCGGGCGACGGGACTGATCTCGCCGACGCTCCTGGTCGAGCCCCTCCTCGCGAACCTCTTCTCGCGGATGAAGCTTGACCTGATCCGCACCGCTTCCCAGATATCCACCATGGAATCCGCTACACGTGTCATGCAACCGGAAGTGCTCGCATTCACGCTCCGCGTCATTCCCCCGCCCGGGAACGCCACCGACAACCGGTGGCGTTCGATCACCCGGGTGATGATGGTTCCCGGCGAGGGTGAACTTGCCGGGGAACTCCAGTCCCAGATCACCATCGAGGGTCTCGACGACGAGCAGCAGGCGGCGATCGCAGGGGACTGGCTCGACCTCGGCAATGCCTGGGTCCGGGGTGATGCTCCGGGCGTGAATGCCGCCTCATTCAGCCTTGCGCAGCGACTGGCAGAGGTGAACCCCGAGCTCTACCCCGAGCGTGCTCGTCTTGGCTGGGAGTCCTGGTACTTCCGCAACGACCAGCTGACCCGCGTCTGGCTGGTCTACATGCTGAGCGTGATCCTTCTTCTCCTGGGCCTGGTGTACCAGTGGCCGTGGGCGCGTTGGAGTGGGATGGGTGTCTTTCTCATCGCGCTCGGACTCCAGACCGGCGCCGTCATCCTTCGTTGGTACATCTCGGGTCGTTGGCCCAATGCAAACATGTTCGAGGCGGTCACCACCGCGGCCTGGTTCGGGGCGGCGGGGGCACTGCTGCTCGAGATCATCGTTCGGCGCACCGGCATGCGCACGATCTTCGCGCTGGCAGCCGCGACCTCCTCGATGGTCGCCCTGATGGCCGCGAACTTCCTGCCGGTCTACCTCAATCCGAACATCGACAACAAGATGCCGGTCCTTCACGACATCTGGCTCTACATCCACACCAACGTCATCATCTTCAGCTACGTGCTGATCTTCATGGCTGCCATCTCCGCCATGCTCTATCTCGGACATCGTCTCTTCGGCGGGGCGGCATCGTACGCCCGGGTCGGAGGAGCCGGAAGCCTGGTGCTCGGCACCGGCGCCGGAGCCGCGATGGGCACCGAGCAGTCCAAGCCCCATGCCCGTCGGGCACGACTGGGTGAGATGCTCGACGGCGTGACCATGCTCCTGATGGAGCTTTCCTTCGTGCTGCTCTGGGCGGGCCTCGTGATGGGTGCGATCTGGGCGGATCATTCCTGGGGACGACCCTGGGGATGGGACCCGAAGGAAGTCTTCGCCCTGAACACCTTCCTGGTCTTCGCGGTGCTGGTGCATGTCAGGCTGAAGGTTCACGACAAGGGTATCTGGACCGCATGGCTCGCACTCATCGGTGCCGCGGTCATGCTTTTCAACTGGATCGTCATCAACTACGTGATCGTCGGACTTCACTCCTACGCCTGACGCGGTCCTCGCGCATCGCTCAATGACAGCCCACCCCATGCACGAGGCACGAGGTGGGCTGATTGCGGGGCAAGTGGATGGATCGGTATCGATCAGTTGCCGGTCCAGAGACCGAGGATCATCGAGAGGTCCGCGCCGTCGGTGGTGTTGTCACCGTTGACGTCGCCTCCGGACTGACCCCAGGCACCCAGCACCACTGCGAGGTCGATGCCGTCGATGATTCCGTCGTTGTTGAAGTCACCGGGGTTTCCCTGGTTGCCGCCGAGCTCTCCGGTGAGGCAGTCGGCGAAGTGCTGTCCGCCACCGACCAGCAGGTTCTCGAGGCTGCCTTCGAGGAGGAGTTCCGTGCACTCGCCGGTCCGTCCGCCGCTGAGGACGGTGACGGTCACGCCGCCGATCAACATGCCGTCGAGGTCGATGTACTGTCCGGGCATGTGGAATTCACCGTTGATCTCGAAGTTGATCTGTCCACCGTGGTCGGCGACGGTGATCCGGACCTCTTCCAAGGGGCCGATCGAGTCGGCGAAACGGTGGTCGACCGCTGCTGCCGAGCAGGCGAGTTCCTGGCCGCTGCCGCAGGCGAGCATCGACGGGGCGGCAAAGGCGTAGCCGCTGGAGTAGACGCTGCCGTCGGGGAAGTACTGGGGTCGGACCTCGCAGAGAATGCCGTCGGTGAGGAAGGTGTCACCTGCGAAGTACTGGGCACCGGGCATCGGGTGCATGTCGTCGTAGGTCGCACAGGTGTCGTTGCCGCCACCGTTGCCGCTGGTCCATTCGATGCAGTCGATGGCGTGTTCCTGCCCACCGATGCCGAGGGAGTTGACCAGGCCTGAAAGCCTGACTTCCGTGCAGTCGTATTCGAGGCCGCCACGAACGATCGAGACCAGCACGCCGCCGAAGCTCACGCCGTCGTAGTCGATCCAGTCGTCGGCGCACGCACCTGCTCCGTTGATGAAGAGGTTGACCTCGCCACCTTGTTCACCCACTCGGAACAGGACGTCGGTGACGCCACCGAAACCCGAGAAGTCGTGGTTGACCACGCAGGTGTTGGTTTCGAGTTCGAAGTCGTTGCCGCAGGACAGATCGGCGACATCAACGACGGCTCCGCCGGAATAGGTGCTTCCGTCGGGCAGGAGGAACGGTTCGATCTTGCAGGGGATGCCGTCGGTGACGAAGGTGTCTCCGGTCCAGAAGGCGGTTCCGAGCGCGAGGTCGTCGTAGGTCGGTACGTCGCAGGGCTCGACACCGTCCACCCATCCTTCCTCGAGTCCGACCGAATAATCCTTGACCAGGCCTTCGAGGATGATCTCGGTGCAGTCACCTGAGAATCCGCCGGAAGTGACCTTCACCAGCACGCCACCGATCATGGTGCCGTCGTAGGCCATCCAGTCCATCGCGAACGCGGGTGCCGAACCATTGATCGAAAGGTTGATCATCCCGCCGTTGTGTCGTGACACGAAGCGGGGATTGGTCTGGATACCGTGGTTGGGCATGTAGTCGAACGTTGCGGTCATGACCATCAGCTCGAGACGATTGGATGCGTTGCAGGGCGCATCCGCACCAAGGACCTCGGCACGAAAGGCATGCGAGGGACCGCTGGGATACTGAACCGGGGAGAATGCCACCATGATGTCGTTCGTGCTGGTCAGGTCGCCGTCCGAGAAGGCGGTGCCGGTGATGTGATCCTCGAAGTCAGGCGCATAGGCCTGGCCGAGTGCCATCTGACTGCAGCCGAGGGCGAGAGCGGTCGTGGTGAGGAGGGTTCGGTGTGCGTTGGTCATCTGTACTTTCTCCAGTCGTAGTGGTGTCGGGGGGCCACGCCTGGTGAATGGCGTGGTTCTTCGGGGGTCATCAGATTCCGGCCGAGACCGGCGAATCTTGCAGTGGTCGTGCGAAAATCGAGAGGATTCGGCTCCAGAACGCGGAAATCCGGGGTTCGGAACGACCATGCCTCGATTCAAACCCATGAAAAAACCACCCCCGACTTGGTCGGGGGTGGTTGGAAGAGGTGGCGATTCTCGGATCAGTGAGCCAGGGAGCCCATCGGATCCCATGCGGGCAGGGCGATCGGCTCCTCGTCGAACGCCGACTGCAACTCCGCGGGAAGTGCTGATTTCCGGGCTGCGATCTCGAACATGTACTGATCGAACCAGGAATCATTCATGGTGTAGAAGCCCTTGCGGCCGCTGCGCTCGCCACCCCATGAGTTCTCGACCCGCCAGCGGCGAGTGGATCCGTCGACGACGTCGACACCCGTGAAGAGCATCGCGTGCGTCATGAGGGACTGGTGGTATTCCAGGCGGGATGACTTCTCGAGGGTGAAATCCTCTCCGTACAGGTCGTCGTAGCGGAACATGTCCGAATCCCAGAGTCCCATCTTGCGCTGCATGTGCGGCCCCACGTCGCATCCGAACCAGACCGGCTCGCCGGACTCGAGGACCGACCGGGTGATGGATTTCATGAGATCCATCTCGATGTTGAGATAGATCACCCGTTCTCCGCTGACGACGTTGCCGAGTCGTTCGACGGTGAAGGTGCGTCCGAACGGGCTGGTCTCCCGTGGGTCGTGCACCAGGCAGACGAAGTCATCAAGCGGCAGCTCGACGTACTTCGCCGTGAATTCGAGGGGGGTCATCCGTCCATCGCGGTGGAATTCGCGGTCCTTGTCGTTCCATTGCCAGTCGAAGCTGGTGGGGGGCGTGCCCAGGTGAACGCAGAGGATGCGCCAGATCGTGGCGAGAAGCGTCTGCTTGCAGGCCGCCACCTCGTCCGAGGACCGACCTTCCGCGACCATGCCGCGAAGCGTGCGGGCTCCTTCCCGAAGCTTGTGCTTCAGGTGTGCGTTCATTCGACCCGAACTCGAGGAGGAATGGGTCTCCGGCATGACCGACTGGGGGACGACACCATGGCGCCGGACCAGGTTCATGAACATGTTCCACTGGCCACCGTCATCGATCGGACCGTCGAGCATGAAGGCGACCGTCCGGTCGTCGATGTCCCGGTCCGCGGTGTCGATGATCTGTTCGAAGAAGTAGTTGGCCCGCTCGAACTTGTCCCAGAAGAACATGTAGTTCTGGCTGAACTCGAAGTTCTTGAGGTTCATGGTCTTCATCGCGCCGACGCGCATGAGGTTGAGGGCGGCGAACAGCCAGCAACGTCCGGACTGCTTCTGGTTGGTGACTTCCCAGTCGTCAAGGAGCGTCGAGAAGCTGAAGTCGGTGTCGGTGACGATCGAGCGATTGAGCGCGACATCATTGATGTCCGTGCTCGTCACCGCGTTCTGTGCGATTCGTGCACTCGGGTCGGCCGAAAAGGTTGTTCTGAAGTCTGCGATGTCCTTGTCGGATACCGCACCGTCGTGGCCTGTCCCTGAGGACGAACCGGTCATCGTGGTCATTATGGATCCCTTTCTGATCGTGCGATTCTAACGTGAAGTGGCTGTCAAAGAAGGCTTTCGATCGGTCTTCGACCGCGGTGATGGGGGCATTTGGTCATCGAGCCGCCCCTGACGCACGACGACAGGCGATCAGCCGGCAATGGTCTTGTCTGGCTGGGGGTGCCCGTTATGCTCGGGTCACTCCTGAAAGGAGGCCATTGATGATCAAGCATGCCTGTCTGATCCTCCTGGGCTTGTCCTTGCTGATGCTGTCGGATGCCCGGGGTGAACCCGGCGACGAAGGTCCGCCTCCGGGGGAACTTCAATTCGGCGACTGGTCACTCGAGGAGGACGGTGTGCACGGCATCCTCGAGATCACGTGGGAATGGTCGGGAGGCTCGCTTGCCGGTTTTCAGTTCGATCTCACCGGGGTGGAGATCATCAAGGTCTCCGGTGGCATGGCCGACGAGTTCGACTTCACGCTCGCCTGGCTTGATGACACCGCGCTCGGCTTCCTTTCCGTTCTCGGGCCGATCCCGCCGATCGACCAGCCACGAGTGCTGGTCCTGGTTGAATTCGTCCTGAACGGCGAGGACATCATCCGACTTGAGAATGTCGTGTGTTCGGATCCCGATGCCCAGGCGATCGAGGTCATCCACGATTCGGTGATCGATCCATGGGGCGAGGACTGCTGTGCCGATCTCGACGAAGACGGGATCGTGGACGGAGCGGACCTGACGACCCTGCTCGGTGCTTGGGGTGAGACGAGCGAGCATGACCTCGACGGTGATGGTGTCATCGATGGGGCGGACCTGACGATCCTGCTTGGTTGCTGGGGACCCTGCGACTGAAGCAGGCTTCGAACCCGGTGCAAACGACGACGCCCCCGACCCTGGACCAGGTCGGGGGCGTTCATCATGAGGACTTCCGTTCTCAGCTCCAGTTGCCGAGGATGATCGCGAGATCCGTCCCGTCGATCGTTCCGTCCCGGTTGAGATCACCTCGACCGGCACCACCCCATTCGCCGAGGATCACGGCAAGATCTGCGCCGTTGATCCTGCCATCACCGTTGAGATCTCCGGTCAACGGTGCACCGACCCGGAAGAAGAGGCCGACCGGTGCATGCAGGAGCCCGTCACCGACCGACTCGAGGGTCAGCTCGAAGTCGCCGTTTGCGGCAAGCCTGTGCAGTCCGGTCGAGCTGGTCAGGTAGATGCGTCCACCGGGTCCGGCCTCCATCCTCTGCAGACGACCGATCTCGTTCGTGGCAGAATCGGAAGGAGTCATGAACCAGCCCAGAAACGCATTGGTCTGGCCGTCGTAACGGGCGATCCGGCTGGTTCCTCCATCGGCCACGAGGAGATCACCGCTGGCAAGGCGGCACACGGCCACCGCATGATCCAGGTGCGTGGTCAGGAACGCATCCGACAGCAGGTTGGTCTGGGTGTTCCAGGTGAGCACTCCGGACGTCGAACCCGTGGCGCCCCATGCGACCAGGAGTCGGTCCTCGGCTGGTTCGATGCGGATGTCATTGGGGCGTGCGCCGATCGGGTAGATCGCGATCTGGTTCGCGTCGCTGTCGAAGGCCGCGACCTGCTCCGCATCCCGTGCGCTCACGTAGGCCCGGTCGACATGGGAGACCACGTCGTTGGGGCCGTCGATCGATGGGCCACCACCGATGATCCCGGTCGATATTCCGCTGAACTGTTCGTACCGGATCACGAAGTCGTTCTTGAAGCTGGCAACCATGAGATCGTTCTCCGGGCCATGGCATGCCGCGTATGCGAAATCCACGCCACCTTCGTCTCTGGGGACGAGGGTTCCCAGGAATGCACCGGTCTCCCAGTCGAACCTCTGCACGACGTTTCCGACCGGATCAATGACCAGCAGATCCGACTGATAGGCCTGCGGATTGACCTCGATGGTCACCAGGGCGAGTTCGAGGTTGCCCAACTCATCGGTTGCCAGGTATTCGAAGGAGTCTGTTCCGACGAAGCCGGTCTTCGGTCGAAACCGGATCTCCGTTCGACCGAACGGCCCCGAACCCGTCGAGAAATACATCGTTCCACCATGGGTGCTTGCGATGTCCATGCCTTCGATGTCGGGGAACGTGCAGATCGCCGAATCGTTGGCCAGCACGTCGATAATGACATCGGTGTTCATCAGGGTCTCGGCGAAGTCGTCTTTCGCCTGGAGCTCGCTGGGTTCGGTCTCGATGCAATCGCTTTCCTCAACGTAGTCCGCGATGGTCTGAGCCGTGGTCGGATGGAACCCGAGGTGCACGTTCGTCTGCCCGCCCGGACAGAGATGGCAGTACCCCATCAGCGTGCCCTGGGCGCAGACCTGTTGAGACTGGCAGGTTCCGAAGAACAAAATCGGAGCGCACTGGTCCAGTGGAGGGCAGTAACTGTGCGTATGCGGACTTCCGACGATGTGCCCCAGTTCATGGCACATGACGTGGATGTCCCAGTTGGTCGCGGCGTAGTCGGAAAGCGGATAGGTGAAGAAGCCGTTCATGCCGGCGCTCACTCCGTATCCCAAGTCATTGCACAGGCCGTCGAGGTTGGCGATTCCGCCGCCCAGCGCCCGACCGCTGCAGAGCATGACCGCATCACGATCGACATCCTCGCCGTTTGCCGCGTACCAGATCTCCAATTCGTCGAGTTGACTGCTGGTATCGGGCATCGTCCAGGGGTCATCAGCCGCGGTCCAGACGTTGAGGTAGGAGATCTGGATGCCGATACCGACATCACGACGATAGATCTCGTCCATGGCCGCCGCGAGCGCCAGGGTGTAGAAGAAGGCGTTCTCGTTGTTGGCGTTGAGTGCATTGGCCCAGAACTCGAAGTCGTATTCGAGGGCGAGCTTGATCACCCTGCATTCCTCGACGCCCGCAAGTCCGCCCGCTGGTGCCTCGGCATGGTCATGGTCATGGTCATGGTCATGAGCGGGCGCTTCGAAGATCCGGTCCCCCGGGTCACTGCCGCAGCTCCATGGCATCATTTCAAGGATGCCTCCGAGTGCGGTATCGGGATCGTAGATCACCGGTTCGAATTCGTTGCCGGGCATGCCCGAAGCGATCACCGAAGTGCCTCTTGAGGACTGGATCAAGCCGTAGGAAGCTTTTTCCCACAGTGCGAGCATCGCGAACGAACCCGGTTCTCCGGTCACGTTGCCGGTGAGTACGACGGCACCATCCGGCACCCTGAAAGGTTGCTCGATGGCGTTCTTCGGGTCCTTCGACGACCGGATCACGAACTTGGCGCCCGGTGCGATCGGATTCGCCTCCCTCAGCTCGAGCTGCACCGTCTGGCCGTCAGCCAGCGGAAAATCCATGACCTGGACGAATCCCTTCTCGCGGGCCTCGTTCTTCAGTCGCTCGATCAGTTCCGGCTTGATCCGTACGCCGTGCATTCCCTCGTCGATCTTTCTTGTGAGCTTGATCCGGTCGTCTGCAGGGACGATCTCGTCGGTCTGTGTGCGTGATTCGTGCCATGCCAGTGCGCTTGATGCAGTCATGGCGACAGCCAGCCCCGCAGCGGGGAGTAGGATCGAACAGTGCATGTTTGAGTCTCCATTGGTTCGTGCGACTTGGTGCTCAGGTCGCCTCACTCATTGCTAGTTCGCAAACGAGTCGATCTGACATGCAGACTGCCGAAATCAGCACAAAATCGCCTCTGCGGAACGCAGGAGGCGATTGATCTTGAGACCTTGGTGATCAGTTGGGGGCGTCGGTTGACCCGTCGACGGGCGTATCCATGCCGCCGAAGCGTCTCTTTCGACCCGCGAAATCATCGATGGCCTGGTTGAGCGCATCCTCGTCGAAGTCCGGCCAGAACCGATCGGTCACGTGGATCTCCGCATAGGAGATCTGCCAGAGCAGGTAGTTGGAGAGCCGCTGCTCTCCTGCGGTTCGTATCAGCAGGTCGGGGTCGGGCAGGCCGGCGGTGTAGAGCCGCGAGGCGAAGAGGCTTTCGCTGATGTCCTCGGGGGAGAGTCTGCCCGCTCGTGCATCGTTCGCGAGTGACCGCACGGCATCGACGATCTCCGCGCGCGCCCCGTAGTTGATCGCAAGGACCAGATCGAGCCCCCGGCAGTGTGCGGTGGCGTCCTCGGTCCTGCGAAGCTCATCGACGACCCGCGCAGGCAGTGGGTCATTGCGCCCGATCCAGCGAAGGCGGATCCCGTTGTCGAGCATCATCTTCCGCTCGTTGACCAGGTGCTCGCAGCACAGGGTCATGAGCGCGTCGACTTCATCCCTGGGGCGCTTCCAGTTCTCGCTCGAGAATGAAAAGAGCGTGAGGGCCTCGATCTCGAGGGCGCGGCACTGCTCGACGACCTTGCGCACGCTTTCGGCACCTCGCTGGTGCCCGGCGATTCTCGGCAGGTTCTGTTCACGTGCCCATCGGCCGTTGCCATCCATGATGACCGCGATATGTCGTGGCCAGGATGACGCTGGCGACTGAGGTCGTCCCATCGATGTTCCGGATGATGGTTCGTCTGCGGTCATCGTGCGGAGTTGGTTGCTCAGATGGTCGAGGCCATCAGGGTCTGGGTTCGTTCGGGCCCGACACTGACCACTTCGATGGGAACCTCGAGGTATTTCTCTATGAAATCGAGGTAGCGTCGAGCTCCGTCGGGAAGCTGCTCTCGAGCACCATCGAAGTCGAGTTCGCCGTCCCAGCCGGGAAGACGTTCGTAGATTGGTTCCACCCCGGAAAGCCGGTGGGCATCAGGGATGAAGCGATCGGTGGTGGATCCGTCCGGAAGTCGATAGGCGGTGCAGATCTTGACCTCGTCCAGCCCGAAGAGCACGTCCAGAAGCATGCAGGCGATCGAGGTCGTTCCGCACAGCATCGCCGCGTACCGGACCGCGACGAGGTCCAGCCAGCCGCAGCGACGAGGGCGTCCGGTGGTGGTGCCGTACTCACGGCCTCGCTCCCGGATCTGTTCGCCGATGGCATTGTCCAGCTCGGTGGGGAAGGGGCCGGCTCCGACTCGCGTCGAATAGGCCTTCATGATTCCGATGACGCGGTCCACGGTCGCAGCGGGAAGTCCGGTCCCCGCCGGTATCCCCAGGGCTGAACAGTTGGAACTGGTCACGAAGGGGTAGGTGCCGTGGTCCACGTCGAGGAGGCAGGCGTTCGCCCCTTCGAAGAGCAGCCGCTTGCCTGCCTTGACCGCGTCATGCAGGAAGTAGGTGGTGTCGATGATCCGATCGCCCAGTCGCGCACCCCAGTCCCGACAGGTGGCGATGAGCTTCTCCGGATCGGGTCGTTCCGACCAGCCCAGGGAGGCAAGCTGTTCGCCGTGCAGGTCGCAGGCGATCCTGACGCGCTCTTCAAGCACGTCGGGGTACCGAAGATCCCCGACCCGGATGGCCGGAGCCCGGAGCACCTTGTCGGCGTAGGCCGGTCCGATGCCTCGCCGGGTGGTTCCGATCGAGGCGCCGCTGCGACCACCGGCAAGAAATTCCTCGAGCGCTCCGTCGAGCATCTTGTGGTAGTCGAGCACCACGTGGGCCCGATCGGAGATGAACAGGCGCTGATTGGTGTTGATGCCGCGAGATTCCAGGGAATCGATTT
This sequence comes from Phycisphaerales bacterium, assembly GCA_029246705.1. GTDB lineage: Bacteria > Planctomycetota > Phycisphaerae > Phycisphaerales > SM1A02 > JAKVBQ01. Next base: position 49,085 of record JAQWMQ010000015.1, on the reverse strand, counting down.
CTTCCAGCAGCTTGGTCGGGTCGATGACCACGCCGTTGCCGATCACGCACTGGATGTCGGGCGAGAGGATGCCCGAGGGCATCAGGTGCAGGGCGTAGGTCTCTTCGCCGACGACGACGGTGTGCCCTGCATTCGCACCTCCGTTGTATCGAACCACGACGTCGTGATCTGAGGTCATCAGATCGACGATCTTGCCCTTGCCTTCGTCACCCCACTGGAGACCTGTGATCGCTGTGTTCATGGTTCCGGTTCCGGGACGCATGCCCGCTCGTGCCTCGTTCGGAAATTCACTGATTCCAACCGGTGATTGTATCGAATTCGGACCGTGGCAACCGCCATCCCACGCGTGTAATCGATGGTGTGGGAGCACTGGCTCGGTCGGTTTTCAGGGGGGGCGGCCGTCGCCGTCTTCATGACTTGCTCCTCTCCCGGACGGAGCTTCTCTCGTTGCGGTTTGAACCGCAGTCACTGGTTACAGGGCCCTGATTCCGGGGAAATATACCCGACATTCCCGACTTCGACCGTGAGAACTCAAGGTCCGCCCGACCCCGGTCGATCCTGTTCAAGCAGCCGGATCCGGTTCGGGGCAGTTCGTCCCGATCGTTTTTCGACCGCAGGGAGGTGGCGACATGACTGACGACAGGGGTGACATCATCCGGATCATGTGTCCCAATCTCGGTTGCCAGCGGATCCTGGCCGTTCCGCCACGAGCGCAGGGGCGTGTGGTTCGTTGTCGTGGTTGCGGGACCAACATCAGGATTCCGCATCCGCGGAGTCCCGAACCGATGACCCGAGGCGCACTCGAGGGTGAGCAGAAGACCGCTTCCTGATCCCTTCCCGGCGCGACAGCGTCCTTTCGGGGTGAACCCGAGGGACTCGCAGGTCAGTGCCCGCCATGAGCCCTATCCTAGTTTCGTCAGGGCCGGATCTTCCGGCCGCATCACCGATGAAACTGGAACCGATGTCGATTCAATTGCAGCAATTCGATGCAGACGAACCCAACGGCGTGCCGTCGAGTGACTTGTCGGATGTCATCCCGCTGCAGCCGTTCACGGTCGATGCCGCCTATATCCATGTTCCATTCTGCTTCCACAAGTGCCACTACTGCGACTTCTACTCGATCGTCGACTCCGATGACCGCCAGGCAGTCTTCGTTGATCGTGTCACCGCGGAGTTGTCCCGGATCGGACCACGCGTGCAGGGCACCATGGGGGCGGTCTTCATCGGTGGCGGGACTCCGACGCTTCTCGAAGCGCCCCTGCTGGCTCGACTGCTGGCCGCCGTCCGGGAACACCTGCCGCTGGATGAGGACCTCGAATGGACGGTCGAAGCCAATCCGGAGACGGTCGACCGGGGCATTGCCGAAGTGCTGGCTGATGGAGGCGTCAATCGAGTCAGCGTGGGGTGCCAGAGCTTCCAGCCGGAACTGCTCGCGACCCTCGAACGACATCACGACCCCTCGAGCGTCGATCGGGCGCTCAAGCACCTCCGCGATGCAGGGCTTGATGCCTTCAACCTCGATCTCATCCACGGCGTGCCCGGATCGACGCTCGAGCAGTGGCAGGATGACCTGCGGCGGGCACTTGATCTGGGCCCCGCCCACCTTTCCTGCTACGGGCTTCAGTACGAACCCAACACGCCCCTGACCCGAAAACTGGAACTGGGTCGGATCAAACGCCTCGAGGAGGATCTCGAGGCACAAATGTATGAACACACCTGTCGTGTTCTCCAGCAGGCGGGTTACGACCACTACGAGATCAGCAACTGGTGCCGTCCCGGAGCGGCCTGCCGTCACAACCTGGTGTACTGGCGGAGTGGCAACTGGCTGGCATTCGGACCGAGTGCTTCCGGTCACCTCGACGGCACTCGGTGGAAGAACGTCCCCAGGCTGGGCGAATGGCTTGATTCGAATCCATGGACGAGGATCGTGGATCTGGAACGTGCGGACGCCTCCGGACGAGTGGGGGAGCATCTCATGCTGGAACTGAGACTTCGCGAGGGGATGTCCCACCAGCGCCTGGAGGAACTGCTCGGGCAGTCCGATCCCGGTGGTCGCCGTCGGGAAGCGATCGAACTGGGGTTGGAGAAGGGGATTCTCGAATCCTCCGATGAAGGTCTCCGCCTATCGGACCGGGGTATCCTGTTGTCTGATTCGCTCCTCTCGGAGCTGATATAGAGACGGGCCCGTTGCTGAGCCGATAGATAGCGTGAATGGACGGATTCACATGCCGGTATTGAAACTGATGCGCGTGCAGGACTGGGTGAAGAATCTCTTCGTCCTGCTTCCCATCGTGTTCTGGCTGGCGACTCCCAAGAGCGAAACGGGGGCACTGTCTGCTGGCGAGGTCGTCCTGCTTGCACTGCTCGCGTTCATGGCGTTCTCCCTGGTCTCCTCCTCGGTCTACTGCTTCAACGACGCGCTCGATGCGGAGAAGGATCGCACCCATCCGGTGAAACGTCTCCGTCCGGTGGCTTCCGGGCAGATCACGGCCGCCAGCGCGTTCCTCATCGGGATCCTGCTGGCGCTTTCGGGTCTCTTCCTCGGGTTTCTCACGGGCTACGGCGTCCTGGTGGTCCTTGGGATCTATCTCTTGCTGCAGATCCTCTACAACGGCGGGGCCAAGTACGTCGTCCTGGTCGACGTGGTGGTGATCGCACTCGGATTCACGCTGCGCGCCGCCGCGGGCGCACTCGCGATCGACGACCGGATCTCGATCTGGCTCCTGCTCTGCGTCTTCTTCCTCTGTCTCTACCTCGGGTTCATCAAACGTCTCTGTGATCACAGTTCCGCCGAACGCGAAAAGTCCTCCGAATGGAAGTCACCCGCCGGCTACGACAGCCGGATGGAGCTCAACTGGCTGCTCGGGGTGAGCGCGGTCCTGAGCGTGATGATGTACCTGACCTATGCCCTGAGTCCGCATGCCAGGGAACTCTTCGGCGTCGGAGCCTCCGGAATCGCACTGCTTTCGCCGTTTGTCCTGATCGTGATGCATCGGTTCTATCGCCGTGCATCCGAAGGACTGTCCGACAGCCCACTCCAGGCGTTGGTGTCCGATCGCATGGTTCAGATCGGCGTGTTCTTCTTCTTCGCGGGCGTGATCGCGTGCCTCTACAGTCCGATGGTCCGTGGGCTGCTCGAGAAGCTGCTCATCACCTGAACGATCAGCCGTCGATGACCTTGCCGATCTCCTCGGGGGTCGCTGCGGGCTCCTGTTTCTTCGGCATGAAGATCCTGAAGAGCCTGGTCAACGGGTCGTAGAACTCGTCGACTACACGTTCCTTGAGCGGGATGATCGCATTGTCGGTGATCTTGATGTGTTCCGGGCAGACCGCGGTGCAGCACTTGGTGATGTTGCAGTAGCCGATGCCGTCCCGCTTCTTGAGGTCGCTGGTTCGATCCGCGACGTCGAGGGGGTGCATCTCGAGTGCTGCGTTGTAGACGAAGTGGCGGGGACCTATGAATTCATCGTGCTTGTGGTGATCGCGAAGGACGTGGCAGACGTCCTGGCAGAGGAAGCATTCGATGCACTTGCGGAACTCCTGCACGCGATCGACGTCCTCCTGCTTCATGCGCCAGGTTCCGTCCGCCGCATCCGGTTTTCTCGGCGTGAAGGGGGTCACGCTCTTCTTCATCCGGAAGTTGACCGAGACGTCGGTGACCAGGTCCCGGACCCGGGGGAAGGCTCGAAGCGGTTCGACGGTCACCGGCTGGCTGGTGTCGATGGTCTCCATCCTGGTCATGCACATCAGGCGGGGGTTTCCGTTGATCTCCGCGGAGCAGGAGCCGCACTTGCCAGCCTTGCAGTTCCAGCGCACGGCAAGATCATTTGCATGTTCCGTCTGGATCGCGTGGATTGCGTCAAGGACCACCATGCCCTCGCTGATCTCGACGGGGTATTCCTCCCACGAACCTTCGTTGCCGGTTCCTCTCCAGATTCTGAAGGTTGCGGTGGTCATTTCTGGTTCTCCTCGATGATCGATTGCAGGTCCTCGCGGATCGCAGGGATCTGCTGCTCGGCCCGCTGCATCGAACCGTCCCCAGTCATGGTGATCACCGTGTTCCAGGTCCCATGCTGCTCGCACTTCTGGGGGTAGTCGTCGTGGAAGTGGCCGCCGCGGGACTCTCGGCGTTCGATCGCGCTCCTGACGATCATCTCGCTGACATCGAGCAGGTTGTCGAGGTCGAGCGCGGTGTGCCAACCCGGGTTGTAGTCGCGATTGTCGTAGGCACTGGCCCGGGAGGCACGCTCACGCAATCCGACCAGTGCATCGAGGGCGAAGGACAGGTTTTCCTCGGTTCGCACGATGCCGGCACGTTCCTGCATCATGTTCTGCAGATCGTGCTGGATTTCGAACGGGTTCTCGCCGTCACCGTCGGTCTCGAAGGGGCGGAGGGCATGCCGTTCGATCTCCTCGATCCTCCCGGCGTCGATCGTCGGCATTGACTGGTCCGCGGCGTACTTCGCGGCGTACTCCCCGGCACGCTTGCCGAAGACCACCAGGTCGCTGAGTGAATTGCCTCCGAGCCGGTTGGCACCATGCAGTCCGCCAGCACACTCGCCCGCGGCGAAGAGTCCGGGGACGATCGACATCTGGGTTTCACTGTCGACCTGGATGCCACCCATCACGTAGTGGGTCGTCGGTCCGACCTCCATCGATTCCTTGGTGATGTCGACGCCACCGAGTTCCATGAACTGGTGGTACATGCTGGGCAGCTTCTTCTTGATGTGTTCACTGCCGTCCTTCAGCTGCTCCTTGATCCAGTGGATGTTCAGGAAAACACCGCCATGGGGGGAGCCACGACCTTCACGGACCTCGCGGACGATGCATCGAGCCACATGGTCACGGGTCAGGAGTTCCGGCGGTCTCCGTGCCTCCTTGTCCCCGATGATGTAACGCCAGCCTTCATCCTCGTTGTCCGCGGTCTGGTGGGTGTAGGCGTCGGGGATGTCGTCGAACATGAAGCGGCGGCCTTCGCTGTTCTGGAGGATGCCGCCCTCTCCGCGAACGCCTTCGGTGACCAGGATGCCTCGGACGCTGGGGGGCCACACCATGCCGGTGGGATGGAACTGCAGGAATTCCATGTCTCGCATCGTGGCTCCGGCTCGATAGGCGAGCGCATGCCCGTCTCCCGTGCCTTCCCAGCTGTTGGAGGTGATCTTGTAGCAGCGTCCCACGCCTCCGGTGGCGATGATGACCGACTTCGCCTTGAAGAGGTGGAATCTCCCGTGGTTTCGTTCGTAGGCGAAGGCACCGGCGATCCGGTCCCCATCCTTCAGGAGTTCGACGACCGTGTACTCCATGAAGACTTCGAAGCCCTGGTGGATGCCATGGTCCTGGAGGGTTCGAATCATCTCGAGTCCGGTTCGGTCCCCGACATGGGCGAGTCTTCGGTACTTGTGTCCGCCGAAGTTGCGCTGGTTGATCTTGCCGTCCTTGGTGCGATCGAAGACCGCGCCCCAGGCTTCGAGTTCACGTACCCGCGCCGGGGCCTCCTTGGCGTGGAGTTCCGCCATGCGCCAGTCGTTGAGGTACTGCCCGCCACGCATGGTGTCGGCGAAGTGCGTCGACCAGTCGTCCCGGTCATCGGAGTTGCCCATCGCGGCGGCCATGCCGCCCTCGGCCATCACGGTGTGTGCCTTGCCGAGCAGGCTCTTGCAGACCAGTCCGACCGACTGTCCGGCGCCTGATGCCTCGATCGCCGCGCGAAGTCCTGCTCCGCCTGCGCCGATCACGAGGACATCGAATTCATGTGTCTGGTAGGAACTCATGATTCAGAAGATCCTCCAGTCAGTGATGTGGCCGGCAGCGCACATCCTGATGTAGAAATCGGTGAAGCCGACCCAGAAGAGGCTGATCCATGCCCACATCATGTGCTTGCCGTTCAGGCAGCTGACCGCCTTGTAGGCGCTGCCACAGGGCCCCGAGCAACTGCCGCAGTCCTTGCGTCCGCCGACCATGTGTCGGAAGGAGTGACATCCGCAGGTGTACATGCTCAGGAAGAATGCGTTGAGCAGCATCACGATCGAACCAATCCCCACTCCGAAGGAGTGGGTGCCGTCCTTGTTCATGAAGATGAAGCCCTTGATGGCATCGAAGAGCAGGATGCCGATGAAGGCCAGGGCGAGGTACAGAAAGTACCTGTGGACGTTCTGCATGATGAGGGGAAGCTTCTGTTCTCCTCGGTAGCCCTTTCGGGGTTCACCTACGCTGCAGTTCACCGGGTCCATCCAGAACGACTTGTAGTAGGCGCCTCGGTAGTAGTAGCACGTGAACCGGAATCCGCCCGGTGCCCAGAGGATCAGGAGGGCCGGGGTGAAGGGGAGGAATTCCGGCCAGAAGGAGGGTGTTCCGACCCCGATCCAGGGGTGTGCTCGTGCCTCGCCCCAGAGCAGGGGTGAGTAGAAGGGGGACAGGTAGTCCGCGCCTCCCTGTTCGAGTCCGCCGTAGAAGTAGTTCACGCCCTGAAAGGCAGCCCACGTCGAATAGACGATGAACGCGGAGAAACCGAGAAAGACGAGCAGTGGCTTGAACCACCAATTATCCCTGCGTTCGGTTACCCCGAACTTGCGCTGTTGAGGGAGTGCGACTTCGCTCACCGTCATGTTGTACTGCTCCGGGTCACTTGGCTGTGAGACATGCTGCGTGCGGGTTTGGCCCCTGATCGGTCGATCACGGCGTTTCGATGACCCCTCCAGGTGCACCGGGGGTGGGCATGCCCTCGCCGGCGGCAGCGCGTGCCTGCTGCTGGGTGACTGCATCGGCGATCTGGACGAATCGGGTTCGAAGTTGGGCGAGCACCTCGGACATCTCCTTCGACTCATCGTCGGTGATGTTTCCGGCGGTCTTTTCCTCGAGAACGGCCAGAAGGTCGATCGCGAACTTGCTGCCCACGAGGTCGACGACTGCTCCGCCGGTTTCGGGGTCAGGGTAGGCGCCAAGGCCCATGATCGCCTGGGAGGCGAGCAGGCCCATCAGCGACTTGAAGTTCGCCTCCGGAAGCTCTCCCGGGGCACCAGGGCCGGTCTCGCTGTTCTGGGCGCGTTCCTCTTCCTTCGCGGAGAGTCGCTCCTTCTCGGCCTGGGCTTCTGCTTTCCAATCGGCGTCGATGTGCAGCTTGGGAGCGGGGTCCTGTTCGGTCATCAGTTGGTTCCTATCGGGGCCCAGCGTGGGGTGCCGGGGGGTGGATCATGCAATGAAAGCGGTCCCTCATTATAGTCGATCCAAAGGCGTCGATCACTGCTCGACCGGCGAATATAATATGAGGTCTGCATGACGCTACGTTTGCTTCCATTGATCGTTTTGACCGGGTTACTTGCCTCGTGCTATAGCCCGACCGAGCGTATTCCGGCGGGTGCCAGAACCGTGCAACTGCAGGATTTCACCGTGAAATCCGAGGTTCAGGGTTCGAACGTGATTGAAGTGCCCTCCGCGGTCACGGCTGATCCGGAGCTCGTGGTCGAAACCGAGATGACCGCGATCGGGGATACCGAGGTATCAGAAACCGTCGAGGAGGTCCGTACCCAGGTCCCTGACGTCGGCGTCGAGGAAACCGAGCTCGGGCCGGTTGATTTCGATGAATCCGTCCGAGCCGGAGTGCTCTGGCCGGTGGACGGGCTGGTCGGGCAGATCAACGGTCGTCCGGTCTACGCCGCGGAATTCTTTCTCCCGATCCAGGACCGCCTCGCCCAGATCTCAAATGAAGCTGATCTCGTCACCACGCGTCGAGCGATCATCCAGATCGTTCGTGAACGCTTTTCCGTGTACGTGAACAGTGAGTTGATCATCGCGGAGGCCGAGTCGGAGCTGACTCCGGACATGCAGCAGGGGATCTTCGCCTGGTTGGGCATGATGGAGGGCGAGGTCACTGCCGAGCGAGGTGGCACGCGTTTCGCCGCCGAACAGAGCATCATGGACGAGACCGGGTTGACGTTGGAGGAATACCTGGAGCAGCAGAAGAATCTCGGCCTGGCCGGGCAGCTCCTGCGCAAGCGGGTGCAACCACGTGCGATCGTCTCCTGGCGTGACATCGAACAGGAATATCGTTCACGCATCACCGAGTTCCGTCCACCCGGTTCGGTGCAGATCGGGCGCATCCTGCTCTTGAATTCGAAGGATGGCGAGAAGATCGAGCAGGTGAAGGCCGCTTTCGCTGAAGGGCGAAGCTTCAGCGAAGTGGTGGGCCTCATCGATGCCAAGGATGACGGTTTCTGGCGAAACTTCGAGCTCAAGGGCAGCGGGCTGGAGAGCGTGGAAGGCCTGCGGGTCTCCATTCGCGATGCCCTCGAGAACCTCGAGATGAACCAGGCGACCCCGGCGGTCGCGGGCAGGACCTCGACGTCCTGGTACGCGGTGCTCGGCTACATCACGCCGCCGTCGTTCTCGATCTTCGATCCCCAGGTCCAGCTCGGGATCCGCAACAAGCTCGAGAGCATTCGATACGGCCAGCAGGAGGAGAAGTACCTCGTTTCGCTGCGTCGCCGCTGGGTGAACGACGACATCCGGAAGATGGAGATCCGGCTCGTCGAGATGGCTCTTCGGCGGTACTGGCAGGGCTGAACCGGAGTCATCATGGTTGACCGTCATCGAGCCGGCAGGGGTCTTCCCGGGAGGTGCTCGAGGTCGATCCCCGAAGCTGATCGGTGGACGAAGACGGCATCCAGTCGAGTGGTCATGCCGTCGAACATGCCGAGCCTCTCGAGTCTCCTGAACGCCCGGGCCACCCTCGAGCGCTTGCGACGGTTCATCAGCGCCTTCGCGGCCTGCATGCTTGATGAACTTGATTTCACTTCCACCACCACGATCGTCCTGCGATCCGGTGCCAGCATCAGGAGGTCGATCTCATCCCTGCCCACCCTGAGGTTTCGTGCGAGTGTTCTGTGGCCGATTGAGACGAGGTGACGCTCTGCACATCTTTCAGCTGCGATGCCGGCATCACGGTTCGACTGCAACTTTGAAATCAAGGCAGCTCCCCAGAGTCGTGATCAGCTTCGTGATGAGAACGGCGCAGCGCATGATTCAAAGCGCATGATTCAGGCGGATTGCAGGGTATTTGATTATTTTTGCGTTTCGCTGCTGCCGGCGGAAATGCATGCATGGATTTGTTCAGACGAGCATTATCCTTCTCGTCGCGGTCGGAAAGTCACCGGGCAGCCTTCAAGAACTTTTTTCGCGATGTATTTTCGGTGAGAAGCGGCTGGTCTGAACTGTAGTATTGAACGTCACATAAGGAATATTGCGTGAAAGGTCATCTGGGATGATTGGCACCTCACCCAAGAAAACGATTCTGGTCACGGGGGGCTGTGGCTTCATAGGTCACCAGGTTTCAATTCAACTCTGTCGGCTGGGACATGAAGTCCATGTCATCGACACCCTGACGAACTACAACCACTACGAGACCTACCAGCATCAGAAGAACATCCTGATACGTCAGGAATCCCTGCGCGAAGTGGACGTGACATTCCACTCGGTGGACATCACGAACTCGCGGTGTGTGAATCGATTGTTCAAGGAGGTCACGCCAGACATCGTCGTTCACATGGCCAGCGTTCCGATCGCTTCACTGGCCTTGTTGAGGCCGATCTACCTGACCAACCAGCTGATGGACGGAACGGTCGCGCTTCTGGAGGCCGCGCGAGCGGAAGCGTGTGAACGCTTCGTCTACATCTCGTCCAGCATGGTGTACGGGGACTTCCTCGCCGACGAGATCGATGAGGAGCATCGTTGCGAGCCGGTCGAACTCTACGGTTCGATGAAACTGGGATGTGAACGAGTGGTTCGTCTCTATACCAAGCATTTCGATCTTGATCACACCATCATCCGGCCCACTGCGGTCTACGGGCCCACTGGAAACGAAGGTTTCGTGATCACGAAGTTCATCTCCGCCGCGATCAACAGTGGTGTGATCAGGGTCTTCGGAGACGAAGTGCGGCTCGACTTCACATATCTCGATGATGCGGCTCGTGGGATCGTTCTGGCAACGACCTCCAACAACGGCATCAACCAGACCTTCAACATCGCACGAGGTGAATCCGCGCGCATTCTGGATGCCGCACAGCACATCCAGAAGCTTGCTCCCGGGGTCGAGGTCATCCTGGAGCCCAAGGATCCTCTCTACCCGCGGCGAGGAACCCTGGACATCTCCAAGGCTGGACGACTTCTTGATTTCAAGCCTGATTATTCGTTGGAGGATGGGCTCGATGCTTTCTACGCACACGCAGAACGCGCGTTTTCTACAACTTGACCGTGAATTCGAGGAGCATCGCGAACGGTACCTCGATGCCGTGTCCGCGGTCATTTCCAGTGGACAAGTCGTCGGCGGGGACGAGGTCGCCCGCTTTGAAGTCGAGATCGCCGAACGCTCTGGAAGAGCCCATGCGGTCGCGGTGGCTTCGGGAACTGATGCGATGCAGGTCCTGCTTGCAGCGCTTGGCATCGATCGGGACTGGAAGGTCTTGGTTCCGGCCTACTCCTTCCTGGCCACGGCTTCGCCGCTCCTTCACGCCGGGGCAAAACCGGTTTTCGTGGACGTCGACGAACACTGTCATCTGGATCTGCTTGATGTGGGTGAGATTTCGGGCGAGGACGGGCCATGTGCCATGGTCGTGGCCGGTCTTTTTGGGAACGGCCTTGATTCTGCCGCCATCGAGTCATTCTGCGCCGAACGCGACATCCTCCTGATCGAGGATGCTGCCCAGAGCTTTGGAGCTCTGCATACCGATCACCCCGGAGGTGGTCTTGGAATCGCCTCCACCATGAGTTTCGCGCCCACCAAGACGTTGCCCTGCTTCGGCAACATGGGTGCGGTGGTCACCGATGACGCACCACTGGCCGAGCGTCTTCGCGCGATCCGTTGTCATGGTCGAGCCGGTTCCGCCAACCCTGCGTTGATTGCCGGCTACAACTCGATGCCATCCGCGGTCGGGGCGGCAATGCTCAACGTCTCGCTCGAGTTCCATGATCAGCGCCAGCTTCGAAGGCAGGCGATTGCGGATCGCTACAACCGTGCGTTCTCCGGGGTACTGGGCCTGGCGATTCCCTCGGTTCGAAGCGGATCGACCACGAACTGGCACAAGTACGTGGTCACACTCGATCGTCGTGACGATCTTCAGGCATTCCTGGGCAAGTCGAGAATCGTCACCCAGATCCATTACCCCCGGTTGATTCCCGAGGAACCGATCTTCGCATCGCACTTCAACCGGAGTTTTCCTCGGGCAGAGCGCCTCTCACGCATGAGCCTGACCCTGCCTCTTCATCCGCATCTCACCGACGACGAGGTCGGCTACGTCGTCGATTGCGTGCTTGCCTTCTGCGCGGATTGCCGGCAACAATGATCGATGTGCGTCGGGAACCGCTTCCAGATGAGGTGGACACGGTGGTTGTCGGTACCAGCCCCCTGATGTTGCTGCGCGCGTACGAGCAGGCCTGCAACGATCGTTCGGTGTTGATCCTCGACCGATCGGAGATTCCCGGAGGTGCCTGGAACAGCCCGCCGTTGCTCGGTTTCGAATCAGTTGAATCCGGTGTGCACCTCATCGAGAATCGTCGGCGTGTCTATGACTTCCTGCAACGACTCGGGATCGAACTCTCGGAGAACGACCGGCATGCCGGTGGTGCCATCGGGCCCCTGGGGATCCCCCTCGGATTCGCCCGGGCCCTCAGTTTCTGGGGTGTCCTCGGCAAATCGATCATCGGTCGTGATTTCGGCAACGCCTGGAAGTCACTGCCCCGGGCCATCCGTTCATCCATGGCATTCGCTTCGGGTTTCAGGTATCCCGTCGGTGGTGCGAATGAAATGGTTGCGCGGATCATCGACCGACTTCGGCATCATCCGGTCGACATTCAGCTCGACTGCGAGATCGATCATGTTCGGCTCGATCCCGATCGTCCCGAGGGCGTCTGCCTGTCCAGCAGGGGGAATGTCAGGTTCAAGCACCTGCTCTTCAGTTCCCGGGCCCATTGCATGGTGCGCATGGGAGAGACGGAACTGGTGCCGAAATGCGTCTCGAGAAAAATCGTCAATCTCCTGATCCGCCTGAAGGGGGGGGGAGGCATTCCGGTTTCCTATCTCGAGATCATCTCGGACCCGCAACTCAGGCGTGCGCGTGACGTGACCGAATTCGTGCGGCCCCTGATGTCCACCGGGGAACGGATGCTCTGCATCGAATTGCGAGGCGACCAGTCGGACTCCGAGGATCGCATCATCGAAACTGCCCTGGAGCGGGCACGGCGATACAAGCTGGTCGGTACGTCGTGCGAGATCATGGAAACGAGACTCGTGGCCTTCGGCTATCAGACGATTCCCGAGCGTGAACTCCGACGTCTCTCGGAGTCACACGGTTCACTCAACGGCGTGCGCACCACTGATTTCGCGGAAGAGCTGGTGGGCGTCCTCAAGGATCTCGACAATGTCCGTCGCTGACCCTTGCGAAACGTCGTTCGCTGCACGGCGGATCCTGTTCGTCCAGGAGTGGGGTTCATCATGCCTTCGGTGGTGATACCCGCCTGCAACGAGGAAGCCGTCCTCGAACGCTGCCTGTCGTCGGTTCTCGCCGGTCAGGCGGTGGATGGACTCGAGGTGGTGGTGGTGTGCAACGGTTGTCACGACCGGACTGCCGAGATCGCTCGGGGTTTCGACGACTCGATCATCGTCGTCGAGACCGATGTTCCCTCCAAGAGCAATGCTCTCAATCTGGGTGACAAGGCGGTGGCGGGGTTCCCCCGGATGTACCTTGACGCGGACATCGAACTCGGACCGGGGGCACTCCAGGGTTGCCTGGATGCCCTGGGCGAGCGCACCCTGGCGGTCTCCCCGGCGATCAGGTTCGACATGAACGGTGCATCCATGGTTGTTCGCATGTACTACGCGGTCTGGCGTCGAATGAGCTATTTCAACGAATCACATCTTGGTACCGGCGTGTTCGTTCTGAGTGAGTCGGGACGATCCAGATTCGAGGCGTTTCCGCCCATCATCGCCGACGATGGTTTCGTGCGTCTCCAGTTCGCAGCAGACGAGCGAGTCGCACTCCCGAACTTCCACTTCACCGCACGCGCCTACCGCACGCTCGCTGAACTCGTGGCGGTGAAGTCACGCATCCTGTCCGGTACGCTCGAACTCCACGCCCAACATCCCGAACTGATCTCCCAGGAGGAGAAGACACGGGGTGCATCACTCTGGCGGGTGCTCCGCAGTCCCCGGGTGTGGGTTTCGATTCCCGCTTTCGTCCTGGTCAAATGGCTGGTGCGTGGACGTGTCAGGCAGAAACGCCGTGACGGCACCCTCCATCAGTGGGATCGTGGTGATTCTGTCCGGGCCACGGGCGACTCCTGATCGTCGTTTCCCGAAACCGCATCGTCATTGCTGCGGTCCGTCGGTTTCCGGTCGGGCCATCATGAGTTCAGGATCCGGGTTCCGACGACGCAGCAGTCTCGACAGAAGGCCGTCGACCCAGGGAGTCTGCCAGCCATGAACGCCGTTGACTGGACAATCAAGCATCGCATGACCCAGGTCGAACGAGGCGACGAGCAGTCTCCCGGTGTATTCGGTTGGAATGGTCTCCAGATGATGCCCGTGAGGCCCCACACCGAATCGACGAAGTGATTCAGCAGTCCATCCGGTGCGGGACATGTCAGGATCACCGGCGTGCCTCTCCCCGAACAACGGATCGTTCCAGGCGATCGGCTTGCTTGCCGTTCGGTAGCGGGATGTCGCCGCGGTGATGAAGCTTCTGGTGAAGTCCCCGCGTCCGCCGGTGGTCTCGATCAACACCGGCACGCCGGCGTCCAGCCATTCGTCGATCCTCACCCATTCCTCGGTGGTCGGGGTCCACGCTTCCAGTCCGCTGATGATGACCGCGGTGGTCTGCTTGCTGGCCGGTTCTTCCAGCAGTTGTGCGGTTCGCACATCGACCACCATGCCCTGGAGACGTTCCAGCCGGGCTGCGAAGCTGGCAAGGGCGTTGGGTTCGATCAGGGTCCTGCCGGCCGGTGCCAGGTTCAGCAGGGGGCTGTCGTGGATCCTCTCCGGTTGCTTCGTGGTTGGGGCTCTCCACCGGTCAAGGGACTTGAAGTCACCACCATGCGCATGAACACACAGGTTGGCGAGAAGATCCATGAATCGCTTCGTGTCTCGATGGCCTTGCTGAAGTCGGCCGGCAGGATCGCCTCCGATCAGAATCACCAGTGGTCGCACGCCGTTGTTGATCTCGAAGGCGGGTGGTGCCGCGCTGACTTCCCAGGGTTTCTGGAGCAATGGATGGCCCCTGGTCATGGATCGGACGGTCGTTCCCGGAAGTGCTTCACCCAGCTTCCGCGCCAGCGACCGAGCCAATCCCCGCCCGCCATCCACCGAACACACCAGCAGGTGACCATCGCGAACGGCCTTCAACAGCCTGCGGTTTGGTGGATCCGTGGGTTCTTCGAAGCGATCCTGCCGTCCCTTCAGATCCAGCCAGAGCATCGGTGGCCAGCGTCGGTGCTCATCGAATGGTTCCATGCTGGTGTCGATTCGAGTCCAGCCGATTCTTGATTCGATTCGTCCGGCCAGCTGGTCGGTCATGGTCGCCACCGCGACGGGTCTTCGTTCACCGCCATCTGCATCGATCTCGCCGACGGCGTTGGCAACGAGTCCGCGATGGAGAAACAGGAGGGTCAGGGCCAGGTTCGGTGTTCCCGGAGCATTTCCCGAACGAACCTCGAGGCCGCCATCCATGGTCTTTTTGCAGGCTCTCTTCAGGAGCTCCCGAGTGCCTTCCTGCAACCAGTCGAGGGCCTTGAATCGACTCCGACCGGTGGCCTGGGCGGCCCGTTCGATCGCGAAGAGGTAGTAGGCAAGGTGCCCTTGATGTCCATGGTTCCGTTTTGGATCGAAGTGTTCATCGAGCCAGTCCAGACCGCCTTCGATGGCATCCTCGAGTCTTCTCACCCGCTTCGAAGGGCCGTCTTCGTATTCCGTTCGATGCACCCGTTCCCTGACGATGGCAAGCGTGGCGACTGCAGCGGCGCTCATCGAAGCCCGTGGTCGTCCATTGCCCGAGTAGTCCCAGCTTCCATCGGGAAGCTGGGACTCGAGGTATCGGTGTTCAAGTCTCAGCCACAGTTCATCGGGCACGTGAACGCCCCGTTGGGCGGCGTCACGGAGCGCCAGTGCTGCGAACTGGGTCGTCGAGTTGTCGATTCGTCGTCCGTCCGGGTCCGGTCGATAGCCCCACCCGTTGACAGGCATGCTGAAACCGCCGAGCAGCAGCTTGATGTCGCGTTCCAGTACGGGGCGCCATTTCTCAGGGAGCCTTGCAAACAGCATGATCCGCAATGAAACGGTGTAGGTGCCGTCTTCTCGTGAGTGAGCGACCCGTTCAAGGGCTTCGGCCAGTCCCGGTTCCTGGAGACTTCGTCCAACCTCGAGAAGTGCCAGCAGGGCCAGTGCGGTTCGACCGCCGGCTTGTTGTATCTCGCCACGGATGGGGTGTTCGGGTTCCCAGTCACGCCTGGGGTGTCGCCGATCGATGAGCTCGTCCGTGAGCACGTCGATGGCTTGCCGGATGTCCGGGATCTCTTCGGAAAGACCTGCTTCAGGAAGCTCTTCCCGAGGGGTGAGGGGAACGAAACACCCCTCGGGAGAGAGCATGGTGGCGAGCGGAAGGAGCAGAGACACTCCCGCTCGCACCCCCGACTTGATTGGTGAGGACATCGGTGGACTGTAGAGCGATCTCCCGGCGTTTCGGGAACAGCAACGAAAAGGCCGGACCTTCCTCGGGCACTCACTTCAAAGATGGGTGCTAGACTCGGCAGCGTGACGACGAACGAGCCCCATCCTGCCCAACCCGATCCCCTCGAGCCCTATCGTGAAGCGGTCGCGAAGACCGGGCGCGGGTTCGCCGCAACCCTGTGGGCTTCCGAACGCACCCAGAAACTCCGGTTCGACGTTCTCATCGACCTGCTGGGTGCGGACCGGCTTGAAGGTGCGGTTGTTCTGGACCTGGGCTGTGGTGACGGTGCCCTGGCCGCCCACTTGATCCAACGAGGCATCACCTGTCGACGATACATCGGGGTCGATGGCCTCCATGAGCAGGTCGTCGCCGGCGAGGCAAGGCAGCTGCCCAACACGGATTTCGCCTGCCGGGACCTGCTCGACACACCCGAATCACTCGGGCAGTGGGGGGCAGACATCGCCGTCATCTCCGGCACCCTGAACACCATGACCCAGGACATGTCGATCCAGTTCGTCACCCAGGCATTTTCGGCGGTGAACGTCGCCCTGGCCTTCAATTTCCTCTCGGATCGCCCCGCCCCCGAACGGGTGAAGGCCGCGCTGGGACCGGCACGGCGGCACGACGTGGTGCGCTGGCTCGACGAGGCCCTGGAGCTCACGCCGCTCGTCGGATTCCGCCAGGATCATCTTGACGGGCACGACGCCGCGATCGTTCTTCGTCACCGGACTTGAGCCCAAGGGGCGGTTCCCCGTAGGCTCTCGTCCCATGCCCACACTTTTCATCCAACATCATGCTGTCAGTCCTCCCGGGAGCACCCTCGAGGTGCTCCGTACCTACGGCCATTCGATCCGGGTCATCCGGACCGACCAGGGTGAATCGATACCCGACAATCTCGACGACATCGACGCGATCATCAGCTGCGGCGGGCCCCAGTCGGTTCTTGACTCCGACGAGAAGATGGAACAGGAGTATGCCTTCCTGCGGGCGGCGCATGAATCGCAGATCCCGATCCTCGGACTGTGCCTGGGCGCCCAGATGCTCGCGCATGCACTCGGAGGCTCGGTGGACAAGGTCGACGACGGTGCCGAGGTCGGCTTCCACGAGGTGGCCCTCACGCCCGCCGGCCGGGAAGATCCGCTCTTCAAGGGGATTCCATGGTGGACCCGGCAGTTCCAGTGGCACGAGGACCAGGTGGCCACGCCACCCCCGGATGCTCGAATCCTGGCGTCGAGCAAGCGGTGCAAGGTACAGGTCTTCGCGGTCGGCACGTCCAGCTACGGCGTCCAGTACCACCCCGAGTACACCCGACAACTGGTGGTTGATCACTGGGAACGTCCCGACCCGCTCACCGAGACCGGTGGGGGTGTCCAGGAACTCGCACGGCAGACCGACGAGTACTACGAGGAGTTCGAACGCCACGGTCTGCGGTTCTTCGAATCCGTGGCACTCTTCCTGATGCCGCTGGATCGGATCAGCGCGGGCATTCCCCGCGACATCGAGCACTGAACAGGCATTCGGCCCGGATCGGTCCGGGTCTTCGTGAAGGCGTCTCGGGTTGATGGGTCGCCTCAGCCCTGGTTGCTGCCGAGGGCCTTTTCCGACTGCTGCACGTGGTTGGAGCTCGCCGTTGAGGATCCCGTGTGCCGGGTGTCCAGCAGGGTGCGGATGGAGCGAGCGATGGAGGTGGGATCGATCCCGATCTCCTCGAGCTGCTCGTTCCTCGATCCCTGGAGGATCCAGCGTTCCGGCATGCCGAGCCTGAGGATGCGGGCGTTGTCGAGCCCCGCGAGGTTGCAGGCTTCGACGACGTTGGCACCGAAGCCGCCATGGATGCCGTGGTCCTCGATGGTCACGATGGGCACGCCCGCCTCGACCAGGGTGCGGATCAGATCGATATCCACCGGCTTCGCGAATCGTGCGTCGTAGAGGGACACCTTGTATTCGTTCTGCAACTGATCCAACGCCTCGATGGCCTGGATGCCACAGGTTCCGTACGCGAGGATGGCGACGTCCGGCGTCTCCTGTTCGACCAGGGCGCGAGCGCGTCCGAGTTCGAACGGCGGGGCGGTGCCAAAGCGTTCCTCGGCGAGAGCACTGACGTTGTCCCGGGGATAGCGGACGGCACTGACGCCGACTTCATAGTCCGCCATGAACGCAAGCGATGCCTTCAGGCTCGACTCGTCCAGTGCCCCGATCAGGCACGCCTTGGGAAGAACCGAGAGCAGGGCGATGTCGCAGAAGCCCTGGTGGACCGCTCCGTCGCCTCCGACGCACCCAGCGCGGTCGAGGCACAGGCGTACCGGAAGACCCTGCAGGGCGATTTCCTGGAAGACCTGGTCGAAGGCTCGCTGGAGAAACGTCGAGTACACCGCGAAGAACGGCTTGAATCCCGTCTTGGACAGGCCCGCCATCATGTCCATGGCGTGCGACTCGCAGATGCCCGTGTCCCAGGTGCGCTCGGGGAATGCTTCCTGGACCTGGGTGATGCCGGTGCCGTCGGGCATGGCTGCCGTGCAGGCGACGACCTTCTCATCCCGGGTCATGATGGCGTGCAGTGCGTCGGAAAAGGCGGTGGTGAAGGATCGTCCTGACTTCTTCAGTTCGACTCGGCAGCCGCTGCTGACGAAGTCCTTCTCGGTGCCCGCGCCGTCGGTGACGTCGAAGGCGGGGGGGGAATGGAACTGGGTCGCGTCGCCTTCGGCGAACTCGAACCCCTTGCCCTTGACCGTCTTCACGTGCAGGACCATGGGGCGTTCGAAGCGCTTGCACTCGTTGAGGAAGTCGACCAGGGTCGGGATGTCGTGCCCGTCGATCGGGCCGACGGTCACCAGTCCGAACTTCTCGAACCAGGCGTCCTCGGCGAGCATGGCCTTGCTCATCTCGCCCATGCGGTGGTAGATGTCTGCGGCCAGGTTGCCACCCGGCACGTGCTTGGCGAATTCGATCGCGGCCTTGCGGAAGCCGCTGTAGGTGTCGCTCAAGCGGACTCGGTCGAAGTACTGCGCGACCGCTCCCTGGGGCTTGGCGATCGACATGCCGTTGTCGTTGAGCACGACCAGGAACTGGCGCTTGAGGGTGCCGGCGTTGTTGAGACCTTCCATCGCCAGTCCGTTGACGATCGAGGCGTCACCGATGAGGCTGACCACGTGTCGCCCGTCGGGGTTCTGGTCGTTGGTGCAGTCTCCGTTGAGCTCGTCTCCACGGGCCATGCCGACCGCGGTCGAGATGGCGGTGCCGGCGTGGCCGACCGAGAAGAGGTCGAAGGAGCTTTCGGTGGGTTCGGGGAAACCGGCCATCCCTCCGCGCTTCCGCAATCGAGGAAGCATCTCCAGGCGGCCGGTCAGAAGCTTGTGGGTGTAGCACTGGTGACCGACGTCGAAGAGCAGGCGGTCGTGCCCGAAGTCGAAGACGTAGTGCAGTGCGATGGTCAGTTCGACCACGCCCAGGTTCGGGGCGAGGTGCCCGCCGGTCCTTGAGATCTGGTCACAGATCGCCCAGCGGATCTCAGCAGCGAGTTCGTCCAACTGATCGAGTCGGAGTGCCTTCAGGTCGGAGGGGCCTGAGATGCCGGGAAGAAGTCGAAGTTCCATCTGGTCTCTCTGAATGGGTGGTCCCGGGGGGGGCCTTGGTATCAAGCGGTATCAAGCGGTATCAAGCGGGGTCCCCAAGTGTACGTCTTCATTCGAGGGGGACCACACGATTGTACGTCGGGCGGGGCCTCAACGCGTGCGTTTTGCCAAATCATGGGTCAGGTC
Organism: Phycisphaerales bacterium; assembly: GCA_029246705.1. Lineage (GTDB taxonomy): Bacteria > Planctomycetota > Phycisphaerae > Phycisphaerales > SM1A02 > JAKVBQ01. Next base: position 29,620 of record JAQWMQ010000015.1, on the reverse strand, counting down.
GCGAAGGGGGGCTGCAACTTCCGAGAACCCCGCCAGGGCCTCGTTTGCAACGTCTTCGAGACGGATCACGGTCTTGCGTGCGCCCTCGAGTCCATGGACCCCGGGGAAAGTCAGTTTTCCCGCTTCGCGATCCTTCCCCGCAGCCTTGCCCAGATGTTCGCTCGACTGGGTCTCGTCGAGGAGATCGTCGACGACCTGGAACATCAGCCCGACCGCCGAGCTCCACCGATCGACGCAGTCCAGGGTCGAGTCATCGGCCCCACCGGCAATGGCACCGGCCCGAGCCGCGCCCCGGATCAGGGCTCCGGTCTTGTTTCGATGGATCAGCTCGAGACGCTCGGCTTCGTCCAGTCCCTCGGGGAAGCCCCCGTCGGTGTCCCATGCCTGTCCCTCGATCATCGCGTTGGTCGCCCGGGACAGTTCAAGCAGCACTTCCATCGGGTGCGGACTGCTCGCGATGGTTTCGAAGGCCAGGGATTGAAGCAGGTCCCCGCAGAGGATGCCGATCGATTCACCAAAGGCCTTGTGAACGGTGGGCAGCCCGCGACGCATTTCGTCGTCGTCGAGCGCGGGGAGGTCGTCGTGGACCAGGCTGAAGGCATGGATCAGCTCGAACCCGCAGCCTGCAGGCAGTGCCACCATCGGGTCGGAACCGGCAAGCGCGCAGCAACGCAGTGCAAGCAGCGGGCGGATGCGCTTGCCTCCCTGCAAGGCGGCATGGGTCACCGCTTCCTGAAGCTGCTGGTGGCGAACCGTGTTCGCGATCGTGCGAAGGTGGCCGTCGATGGCATCCCGAAGCTGGGCATCGGACGGACGGCCAACGGCTTGTCGGGTGGTGGTGTTCATCTGGGGCGATTCTAGCCCGGATCGTGGAATTGGCGAACCCTCGGCTGGTCTGGCGTATGATCTCCGTCATGTCTGACTGGTTCGAGCGACTTATCGAGGTGATGGAACGCGGCGGGCCCGTGATGTGGCCGCTGCTGTTCATGAGCATCCTCTCACTGGCCTTGAGTTTCGAGCGATTCATCTTCTGGGTCGGCCTCAACAGGTCGGTCCGTCGTCACTACGAGCGTTTCCTCAAGGGGCTTCGCACCGGTGATCGTGAATCGATCAGGACGCTGGCCGCTGAGGATTCGACTCCCTACGGGGAACTGGCGGAGCGCCTGGCCGATGGCGGAGATGCCGCATCGGTGAGTGTCGAGGTCGTGGAGAGCCAGCGTCCGCGCATCGAACGCTACATGCTGGTGTTCTCGACCATCGTGACTTCGGCGCCGATGCTGGGGATCCTCGGAACGGTGCTCGGAATCATCAGAAGCTTCGAACTGCTCGGAGCCCAGGAGACGATCACCGATCCGCGCGACATCTCCTCGGGTATCGCAGAGGCCTTGATCACCACCGCCTTCGGGCTGATCGTGGCCCTGATCGCACTCGTTCCCTTCATGGCCCTCAGGGGTCAGGTGGAACGTGCCTTCGGTCGCTTCGAGGCGATGTCAGCCGCCGCCACCGGGAAGTTCGGACGAAGAACGCCATGAGGCTCCTCAAGGTCATTCCACTGGTTGCCGTGCTCCTGCAAAGCCCGGTCGAGCTCGCAAGCGCCCAGGAGGATTCGACGGTCTGGATCCGACAGTCCGAGGTCTTCGCCGACCCCGCTGATGAGAACGCAACCAACGACGAACCACTTCGAATGCGTCTGGAGATCGCTTCGCAACGTTTCGACGCGACGATCCCCGGTTCCGGTCCCGTGACCCTGGTGGGGGTGACCCACATAGGTGATGCCGGCTACTACGACGCGCTCGGGGAACTGCTGGCCGGGTTCGATGTCGTGCTCTACGAATCGGTCGCTCCCGACGGCGCCAGGGGCGTCTCGGGTGTCGATCATCCCGGCAGGACGTCGGAAACCCTGGCGGCGATGGAATTCGTCGGTTTCGCGATCGAGTGGCACCGCATGGACCGAGGCAGCCTGCCAGCAGGCCTGCCGGAGCTCATCGAGAACGCCGGTGCGATGGACACTCGCTTTCCAGGCTGGCTGCAGGCAGCCTCGGTCGATGCCTGGGACACGCCGCTGCGGTTGGAGATCCACGAGGTACAGCTTCCAAAGGATGATGTTGATGCACTGCCACCAACTCGAACCGAGTGGCGCCTCATCAGCACTGGTGCCGACCAGGCGGTTGGTGGGGATGGCACCGATACCGACATCGTGCTCGAATCGGTGAACCTCGAGGTGCCCCCGAGATCCAAGGGTGGCATCCAGGCCCAGATCGCCTCGGCACTCGGGCTCGCCTTCCAGATCAACGCACTCGATTACCGAGGCCCTCGCTGGATCCTTGCCGACATGACGGAGGCTGAACTTCGTGCCAGTGCCGAAGAGCTCGGGGTCGATGTTTCGGGCCTCCTGGATGGTCTCGGTGGCGGAGGCGTTTCGGCACGACTTGGTCGAATGGTCCTGATGCTGATGCGACTTGCCGACTTCTTCAGCGGCAACCAGGTTCGTGACATCGTCAAGGTGGTGCTGGTCGAAGCCCTGTCCGACCCGGCCTCCCTGGAGATGGCGCAGGCAGGCATGCCCGGAATGGACGGGTTGATGGAACTGATCCTCCACGAGCGCAACCGAGTCGCCCTGGAGATCCTCGATGAAGAACTCGTTTCGGATCCGAAGCGAACCTTCGCGCTTTTCTACGGCGCGGCGCACATGCCCGGCCTTGCCGAGGGACTGCTCGAACGTGGGTACCAGCCCGCGGGCGAGCCCGTGTGGCTCGCTGCGATCGACATCGATCTCGAAGCTTCACAGGTGGATCCCGCTACCATGGAGATGATCCGTGGCCAGTTCGACGCGGCGCTTGGTCGCAAGCCGTCACGGCGTTCCCCCTCATCGGATGGAGAGCAGGAATAATGATGATGCCCACGGAAGAAACCGATGACAACGCCGACATGGATCGAGCCGAGATCACGGTGTCCGGACCGGGGCTCGACAAGAAGATCGTGCTCGACGTCGACACCGACTACCTCATCGGACGTGCCTATGAGGCGGAGATCCCGCTGCAGGAAGCCGCGGTTTCCCGTCGCCATGCCCATATCTTCGCAAAGGACGGTGACTGGTACATCGAGGATCTCGGGTCCCGCCACGGGACCGAGATAGGTGGCGCCCGCATCGCGGAAAACCACCCCATCCCGATCGAGGCCGGCGAGCGCATCGTGATCCGTCCCTACGTGATCCGGGTGCACGGTGAACGTCAGGAACGAACCACGCTGTTCAGTTCCGATGACAGCGCGAACATGCTCGAGGATTCCGTTGCCGCCGTTCCGGAGGAGGAACTCGAGGTCCTCGCCTCCCGTCGACTGGGGCTTCTGATGGATTCCGCCGCGTCGATCCAGCAGGCACTCGACGAGGATGCGCTTGCGGCGGCGGCCCTGGACGCGATTCTCGCCGGAACCGAGTTCGGTCGTGCGATGTTGCTTCGTCCGATGGGCGAGCTCGACAAGATCGAGATGATCGGAACCCGCACGCGTCTCGGCGTTGCGTCGGACGCAAACGAACGACCGGTGAGTCGCACCCTGTTGAAGGCCGCCTCGAGCGGGCGCGTGGTTCGACTTCGCGATGAACCGGACATCCAGGCTGCGGTCTCGATCATCGGGGCCGGCGTCCAGGAAGCCTTGTGCGTACCGGTCAGGATCGGCGAGTCCATCGATGCCTTCCTCTACCTGGATGCCAGTTCCACCGCAGGCTCGGATGGAACCGACACCGCCGCCTTCTGTCATGCGGTCGGACGCTTGTGCGGCTTGTCACTTTCCAACATCAAGCGTCTCGATCTCGAACTGAAGCAGGCACGACTCGTGCAGGAGCTCGAGGCCGCGCAGATCGTCCAGCAGCGCATGGCACCACCCGAGGCCGGTGGACAGAGCGGAATCAAGTGGCACTCCCGCGTCGTTCCCGGCACCTTCGTGGCCGGTGACCTGGTCTGTGTCTGCCAGGGGCATGATGACCTGCCCATCGTCTTCCTCGGTGACGTCGCCGGAAAGGGCGCCGCCGCAGGGCTGCTGATGGCCGCGCTCGAGGCACGGATGATCGCCGAAAGCGAGCGCGAGGACATCACGCCGTCGGCCATGGTCCGCAATGCCAACAACGCGATCATGCGCGTGACCGATGCCGCTGAATTCATCACCCTCTGGACGGTATTCCTCGATCGCGAGCGAGAGATCGCCTGCTGCGTCGATTCGGGCCACGGCTACTGCGTGAAGATCGGGGTCGACGGATCGGTCAAGCGAATCGAGATCGACGGAGGCCCGCCGGTCGGCGTGATCGAGGACTATCCCTACGATTCGGTCGACGTTCCCTTCGGGCCGGGCGAGCGACTGGTGATCTTCAGCGACGGGCTGGCCGAACAGGCCGCACCCGGCGGGGAGATGTTCGAATTCGAGGGCGTCTACGAGGCGCTCAAGGGTTCAGCCAGCGAGCAGGACGACATCGAGCGTCTGTACACGGCACTCGAGAAGTTCGCCGGTGGCACGACCTGGCAGGATGACGTGACCGTCATCAGCCTGTCCTTCGACGATACCGCATGAGGCCAAGTTCGATGAGGCCAAGTTCGATGTTCGGTTGATCGACGCGGATCTGTCGGGGTACTCAGGGTGCGCTGCCGGGGGGGTCGCACTCGTGTTCGAACAGTGCTGGTCGGACCGTGGACTGCACGGCTGCGGATGTCCAGCGATCCATGTTCAGCAGGTCGTTGAGCATCGTCTGTTCGGTGCTGCCGTCGCAGTTCAGGATCGGCACCGAAACGCCGTGTCGCCGCAGGGGCACCGCCTGTTCGACGAAGACTTCCATGCCCTCGCCACCGCTCTGAACGGGAATGACCGCACCTCCGTTGATGCCGATCCGGCTGTCACCGCCGTACTCATCCCACACCGTTTCGGTGCACAGGCGGCGGGGAACCACCCAGGCGGCACCCACAGGTTTGTCTTCCTGGCGCATGTAGACACCGGGATTCCGGTTCACCGATGAACAAAAGGCGATCAGTTTCGAGGGGTTGGTGATCTGCCCCATGGTCCTGGCCACCAGTCGTCCCTTGGCCAACCTGACATCTTCGCCGACCTGGATCTCGGCCGCGGTGTTGCCGAAGGTCAGGTGCGAGCGAGGCTCGCTTTCGGTACCCCGCGATTCCCACCAGCCCCCGACGTAGTAGGCGTTGTAGCCGAAGGCGGGGGTGTAGGCGATGATCTCCTGGCTCTCTGCAAACCCCGCGGATTGCTGCGAACCGTAGTTGTCCTTGAGCTGTTCGCGCTGCGAGCTGTACCCGTAGAGGGTGTCGAGGTCGTAGTCCAGGTAGGGGAGCAGTCGCCATGGATAGGTCTGGCACATGGCGGGATCGACCCGTTCCCCGTCCGGAGTGCGGTAGCGGACTCGCCAGGCGTCCTGGACGCCTTCGTCGATGTAGCCCGGAAGCAGCCGGTCCTCGTAGGCGTTCGCGTAGGTCGTCCAGGCGATGTGCAGCTGCTTCAGCCGGCTCATCGACACGACGTTCTTGCTCAAGCGAGAGGCACTCTGGAGACCGACCAGCAGCACGCCCATGAGGATCGCAATGGCCGCGACGACCACCATGAGTTCGATGATCGTGAAACCCTGATTCTTCTTGCCGGTCGGCATGCGCTGCTCTCCACGGATTCGTTCGTGATGCCGGTTTCGGCACGCGTCTCTCTGCAGTAGATACGTGATCCAGTCCCCAGTTGCTGCGTTGATCATAGCGATCGGAGCATCTTTGACCGAACTATGGTTCTTTTTTGGCTCGGAGAGGGTGCATTGGCCACCAACTTGCCGGAATCTCAGGTCTTGCCGATGGTGATCTGCTCGACGTCACCCGAGTCGATCTTGTCCCGCCCGGAGCCAAGTTCCCCGATCGGATCCGGAGGTTTGATCTCGACGTTCTTCTGGCCGAGTGTCGCCTCGCCACGCTGGATCTTCTCCTCGAAGGAGCGGCACTCCTGGAGCAGGCGATCGAGGATCTCCTCCTCCTTGACGTTGGCCACGCGCTCGCCCTGGACGTAGATGATGCCGCGCTTGTTGCCGGCGAAGACCGCGACATCGGCGCCTTCGGCTTCGCCCGGACCGTTCACCACGCAGCCCATCACCGCGACCTTCATGGGCACGGTGATCGCACTGTCGAGGGTCTTCTTGACTTCCTCGACCAGGGTGAAGAGGTCGACCTGGATCCTGCCGCAGGTGGGGCAGGCGATGAGCTCGATCCCGGTGCGATCCCGCATCGAGAGTGAACAGAGCAGTTCGACCCCGTCCTCGACCTCGTAGACCGGGTCACTCGCGTAGGAGATGCGGATGGTGTCGCCGATGCCGTTGGCGAGCAGGGTGCCGAGTGCCGCGATCGAGCGAATCGCTCCGGTCTCACGGGTGCCCGCGTGGGTCACGCCCAGGTGCAGCGGATAGTCGAAACGCGAGGCGATCTCGGTGTAGGCGTCGATCACCAGGGTGGCGTCCATCGACTTCGCGCTGATCACCACGTCGTGGAAGTCGCGCGCCTCGAAGATGTCCAGGTACTCCTCGAGCTTGGCGATCATGATCGCAAGCAGGTGTCCCGAGCGGTGGCCTTCGAAGTAGGCACCGAGCTCCTCCATGCGCTTCTGCTTGTCCTTGCGCTCGATGATCGAGCCTTCGTTCACGCCGATCCGGATCGGGATGCCCGCGTTCTTGCAGGCGTCGATCACGTCGTTGACCTGGTCGCGGTCGCTGATGTTGCCGGGGTTGAGCCTGATCTTGTGGATGCCGGCCTCGACCGCTTCCAGCGCGCGCTTGTAGTGGAAGTGGACGTCCGCGACGATCGGCACCGAAGTCTGGTTGATGATTTCCGCAAGTGCCGCCGTATCCTTGCGTTCCGGCACCGCGACCCGGACGATGTCCGCGCCGGCCTCGACCAGCTTGTTGATCTCGGCCACGCACACGTCGATCTCATGGGTGAAGACCGAGCACATCGACTGGACGCTCACCGGGGCGTCTCCGCCGATGGCCATGCGTCCGACTCGATCGTCGCCGATGGCGACCTTCCGACATGTTCGTCGTTTCTGCATGTGGGGTATTGTAGGCGCTCGGACCGCCCCACAGGGCATCCATCACAGTTAGGATCTGTCTGGTTCCCGGACCGTACAACGCACCTGCGAGGAGCATTCAGACATGACCACCGCCGTCGCGCCCTTCCTGAAGACCCGCTTGTCATTCATGATGTTGCTCCAGTACGCGATCTGGGGTGCCTGGCTTCCGATTCTCTACCCCTTCCTGTTGGGATACCGGGGCTTCAGTCTCGAGGAGACCGGCTACTGCCTTTCGGCGGGTGCGGTGGGTGCGATCTTCGGTCCCTTCGTGATCGGACAACTCGCAGACCGGAACTTCTCCACCGAGAAGCTCCTCTTCGTCAGCCACCTCGTGGGCGCTCTCCTCGTCTGGCTTCTCGCCGAAGTCGACAGCTTCCCGATCTTCGTGCTGATCTCGCTGGTCTACGGCTTCGTCTATGCGCCCACCATCGCGCTGACGAACTCGATCACCCTCGCGAACATCCGCAATCGCGACCGGGATTTCGGTCCGATCCGTTTATGGGGAACGATCGGATGGATCGTGGCAGGAATCCTCGTCGGCCAATACCTCCTGCGCACGGCAACCCCCGACCTCACCGACCAGGGCACGATGGGCGTGACGGCGACCCAGCTCGCGGCAGATCCCGATACTTCCCTCCCCATCCTGCTGGAGAAGAACCCGGTGGTCCAGCAGAGCTTCGCGGCAAAGGCCGCGAACTGGACCGTGGAAAACGGCGAGGTCTCGACCGGCTCCACCGAAGAGGTGGTGGCCTACATGGCGGCGACCATCAGAAAGTCCCTGGCGGACTACGCCGCTGCCGTGAAGAAGGGGGTGGAGGAAGGCGAACCTCAACCGACACCGGTGGAGCTGCAGGCTGGCGAGGCAGAGGCCGCGGAGGTGTTCATTCAGGGAGGGCTTCAGAATCGGGGGCGCCAGTTTGCGTTCTCGGTCAGCGCGGCCCTCGGTCTCCTGATGGCCATCTTCTGCCTTTTCCTGCCGCACACGCCTCCCACCAAGGGTGCGAAGGACAAGTTCGCCTGGGCCGAAGCGCTCGGTGAGATCAGGTTGCAGCCACTGCTGACTCTCTTCCTGATCGCGATCCCGGTCAGCATGATCCATCAGTTCTACTTCGTCTACACCGCTGACTTCGTCTCCGGCATCCAGAACGCAGCGAACAGTGATGGTGCCAACGCCTTCGCCAACGGAGTCAACCAGATCCTGGGTGTCGGTGGGGGCGGATTGATGACCCTCGGCCAGATGAGCGAGCTTCTGGTGCTGGGCTTCATGCCCTTCCTCACGAAGATCTTCAATCGCAAGATGCTGCTGTGCATCGGTCTGATCGCCTACGCACTCCGGATGGCTCTCTTCGCCTTCATGCCGGACATGGTCCCGGTTCTGATCGGTGTGGCCCTGCACGGGGTCTGCTTCGGTTGCTTCATCTTCGTCGCCTTCATGGTGGTCGATGAGCACACCACCAAGGATGTCCGCGCCACCGCGCAGAACCTCTTCAATCTCGTGATCATCGGAATCGGCATCATCGTGGGCAGCTACTTCGCGACCGGGGTCATCGGCAACTGGGCGACCGTCGACGGATCCATGGACTACTTCCGGCTCTTCACGTTCCCGATGTGGATGGCAGTCGGTTGCCTCGTGATCATGCTGGTGGCCTACCCGAACCGGGCGAAGCCACTGGACGCCTGATGATCCTGCGGCCCGCGGGCGTTCAGCCCGCGGCGGCGGGGGACTCGTCTTCCTTGCCGGCATCCGGATGCAGGGCCAGCTCGGCCACGCCTCCGGGAACCAGCAGATCCTCGATCGGGGTCCCGGCCTCGATCGGCGTGTCGTCCATGCGGGTGATCACCGGCATGGGGTGGTCCTTGAGGTGGTTCTTCAGCGCAAGCTCGAGCTTCTTGCGCTCGTCGTCCTCGAGCTTGGTCCAGCCCATGCGCCCGCGGCACTTGGGGAACCCGCTGCAACCAAGCCAGGGTCCACGCGCACCCTCGCGGAGGTACATCGGTCGTTCCTCGCACTTGGGACAGGTGAGCTCGGTCTCGTAGGGTGGGGGAGCAGGAAGCTTCAGCCCGCCCTTCTTGTCGAGGTTCATGACGAACTGGACGTCGGGGTAGTTCGGGCTGGCGATGAACGGGCCGAAGCGACCGGTGCGCTTGATCATCTGCGAACCGTCCTCGGGGCACTTGATGTCGACCTGTTCCGGCAGCAGGGGGCGCCCTTCGCGATCGACCGGGGCCGCGTAGTCGCAGTCGGGATACGCCGTGCAGGAGAGGAACCGGCCGTTCTTTCCGAAGCGGTAGCAGGTGGTCGCGCCGCAGGAGGGGCAGGCGAAGCTTGCCGGACGGGTCACCGCGCGGGCGTGCATCAGGTTCTCGTGGGCGTGCTCGAGCGAGCTCGAGAAGCGGCCGTAGAAGTCGCCGAGCATCTTTCGCCAGTCCTTGTGCTCGCTCTCGATCAGGTCGAGTCGTTCCTCGAGGCCCTTGGTGTAGGAGACCTCCATCAGCACCGGGAACGCCTCGATCAGCATGTCGGTGACCACTTCGCCCATCGCGGTCGCGTGGAACCTTCGGTCGACCTGCTCGACGTAGCCACGATCCTGGATGACCCGGATGATCGAGGCGTAGGTGGAGGGGCGGCCGATGCCTTCCTCCTCGAGCTTCTTGACCAGCGAACCCTCGTTGTAGCGGGGGGGCGGGCTGGTGAACTTCTGGCGGGGAACGATCGAGAACGGGGCGCTCTCGTCACCCTTGCCCAGTGCGGGAAGCGTCTGTTCGTCGCTGGCGGTGGGGATGCCGGCCACGCGCATGAAACCGTCGAAGACCAGCACGCGACCGTTGCTCTTGAGTATGGCACCGGTCTTGCGGTCGCTTCGTTCGAAGAGGACGGTGGTCGCGTCGAACTTCGCCGGGGTCATCTGGCAGCTCACGAAGCGTTCCCAGATCAGGGAGTACAGCTTGAACTGGTCCTCGGTGAGCGCGCCGCGGAGGGAATCGGGCGTTCGCATCGCCTCGGTGGGACGGATCGCCTCGTGCGCCTCCTGGGCGGCCTTGTTCGTCGACCCGAAGAAGTTCGGTTTCTCGGGGAGGTAGTCCTTGCCAAAGGTCTTCTCGATGTAGCTGCGGGCGTTGTTCAGTGCTTCGCCGGACAGGTGCGTCGAGTCGGTACGCATGTAGGTGATGAGCCCGACCTGTCCCTCGCCGGGGATCTCGATGCCTTCATAGAGCCCCTGCGCGATCCGCATGGTGCGGTCGGTGGCGAAACCGAGTCGGTTCGATCCGGCCTGCTGCAGGGTCGAGGTGATGAAGGGGGCGTAGGCTCGCGAGGTCGTTCGCTTGGTCTCGGTCGATTTCACCGCGTATCGGGTGTCGGGGTCGAGCGTGCCGGAGACGGTTCGCCTGTACTGCGCCGGCCCCTTGCCCTTGGGGTCTTCCTGCGAGTCCACGGCAACGTCGATCAGCCCGACCGCCTCGGCGACGGTGGTGATCTCTCCGCTGAGGTCGGTGATCTTCTCCGCCGAGCAGCCGAGGCTGAACTTCTTGCCGCCGACCTCGACCAGTTCGGTTCGCAGGCCCAGGTGTTCGGCAAGCCAGGCGTTCTGCTGCTTGATGGTGGGGTTCTTGCCCTTCGCATCGGTCGTGGCGAGGAAGGTCGGCCAGGTGCCCGAGAGGGCGCCGGCGGTCTCCGGTTTCAGGGCCAGCAGCGCTTCGACCGCCCAGCTCTCGTCGGGCACGAACACGTCGATCTCGCGTTCACGTTCGACCACGATTCGGACCGCGACCGACTGGACGCGCCCGGCACTCAGCCCGCGGGCGACCTTCTTCCACAGCAACGGGGAGGCCTGGTAACCGACGATGCGGTCGAGGATCCGCCGTGCCTGCTGGGCGTTGACCTTGTATTCATCGATGGGGTGGGGCGTTTCGAAGGCGCGCTCGATCTCCTTGCGGGTGATCGCATTGAACATCACGCGCTTGGCCTTGCTGGGTTCGACGCCCACGATCTGGGCGAGGTGCCACGCGATCGCCTCCCCTTCACGGTCGAGGTCGGTCGCGAACCAGATGGTCTCGGCTTCCTTGGCGAGCTTCTTCAGCTGGGTGACGGTCTTCTGCTTCGCGGCAAGCACTTCATAGGTCGGTTCGAAGTTGTTCTCGAGATCGACCCCCGGAACCGGCTGCTTGACGCCCTTGGGGGCCCTGGCCGGAAGGTCCCGGACGTGGCCTACCGAAGCGGTGACCACGTAGCCCGAACCGAGGTACTTGTTGACGGTCTTGGCCTTGGCGGGGCTTTCCACGATCACCAGCTGCTTGCCTGCAGCCGAACCGACCCTGGGCGCCGCCTTCTTGGTGGAGCGCTTCTTGCCTGCTGCCTTGGTGACCTTCTTGGTGGTCTTCTTCTTGGCAGCCTTCTTGGTTGTCTTCTTGCTTGTCTTCTTGGCCATCGACAGTTCGGTTCGGTGTTTGGTTGGATCTCAGGTGCTGGTACTGGTCCCGGGGTGGCGTGGAAAAGCCATGGCGGGGAACTATGAGAAGCTCAGGGGGGTTCCGTCAAGGCCTTGAGTGCTTCCTCGGCCTCTCCTCACCCGAAGGGGGAGGTTTTTTTGCTCAGGAACCGGGTTTCTTTTTATCGGACATTCCAGATTGTTCACCCAGCCACTCGAGAATGGCCAGAACCAGCTGCTCCGGTTGCTGCTCGGTGGGGTCCAGGCGGAGGGTGCCCTCGACGGCATGAAAGCGCCTCATCCAGGTTCGTTGCTGCTTGGCAAACCGGCGGGTCCTGATCTTGGTTCGTTCGATGGCTTCCTCGAGGGTGGACTGCCCCGCAAGGTGGGCTGCCAGTTCCTCGTACCCGACCGCCTTCGCGGCCTGCGGTGAGAGCGGGCCCTGCTCGCCCAGGGTCCTGACTTCCTCCAGGAATCCCGAGGTGGCCATCGCCTTGACCCTGGCGTTGATCCGTTGATTCAGGGTCTCCGTCGGCCAGTCCAGGCAGATGACTCGGCTTGCGAATCGAGGGTTGATGACGCGATCGTTCCACTGGACCTGTTGCCTGGACAGCGGGGTGCCCGTCAGTTCGAAGACCTCGAGCGCTCGAATGGTGCGCCGCCGGTCGTTGCGGTGAATTCGCTCCGCGGCCTCCGGATCGGCCGCCTCGAGGGCGCTTCGCAGTGCCCGGTCGTCCTGCGTCTCGAGCCGCGCGCGGAGTTCCGGGTCGGGTCGGGCGCCATCAAGCAGCCCCTCCAGCAAGCCTCGGACGTACAGGTTGGTTCCGCCGACGACGATCGGTCGTTTGCCTCTCGAATGGATGTCCTCGATCGTCTCGTTTGCGCGGGTCACCCAGTCATGTGCCGTGAAACGGTCATGATGCGGGTCCACGAAATCGATGAGATGGTGGGGGGCTCTGGCCCGCTCCGCCGGCGTGGGTTTGGCGGTGCCCACGTCCATGCCTCGGTAGATCTGCATCGAATCCGCGCCGATCAATTCACCACCGCCGGGCAGTTGATCGGCCAGGTCAAGAGCGAGCGACGTCTTGCCCGAGGCCGTGGGCCCGAGCAGGACAAGCAGTGGAGGACGGTCGTCGGATTCGGTCATTCGAGTGCGAAGATCCTAGTCCAGCCCGTGCTGTGTATCATTCTGGGCCCGGTCGATGCCCGGTGGTGATCGTCATCACCACGGGATCGCCATGCCTCTGCAGCGAATTTGGAGCCCCCAGCGCGATGTCACTCAAGATGATCGATCAGATGGATGTGAAGGGCCAGCGGGTCCTGATGCGAGTTGATTTCAACGTGCCCATGGCTCCTGACGGAACGGTAGCCGATGATTTTCGCATCAAGGCGGCACTTCCATCGATCAAGTCCGTGCTGGCAGCGGGCGGTCGACTGGTCCTGATGTCGCATCTCGGGCGCCCGGCCGGAAACGGTCACGAACCGCACCTCTGCCTCGCACCCATCGCACGAACCCTCTCGGGACTGCTCGGCTCGGATGCCCCCGGTGGGGTGCTCTTCCCGAGTGATGACTGCGTCGACGCCGCGGCGATCGCGGCCGCGGACGGACTCGGCGACGGCCAGGTCATGCTGCTTGAGAACCTGCGGTTCCATGCCGGCGAGACCTCGGGTGATGCCGACTTCGCCAACAAGCTCGCCGCGATGGGCGACATCTACTGCAACAACGCCTTCGGTGCATCGCATCGACCGCATGCCTCGATGTACGCGGTGCCGATGGCCATGAAGCCGAAGCCGTGTGTCGCAGGCGAACTCGTCGCCGAGGAAGTGACGTTCCTCCGCGAGGCCCTCAAGGAACCGGCTCGTCCCTTCGTGGCGATCACCGGTGGCGCGAAGGTCTCCGACAAGATCGGTGCCTTGAAGAACCTGATCGGCAAGGTCGACACGCTCCTGGTCGGAGGGGCGATGGCCTACACCCTCCTCAAGGTCCGGGGCAAGAACGTCGGTTCGAGCCTGGTGGAGAACGACAAGCTCACCGAGGCCGAGGAGATCATCCACCTGGTCGATTCCAGTGCGACCGATCTTGTCCTGCCGGTCGATCACGTCTGTGGTCGTGAACTCTCCCACGAGAGCCCGGTCCGCGTCTTCGACGGGGAGATCCCCGACGGTTGGATGGGGCTGGACATCGGGCCGATGACCACTGCGCGCTACACCGACGTGGTCCGACATGCCAAGGTCGTGGTCTGGAACGGCCCCCTTGGAGCCTTCGAGACCCGCCCCTTCGACGTGGGGAGCCGACAGGTCGCCGTCGCCATGGCCGCATGCACGTCCAATGGTGGCGTGACCGTGGTGGGTGGTGGTGACACCGCTTCGGCCGTGGAGCTCGCGGGCGTGACCGATCGTTTGAGCCATGTCTCCACAGGGGGGGGAGCCAGCCTCAAACTGCTCGAGGGCGAGGATCTGATCGGGTTGCAACCCCTCGATCAGGGCTGAGTCGAAGAATCAGATGCTGAAAGTCCGGGGGCTGGAAGGTATGATCTCCATGGATCCGAATGTTAATCGGGTCCACACCCAGTCGATTCACGGTCGAAGGAGTCTTCGATGACCATCAAACCGAACGTCCGAAATCTTGCCAGCCTCATCGCCATCACCGTGATGCTCGGCGTCGTCTCCACCAGCGCCCAGGCGCGCGAGAAGCTCAAGGTCGGCAGCTCCGCACCAGCCTCGACCTTCTCAGGTGCGAAACTCGTCTCGGGGAAAGCGCCTCCTTCGTCCTTCGAGAAGGGCAAGACCTATGTCGTTGAATTCTGGGCGACCTGGTGCGGACCGTGCCTGAAGTCGATTCCCCACCTGAACGACCTCAGCAAGCAGCTCAAGCGCAGTGGCGTCCAGTTCATGGGCATCTCCGACGAGAGCGCCTCCAAGGTCTCGGCCTTCGTGAAGAAGAAGGGTGACGGCATGAGCTACACCGTCATCGCCGATGCCAAGGGCGGTTACAACAAGGCCTACATGAAGGCCGCCGGTGCTCGAGGCATTCCCACCGCGTTCATCGTCGGACCCAGCGGCAAGATCGCCTTCATCGGTCATCCCATGAGCGAAGAGTTCGAGAAGGTCCTGCTCGAATGCTCGGGCGGCAAGTACGACCCCGAACTGATGAAGAGCGCGCAGCCCATGCTGGACGGTGCGGATCGTTCGATCACCACGCGCGACTGGAACCAGGCGCACCGCCAACTGGACAAGGTCCTCGAGCTGGACCCCTGGGTCTTCTCCGACGTCATGATCCAGAAGTACAAGCTGATGCTGAACGACCAGGGCGACCAGGAAATGGCCAATGCCTACCTTCGTCAGCAGATCAACGTCTACGCCGACAAGCCCGACGTCCTCACCGACATCGTGATCCTCATGATCAACGACCCCGACGTCCCCAAGGGGAACATGGAGATCGCCAACGAGGCGGTTTCAAGGGTCGCGATGGCTCAGGGTGAAGGCGATCCCCAGGTCCTCGAGCTCATCGCACTGGTGTCCTACCACCAGGGTGACATCAACGGCGCGGTCGACAAGCAGTTCAAGGCCTGGATGGCCGCAGATGCGGACTACAAGCCCGAAATGAAGCGCGTGCTCGACAAGTACAAGGCCGAACAGGCCAAGTCGCGTGGCGGCAAGGGCACGCGTGGCGGCGGACGTCGCTGAACCGTCGGGCCATTCCGACAACGGTATCATCACACGGGAACGTCTCCGACGTTCCCGTGTTTCATTCAAACCCGGGAGGCACCCCATGAAGACCACCGAATGGACCAACCTGCTTTCCGCGCCGCCGAGCAAGCCGCTGGTGGCGCCTTCGATCCTGTCAGCGGACTTCGGAAGTCTTGCTGATGATTGTCGCGCTGTCCTGGACAGTGGGGCGGACCTGCTGCACATCGACATCATGGACGGGCACTTCGTCCCCAACCTCTCGATGGGGCCGGCGACGTGTGCATCGCTTCGCAAGCACTTCCCGGATGTCTACCTCGACGTCCACCTGATGATCGAGGAACCCGAGAAGTTCATCCAGTCGTTCATCGACGCCGGTGCCGACCATGTGACCGTCCACGTCGAGGTGGTCGATGACCCGATGGCGATCGCCGCCAGCATTCGCGAGCTGGGCGCCTCCCCCGGACTGGCACTCAACCCTGAAACGCCGGTCGAGGCGGTCATGCCCTTCGTCGAGGCGTTCGACCTCATCCTGGTGATGAGCGTCCACCCGGGCTATTCCGGCCAGGCGTTCCTCCCCGAGGTGCTCGAGAAGGTTCGTGCCCTGCGTGCGAAGTTCGGAGACACCATCCGCATCGAGGCCGACGGGGGCGTCTCCCCGAAGACCGCTCCTGCCTGCCTGGAGGCCGGCTACGACGTGCTGGTCTCGGGATCGAGCGTGTTCGGTTCGAATGACCAGGCGGCGGACATCGCCGCGATTCGTGGAACGGCCTGAACCGGGAGCCTTGAACGTGTCCGAAGAGCGTGCGCTGCGAATCACCCTGATTCGCTCGGCCGAAACAGATTGGGAACTCCAAGGGCGCATTCGAGGCAGTTCAGACCTGCCTCTGTCCTCCCATGGGGTGGAGGTTCTCTCCCAGGCCCTCACGGACCCGCCCGAGATCGACGTCATCCGGCATGCCACCGATGAGGCCTCGAAGGCCACTGCACGCCTGCTGGCGCGCAATACCGGTGCACGTCGACGCAAGCTGATCGGCCTCGAGCCACCCAACTTCGGGCTCCTGGAGGGCCTGACCATGGCAGAGGCCACCGAGCGGTACCCGACCCGTTCCCGGATCTGGGAAGAGAACCCGCTTGCCTTGAACCCTCCGGATGGCGAACCCCTCAACGTACTCGCCGAGCGCACCGGCATCGCCCTCGAGCGCACCCTCTCCCGGGTGCGTACGCGTTCGATCGCCTTCGTCGCCCACCCATTGGTCATCGGTGTGATGAGGCTCCTGCTGACCGATCTGCCCAGTGCTCGATACCACGAGATGGAGGCCGCCGCGGCCCGGATCGAGCACTTCCCCGCGCCGGATGGTGGGATGGAATCGATCCTGATTCGCGCCGCGAAACTGGGTTCGGAATAGACTCTGCATCCAAGTCGACGCCCCGTGCGCTATCTTCATGACGTTCGCAGGATCCGCAATCGGAGAACCACCCTTGGCCGAGAAGACCACGCCACGAACCTGGGACGACGTCCAGACGGTGACCCAGACCAAGAAGGCCGTTCCCGAAGGGCTCTGGATGAAATGCCCCGCGTGCGGGGAGACCGTGTTCCGCAAGGCCGTCGAGAGCAACCTGCGGGTGTGTCCCAAGTGCGACCATCACCTTCGCGTCGGTGGCCCCGAGCGCGTGGAACAACTGCTGGATCCGGGCACCTTCGAATCGACCAATTCGGACATGGCCCCACGGGATCCGCTCAACTTCGTCGACTTGAAGCCCTACACCGAGCGCATCCAGGGTGCCCAGTCCCGAAGCGGTGAGAACGACGGGCTGCAGACCGGCAGCGGATTCATCAAGGGACGAAAGGTCGTGGCCGCGGTCATGGACTTCAACTTCCTGGGCGGCTCCATGGGGTCGGTCGTCGGCGAGAAGCTCGCGGATGCCATCGAGGCCGCTGCCGATCGGGACCTTCCACTGGTGGTGATCTCCTGTTCCGGTGGCGCACGCATGCAGGAGTCCGGTTTCTCCTTGATGCAGATGGCCAAGACTTCAGCGGCACTCGGGCGCTTTCATGATGAAGGCGGCCTCTTCATATCCGTCCTCACCGACCCGACCTTCGGTGGGGTCACGGCGAGTTTCGCGATGCTCGGCGACGTGATCCTCGCCGAACCGCACGCCATCATCGGTTTCGCCGGTCCGCGGGTGATCAAGCAGACGATCCGCCAGGATCTTCCCGATGGCTTCCAGACCTCGGAATTCCTGCTGAAGTCCGGATTCATCGATCGAATCGTCCACCGACACGAGCTGCGAAACGAGATCGGTCGACTGATCGACTACGCAGGCAAGTGACGACACCCTCGCCACCCAAGCCCGGTCTCGGTGTGCTGCCGATCTTCGGCCTGGCAGCGCTGTCGGCACTGATCTTCTTCGCGGCCTTTCCCCCGTGGGGCGTGTGGGGCCTGGTGCTGCTGGCTCCGATCCCGCTCGCGTTGGCCTGTCGTCTCGCGGCACGGGCACGCACGCTCTTCGTCATGGTCTTCGCGACCCAACTGGTGCTCTGGCTGGTGGTCCAGTCCTGGGTGATGGACGTGACCCTGCCGGGGTACCTCGCCTTCAGCCTCTACCTCGCGGTTCTCTGCAGCGTGCAGGCACTGTGCCTGAGGGCGCTCTGCCGGGGAGCCCTCGGGCTGCCCCTGACCGTCGCCGTTCCGCTGGTCCTGGTCGGTTTCGATTGGTTGAAAGGGAGCGTGATCTTCAACGGCTATCCCTGGTACCTCTGGGGGCAACCGCTGATCGACTGTCCGCCGCTGGCCCGACTGGCGATGCTTGGTGGGGTCGCGGTGCCCGCAGTCATCGCGCTTGCCGCATCGGGCCTTGCCGCCGAGCTGCTCCTGGGGCTGTTCTGCGTCAGCAACCGCACCCGACTGGTGGCGCGCTGTGCTCCGGGGGTGCTGGTTCTCCTGGCCGGTGGTGTCCTGGTCCTGCTCCAGCCGGCATCAGAGGTCGGGCTCGGTGAAAGCCGGTCGATCCTCATGGTCCAGACCAACCTGACCACCAGCAACAAGATCCGCTGGAGCGAGGAAGACAAGCGACGTGACGTGCGTTCGTTCATGGAACTCTCGATCGACGGCGTGGCTGCGGCCCGGCAAGCCGGTGACACGCCGGAGCTGGTGGTCTGGCCGGAAACGATGCTGCCATCGGTCGGCTTCGAATACGGCGACATCTTCACGCGCTCCATCGAACAGCTGGTGGATGAACTCGACGTGCCGTTTCTCGTGGGCACCGGTTCCTACCCCGACCTGCGGGTGAACGACGACGGCGAGGCTGAATGGGACCGCGAGTACAACAGCGCCTACCTGGTGACCCCGTCTGGTGCACCTCATGAGCGGGTGGACAAGGTCTTTCTCACGCCCTTCGGCGAGACGATGCCCTACATCTCCAACTGGACCTGGCTGGAGACGCAGCTGCTGGCCTTCGGTGCCGAGGGCATGGCGTTCGAACTCGATGCCGGCTCGACCAGCGTGCGTCCGGCCCTGCCCCGGGAAGCTGATGAACCTCCGGTTCACTTTGCGGTGCCGATCTGTTTCGAGGACACCATGCCCGAGGTCGTCCGTGGCATGGTCTGGTCCGAAGGGGCACGGGCGGCAAATCTCCTGATCAACATCTCCAACGACGGCTGGTTCGGCACCAGCGACGCCGGGCGGGCCATGCACACGCTTTGCGCCCGTTGGCGAGCGATCGAGAACGACCTCTGGCTGGTCCGAGTGGCGAATACCGGGGACTCCCTGGTGGTCGACCCGAGTGGTGCGATCGTCGATCGGGTGCCCTCGGGGCCCCGCACCACTGGAACGCGACTGGTCGAAGTGGGGGTCTCCAGAAGCGCACCGACCGCCTTTGCCAGGCTCGGGGAAACCTTCGGTTTCCTGTGCGGGCTTGCCATGGGCATGGCTCTCGTGGTCGAATGGACAAGTCGGAGACGCCAGCATGCTGGAAGCGTGCCGTCTGACATACCAGCACAAGGAGGTGCCGCTTGATGTCGCTCAACCGAATCCATCGTGATCCAGAGTCTTCCGCCAGTCCGCTCCCATGGGTGCCAGCACTCCTGGTGGTGACCCTGGCCGCAGTCGGCTGTTCGCTGGGCACCCACACCGAGCGATCTTCTCGGGCGGTTCCCATCAAGAAGAGCGCTGCCGTCGAGACCACCGAGGATCCCACCGAGCCGGTGCTGGTTCGGGCCGCCGAGCAACCCGCCACGACCGTGCGTCCGATCAACGACCGTCCGCGCGTCCGGGAGGAGAACCCCTCGAGAATCCCGCCGCCGCCGTCTCAGCCACCTGAAGTCGAGGCGATCGAGATCCTTCGGGCTGCCGCGCGCACCGACTGGCCGCTGCTTCGAGCCAATGCGCTCGAGGCGATCAGCTACGACCGCAAGGCGCTCGAAGCGATGGTGATGGCCAGTCTCAACGACGAGAACCGTGGTGTTCGATTCGTCGCGACCATGCTGGTCGGTCGAGAAAAGCTCTGCGATGTCGGCCCCCTGATCGAGACCATGCTCGAGGATCCTTCCGACTCGGTCCGGGCGGCGGCGATCTACGCATTGTCCGCTTGCGGGGACACGGTCAATCCGACCCCACTTGCCGAGATGGTCGCCTCGAGCAACCCCGAGGTTCGCGCCAATGCCTACGTGGTCCTTGGCCTGCTCGGAGAAGCCAGTGCGATCCCCCTGATCCGTTCCGGGCTCGGGGATGGTCTTGGCCTCGTTGATCCGGTGCGGGTGCGCCTGGTCGACCTCCAGGGCGCTGCGGCCCTGGTTCGTCTCGGGGACGAACGCGAGATCGAGCCCATCCGAGCGGCACTCTTCGCCCCGACGGAGCAGGCGGAACTGACCGCACTCGCGATTCAACTGGTCAGGCAGCTGCACGACGAGGGGGCTCGCCAGATGCTGGTCCGGCTCGTCGAGGCCCCCATGCGTGAATCCAGGCCCCCAGAGATCCGTCTGGCCGCTGCCGAGGCGATCGCGGTCCTGGGCGCCCGAGAACCAGCTCCACTGATCCGTCTGGCCAATGAATACATCGAAAACCCTCGATCCGAGATTCGTGCCCAGGTCGCTTCTCTCCTTGGTGAGGTGAATGATGCAACCGCTCGGGCGCTTCTTTCGGACCTCATGAGGGATCCTGACCCGATCGTGCGTGTCGCGGCGGCGGGTTCCACCCTCAAGCTGGGGGTGGATGAACGGACGGCAACGGCCTCTGTTCATTGACATCAACTGCCTCTGTTAGGTACAAATCAGTCCTACAGGGGCCTCTGCTTGGTCCGATCCATGGATGGGTTGGTCGCAGGGAATCGTCCCCAACCCATGGCGGGGACAATCGGACTCGTCGTCAGAACATTCCCGATGCGTGATTCGGGAAGACGCAGAGAACCAGAATTGAACCCCAAACCCTTCGGGCGAGGAAACAGACAGTGAACGTCGTTACAAAGATCTTCATCGTGCTCGTATCTCTTCTTGCAGTACTCATGATCCCGCTGGTGGCAGTCAATGCCACGGGTGCGACCACACTCAAGCAGCGAAACGTCGATCTCCAGTCTGAACTCAACGACCAGAAGGCGCTCTACGAAGCCGAACTGGTCACGCGCCAGAACGGTGAAGCCGCACACAGCCAGCGCGCTCGTGAACTGCAGCAGCAGGTCGCCGAGACGCAGCAGGCACGTACCGCGGACCAGCGCATGGTCGCACAGCTCGAATCCAGCATCGCCGGCAAGGATGAACTCCTCGCGAGTCTCCAGGCCAGCCTCGATGTCTTCGCCCAGACCGACCGTGCCAAGGCCAATCTCACTGACGCGCTCGTCGGCGAGCTCAGCGACGTTCGCGTCCGCGCCATGGCCGCCGAGCGTCAGTCGATCGAACTCGACGAAGCACTCAGCGAAGTCCAGAACCAACTCGAAGTCGCCGACGCCGCCCGCCGCAAGCTGCAGGAGGAAGTCGTCCGACTCACCGATGACAAGGACCAGGCCCTCGGCACCGTTGCCAAGTACGTCGCCTTCGTCGGCGACCTGCCCGAAGCCCGTGCCGGCGCCACCAGTGGTGGTGCACGCGTGCCCGCCGATCGCGACCTCTCCTCGACCATCATCGCGGTTCGTCGCAGCGCCGACGGCACCCTGGCGGAAATCAA
Source organism: Phycisphaerales bacterium (assembly GCA_029246705.1). Taxonomy (GTDB): domain Bacteria; phylum Planctomycetota; class Phycisphaerae; order Phycisphaerales; family SM1A02; genus JAKVBQ01. Next base: position 8,256 of record JAQWMQ010000015.1, on the reverse strand, counting down.
CGCCGGCAGCCGTGACGGCGTCAAGGACGGCTGGGTCCTCACCATCACCGATGGCAGTCAGTTCATCGGCAACCTGCGGATCATCGAGACCGACGTCAATCGCGCCACCGGCGTGGTCGAACTCGAGGATGCTGCCGCTCGCGGCGCCGTCAAGCCCGGCATGCGTGCCATCGCCCGGAAGGGTGACTGAAACCCTGACCGGTTGAGCGCCTCCTCCCGGGTCCGTTTCAAGACCCCGGCGAGGCAGCACTTCACACGTTCGAGATCGTAAGGACACCCGACGAGATGACTCAGACACCAAACGCAACCCAGTTTGCCGCACCCCAGGCCGGCCGTTCCGCCCCGATGGACGTCTACACCGGACTGCTCCTCGCGGCACTGGTCGTGCTCCTTGCCGGCTTCGTCACCATCCTCTCCGCCAACATGGAGCTGTCCGAAGGCGAGCAGGCTTCCGGTGGCATGCTGGATTCCATCCCCGGTTTCCAGGTGGTCGACGACTGATCACCCGATCGTAACCATCGGGTGCTGCACTGTTTCCTGCACTCCCCCGCGTAAGCCGTCACCCGGCGGACGCGGGGGAGTGTTCGTGGATGAAACAGCGATGTCGGGTCTGTTCTGCTACCGTGCTTCGTCCACGATGTGGCTTTTCATCGTTGGCACGTGTTCAAAGACGAACGAGGTATGCGCCAGTCGAGCGCAGGAGGCGACGCCCGTGTTCATGGATGCCCTGCTTGGGTGGTTCAGTGTCGATATGGGAATCGACCTGGGTACCTGCAACACTCTGGTTGCGGTCCGAGGCGAAGGTATCGTTCTGAACGAACCTTCAGTGGTCGCCGTCCGCAAGGGGACCAACAAGGTCATCCACAACGGGACTGCGGTGGGTTGGGCCGCCAAGGACATGCTCGGGAAGACCCCGGGTGCGATCTCCGCGATTCGTCCGCTCAAGGATGGCGTGATCAGCGACTTCGAGATCACCGAGGCGATGCTCAGCTACTTCATCCGCAAGGTGAATGGTCGCAGTCGCATCCTTCGTCCGCGGGTGGTCATCGCCATCCCCTCGGGAATCACCGCGGTCGAGAAGCGTGCAGTGCTTGATTCCGCCGAGCGTGCTGGCGCACGCCGGGTGTACCTGGTCGAGGAGCCCATGGCCGCCGGCATCGGTGCCGGACTTCCGATCGTCGAACCGACCGCCAGCATGATCGTCGACGTGGGTGGTGGCACCACCGAGGTCGCGATCATGTCCCTGGGTGACATCGCGACCTGCGAGAGCGCACGAGTCGCCGGTGACGACTTCGACGAATCGATCATCGGCTACATGAAGAAGAACTATTCCCTGACCATCGGGGAGCAGACGTCCGAACGCATCAAGATCGAGGTCGGTTCCGCCTCTCCTCTGCAAGAGGAGCTGAAGATGGAAGTTCGCGGGCGCGACATGGTCTCGGGCATGCCCCGAAAGACCGTGGTCACCTCCGAGGAGATCCGCGAGGCGCTGAGCGAACCGGTCGACGCGATCATCGAGACCGTGATGAAGACCCTCGAGCAGGCCAAGCCGGAACTGGCTGGTGACCTGGTCGACAACGGCATCACCCTCGCCGGTGGCGGCGCGCTCCTGCGCGGGCTCGACGAAGTGCTCTCCAAGGCCACCGGGCTCGATGTCCGTCTGGCCGATGATCCGCTGACCTGCGTGGCTCGTGGGACGGCGATCTACCTCGAACACCTCGAGGACTGGAAGTCCACGATGGAATCGGACATCGACGAGTTGTGACCCGCTTCCGGCGGCACGCCCGCATGGAGGCCGCGCCATGAACAGGCTGCTACAGACCGACCGCGCTCTCTTGATCACATCCGTGGTGGTCCTGCTGCTGTCGATTGCGCCCACGCGCTGGCTGGTTCCCTGGACCGCCGACCTCGGTTCGATCATCCAGTTGCCGCTTACACCATTGGGACATGCTGCCAGCGGCGTGGTCGCCTACGTCCGGCCCACGCAGGCGGAAGTGGTGCCGAGCATCTCCGAACTGAAGCGGATCCTCGCGGAACGTGATGCCTTTCGTGGGCGCTGGCATTCGGCGCGTCTGCAGGTCGAACAGTTGGAGAAGGAACTGGCCCAGGTCCAGGGTGCGCGCAACGCTTCCGGAGTCGCCATCGACTGGACACCTCGCAATGCGGTGGTGGTGCGTCACGCACCGGGTGGGATCGCCGGTCCACTGCAGTTGAACGCCGGCAGTCGCCAGGGTGTCCTGCCCGGCACGGTTGCCGTGGTGGATGGTGACCAGCTGGTCGGACGCATCGCCGACGACGTCTCGCCGCTCTCGAGCACGCTCATTCCGATCGGAATCACCAGCGATCCGACCAGTCGGGATCTGCTCGCACGCATCACGCCGGCTGAGGACCCCACGGTCGGTGCCGATGCCGGAAAGTCGATACGACTCAAGTCAGTCGGTGGTGGCCGTTTCGAGGGCCTGATCGCCTGGGATCCTCGTCAGGGCGACGAGATACGGCAGGGCGACCAGGTTCGACTTGCCCGCGACCGCGCATGGCAGTCGACCGCCTGGGGCATGCTGATCGGTACGGTGGTCGAGATCCAGTCGACCGATGACAACCCGCTTCGCAAGCGCGTGATCGTCGAGACCTTGCTCTATCCGGAGCGGCTGCCCACGGTCACCCTGAAGCTGCAGGCACCCACCCCTGAACCCGACGACGTTCGAACCGCGGTCGAAGAGGGGGGCGGCTGATGAGAATCGGTGTCTTCATCCTCTTCCTCGTCTTCGTCGTCATTCTCGACACCAGCCTGATGGAAATGCTTCGAATCGGAGGAACGGTTCCCGGCCTGGCCGGAACCCTTGCGGTCTTCCTGGTGCTTGCGGCACCCCGTCGGAATGCGCTGTGGGCGTGCCTGGCGATCGGGCTGCTGCTCGACTTCAACGTCGATGCGCTCTACGACGGACGCCCGTATCACCTGATCGGTCCCTACACCCTCGGCTTCCTCTTCGGTGCAAACCTGATCCTTCCCCTGCGTTCGATGGTGTTCAGCCGAAATCCGCTCACCTTCGGGCTGCTGACCGCGTTCTTCCTGCTGGCGGTGTCGATCGTCTATCTCGCCCTCTGGCAGATCCGGGGGCATTACGAGGGCAGCATGCCCGTCTGGGGGGACGGCAGTGCGGTGAGCGCGTTCGGAATGCTGCTGCTCTGGGCGGTCTATTCGGGGGCGATCGCGATACCCATGGGGTGGCTGCTGGTCCGAACCACGCCGTTGTGGGGCTTCACCGGATCGACCATCCGGTGACCGTTCGCCCTTGGATTCGCTGGAACATGCACTTTCGGCGGAGTGCTCCTGAAAGCGGTACCGTGTCAGCATGTCGCGACTGATACTCTTCGACGATCAACGAGCCGAGCTGGGTCCCCTGGGGGACCTGCGTTCCTCGTTCGAACAGCGCTCCGGCATCTTCACCGGACTGGAACGTGCCGAACACAGCCTGAATTCGACCGCCACTCTGCTGGTTCCGGAAGAGGACGCCGCGCTGGCCATCGAACGCACCGGACGTGCACTTGCCGACCCTGCCGACGGTTCACCGGCGGTCCTGGTCAACGGGCGCTACGCGACCGGTGGCCAGATCGAGATCCCTCCGCTGGGCGTCGCTCGCACGACCGGTGATGGCACGATCACCGTCGCGCACATCGAAGCCGACGACCTTGCGACCTTCATCGCCACCAACGAGCCGGGCGAGGCGCGCATCGAGGTCGATGAACTCGCGACCTGCTTCACCCATCCCTGGGATCTCCTCACCGGTCTCTCTGACCGCATCGCCGCCGACATCGGGATCAGCATCAGTACCGAGCCGGTCCCCAAGCGCGTGGTGGTCCTGGGCGAGCATTCTGTCCACGTGCATGCGGGTGCCGACGTCATGCCCACCGCGATCCTCGATGCGAGCGAAGGTTCGGTCTGGATCGACGAAGGTGCGCAGGTCCGTCCCTACGCGGTTTTGCGTGGCCCTTGTGCGATCGGCCGCGACTGTGTGATCACCGAACGATCCCTGATCAAGCCGGGAACCAGCCTGGGTCCCTCCTGCAAGGTGGGGGGGGAGGTCGGTTCCGTGATCTTCCAGGGCTTCTCGAACAAGAGCCACGACGGCCACCTGGGTGATGCGCTGGTGGGCGAGTGGGTGAATATCGGTGCCGGCACCGACAACTCGAACCTCCTGAACACCTACGCCGAGGTGGTGATGCGTCTCGAGCAGGACGGTGGACTGCACCGGACCGGACGCATCTTCATGGGCTGCATCCTCGCCGACCACGTCAAGCTGGCGATCGGCACGCGGGTGATGACCGGCACCACGATCGGCACCGGTTCGATGGTCGCTTCGAGCACGCCACCGCCGTCCTTCACGCGTCGCTTCAGCTGGCTGACCGATGCGGGCTCGAAGACCTACCAGTGGCGCAAGTTCGCTTCGGTGGCCGCCACGGTGATGGCGCGCCGCGACCTGGTCCCCGGTCCGGCCTACCTGGCGAGACTCGAAGCACTGCACGCTGCCGCCGCCGGCGACTGATCGATTTCAAGCCGGGGTCACTTCGCCTCGAGCACGATGCACAGCCCGGAACGCCACACGGGGAACGTCATCTCGCAGCGGAAACCGACGAACTTCGCGGGATCCCAGCCGTGGTGTTCGAACATGTGCTCGGTGAGTTCCCGGTGACGGGTGTAGGCCGACGATACGGCGTTCTCGGTGCCGGTGCCGAGTCTGGTGAACTCGATCTGATCGGCGAAACGCGTCATCCAGAGATCCTCGGGCGGGGCCAGCAACGAGGTGCCCCACAGGTGGCAGTCCCCGGACACCACATTCATCTGTTCCATGCCGTGCGGAACATAGAGATCGAAGGTGCAGTGTCGCGTGGGATAGTCCACGTACAGCCAGATCGCCTTGTGCGGCCCGCCCCCGGTGACGTTCCACAGGTTGTGCTGCGTCGCGAAGCAGTCGAAAGGTTCGCCGGTGGGGATGTGGGCGGGGTCGACCAGGTGTGCGAGGTGCTGCTGCTTGATGATCCGGGAGTCGATCGACGGCAGGGGACTGGTGCAGAAGAGCTCGACCAGCGCCTGGGGCTCCCGTGCCGCTTCATCACCGGTGATGTTTCGATAGTCCGAATAGGCCATGTTGATCGGCAAGCGGATCGGCATGGCCGATTCACTGGCGCGCATTCCCGAGTAGCCACGCACCGCGATCTGCTCGAAGTTGAAGTCCTGTCGTTCCCTCGCCTGAAGGGCCATCATGCTGATCGTCGCGTCCGCGGATTGACCGGTCACCGCCGAGGCGGCATCGAAGAGCTTCCTTCGCTGCTGGCAGCGTCGCTCCGGATCGGCCGCGGCATCATGCAGCAGCAGCGCCGAGGCGAACGCGGTCTGGCTGACTCCAAGGTCTCGGAGATAAAGATCGAAGGCGTCCACCGCCTCCTGGGCTCCAAGCAACGCGGACCGTGGTGTTCCCTGCTTGAGCAGGGCATCCAGGAACTGCCGCAGGCCACTGACGCCGGGCAGCTCCGCGAGGAGTCTGGGGCCGGGAGCAGAGTCATCCCTGGTGAGCTTGCCGAGTTTCGTGATGCGCTGACAGGTCATTCGGCCCACGCCCAGCTCGTTTGACAACGTGGACGCTCGACGACCGGCGACGTTCGGCAGCTCCAGCACGCCCGAGAACGACGTGTGCAGCCCTCCGGCCACCTTGGCGGCTTCCTCAAGCATCTGGTCTGTGAGAATGATGGTCATCGTGCTTAAAAACCAAACTATGGACATTTAAAGCATTGCAATCATACTCTGATCATTCATAATGAAATGCACTCAGTGCAAATTGATCTGGTTCAAAGATCGCTTCAGGGCACCCCCTACCCCGGATGTTCAATGAAGCAGGGAGAAAAGATGACCTCAGCCAGCTGTCTGTCTTTGTCTGTTGCCTTCGCCTTCTGCACGTCACTGGTCGCTGCATCTGTGCCCGCTGATGACGAAGCACGCATCACCACGAATCACGCCACCCCCTTCGGTGGTCTGGCCGGTGGGGGACCGTTGGCGGAATCAAGCTCCGCCGGATCCCAGCTCACCGAGGCAGACCAGGAACGCATGCGCCGTGGCATCGAACGCTACGTCGCCGAGTTCGGGCCGCTGTCACGATCGGATGATCACGCCGGCTTCGCGGGTCCCGTTCCACCGCCGCTGCTGAACTTCTACCCCTTCGGCGGTCGCGTGGGGTTGGACTTCAACCTGCAGAATTACTTCGACCACGCTTCCCAGGCGGGTGGCATCCAGGATTGGAACTGCGGTGGCTACACGCTTGACGGCATCATCGCCACGGTCGGACTGGTACCGACCTTCGATCGCCAGTTGGTCGGCATTCCGGTCTTCGCCGCACTCGACGGCGTCGTCGTGACGACCCATGACGGCGAGGATGACCAGAACGTCGATTATGAGAAAGAGCGGCCCACCAATTTCGTGAGACTCGATCACGGTCAAGGGCTCCAGACCAGCTGCTTCAGTCTGCGCAAGGACAGTATCCTCGTCTCGCCCGGCGATGAGGTTCGAGCGGGTCAACAGATCGGCGAGGTCGCCTCGAGTGGAAACACCGACTGGCCTGGACTGGGATTCGCCACCTTGATGGACCAGGCCTTGTTCGACCCGTTCGTCGGGCCCTGCAACGAGGGTGAGAGCCTCTGGGCCGATCAGCCCGGGATCCCCGACATCAACGACGTCACCTTCACTGATTTCGGGGTGACGGTGGAGAACCTCGACGCCTTCTTCGCCTATCCCGTCAACGAACGGTGGCAACCCCCGGCCGAGGGGTACGTGCCGCTCGATCACGATGGTGTCTGGATGTGGGCGCGGGGGTTCAACCTCCCGGCCAACAGCACCGCCACCTTCAAGTTCTACGATCCCTCGGGTGACCTCCACTACGACTCCGAATGGTTCTGGCTCAACTTCGGGTTCTCGTCCTACCGGTTCTGGATCTGGTGGTGGTACTGGGACATTCCCGGAATGCAGGAGACTCCCGGCACCTGGCGCGTGAGCGTGTTCGTCAACAGCGAGCTTCGGATGAATTTCCCGTTGGAGATCGTCGCGCCCGGCGACGAGACGCCCAACCGCGCACCCCAGCCGATCAATGCGGCGATCGAACCTTCGAACCCGACTTCGGAAGACGTACTCATGTGCCGGGTGAACTCGGCGGGCCCGATGGATGATCTCGACTGGGACCTGGTTCGCTTTCGGTACATCTGGTCGGTGGACGGCGTGGTCGTTCGCGACACGGTGTCGGCGGGTCTTGCCGATTACCTGCCGCGGGTCGATGGCTGTGGCGGTCCGGTCGTCACCTGCGAGGTCATCCCATCGGATGGGATCGTCAACGGCATCTCGAACACGGCCAGCGTGGTCATCCCCGGTTGCACCGGAGACATCACGTGTGACGGCAGTGTCGATGGACCCGACCTCGCCAGAATTCTTGGCGCATGGAACTCCGCAGATCCAGAGGCCGACGTCAATGGTGACGGCATCGTCAACGGAACGGACCTGTCACTGGTCCTGGGGTACTGGGGTGCGTGTCAGTAGGCACGGTTCAGTTAGGACAAGCTGATCATGAGTAATGACGAGAGAAGGATAAGTATGAATATGAACATGGTGCGTTCGTGTGTCATTGCACTGTTCGCGTTGGCAGCAGCCTCCGCCGCATCCGCTGAAACCCATGACATCACGGTCACTACGACCGCCTTCGAGCCGTCCACCCTCGTGGTGGCGCCCGGTGACACGGTGGTGTGGACGCTTCAGCCCGGTCCGACTCGCACCGTGGTGTCAGGATCGAACTGCACGCCCGATGGCGTCTTCTTCGCGGGCGCTCTGCCCAACGGAAGCAAGGGTCCCCCGAACTTCACCTACACCTGGGAGGTTCCCGAGTACGACACGCTCGACATTCCGTACTTCTCGACCGCAGAGTGCGGCGAGGGCATGACCGGTCTGATCACGATCGATTCGGGTGGTCTCACCCACCGGGTGCCGAAGGACCACCTGACGCTCGCCGAGGCGATCGACGCCGCCGTTGACGGCGACACGATCGAGATCGCTGCGGGCACCTACCAGGAACACGACCTTGAGTTCTCCAAGAGCATTGCAGTGCTCGGCGCGACCAACCCCGATGGGTCACCGGCCGTCACCATCGACGCGCAGCAACAAGGGCGCGTCTTCCTGCTCGAGGGCGGCGGGGCGTCACCTCCGGGGCCTCCGGGACTGATGGT